>NZ_JXYA01000032.1 GCF_000967655.1 Pseudoalteromonas rubra
AATTTGCTTAATTAAGTGTTCTATCTTGAGGCGAGAAAATAGGGTCGATAACCAAGCAAAATTTGCGGGCCACTGTCTAAGGTATAGGGTCTAAATGAGAAATTTTTAACGCCGTTAGCGCCATATTTGCTCCGTCAAATTGAACAGGTATTAAGTGAAATTGGTATATATCGTCTACACTAAAACCAAACTAGCCTGACGTGTTTGCTGTTATGCTCAATATCGATGAAAAAACATTAGCGGAGCTGCGCTCCGGGTTTAACCTGCCCGCCAAGCCTGAAATTCTGGAACACATACAGAACGAACTCAACAGTGATGAGCCCGAGCTTAATCGCGTTGCCAATATTATTTCGCAGGACGTCGCCACGTCTGCCGCCGTCTTAAAAGTCATTAACTCACCGGCCTATGGGATGTCCAGAACCGTGTCGGACATTAAACAGGCGGTGATGTTTCTGGGGCTCAATAGTATCACTCAGATAGTGACAGGCTATTTGCTTAAGGAAGCATTTGATCAAAGCTTGTGCTGTATTTCGTTGGAGCGGTTTTGGGACAATGCCATTGATATCTCTCAAATAGCTATGCTGATCGGAAAGCGAGTGCGCGCCAATGTGCCGGTTGAAAACTTGCAGCTGCTCGGTTTGTTTCATGATGCGGGTATACCCGCCATGGCGATGCGCTACGACAACTACAAAGAAGTGATGACCCGCGCCATTCAACGTCCTGAATACACACTGGCATGTTACGAGGAGCAGCTATATCCGACTAACCACGCGGTGGTCGGGTACTATCTGGCCAGCTCCTGGAATATTCCCAAGCCCATGTGTCAGATCATACTGCGTCACCACGACCCGCTGTATCTGGACGAAGCGCATGACGAGAGTGAGCAACAGGCGTTTGCTATTCTCAAGTTGGCCGAAAATCTGGCTTTTGAGGGCAAGTACTTTCGAAATTGTGCAGACTGGCATGCTTTTAAGGATAAAATAATGATTGTTTTGAATATTCACGATGACGAATATGTGGATATCAAAGAGGATATTGAAGAGTTTCTGATTTCCGGTAACTAATTATTCTGGTTTTAACAAAAAAAGGCGCCGTAAGGCGCCTTTTCTGTAAATCTACCTATACAATTACAGGCCAGCAGCAGCTTTAAGCGCTTCTGCTTTGTCCGTTGCTTCCCACGGGAAATCGTTACGACCAAAGTGACCGTATGCCGCAGTAGGCTGATAGATAGGACGTTCAAGATCAAGCATAGTGATCAGGCCGTAAGGACGCAGGTCGAAGTGCTCACGGATCAAGTCAATCAGACGCGCTTCTTCCAGTTTACCGGTGCCGAAGGTTTCAACACTGATAGACGTCGGTTCAGCAACACCAATCGCGTAAGATACCTGGATCTCACATTTGTCAGCCAGACCTGCAGCGACGATGTTCTTAGCAACATAACGCGCAGCATAAGCCGCTGAACGGTCAACTTTTGATGGATCTTTACCAGAGAATGCACCACCACCGTGACGTGCCATACCACCGTAGGTATCTACGATGATTTTACGACCTGTCAGACCACAGTCACCCATTGGACCACCGATAACGAAACGACCAGTTGGGTTGATGAAGAATTTAGTGGCTTCAGTAATAAGCTCAGCAGGTAGTACCGGCTTGATGATGGTTTCCATCACAGCTTCAACCAGGTCATCCTGAGAAACAGAGTCACAGTGCTGAGTTGACAGAACAACGGCATCGATACCAACCGCTTTGCCATTCTCATATGCAAAAGTTACCTGAGATTTTGCATCCGGACGTAACCAAGGCAAAGTACCGTCTTTACGTACTTGTGCCTGACGTTGAACCAGACGGTGTGAATAAGTAATTGGTGCAGGCATTAACACGTCAGTTTCGTTACAGGCGTAACCAAACATCAGACCCTGGTCACCCGCACCTTGTTCTTCAGGACGAGTACGGTCAACACCCTGATTGATATCAGGAGACTGCTTACCTATGGTGTTCAGGATTGCACACGAGTCAGCGTCAAAGCCCATGTCTGAATGGGTGTAGCCGATTTCACGTACGGTTTTACGCGTTAATTCTTCGATATCAACCCATGCGCTGGTGGTGATTTCACCGCCGACCATGACCATACCGGTTTTTACGTAAGTTTCACACGCAACACGTGCTTTTGGATCTTGCTCAAGGATAGCATCTAGTACCGCATCAGAGATCTGATCGGCGATTTTATCCGGATGACCCTCAGAAACAGATTCAGAAGTAAATAAATGTTTTGCCATTGTATTTATGCTCACAAATATTGCGCTTCACAAACTACAGGAATAGCGCGAAAAAAACAGAACGGTATAGTATCGAAAACACACCCGGCTGCATAGCTTTTTTACGCCTAGACGTCCAAATTTCAACCTTTGCGAAAAACGCAGTAAAAAAGTCCCCAACGACACCAAGATTTCATTGATTTTTAATTGCAGTGGTTACCCTAATAGGTAAGAATGGGGACCAATTTTCTAATCGAGTTACCTGCATTTCGGCGTGTCATGCATTGAATTGCCACCAACTAAGGCAAACGTGACCGCGTCGCCACACGGGTATATTAGGTACAGATTTGCCACTCAAATGACAAAAAAAGTAGGAGACTTCATGCCATCTCGCAAAGAACTTGCAAATGCCATACGCGTTCTGTCCATGGACGCAGTTCAAAAGGCCAAATCCGGTCACCCGGGTGCCCCTATGGGTATGGCCGATATCGCAGAGGTATTGTGGCGCGATTATTTAAAGCATAACCCAAATAATCCAGATTGGGCCGATCGTGACCGCTTTGTACTATCTAATGGTCATGGTTCCATGCTCATTTATTCTCTGTTGCATTTGTCTGGCTATGATCTGTCTATTGATGAACTGAAAAACTTCCGCCAAATGCACTCTAAAACACCTGGTCACCCAGAATATGGCTATGCACCGGGTATCGAAACAACCACAGGTCCACTGGGGCAGGGGATCACCAATGCCGTAGGCATGGCGATTGCCGAAAAAGCACTGGCAGCACAGTTTAACCGTGACGAGTACGACATTGTTAACCACTACACCTATGCGTTCCTGGGCGATGGCTGTTTGATGGAAGGTATTTCTCACGAAGCCTGTTCACTGGCTGGCACACTGGGCCTGGGCAAGCTGATCGCGTTTTGGGATGACAACGGCATTTCTATCGACGGTGAAGTTGAAGGCTGGTTCAGTGACGACACACCTAAGCGTTTTGAAGCCTATGGCTGGCACGTGATTGCAGATGTGGATGGCCATGACAGCGAGGCTATCAAAGCGGCTATCGAAGCGGCTCGCGCAGAATCAGACAAGCCAACGCTTATTTGTTGTAAAACGGTAATTGGTTACGGCTCACCAAATAAGTCGGGCAGCCACGATTGTCACGGTGCACCACTGGGTGATGATGAGATCAAAGCAGCACGCGAATTCCTGGGCTGGGAGCATGGCGCGTTTGAAATCCCTGAGTCTGTTTACGCAAAATGGGATGCCTCTGCACATGGTCAGCAAATTCAGAGCGAATGGCTGGTTAAATTTACTGAGTACCAGATGCATTACCCTGAGCTGGCAGCAGAATTTGAGCGTCGTACTAAAGGCGAGCTGCCTGCTGACTGGGCGCAAAAAAGCGCTGAGTACATTGCCCAGCTACAGGCCAACCCGGCTAACCCGGCAACCCGTAAAGCGTCACAAAATGCACTGAATGCATTCGGTCCTCTGTTACCAGAATTCATGGGTGGCTCTGCGGACTTGGCGGGTTCTAACCTGACACTGTGGGATGGTTCTAAAGGCCTGACAGCAGATGATGCCTCAGGCAACTACATCTTCTACGGTGTACGTGAGTTTGGTATGTCGGCCATTATGAATGGTATTGCTTTGCATAAAGGCTTTATTCCTTACGGCGCAACCTTCCTGATGTTTATGGAATACGCTCGTAACGCAGTACGTATGGCAGCACTGATGAAGCAGCCTAGCATCTTTGTTTACACCCACGATTCAATTGGTCTGGGTGAAGATGGCCCAACGCACCAGCCGGTAGAGCAGCTGGCAAGTATGCGTATGACCCCAAATCTGGTTAACTGGCGCCCGTGCGACCAGGTTGAATCAGCGGTTGCGTGGCAGCAGGCTATTGAGCGTAAAGACGGCCCTACGTCACTGGTATTTACCCGTCAGGGACTTGAGCAACAGGCGCGCAGCGACGAGCAGCTAGCAGCCATTAAGCAAGGTGGTTACGTACTGAGCTGTGACGGTGAGCCGGAGCTTATCCTGATTGCAACCGGTTCAGAAGTGCAACTGGCAGTGGAAGCTGCGGCGCAGCTGCGTGACAGCGGCAAGCGCGTGCGTGTTGTGTCTATGCCATCTACCGATGTCTTCGATGCACAATCTGCTGAGTACAAAGAGTCAGTATTACCAGCTGCGGTAACACGTCGTGTTGCAATTGAAGCAGGTATCGAAGACTACTGGTACAAGTACGTTGGCCTGAATGGCGCGGTTGTTGGCATGAGCACCTTTGGTGAGTCAGCGCCTGCTGCTGAGCTGTTCAAGCACTTCGGCTTTACGGTTGAGAATGTGGTCGCCAAGGCGAGCGCTCTGTTCAACTAAGCTAGAACACGAGTATTGAAAAAGCCGTTCAGGGAAGCCTGAACGGCTTTTTTGTGTCCTGGATAAAAGCGGTTTAAAAAGTACGGTGACTGTTTACCCAGCCACTCCAACCGGGAGTTACCCAGAATACAATACAGAAGCATCTATATAGAAACATTGTGTTAATATAGGTACAATTAAAATTACTAACCAGACTCACCTTTAGTCACATGCACCAAAAGCAGTGGTAGCTTGCTATATATATGGCATCACGGCTGCGGCGCGTTTTGGACTAGAGCTGCTGGTGGTATTTTAAGCAATTAAATACTGCAACAGAGTTATTTAGGCTCTGACTCACCATTAGGTTTTTATATTTTTATAAGGATAATTTAGTGAAGATCATAAAACAACTATCAACTTGTACGCTCTTTTTCTCATGTTTCGCGCTGGGAAGCGTCTCTTTTGAAGCACCTAGAGTCTCAAGATATCAACTTGTTGAACAAATTAGTACCGGAACTGGTGCGACTTATGTGACCTTTAAAAAAGCAACTTTAACCGGTTGTGCTGAAGACAAAGGTGGGTATTTACAACCGACTTGGGCAGAGGCCATGGGCGGTGAGCCAAAGCACCATGAAGGGGATCGAATGCTGTCGCTTTTGCTCACAGCGAAGGCCACTAACAGTGAAGTATTCGAGGTTGTGTACCATGTAAATAAAAATGGTACAGGCCGAAATAAATGTGCTATTTCAAGCATCACAATAAAGTAAAATCGTAACTGTTCGATTGGGCAAGCTGGCAAGAATCCAGGGTAAATCCGCTTAGCATGATAGTACTTTTGGTTAGAAAAATTAGGGTCACCTCACTTTTATCCTGATTGTGCTAGCCCCCATGGAGGTAGGTGCCTTCGTGGGTGGCAAAGACGTACTGAAATGGCTGGGTCTTTTGGGGGCACCTACCCAAACCGGGCGAATGAATTTTTGTTAGCTGGAAACGAAACCCTGGTTATGAAGGACTATCGGGAACGAGCTCAATATGACACTTGTTGTTAAAGAGCAAAAGCTCGTTACAAAAAATATGGATGAGTGTATTTAAAAAAACCAGGTGTTAATAAGACCGAAGGTTTAGAAAGGGTAACTTATCAATTTAAATCAGGGTATAAGTTATCTTTGCTCGCACCCATCGAAGTCACAGATGCTATTATAAATGATTCTATTTATAAAAAATCAGTTTCTTGGAGTTCGTGGTGAAGTTCGTAATTAGGTTGAGCCACACTCTGGTGGGAATGGTAAATACGACTAGGGTAAATTAAGAGTATAGATAATGAAGCACTTGGAAAATATTATGTATCTGGCATTAATAGATTTCATGAGCTTCTTTTTTCTTGCTTTAGCTAGGTGGCCGATAACTGATTTTTTTAATGGTATTTTTCATGTGCTAGGGGCTGCTGTTTTTTGGTTTGCTTTTAATCTACTCGTTTTTGGCACTTATATCTTTAAGTATGGGTTAGCTTTTTGGCTATTTAGGCTCAAGGTAAACCGCATTATCACATCTACCTTTTTGATGCTTATGATGGTTTTCTTATTTGACTCTTTTAGTGGCCAAGTTATGTTATTTGACTTTATTGACGGTGCTTATAGTGACCAAAGATATCAGCTCCCCTTTCAAATAGCGGGGTTTATTTCTGTTTATTTTGTCATGAGGCGGATCGAGTTACAGCATACTAAGTCATAAAAGTTCTAAGACCTATATGAACGTTCCGGCTATGTTCAGCCGATTAAGTCTGCGGGGTGGCGAATTTTCGCTAACGTACTCTCTGTATTACGAAATTTGGCAAGTCACTCTTATGGGGTCCTCGGTACTCGAACGCATGCATTGAAAAAGCCGTTCAGGGAAGCCTGAACGGCTTTTTTGTGTCCTTAAAAAATGCCTCTTAATACTTCTTCCGGCGTAAACTGTACGGTAAGGGCGGCGTTAAGTGCCAGCTCGCTTTTATCCCGGTTATACCAGTCTGCATGCAGGTAGGTGCCTTCTAGGGTGACAAAAACGTATTGAAATGGCTGATATTCTGTACTCAGGCTTAGTCCGTAATTGCTGCTGGTTTGTTCATATAAGGTACCGGTGAGGCAGGTTGGCTGGCAGCGACTGTGATGGTGTTCCGGGTTATAGCTAATATCCAGGTTACCATGTTGGTAAAACAGGCTGCCATATACCAGCCACTGTGGTGTTAGTCGGTATCCGCTGATCCAGGCAATATCGTACAGGGCCAGGCTCTGTGCGTACTGGTTGCCCCGACCGTCGTTGCCTTCGCCATTCGCTGATGCATGATATGCCACCGTGATAGCATGGGAGACGTTACCTGGCCTTGCATTTTCGCGCGAGTCTCCTGACAGCTGATACTTAAGGCCATAGCCAAGGGTGGGCGCTTGCGGGCTGACCTCGAAATTGAATTCAAATCCATGGCTTAGTGAAATATCTGCCCCCAGGTACAAGTCTTCTTCGTCGTGGATTGGTGCACTGGTATCCTTGGGAATGACGTTGGTTTTGTTGGTGCCCAGCTTGTAGTTGATGACCAGCGGTGTATCCGCGACTTCCGGCGCATCAAAGCGCGCCAGGTGGGAGTGCACCGCTGGAGGGGTGGAACAGGCACTCAGCAATAGGGTGGTAATGAGCGCCAACGGTGTTGTTTTTTTCATTCTTTTTTACTCCATTAAAAGCGGCGTTAGTGTGCAGGATTGTCCCTTAAAATACAACTTTATAGGCAGCGTTGAGCACACTGGCAGGAGCGCCTTCTCTATGAGAAAAGAATTGTTCATCTTAAGCATCAAAATTGATCGTTTGCTATGAGTTAGCTTTTTACATACAAATAGCGTCATACCGGTTGCAAAACCATGATAAGAAGTGGCCTGGCGTACTAAGCTTAAAAGCATAACAGGCCGGGTCATACTAAGGACTAAAATGTTGTCTACGCTATTTGTTGTTGATCAAAATGCAGATATCTTGCCACTGAATGACAATGTGGTGACTTTCGAAACCTACCTGCAAGAGTATCCCAAACTCGGTGAATCTAAGCTCAGAGTCATTAACCTGTGTGACTGCCGTCGATACCTCAGCCAGGGCTACTATTGCTCCTTGCTGGCAGAGGCGCGTAATCATCAGGCGCTGCCGAGTGTTAAAGTGATCAATGAGCTGGGTGATGAGGGCTGCACTGTGTATTTGTCTCAGGCCTGGTGCACGCAGCAGGGTATTGCGGTGTCAGAGTCCTTGTCATTGCTGATCTGCATGGGTGAAACACAACAGACGGAATATACCAAGCTGGCTGCGCACTTGTTTGCGCAGTTTCAGGCGCCGTTACTCACTGTGCATGTTCAGCCTCAGGGCAACGGGTTACAGGTGCAGGTATTGCGCAGCGATTTCTCAGCAATTGAACAGGACGAACTGGCATTTTGTACGCAGGTGCTCAGCCGGGTCCATGCAATGCAGTGGAAAAAGCGCAAAAGCAGCAAAAAGCATCGCTGGGATCTGGCTATGCTGGTTGATCATCAGGAACAGTTGCCGCCGAGTAACAAAAACGCTGTGAGTCGGTTTGTGAAAGCCGGGGCCAAGCTGGGTATTAAAGTCCATCTGGTTGAGGCGGCTGAGCTGTATAACTTAAGCCAGTTTGACGGCTTGTTTATCCGTGAGACCACAGCCATTGACCATCATACTTATCGCCTAGCCCAGGAAGCAGAGCAAAAAGACTTAGTGGTGATTGACGACCCCAGCTCTATTTTACGCTGCTGCAATAAAGTATTTTTGCACGATGCGTTTAACTATAAAAAAGTGCCTTCACTGGAAACCCGCTTTGTCAGCCAGTGCTCGGAAGCGGTAATAGACGAGTTGGTTGAACAGTTATCACTGCCTATGGTGTTAAAAATGCCGGAAAGTGCGTTTTCTAAGGGCGTGTACAAGGTAAAAACCAAAGAAGAGCTGCAATTTCGGTTGAATCTCTTATTGGGCGAGTCGGCCATTGTGCTGGCCCAGGCGTATTTGTACACCGATTATGACTGGCGCATTGGGGTACTGAACGGACGCGCCATTTACGCGTGCCGCTATCATATGGCACGTAATCACTGGCAGATCTATAACCACAGCTCAAAACGTAACTTTTCGGGTGGGTTTGATACGTTACCGACCTTTGAAGTCCCTAAGGCTGTGCTGGGCGCCGCACTGAAAGCGGCGGCCGTGGTAGGTAATGGCTTGTATGGCATCGACATTAAAGAGCATGAAGGCAAGGCCTATGTGCTGGAAGTGAACGATAACCCCAGCATTGATCAGGGTGTCGAAGACAAGTACCTGGGCGATGAGTTGTATATGCAGATCATGTCTGAATTTTTGCGCCGTCTTGAAGCGAGAGGTAAAAAGTAATGTTGCAGGCCTGTATGGTGGTTGAAAAAGCCCAGCCAGCGGATTTAGCCGAACTGGTTGAGCTGGAAGCACGCTGCTTTAACAGCGACAGGCTTAGTCGCCGCCAGTTTAAGCATCATATCGGGTTTGAGCACAGTCTGTTGCTGACGGCCCGGCTGGCAGGTGAGCTGGTGGGCTATGGGCTGCTGTGGTTGCATCAGGGAACACGACTGGCACGTTTGTACTCACTGGCGGTATCGCAGGAGCACCAGGGCAAGGGCATTGCCAGGCAGCTAATGGCTGAACTTGAGTCCCAGGCGGCCCAATTGGGTTGGCTGTATATGCGGCTGGAAGTGGCCAGGCGCAACACGGCAGCGATCGCCCTGTACAAGAAACTGGGTTACAGGGTGTTTGGCGAATATCATAACTACTACGAAGATCACGATGATGCACTGAGAATGCAAAAGTGCATTCGCAAGCGCACTGAACAGGTGACTTTGCAGGTTGCGCCCTGGTATCAACAGACGACAGAGTTCACCTGCGGGCCGGCGTCTTTGATGATGGCGATGGCCAGCATAGATCCGGGTTGCATGGGCGATCAAAGCCTGGAGCTGGAGATCTGGCGTGAAGCTACGACCATTTTTATGACCTCGGGGCATGGGGGGTGTCACCCCTTTGGCCTGGCACTGGCCGCAGAAAGGCGCGGCTTTGCCACAGAAGTGGTGGTCAACACGGCCCAGCCTTTGTTTATTGATGGGGTGCGCAACGAGCAGAAAAAACAGGTGATGACGCTGGTACACGAGCAGTTTAAGCAAGAGTGCGAATATCGGGATATCCCAATTCAGTGCACCAGCCTTAAACTTGAACAGGTAGAGCAGTGGTTGTCTGAGGGCAGTTCGGTGTTGGCCTTGATCAGTACATACCGGTTAAACGGCAAAAAGGCACCACACTGGGTGTTAATCACCGGCATTGATGCTCTGTGCTTATATGTCAATGATCCGGATGTGGAAGAGGATCAGGAAGCAATCGATTGCCAGCAGGTGCCGATTGCCCGCGAGGACTTTGAAAAAATGGCCACCTTTGGCGCGAGCAAACTGAGTGCCCTGGTGGTGGTGCATGAGTCTTTCTGACCAGATACAGCGTAATGAAAAGGGCCGCTTATTGAGCGGCCCTTTTACATTCAGTATCGACTGAGATCAGACTCGGAACTGATCAACCGACTGCCTTAGCTCTTCGGCCAGCTTGGCCACTTCAGAGCTTGAGATAGACGTCTGGTTTGCGCCCTCAGCCGTTTGTTCGGCGATGGTCACGATGGACTCCAGGCGTTCACTGATCTCCTGAGAAACCTGCTGCTGCTCGTTGGCGGCATTGGCAATTTCCTCACTGACGTCGTGTGCACGCGACACCGCATCTGTGATTGAGTTGAGCGCTTCATTCGCAACATCACTTTGGTGAACACATGATTCAGCCTGCTGCTGGCCTTTCGACATCGCGCTGACGGCTTCTTCGGCGCCGCTTTGCAGCGACTCGATCATGGCCTGGATCTCCTGAGTTGACTCTTGCGTCTTGCTGGCAAGCGAGCGAACTTCATCAGCAACCACCGCAAAGCCACGGCCTTGCTCACCAGCACGGGCCGCCTCAATGGCTGCGTTCAGTGCCAGCAGGTTAGTTTGCTCTGCAATGCCGCGAATAACATCCAGGATCCCGCCAATGGCTGAGCTGTCCTGATGCAGTTTGTTGATCACCTGAGACACAGCCTCCACCTCGTGAGCCAGTTGCTCAATGGTGTGCTTGTTGTCCTGAGAAATGCCTTTGACTCGCTCGGCTTCTTTATCGGCGTTTTTGATCTCTTGCAATGCCTGGTGCGCACTGTTGCTAACGCCATGCGCTGTGCTGCTCATTTCTGTGGTAGCCGTCGCTGCTTGTTCAACCTGAGACTGCTGGCTCTTAATCGCCTGGCTCGACTCTATAGTGATGGCCGAAGTCTCTTCAGAGGCTGCTGCCAGCTGAGTGGAGCGTGACACGATACCTGTAATGAGTTCACGCAGGCTGGCGATGAGGCTATTACAGCTGCGTGCCAGTTCGCCAAATTCATCTTTTGCCGAGTCATCCAGGGTTTGCGTCATGTCGCCGCGCGCTACGATATTTAGTACCCGGTTTACTTCAGCCAGAGGTTTAGTAATGCGGCTGACGGTCAAATACGCAATCACAATGGCTAACAGGGCTGCCATGATCATGCCGACCCAGGTCCACATATTAGCTGAGGTTACATCTGCTCGTACTTCGTCCTGAATATCAAACGCCAGTTGCTTAGATTGCGCAACCAGCTCGCCAAGTTGTTTGAGTGCCGCATTGGTGGTGGTCTCCGCAGCGTCCAGCTCGGTGCGGGTTTTTTGTCTTGCCGCGATCAGCTGACCGACATTGCCGGCAATACCATCTGCGCCTTTTAATTGGGTAAGCAGGTCGTCATAATATTGCTGCAAGTCGTCTGCCAGGGTGCTGTCGAGCTGCGTGACCGTGGTTGTCATTAGCGCCATATTGCGTTCCAGCTCTTCGAGCACATAGGCCTGTTCTTTTGTGACAATATCCAGCGTATTACGCTCTTTGATGGTCATCATATCTGTGCTGGTGGTCACCGCAGAGCTGAACAGGTTTTCCAGCTTGGTGGCGGCCTGATAAGCGCGGCCATCCGTGTCCTGCAAGCCATCTAAGTCGAGAATATCGAGCACCACAGTGGTGGCATCTTCGGCCGCCATTTCGGTATCTTCAAGTTGCTGTTTAAGGGTTTTTACCAGCATCAGTTCGCGGGCTTTGTTGCTGAGCAAGTCCTGCACTGAAGTAGAAAATTGCTTAAAGCTGGCCTCGACCTGGCGTTTACTTTGTGCCAGCCCGGGGTCCTGGTCAACCACAGCACCTAACTCAGAAAAGGTTTTATTAAACGCTTGCTGGCGTTCGTTAAATTTAGCCTTGAGTGAATTAAGTTCATCAGGTGACTGGGTAAAGTAACTGCCCTGAGCCAGTTTACTCATTTGAGTAAATTCAATCTGTAAGGCAGCACTGCTGTCCAGAGCGGGCAATGAGAGCGAATTAACCAGTCTTGTGGAATTATCAATATTGGCGATCCTCAGCAGCGAGTTTCCTCCGATCATCAACAGGAGCAGAGTGATTATAATAAAACCACCCCAGATACGTTGGCTTACAGTCAAATTCATACGGGTACCATCAAATTAAAGCTGAATGAATGCTTATCGGATTTATTGCGCGATAGTTAAGTATTTTATAGCAGATGTGAATTCAAAATTCAGTAAAATCGGCCGAGAAACAGTTAATTGCTCGAAATTTGCTCGTTTGAGTCTAAATCAAGCAGGGTCATGGGTCCGCCCCATACACAACCTGTATCTAAAGCAGTGACATTGGGTATATTGGTGATGCCCTGCAAAGCAGCCCAGTGCCCAAAAAGGTAACGGTTTGGGTCGTCCTGAAAGCGCGGGTGGGTAAACCAGGGTCGCAATTCGCCTGCATCATCCAGCGTGCCCTTATTGTCAAAATCCAGATGCCATTGAGGCGTCAGAAAGCGCATTCGGGTAAACACATTGACGATGGTGTTGAAGCGGCTTTGCTCATCTTCGTCGAGCAGCAATCGGGGCTCTTTGCCATACATGGCACTCAAAAACGGCTTGGCTTCTTCGCCCATATATTTTTGCTGGGCCCAGCGGCCCAAGGTCAGCGCTTGGTCAATCTGCCAGTGCGGGTGAATGCCAGCATGAGAAATAAAGGTGTGATATTTTTCAAGATATACGCACAGTGGCTGAGCGCGTAAAAAGCGCAGGTAATCTGGCA
This sequence comes from Pseudoalteromonas rubra, assembly GCF_000967655.1. GTDB lineage: Bacteria > Pseudomonadota > Gammaproteobacteria > Enterobacterales > Alteromonadaceae > Pseudoalteromonas > Pseudoalteromonas rubra_A. The sequence continues at coordinate 12,838 of NZ_JXYA01000032.1, forward strand.
GTTTACTGTGTTGATACAGGGCGTCGAGTTTATCTTTGGGATTGGGAGTTTTGCCTTGCAACACGTTGCAGATCAGGTGCAAATCGTGATTACCCAGTGTAATGGTGACGCAGTCCTGATGGCGAAACACAAACTCAAGGCAGCCGAGCGAATCGGGACCCCGGGCAACAATATCGCCAACCAGATAAAGGTGATCTCGGGCTGGGTTAAAAGCAACTTCCTGCAATAGCTGCTTTAACGGGGCAAAGCAGCCTTGCAGATCGCCCACCACATAATTGGCCATTAGTGCAGGATATCCGGACGACTCAGTCTGAATACCTGAATGGGGGCGCGAAACTCAGTGCCAAACTCGTTGCGCATTACGTAGTAGCCTTCCATGGTACCGACAGGCGTATCTAATACGGCACCGCTGGTGTACTGGTAACTTTCACCCGGGCGAATAGTCGGTTGTTCGCCCACTACGCCGTCGCCTTCAACCTCGGTTTCTTTGCCGTTGGCGTCGGTGATAAGCCAATAACGGCTTTCCAGTTTGGCATTGCACAAGCTGTGATTTTTAATGGTAATGGTGTAGGCAAAGACGTATTTGTCTTTGTCTGGCTGAGATTGACCTTCAACATAGAAGGTCTCTACAGATACTTTGATCGGTGAGCCGATCTCACTCTTTGTTGTCATAGATCCAGTTTGCTATCTCAATAAATTGCGAAAGGGAAATATTCTCGGCACGTAAACTCGGGTCAATTCCGAGGTCGCTCAACTGCTCAGCTGTCATCAGGTTCGACAAACTGTTGCGCAGTGTCTTACGTCTTTGATTGAAGGCTTCAAGACACACGGTATTGAGTACTTTGGTGCTCTTTGCACTACGTTGTTGTGCATCTTTGGGGATCAGTCTGACCACCGCTGAATCAACTTTTGGCGCTGGCTTAAAGCACGTTGGTGGTACCTGGATCACTGGAATGGCGTGACAGTAGTATTGTGTCATCACACTCAACCGCCCATATGCCTTAGTGCCTGGCCCTGCGACCATGCGATTGACCACTTCTTTTTGCAGCATGAAATGCATGTGCTCGACCTGATCTGCAAATTCAAACAAATGAAACAGCAGTGGGGTAGAAACGTTATAAGGCAGGTTACCAAAAATCTTCAGCTTTGCGTCGCCTTTAAGCAGCGAAGAAAAATCAAACTTCATGGCATCGCCCTGATGCACCGTCAGTTTAGGCCCTAAAAAGGGGTGGTGGATCAGGCGCTCGGCCAGGTCACGGTCCAGTTCTACAACAGTTAGCCGGTCACTGAGTTCTACCACGGGCTCTGTGATGGCACCTAAACCTGGGCCAATCTCTACCAGGTTGTCTGTGGGCTTAGGATCGATGGCCGTGACAATCTTATCGATGATATTGCTGTCGTTAAGGAAGTTTTGGCCGAAGCGTTTACGGGCTCGGTGGCCCAAGTGTACTTTATCTGTCATGAACTCTGTGTTTTCTCGGTGGCGAGCTTAATTGCTTCGCGGATCGCTAATTCGAAACTACCGACTTCGGCGTTGCCACTGGCGGCGAGATCAAGTGCCGTGCCATGGTCAACAGAAGTGCGGATAAAGGGCAATCCGAGGGTAATATTAACCGAATTGCCAAATCCTTTGTATTTTAACACAGGTAAGCCCTGATCGTGATACATTGCCAATACGGCATCGGTATTTTCCAGATATTTTGCCTGAAACAGGGTATCTGCGGGCAGTGGCCCGACAAAATGCATACCCTGTGCATTGAGCTCGGCTAACACCGGCTCTATGGTGTCGATTTCTTCATTGCCCAGATGGCCACCTTCGCCCGCATGGGGGTTCAGGCCACATACCAGCACATTGGGCTGTTCAATACCAAACTTGGTTTGCAAGTCCTGGTAAAGAATATGCGCAACCTTAGTCAGGCGCTCATGGGTAATGGCTTTTGACACATAAGCCAGCGGAATATGCGTGGTGACAAGCGCCACGCGCAGCCCTTCGGTGGCCAGCATCATCACCACATCGGGCGTGTTGGACTGTTGAGCAAAATACTCCGTATGACCACTGAACGAAATACCGGCGCGGTTGATAATGCCTTTGTGAACAGGCCCGGTCACCACCGCATCAAATGTACCGTCCATATTCTTTTCTGAGGCAATACGTAAAGTATCCAGTACATACTGGCCATTGCGCTCGTCCAGCTCTCCGGCGATAACGTCACAGCCTCTGTCTACCTGGAGGTAATAAATGCTGCCTGGTGGCGCAGCCTCAGCAGGCGCTGAGGGGTCGAACGGGATGAGCTCAATTTTCGTATCAAGCTCCCTGGCACGCTGTAGCATGATGTCTTTATCAACAACGGCGACCAACTGTGCTGGCCAGTCGTGTTGCGCCAGCTTGATGACCAAATCAGGCCCTATCCCTGCCGGTTCTCCGGGGGTGATTGCGATTCTTAAACTCATCTTAGTTCTTCTATTAGTCGATTACTTCTACGTGTGCTTGCTCGCGTATTTCACGCATCCACTTAAAGCTCTCTTCCTTAAATTTACGGCGAAACAGAAGTTGGTGGGCACGGTTTGCTTTTGCTTGTTCTGTTTTATCAGCAACGCGTTTATCGAGCAACTGCACGATGTGCCAGCCAAAAGTACTTCTGAACGGCTCACTGATCTCATTTTGCTCGAGCGACATTAACGTATCGCGAAACGCAGGCACATAGGTGGTTGGATCTGTCCAGTCGTACTCACCGCCTTTAAGCGCCGAGCCGGGATCTTCCGAGTGCTCTTTAGCCAATTCTGCAAAGTCGGCTTTACCGGCACGCAGGTCTTCTACAAAGCCCGCTAACATATCCCGCGCTTTCTCTTCACTGAGGATGATAGACGGTTTGATCAGAATATGGCGAGAGCGCATTTCAACTCGCTCGACAACCTGACGACCACGAATATCCTGCACTTTTAGAATGTGGAAACCGGCACCTGAGCGCAATGGACCTATAATATCGTCCTTCTTTTTGCCTTTGACGGCCTCAGCAAACAAAGTAGGCATTTCATTGATACTCATCCAGCCAAGCTGACCACCGTCCAGCGCTTTTGCACCACTGGAAGAGGCGATAGCGATACGCTTAAACTCTTTGCCTTCATTGAGGAACTCAATGACTTTTTCCGCACGCTCACGGGCATTCTGAACATCTTCCGGGTTCGCTTTACTTTCTACTTTGACCAGGATGTGGCCGATGTCATATTCTTCTGACTGGCCTGTTTGTTGTTCTAAAATTTGTTGTAAGTTAGCAATTTCCTGCGGGCTGATATAGATACGGCGATCAACAGCGCCGCGTTGCACCTGAGATATCATGATCTCAGTACGAATTTCTTCCCGATAAGCCTGGAAACTCTCACCTGAGGCTTCAATAGACTGACGTAAGTCAGCAATGGTGCCGCCCTGATCTTTAGCCATGTTGGCCAGTGTCTGATCAAGCTGCGCGTCGGAAATTTCCATGCCCATCCGTGCAGCCAGCTGCTCCATTAGCACCTGATCAACGAGCTTTTCGATGGCCTGAATACGCAGTACTTTGTCTGACGGCAGCTCAGTGTTTTGTTGCTCCGCTTGCTTTTTAACGCGGTTCAGGATCTTATCCACTTCACTTTTGAGTACCACACCGTCGTTAACCGTTGCGACTACTTTATCCAGCTGGACACGCTCAGCCCAAACGGGGTGTGCCAGCGTCATACTTAAAATTGGAACTAATAACAGCTTTTTTAAATTCATAAGAGTCTTTGTTGTTAATTATTTAAAAAGAACGGTCTGCGGTAACCAAAGATACCCGAACGTAGTAACTGGCTAGCATCATATCTTGATTTGCTGCCTAACCCTTTTAACACAAAATTGATACCAAAGCTTGTGTCAAAAATGGCGTCATCACGTGAGATCGTTTGGTTGAGATCCGTTTGTATTTGACGTTTACCAGTTATGCGTACTGCCCAACAGCACGATTCGTACTGCAAACCGGCAAACACTTCAACGCTGCGGCTTGCCGTCAGGTCGCGATGATAGCTGGCAACCAGCTGCCAGTTTTCATCTATGGGTAAACTACTGAACAGACCGATTTGATCAATTTCGTATCCTGAGACATCACTGGCGTAGTGATGGTTCAATTGAACGAGTTTTTTATTGCTGCCCCGGTAGTCGAGCGTCATATGGGACTGGATCAGCTCTTTCTCATCGGCATCATACTGCAAACCGGCAGAGAAGTACCAGCGGCGATGCCAGTGCAGCATACTTTCGGCTGCAAACAGGGCGTTGTAATTTTTACTACCAAACTCTTGGGTGGTCTGGTCGAGCGGGTTACTTTCCAGAGATTGCGCTGTGGGCTTGGCGGAGTCACTTAAATATAGGATCTGTCCCATGCTGAAGTTAAAGCGCTCGATATTACTGTTGTCGAACAAACGGGTGGTTGCACCCAAAGTGAATTGGTTAGCCTGTGCAATAAAGTCGACGCCCGAGAAACGCTGCTCGCGAAACAGGCCAAAAAAGTCATCCTGCATTTTAATGGTGTCATACAAGGCAATACCAGATTGGTCCTTTTTCGGGGTGTATAAGTATTGGATCTGTGGCTCCAATGTTTGCGTGCCTTGCTCTAAAATAAAATTGGTCGGGCGTTCGAGATTTAGCTGACCGTGTAAACGTAATTTAGGGAGCGTGCGCGACACAGATTTTTTATACTGGGATTGCGCGAATGCCTCGTCTCCGTCCTGCTCATAATAGGTATGCATCAGGCTCAGGTTGGAAGCAAAAGACCAGGCATGGGCATTGTGATCATAAGACACACTGGGCTCAAAGTGCACTCGGGTTGCGTCTGTCACCGTTAGCTCATCATTGGTAAAGCGACTTATCTGTCCTGTCAGCCCCCAGTTAAAGCCTTGGTAATTATGGGTAACATGGTTAACGGTCAGCTGAGGCAAAACGGCATAGGATTCCGTGTGGTTACCCAGGACTTCAAAGTTCTGTACTTTCAAATCAACAGCCCAGTCGTCGCCAAGGTAACTGAGTTGTCCGGTACGATAAAGCTGGGTGTCTGTTTCATTGGCGTACTGGGAGTCCAGATCTGAGATATAGGCGTCGTCACTGACATTGGTGACATCGACGCTGGCACGCCAGTTTTCATCAAAATAGCTGTTTTGTGTCCAGTTGACCAGGTAGCGCTCATCCAGCTGTTTGGCTGAGTCGTCTTGTTCTAAAAACTCAATGGCAAGCTGACCTTGATGTTGTTGGGTCAGATAACGGAACTCAGAAATCAGCTGAGTGCCTTTTTTAGACATATAGCGTGGTGTGATGGTCGCGTCATAGTTGGGAGCCAGGTTTAAGTAGTAAGGCACCGCAATCCCTAAACCACGGCGGCTGGAACTGCTGATAGTCGGCGTCAGTACACCCGATTTACGGCGATCATCAATGGGGAATGTAAAATAGGGCACATAAACAACGGGCGTATCGAGTATTCTCAGGACCGTGTTGTGGGTTTCTCCCCAGCCACTATCCCGGTTCATAACGATATTGCTGGCCTCTATTGACCAAAATGGGGTTTCCCCCGGACAGGTGGTAAAGCTGGAGTTGAGCAGGTCTACCTGGTTGCTGGTCGCATGTAACTTTTCTGCGCTGCCATGGCCGTTTTGCTGAGTCAGCCAGTAATCGGCACCCAGCAGGCTGAACTCGTAATCTTTAAGATTGGCAAACATGCCGGTGCTGTTGACCAAAGTATAGGCATCCTGAAACACCAGCGGACCGGTGGCATTGAGCAACCCCTGTTGTTTGTCAATCAGCGCAGCCTCGGCTGACAAGCTCATCACACTGGAACTGATCACCACATTTCCGCTGAATTCTGCGCTGTCAACGCCTTGTAATTCTACGTTATCAGACTGAATGTCGATGGCGCCTTTGGGCAAGTCAGCGATGGGTTGCCAGTTTTTAGGCTGAAAGTAGTCTTTACACTGAAGGCCATCAATGTTCGAATTAGCAAAAGTCGCTGTACTGATTAGGGGAAGCACGAAAAGGCCCCAAGCTTTGCTCATTTATCAACCTTGTTTGCCGAAATTCATTTTCAAGCCAGACATAATAAATGAAAAGCGTGTTAATTACAGTAGTTAAGAATAGGAAATAGTAAGAAAAATGACCCCAAGCTTGTCACCTGAGGTTGCGTCCCGAGCAAAGGCCAGAGCGGCCTTTTTACACAACCATTTTCATGCTGATCCACAGCAGGTCACGGCCCTTGACGGAGACGCGAGTTTTCGTCGCTACTTTCGCATTGCACACCGCGAAAACACCTTTATTTTGCTCGATGTCGCCCCTGAGGCAGGTAGCGTCAGTGCCTTTGTTGAGCTGAACAAAGTATTCAGTGCAGGTCAGGTCAGGGTCCCCCAGATCCTTGCTGCGGATTGTGCGCTGGGATTTGTATTACTGGAAGACCTTGGTACGCAGCACCTGGCCGACAGACTCAGTGCACAGCACCTGGCACAGGAAGACTATGAGTCCCTGATTAACATGCTGCCTGACATTGCCCGAATACCCGCCAGCCCCGACATGAAGCCCTATGATGCGGCTTTCATTGAGATGGAACTGGATATCTTTGGTGAGTGGTTACTTACTCATTGGTTAGGGTTTGAAATAACTGAGCATTGGCAGCAGCAATGGGCTAACCTGAAGCAGGCTCTGGTGGCAAATATGCAGACACAAATGCAGGTCACAATGCACCGGGATTTCCACAGTCGCAATATTATGTGGCACAACCAGCAGTGGGTAGTTATTGATTATCAGGATGCAGTGCAGGGGCCGGTCACCTACGACGTTGTTTCGTTACTTAAAGACTGTTATCACAGGCTGCCTGAAGTGCAATTTAGCCACCTGCAGCGCTACAGTTTCGAGGTCCTAAATGAGGCCGGACTATTGGGCTTATGTGATTACGATGAGTACCAACAGCAGCTGGCTTTGACTGGATTACAGCGCCACCTTAAGGCCGCGGGGATCTTCGCGCGCTTATATTTGCGTGATGGAAAACCGGGTTACTTAAAGAACATTTTGCCAACTTTGCAATACATTCAGGACACTGCAGAGTGTTTTGATGCATTTCAATGGCTTGCAACCAGTTTACAATCCGAGATAATACCCTTAGTGAAGGCTAAACTGGAACAGCAACAATGAAAGCGATGATCTTGGCCGCGGGTCGGGGCAAGCGTATGATGCCACTGACAGCCACCATGCCAAAGCCCATGCTGGAGGTGGCAGAAAAACCCCTGCTGGCATACCACGTGAGCCGGCTGGCGGATGCTGGCGTGACGGATATTGTTATTAACCTGGCCTGGCAGGGAGACAAGATACGTGACTATTTTGCCGACGGCAGTGCGTTTGGGGTGTCCATCCAGTATAGCGATGAGCCCGAAGGGGGGCTGGAAACCGCGGGCGGCATAGTCAGGGCATTGCCATTGTTATGTGACGAAGGCGACACCTTCATCGTGATCAATGGTGACATTTTTACCGATTATGCAGTCCATGATCTGTGCCGCTTGCATCTGCTTCCCGGTGAGGCACATCTGGTACTCGTGGAAAACCCGCCACATAATCCGCACGGAGATTTTCCGCTGGCCCATCAGAGCAATAACGAACAGGCTTATACTTTTGCCGGTATTGGTTTGTATCACAAAGACTTCTTTAATCAGGTCAGTGAGCAGTTTGTGGCGCTGGGGCCGATGCTTAAAGCGGGGCTGGCCCAGGGCTGTGTGTCGACAGAACTCTTTTTAGGGCAATGGCAGGATATTGGTACGCCTGAGCGTTTAGCTCAGATCAACAAGACAATGGAGCAGGCAGATGTGGGGTAAGTTGCTGGGCACCGCCTTTGGCTTTTTGTTTGGCAAATGGCTGGGGGCAATTCTTGGGTTTTATCTGGGTCACTTGTTCGACAAAAGCCTGAAACAGGATTTTGATAAGGTTGGTGGGTTTCAGGGCTTTTTGAATGGCGATGGCCTTAGCGAGCGTCAGGCTCTGTTTTTCTCCAGCTGCTTTTCCGTGATGGGACATATTGCTAAGTCCAATGGCCGAGTGAGTGAAGTGCATATCCGCGCAGCAACGGCGTTTATGGATGAGATGGCACTGGCAGGAGACGACCGGCGCGAAGCGCAACATGCATTCAGAGCAGGTAAAGAGGCTGATTTTTCGATTAAGGAGGCGGTACGTGAAGTCAGAGAGGCGTTTGCCAGGCGCTACGATCTGCTGCAACTGTTCCTTGAAATTCAAATTCAGATGGCCTTCTCCGATGGCCACGTTTCCGAGCAGGAGCAAGCCTTACTGCGCGAAGTGAGCAAGCATCTGGGCATTTCTCAGGCCCAGTTTGGCTTTTTACTTAAGCGCTACCAGGCGGAGTTTCGTTTTCGTCAGCAGCGTGCTCAGTGGCAGTCGCAGCAATCTCAGCAGCGCCACAATCAGCAAAGACAGCAACGCAGCTCTGCGTGTGAGCCCGAGCACAACGCGATATCACGCAGCGAGGCACTGGCCGTACTGGGATTAAGCGATGGAGCATCCGACAAGGACATCAAACGTGCCTATCGTAAGCTGATGTCACAGCACCACCCGGACAAGTTGGTTTCTCAGGGCCTGCCCGAGCATATGATGGAAATTGCCAAACGAAAAAGTCAAAGCATTCAATCTGCCTATGAACTCTTAAAGCAAAAACGACCAAGCTAAGTGTACTGTTGAGCGAACTAAGCCAAAGCAGTATTTCTAGTCAGCCCCTGGGAGCGTCTCAAGCAAAAAGATAAAACCCTGTGCATCATCAAAGGCGTCTTAAAAACCCCGTTAACTCTTTACGCAGCCGCTGATGCTGCATCGGTTGGTGTTGCTGACCGAAGAGTTCTCTTTGGCGATAATCGAGTTTACTGTTGCGCCTGGCCCAGCGTCGGCGCTCGTCTATGGTATCCAGTACCAGAGGGCTGTCGAAGGTGTAGAAGACATCCAGCAGCGCCGGGGTCACCAGCGATAAGCTGGCGGGCAGATGGCTGTTACGCTGTGCATTAGCCAGCTGAGCACTGACAGTAACCAGTGCATCGACACGCACGTTGGGTAAAGTGGCCAGGTACTCGGCAAACAGGCCGGCACTGTTACCAAATGCCACAATGGCAATGTGCTCGTTCTGACGTAAGGCCAGTGTTTTATACAGAGCCTCAAAGCGCGCGACCAGCGCGGCTTTGTAATTGTCCAGCGCCAGTTCACTCAGCACCGGGATGGCGGTACTTTTTACCTCGTTTGGTGCCTCTTCGATTATGCCCGTTGCAATATCGCCACTGTCAATCAGGTCGGGCATCGGCAGGGTATAGGTGTCGTAACCATCATCTGTCAGCGTTTGGTGTAAGTAACTCAGGCCATTGTTGTAGAGCTGACTTTGTTCAAGTCCGGGGAGTAATACTATGATACCGCGCTTGGGGGCCGCCATATACTCAGAGAATAACACGGCTATCTCTTGCTCTTCATCTTTGATAGTCAGTAGCTTTTCGCTGCTCAGCCAGTAGCGCAAGTCGCTGTCAAATTGTGATGATTTACTCGGCGGCGGCTGATGCTCTGCGGTATTGGCTTCGCCTGTGACAGCCAGACTGAACAATAAGCTGAAGATCAGAAGTAACCGGGAGTTTGTAAACATATTGCGCGCACCTTACCTTTCTTTGCCCTGTTATCGGCAATTTCCCGCAAAGCTTGAGCCCATTGTGAGCGCTGCTATGTGCAGCGTCACAAAATTTCGGTAAACTCGTGCCGAAAAAAATCGATGGAGAGTGCTTTGAGCAATAAAACTGACAGCAAACGTGATTTTATCTGGTTGTTTTTTAAAGGGGCTGGTATGGGCGCCGCCGATGTTGTTCCGGGTGTTTCCGGTGGTACGATTGCCTTTATTACCGGCATTTATGCCCGCCTGCTCGGGGCAATCAAAAGTGTCAACCTGGATGCCATCAAAACCCTTAAAACGGACGGGTTTAAGGCGGCGTGGCGACATATAGACGGCACCTTCTTGTTGGTTTTGTTTAGTGGCTTGCTCACCAGTGCTGCATCTCTGGCTAAGCTCATCACCTATTTGCTTGAGCATCACCAGTTGTATGTCTGGTCTTTCTTTTTTGGTCTGATCATCGCCTCGTTTGTTCATGTTGGTAAGCAGGTGACTCGCTGGCATATGCCGACTGTCGCTGCGTGCCTGGCAGGGGCGGCTATCGCCTATACCATTACTTCTTTGGCGCCTGCCGAAGCTGTACCGCAAACCTGGTACTATTTTGCCGCCGGCGCAATCGCAATTTGTGCCATGATCCTGCCCGGCATTTCTGGCAGTTTTATCCTGTTACTGCTGGGTATGTACGGGCATGTATTGAGTGCGGTCAATGAGATGCAAATCATGCTAATTGCTTTGTTTCTGGGCGGGTGTGTTGTCGGCCTGATGGCGTTTTCGCGGTTGTTGTCGTGGCTGCTGAGTCGCTTTGAGCAGGTCACGTTTGCATTGCTGTGTGGCTTTTTGCTCGGCTCGTTGAACTTGCTGTGGCCCTGGAAGCAGGTATTAACCAGCTATACCAATTCTAAGGGGATCGAAAAGCCCCTGATGCAGGCGAACGTACTGCCAGCAGAGTTTGCCCGGTTAACCTCTCAGGACCCTCAGGTTTTGGCTTGTGTGTCTCTGGCGGTAGCGGGGCTGGCACTGATCCTGCTGATCGAATGGATAAGTGGGAAAGACGCGTAATCGCGCCAACCTAGTGGTCAACTGATAAAATTTCATGCTCTTTTCATACGGGCGTGTGACACTGTTCACACGCCCGTTTTTGTTGGCTATCAGAGGCGTGCACGACTGGGTGTGAGAGGGGTTTAGACTTGTGTCGAATGCAGATAAGACAAAAAATATGCTATCAAATAGCCGCGCTCAAATTAACCAAGTTTTAATTCTGTTTCGGATCTGATAACTCATGAAAAACTCGCTTTACGCTCTGCTCGCCATACTCTGTGTGCTCTGGCACCCGGTGGCCTTATCGGCTGCTGCAAATCATGTTGCAACCCCCATAGATCTCACCTCGGCCACCCTTGGCTGGATCTGTATCGCCATCTTTGTATTGGCCTATATTCTGGTCATGCTGGAAGAAAAGCTGCATATGCGTAAATCTAAGCCAGTGCTGGTGGCGGCAGGTTTGATCTGGATGTTGATCGGTGGCTATTACGTCATGAATGAGATCCCTGAGCTGACCGAGCATGCTTTTCGCCATAATCTGCTTGAGTTTTCGGAGTTGATGCTGTTTTTGCTGGTCGCGATGACCTATATCAATGCCATGGAGGAGCGCCGTTTGTTCGATGCGCTGCGGGTGTGGATGGTGCGTCGTGGCTTTAACTTTCGTACCTTGTTCTGGCTCAGCGGGCTGCTGGCCTTTGTGATTTCACCGATTGCCGATAACCTGACCACCGCTTTGCTGATGTGTGCGGTTGCGATGAAGGTGGGGCAGGGTGATAAGCAGTTTATTAACCTCAGCTGCATTAATATCGTTGTGGCTGCCAATGCCGGTGGCGCATTTAGCCCCTTTGGCGATATCACCACGCTGATGGTGTGGCAGGCCGGTATCGTTCATTTTGCTGAATTCTTTTCGTTGTTTTTCCCGGCGCTGGCGAATTACCTGGTGCCAGCTTTGATCATGAGCCTGTTTGTCAAGAATAAGAAGCCAGCGGCAAGTGATGAACAAATTGAGCTAAAACGCGGCGCAAGGCGCATTATGGTGCTCTTTTTGGTCACCATTGCCACGGCGGTTTCCTGCCATAGCCTGCTACATCTGCCTCCTGTGCTGGGGATGATGATGGGCCTGGGCTACCTGCAATTCTTTGGCTACTTCTTGCGTACCACCTTGCCCAATTCTCTGGATAAAAAGCGTGCTGCGGCGCAGCAGGCAGGCGATCAGGAGCGTTTACAGGCGCTTGGTAACGTGGTGCCCTTTGATGTTTTTGCCAAAGTGTCGCGGGCCGAGTGGGATACCTTGTTATTTTTCTACGGCATTGTTATGTGTGTGGGCGGGTTAGGGTTTTTGGGTTATCTGAGCCTGATGTCTGAAGTGCTTTATGGCGGCTGGTCCGCAACCGCCGCTAACGTGTTCCTGGGGGTGGTATCCGCCGTGGTGGATAATATTCCGGTGATGTTTGCGGTGCTCTCAATGCAACCCGAGATGTCACATGGTCAGTGGTTACTGATCACTTTGACCGCTGGTGTGGGCGGCAGCTTACTGTCCATCGGCTCAGCAGCGGGGGTGGCGTTAATGGGTCAGGCCAGAGGCTATTATACATTCTTTGGCCACCTCAAATGGACGCCGGTCATTGCATTGGGCTATGCCGCCAGCATCCTGGTTCACTTGTGGTTAAACGCCGAGCTATTCACTGTGTTTGATTAGATACTCGGTGAGCACGTCTTCGTGTGCCGCCACCCAGCGGCCATTGACCGGCTTGCCATCATTGATAGCCCCGCTCAGGGGCACAGCTTGTAAGGTGCTGCCCTGTTTACCAATCATAATTCTGTCCTGGTTGCGGCTGACAGCATTTACCGCCTCCAGCCCTAACTCTGTGGCCAGCAGGCGATCTTCCGGCGCAGGGCTGCCTCCGCGCTGAATATGCCCCAGTACACACACGGCACTGTCAATGCCAGCTTGTTCGGCCAGTTGTGCTTTAAGTGCCTGAGGTCCACCCGGCCAGAGGTTTTCAGCAAGCACAATCACAAAGCTGTCGTGGTTATGTTGCTGCTGCACCTGGATCTGTGAGATCAGTCGTGCCAGCTGAGGCGCGGTATCGGCGGGATCACAGTTTTCAAATGACAGGATGGCCTCCGCGCCCGTTGCCAGCCCAACGTTAAAGGCAATATGACCACTGTGCCGCCCCATGACCTCGACAATAAACACCCGCTCGAAGGCGTTGGCGGTATCACGTATTTTATCTATCGCATGGGTGGCGGTCGTCACCGCAGTGGCAAAGCCAATGGTGTTGTCGCTCCCCGCCAGGTCATTATCAATCGTGCCGGGCAGACCGATGATCTGACCCTCCCAGTGCGCCTTGAGCGCCTCCAGGCCTCTGAATGAGCCGTCCCCGCCAATCACGATAAGGGCATCAATCTGGTGTTTTCTGAGCGTGTTAGCAGCTTGCTTAGGGCCCTTTGGCAAGCACATAGCCGGGCAGCGGGCACTTTTTAAAATCGTACCGCCAAATTGCAGGATGTTACCGACATCAGCATGTGTCAGCGCTTGCCATTCATCGTTGAGCAGGCCGTTGTAGCCATGGAAAAAGCCGATGCACTCATACTGATGGTGCTGGCAGCTGTGTACTATCGCGCGGATGGCGGCGTTCATGCCGGGGGCATCGCCCCCGCTGGTGAGTAGTGCAATTTTGGTCATTCAGAACCCTGTACTGTGGCTGAGCTATACACTGGGTAATGTACAGCACGGAACAGCCACAGCACAAGACGAGCGGTTTTACTTCTGAGTCAGCGACCAGATAGCAATACTGCCCGAAATTTCATTGCCAACAATCAACAAAGGTGTGCCGGTGGGGCTTTCCTCGGCACTGACAAAGGTCATGCCTTCTGGTGCCAGATCACCTGAAATATCCGCGCCTTCCTCAAGACCCCGGTTGATGAGGTAAGTCGTGAAGGTGACATTAAATGGATTGGTGACATCATAGACCAGGATGCTGCCCATGCGCTCAAGCCCGACAAAGGCATAAGTGCGCTCACCAATCTGTCCCAGTGTCAGCGCTTCTGGCTCTGCACCTTTGGCGTCTGAGCGGGTGTCTCCTTCGTTGGTATCTTCATCGTTATTGAACTGTGCGCCATGCAGCGCCGAGGTGATCCGCACCACTTCATCGCCGGAGTCGAATACCCGGGCACCATTTTGATCCCAGATAGAGAACGAGCGTGCGCCATAGGTGTAGAGTTTTTCGTATTGACCATCATTGTCCTGATCGCCCATCACTGTAGTGACTTTTAGGCGACCCAGGTCGTCGTTGTCATTGTTGATATATGAAAAGTTATCCGCCAGGGTAAGGTCTTTGGCTCGGATCTCGTCGGTATAGGCCAGACAGCCATCATCCTCGTCGTAATCCAGCCCGCCATTGGCCGTACACTCGGCTTCATCGGCTGCGGGGAAGAAATACTCGCGCCCGTCGCCCTCGTTAGCCGTGACAATAAAGTTGGCACCCTGCCACTGGTAGGTGGCAATAGAATCCGGCTGGTACATGCCGTATAACCCCGGGTAGCGACGCAGGTTAATGCCGTCATCTTTGTCGGACGCATCCAGCGTCCATTTACCCCAGTCTTTATAACCCAGGCCTTTTATTGTTAGTGAGTTATCACTTAAATCAACAATGGCCAGGGCGTTGTTTTCTTGCAGTGACACATAGGCATAGCGGTTGTCTTTGCTGACCGTGACGTATTCAGGCTCAAGGTCCATCGCAACGCTGGTATTGATTGCCTGTCCTTTGATGGTGCGCCCGGTTGGGTTAGCGAAGACCACACCTTGCGCCTGTAACTGGGCTTGCTGTTCATTAAAGGCTTCGAAGCCTAACAATGTGGCCTGACTGGCAACCTGTCCGTTGTTGATGTCGATAATCGCGATACTGCCTTGTGGATCAACACTGTAATCACCTGCCGGTTCACCTTCATTGGCGACCAGGATTTTGCTGCCGTCCTGGTTAAAAGTGACCATATCAGGCAGGTATCCGACTTCGACGGATTTCAGTAGCTGAGGCGTTTGTTCGGCAATATTGTAGACCAATACAAACCCGGTTTCGCCGGTCGCACGTGCCATCGCAACGGCAAGCATATCGCCATGAATGGCCAGGCTGTTTGCATCGGCTGCCACCACTTCACTGACTGCAATGGTTTGGGTGACCGTTAAATTGGTGTTTGTGACCACTCCCTGGTTGTCTTTGCTGAGTTTATCCGCATCGATCTGCGCAGCGGCAATGATGGCAATTTGCGGTGTGTCGCCTGAGCTATCAAGCGCAAAGATACGTTGACTGGCTCCATGGTAAGCGACGATTTCGGCAGCCCCTTCCGGACTTGCCACGTTCAACACGGCCCGGCCAACGAGTTGTGCCGACAAGTCGCCACTCATGCGTGCGCCATTTTCTCCCTGCGGGCCTTGTATACCCGGCTCACCCTGTGCGCCAGCGTCTCCCTTATCGCCTTTATCGCCGGGTTGTCCTGCCTGGCCGGTTTCACCTTGCAGGCCTTGCTCGCCTTGTTTACCTGTTTGTCCGTCGTCGCCATCCAGGGCACAGCCACTGAGTAAGCCCAATAGCGTTAGTGAGATCAGTGTTTTTTTCATTGTCTTTATTCTGCGTTGTGGAAATCACTGTCATTAAAACAGGGATAATTGACATCAGAATGACAAAGGCGGTTTAAAGAAAAGGAGAGAGAAAATGGCCCTCGCACCGGGTGCGAGGGAAACCAATAATGACGGCCACTCTAAGATTGAGTAAGACGGTCAAGCTCTGCGCGTTGCGCGCTGGGTAAGTTATCAACCACTATCTGATAGGAGTCATCTATCATGCGTTTGATCTCTTCTTCCGGGATGCTGCCATCTAGTACGATGGTGTTCCAAAGTCGTTTATTCATGTGATAACCCGGCACAATTGCAGCGTACTTGTCACGTAACAATAGCGCTTCATCCGGATCACATTTTAGGTTAAGCCACCACACTGGCTCACCATTCTCACCCATTTGACCCTCTTTCCCTTCATATAAGGTAGCAAACATCTTGTGCTGTACCTTGTAAACGTCCACGTCCTGTGCAAACGGTTTTGTGATAAAGGTCCCAGGCTTAGCCTGTAAATACTCATGTACGAATTTCTGATCCATAGCCCGTGTCCTTGAAATAACAAATTAAATTAACAAAACATGGGGCTGATTTTAGCAGCTTTTGTGAGATTTCTGTAATTGGGAATAAGTAAAAACTATCAGTCAGTTAAGACCAAATAGGAATATACCTGAATAACCTTATCTAAGCTGCGCAACAATATCAGTATATTTCACTCAGACGAGAAAAATACGTCTTAAACCGCACAGAGGTTAACCAGTCCATTTATCTTTACAGTTCCAATTTCAAATCTGCTCAAGGAGGAGTTTACTCCCACTCTTTGACTGCTAACCACACCATGACCAAATGACAAATGCCCACTTCATTAAACATTCATCCGACTGTGGGTATGTTCCACATACGGTGAAAGTGCAATCAAATTGGCACGCATAAGCTTACAATCCCGTTCGGCTTATCCTAAGTGTAGGAAAATCAAACCGGATCGCCAGCAAAAGTAGCGGGTGTTCGGATCTGCCCAAGATCCAATGCACTATTTTGCTTCGCTTATATCAGCGTCAAAACAAATAATGCTTATTTAAAATAATAAGTTAGCGATTATTTGTTCACTCAGGAGAGCGTTCTTCCAGCTGCCTGAATGAGAAACCAAGCGTTTCTGGGGACGTATTAAATTAAATAATGCAATATTTTGCAACAATTTAAGTGTTTTTGCGTGCTTTTTAGACTTATTGTACACTATGCGAGAAAAAAATTACCCATTTACTTAACGTGTCTCAGTGCATGGCTTAACGGGTACATCTAAAACGAGATTACGGAGGCTGAGTGCTGGTATTGTACGTTGTATTAATGTGCCTGGGTGGGCTGCTGATGCTCAATGAATTACGCTGTACCGGGGTTACAAGGCGTTCCTGGGTGCTTTTAGCTGCGTTAGCTGGGCCTATGGTATGGATCTTGTTTCGGGCGCACTATCGGCTGGCCTGGCTCAGGCGAGTCGGACAAAGTTATTCAGTGCTGCGCGCCTGAATGAGGAAGGATAATCGTTTGGTGCTTGTTAATTAACCAACTGCAAAGCGGGCTTTTCGCTGTGCTGAGAGCGGAGAAACTGTTCAAACTCCTGGGCTGAAAGTGGTTTGGCGTAGTAGTAACCCTGGATCGTCTGACAGTTCAGGCGCTGTAATTGATGCAGCTGCTCTTCATGCTCAACCCCCTCCGCCACCACGTGAAGGCCCAGGTTATGTGCAATCGTGACTATCGAGTCTACCATGTTACAGCCGCGCTCTGTGTTCATATCATCCACAAATGCTTTGTCTACTTTGAGGGTATTCAGCGGAAACTGCTTGAGATAGGCGAGCGAGGAGTAGCCGGTGCCAAAATCATCCATGGCCAGGTGGATCCCGCGTGAGCTTAAAGAGCGCATAATTGAAATTGCTTCTTGTGGATCATCCATAACCGTCCCTTCCGTAATTTCCAGCTCGAGAAAATAAGAAGGAAGTTGATTCTTTTGCAAGATCAGGTCTATCCGCGCGGTGAGGTCGGGCAAACTAAACTGTCTGGCTGACAGGTTTACCGCAACCCGGCCGTTGAACAGGCCCTGATCTATCCAGCGTTTGACATCTTTACACGCTTTATCGAGTACTACTTCACCTATTTCGACAATCTGACCGGTTTCCTCTGCAATGGGAATAAACAGCCCCGGACTGATCACGCCTTTTTTGGGGGTAATGAAACGCACCAGCGCTTCCATGCCAACCAGAGCACCTGTGGCAATGTCCATTTTGGGTTGGTAATACACCACAAAGTGGTCTTCTTTTAATCCAAAGCGCATGAGGTTTTCAATTTGCAGGCGTTTAACTGCTTGCTCATTCATAGAGTCATTGAAAAACAGGTAGTGGTTACCTTTTTGTTTGGCATGATACATGGCGGTATCGGCATTTTTGAGCAAGATCTCTGGTGTACTGCCATCTTCCGGGAATAACACTATGCCTACCGAGGAGGTGATCACCAGCTCATGATTGGCCATTTTAAACGGGGTCGCGATAACGGCCAGAAACTGTTTAGCGGCCTTGGTAATGGTATGAATGTCATTGGTGCCCGACATCACCAGGGCGAACTCGTCGCCCCCCAGGCGGTAAAAGGTATCCTGCTGGCGACACAATTTATTAAGTCGCATGGCCAGTTTTGCCAGCAAGCTGTCACCCAGCTGGTGGCCAAGGGAGTCGTTAATTTTTTTAAAGTTATCTAAGTCAAAAACCAGCAACGCGTGATCGCGCTTCTGGTCAACCAGCTTTTTCAAGTTTGTGAAGAACAGGTTGCGGTTTGGCAGGCCCGTGGTGCGGTCACGGTTCGACAAGTTATGGAGTTGCGATTCGGCTTTTTTGCGTTCGGTCAGATCAGAAAAGACCACAACATAATTGGTGATGTGGCCGTGATTGTTCTTAATCTCGTCAATGGAGATCTCGATTGGCAGCATAGTGCCTGTCTGATCGTATAGCTTCAGCTCTTCTTGCCAGTGTTCGCTCTTTTTTAATGCCGCCTTAATTTGGCGGATAAACTGAGCATCATATCCGGGAAGCTTAAATTCGGTATTAATATACTGCTCTCGCACGCCGCCGAAGATACGAATATAACTTGGATTCAAATCAACCAGCCTGAAAGTGTGGTCGTAGATGGCAATGGCGTCGGTCAGAGATTCTACGCACTTAGCGAACAGGTTCAGGCGTTCTTCTGTGCTTTTAAGGTGGTTAATATCACGAATAGTGCCCGTCATGCGCAGTGGGTTAAGGTTTTCATCTTTTGCGATGATTTTGCCCTTATCCAGGACCCAGTGATATTGGTCCAGGCTGTTCCTAACCCGGTAGGTGGCCTCGAAGAAGGCGGTTTTTTCTGCAAAATGTAACTTTAACTGTTTTTCTACCAGTGGCAGGTCCTGAGGGTGGATCAAGCTGGCGTTGGGGATGAGGTGAGTGCCTGGGGTGGTGTCCATCATAAACTTGTCGTTTATACGATTGATTTCGCCACTGCGAATGTTCCAGTCCCAGAGGGTATCGCCGCTGCCTTCGACCGTGCTTTTAAGACGTTGCTCTGAATGGCGAAGTGCCCTCAGTGCGCGTTTTGTATTGTGATTCGAGACTGCCAGATAGAGCAAAGTTGCAGCTGTGACGACGCCCACCAAAATAATCAGTGTCAAATGTTGATTTTGCATAATACCTGTGGGCAAGGGCGCACTCATGGTCGGCCAGGCCAGAAGCAACAAAATAGATGTAATTGTTTTTATAGTTGTTGTTTTCGTCATAAGGCTTAAAGAGTCAATTACAATTGCTAATCTAATCTAAGCCCCAGGCAGAGTCAAAAAGAAAGTCAGAAAAAATCCCTATTTTCGGGCCCAGCTGGCATGTCTGAGTGAATTTCACGCATTAAGCCCGCGTAGTAGCTGGCTGTTGACGGCGTGTTAGACAGGTCCGAAAGCAGAGCCCGACACAGCGGCGCCTGTTGGCAAAGGCGCCGAACTGTTGCGGGCAGGGGTTAATTACACCTGAGCGTGATCCTGGCGCGCTCGATTGAGAGCAGTTTGACTATATCCTGTTTCAGGGTGTCAAAGGTGAGCGCATCGAGCGCTGCTATCAGCTTCTCTTGCATTGCAAAGGTGTGATCATCGGTGCCAATGGCTATCCACAAACGCTGTGAGCGCAGCCGCAGGTTTTTGTCCTTTTCTGCAATTTGCGCGTGCAATGCCGCTTTCACCTGTGCCCATTGAGTGGCTTCATAGCTATCCAGCTGGGCAATTAAATCCGCCATGTATTGATGGTGACGTTGCAGTAAAGTCTCACTGTCATAACTGGATGACTGCACATAAAAAGCAATGCCGGCTCGGGTATTAAAGGGGGCGTAGCCCGCACCAACCAGATACCCCAGCTGCTGCTGTGTACGCAGAGACTCAAAATAATCCTGACTGACCAGCTGATTAAACGCCATCACTTTGACTTTATCTTCGACACTGGCAGTGGGGGCCTGAATATACTCAACGAACGCGTGCTCCGCTCCGGGTTTTTCAATGTGTACTTGCTGGTGCGAAGTGATTGGGTTGAGCGGCTTTTTCAGGTCGTCGAGAATTTCACTGTAGGCAAACAGGGCATGAAGCTGCTTTTGCATGTCGAGGGCATGATCCAGCTGCCAGTTGCCGTGCATAAAGGCCTTAATATGGATGGCCTTAAAAAAGTCTTCGCGAAACAGGCAAAACTCATTGAAGCTGATATTTTTTAGCGCCTTGGCCAGTTGTTCCGGGGTTGGGTTCCACGGCATCAGGTGTGCGCCCAATAAGCTGAACAGCTCGCTGACGGGTTTACTCTTATTGTGGTTTTTCCAGTGCCGGATCAACTGCTTCTTGTATTCAGCAAAGCGGGTTGCACTAATGGGTTGTTTTAGCAAGGCTTCGACCAGTTGCAGCACCAGTTTGAGCTGACTGGCAGACAAACCGGCGGTTTGCAGTGTTAAGCCGCCCTGATGAGAGCTGAGGTGGTAGCTCAAACCAGCCAGTTCTGCGGCATAAAATTGCTCTGCAACACTGTCCATAAACAAGTCGGCAAACAGCCGGGTCATCGCCATACTCTTGTGGCTTTCGACTGAACGTTGAGAATCTATCTCTAAGTAGAAATGGCCTTTGGTGACACGAAAGCGGGTGTCTTGTTTAAACCAGAAGGCAAACCCGGGTCTGTCGGTGAGCAGAGTCGGCGTTTTGCGGCCCGGTTCTATGTCGTACAGGCGGTTCTCGAACGCCAGGTATGGGTTGGCTGCGGGCAAGCGCATCTCGGGCAGCGGCGTGGTAATGTTTGCCAGGGTTTGCAGCCACTCGGCATTGATCTGCTCGACCTGGTACGGCGTGTTATACCACTGTGCGACCTCACGGGTGGCATCGTTCTCACAAGTGATGTCTGGGTGGATCAGGATCAGACGCATATTGTGCGGTGACAACAGGCCCATGAGCTCCTCATGCAGGGCATGATTGAAGGCGGTCATACAGTAATCACCGTACAGGATGTCGTCGTCATCATAATGGTGCATATTGATGCTCAGGGCACTGACCCAGTCGAGCAGTTTACTTTGCTCCTGGTTTTCAAACGCCAGTTCCAGCAGCCGCTTTTTATCTTCATACAGCGCCGGTAAAGACGCGAGTTGCTCGGTTATCAGACTGATGTACTCAAACAGCATCTCGACTATGTCTTCATAGTATTCAATGCCATCGTCGGTCAGTGCGAAACTGATATTAAAGTCTTTAAAGTTACTGCCATCGACACCGCCCCCTGCGGACAGGGCATTGATCCAGCCATTTTTCTTTAAAATAGCGTACAGCGAGCCGTCGCCTTCATAACCCAGCAAGTGAGCCAAAAAGCTCAGGCTTTTAAACTTATAAAGGCGCTCAACATCGGGCATGGCAAAGCTGACAATCAGCTTTTGCATGTGCTTGCGCGGCTCTATATGTAGCAGCAACCCCAAGTCCTGCTGGCGATATAAAGGGACCTGAATGGGTGGCTTTGGTGTGTTACTCCCGTTAATGGCACTAAAGTAACGATTTGCCAGCCTGGCCAGCTCATCCAGACTATGAGGCCCGGCTAACACGAGCGTCATCCACTGCGCCTGATAATGGGCGTCAAAGAAGGCTTCTATCTCTTGTTTAAAGTTGCCGCTGTGGTCGGCCAGCGTGTTATGGTTACCCACAGAGAACTTGGCAAACGGGTGGGCCGGGTTGACGGTCTCTTTGTGGACCTGAATGATCCGGCGGTTATCGTCTTTAACTTTAAGATTAAACTCAGAGTCAATGGCATTGCGCTCATCCTGCAGCGCGTCCTCAGTAAACAGGGGCGCGTAAAAAAATTCACTGAACCGCTCCAGGGCCTGCTCAAACAGCGGGGCGCGGCAATCAAAAAAATAGCAGCTGTGTTCGGTGCCCGTCCAGGCATTACTTTGCCCACCGGCCTGGCTGACAAATTGCGAAAACTCTCCCCGAACAGGAAAACTTTGGGTACCAAGAAACAACATGTGCTCAACAAAGTGCGCCATGCCCTGACGGCTCTGCGGATCGTCGAAATGGCCAACATTGATGGCCAGTGAGGCGGCGGATTTATTGCTTGATGTATCTTCTACAAGGAGAATTTTAAGACCATTGTCCAGTGTCAGGTGACGATAATTTCTTTTATCATTATTACTCAGTTTCAATTGTGTGCCGCCGATATAATAGTTAGAGACGTGGCTGCTGTTTCCGTGCTACTACTGGCAACCGACACTCTGGGTCGTTGCGATAGCCGGTCACCTCTGAATTAGCCTGTATTTAAACTTAAGGTTTAGGTGCTTTTGTTTTAATATAGCGGACAATTTGGGGCAATAGCTACAGCTTGCTTTTAATTTTCTTGCCAACTTTCGGAGTGCTATGAAAACAATTCTGATCATGCGCCATGGCGAAGCGGGTCCTATGCAGGCCAACGATGCGGCCAGAACACTGACATCCCGCGGTCATACTCAGGCTGTTGAGATGGGTCAGTGGCTAGCTCAACATTATCCACCACAGGCTGTTCTTGTGAGCCCCTATATCAGGGCGCAGCAGACGGCACGGGCAGTACTGCAAAATAACCCGGTATCGTTTGAGCAGACCTGCCAGGATATTGTGCCCAGTGGCAATGCTGCTGTGGCTGTCGACTACCTGGAAACTTTGATAAGCATGCACGACACCCTGGATACCTGGTTGGTTGTGGCGCATATGCCGATAGTCAGCTATTTGGTTGACCAATTGGTACCGGGCGAAATGCCTATCTTTGCAACGGCCTCTGTTGCAGTCATCCAGTATGACCCAGCAACACTTAAAAGTGACTTAGTAAAGCTAGTAAATCCAACAAGCTAATAATTTGACCCGGTGCGGTCTAATGTCCTCCTTTTCGTAACGGCGCTTTTATACAATGGCGTCGCTTTCATGACACCGGTTACCACCATTGGGCGGATGGTATCCGGTTGCATTATCTATAGTGACTAAACAAAGTATCTTGCTATGAGTCTGTCTGGCTCGCTTTGCTCTGCAAACGGGTAAGCTGTGCTTTATCAGACAACATTGTAGCGGGTGTTTGTTTTCTAGGGACGTCACTAACGGGTTGTTGATGAGAACGAGACAATGACACCTGTATTTCAATTCGGTAAATCCTTTTCCTGCCATCATATAGGCAAGAGTTTGGTAAGGACAAATGTCCTTATTTTGAGGCTTTTTGTTGCGAAAAGTTGTTAACTCTTAGCTAACTTTCACGATATTTACAAAAATGTGGAAAATTTATATGCATAATTGCAGCAATTTGAAAATTTGCTGCTATAATTACGGCCGTCTCGTTCAGCCTCACATAGTCGCTTTGCACTCTCGCTAGTGAGGTCCGCGCTGCTCGTCATTTGCGCGTAAAATTGAGCGAACCAGCCATTGTGATACGGCGCCCAAATCAAAACCGTTGAACTCAAGAGTGCATATAAAAGGTTAAATCCCAACATGAAAGCAATGAAAAGATCTACGTTAGCAACTTTAATCAATGCGACGTTGTTCTCTGCTGTAGCAGGTACTTCATTCTCTACGCTTGCAGAAGAAGCGCAAGCTAAAAGCAATCAACTGGAAGTGATCCAAATCACCGCGCGTAAGCGTGTTGAGAACGCACAAGAAGTGCCAGTTTCTGTGTCTGCTTTACAAGGCGACAACCTGGATGCATACAGCTCAGCTGGTATGGATATCCGCTTTATGAATGCCAAGATCCCGAGTCTGTCGGTTGAATCTTCATTCGGACGTACATTCCCACGCTTTTATGTTCGTGGTCTGGGTAACACCGACTTCGATTTGAACGCCTCTCAGCCAGTTTCTTTGGTGGTTGACGAAGTGGTTCAGGAAAACCCTATTCTAAAAGGCTTCCCGGTATTTGATATTGCCCGCATCGAAGTATTGCGTGGCCCTCAGGGAACGCTGTTTGGTCGTAACACACCAGCAGGTCTGGTTAAGTTCGACAGCGTTAAACCAAGTCAGGAATTCGATGGTTATGCCGCGGTTTCTTACGGCAGCAACAGCTCAATTGATTTTGAGGGTGCCGCCGGTACTGGTTTGACTGATAAAATCTCTACTCGTGTGTCTGTATTGGTTCAGGACAAGCCTGACTATATCGATGTGAAAGCGCCTGGCTTTGAAAAAGAAGATTCACTGGGTGGCTACAACGAAATGGCTGCACGTGTACAATTTTTGTATGAAGGCGACGACTTCACTGGCCTGTTGAATTATCACGTGCGTGACCTGGACGGCCGTCCTATCGCGTTCCGTGCTAACCTGATTGAGAAAGGCTCGAACAACATTAACCCATTGTACGATAACGATGTGGTATACCATGACGCGGCATCCCGCTCTACGCAAGAAGTCGACACGCAAGGCCTGAGCCTGAAGCTTGAATGGGATCTGAAAGAGCACACCATTACTTCTATTAGTGGCTGGGAAAGTGCTGAAATTTACTCACGTGCAGACGTTGATGGTGGTTACGGTAATGACTTTGCCCCAACAATGGGCCCAGGTTTTATTCCGTTTTCTTCTGAAACAGCGGATGCCATTCCTGAGCATGACCAGTACACGCAGGAACTTCGCCTTTCAAGTAACTTTACGGGTGACTTCAATTATCAGGTTGGTTTATTCCTGTTTGAAGAAGACCTGACTATTGAGAGCTATAGCTTTGACACTGGCACATACGATGAAGCCGCTGGCAACTATGGCCTGCAAAACGGCTATGCGGTCCAGGAGCAAGAGACGTCGGCATGGGCACTGTTTGGTTCATTTGATTACTCTGTATCTGAGCAGCTAGACGTGACACTGGGTCTGCGCTACTCAGACGATGAAAAAGATTTCTACGCAAAAAGAACGGATAACCCGACGCCTTGGAACGGTTCTCCAGACTTCCTGGAAGGTCGTGCAAATCCAAGTGACAGCCATGTAAGCTGGGATCTAAGTGCAACTTACAAGTTGACGGATGATGTGAACCTGTTCGGTCGCCTGGCAAACGGTTTCCGTGCACCAAGTGTTCAGGGACGTATCCTGTTCGGTGACGTCGTCACTGTGGCTGAGTCAGAAACCACTAACTCAATCGAGTTTGGTGTGAAGTCTGATGTGTTGGACGGTCAGGGCCGTGTGAACGCAACCGTGTTCTATTTCCAGATGGATGACCAACAGCTGACAGCCGTAGGTGGTGGTTCTAACTTCAACCGTCTGATTAACGCTGATAAAACGACTGGCTATGGTTTTGAGCTAGACACGGAGTGGGTGTTAACGGATGAGCTAAACGCGACCTTTAACCTGAGCTATAACAAAACCGAGCTGGAAGATGACACGCTGGCAGTTGCGGTATGTGCTCAGTGTACAGTCACTGATCCGACATACACAATCCAAGGTCCAAACGGTCCTGAAGCGCGTGCTATTTTAGACGGCAACAGCCTGCCACATGCGCCAGAGTGGATCTCAAACGCCACTTTGCGTTACACCAAAGAGCTGGAAGGCGGTGAATTCTTTGTATACACCGACCTGTCTTATCGCAGTGAAATCGACTTCTTCTTGTACGAGTCGATTGAATTTAAAGGCGAAGCGCTATTTGAAGCCGGTGTACGTGCGGGCTACGCGTGGAACTCTGGCGACAACGACTACGAAGTATCGGCATTCGTTCGTAACCTGTTCGATGAGCAGGTGGTTATCGGTGGTGTAGACTTTAACAACAACACAGGTATGCTGAACGAAGAGCGCTTTGTTGGTGCTGAGTTCAAAGTGAAATTCTTTTAATTTCACCCTAAATTAAACTGAAAACCCGTGAATGGTCGCCATTCACGGGTTTTTTATTAATACTGTCATGCAACTAATTCCCGGGGCTGGTAAAGTATGGGATACACAGAATTAAGAGGAAGAAAATATGTCCGCATTTTGGAATTACCGCGTTATCTATTGTGAAGCCAACAAAGATGCGCCAGAGCAGTATCAGGTACATGCGGTTGAGTACAATGAAAATGGTAAGGCGGTCAACTGGTCAGAGACCGGTGAATCACCCTATGGTCAGAGTATTGATGACCTGAAAGCCGACTTCACCCGATTACAAACGGCATTCGATAAACCGGTGCTTAAAGTAATACGAAAGCCACGCGGTTATGAGTTGGTAGAAAAGGACAGCGGTGAAGTTGCACACGAAACGCCACCTGCGAAGGCAGAATAATATAAAATGGAGCACTGATGAGTTTAAAGGCAATCTTATTCGACTTTGATGGAACGCTGGCGGATTCGGAAGCGCTCCATTATCACAGCTGGCTGCGCGTGCTGGCGCCTTTTGGCATAGAGTACAGCGAGCAGGCATTTTGTGATGAGTTTTCTGGCGTGCCCACGCTGAAAACTGCTCAGGTGCTGCGTGAGCGCCACCAATTGTCCTCAGATGCATCGACATTGTGTGAAGAAAAAAACCGCCTGTTTGTTGATACTGCGGCCACCATGCAACCCAGGCTGATGCCTTATGCACGAGAGATCCTTGAGTTTGCTGCACAGCAGGGCAAGCTGGCACTGGTGACTGGCAGTACCCGCGCAGAGGCCATTCCCGTATTAGAGCACTACAAGCTGCTGCACTTCTTTGACTGTATTGTTACTAAAGATGATGTGACTCAACCAAAACCCCATCCTGAACCTTATCAGCAGGCTTTGCGTTTATTGCAATTAGAGCCAGAGCAGGCCATTGCCATTGAAGACACCACAACCGGGCTGACTTCAGGGTGTGAAGCCGGATTACGGGTTATGGCTATTCCCAATCTGCATTCAGCAAAGCAGGACTTTTCCCGGGCGACCTGGCAAGTGTCGTCTCTGCAAGCGGCACAAGGGGTGCTGGCATCCTTATTCAGTCAAGATTGATCCGCACAAGCATGGTGCGCTAATTTGCTGCTGGCGATTTTATCAGTCCGCGCTATGCTCATAGGGATGGAATAAATTAACCCCTGTCTACAAGGAGTGTAGCGATGAACACCAAACTAATTGGGTGGCTTCTGCTGGCGTGCCTGTGCCAGCTGCAATACACCTATGCAAACCCCACCCCTGCCGTGCAACTGGCCAAAGTATACCAGGCACAGCGGCCGGTCACGCATTACCTCAGTAGCGAAAAATTCGATGGCGTCAGAGCTATCTGGAATGGCAGGCAGCTGCTAACCCGTAGTGGCCAGCCTATTAATGCCCCGCAGTGGTTTACCTCAGCTTTACCGGATATCGCGCTCGATGGAGAGCTATGGGCCGGGTATGCGCGCTTTGAGTTTGTCAGTGCGGTGGTGCGTCGTCATCGGGCATCGGAGCAGGACTGGCGCAAGGTGCAGTATCTGATCTTTGATGCACCGGATATTGCAGGCCCCTTTGTGCAGCGCTATCAGGCTTATAGCCGGCTGATCAAGACGCTTGGGCAGCCACATATTCGTGCGGTCAAACAACATCATTTTGCCACCAAGGCTGAGCTGGATGACTTTTTTGCGCAGGTTTTGGCACGCGGTGGCGAAGGGGTGATGCTGCATGAGCGCCAGGCGGTCCACCAAAGCGGCCGAAGCTCGGCAATCCTGAAATATAAACCCTACTTTGACGCCGAGGCGCAAGTGATTGCGCATCTGCCAGGCAAAGGCAAATACCAGGGCATGATGGGAGCCATCCGGGTTAAAACTCCTGAGGGGATTGAATTTAAGATTGGCACCGGCTTTAGTGACGCGCAGCGCCGCGAGCCGCCTCCGATTGGCAGTCAGGTGACTTACCGTTATCAGGGAGTCACGAAATTTGGCAAGCCCAGGTTTGCGCGCTTTTTGCGTGTCAGGCAGCCTTTGTAAAAGGTGGGTGGCAATTCAGTTGCCCCAAGCTTTTACTTACCACCGCGCTGTGATACAGTGCGCGACCTTTTTTATGGTCGTGAGGTGACAAATGATAGCTGGATTTGATTACGGTAGCTCTAATTGCGCAATCGGTGTGATGGATAACGATAACGTGACGCTGGTACCGCTGGATCAGGGCAAGCCCTACCTGCCGTCTACGCTGTACGCACTTCACAACAGCCTGGTGAGCGAGTATGTGGCGCATAATCTGGCGGGTTCTGCCCTGGCTGCGGATTATCAGAGCGCACGTAAACCCTTATTAAACAGTGCTGCGATGGCACGACGAGAGCTGGATTTAGCACCCGGTGAGCAAGGCGTATTTGTTGGTCAGCAGGCCATAGAAGAATATATTGCCTTTCCGGAAGAAGGGTATTTCGTCAAATCGCCCAAGTCTTTCTTTGGTGCCGTGGGTCTCAAGCCGGCGCAGCTGGCATTTTTTGAAGACATTGCTACGGCCATGATCATGGAATTGAAGCGTCGTGCTGAGCACCACTTGCAGCAACCGCTTAGCCACACAGTGATTGGTCGTCCGGTCAACTTTCAGGCCATTGGTGGGGAGCAAAGCAACCGCCAGGCGATAGATATCCTCACGACGGCCGCAAAGCGCGCGGGATTTAAAGAGGTGGCGTTTTTGTATGAGCCGCTGGCTGCGGGGATCGATTACGAGTCGCGGCTGGACCAGGATCAGCAGGTACTGGTAGTGGACATTGGCGGTGGTACCAGTGATTGCTCGTTTGTGCAGATGGGACCGGGTTTTCGCGATAAAGCTGATCGTAGCGCCGATTTTCTGGCTCACACCGGCAAGCGCATAGGCGGGAACGACCTGGATATCGCGTTGGCTTTTCATACCCTGATGCCGGTTTGCGGTCTTGGCAGCCAGTTTACATCCGGCCTGCCGTTGCCAAACCCGCTGTTCTGGCAGGCATGCAAAATCAACGACATTCAGATGCAAAGTGATTTTTACAGCGCACAAATGCAGCGAGAGTTGAGCGGTATGCTCCGAGATGTTTGCGAGCCCGAAAAGCTTGAGCGATTACTGAAAATTCAGCGCAGTAAGATGACCCATCAATTTGTCCGTCAGGGCGAGCTGGCCAAAATCGCGTTATCCGATCAGGATTCACATAGCGCGCAGCTGGACTTCCTGGATAAGGCCCTGAGTGTCGACATCAGTGCACGGGAAATGGCTGAGTCGGTGGCCAGCTGTCTTGAGCAGGCAGCCGTGCTGGCTGAGCAGGCCATTGCGGATGCAGGCAGGCGTCCTGATGTGATTTATCTGACAGGCGGTAGCGCTCAGTCTCCGTTGTTAAAGCTCGCGCTGCAGCAACGTCTGGGCGACATTCCTATGGTCAATGGCGATAACTTCGGTAGTGTGACCGCTGGCCTGACCAAATGGGCCAGCCGTTTATATCAATAAAAAACCGTTCTTATAGCGCCAGGCGATCTGTCAGATATTGCTCGTAATCGGGCAGCTGGCGCTCAATGGGGGTGGTCATCATCATAGAAGACAACAACATATCTGCGGTCGTTTCATTACAGGCAACGGGGATGTTCCACACCGCGGCCAGCCTCAGTAGTGCCTTAACGTCCGGGTCGTGCGGCTGTGAAGCGAGCGGATCCCAGAAGAAAATCAGCATATGGATTTCATTTTCAGCGATTTTGGCGCCGATCTGCTGATCGCCGCCCATCGGACCACTGAGCAGCTTAGTGACCGCTAACCCCGAGGTTTTTTCTATGAGGTTACCGGTTGTCCCCGTGGCGTACAGTTGATGCACAGCAAGCTTGTCCAGGTGTGACTGACACCAGCTTACCATGGCCTGCTTTTTGCCATCGTGCGCAACCAGCGCGATGCGTTTTTTAGCCGGAATGACCTGCGACTTGGTATCCATACTTACCTCATAATAATAAATTAATAGCCAGTGCGATAAAGATAAAGGCAGAGATCCTGTCTATCCAAATGGGTGCACTGGGGTGAGCGCGAAAATAACCGGCGATTTTATCGCCGCTGTAAACATACACACAATCAATGGGAAAGGCCAGAATTGGGTAGAGTAAACCGAACATGGCAAGTTGTACTGTGGTTGATGTGCTCAGGCTCTGATCGACAAATTGGGGAATAAACGCAATAAAGAACAAAGCAACCTTAGGGTTTAGTACTTCGGTCATCATCGCCTGAAACATCACATTTTGCTGCTTTTTATTACTGACGTGGGGTTTTTCATCATCGCACTCATTCGACTTGGACAGGGTATCTTTAAAAGTACGTATACCCAAATAGGCAAGATAAGCGGCACCTAAGTATTGTACTGTGGTATACGCCGTCTCAGATGCTTTGAGAATGGCCGACAAGCCAATCACGGCAAATAGCGTGTGTATAACGCCTCCCAGGGCAAAGCCAAATGCGCTCTGCATACCGGCTGCGCGACCATTGGTAAAGGTCTGAGCCATTAAAAACGCATTTGAAGGACCTGGAGCAACGGCAATAATAAAGCTGGCAAATAGAAAGGAGGCGAGTAATTCGGGGTTCAGCATGACGTGCTCTGTTTGGTATTGTTGCGCTTAGTGTAACCAGCTTAAAGAAAAAAGCCCATAAAAAATGCGGACATATGCCCGCATAAAAAAGTAAATCTTGGTTGGGAGATACCAACTTTGTCAGGTGTTCAGGCGCATATTAATCTTGCACCATCACACAGACATTTTGGTATCAGAACACAACAGTCTGAGTCTCAGAGCAAGCCGATGTGCTGCCTTGCTCACAAACCTGGTAAGTGTAGCTACCGCCACCTTTGCCACTGATGCTATCTGTGTAGCTATTATCATTGCTGGTTGTGACAATCTTGCTACCGTTACGGAAAATATCTACCTGAGATGTAGAGGCACCTTGCCAGTTCAGGTCAACATATTTGCTGCCTTTTGATTTGTACCCGTTGGCTGTTAGTTGCAGGTCGCCACCATTACCGCCACCGGCACAGCCATTGGCAGTCAGATACGCATCTGCGTCTGCTGCTTTAACAATGCCGTAGCCAAAGTACACATCTTTACCTGCCGCTCCGCTATCTTGCGCCGTTGCTTTGAGTGCCGCACGGATTTCCTGACCAGTACACTCTGGGTGGTTTGACCAAACCAGGGCTGCAATACCCGATACAGCCGGTGTTGCCATTGATGTGCCGCTCATCAGGCCATAATCCGATGTGCCAATCACAATGCTTGCGCTGGAAGATGCCAGCAGGGCGGTGCGGTCTTCAAATGCGGCGCCAATTGCCGGGATGCTGGTGGTATTGGTATCACCCAGTGTGCCGTACAGCATGCCTGCTTCATTATTGATAATAATAGCGCCGATGCCGCCTGAGTTTTCACAGTTAGCGACTTTGTCGTGGAAAGAAATATTGCCCCGGTCAATCAGACAAACTTTGCCACTGGCACCGGCGTCGGTCGCTTCCGCTGTGCCCATAAAGTATACGGATGCAGTAACGCTACCACTGTTTTCCATCGCGGATGAAGCGAATGCTGTGCCGTCAACGCTCAGGCTGGATGAGGTTGCCAGGCCTGCCGGGTAAGTAGATAGGGTATCCACGCCACCAGCCGTGACTTCAACACATGTAGTCTCATCTTCACCGGCATTTTTCCCTTTGCCACTTTGACAGCTTGGGAACTGAGAAAAGTCAGCAATGTTATTGTCGGCATCATTTGCACCCACCATCATGACTGACGGGTAGCCCGCCGGGTAAGAGCGTACATTGTTACCATCGTTACCTGCTGCCGCAACCACCAGGCCGCCCGCATTATTAAAGCTGACGAAGGCATTTTCTTCGGTGCTGTTTGCGCCGCCGCCACCCAGACTCATGCTGATGATGTTGGCACCTGCCTGGCTACACAAGTTGGCTGCGTGAGCCAAGTCTGAAGAGTAACCCCAGCCCTCAGCGTTGAATACTTTAATGATGTGCATGTCTACACCGGGTGCCATACCAATCACACCGATGTTATTATCCGCAGCACCCACAGTACCGGCTACGTGTGTGCCATGTGGGCCACCATGCTCATACCAGTTACCCGTACCAGAGTCATTGTCTCCCGTGATGTTACCCCAGATAAAGTCCGGGTTTGACATGTCCAGACCTGAGTCGATAACGCAGACTTTCATGCCGGCATTGGCGTCAAAGGTCACCTGGTTGGCCTGTGACTGATAATACGCATAAGGAGCAACCTGTTGCTGCATCGGGTCACCGGCATCATCGTTGTATAAACCCATTAGCTGACGTTTTTGATCTACTTCAATCAGTTTGATGTGCGGGTTGTTCAGCAGCCCCTTCACTTCACTGAGTTCTTTGCCGCTAAAAGTGGCAGCCAGGAAGCCATCACCATCAATGTGCAGCTCTGCTCCCATCTTTTTAGCCAGGGCTTTGACTACGCCCTTCTTGCTGTTATCTACCTGGATGATGTATCTGTCGTCGCTGGCTTGTGCGGTGGCGGCTGCGCACAGGCCGGCCAGTAGGAGTGAGGTTGTAAACTTGTTGAATTTCATTCTTGTTATCTCTTGGTTTTAATTATTTTAACTTGGTTACATTGCTAACTCTTGGTTAACTGCAATTAAGATAAACGTAATATTGCGCTAACGTAAAGAAGTATTTTCCCTACAAGATGGAACTTTTAGGAATTAATTATTCTCTATTTAGAATGAAATAGTATGAGTGGAAGTCCGGAAGGGTAGATTAATTATTCTTTTTTATAAATGAAAATTGGTATCATTATCTATTTAGTGCCTAAATTGAGAATAATGATACCGTTTTTATTGTGCTCGATATCAGGCTGGACTATGCAAGTTATCTTTGCAGCGACTAAACAGCAGGCATAAAAAAGGCAACCCGAGCAGCAGGTGCACAGCTAACTGTTGCGGGGCTGGCAACGCCAGTGGCTGGCTGAGCATAGCCAGTAACCCGGCGCCACTCATTTGCATCACCCCTATCAGCGCCGATGCCGTGCCAGCCTGGTTGGCAAAGGGCGCCAGTGCATTGCCTGCCGCGGCACCCAGTGTAAAAGCAAACCCGACAGATGCCAGATACATGGGCAGCAGATATGCCAGAGGGTGGCTGTGTGGCGCGAGCAGCAGTAACACGCCGCCAAGAGTAAACAAGCTCAGGCCAAACCGCAGCGCCTGTTGTGAATTACGTTTAATGAAATGCGGCGCGATAAAGCTGGCAGCAATGCTGATGGCGGCATTGATGGTAAACCACATGGTAAATTCCTCAACCGGGCGCCCCAGTTGTGTCATGAGCCAGCCGGGGGCACCAACCACGAACACCAGCATAGCGGCCATACCAACCATAGTAATACAGGCGTTGAACATAAACTGGGGGCTGCTCAGCATAGGCCTGAAGCGACGTAAATCAAGCAGGTGGCCTGAGTA
Source organism: Pseudoalteromonas rubra (assembly GCF_000967655.1). Classification (GTDB taxonomy): domain Bacteria; phylum Pseudomonadota; class Gammaproteobacteria; order Enterobacterales; family Alteromonadaceae; genus Pseudoalteromonas; species Pseudoalteromonas rubra_A. The sequence continues at coordinate 45,974 of NZ_JXYA01000032.1, forward strand.
TACTGTGCTTTCGGGTTTGGTTTCCCGATACAGCGCCAGCACCAGAATCAGGCCGATGGCAGCAAAGCCACTCAAAAAGGTAAAGTTACTGCGCCAGCCAAATTCCAGGGTCAGCCAGGCGCCCAGGATCGGTGCCAGCGCCGGAATAAAGCACACTATGCCGTTAAGATACGTGATCATCTGGCCACTGCCTTTATGGCCAAAGCTGTCCCGGACAATGGCAAATGCACTGACAAAGGTGGCGCAAGCGCCTAAGCCCTGTAACACGCGCGCGACCATGATCCAGTGCCACTCATCCAGCAAAGTGGCCAGCAGCGCGCCACTGCCAAAGAGTAAAATCCCGGACAGAGCAACCGGGCGTCGGCCATACTTATCGGCCAGAGGTCCTGCAAGTAACTGGCCCAGACCCACAGCCAGCATATAGATACCGACGGTTTGCTGGATCTGTGCTTCACTCACAGCCAGGTCTTGTTGCATATTAACGAAGGCGGGTAAATACAAATCGATCCCCAGTGGACAAAACACCACCAGTAGAGCGAGTATAAAAATCAATAGTTTGCTGGTTTTTTGCTGCATGCTGTCTCCTTAGTGGCGGGTATTGTAGGGAAGCTAAGAAAAAAAGACAGGACAAAGCGCCGGGATCAGACAAATTTCTGTGTAGTGGACACAAAAAAGCCGACCTATGCGTCGGCTTGATTACTGACTGAACTTCAGTATTTGTATCTAGCTATGGAGATTCAGGCAGTACAAATACTTTCAGCTGAGTTTTTGATTGCGCCCGCGCCAGCGATGGCATTGGCAGTACAGATACTCTCTTCTGTATTATCGATTTCTTTGCCTCGGGTGCGTCGACCACCTGCGATATTAGCGGTCATCAGTACCGGTAAGCGCGTGGTGTCTTTAGACAGCATTTTGATGTGTTTTTTAGTGAGCTTCATTCTATTTTCCTTATTTAGCTGTTTTTCTTTTTGTGCCTGTTTGTTTTATCTCAAAATTTTAAATTAGGCAAATGTTTGTTTTTTGTTCTGGTTTTGTTGTGCTCATCGCCCAGTGGTCCTGGGCTGGACCTGGCCATGGGTATCTGAGACCAGAATGCTCTGCCAGTGCCGCCTCGGAGCCGGGCTGCCAGACTCATTTGGCTCGCCAAATCGGGCAAAGAAAACCGGCAGCTCTGCCTGGCTCAGGCTCTTGGCCAAAGCTTGCCTGGCGTTGTCGTGTTGCACCAGCACGCTGATCGGGTGCATGGCCCAGCCCCATTGTTGTAGCCTGAGCCACATAGCGCCCAACCCTAACCCGGCGCGAAACAAGGCCTCATCGCCTTCCTTCGTGGTGCTCAGTGCCAGATACTGTGGCCCCGCTTCAACCAGCTCCGCCAGACCCTGCGCCATCTTGCCTGGTAACCCCAGTAACTTGTTTAAGCCACTCAGTCGCGGATGAAATGCCACTTTAAAAAAGGTTTTAAAACCGCCAGAGACAGGTCCAAATAGGTTGTGCAGATAGAACCCGTCTTCATACTGGCGACGTTCATCAAAGCGAATATAGCTGTAGGTTTCACGCCAGGCGGCCCGGTTGGCAAAATCCAGTCCTGCATAGGTCTGCGTCAGCTTTGCCAGTGCCTTGCCATGGGTGTGCTGATAATAAATGCCCAGCGTAATGGGGTAGGGTTTCAGTAATGTGTTCAGCTCGCTGTGTTGCTGCGCACTGAGCGCTGTATTGCGATAGGCAGAGCGCACGGTGTGGCGTTGTTGCAGCTGTTCAGACAGGCTGGCAAAGGCGCTTTGCTGTTGGGGTTGCTCTGGGCCAGGCATAAAGCGAATGAGGGCCCTGTCTTCGCCAGCTAAAGCCTGTTGTTCTTGTGCATCGCACCAGCGCCAGTGTAGCGGGTAGCCACGCAGACGCACCAGTTGCTCAAGAAAATGGAAAAAAATCCCACAGCTGAGCAGCATTTCACGTTCCAAAGAGGGCAGTCCGGTCAGTTTGCGGCGCTGATCAATGGCCAGATAGCCACAGTGGATCACGGGATCAAAGTGCACCGTCCAGGGCTGACAGTTATGCGAAGAAGGTGCCAGACGTGCCAGTTGAATGGCCTCTGCCAGCGCGTGTTCAAAGGTACAATGGGTCATGTTGCGCTTCCATGTCGGTTAAAAAAAGTGTCGGGGTGATTTTTGCGTTGCCAGCGATACACACTGCACAGCAAAAGTAGAGCGTCTGCCACAGCCAGAAGCAGGCCATCGTGAGCGCACCACTTTGGCTGGTGACACGGCCACAGCTGATGGCGCCAAATTTGGTATCTGGTTGGACTTGGATGTCGCGAAAATCAAAGGGCAGACCCCGGCCATGTAACTTAAGATATGCCTCGCGAACTGACCACAGTGCGCTTTGAGTGAGTATGTCGGCTGATAACTCTCCATGATTAAACACACGCTGCTGGCAGGTTTCTGAAAAGCCACGATAAATCTGAATATCGATACCCAGAGACACCGGGGCGGTAGCAACCGCGTACCAGTTTTGACTATGGCTGGCAGACACGCTCAGCAGGGGCCGGTTTTCGCCCGCAAAGCCAAAAGGTTGTCCGCTGGGCGTATGGCAAAGGCGGACATGGCCGGTGCTGCTAGCGTGTTGCAAAGCTTCGGTGGCCAGTATCCGGCACAGCTGTTTTACGCGACTCCCCTGGCTTAAGCGGGGTGTGCGCGCAGAGGGGTCGATATATTGTCTGATGTAGAGCCTGGGCGAGACGGGGGCCTCACCCACAGGCGCAACCAGCTGCGGTGCTATCACTGCTGATAACCCTGCGCTATCCGCTCACCTTTGAACTCCTCGACCACCTCGGCCATTTCATCAAAGCGGCTGACCAGACTTTGGAACAAAGGCGTGGTCATATCCTGCTCAAACGCCTGCTCGGATTCCAGGTATATGGTTTCAACAAAGTGAAAGGGGGCATTGGCTTCGCTGGACGCTTCAAATACGGCAAAGGCTTTGACTGAGTCCAGTTGTTCGCAGGCTTTATAGTCGGTGGTTTCTACCCAGTCGCGAAACGCGCCCAGGTGGGCAATGTTTTTTAAACGAATTTTGTGAACGATAAGTTTCATTATGATTCCTTTGAATGAGTTTGAATTAAGGTCAGGTGATAATTAATGCCCCCGGTACCAAAGGCATTGATGGCACCAATGCGGTGCTTATCAGCCAGCCACGGCCAGGGTTTGGTCTGTTGTGGCACGACTGCCGGAATGCTGTCAAAAGGCAATGCATCATTCAGTTCGCCCACAACCGGGGTGGGTGGAATGCTGCCGTGCTCCAGTGCAGCCAGCATTTTTGCCAGACTGATGGCACCGGCACCAGCAAAGCAGTGACCAAAGTTGTATTTGCCCGAGCCCAGATAGAGTGGCTGCTGATGTTCCCGGCGATAGGCGGCGCACAGCGATTCCAGCTCGGCCTGATCGCCCAGCGTGGTGCCTGTACCATGGGTTTCCAGATACTGCACCTGCTCGGGATTAACCGACGCCAGCTGCAGGGTTTTATACATGGCCAGCGCCTGGCCCTGGGGATCTGGCGCTGTCATGGAGCGACTGTCGCAGGAGCCGGAAATGGCATCTATGTGGGCAATGGTATGAGATGCATCAAAGTTTGCCTGAAGCACAAACAGGCCGCCACCATCACCCGGGGTAAAGCCATCGGCCCCTTTGGCAAAAGGCCGGATGCGCTGCGCAGAGAGCATCATTTGTGCGCCACACAGAACCAGATCGCGCTCCAGTGTCGCGGTTTCAATGCCCGCAACCACAATGCCGTCATAGCGACCCGATTGCAGCCCTCTGACCGCGTTGTGCAGTGCCGCCATCGAACTGGCACAGGCGGCTTCAATGGCGATACAGTCGGCATCGGGCATCCCCAAGTGCTCCGCCAGTAATCGCGCGCCACCCAGGCCGGTTGCCCCGTACCAGCTCCAGCGATTGATGGCGGGCGGGGTGGGCTGCGGCAACTGAGTAGGCGCAGCGGGCAGCTGATCCCACAGTGCGCTTGCCCCCGCCTGACGATCGGCATCCAGCGACAAATTACAGGCCAAAATCACGGCAGGGCGCTTAAATGCGCCTATCTCTATTGACTGTGCCGCTTGTAACAGTCGCAGCTGCGACACATCCAGACGCGCTTTTTTAGCCGGCATCATAGGTTTGTTCAGCGTCACATCAAGCGGATTATGGCTGTCAAAGCTCATCGCTGTATTGATATAGGTGCTGAGCTTTTGCGGTGTATCCCTGACGAAGGCCTGTGCATTGAGCTGCTGCGCTGACTGGGTGCGCAACAGGTCATCGCCATCAGCCAGGGTTTGCCAGAAACGATTTGTATCATGGCCCAGCGCGGTAATGGGCCGGTACTGTGTGATGGCGACTTGCGTGTCGTGGCCAGCAGGATTGTCGCAGTTCAGGTCTGTGTGGATCTGCCAGCCTGGCCCCAGGCAGGCAGCACCTGCGCAGCTTGATGCACCACTGAGATACATGCCAAGTAACTGATAAAACACCTGACTGGCACCGGCGAAGTAGCCCGCTGGTGCCTGCTCTGTGTCTGAGGTCGTGATGGTGCCAAGCTGCATCAGAATTGGCCACTCCTGCTGCTGCGCAACGGCAACGGGGCAGACCACCAGGCTGATGGCACCTTCCAGCCAGGGTTGCTGAATTGAGACCCCTTGCTGGTATAGCATTTCGCTCTGATGTGAGTGATGAAAACACTGAATGCTGGTCAATACCGCAAGCTGACTGTCCTGATAGCGAAAGTTATCCTGCGCCGCCTGTAGCAGGCGTAAGCCGCCAAGGTCGCCGCCATCCAGGGTCTGACATTTACCCCGGGTGTGAGCAAAATGGGCAATGCGGGCGGGAATGGTCGAGGCCATTTCGCCAACCCGGTCGTGCGATGTGGCACCTAAGGTACCAGCAAGCGCTTGTTTGTAGGCATCAATCTGTGACCGTGCGCTTTCATCGCGCTCCAGTTGTTCAGCGAGCGTACGCAGCGCAGTCACTTTGGTGGCGTTACGATAGGCGGCATCGCTGCCCATATGGGTGGCACACAGCTGATCGCAATGATCGCGCAGGGCATCGCTCAGGGTCAGCTTGCTCAGTGCTTCTTCGGCACTGAGCAACGCCATCCGGGTTTCACGACTGACGGCTTTGCGAAATAAAGGCGGAATAGAAAACTTCTTGTAGTCAAAGTGGTCGGTGTCTACCTGGCCTCCTTGCAGTGGCTCACCGGCAACCGTCCAGCCAAAGTGGCTGACAAACTGGCTCGCCCGCCAGGCATGCTGTTGCATTAAAGTCGCAAAGTCAGTACCGCCGGGCAGGGCGCAGCCAATTCCGACAATGGCCAAAGGAGAAGGTGCGTGTCTGCTCATAGTTTGCCTCCCATACTCATACCCACTCCGCCAGGCGTTTACGGTCCACTTTGCCATTGGCGTTGAGCGGCAGCTGCTCAGTGACCACCACTTTGTGTGGCAGCATATAGGCGGGCAGCTGTTGTTTTAAATGCTGCTTTAACGCCAGCAACGAGGGTTTCTCGGTGCCGTCTTTAAGTGTGATCAGCGCAATCAGCTTATGCTGTAACTCGTCCTGTGCCAGATGCAATGCGGCCTGTTCAATGGCCGGGTGCTGATGCAGCAAAGACTCAATTTCGCCCAGCTCAACCCGGTAGCCGTTGAGCTTGACCATATCGTCGATACGACCGCGATACACCAGTCCATCCTCGTTCAGCTCGACCAGATCGCCGGTTGCATGGCATTGCTGTTGGTGAAACGCCGCAGCGCGGGGTAATGCCACATTGGCATAGCCTGGGGTTACGCAGCGTCCGCCGATCAGCAGCTCGCCACTTTTGCCCAGGCTTTCAGACAAGGGCGTTTGTGCGCCAGACTCGTCTATCAGCCAGCCCTCCAGTCCGGGCAGCAAAGCACCAATGGGCAAATGACGCAGCTCGCTCAGTTGCGCTCTGTCAACCTCCCAGGCAACACAAACATTGGTTTCGGTTGGCCCGTACCAGTTGTGTAATCGGGTGCTTGCAGGCAAGCAAGTGAGCAAGCGTTGCAGCGCCGCCACCACAAACGGCTCTCCGGCAAAAATGACCTGTTTCAGGGTGGCAGTATGGCTCTTGTTCAGCTCGCCACTGCGGGCCATCATGGACAAAATGGAGGGCACGCTGTACCAGATACTCACCTGGTGCTTTTTAATCCCCCGGATCAGGGCCAGCGTGTCCTTTTGCTCCTGCTCAGTGATCAGCCAAACACAGGCACCTGTGCGCGCAGCTGCAAACAAGTCAAAGGTGCTTAAATCGAACGCAAAGCTGGCGTGATTGGCCAGGGTGTCTTCGCTGTCTACCCGGATGGCGTCGACTGCCCAGTCGATGAAAAAGTCCAGCATATCGTGACTTATCTGCACGCCCTTGGGTGTGCCGGTTGAGCCAGAGGTATAAAGTATTGCAGCAATGTCGGTTTCCCGGTGCTGGCGTAAGCGCGACATATAAGCGGCCAGGTCGTGTTCGTAGTCGTTGCTGTGGCCCAGGCTGTCGAGTGTATTCAGCCAGTCCTGATCCAACACCAGGGCTGGCTTGGCTGCGGCTATAATACGTTCAACCCGGGCTTCGGGCTGGCTGTAGTCGATGGGAATATAATGATTGCCACTGAGCCAGCAGGCATAAATGGCGGCGACGGTATCCGGCTGTTTGGGTAAATTTAGCAGCACCGGCGCCTGGTCCAGACCCAGCGCGCACAGTGCATTGGCGATTTGGCAGGCACGCTCAGCCAGTTGCGCATAATCCCACTGCTGCTGGGCACAGATCAGCGCCGTTTTATGCGGTGTCTGCTGAGCATGGCTCAGCAGATTCAGCGCAAAACGGGCCGATGACGGAATTGTCGTCATACTCAGGCCTCCGCAAGTCCCGCTTTCACGTCCTGACTGAGTGGCACGCCGACTTCCAGTGCGCCTTCAACCAAAATACGATAGGCCTCATCCAAATCCGCTTTGGTGTGCTCACTGGTGATGCTCAGGCGCAGGCGCGCATCGCCAACGGCCACGCCCGGGAAGACCACGGTCTGACAATACAAGCCACGGGCACGTACGGCGCGTCCCAGAGCCAGGGTTTTGGCATCATCACCGACCACCACAGGAACGATGGCCGAGTCGGAGTTTTCCAGATCAAAGCCCGCCTGTAGCATCAGGTTACGGAAGTAGTAGATATTGTCCCAGAGCTTGGTCAGGCGCTCTGGCTCGCGCAGCATCACATCAATCGATGCAATCACACCGGCTGCAACGTGGGCCGGAATGGTTGCGGCAAACACGTAAGAGTTGGAGTAGAAACGCAGGAACTCCACCACATCGCCATCACCACAGACAAACCCGCCCAGGCCAGACAGGGCTTTACTCATGGTGCCCAGCTCCAGGTCGACTTCGCCTTTCATATTGAAGTGTTCGGTAGTCCCTGAACCGGTTTTACCCAATACGCCGGTAGAGTGTGCATCATCAACCAGCACGCGAGCGCCATAGCGCTTGGCCAGCTTCATCAGGCGCGGCAGGTCCACGATATCGCCGTGCATGCTGAACACGCCGTCGGTCACAATCAGTTTGCCACCCGGGTGGTCGGCGTATTTGGCCAGCGATTTTTCCAGGCTGTTCAGCGAGTGATTGTAGATCTTACGCTGTGCACCGGCCAGCTTACAGCCATCTGTAATGCTCATATGGTTAATGGCATCGGTAAAGATCAGGTCGTGTTTCGAGGTCAGGGCGGAAATACAGCCTAAATTTGCCGAGTAGCCAGATGGGTAAACAATACAGGCTTCGCGGCCTTTTAGTTTGGCCAGTTTGCGCTCCAGCTCCAGGTGCAAGACGTTACTGCCGGCAATGATCCGACACCCTGTGTTGGTGGCACCATACTGGCCAGCGGCATCCTGAATGGCCTGGATCACTTCGGGGTGGTTCGACAGGCCAAGATAGCTGTTGGAACCAAACATCAGAAACTCACGACTGGTACCGGTGACTTCATCAAACATGACTGCACGGTTTTTACACGGCGTTTCCAGTGGCATACCGTACCAGTAAAGTTGCTGCGCCTTTTTCTTGTCGTAGAAAGCTTTGAACTCACTGGCTTTGTGGAATAAATCCGGGTGCTGGATCCCGACAAAATCGCGCATGGTGCGGGTGTCGCCATCATCACTGTCTATCTGGTGCTGTACTTCGTCATTTTTTGCGGTTGGATTGAGCAGTTCATCAATCAGCGGGTTTTTGCTCACCAGCTCAGCGGCCCATTGCGCGCCTTTTTCTTCTACCAGTAAGCTGGCAAACGCCTGCTCCAGCTCAGCCAGGGTTTTACAGCCAGGAATTTTTAAATTGTCTCTCAGTCCCAGGGCTTTGAGCAGCTCGCCCTGAGCTGAGACCACAGTGACTGAATCTATACCTAAGTCGCTCTCAATCTCGGCATCCATGCTCAGTTCACTGGTGTTATAGCCGCTGAAGCTGGCAAACACCGAACGTACCTGCTCACGCAGCCAGCTGTGTGGATCTTGTGGGCTATCGGCACTGACCGTCGCCTTGACCTCGCTGAGGTGGAATTCCTGTGCAGCGATTTGCTCAACTGCATCGCCAATACAGTGAATAGTCTGAATCGACAGCGGATTTTTAAGCTGTAGCTGCTTAGTCAATGCTGCGGTCACTTCGGCCAGGGCAATGGAGTCGATACCAAAGTCATTTTCCAAATGACTGGTCAGGTCCAGGGTATTGGCAGGGTATTCTGTCAGTTCAGCAAATGTCTTCAGGACTTCCTGTTGCAGGGTTTCCATAATATCCGGATTTACTTTTGGATTCGTGGCACTCATTTCAAGCCTCCTTATGCTTGCTCTGTCTGAAGGCGTTCAACCAGGCTGACCATGGCATCGACTGATGCAAAGTTGCCCGGGTGGATCTCCTGCATACCTATGTTTAACTGGGTTTCTTGTTTGAGGTAATCGACCAGGTCAAAAATGGCCGCCGAATCAACGATATTTAATTCAAACAAGGGGGTTTGCGACTCAAGGCCGTCTGTTTCGCCGTCGAGAAATTGCTCGGCGATATGGTCTAGTAATTTAGTGGCTAACATCCTGCTACTCCTTCTGTTATTGCCTGATCAGGCTTTTTCGCCGACGATCAGGGTCCGTGGCCCGGGGATCTCAAGGATACGGGCGTTGCTGAATCCGGCTTCATGGAACCGTGCCAGATATTCTTCACTGCTACTTTCAATCCCACCGTCTGTGGATACCAACATATTCAGTGACAGCAGGGCGGTAAACTCAGGACCCGACTTGTCATCATTCAGCGGCGTTTCTGAGGCAATAAAGCGGCCACCGGCAGGCATGGCGTTGTAGATATTTTTTAAGATGGTGATCTGAGTTTCAGGTGCATAGTCGTGCAGCATCCAGCCCAGGTGAATGAGGTCGTAATTGCCAATCGGCAGGTTACCAGCAATGACATCGCCTTCCACGACTTCGATGCGATCGCCATAGCCTTGCTCACCCAGCTTGTCGCGTAAAAATGCCGACGCCTGAGGTAATTCACAGATAGCCAGCGACACGCCCGGATGGGCATTCGCCACGGCAATTGGCAAGGTGCCAATGCCACTGCCGATATCCAAAAAGGCGTGGTGCTGAGAGAAATCGTAATCTTTGACGAAGCCTTCGATGAAGGGAGCGGCAAATTTGCCCAGGAATTCCTGAAAGTCTGCTACGTCATCCGGGTTTTGATAGAGAATGTCGAACCAGCTGCGATTATCACCAAATACCGCTTCACGCTGGTTGGTATCGCTTTTTACTGCGCTGCTCAACTCTCCCCACAAAGGGTATAAGAAAGTATCAATGTGGCGGCCCAGCCAGCCCAGCCACATAGGCTCATCGCTTAATAAAAACGCGTGATGCTCTGTGGGTAGCTGATACTGGTTATCTTGCTTGGTCAGATAGCCCATGGCATTTAGCGCGATCAGCATTTGCTCAGTAGAGCGCAGTGGGGCGTCGATTTTGTCGGCCAGTTGCTGGGCGCTCAGGTCCGTGTCGCGAAAATGATCAAACAGTTTTAACGATAATGCAGCGGTCACGGCTTTGGCCTGGAAAAAGCCCATCATGTGGTTGACGACGTCTTGTTTGTTGAGAGTCATAAGTAATCCTTATCAATCATGTATTACGTTGTGGGTCGGGCCTGGTTGGCTGCGCGACCCGAGTTCCTTAATCTAAAAAGGTCGAAAGTTCTTCACAGACCGTAGAGAAAGCGCTGACAAAGCGGTCAATCTCAGGTCTTGTGATCACCAAAGGTGGCTGGATCCGGATCACCGTTGAACTGTTGGCGGTGACAAACGTGAGGATCTGATGGTCCAGACAGAATTTGGTGACAAACTTGAGGCAGAACATTTCGCCCAGGGTTTGTTCCATGCGTTCCATGGCCGCCTGCAGGTGCTCGCGGACCGGATCGGGCAGGAACTTCCAGGTGCTGTGCCAGTCTCCCGGCAGGCGGGTGGCAAACTCTCTGGCTGAGGCGGCCACGGCCCCATCAAAGGTCTGCTCAAACTGGATCCCCAGCATCAGGCCTTTACCGCGAATTTCGGCCACAAAGGGGTATTTATCGGCAATGGCTTGTAACTCAGCTTTGAAATAGCTGCCCAGTTCGTCAGAGCGTGCCGCCAGATCCTGCGCAACGATCTCTCGCAGGGCGGTCAGTGCGGCCACTGAGGCGAGGTTGCCGCCACCAAAGGTGGAGGTGTGTACTAAGAAGCGATCTGAGGTGCCGTAAGCACGCTGCCAGACATCGCTGCGACACAAGGTCGCGCCGATGGGCATAAGTCCGCCGGACAGGGACTTTGAGAGCATCAGCACATCGGGTTCAATGTCTTCCCATTCACAGGCAAACAGCTTACCGGTGCGGGCCAGGCCGGTCTGGATCTCATCGACCATCAGCAAGGTGCCAGTGTCGCGACAGATCTGCTGAACGGCACTCAGATATCCTGCTGGTGGCACATGCACGCCGCCTTCACCCTGGATGGGCTCTATCATCAGTGCGCCCACATCGTCGCGTTGCAGGGCTTCACGCAGTGCATCTAAGTCGGCAAAAGGCACCTCAACCATGGCCTGGATCAGCGGCTGGAAGTACTTACGGTGTTTTTCCCGCCCGGTAATAGACAGCGCTCCCAGGGTTTTTCCGTGATAGCTGTTTTTCAGATAGGCAATGCCTGGCTTACCGGTCGCGGCCTTGGCCAGTTTAATGGCCGCCTCAACGGCTTCGGTGCCTGAGTTACTGAAAAACACCCGGCCCATATCGCCCGGGGCCAGATGACACAGCACCTCAGCCAGCTTGGCGGTGTGCTCTGGGACAGAAATATACTGGATAAAATTAGGGCCTTGCTCATCCAGAAAGCTTTTTACAGCCTCGCTGACGGCGGTTGGGTTATGGCCCAGGTTCAGACAGCCGTAGCCCGCCACCATATCGAGATAGCCGGTGCCTTCATTGTCATACAAGATAGTGCCTTCGGCTTTACGGAACACATTGTCGCAGCGCTGCTGTTTTAAAAACTCCACCATCATGGGGTTAATAAACTGATGGTGACGGTCCAGGGTGTCTTCTTTGGCTGGATCCTGGGTCAGGATGTTATCGATAAAGGTCAGCCGCTGGCTGGTGTCGCCTTTGTCGATGGCATAAATGTCCTGATGGTAATAGCGCTTCAGGTTGGTGACATGCTGGCGGTCAATACGTTCACCAAAGGAGGCGAGCGGATAGGCATAAAAGCCATGTTTTTCGGCCAGCTCGCCTATTTCCAACACCTTGACCGGCTCCAGGTAACGACCCAGAGAGTAGTTCTCGCGGCGCTGCTCCAGCGCCAGCACTATGGTTTCGGCCATGCATCCATTGAGCTGTTGTTTGATGGTGACATTCAGTGACTCACCACCTAGTTTCACCGCGTCTGTGGCGGTCACACAGCCGCCATCAATGATTAAAATATCATCGCGGGCCGGACGGGTATCGACATTGACGTCCCGCGGCAGCGCCACATCAATAAAGATGGAACCGGGCTGGAGTTTCGCCACATCAATCACGTCACCGGCTGAGGTGGCTCCGGCAAACAGCTTGCACTCGCCATACAAGTCGTCCGGGTTGCCGGTCAGGCTCACCCTATGGTGATATTGCTCCGGCAGATGGCTGAGCATTTCTGCTTTGTCTTTATGACCGGCGCGGTGCAGCAGTTTCAGATTAAAGCCTTCGGCGAGCAATAAACGACTCAGTGCCAGGCAAATTGAGCCTGGATAGCCGACGATGGCCACGGTTTCTTTTTCCGGGTTGATGTCCAGCCATTCTTTAATCTGCATCAGCGCCTTGTAGCCGGCATAGGTAGTCAGCGAGTTGCCCGAGGTAATGGGGATCGGGGATTTGGCGGCGGTGGCTTCGCCGCGCCGACCAACAATTGAGGTAAAGCCACCCAGGCCAACCAGCTCTGCGCCGTCAGCCACAAACTCTTCCACACCGGCGACCACGCGCTCGGCAATGCCTCTGGGATCGGCAATCATCTCTTCAGCTATCAGTGGCATATATTTGATCATGCCTTCACAGGTCGCGCCGCTGGCTGAGGTGATCTTGGCAAAGTTCATAAACGGAACCAGGTTGGCTTTGCCCCACAGTTCACGGTTGTAGCCGGTATGCTGATCCTGGGTGTTGCGTTGCAGCAGATCGAGCATTTTAACGTAGCGTTTCAGGCCGACTGAGGTCGGGTGGGCGATAAATCCAAACTTCATGAGTTAACTTCCTGTGCTGGTGGCGTATCTAAATCGGTGTCGGGGGTAACAGGCTCGGCGCTGTCGCGTTGCCAGCCTTTGGCGGTGGCCAGTGAAATGCCATCCCCTTCGTTGTTGTGGCCCAGTACTACGGAGAACAGCGTCAGGCGTTTTTGTGCCGTCAGTGCTGAGCGTACCGCCGTTTCATCGAACTGGGTCAGGGTCTGGGCGGAAATGTCAAAGTCCCCGATCTGCTGCTCAAACTGGGGCTGATCTATGTTGACCAGGCGCATCTGACGTGAGGTGCGGTTGAATAAGATCCGTTCCTGATAAGTGTTGATCACCGACAAACCGCCATTGCAGAAATAGAACACGCTGATGCTCTTATCGAGCAGCTGAGGGTGAGTCAGAATATTGTCGATAAACGCCGGTAAAATATCGGGCACTATGCCTTTGGCCCCGTCGCCAATAAAGGCGATAACATTGGTGGGGCTGGTATAGGCCAGATAGCCACTGGCCAGCAGGGCGTCGCCCATCAGCGCGCGACCATACCAGCCAGAAAAGCCGCGGCGTGTTTTGGCCACGTTGCGCACGGCGGAAATACCACAGCGACCAACGTCATAAACACCGGTGTAGTCAAAGTTTTCGTGTTCAATTAAATCTTCTATCACGCGATTGAGCTGACAGAAAAAGTAGTTCGGCGACATTGGCAAGCTGGGCAGTTTGCTGAGTACATCAGACTGGGTATCCGGGTAAGCCATGATCCGCGCCATACGTCTGGCACGCAGCGATTCGCTGACATTCAGGTGCTTTTTCACCGCCTGCAGGAAATCACGACAGCGCATATGTAAATGCAGATCGGCAAATGGCGACAGGTGGGTTGCTTCTTTGGTCAGTTGCACCAGGTGGACCTTGCGCTCCAGGCGGCCATCGGAAAATGGCGTGGCAATCTGAGCAACCCGGCTTTTAATCATAAACAGGCACTGCTCATCGGTGCTGTTGAGCTTGTCTTTGGTATGAAAGTAGTTGTAAACCCGCGGCGTATAACCGTAAATGGCCAGCGTACCCAGATAGTTTTCGTTGCGTTTACCCTGGTAATATTTAGGTGCCGTGCCAGGGTGAGCCAGGCTGTCTACCAGCGCAATGCCTGCTTGCTGGGCGATATCATGGATCAGGGCATATTCGTCCTCACTGACCGGACCGAGCTGCCAGATAAGTTTTTCAGGCCCGTTATTGATAAGCTCGATGGCCTGACGGAGTTCGTCAGTCATGACTTCAACGGGTTCATCGCTTGGGCTCGCAGGCAGGGCTTCGAGTGCCGGTAAATCCAATTCCAAAGAAGACTCGAGCACATTCTGAGTGGCCAATACCACAACCGGTCCCTGGCCCTGATGATAGAGTCGGTAAACTTCTGCCAGGCTTTCACCTATCTGTTCAATTTCATCCATATATACATAGGGGATGCGTCTTGCGGCCAGTACATCACGCATGTCTTCACTGGCCGTAATGGTGCCCTGGAAGCTGTACCACTGACTCAGGCGGTTTTCGGCGACTACGATGATCCCCTGAGCTGCCGTTTCTTTCAGGTTAGCTAAAGTGCCTTTGAATTCATCCATCATGCCGGAGGTAACCACGGCCAAAAACGGCATGCGGTAGAGCTGCCAGTTGGCAATCGCACCGCAGGCAATGGCATGCTCATTCGGGCCTCTTAGCACCAGGGCGCCTTGCTTTTCAGCGTGACGGTCGAGATGGCCGATGAGGTTGGAAACCACTGAGCCGGTATAATAAGACACCAGCCAGTGCTCGGGCGCAGTTCGGGCAAAGAAGTTGATTAGCTGGTCGCCCAGAGTATTGTGCAGCTCTAAAGAGCCAACAGGTTTGACCCGGCGGTTGGCATAATTCATTTCGAAAAAATCCATCCACAGTCGCAACAGCTCGGTCTGGAAAGTGGCCGGATCGGTGCTGCGCACGATTTCACGATATTGCTGTGGCAGGTAGCTGTAGGGCGTGCGCAGTGCGCGGATAAAGGTTACGGTCGAGAAGCTGGTGTAGAAGGCCGGAATGCCGATTTTCTGCATGGCACGGTAAAAGGCATCCAGATCGCGGTCAATCTGATCTATGCTGTCGTCCTGAAAACCCATCGAGGTTTGGTCGTAAAACAGCATGCCGACCTGAAAATCAGGTTGCTCATTGAGCGCATTGCTGTGGATGATTTTACCGGTCGCCTCGGCCAGACTGGCGCACTGAATGACCTGGATATTAATGGCCTTCTTTTGCCCTTTTAAAAAGTGGATCGCTTTGTCTCTCACTTCGTCGTAAAGCGGGCAGGGCACCAAAGAGGGGTTTTTCAATGCCAGCTCTGACTGAATATGCACCCGGTTAAAGACGTACTCGCGAATGTCGCTTAGCACGCTCAATCCGGTGTGGAAAAACTGCTCATCCCGGGTGACTACGATTACCCCAACGGTGATGGTGTCTTGCTTTGCACCACTGCGCTGCGTTTCGGCTTGCCATATATGCTCAAAGCCGGATGCGCTCGACTGAGTGCCTAATCCTGTAATGCTTGTCATAATTTATTCCTTCTGCTGCCTGCTAAAAACTCGGTTCGCTGGGAAAATTGCACGCAACGACCCGCAACGGCGGCAGCATGCCACTTGCCGTTGTACTTTTAAGTTGATTGTTGGGTGTGCTGCGGGTCACTGACCCGCATAGGATTTCGCTATTCTCTTTGGATGATCACTGTGCCCTGGTCCCCATCAAGGATCAGTGTGTCGCCACTTTTAATTGCCGCAGTGGCGCTGTGTAAATTCACCACCGCTGGAATGCCAAACTCTCGCGCCACGATACAGCTGTGTGACAAAGTTGAGCCGATGTCCGTGACAACGCCACTGGCCAGTGCAAACAGCGGAGTCCAGCTGGCATCGGTAAAGCGTGCGACCAGGATCTCTCCCGGCTCCAGCTCACCAGCCTGGGTCTGCAAGTCTGTGATAACGCGGGCCTTAGCAACTATCTTGCCGGGGCTGGCAGCCAGGCCACTCATCGAATCGCTGTGCTCCTGCGAGGTGGTTTTCATTTTGGGCGTATAAGGCCCAATAATGGCCATTGGAGGCTCTTCGGCATGGAGGTTAAACAGGTGACTATGACGATTGGCATTGAGCAGCGACTCGCTGAATGCCTCAGCGGCGCCCATGCGCCCGGCGACATAGTCACGCAGTCGATTGAAGTCGATGTACGGCAAGTCTTCAACCTTGGCCAGGTTGTCTCGCTCCAGACGTGACAGCACTTCCAAAATAATGCAGCGGTAGAACCAGGTTTCGGTGATAAACGTCGGACGTGTTGCTTCGCGGCGCTCTGCCATCACACCATACAATTTTATGATGGTTTTGAGTTTAAATCGTGCCCCGGCTGGCAAGGCTTTAAACAGCTGCTCGCTGTCGGCTTCGCGCAGGCTCTCGGTTTCTTTGAGCTTTTTCTCCAGATCAACCGGGTGTTTAAGGTACATTTTCATGACCTGCAGCAGGTAACTTGGGTCATCACGCCAGCGCGCAATACTCAGCTCAAACTCCTGACGGCCACGGGCGCCAAACTCCAGTAAAAAGGCTTCAAACGGACCCTGCCAGAACGGCTGTCCAAGCGGGTGAGCGGGCAGTATTTTAACCAGCTCTTCGGCTTCAAAACGCTCAAATACGGCTTTTAGTTCATTGTTTTTCTGCACATGTTCAACCAGATCCAGGATCCCACGTGTGACCTCAATGGTACGCAGGTTGTTCATCGAGGCCTTGATGCGATTTTGCAGTCCTTCGCCGTGCTCTTTAAAGTGTTCCTCACAGGTTTCCGCCAGGGCATCGTACAAAGCAAATGACTGCAGGAAAAACGGCATATAGGCCGCACAGGATTCAAGGAAGTACTGGTCGATGCGAGTCAGCTCTTTATCCAGCTCACTGAGTGACATACTGGGCAAGTCGAGTGCCAGAAAACGTTTGGTCTCGTTTTCTCGCAGCGCTATCATATCGTCGACAATCTGTGCTGCATTGCGCATATTGTGCACTTGCTGTTTTAGCCAGTGCCAGGCACTTTTAGCGTAGTCCCAGCCCTCAACGCCACGACCATAAGGGTTGCGATAATTGCTGAAATCTATGTCTGACGTCGCGTAGCGGGTGGTGAATTTCATCTCGTCCCGGGTTGGCGGACACTGGCGTAACATGTGTGCCGAGCCGGAGATATTCAGATACACATGGCCCTGAATATAGCCCATGTAAACCTGCCAGTTGCTAATATCGGCCAAGCCCATGGTTTTGGTTGCCGGGCCATGGATATGCTTTTGATAGAATTCACAAAATGACAAACCAAGCGGCGTCATCAGTCCGGTGACAATCTCGCCGGTGTCCATGCGCGAGAAGAAGGCGCCGTCCTTGATGCTTTGATCTTGCTCCCAGGGGTTAGCGTAAATGGGTTCAGCTTTACTGGCCTGAGTGGTAACCGGGCGTGCCTGGAGCAACCAGATCTTGCCATCTTTCAGGGCCCACTCGATATCCAGCTCAGTCTGATACAAGGCCTGTGCCTGTTTAGCCAGCGATAACAATTGCGCCAGTTGTGCTTCATTCAGGCTGGCGGCCTGCTGCTTTTCGGATGGGGTATTCAGTAAAGTGACCTGGCCCTGAACATTGCGCTGGCAATATTGGGGCTTAGTGCGGATCTCCTGTTGCAGAAGTTCCCCGTTGTCTTTATCGAGGATAAAGCTGTCGGTACTCACCTGACCCGATACGACGCCTTCGCCCAAACCCCAGCAGCTGTCAATAACCACCTTGTTGGTATCGCCACTGAGTGGGTCCTGCGTGAACATCACCCCGGCTGCATCAGCATCGACCATAGTTTGCAACACCACGGCAATGGCGGTATCCGCAGCGCTGCTGTTGCGATAGCCGGCGGCACGTTCAGCCCATAATGAGGCCCAGCATGCGCGTACTTTTTCCATCACGCTGTCGCTGCCCTGAACATGCAGATAGGTTTCGTACTGACCGGCAAAACTCTGGCTTTGACCGTCTTCGTCCAAGGCGGAGGAGCGCACGGCAATTTGTGCGTTGTCGCCCAAGCCCTGATAGGCAGACGCAATAGCGGCGCGCAAAGGTTCAGGAATATCGGCACTGAGAATGGTATTCCGGACCTTGTCCAGCTCAGGGGTACTGAGCAATTCATCTGGCAGTGCTGTATTGACGAACGTCTGATATGCCTCGGCGGTGATACAAAAGGCGGGTGGTACAGGCAAGCCCGCACGGATCAGATGATTCAGTGAGTGGCCTTTGCCGCCCAGGTGTCCTAATTCCAGTTGTTCGTTGCCACTGAGGGCGACGACGAGTGATTGACTCATTATACCGTCTCCTTATTGCGCGGTATGGCGCTTGTACCCGTGTGTTGTAATGTCTGTTTGACTTGTGTAGCAGCCTGCTTACCGGCGAAAATGGCACTCTCCAGATTACCTATTCCCACGCTGTCCTGATTGGCAAAATGCACACTCCCGTGCGGCTGTGAAGCACGCTGAAATACCCCACTGGCCTGTTGACCTATGACAGAGGTGATAAGCGCGTTGGGCCAGTGCCAGATCTGAATGTCTTCGACAATGCGTGGGTCGACGCCGATGTTGTTCAGCATCAGTGATATTTCCCGATAGGTTTGCTGCTGTAATCCGGCAAAGTTGTTTTCTGCCGTGCGGCCTTGTCGCTCCGGGCGGGTAGTGGGCTTGAGTAAGGTCAGCACGCCACCTTCACTGCGGCTATCGTTGTCCATCCAGTTCGCAACCAGGCAGGTGCCCGCCTTGCACCAGGCATAAGGCTGCTCGGGGCGGTCCGGTTCAATCAGGTAACCGCCAAAGGAGTGGCTGAGTACCGGGCGTGATAACAGCGCGTTGGCCAGATAATAGTCTTCATGGCGGATAGCTTTGATGGCATTGACCTGATCTTCGGGCAGTGTCGGGAGCCAGTCGCTAACGTTATGCTTGGGGGCGGCCCAAATAAGTTTCTTCGCCTTTACCGATATATTGTGATGCTGCACCTTCGCGGTCAGCTGCACGCCTGCCTCAGTATTGTTGAGGTTTACCAGTGCGACATCGCTTAGCAAAGTGAGATTAGATTGCTGACGCAGGTGGCTAACCAAGGCTTCACTGATATGGCCGTTACCACCAGGTAAAGTCACCAAGTTACCGCGCAGATAGCCAACCAGAAAATGTAAGCCCACGTAGGCCGATACTTCATGAATATCTAGGCATTCCACTCTGAGCGTGGTTGTGACTGCATTTTCAACCAACTTGCCGAGCTTGCGAGGTGGTTTTAGCTCATCCGGGAATGCGGCGGTTTTTTCCGGTTCAAACAGGTAACTGTACAAAGACAGGTTGTCCAGTTGCACCATGGCTTCTTTGCTCAGGCCAGCATTCTCCTGCCAGGGTACTTGAGGGTAGCGCTCAGTACCTGGGGCAAAGCCATCCAAAAACGCATACAGGTCGGCAAAGATAGGGTCGCCCAGTTGCTTTGCGGCAACAACGTACGGTTTGCCTATCACGGCATTGAGCAGCAATTGCCCCGTTAACCCCCAGACAGCTGGCTTTAGCAGATAGCGGGGAAATTTTATGAAGCCTAAAGTGATCTCACTGATACACTTGAGCAGTAGAATAGTATCGAAGAAAACCAATGTATCTTCGGCATTACTTTTAAATTTTTTCTCCAGCCCCAGCTTGGTCAGTAACTGGTCCATATCAGAGCCAGCAACAGGTTGCTGAAAACACACGCCGGCAATGGGATGAGACAGCGCGCGGTGGGTATTGCAGCGGGCATTACCACCAAAGGTCGGGCTTTTTTCCAGTATCAGGACCCGCTCTGTGGAGAATTCACTGGCTGCGCTCAGGCCCGATACTCCGCCGCCAACAATGATCACATCATAATCTTCGGCCAGTTTAGGTTTGTCAGGAGACTTAGCCTGGGCTTTGGGTTTGGCAAAATCCTGACTGGTAAACACACGTTTAGTGTCAGTACGGCGAAATTGCTGACGCAAAATATAAAGTGCTGCGATGATAAAGATGGCATCCAGCGGGATCACTTGTGGCTGAGCGCGGTGCAAAATGGTTATAAACACCGCCATCATGGCCAGCTGGGCATAGATGACAAAACGGGTCCAGCGAGGGTTGAGCCACAACACCAGGCCTGAGCCAAATAACGCGACGGCCACGACGACATTGGCAAGATCGCCATGTTGCGCGAGCAGATTGCTCAGCCCTTGATACCAGGTGCCCTGATTGGCGATGGCGGCCTGGCGCAGAATGTCGGGGACATTTTCTAACTGTGGAAATGCTTTGGCCAATCCGGCCAGCATGTAGAGTACAGCAAAAATCCGTTGAACTAGCATGTTCAGGCTCCTCTTAAGCCAAGTTTTCGGGCGATGATCTCGCGTTGAATATCGTTAGTACCGGAAAAAATACGACTCGGCAGGGTATCCAGCAGCACCTGTACAATGCCCATGTCGGCATCGATTGCGGCACCACCGAAGGTGGCAATGGCATCCAGTGCGGACTGTACGGCGTAATCCGAAATCAAGAGTTTGCTCATGGCAATGTCTATTTCGGCATCCTGTCCCTGATCGTACTTCCAGCCTGCGCGATACAGCATCAGGCGGCACTGCTCAAGACGCAGCTTGATATCAATGATGCGATTTGAAACCGACTGAAAGTGACCGATTTTCTTACCAAACTGTTTACGTTCCCGAGCGTAGCTGAGAGTGGTGTCGAGTAACCTGTCCAGCGCGCCGACAAACAGCGCGAACAGGCAGCCTTTTTCCCAGATCATTGAGTCGTGGAAAATCGCGCCTCCGGCGCCTTCAAAGCCGATGCGCTGAGATTCCGGGACAAAGACATTGTCAAAAAATACATCCCCCATCGGACAGCTGGCCAGGCAGTCTTTGGATTGACCGGCACCGGTTGATAATCCGGGTGTGTCTCTGGCAATAATGAAAGCTGATACCCCCATAAAGCCGTGATCAGGGTTGGTTTGCGCATAGGCGACAAAGACATCGGCCACCGGGGCATTGGTAATATAGGTTTTTTGACCGTTGAGTCGGTAACCACCCGGTTCTTTGACGGCGGTGGTTTTCATACTGTAAATATCTGAGCCTGCACCAGGTTCTGTGGCGGCATTGGCTGCCATCAATTTACCCGCGACCAGGGGCTCGAGAAAGTCGCGTTTTAACTCATCACTGGCGAAGCGCGCGATGGGCATCACACAGGCAAACAAATGGGCGCACAGAGAAAACGATAAGCCCAGGTCCCGGCTGCCTTTACCCAGCGCTTCCACCATTAACATGGTGTTCAGGGCACCCAGGTTGGCACCACCGTAGGTTTCTTCCACTGCCAGCCCGGTGAAGCCAAACTGGGCAGCCTGTTGCCAAAGTTCCGGTGCGAAGTGGTGATCACGCTGACGCTGATGTGCATCCTTGTCTAACACTTCGCCAGCAAAGCGAAGCGTAGAGTCGTATAACTCGGTCTGATAGTCGGAAAGCTTAAAATCCATAATATTGCACTTTGAGTTGGTTGAAATACGGCTTTTGCATTAAATGCTATTATGGAGATATGTTAATGTACCTGTCAATATTGTTAACTTGTGTTTTTTAAATGTTTTATTGAAGTTTTAAATTTGTGATTCACATTTTCTGCATAGTTTTATGGTAATTGATTCAACAATATGTTTTTAAAGAGTTTTTGTTTCTTTATTCGGGTGTTTTTATAATTGGTACAGAGTGTGGTTGTGACTTTTTATTGTTAAGTTGTTATTAACTTTGTATTTTTTAATCACGCCAAATCAAGCTGTTTGTCTGAAATTTACTCAAAACAGAGTTTTAGGTATTACGTTTGCCAACAGGCAGGCATGCCTGATTTTTCTAACCTCGGTGCTAAATAGCATGTCAGATATACACTTTTGACTATCCGTTATTGACATTGCACTAAGGCATGGTACAAAGAATGTTCACTTTACTAAGAAGAATAAATTCATGGCGCTGATGACTGCACATACACTGCTTAATACCTGGCTGAATAATTCAGTCTGGGTATGGCTGAGTGTCCGCGGTTTGTAGGCGACTATTACTAACCGCGGCAGTATCAGCGGTTAGTCATCATTGTGTATCTCCAACCTCTTATACTGCCCCGATTTAGGGGAGTTCATTATGCCAGTTCAGGCATCTTACATTATGGTTATTATCATCTGGTCGACGACCCCGCTTGGGATTGTGATCAGCAGCACTGGCATGTCACCGACCTTGAGCGTCTTTTTGCGTATGGCGCTGGCGTTGGTGCTGTGCTGTGTCATCGTATTAATTGGCCGCTATCGGGTGCCAATGTCGCCCAGAGCCTGGGCCTTATATGGCTATTCCAGTTTAGGTATTTTTGGTGGCATGTTGCTCAGTTATCTGGCGGCACAAACCGTGCCCTCGGGTGTGATTTCTTTGATATTTGGCCTGGCTCCTGTGTTGTCGGGTCTGCTTGCTCAGCGGCTATTAAACGAAGCCCGCTTTAGTCTTATTAAATGGCTGGGGCTGGCTTTGTCTATGGTGGGTTTATATCTGGTTTGTATGTCACAACTGAGTGAGCTGGCGCTGGCGCCGCTGGGCTTGTTATATGTATTCGGGGCGGTGAGTTGCTTTAGTCTCAGTGGGGTGATGATAAAACGTGTGCAACTGGCAATCCATCCGCTGGCTTCAACCTTTGGCGCCCTGTTGCTGGTGACCCCTATGTTTGGTTTAGTGTGGTGGCTTACAGATGGGCAGCTGAGTATAGACAACTGGCAGATGAGCGCTGTATTGGCCACAGTTTATCTGAGTGTCTTTGGATCTTTAGTCGGGTTTATTGCTTATTTTCATGTGCTACAGAAGCTTAAAGCCAGTACGGTTGCACTGACAACCTTGATCACGCCAGGGTTTGCGATGCTGCTGGGGGCATGGTTAAACAACGAGCAAATCACACCGACCTTGCTGACTGGCGCGGCTGTGATTATGGTGAGTCTGGCGGTATTCCAGTTCGGTGACAGTGGCTGGACTGGCGTGGCCAACAGGCTACGAAGGCGATTGTTATAAATCGTTACATTGGAGTACTGATCCGAGGTTGGGAACATGTTAAGCTTGTTGAACTAACAAAAGGGACATGTCGTTGACCACTTGGTCACATGCGCCCTGTGATGTGACAATTATTATAATTATAAAGCTGAAGGACGATGAAGTTAACATTTCAAGATTTCGAGTTTGACTGCCAAAATTTGGCCTTGTCAAAACAAGGTCGAAAAATAAGCATAAAAGAAAAGCCTGCTATGTTGCTGGGCTTGTTCTTGTCTGATCCACAGAAGATCTACAGCAAGGCTGAGATCCTCGAACATGTTTGGCCTGGCAGAACCGTGACTGAGCAAGTGGTATTTCAGAATATTGGCCACCTGCGCGCGCTATTCGGCGATGATGCAATTAAAACCTTTTCTAAGAAGGGCTATCAATGGCAGCTGCCAGTGCAATCATCCGAGCCTGTTGTGGTAGAGCCAGAGGCCAGGCAGCCGGATCCTTTACCCGCTTCAGCACCCGCTTCAGCACCTGTTACAGCAGGTTCTGAGCAAGCTGGGGAAAAAGTGCAAGGTCTGCCCTGGAAGTGGTTGGCACCTGCGGCCGCTTTGATTATCGGGGCTACTGTCGTCGCGTTTATGGTTTAACGTGCTCGAGCGTCGCGCCCAGCCCATAAATGAGAGCGCCGGGTGCAGCGCCAGGCAGTCGCTGCTGAGTCAGTCCAGTTACTTAAATCGGCCTGCGATCTGCGCCGTTTCAGCGTGGATGGCGTCTGCTATGGATTGCTCTTACGCCAAAGTGAGCGGTTGACAGGGTTGTTAACTTTGTATTAATTTTTTACTCCTTATATTGATGTTCAAACCCCATGTTTAGCGATTTATTGTGAATATCAGGTCAAAATGAGCCGGTACGATCGATAAGTTTAAGTTATTTTGGATTGCAAAGATCATCACCAAGGAGCGCTTTTGACAACCATTGCCTACCACCACGACTCGAAAACCATTTGTACAGACAGCCTGACCTCGACCAGCCAGACTATTGTGTCCTGGTCAACACGCAAGTGCCAGCGGGTGGAAGATGGCTACGTGTTTGCCTCAGGCAACTGCGCTGAAATAGAGCATTTGATCACACACTGGCACGATAATCAGTTTGATGATATTGCCTGTACTTTCTTTTTTGTTGCCGATAGTGGCGCTGTTTTTTTTGGTGAAATTCGCCATGGTCGCCGCTTTTTGGAGCCTTTGTCGTTAAACTGGGCCATTGGCAGTGGTGCCAACTGGGCCATTGCCGCCATGGACTTTGGGCGATCTGCATTTGAAGCCGTTGAATACGCCTGTTTACGGGATAAGTCCAGCGGCGGCACGGTGATGACTTATCGACACAATGAAAGGGCGCTCTGGTTACGCACGTCGATAAAGGCTAACTCACAGGTAAGAGTGAACTGACCGAAACCTGATAATAACTGGCAATGAGTGTGAGTCGATGTGTCGACTCTGCGCGTCCACGCACATGGGCCATCACCTTAGCCAGGTTATCACTGTCCACACCGTTGAGTTTTCGCTGCGCCTCACACAATGCCAGCCAGGCTGTCAGCTCATGCTGAGGCAGCTCATGGTGGTGCGGATTAAAACTCAAATAGGTTTCCAGCGCATTTAACTTCTGGTGATTACGGACTATCAGTGCCTCGCCCAGCGATTCATTGCGTTCAAACAACAACAGTGAACGGATATAATTGAAAGGAGGTAGCGAGTTGGCAGGATTCACAAACAGACAATGCAAAAACGTATTGCCCTGATGGTTGGTTACATTAAAGGCATTCGCCGCCTGTAATGCGGGCATAAAAAAATCTAATCGCTCTGTGGTATTGATCCCGGCAATGACGCCTGCTGGCAGGCCATGCTGACTGACACAGTGGGCCACAATATTCTGGTAATGTTCGTAATTTGCCGGGTGATTGTCGGCGGCTTCATAGCAATGTCTGAGCTGCGCCGTTCTTTCGCTGCCTGTAGCTTGTTCATAGCAGTGTTTTATGCGCGCCAAATCGTGGCTGTGTATTGCCTGGATCATGCTGGTCACCGCCGCTGTGGAGTCCGCTGATGTGTGTGCTGTGTTATTGTGGGTTGCCATAGATATTACCTTTACCATCAGAATATTCAGTATGCCATATCCGCATCGTCTGTATAGATATGCCAGTAACAATGTTGATGATTGTGCTGTTTTCCCAGCCACAGCGGCGTAAAAAATAGTCGAACACGGATTAAAGATAACCGGTACAATGGTGCCATCAGATAATCAGGAGTGATGTGAATGAAGGACCTGACTCAGGGGAAAATTGTTACCCATCTTATCGCGATGGCCGTGCCTATGGCGGCTGGTATGCTCATCCAGACCTTGTACTTTCTGGTCGACCTATACTTTGTTGGTGCCCTCGGCGCCGCCGCGCTGGCAGGAGTAAGCAGTGCGGGCAGTGTGTTCTTTTTTATTATGGCGCTGACTCAGGTGCTTAATATTGGCTGCGGCACTTTGGTGGCACATGCGGTTGGCAGAAAAGATAAAGCTGAAGCCAACGCGTTATTTCATCAGAGTATGCTGATAGCCGGGGGCTGCTCTGTGGTATTTGCGCTGCTCGGTTACGGGTTTGCGCATTTGTTCTTTGATTTCATGACCCCGGATGCGGCGACCCGCCAGGCCGCTGTTAGTTACTTTTACTGGTTTTTACCGGCTCTGTTATTACAGTTTGGGCTCACTGTGATGGCTGCCGCGTTGCGCGGCGCCGGTGTGGTTAAGCCCGTGATGTTAGTTTCAATGCTGGCTATTCTCCTCAACATCGTGTTGTCACCCGTGTTAATTTCTGGCTGGGGCACCGGTAACGCTTTGGGTGTTGCAGGTGCCGGCTTGGCCAGCTCTATCTCTGCGCTTTGCGCTATGGTGATGACGCTATGGTACTTTGCCCGTAAAGTGGATTATCTGACCATGCCGCGCAAGGGACTCGCGCCTGATCGCAAACGTATGCTACAGGTGATTAATCTGGGACTCCCATCAGGGGGAGAATTTTTACTCACATTTATGTATATGTCAGTCATTTATTGGGCGCTCAGTCAGTTTGCTGCAAGCGCTCAGGCAGGCTTTGGGCTGGGCGTCAGGATCATGCAGGTGCTTTTTTTACCTGTGATGGCGGTCGCCTTTGCGGCCCCCGCAATAGCGGCTCAGAACTATGCGGCGGGTAAGTACGAGCGGGTACAGCAAACCTATCGCTATACCAATATACTTACCTGTGTGCTGATGGCGATGTTAACGCTGGCTTGTTTGGTCAATGCCAGCTGGTTCTTTGCCCCTTTCAGTGATGAACCTCAGGTCATACTCGTTGCAGCGACATTTTTGGGATATGTCAGCCTGAATTTTGTCCCGGCCGGTTACACCTTTGCCGCTTCGGGTATGTTTCAGGCGCTGGGAAATACCTGGCCGGCACTTTACAGTACGGCCAGCCGGTTTGTGTTGTTCGCGGTGCCAGTGGTTTGGCTGGCGGGGCAGGCGGATTTTGAAATTGAGCAGATCTGGGTGTTTTCTGTTGCCACCGTGTATTGTCAGGCGGCGATCAGCTATTTGCTGTTACGTCGTGAAATGAATAAAAAATTGGTATACAGCGATGAAGCCATGATGCCACCCCCCGTGCGCAGTTAAGTGAGCTGGCAGCATTGCTGTGAATCTAATAATGTGGCATTGGCACAAAAATCCACGCTTGAGCTATCCTTAAGGTGCAGTCAATGAATTGATGGTCACCGGGGCTCAGGAGACAGGTATGCATAAAGGTGAAGTGGATTACGGAGAGCGACATCCAAAGGTGTTGATGATTTGCGACGATGCCCACGAAATGGTGGGCGTGTGCAAGGTTATCAGCTCTCAGGTTACTGCATTCAGAACGCTGGAGGGTACACGAGAGGCGCATAAAGTCATCCGGGAGGGCAAGCCGCCAGTACTCATCTTTGCCATGTTGCATGTTAAAGCAAGCATAGAAACCTATAGCTCGCTCGCGCGGCGGGAGGTGCTGGGTTATCCGCACAAAAGCATCTTGTTGTGCGAAAACAAAGAATCCGGGGTTGCCTTTCGCTGCTGTATCAAAGGCATCTTTAGCGATTACTTTGTTTTCAAACCTATGTATGAAAATTACCGGCTCAGAATGATATTACACAATATTCTGCAACAGGCCGAAGACACCCAGCAGATCACGGAACTCAAAGAGGAGCATTTTGGCCGAATAGACAGCGGCCTGAAGCAATTGATCGATCAGGCTGCCAGCTACCGGGTAAACACTGAGCAGTCCTTCGCGCAGGTCAGGGAATCGCTGGACGAAGCGCAGGAAGAAGACGAAGTAAAGGCGCAAATGTTGCAACAGCTGAAAGAAAAACATGTGTTGCCTTTACTGGACAAGCTACAGCACCAGCTGGTCAAAGATATTCAACAAATTACGCAACAACTAAATGACAGCCACTTTACCCTGAATGAACTGGTCGACATGTTCAGTAGCTCGCATACCGCTGTGTTTAACTCTGCACTGGAGAGCGACAGCGCCCATAAAGACGCTTTAGAGCACGCAGAGCAAGAGCATGCCACGCACGAGCATGAAGATGGGCCTCATGCATATGCTCACCATGATGACGCACATCAGGAACCTGTGCATGATGAGGAAGCCGGACATGCCTTTGATGACACGCATATATCAGAGCCTGCGACGCCCAGAGACAAGCGGATCATGATAGTCGAAGACAATGAAATTTATCGCGAAATGATCTCCGGGATATTACGCGAACAGGGCTTTTCGGTCGATGGCATGGAAAATGGCCTGGCGGCGATAAAAGAGCTCAGAAAACATCGCTATGATATGATTTTTATGGATTTATTTATGCCTGGTCTGGATGGCTATAATACCACAAAAAATGTCCGGGCCATTGAACATTGCCGGTCAATACCGATTGTGGCGCTGACCAGCAATCGTAATAAAGATTTGATCCGCAAATGGGCTTCACTGGGTCTTGGCGGTTATATTGTGAAGCCATCGACAAAGCGCAGTATTCTGGATGCGGTCAATAAGCTGTTGGGCACAGAGTGTGCCTGAGTAAAAGCAGGGTTGGCTAACTTAGGACCATGGTTTCAGGCGTGATTTATTAATGCGTTAAGGGCTTTGACCTCCTGAGCAATACTGATAAGCAGCCTACGGCAATGCGGGCGGTCTGCCGACAGCGCGGCCTCTTCTAATTGCGCCAGGTATTCACTGCAACGCTCCGCGCCTATGGCCCGAGCGGAAGTCTTTAGAAAGTGGGCATGTTCTTTGAGTTCAGGGTAAGCTGCGTCACTGTAAGCACTTAAAAACAGCTTGCAACTGGACTCTGCCTGGGTAACAAAATCGCGCTGAAAGCGCGCTATGGTTGGCATATCTTCCCCAATCAGGTCAACCAGGGTTTGCTGATTGAGTCTGGCTAAGTGTACGTTATTACTTTCCATACCATTTCTCTATCACAGATTTAAACCGTTCGAGCTGAACGGGTTTGCCAATACAATCGTTAATGCCGTACAGGTGACAGTTCTCCAGCTCATTTTTCACCGCCGCCCCCGTGACCGCGACAATTGGTATAGCCTTGAGCGCCATTTGCTTTTCGGCCTGGCGGATGCGCTTGGCCATTTCATAGCCATCCACCACTGGCATATGGCAATCAGTCAGGATCAGTTTGTATTTGTCCTTGCGCCAGCTTTCAAAACCCTGCTCGCCATTTTCGGCGAGCGTACAGGTGTAGCCAAGCTTTGCCAGTTGTTTGACCATCAGGTTTTGGTTAAAGGTGTTGTCTTCTACCAGTAAAATCCCCGGACGGAGATCTTGCGTGCTAGCAGGGGGAGTCTTGCTATCGGGCTCGACTGCAGAAGCGCTCGGCGCAGCATGGCTGGCGGTATGAGTCAGTAAGTGCATTACCTGACGGGTGATGCCATAGCGTGTCGCCAGGTCGATATGTAGTGGTGCAGCATCCGGCAACAATTGCCTCAGTTGCTCGGTATGCCCGGTCTTATGACAGGCTAATACCCGGTGCTCTTTTAATATACTTTGATATTTACTTAATTGTACCAGATCCTGTTCTGACTGAACAAAGCAACAGACTAAGGAGTTTGCCTGACTGGCACAAGGGAGTGCATCCAGCGTCACCTGATGTAGTTGATCGGCAAGGTCTTTGAGGACCGACAGTGGGTATGAGTCTGGCTGCTGTTGTTGCGCGGATGCGACGTATATATTTTCGAATAAGGTGGTGGCATTGTGGTAGGAGAATCTGTGTATCGGAATACACACTCTGAAAATGCTGCCGCGATCCAGTTTACTCTTTAGCCCTATGCGTCCTCCCATCAGGTCGATTATTTTCCTTGAAATAGCGAGGCCCAGGCCAGTACCGCCATAGACTCGGGTGGTTGATTTATCGGCCTGGGTAAAAGGGTGAAAGAGCTTTTTCTGGGTTTTTTCGTCGATGCCGATACCATTATCTTTCACTAAGATGCTCAGTTCCCCCTGGCTGTGACTTTGCAATTGCCAGTCTACCTCAATGATTACATTGCCACTGTCTTTGGCCGGGGGGCCACTGAATTTGATGGCATTACTGAGTAAATTAAACAATACCTGGCGGATCCGATTCTCGTCACTGTAGAGCATAGTCGGGAGTTGCTGAGACTCAATGGCCTTGAGACTGACGCGGCGTTTCTCTGCGTTTGAGGCAAAGGTCAATAGCACGTTGTGCAGCGTTTTTGAAATATCAAACTCTCTGAACTCCAGTTCCAGTTTACCGGCTTCAATCTTATTGATGTCCAGAATGTCGTTCAGTATGTCGACCAGGTTTTTGGCTGAAACAGACGCGGTTTCGAGCAATTCCATTTCTTCGGGATCATGTTTTTGCAGCGACAGCAGCTCCAGTGAGCCGATGATGGCATTCATCGGGGTTCTCAGTTCATGGCTGATCATTGCCAGAAAGTCAGACTTGGCCCGGCTGGCTCGCTCTGCTTTAGTGACTGCGCACTTAAGATCCGACGTGCGCGCTTTAACACGGGATTCAAGTTCGGCATTGAGTTTGGATAACTCCATGTTGGCACGATAAACCTCGGATTGGTCGACACAAACACCGTCGAGGCGATAGTTGTTACCATAGCCGTCCTGCGCCACCACACCTTTGGCAAATATGTGCAATTCACTGTTGTTAGGCAGCACGGCGCGAAATACATGCTCAAAGTCTTCACCGCTCTCCAGTGCTTCTTTGAGCCCCTTAGAGACTCGCGAACGGTCTTCAGGGTGGATGCGTTCAAGCCATTTCTCATAGCGTCCTGTGTCCTGCGCTGCCAGATCAAATATGGCGCTGGTTTGCGGATCCCAGTCCCAGTACCACTGGCCGTTTTGCCGGCTAACACACCAGGTGCCCACTTTACCAGCTTCCAGGGCAATACGACGGCTCTCATGGGCGCTGTTAAGATGAATAAGCATCTGCTTTTCCTGGGTGCATTCACGCAGGGTGCCAAACAGGCTCAAGTGGGTCTCGCTGTCACGGCGCTGATCGCCACTGAGTTCAAACCAGTGCGGTACAGAGTCGATGAGTACCCTAAATTCAAACTTGAGCCGCACGTTAGACTGAATGTGTTCCTCAATGAAGCTCAGTGCCAGGGGACGATCGTCTTCATAGATCAGGTTCGTAAAATCCTCCCAGTTAGTTAATGCCTGACAATGTAGCAGCGCACAAAAAGTATGAGAAAAGTAAGGATTTTCAAAGGTAGTATCAACCTGCCAAACTCCAATGTCACCGCATTGCAGCGCCAGCTCGGCCAGCTCACCGAGGTGCGGCAGGTGTTGATGGTTGAGCGGATTGAGGATCAGGCTGGTGTCAGAGGTTAGTTGGCGACTGATGATAATGTTTAGCCGTGTACCTGAAGGCAAGATAACCAGCGCGGAACTCCCTGATGTCTGGCTAAAAAACGGACTGTCTTTTTGCTCGCCAGGGTCAGCAAGCTGGCACAAGTCAAAAAAGCACTGGGGGGAGTCTTGTTTAGCCTCCAGGCCCAACAGTGCAGCCGCAGCCCGATTGAATGTCAGTATTTGCCATTGCTGATTAACACTGAGTAGTGCGAGATCCAAACTATGGATATCCATTTCTTTTCCCTGCCTGACGGTGTCTAGCTTTATTATTGTTCAAATTGTGGTTGTTGGGGAGAAATCCACTCAGATAATTGTTTGAAATCCGACCTGAGTGCAAATGTTGGTGTTTTAGGGGCGTTTATTTTTTAATCTGACTAGGCTGAGCTAACCGGGTTTGTTAGAATAGCCGCCATTTTACCGGGTATCGGCACATCGATGTACAGATACTCTTGTTTTTTAGCTAGGAAGATTGGATGAAACTCAGTACTTTATATAGCTTGGTGTGCGTAGCTGGATGTCTAAGTACGCAGAGCATTGCGGCAACATCGTTGCGAGCAACACAGCAAAACCAAGGAGAAGTGTTAAAGTTTTTGGAGCAAAAAAGGGGAATTCAATCCTCAGATGCTTTGCATTTTGCACCACTGACTCTGTCACATCAACGCAATATTAACAACAATAAATCGAAGCGTTATCAGCAATATTTTGGGGAAGTGCCTGTTTGGGGTCATCAGCTCAGTTACCGCGAACAATATCGCCATGTAAGCGGCTTTTTTGCCAGTGATTTGGATCCGAAACAAGTCGCTGCGAGTGCCAATACACAGTTTGATGTTGCTAAAGCTGCAAAGCAGTTGATGGCAGCAAATAAGCTTGCGGATAGCGAGTATGCTGTACAGGAAAATACACGCTATGTGTATATCGATAATGGCCAGGCATTTTATGTGCGACTGATTTCACTGTCTGCAGAGCCTCACTCACACGCAATGCCAGTTGCGTTGTTCAGAGAGTCTGATTATCAAATAGTGAAACAGTGGGATAACGTTAAACACGCAACCGCTACCGGGCCGGGTGGTAATGTTAAAGTCGGTCAATATGAATATGGTGTAGATTATCCGGCACTGGACATCACACAGTCCGGTGATACCTGCTATCTGGAAAATGACAAAGTCAAAACGGTATCATTGGAATCAGGTTATGACTCGCAAACTGCCTTCTCTTTTGCGTGTAGCCGTAATACGCATAAAGAGATCAACGGCGCCTACTCACCGCTGAACGATGCACATGCGTTTGGTACCGCCGTTTTTGATATGTATGAGCAGTG
Organism: Pseudoalteromonas rubra; assembly: GCF_000967655.1. Classification (GTDB taxonomy): domain Bacteria; phylum Pseudomonadota; class Gammaproteobacteria; order Enterobacterales; family Alteromonadaceae; genus Pseudoalteromonas; species Pseudoalteromonas rubra_A. Next base: position 78,044 of record NZ_JXYA01000032.1, read on the forward strand.
GTTTGATATGCCACCACTGACATTCAAGCTATTGATGCGTGTACATGCGGATTATGTCGGGGATAATGCAACCTGGAATGGTTCAGCTATGACCTTTGGTGATGGTATAGACAGGTTTCACCCTTTGGTATCGCTGGATATTGTTTCTCATGAGGTGAGCCATGGCTTTACTGAGCAAAACTCAGACCTGATTTATCAAGGCCAATCCGGGGGTATCAATGAGGCTTTCTCCGATATTGCAGGTGAAGCTGCCGAGTACTTCTTACGGGGAACGAATGACTGGCTGGTTGGTGCGGATATCACTAAGCAAACAACGGCACTCAGGTACTTCGAAACCCCTTCACGAGACGGAGTTTCTATCGATCATGCGGATGATTTCACGACTTGGATGGATGTGCACTATAGCAGCGGTGTGTTCAACCGGGCATTTTACCTGCTTGCAACCAGCGAAGGGTGGGATGTAAGACAGGCATTCTCTGTAATGGTCCATGCAAATCGGCACTACTGGGTTAATTCCAGTGATTTCATCGATGGAGCTTGCGGCGTTATTAATGCTGCAATCGAGCTTAATTATCCCTCTTATCCAGTCATAGAGGCGTTTTCTCAGGTTGGCCTGAGCTGCGATAACATCCTATTTAGAGATATGGATGGCGACGGGATGGACGACAACTGGGAGGTTTCATTTGGCCTCAACCCGGATGATCGTGAAGATGCCTTGACCGACCTGGACGGCGATGGGTTAAACAATTTGCAGGAATATAAGTTGTTAACCCGACCTGATCTTATCGATACGGATGAAGACACTCTGTCTGACTATGCCGAAGTCTTTGAGTTGCGCCTTGATCCGCTTTCAGCAGACACCGATAAGGATGCAATGCCTGACTCCTGGGAGAATCAATATGGGCTTGATCCTACCAGTAAACGTGATGCGTTTTATGATGCCGATGGTGATGGGCAACCTAATCTCGCAGAGTTTCAAAATGGCACAGATCCGACAGACGCCAGCTCTGCAGGCGAAGCCGAAGTCACACTGGTGACGCTGGAGCTTGGTCAAACGCCACCTGAAATTAGCTTTCCAGATGGGCAAGCAGCATGGTTAGTGACAGATAGCGTTGGTTTTACAGCCCTGACCAATCCGGATATTACAGATAGCCAAATTACACGCTTTTCACTTGAGCTCGACAGTGCACAGCACCAGGGCATCCTGTCGTTCGATTATAAAGTCTCGTCGGAAGCTAGCTTTGATTTCTTTAACGTTTATCTCAACGATCAACAAATTTTAAGTAAGTCGGGCAATCTAGGCTGGCAGACGCATGAGGTTGTGCTGCCTTCGTCGGGTCAACATACCATTATCTTTGAGTACCAAAAAGATGGTAGCGTCAGTATGGGAGACGATGCTGTCTTCATTACGAATATTCTCCTAAACACGGGCTTTAAAGATACCGATCAGGACGGATTATATGATCTGTGGGAAATAGATAATCGACACGACCCTTTCGTGGCGGACGCTCATTTAGACCTGGACGGTGACGGGTTGACAGGTCTCGCGGAATTTGATGCCGGCACTTATACTTGGATTGCCGACTCCGACGGTGATGGTGTTCAGGATGGTACAGAATTGGCGCTTGGCTGGGATCCTATGAACTCACTTGAGCGTTACCGTGACAGTGATGGAGACGGTTACACGGATGCTGATGAGGTGCAACACGGCGCAGATCCTAATGATGCGGCATCTGTGCCAAAGAGCAAAGATCCGCTGTTAACCAGCTCCTTTGAAGGCGCTGAGTTACCATCCTGGTTTAATAATGCGGAACATAGCGCAATAGCGTGGACGCGCGTGTCGACTGAAGCGTCGGACGGTGAATATGCGCTGCAATCGGGCGACATTGATGACAGCCAGGAGAGTTCATTTACTTTCACCGGCGAGTTCGATCCTGGGGTATTGAATTTTGACCTCAAGATGGATACTGAAAGTTGCTGTGACCACTTTGCCATTGATATTGACGGCGCAACGGTCCTGGCAGCCTCAGATGTGTCGCAGTGGCAAACTCATTCGGTGCGGGTTGATTCCGGCAATCACACCATTACCTTCAGATATCGTAAAGATGGCTCGGTCTCAGACGGCCAGGATGCCGTATGGCTGGACAATTTCGTTTGGGTGTCTAACAGAGAGGCTGATTCAGATCAGGATGGCATGACAGATGCTTGGGAAACCTATCATGGCTTTGATATCAATGATGCAAGTGATGCGCAGCGGGACGAGGACGGCGATGGGTTATCCAACTTACAGGAAATAGAACTGGGCACCAATCCTTTGTCCCGAGATACGGACGGTGATGGTGTGCCTGACTCTGAAGATGCAGCGCCATTTGATCCTGCGACAGGTGATTTCACTGCGCCTGCCATTGAGCACAGCGCAGCTGTTGTTGTGGAAGCAACAGGGTCATTAACGGATATTGCAGAGCTCGTTGAGGTTAGTGCCACAGATAACGGGCCCGTTGCACCGCTTGTTTATCTTGTTGATTCGACTCCTTTGCCACTAGGTGAACATGTTGTGACCTGGCGGGCAATCGATACTATGGGTATCGTTGCCGAGTCTGTCCAGCAAATAACTGTAGTCGACACCACGGCACCTGCCTATCAGGAACAGCAACTATTAGTGAAGTCAGCCACTGCGACGGGTATCTTAGCAGCGGTATCTGATGCTGAGCTGTTTGTGGATTTGGTCAGCGAAGTCAATATTGAATATGCACACGACTATACCTTTGTAACCGGACAACAAAACATCGAGTTTGTGGCCACCGACAGTAACGGGAATAGTATTACGCAAAGTGTTCCGGTGTCTGTACTGCCTCGCCTGACAGTGCAATCCAGCTTTACTCAGGATCCATACGGTGATGCTGCAGTCTTAGTGCAACTTGATGGTAAATCACCACAGCAGACTATAACGCTGTCAGGTATGGTCGACGACACACCGTTTTCGTTTACCTCAGAGTCATATCCTAGCTTTGTTATGCCACTGCGAAGTTTAGCAGCAACAGCGGGCGCGCAACTCCAAGTCACAGACGTGGATGGGGCCTGGCTCGATGGTGAAGTTGTGAGCACGCTGGCAGTACAGACCGAGTCCAACGCACCGACGGTAAGATTATTTGCTACTCAAGCGGGTAAAACGGTTGCGGCACTTCAGCCTGAAGCAGAACGTCCGGCCTTTTACGTCAACATTGCTGAGCCTATGAGTACCCAGAACTATAATGTGGAAGTCAGAGATCAAGATGGCAGATTCTGGCCGCTGTCTGACAAAGATACCTCTCAGTGGGTATTTGGTGCGCCATCGCTCAGTGATCTTGAACAGATCCAGCTCAGTGTGACGGTGACCAACAGACGTGATCAATCACAATACGACTATCAGCAGACCTATCCGGTCGTTGAAACGGTGCTCAGCAAAGACAGTGACAGTGATGGTGATGGGGTTAATGATGCTGTAGAAGGACTGACTGACAGTGACGGCGACGGTATTGTCGACTACTTGGATAATCACAATCAGGCTGATTTGGCGCACCTTAATTCAGGACAGACGTTGCAGTTTGACACTCAAGGTGCCAAGTTCACGGTCGGTCATATTGCCCAGTCACGGACCAGTCAGCCAAGATCTGACATGAGCTTGTCATTTAGTGAGCTTGATGGTTACCTGGCGGCTCAGTCACTTACCTTCAGTGCAGACGATCCGCATTTTAAGCCTTACAGTGAGCTGTTTAACACTCAGGTCTACCTGGCTCAGGGAACGTCTTCTGCGACGGTGGTTTGGTCTCATCCGCAAGCGTTCAAATCCGAGCAAAGCACGCAAATTCGCCAGCTGACTTTACAAGGCTGGGAGACCATCGCAAGTGAAAGTGCAACCAGTGATACCTGCGCACAATGCACGGCTTACACTCTGGTCGATGGTGGACCATTTGACCTGGATGGGAGTGTCAATGGTGTGATTGAATCTGTATCTGTTTTGGCTACTGAAAATCCAAACAGAGAACCCACTTTGGTGCTAAACGTGCCTCAGACGATGGAAGAGTTGACCTCCGTGACACTCGATGCATCTGCATCAAGTGATCTGGACGGTGATGAGCTTAGGTTTGAGTGGCGAGTTTCAGAGCCAGTTATCGAGCTTGCTCATGAACAGGGAGCGGCAGAGGCCACTCTGACTATTCCTGAGCTTGCGGGTTCTATGAAAGGTTACATTGAGGTTGTGATTGACGATGGCTATGAGCGCTTTGCCCATAGTTTTGAAGTGACATTCATGCATGTCAACAAGGCGCCTACTGTGACGGTTAACGAGCGCGCAACTGCGAATTCGGGATCAAAGGTTACATTGACGGCGAGCGCCAGTGACCCAGATGGCACGTCGCTGAGTTATGCATGGCAGCAGATCAGCGGCACAAAAGTGACGCTGGCAGATGCGCAAAGCCCGACCTTGTCTTTTACTGCACCACAAGTTGATAGTACTACTGAGCTGGTATTTAAGCTGAATGTGTCGGATGGTGAAACCAGCACAGAGCAAGTGGTAACTGTTGTAGTAAATAAAGTCGAAGAGCAGGGCTCCGGCGGAACCTTGCTGTATATGCTGGCAGGGTTGCTGTTACTGGGTGCACGACGGATGCAAAAACGTGTGAAGTAGCACTTAGATTGAGTAAAAAACCACCCTTTATGGGTGGTTTTTTATTGCCTGTTGCTAAAATTTATTGGCCGGTGGCCAGTCTGGGTTGGCGATTTCATCCTCGCCCACAGCGCTATTGGCTTCCAGTGTAATCGCATGTGGCGTGTTTTCTTTGGGGATAGAGACTTCGACAACATAGTTGTTGTGCGGATCGGTTCTGATCTCCTCCATCACCGCCATTAACTCACTCAAGTCGGTGACCCGGCGGCCTTCACCGCCGAAGGCCTGGGTAATGTTAGCAATTTTCCAGCTGGGCAAATCGTTGTAGCTGTAGACTTTGTCAAGCAGTTTGTCCTGATAATCAACTGGCGGCGTTCTGAATGGGTTGGGGTTGACCAGGTACTGTTCAATCCCGTAGATGCCATTGGCCAGAACAAACACCACCGTATTCTGCCCGTAGGCATGTTGATCGGCAACCGCCTGACATGTTTCGTGGAAGGCGCCGTCACCCACTACCACCACGGCACGTTTGTCAGGAAACGCACATTTGATGCCGGTGCCTGCGGGGACCGAGTAGCCAATCGACAGCCAGGCGGCCTGAGCGACAAAGCCATCCTGCGAAGGTATTTTTACACTCTGCGCGCCAATCAAGGGGAAACCGGCATCCACCGCCAGAATATCATCCTCGCCAAGCCATTGGCTGAGGGTGGCAAAGAAGCTGTCATAGCCAAGCTGCGAATCCGCTGACTGGCCCTTTAACACTGGTTGCTGCATGCGCAACCCTTTCAGACTGGCGGGCTGTTGCTGCGCCAGCGCACTGAATTCGTCGATCAGGCATTGCAGATAGTCTTTGAGCGTTGCCGAAGCATAGTAGCTTGCACCCACGTAAACGCCGCCCTGGGCAGCCAGTACGGTACGGCTACTGCGAATGTCCTGGTTGCCGGTATCTTTACCGGTTGTCCAGGCACCCACACCCACTAATATCCCGTCGTCTCCAACCAGAGACTCCACTTCTGAGGGGCTCATGGTGACACAGCCTTCAAACCAGGGATGTGTTTCTGCGATCACTGATTTGCTCAATGCGGAGGTGACAAAATGAATATGTCCTTCAGGCACAGTATGGTTGCGATTGATGACTTCCAGCAACTCTAAAAAAGTATCCTGCAGGCCGAAGCGTTGCAGCTCTATGCCCGCCCAGAAGATACTTTTTGGCTGGCTAAGCATGAGTTCAACCGTGGCCTTAGCTGCCTGCTGTGCTTCGCTTACCGTGACACTGGCAGGGTTATTTAGTGCCAGCGGTTGCGCAGGTGCAATACAGTCTGCCCGCCAGACGTCCTCACTGACTTCAAAATACACCGGGCGGCGCTCGGTCAGCAAAGCGGCCAGGGCGGAATCTATTTGGAAAGGCGCCTGGTTGGCATTGACTATTCGCTCTGCTGCGACGGTAACAGGACGAAACATGTGAATATCAACAAATTCATAGCCCGTCGTATGCGAGTAAAGTAAACCGGCATTTTTTGAAATCTGATCTTCTTTGTTGGTAGGCGCGCCATTGATTAGGATCACCGGCACTTGTTCAACAAAGGACCCGGCAATGGTATTGAGCAGGCTGAATGCGCCGACACTGTAGGTAACGTACAAAGCGCTGGGACCTTTCAGTCGGGCATAGGCATCTGCGGCAAAACCGGCACAAATCTCATTGGCGTTACCGTTAATCTTGATAGGCGAGTGGGAGTCGGCCAATATGGTATCGAGCAAAGCCGCTGTATAATTACCTGCGACGCCAAACATTTGGTCGACGCCTATTTCTTCCAGTCGTGCTTTAAAATAGTCGGCGACAGTAAAATTGGGGATTGGTTGAGTCATTTATTCTCTCCTGAGCAAGCTGGGCGGTGTGTTTGGTATAGTTGGATAGGGGCACCCTGGCAGGTGCCCGATGCCGGATCACTTAATATCGAAGTAACTGAGGTTAACACCCAGTACATTTTCAACTTCTGAGGGCTTCTCAACCGGGGCACTGCCAGCCGAGAAATTCGGCTCAATGTATTGATTGATAAGCTTGCTGGCATTTTCCTCATAGGCCACCTTGATGGCTTCAGAAGAACTGATGTGGGTCGTTTGTTCGTAGACTTCGCTCAGTGGCTGCAGTCCAAACCCTTGCTTGAGCGCCAGATCGGTAGAGCGCAGTGCGCCTTCCACCCAGCCTTGGTAATCAGAGAAGGCTTCCCCGCAGGTAAACAGGTTTGGCAGGGGCTCAGTCAGCTCGGCCATGACCTTTTTATCATCTGCTCCAACGGCCCACTGGTGTACGCCAAAACCAAACTGCTGGCTGGGTGGTACATCAAAATGGACACTGCCTTGCCAGATCCGGGCGCTGGTCAGAATGGGCTCCGGCACATAGTGCGTGTTGAAAATATCCTTAAAGAAGCGCGTCGCCTGCTCCACTACAGCCGTTGAAGCCGGGTAGATATCACCCGGAATGTCTGTGACATACTCATCCTGATGCGGGTGATGATAGGTTTCGCCAATATTTTGCAAAGCACTCCAGAAATTGATGTTCAGGTAGTCACAATAGATGGTCAGTGCGGCGGGGCGTTCGTATTTTTCGTTGCCGATATGCTCCAGCTTGGCCTGTGTGCTTTCAGATGGGTCAGTTTTACGTTCCTGATACATCAAAGCGGCAACCAGCTCCTCATTAACTGCATAAAACGGATAAACGGAGCCGGTGGGCAAATCGGCAAAGTTGGGCCCAAATTCAACGGCCGGGCGTCCGGTCGTGCCGCGTCCCCACCAGGCATTATCGTAATACAGGTTTATTTTCAACAATGGCTGATTAGATGTCGACTGCAGCGTATTCCATAAGTGCTCGGAGCGTTCTTTGTCTAGGGTATTAAATGCATTTGAACGGACAAACAGTTTCTCCAACGCCAGGCGAGGCAGGGCGAGGATAACTTTGTCAGCGGTTACCTTGCCTTTGTGGTTGCGTCCGTTGTCATCGGTGTGCAAATAGTGCAGTTCATAATGCTTGTGCTCTTCAATATAAGAGATTTCTTCAATACTGGTTTGCAGGTGAATATTATCCGTGCCTATTTTATCTACCAGCGCATTAGGCAGCGTACTGAATCCGTCTTTGAAGGTTTTAAATTGCACACCTGCCGGGAAGTCTTCCAGCAGCTGATAAGCAACCCCGGCGTTCATCTGAGATAAAAAGGTGCCATTGAAGCCCAGCACACGATACAGCATGTTGATACATTCCTGAGAATACCCCATCGACGTGTACAGATCCCACAAGGTCCACTCATTGAGCGTTTTGCCCTGCCATTGACACTCTAGTCGGAAAGCTTGCCAGAATTCAGGACCTCTCACCTCGGGGCGGGCCTTAAACTGAGGGTTGGCTTGCAAGATGCGGTTGAACACCACATTCACTATGTCTTTTGGATTCACGCCCTGCTCTGAGGGGGCCAGGTTGTACAGTTCAGACCAAATTTTGTAGTTGTCTTGCGCTGCGGTGTTGACACTAAAGCTTTTACCACGGAAAAACAGCCGGTTATCGCCGCCGCTATTCATTGGGAAGGGGACAATCTGGTCTTGCAGATCCAGATTAAGAAACAGCGCCATTAAATCGTCCATGCCATCAAACAGAAAGCGCATGCCGCCTTGTTCTTCTTTTACCGTAATAGTGGGCGGCGTATCACTGCGTTGGTTCTTGAATTGAATAAGATCTGAGTCAAGGCGGCCACCTGTGCGGTTAGAGCGCTCAAAAATGGCCAGACTGTCGCAACCTGATTCGTTTTGCAGGCGCCATGCGCTGTATAATCCGGCCATACCAGCCCCAACAATGGCAACTTTGAGATGCTTAGGGAGGCTTTTGTCGCTGATCTCATTGCCAAAAGAATAATGCGTCATAGTAGTTCCTTAATTCGTTATTTACCGTTTTTGTCACAAACGACGGCAACAATCTTTACGACGACTTCTGTTCAGTTGTGTGGGCCTGTGTGCGTTGTCTTGAGGTGAGGGCTGGCAAGCATGAGTGTGGCAAAAAGACACTAGCTTGATTACAGTGTTGACACCAAAAAGACATAATCCACATAAAATGTAGCACAAGGGTTAATTTTTATGCGGTGTGTGGGCAAAAAAATACAGCAAGTAGACCAGTAACCTGATTATTAGGCAGTTTAACTGTTTTGCTTATCTCTTTTTATCGCAGCTGTCTTAATTTTGGAGACTTGAGCCGCTTGCAGAAATATTGCACACTCTTAACCGGGGACACCTGCTGGTTAGGTGCCCGTTTTTTATGCGAGAGATGGAACGATGCGTTATTTGCTCAACCAAGTCGAAGTAGACTTGCTTAAAGGCACCGCAGCGACGGACGAGGGCGCAAAGGCCATTCGGGCCAAGACTCTGGCGGTGTTGCAGGTATTGCTCCAACACGCCGATCGGGTAGTGACCAAAGCCCAGTTGCTGGATACTGTCTGGCAGGGAGTCGTTGTACAGGAGCAGGTGCTGGTGCAGTCTATTCGTGAACTGCGCGAGCTGCTGGGTGCAGACAGTATTAAAACTCACCCGCGTATTGGCTATCAGCTGACGGTTGAAGTTACTCCCATTCAGAGTGTCAAAGTAGCGCGCTACTGGCATGCTGCCGCTGTGTTTGGTGCGCTGTTGGTTGCCATTGTCTGGTTATGGATGAGTGGGCTGGGAGCTACAAAAAGTCATGCAGTGCAGCCTCCCACAGTGGCATTTTTACCGGTTGAGAATGCCATACTGGATGATGTGCATGCGACAGTGCCGTTACATGGGCTTGCTTATTTAAGTGAGCATACCCAGACGGAGGCGGCGCTGCGCGTTGTCGGCGCAGAACATGTGTTAACTACTTTATCTCACAGTCCCTGGTACTCGAATGAGACCGCTCAGGTCAGACTGTCGCGGCGTCAGGATGTGCGGCAATTACAGGAACGACTCGGCGCCGAACTACTCATAGAAACTCGCCTCAGTGGCTTTCCACAGGATATGCAGTTGCAGTATACGCTGCACTTTAGTTTTGGTGCCGAACAAGGTGTTGTTTTCGGCGCTGGCCCTGAACAGGCTTATCAGGCACTGATAGTGAAACTGACTGAGCGATTTGGTGAGCATGAGCAGACGCTCGACGTGCAGCGCAATCTGGACTTCAGCAATGACGCGTTTGCCCGGGGAGTGCAGTTTTACCTGTCGCGTGATTATCAGCAGGCGATAGCGTTTTTGCGCTTGGCACTGAGTCATTCTGACGATCCCTTAACGGTCAGACGCTATCTTGCGGCGAGCCTGGCGAATCAGGGGGAGGTTGATGCAGCACTGCTGTTGTTGCGGCAAAATATTGAGGCGACGGGGCATGATGCCGTGACCCAGCGTGAGCGCATGCGCGCCAACCTGATGATGGGTTATTTACTCATCAACTGGCCACAGCAGGCAGAGCGTGAGCAACAGCTGGCGGAGGCAGAAACTTACATCACGACCGCTCATGAGCTGGCCAGTAGCGGCTCAGATCAGTTGTTTATTGCCTACGCACTGGAAGAGCTGGGCAAGATAAAACGTATTCAGGGCCGCTACAGCGAGGCTTCGCGGCTCTTGCATTCGGCACTGCGCTATCATCAGCGTTTTGATGCCATTTATGGCCAGACCAATGCCTTGATTGAGCTGGCCCGAATTGCAACCGAACAGGGAGAAGACCAGGAAGCGACACGCCTGTTTGACCAGGCACATAGTGTGGCAAAGGCCAGTAACGCCATTCCCAATCAGATTTGGATATGGCTGGCACAGGCTGACTTGCTGCGTCAGTCGCGCCAGGTTGAGCGGGCAAACCAAATGGCATCCCATGCCAGGGAGCTTGCCAAAGACGCAGATGATCCGGTTCTGATTGAGCGGGTTGAAGCCTGGTTTGCCAGCGCCCCTATTTATACCGTCAACTGATCCCGCTACAAGCTACAGTAGTCTTCATAGCGCGACGATACCACGGTATCTTTTTGGCTAATTTGTTGGTTGCGCAATTGCTCAACCTGCCTGGAGACCTCATTCACGGCAACAATCTGATCTTTGACAAAGTAGACCCAGTCGACATCCTGATAGTATTGTCGCATCTCGCTGGAGTTGACGATTTTGTTTGGGTCAAACCACTGGTTAAAGTTAATCGACATCGCCACTTCCGGATAAACATCGCTGCCATGCTGTGCGTATAGTTTGCCGTTGATGTAGTATTTCAGGGTGTTATCACCCACCTGCAACACTAGCGTGTTCCAGCCTTCCAGCGGGTTTATGTCGTAATCATAGGCATTGACCTTAGTCCAGGGGGTGAGCTGAAAGGTTTCCCATGAGGTAGCGAACAAGGCATGGCGGTCGGTACCCCAGCCACCATTAGGCAGGTATTCAAAGTCCATTTCGCTGTAATTTTCGTCCATCGGGGCAGCCAGCGGGCTGATAGCATAAAACGTCTGGATCACCCCGTCACCATCCGGTCCGTACTGGGGCTTATCAGTAAAATAGACCCGAGCGGCATACGTTCCTTCGAGGTATTTTCGATGATGGCAGACCTGTACATGACGGGTATTTTCGGCGCTGCCATCGGTTTTTGAGGTTAACCGCATAACCCGGTTTTGCGGGTTGTGGGGATCTGTATGAAAGCTTACCCCTTCATGCCACCAGATGGCATTTTTAATTCCCGGGTGGCCGACATCAGAGCGCAGTTGCCAGCCATTTTTTTGTGCCTGTTCGAATCGGGTATAACTAAAGTCGTCAAACATCATTTGCACCGGCTGTGCGCCAAGAGGTTGGCTGGTACAGGCAATCAACAGGGTGGTGCCTAAAACGGTAGAAGAATAAAAGAGAGGGTTTTTCATCGCGTATTCCTTGTTGTTATTGGACGGGAACAGCGTTGACTGAAACACCCGGATAAGCCAGTTAAAAACGCTTAAATCGCAGGTATTCGTTTATTAAAAAATATTAAATCTTTGATTTGATTAGATTGAAATTAAAAATGAGCCTTAGCTCTTCCTTAAGCAGGCTCATTGGGCTAGTAAGCTGTGTTAATTCTGAACCTCGACCTCCTGGCCATCGGTCAGCCGCTCTGCACCTCGCACCGCGACTCTGTCCCCGGCAATCAGCTGGTGGCTGGGCTTGGGTGTGATGGCAACCAGCTGGCCCTGACCTTTACCGACAGTCACCGGGATCTGTGTGGCGGTATTACTGGCATCGATTTTAACCACATGGATCCCTTGTTTGCGCAGGATCAAGGCATCGCGGTTGACCAGTAAAGCTTGTTCACTGGCCGCCAGTGGCACGGAGACATCCACCAGTTGTCCTACAGCCCAGTGTTGCTTGTGAGCGGGGTCATCCGCTTGCTCGAGCATCGCACGTACTTCAAAGGTTTGGGAGCGCGGATCGGTGGCCGGGATCACGGCGCTGACACGTGCTATGGTTGTTTGTGGGGCGTCCAGGTTACCGGCACTGATCGGCAGCTGCTGGCCTGAGCGCACATAACTGAGGTATTTAACCGGCACATACAGGCGCGCTTCAAGCTGGTGGATATCCACCAGGTTCAGTAACTCATCGGCCCGACTGACGTCCCGCCCTGCGCGGTGGTAGCGCTTGCTGACGATGCCTGAGAACGGCGCCGTTACGGTTGCCCGGTCGAGCTTATCTTCAATCACTCTGAGTTCGACTTCAGCCAGCGCTATATCGGACAGCACCAGGTCGTGGGCGTTCTGCACTTTATCGACCTGGCTGGCTGCCGCGCTGCTGGTTTTGGCCAGCGCCATCAAGCGCGTGAGCTCTTGTTTTTGAAACCGTAAATTGACGCGGGCGCGTTTGAGCATTTCTTGCTGGCGAGCTTTTTCCAGCTCCAGCGGCAAGGTATCCATGCGCACCAGCACATCGCCTTTGGTTACTTCTAACCCCGGCTCTGCGACATAGTGCAAGCGACCCGACACGCCGGCTGTGATAACCATGTCACGCTTACCATGCAAGGTACCATTGACGGCCAGCTGACTGGTGAGCTGGCCCTGCGAAACGGGTTCAACGGCCACGGGTTGTGCTGCGTATACCTGCTGGCTTAAGGTGACGGCGCAGGTCACCAGCACGGTGACCAAAGCACGTTTATATTGACTGACTAACATTGTGCGCTCCTACTGATTCGCGACCAGGTTTAACTGAGGTTTATCGTTATTGTTATTGGCCTTAGGGGTTGGCTGTTTATCCGAGCCAAGTTGCAACAGACTGGGCATCAGGACCAGGGTAAACAGGGCGCTGATGGCCATGCCGCCGACGATCACTGTGGCCAGGCCACGATAGATTTCTGCTCCAACGCCCGGCATCAGCATCAGTGGCAACATACCGAACAGGCTGGTCAGGGTACTGAGATACACAGGGCGGGCGCGCATCAGCACGGCCTGCTCAACGGCGTCGCGACGGTTCATGCCCTGCGCCTGCGCATGACGGGTTTGATCGACCAGCAAAATGGCGTTGTTGACCACCAGGCCAAGCAGGATAATAAAGCCGATCATGGTCAGCAAATCCAGCGACTGGAAGGTAAACAGGTTTAACACATAAAGCGCCACAACGCCCCCGGCAATGGCCAGCGGCATCACCAGCAGCACCAGTGCACTGTCGCGGACTGACTTAAATAATGCCGTCATTAATAAGAACAAAATAAACAGCGCAAGGAAAAAATTGAGTGTCATTTCTTCTATGGCGCTATTCATTTTCTGAGCATTGCCACCGAGGATCACGCCGGCCGTTTCGGGTAATTGCGCTTTGATCTTGGGCATCACTTGCTCTGCCAGTATCGCCTGCGCTTGTTGCAGACTCATTGCTGCGGGTGGGGTGACTATGATGCTGACCGTGCGCCGACCATTAATTCTTTGCAGCTGGCTGGGTCCGACTGTACGCGTTACTTGCGCCAGCTCTCCGAGCGTCTGGATCCCGGCATCCGGTGTATACAGCGGCAGTGCTTTGAGTTCTTCCGGTGAGTGCCAAGGCTGTGCCCGCAAAATCACGTTCATTCGCTCATTGCCGTTAAAGTATTCGTTGATAAACAGACCGCCGGTGAAAGCCTGTACTGCCTGCGAAACATCCTGACGGCTCAGCCCGGCCTGAGTTATGCGTCGGTCATTGGGATACAGCCTGAGCTCTGGCTCTGACATATCGAGGCGCGGTTGCGGCCGGGCGGTTGCATCAGGCATCGCCGTTTTTACGGCTTGCAGTGCTACTTCGGCGCCGGCTATCAGGTCGTCCATATTGGGCCCGGTCAGCTCAATATTGATATTGCGGCCGTCACCGCCGTTGGCAATGTTGATCATTGAGCCCCGGAAAAAGAACACCTGGGTGTCGGGCAGGTCGACAAAGATTTCTTCCCGGGCTACCTGCATCAGCTCCTCAACGCGCTGCGGGTCGGCAGAATAAATAAAACCACCCGCATTGGCACCAAATATATAAAAGTTAAAGTCTTTGATCCCCGGTTGCTTGTCACCGTGATAGTATGGCATCAGCCGCGCTCTGACGCGTTTTAACAGCTCTTCCTCCATGTATGCCATATTGCCGCCAGGTGGCGTCACCAGGTTAAAGAAAAAGCCGTCGGTTGGGGCGCGAGGCATAAAATCGGTTTTTGGCAACATAGTCAATGTAACCAGCGCAGAGCCGCCAAGTAATGCACATACCCAGCTGAGCTGTTTGACCCGACTATTGGTCAGGCGCATGATCAGGGCGGTCAGCTTTTTCCAGTAATGCTGGTAGGGGTCGGTTTGTGTTTTGCTGTCAGGCAGGTAACGGTTGGCAACCGGAATTATCGTCAGGGCACATAACATAGAGGCAACGACGGCGATGGAGAGGGTCAACGCCAAGTCTGAAAACAATTGGCCCTCAATACCAGCCATAAACAAAATAGGCAAAAAGATGGCGACGCTGGTAGCCGTAGACGCAAAGAGGGCTCCAGCAACTTGACCTGCACCGCGCAGCGCCGCTTTATAGTCATCAAACCCATTGGATTTCAGGCGAGTGATATTTTCCTGCACTATGATGGCGGCATCCAGTACGAGTCCCACGGCAAAGGCCAGCCCCGCTAGAGAAATCACATTCAGGCTGCGGTCGAACACGTTAAGCGCCAAAAACGCGACCATCAAAGACACCGGGATAGTGGCGGCAATGATAAGCGTGGTTTTCAGTCCCCGGAAGAACAGCCAAAGAATGGCCAGAGACAATAATACGCCTAACCCCAGATTACTCTTCACCAGTAGTAATGCATTACGTATATGGATAGACGCATCGTAGCTGAGCTCGATAGCAATGCCCGCTTCGGGTAGTGGACCGGCATTGAGCTCGGCTATTGCCTGGTTGATGCCATCAAGCAGAGCAACCGTATTGGCCCCATTGGCCCTGGACACGGTAATGTAATAGGCAGGTTTGCCATTACGGCCACTCATCGCCCGGCGGTCGGAGTAAGTTTCGGCAACGCTTGCAACATCACCCAGATAGATGGGGCGCTCCCCCGAGTAGCCAATGCGCATTTGCAGCATATCCTGCAGATCGTATTGACCGGTAAAGCGCACGGTGTATTGACGCCGGCCAACATCGGCCATGCCACCTGAGGTATCTCGGGAACTGGCCAGGGTCTGTCTGATCTGACCTAAGGAGATCCCAAGCGCCGCAGCTTTGTGAGGGTCAAAGGTGATACGTAGCTCTTTTGGCCGTTCACTGGCCAAGTTGACGCGGGCAACGCCGGGAATACTGGCCAGACGCGGTTCAATGAGTTCTTCAATGGTTTTTTGGAACTGTGCCATATCCAGATCCAGGCCATCGCCTTGGTAATTAAGTGGGGTCACCAGCAGGGAAGCCGCATTGGGGCCCGCCGGGCCGCCATTGCCGCCTGCGCTGACCACCGGATCTATGGCATCAAGGGGCAGTGGCGGTGCCTGGTTTAAATTGGTCAGTACATCCAGCATGGCCTGCTGCATGTCGGTACCAACGGCAAAGGTCAGGGAGATAAAGCCATTGCCGCGGTTGATGGTGGTATTAACCTCCAGTGCGCCGGGGGTATTTTTAACGGCGCTTTCCAGCGGTTCTATGATCACTGATTCTATCTCTTCGGGCGCCGCTTCCCGCCAGCCAGAAAATATAGTTATTTGTGGTTGTTCTATATCCGGCGTCAGTTGGATCGGTAACTTAAAAATACTGAGTATGCCAAACAGTATTAGCAGCACCAGGATCACCACGACAGCGGCGGGGTTTTTCAGTGAATTGCGTGTCAGGTTCATAACAACGTCCAAGTGTTGAGCTTCACTGTGCAGTTTAATGAAATGACAAAAAACTGCTAGCGGCAGGTAAGTTAGTGTTTTTGAAATTCACGACAAATCGCAACATATTAGCGGTGATTGACCATATCGTAATACCTTGTAACGATTTTGAGGATTTAGACATACTTATCATCGCTAAAACCAGCTAAAAGTTGCGTGTTTTTTCAACGCATTTGGCCCTGCTCGCGTTGCATACTGATAACGCCTGCTAAGTCTGTGGATCATTTATTTGCTAATCCAGATCAGGAAATGTCATGAAAAAATCCATAAATTGGCTACTTTTTGACAATAATTTCGGGTAAGCTTCGCGCGCATTCGTCTGGGCGCCTAGTTTTTAGTGAGTAAGGGGTGTGCCGGACGAGCAAAAATGAATTGAGCTTAGAAGGAGAGTTGAGATGTTTGTTGCGTTAAAGTGGGATCATCAGATAGGTGCCCATTTTGTTTCCTGGATTGTGGTTGAGTGTTCGGCCGTAAGAGAAAAGTTTGGCTTACCTCAGGCCTTACCACCGCGTCGTGACGTTGCCTATTTTGTCGACCCCGCCACCGCTGAGGAAGACGCAAAAGCGTTTGCAGACTACAAAAACGGCGTGAGCAGCATTGACTCCTGTGGTGACTATGCTCCTTATTTGTCTGACCATCATGGTTACTGCCACTACAGCTGGGATCACACTTATCTGGAAGAGCTGGTAAAACATGCCGTGCTGTATTGGGAAGATGGTAAACACCGCCGCCCGGAACCGGTTCGTGACGATGTGGCCTATTTCGCCTGTCCCAGAGACTCAGAAGAAGATAGTCGTTTTTTTGCCCAATATAAACTGCATACCTCGACGCAAACACTGGCACGTTCTGCATAATGATATTGCCCGCCGTTAAAGCGGGCAGCATACTCTGCTACTGAGCCGCGAGGACGTCAGCGTTGGTAAAAGTAGGGTAGCCAGAAGGTTTAAAACGATTCAGGTTAGTCAAAAAGCGACTGTCTTTGACCGGTAAGGTTGCAGAGCCGTAATCATACTGGTTTAACTTATCGCGCAACCCCTGATTGTCTATGCCATCTCCGGACATTTCGTACCAGCTGATGATCGCAGGGGTTACAAAGCGGTTGTATCCGTTTTCTGCCACTTCATTCGACTTGGCGAAGCGAAACGCGTGGGTGAGGATCCCGTCTTTGTGATAGACAATTTTCAGATGACCATTTTCAAACGGCAACTCATTTGCCGCTTTGGTGTACAGGTCGCCATGAGCGCTGTAACTGCCATGGGTCACTACGCCATCTTTGGTCCAAACCGCAGCATATTCCCAGTCATGGCGGTGACCGCCACCAAAGTAGGGGAAAACCTGATCTTTTTTAAAGTACATTGCATAAAAATGGCCACAAAAACGACCCTGATCCGTTTCTGAACAGGCATAGCGGTGAACGGTATTAGAGGTATTCAAAAACTGACTGTCACGGCAACTGCCGCCAAGGCTGCCTGAGGTTTTAAGGCCCGCATTTTGCTGGCCAGTGCGGCTGATCCCTGCGCTGGGCAGACAGCCATCACCATCAAAATCGAATACCGGCTCGGTGGCGTTGATCACATACCCTGCAGGTACTGCTTCATCGAGTGCGGCAAAATCATTTGCCAGGGTGCTGCCATGGAACAGACCGAAAGCCGTCAGGCCAAGGGTGAGTGCACGAGGACTGATTGTTGTCATAATTATTCCTTACATCATAAGTCGTTGTCATTGTGAGGCGACAATATGACATAAGGGTAAATGCAATGTGAAGTATTTTGTTCTTTTAAAGTTAACTTACTTCTGTGTCTAACTTTTTAGCAAAATCGGCATGGACAATTTCCAGTGCAGCCAGTACTTGCTCTGCTGGTACCTCATTTTGCTCAAGTAACATGATTAAGTCGACAGCCAACTTAATGTGTTCGGGTGCCTGATCTAAGGTATTTTTCGTCATGGTTGAAACTGTTTCTTTTTAGCAATTTGTGCCAGCGCATAGTCAACGGCTTCTTTTACCCGCGCTTCCATGTCGGTTCTTTCATCGGTTGGCAGATAAAACTCCATGTCTACGTCGTAGCGGATGTAGCGCGCAGGCAAACGGTTTAATGCGGTACAGCACAGATCAGCCATGACATCTTCATCATACTTGTGGTCCAGGCCGCGTTCCTCAATATTTTCGAGCACAATCTTTTCGTAATAATTGTGCAGATCATCATGAAGTTTCATTGTCGTGCTCCATTTTGAAGTTATTGTAATTGTACAACATAAACCACCTCTGTGGTTAATGCTACTGGCAATTTTAAAATGGCTGTTGTGACTATGTGGAGCGGTTATTTTCCGGGACGCGGCAGATTGAAATGTTCCGGCCAGACCTGCTGCAAGGCGACAAACAGTTGCAGGTGCACATCGACCAAACGGTTGACATTGCGCTGATAGCCGCCTCCGAGTGCAGCCATCAATGGAATATGGTGTTGTCTGGCATGATGCAATACCTGACGGTCTCTGGCCTGAACCCCTTCTAAGCTGATAGCCAGATGTCCCAGTTCATCGTGGTGGTAGATGTCGGCGCCTGCGTTATAGAGTATGATGTCAGGCTGGTGGAGCCGGGTACACAAGCCCAAAGCCTCATTCAGCGTTGCGAGGTAGGTTTCGTCTGAGCAGCCAACAGGTAAAGCAAAGTCATAATCGGACCGACGTTTTAGCTTAGGAAAGTTCTGCTCACAATGCAGCGAGCAGGTTACTACCTGAGGGTCCTTTGCAAGAATTTCAGCACTGCCATCACCCTGATGTACATCGCAGTCTAATAGCAAGACCGTATCGGCCTGTCCGGTGCGAATGAGGTGCCTGGCGGCAATGGCTAAATCGTTAAAAATACAAAAACCCGCGGCCGCGTCACTAAAAGCATGGTGATAGCCACCGCTCAGGTTAGCGGCAAAGCCATGCTCCAGCGCCAGTTGACAGGCTTCCAGTGCGGCCCCGACTGAGCGCAAAGTACGCTTAACCAGTTGCTCCGACCAGGGAAACCCCATGCGCTTGATAGCGCTGCCCGAGAGTGTGCCATCAACAAATGCGGCCACGTAGTCAGGGTCATGGCACAGAGTAAGATCTTCCGTTGAGGCGACCACACTGGGCTCTGTGAGCCTGCTTGCACAGGGGGTCTGGGCGAGCCTTTGATAAAGCAAACGATATTTCTCAATAGGAAATCTGTGTTTTGGGGGTAAGCACAGGTCGCTGTAGCTGGGGTGGTAAAACAACATAATCTGGTGCTTATCCTGTTCAGGAGCGGGATTGCTTTTCTTGTTGCTGAATCTTATCTTCGGTTGCGCTGATGGCTTTACGACAGCGTCCCAGTCGACCATGCAGGGCGAGTATTTCTTTGTTCAGCTGAGCGGCTTGCTCGGGGGACGCTTTGATCAGCTGATCCTGGCGTAGTGAGATCATTTCCTGTAAGCGGCGCTCGAACTCATGGTTTTGCGACAGCTCCTGGTAGAGCTCATGAGACGGCTGCATGATTTTTTTGACGGCCTGACGATACACTTTGGCCTTTTTGTGGGGCTGAAAACGGTTTTCTTTGGCCCAGACAGGGGTGGATTTTAGCACTTTAATGATGGCTTCTATCTGCTCACCAATGTGTTCTACCGCATATTGCAGCGCATGCCGCTGCGACGGCGGCGGCAAGTGTGCCAGCGCTTCTTGCACTTCGTCGACATAGTCGCTGAGCTTCAGACTTTTGCTGCGAAACACATGGCTGTCAAACAGACTCGGCTGCGACTGAATGTAGCGGTTTTTATCAAACCACTTCGCCTTATCAAACTGCTCGGCGTGATGCTGCAGCTCAGCTACCCGTTGTCTGAGTTTATCCAGTGGCAGACTCATACCATATACGCCTCAAAAATCAGTTTTGCAGTTAACATGATGACCACGGCATTAAACAGGGGTTTGATCAGCCGACTGCCAAACTTGATCGCTGAATGCGCGCCAAGCCAGGCACCCAGCATTAAAAATGCGCCCATCGTTAGGCCCAGCATGAAATTAACATGCCCCAGTGCAACGAAAGTGATCAGCGAGATAAAATTCGAGACAAAATTCATCGAACGGGCCAGACCACAGTTCAGTAGCAGGCTCATTTTATACAGCATGTCATTGGACGCCGTCCAGAATGTACCTGTACCGGGGCCTGCCAGCCCGTCGAAAAAGCCCAGAGACAGACCCTGCAGCCACTGCTTTACTTTAAGTAAGCCAGTTTTTTTGGGCAAGTCAATGGAGTCGCTGTGGCTCATTTTGCCAAACAAGCTGTACAGTGCAACCAGTAAAATGATGACCGGGATCAGTTTATTGAGAAACTCAATACTCAGCGAGTCAACCAGTAAAGTGCCCAGCACGGCACCTATGGCGGTGGCCAGTACAGAGGCCGCCCAAAATCTGGGGTTGAACAGGTTTTGTTTGTAATAGGTGAAGCTGGCGGTTAACGAGCCAAAGCTGGCTGCCAGCTTGTTGGTGCCCAGTGCCATATGAGGCGGCAAGCCTGCGGTGAGCAGTGCGGGTACCGTAAGCATACCGCCGCCGCCGGCGATAGCATCAATAAAACCTGCGGCCAGTGCAACCGTACATAGTAACGCCCAGGTAGCTGGGTCTAAAGCAAATTCGAGCATGGATCAGTCTATTTGTTTGGCAAAGGGTGGCAGCGTGTCCAGCATCGCCTTGCCGTATCGTTTGGTAACCAGGCGTCTGTCAAGAATCGTGATGCGGCCAGAATCCGTTTCTTTGCGCAGCAGTCTACCACAGCTTTGCACTAATTTCTTGGCGGCGTCCGGTACTGTAATAGATAAAAACGGATTACCGCCTTTTGATTGGATAAATTCGGCCTGGGCTTCTTCTACCGGTGACGTTGGTACCGCAAAGGGGATTTTGGTGATCACCAGGTTTTCAAGATATTTGCCCGGCAGGTCGAGCCCCTCAGACAAACTTTGCGTGCCAAACAAAATGCTGCCCGCACCCAGGTCGATGGCGGCGCGATGACGTTTTAGCAGCTCGTCACGTGACAGCTCGCCCTGTACCAGGATCTGCCAGTTTTGTTTGCGTAGTTTGGCAACCACATGATCCATTTGCCAATAAGAGGCAAACAACACCAGGTTGGCCTTTTTCTTATCCAGATAATCGGGCAGTGCCTCAGCCAGATAGTCGCTGAATGCCTTATCTGTGGGCTCCGTTTTGGTGTGCGGGATATGTAACTGCGCTTGCTTGGCATAATCAAACGGCGAGTCGGCCTTGATGTATTTTACACCCGGCTCATTACTCAGTCCGCTCTCTCTAGCGAAGTGGTCAAAGTTGCCCATAGCGCTCAGGGTGGCTGAGCACAAAACGGCGCCGGCACATTCGCGCCAGAGGTTATCTTTGAGATAAAAGCCCACTTCAATAGGGCAGTCACATAACAGATAATCGTGGTGATGCTTGTAATCCAGGCGTTTTATCCAGCGAGCATGTGGCGTGCCTTCGCCTTTTGTGGCATAGCTGAACCATAACTTGTTAAGCTGCTCCAGGCGGTTAATGTACTGACCACTTTCTGCCAAAATGGGGTCAGCCAGAAAGCCCTGCACATCGCCATCGTTGACATCCAGAGTCAGCGCATCATGCATTTTACTCAGGGCACGCAGTGCATCCTGCGTGGCATCCGCGATGTCTTTGGCACGCGCTTTGAGTTGCTCCGGTACTTCACCGTGTAAAAAGCGGTGGGTGTCATCGTCATTATAACTGTAATCAGATTGGTCGAGCATGTCTCTGACTTGACGTAATACTTTGCCCGCATCATTGGCGGCGTCGTTGAGTTTAAAGTTCTGCCCTATAGCCTTTTGTGAAACCACAACGTTGGCCATTTTACCGCTGAACTTCAGCAGTTTGTCGAGCCATTCTATGGTGCCTTTGATGGTTGCCGCCGCGGACGAAAAGTCGCGGGTGATATGAGGTAAATGATGCGCTTCGTCGATAACATAAAAGGTGTCTTCGGGGTCACTCAAAATCGTACCGCCGCCGAGCTCCAGATCGGCCAGTAACAAGGCGTGGTTGATCACCAGTACATCCATTTGCGCAATTTTTTGTCTGGCCAGATGAAAAGGACACAAGTTATGAGACTTCATTTGCCGCTGGCAGGCATGCTTATCGCAGGCGATGAGGTTCCACACCTTATCGGGAATGGTATCTGCCCAGCTGTCTCTGTCACCCTGCCAGCGCTTTTCCTGATAGGCTTTTGCCAGCGCTTGTAAGCAGCGCTGTTCCATTGCCGATAGAGGCGAGCTGGTTGTCGGCATCAGAGACAGTTGGGTTTCTTCGCCACTGACGGCTGCCAGCAGCTTTTGCACGCAGATATAGCGCTGGCGCCCTTTTACCAGATCAAATTTAAAGTCGAGCCCGGAATGCTCTTTAAAAAAGGGCAGCTCTTTGTTGAGTAACTGCTCCTGCAGCGCAACGGTTGCGGTTGAGATGATCAGCTTTTTCTTTTTTGCCAGTGCCATGGGCAAGGCACCCAGGCAGTAAGCCAGCGATTTACCCGTACCTGTACCGGCTTCAATCACGCAAATACGCTGTGATTTGTGGTAGTCGCCTCCCAGAGTTTTAGCGATTTCTGCCACCAGATAGTTTTGTCCGGCGCGCGGGCGAAAGCCTTCGAGTTGTTCAGCTATGTTGGTGTGCGCCTGACGGATGGTTTTTTTTAGAGAATCTGACAGCATGTAGGATCGCTTAAGCAAAAAAGTATGGATATAATTACAGGTATTCTATTTTAGGCGGGGATCCCCTTTGGCACAAGCGGTATATCAGGGCTTTATCCTGTCACGACAACAAATCCACCTCAACAACAGGCTGCACCTGTGCTACTGGCTGAAATCGAGTGAAGGCTTGCTGAAGGTGATCACGCAGCCGCAACAGGCAGTTTTATTCATCCGCACGGAAGACACTGCCAGGGCGCAACAGCGACTCTCTGCACATCTTAAGGGCGTTGAGTTCAGGCCGCTTGCGCTCAAACATTTTGATCAGTCGCCGGTCACCGGGCTTTATTGCCGTACATTGAGTGACTATTATCAATGTAAAGAGCAGTTGTCTGACTATATCACCTTATATGAGGCGGATATTCGTCATGCGGACCGTTACCTGATGGAGCGTTTTATACGTGGTGGTGCCTGGGTCACGGGCCAGGTTGAAAAAAAAGCAGGTTTCACTGAGATCCAACACGCGCGCCTGAAACCAGCACCGCAGTTTGTGCCTGAGCTGTCCATGCTGTCGCTGGATATTGAGTGCAGCGGGGAAGGGGTGTTGTTTTCCGTCGGTTTGGTCTGCCAAGCTCAGCGGCGCGTTATTATGATAGGCGAACCACAGGCAAGTGATGTCGATGTGCGCTGGGTCAACGATGAGTTGTCGTTATTGCAGGCGCTGGTAGAGGAGCTTAATCGCCTGGATCCGGATGTGATCATTGGCTGGAATGTGATTGAGTTTGACTGCGCCGTGCTTAATGAACGGGCTGAAGCCTTGGGGGTGACACTGAGTGTGGGCCGCGATGGTAGCCCAATGCAGGTATCAAAGGGCAACTTTACGCGGGTCCTGATCCCGGGGCGTGTGGTACTCGATGGCATAGATACCATGAAAAATGCCACGTATCATTTTGAAACCTTCAAACTCAGTTACGTTGCCCAGCAGGTGCTTGGGAAAAGTAAACTGCTCACCCAGGATGACCGGCTGGAGGAGATCATCCGCCTGTTTCATCACGATAAGCCGGCACTGGCCAGTTATAACCTGCAAGACTGTGTGCTGGTCTGGGACATCTTTATTAAGCTGTCTTTACTCGAGTTTGCCATTGCCCGAACTCAGCTTACGGGTCTGGAGCTGGAGCGCATGGGTGGATCGGTGGCAGCATTCACGAACTTATACCTGCCTTTATTACATCGCAGTGGTTATATTGCGCCTAACCTGGGGGAACATGGTCTGACATTCGACAGTCCCGGAGGTTATGTAATGGACTCCCGGCCCGGGTTGTATCAAAATGTGCTGGTACTCGACTTTAAGAGCCTGTATCCCTCAATTATCCGTACTTTCCATATTGATCCTATGGGCCTCATCGAAGGGCTCAGTGCACCCGAGGAAGCCATCCCCGGCTTCAACAAAGGCGCCTTTTCCAGAGTGCATCACCACCTGCCTGAGCTGGTCGCACAGTTAGCACAGGCTCGGCAGGAGGCCAAGGACCGGGGTGATAAGATGTTGCAGCAGGCGATTAAAATCATCATGAATAGCCTTTACGGGGTGCTGGGATCCCGGGGGTGTCGGTTTTATGACCCGCGTTTGTCCAGCTCAATCACCCTGCGCGGCCATGAAATTATGCAAACCACACGCAGCTGGATTGAAGACATGGGCTTTGAGGTTATCTATGGTGATACCGACTCGACCTTTGTTTGTGTGCCTGAGTCTCTCAGTAGCGATCAGTGCCAGCAACTCGGTGAGCGCCTGATGAAGGAGATTAACCAGCGCTGGGCGCAACATATTAACAGCCAGTTCAGTCTGCCCAGTTATCTGGAGATTGAGTTTGAAACCCACTACAGCCCATTCTTTATGCCGACCATTCGTGGGCAGGAAACGGGATCTAAAAAACGTTATGTTGGTCAAATACAGACAGAGCAGGGCACTGAGCTGGTATTCAAAGGACTTGAAACGGTGCGAAGTGACTGGACTGAGATTGCCAAAGCGTATCAGCAGGCGGTGATCCGAGCCCTATTTGACAAGGAAGATGTCGTAGCGGTGACCGAACAGTATATTGCCTTGATCAACAGTGGTGAGGTTGATGATAAGCTGATCTACAAAAAACGCCTAGGCAAACCCCTGAATGCCTACGTTAAAAACATACCGCCTCATGTCAGGGCGGCGAAAGAAGCCCACAGCACAGGGGTCAACAGAGCGCTCGGTAAGGGCAGTCAGGTGGCTTATTATATCAGTCAAACTGGCCCTAAGCTGGTACAGGGGGCGTTGTCTAATCCTGATTACAGCCACTATATAGAAAAACAGATCTTACCTATTTACCAGATGCTGCCGGAGGTTGATCTTGACGCCATCACTTTACATGGTCAGCGCACGTTGGATCTGTCTGGTGATTTGTAATTGCGTGCAAGCGGTTTTTTAGCCGCTTGTAAGCAAATTTTATTTTCCGCTTATTTCCCACCCATTAAAACAAAATGAAGTGAAGCAGCGCTTTATTTGAATGTAAATACACACTAACAAATTTGGAAATGATTTGTTTTTCTGTCTTTTTACGCATAAAAAAACAGCAAACGGACTTAATTTAAAAATATTTTTTTTAACTAAAATGCGACTTGCATTTTTTACCCCACATTGGTCCTTGTGTTTTTTGTATACAGCTTGCTTGTGAATTGAATTAAAAATTACCTTTGTTTTGAAGTGAGTGGTAATTAACTTTAAGGGCCTGTTAAATCCTTGGGTTTGGGTTGTGTTTTTGCTGTGCCTGGCTGTTAAGTGTGGGTGGTTTGACGCTTAACACAAGTCGCGATTAGTATCCGTCGCGAAAATTCAGAGCGTGCTGAAATTAGCTCGGCAAGCTCATTATAAATACCAACAATACTCATGCTTACCGCCAAGTGTAAGCCCAGGGAGAAAACACATGTTGAACACTAAAGTAACTAAGGCCGTGCGTTTAGCACTGGCATTTGGTGCTGCGTCTACGGCTGTGATAGCACAGTCTGCAACTGCTCAGGAAGGTGCTGAAAAAGTAGAACGCATTGAAATCACAGGCTCGCGTATCAAGCGTGTCGACATGGAAGGTGCAAGCCCGGTTGAAGTGATCTCGACTGCGGAATTCGAAGGTCAGGGCCGTGTCTCTGTTGCCGAAGCACTACAAAGCGTGACTTCTAACAGCTTTGGTTCAGTTATCCCAAGCTCTGGTAACAGCGGTCAGTCGCAGTCAACTGTAAGCTTGCTGGGTGCCGGCGCGGGTCGTACTTTGGTACTGATCGACGGTAAGCGCATGGGCAGCTCCCCTTCACTGAATGGTGGTGGTGCTAACCTGAGCTCAATCCCAATGGCGGCGGTAGAGCGTATCGAAATTCTTAAAGACGGCGCTTCAGCTATCTATGGTTCTGATGCCATTGCCGGTGTTATCAACGTCATCCTGAAAAAAGATTTCGAAGGCGTATCTTTCGATATCCAGGTTGGTCGTCCTGAAGCAGAAGGTGCAGATACTAAGCAAATGTCAATGGCATTTGGCGTAAGCTCTGACAAAGGCAATATTACGTTTGTATACGATCACCAGCAGCGTAACCCAATTTTTGACCGTGACCGTAGCTACACAGCGGCGTCTATGGAAGATAAAAATAAAGATGGCCTAATCTCTATCTACGATGAAACTGTGGGTATCAGTTACTCTGGCGCGACTATTAAAGGTCCTAATGGCATGCTTGCATCGCCCAAGTGTGATGAGCTGACCAAAAATGTCGATGGTTTCGTTGGCGTACTTGACCAAGGTAGTGCATTAGGTGGTGTTGGCGGCGGCCAGGTTTGTGGTTATGCATTTGCTAACGTTTCTGCCAACATGGCGTCGACTAAACGTGACTCGGCGATGGCGAGCATCACGTATGAACTAACCGATGACCTGGAGCTTTTCGGTCGTGCTATGTTTAGTCGTAATGACTCCTTTGGCCGTTATGCGCCAGCTGCAGCAAACTGGAATAACATGGCTGCTGACAATGAGCACAATCCAACTGGTGAAGTTACAAAAGGTTACTTCCGCTGGTATCAGCTGGGCAACCGTGACGGTGAAGTAACGGATTATCAGCAAGACTATACCTTAGGTCTGAAAGGTGCCTTCGGTGACACAGCTGAGTGGGAAGTGTCTTATCACAAGGCTAAGCTTGATTATCGTGAAGCTGGTCGTTTTTATCTGAGCAGAGCTGGCCTGTCTCACAATACGTTAAACAATATTGCTCTTGATTCTGAGCAAGGCATCGCAAATATGCGTGCGACAACTTATGCTGAAAATCAGAGCGAGTTGGACCACCTGTTTGCCGGTATCGGTTTCGAGTTCGGTGAATTGGAAGGCGGTGCAATTGCACACTACGTGGGTGGCGAATACTTCGACATGACGTTGGATTCTCGTTACGATGCACAGAATGAAGCTGGCCTGATTGGTGGTAATGCTGGTAGCTCTGGCGGTGGTGAGCGTGATGTAACAGCTGTTTTTTATGAAGTGGCATTTCCAATCTTGGATAACTTAACTCTGAGCGCGGCATATCGATACGATGATTACAGCGATTTTGGCGGCGAAGGTAACCCAAGTGTGAAACTTGACTACCGTCCTGTTGATGACTTGCTACTTCGTGCTTCATATTCCGAGGGCTTCCGTGCACCATCTCTTAAACAGCTGAATGCGTCTGACTCAATTGGATATCCGAGAGCGACAGACTATGTCTTGTGTGCTCAGCAAGGCAAGTCTGCATCTGATTGTACAGAAGCCAGCTACGAAGAGTTGCGTCAGGGTAATAAAGAGCTTGGCCCGGAAGAGTCAAGCTATATCAACCTTGGTGTTGTATACTCCGGCTTTGAAGATGTTTCGATCAAAGTTGATTACTTCGAGCTTGAAGTTGAAGAGGTTATTGACCTGATTACAGTTCAAGACCTTGTTGACGCGCAGACTGCGGGTGCTTATGACGCACTGATTGCAGACAGACCTGAAGTGAAACTGGTCCGCAATGCTGACGGTTCTATCGAAAAAGGCTACACCCAGTACGATAATGGCGCCTTTATGTCGCGCAAAGGCTTCGATGTAGACGTTTCTTATAAGCTAGAAACAGCTTTCGGTGACTTTAAATTCAGAAATGTGACAACAATTTTGACTGAAGTGGGTCAAGATATCTTTTTTGCAGGTCCAACAAGCGACGCTAAGAATGCTCCGGAGCAGCCTGCATTCCGTTCTCAGTTCACGGTAAATTATGCAGTTGACAACTATACAATCAACTGGACAACCGATGTGATCGATAGCACGTATGAGACTGAAATTAAACAACCTACTGGTAATGGCCAACATATCGTTGAATATTCGGGGACACTTCCTACTTACGTGACGCACAACCTGAACATGAAGTACTACAGCGATGGCTATGGCACATTCACTTTGGGTGCACGTAACCTGTTTGATAAAGGTGTCGTATATGATAGTAAAGATAAGTACGTTGATTACTCAATCTACAATACAGGCCACATTGGTCGCGAAATCTTCGCCGGTTACAACATCAGCTTCTAATACGCAGATGAACTAACCACTAGCATGAAAAGCCCCGACAGGGGCTTTTTTTATGGCAAAAATTTCTGGCAAGTCATAACACCTCCCCCTTGTGCTTCCTCATGCCATCAATGGTATGTAAACCATCGTAAGCCGATAGATAAGCAACCTCTGTCGGTTCTTTTCAATCGCAAGTCCATCTACTTCTTTAGGATTGGAAAATGGCTTGCTTGAAAACATTTTGTTCACAACCATATGTTTAGTCTAAGGTTATTTGTACTTTTTTGATCGCCAAAGTGTTTCTTGTATGTAAAATGGGTAGGTTCCTCCTATCGGTAATTGCAAAAAACACATCAAGTGATGTTGACCTGGCGTCTATTTGTTGTTTAAGATGCGTCACTAAGTTACCGTTTTGGTAAAAATACAAAGCGTTTGTTAACGCAAAAATAAATATAACCATCTTGTATGGTCCAGGGAGAATCCAATGTTAAATAATAAAGTAACAAAAGCGGTTCGCTTAGCGATCGCGTTTGGTGCTGTTTCAGCAACTTCGTTTGCAGCTAATGCTGAGCAAGGCGAAGAGAAAATGGAAAAGATTGAGATCACCGGTTCTGCTATCAAGCGTACAGATCTGGAAGGTGCTCTGCCTATCGATGTAATCGACGCGTCTGATATCGCAAAATCTGGTGTTACAAGCGTGCCAGACCTAGTTGCAAACCTGCCTGCGATGCAGGGCTTTACTGCTGCTGGTGAGTCAGTAGGTGGTGGCGGTGGTGGTATTCAAACTGCTTCACTTCGTAACTTAGGTGCTGAATATACGCTGGTTCTTGTTAACGGTCGTCGTATGGCGTCATCAGACTCTGGTTCAAGCATCGACATCAACTCAATTCCTCTATCTGCGATTAAGCGCGTTGAAATCCTGAAAGACGGTGCTTCAGCGCTGTATGGTTCAGACGCTATCGCGGGTGTTGTTAACTTCATTCTTAAAGATGACGTGCAAAGCACGACTGTAAGCGCGCGTTACGACAAGCCTTCTGATACATCTAGCTCAAACTTCTCAATCACGACAGGTTTCGGTGATTTAGACAGCGATGGCTTTAACATCATGGCAAGCTATAGCCGTGATGACCAGGATAACCTACGCTCAGTTGACCGTGACTTTGCGAAAACAGGTTTTGTAGAGTTTGAGCATGCTGGTCAAAACTTAGTTGCAATCGCAGGTTCTTCAAACGCGATTCCTGGTAACGCGTATGTTAGATACTATGAGCGTGATGAAGCGGGCGCGTATGTACTGGACGATGAGGGTGAGCGTAAGACTAAAACTTATTCACTGAACCCATATAAAGAAGCGAACGGTTCATGTCACACAACCAGTGCACCATCTGGTAACGCATGTCAGTTTGACTACACCAGCACACTGGAAATTCAGCCTGAAAGCACTCGTGATAACTTGTTCCTACAAGCTGTTGCTACTGTGACTGAAGACATGGAAGCTTATGTTACAGCTTCTGCCTCTAAGTTTGAGATGACAACACGCATCGCGCCATACCCAACTGGTGGTTTCTCACTTGATGAAAACAGTGCGCTGGTACAAGACAATGTAATCAAATACCTGCCAGACAACGTTAAGGCTGACATGGTAGAAGGCGGTGTATCTGCTCGCTGGCGTGTGCTGCCAGGTGGCAACCGTACTGATGAGTACAGCACAACAACGAACCATATCGTTGCTGGTCTGCGCGGTGAATTTAACGAATGGTCTTACGACTTTGCTGTTACAAGCTCAGGTGCTGAGCGTGAGCAGGTCCGTATAACTGGCTACCCTCTGGAAAAAGAGTTCATGGAGCTGGTAACGTCAGGTACAGTCAATATTTTCGAAGCGCCTGAAAATCTGTCTGACGAGCAAAACAAAATGGTTGCTGACACTATGTTCGGTGGGCTGTGGGAAACAACAGACACTGATTTGTTAGCGATTGAAGGTAAAACATCAGGCGCTATCGCAGAGCTAGATGCAGGTACTGTTTACCTGGGTGTTGGTTTTGACTACCGTCAGTCAAGCTACTCACTGACCAACGGTGAAGGCCAGAACGCTGAAATCGTGCTGTTCGAATCTGCGGGTACTGAGTTCGACCTGGAGCGTGACAGCTACGGTGCATTTGCCGAAGTGATTGTGCCAGTAATGGAGAATCTGGAAGTGACTGGTTCACTGCGTTACGACGAAATCGGTGAAATCACTGACTCAAAACGTACTGGTAACCAGACTGTAAACGACAGTGCTGATGATACAACTTACAAAGTAAGTATCTCTTACCGTCCAACTGACGAGCTATTGCTACGTGCAAGCTATGGTACAGGCTTTAAAGCTGCAACCATGCGTCAAATCGCGGCTCCTCGTCTTGAGTTCGGTGTAACAGCATCTCCATACGATTGTCCAGCTGGTCTTGCCCCTGAAAAGGCTCGTTACTGCCACCAGGACAAGCTGCAGTATGATGTTTACCGTGAAGGTGAGAAAGATCTTCAGCCAGAAACGTCTAAGCAATACACTTTCGGTTTCGTATGGGCGGGTGACACAGGCACAAGCTTCGGCCTTGACTACTGGAACATCGAGATGGAGAACGAAGTTCGCCGTCTGACTCAGAACCAAATCTTCGGTGACCCGGTCACTTATGATGAGCTGTTCACAACTAAAGTTGACCGTGGTACAGGTAACACAGTACTTGCTATCATTCAGCCTGCACGTAACGTTGGTCAATCTCGTACTTCTGGTATCGACTGGCACGTAGATTTCACTACTAACTTCTCGTTTGGTGAGCTGAAGTCTAGCCTGATGGGTACATACATGATTGAAGACGAAAGTCTGCGTGTAGGTACAACTGACGTATGGGATACCAGCCTGGGTAAAGTGGGTACTGATGAAGAAGTTGCATTCCGCAACATCATCAACTTCAACAATACCTTAACTCACGGTGACTTCACGCACAGCCTGAACCTTAAGGCGCGCAGCGGTTACACTGATGCATCTGCAGACGTAAGCTTCTACGTTGCTAAAGCAGACGACTGGGATTCTGCGGTAGACGGTAGTGTTATCCAGAAGCACGTTCCGGTATACATGACGTTCGACTACCGCCTGGCATATGCTTTCGGTGACAACGCAAATGTTGCATTCGGTATTAAGAACCTATTTGACAAAGAGCCTCCGTTCACTCTGAACGCGGCAGCTGGTCACCAGGTTGGTTACGACCCACGTTACGCTGACGCATACGGTCGTACCTTCTACCTACAAGCAGATTACACTTTCTAATTCTGCCTGATAAAGTAGATTTCTAACGAGCCCCTGCATTATGCAGGGGCTTTTTTGTTGCATAAAAAGGTATTTTTAATTGTTTTGTTTAAAGCAATAATCAGTAACCCCTTGTTCTTCACTTCATCAACTCAACGTCGATTTTTCTAAACACCTTCAAAACGCCTTCAAAAATTTGAACAACAAAAACTTGAACAGCAGATATTGGGTGTGGCTATTCTGGAGCCGAAAAATGAGTGATCTCTCCTCTAAATCGCTTAAAAATCAACCTGTTTATGAGAGAGATAATTTAATGTGTGTAAACCATTGTTTTTAAAGTGATTTTTTGTTTCCTTTTTGGGTTTTTTGTTTCTATTTTAAAAAAGCTTGTTGACCTTTTGTTTTTCATGCGATTAGTATGTTTCACCAATATGGCTAAAAGTGTACTCACTTGTTACCCATATGAAGTTAAGAAAATACATAAAAACAATGCTTTAAAAGAAAAATTTAAAGCCAGGGAGAAAACAAATGTTAAATAGCAAGATCTCGAAGGCAGTGCGTTTAGCACTTGCATTTGGTTCTGCTTCTACAGTTGCATTTGCTACGCAAGTACAAGCTGAAGAAGAAGGCGCAAAAGAAGTTGAACGTATTCAGGTTACTGGTTCTCGTATCAGCCGTACTGATATGGAAACAGCTACACCGGTAACTGTATTCACAGCCGTTGAAATCGAAAAAACGGGTGTATCAACTGTTGCTGAATTCCTGCGTAACAGCGCAGCATCAGGTGGTTTTAACGAATCTCAAACACTAAACCAGTCTGCTGGTGCGTCTTCGATTGGTCTACGCGGTTTTGATTCTAGCTATACTCTGGTACTATTAAACGGCCGTCGTATTGCTAAAAACTCAGCTGGCGGCGTATTCACCGATGTTAACCAAATTCCAATGGCGGCGGTTGAGCGTATCGACGTACTACCTGACGGTGCATCTGCCGTATACGGTTCAGATGCGGTAGCGGGTGTTGTTAACGTTATCACTAAAAAAGATTATCAGGGCGTAGAAGCAAAAGCGAAATACGGTCTGGCAACTGAGCACAGAGATGGTGAAGAACTTCAGTTCTCACTGACTGCTGGTGCTTCTAGCGACAAAACTAACATTTTGTTTGCACTAGATTATTTCGAACGTCGTCCTATCATGGCAAAAGACCGTGAGATGGGTGGTACAGCCTTTATCGAAGGACAAGAAGGTGGTGAAGGCCGCTCTAACTACGGTGTGCCTGGTTTCCTAGGTCTAAATGCTGGTTCTGCTCCGGATTCAGGTGATGATAAAGTATGGGCTGACTGTCCAGAAAGCAACATCAGATCGAACGGTAAGTGTGCTTATGACTTTGCACCTTTATACACTTTCCAGCCACAAAGTGACCGCCAGTCAATTATGACTACGATTACACACCAGTGGAGCGATAACCTGACTCTGGACTCGCAGTTCCGTTATTCTCGTGCTTATACGCTGAGCTCGAACGCCCCTGCGCCAGGTGAGGCTGATGTATCTCAGAGCCCGTATCTTAAAGACTTCCTAATGAATGATCGTTACAAAGACAATCCTGAATTGGGCGCTAAGATTGCTGATGAGATTGCAAATGGTACGAAATATATCGACGAAAATGGTAATGAGCAAACTGCTAGTGCCTATGTTGGTCGTCGTTACCTGGACTTCCCAAATCGTGAAAAAGACAATACAAACGAAACATTTGAAGCAGTCGTTGGTTTTGAATATCTGATTAACGATGATTGGGTTGTAGATTATGATCTTGGTTTTGCTCGCCTGACTAACCGTCAGATTGGTAAACGAGGCCAGTTGCTGCGCAGCGAGTTAGCTGCTGCATTTAACGACGGTACGTTGAACCCGTTCAAGATCAATGACTGTAACTCTGCAGAGCTAAAAGACTTCTGTGAAGGTCTTCAAACGTCTATCCACAGAACATCTGAATATGAAGTGTCGTTCAGTAGTGCGACTTTATCTGGCCTGACAAACTGGGAATTACCAGGTGGCGTAGTAGGTGTTGCTGCTGGTATCGATTATCGTCGTGAAAGCTATCTTGACCGTTCTGATCCGGCTTCTGTTGCTAGTCAGGTAATCGGTGGCGCTGGTTCTAATGGTGGCGGTTTCATGAAAAATGAAGCTGTATTCGTGGAGCTTTCTCTTCCGGTTATTGAGGACCTAGAGCTGAGTCTGGCGGCACGTCAGGATAAAGCTGACTGGGGTGTTGACGATGCTTCGGAGTCTACTTACTCAGTGAAAGCATCTTATCGCGTACTTGACTCTCTGATGTTACGTGCCTCTTGGGGTAC
This sequence comes from Pseudoalteromonas rubra, assembly GCF_000967655.1. GTDB lineage: Bacteria > Pseudomonadota > Gammaproteobacteria > Enterobacterales > Alteromonadaceae > Pseudoalteromonas > Pseudoalteromonas rubra_A. The sequence continues at coordinate 111,879 of NZ_JXYA01000032.1, forward strand.
TGGCTTTAAAGCACCAGGTCTTGATGATCTGTACACTGCTACTTCAGAAGGTGTACGAAATGGTGTGGTTGATACAACGCTGTGTAATGCTGCAAGAGCTGCCGGTAATCCAGATAGCTCGGATTGTAACGGTACAGAAATCAACTCTAAGTCTGGTGGTAACATTAACTTACAGCCAGAAACATCAGATTCTTACAACATTGGTGTAGTTTGGGATGTGACTGACGAGTTGGCACTAACTGTTGACTACTGGTCACTGGAAATCGAGAACATCATTGATGAACTGTCTGTTCAGGACATCCTCGCTGCCGAAGCGGTAGGTGACCCTGCGGTTGCTGGCCTGGTTATTCGTAACTCTTCAGGCCGTCTGGATGATGGTTTACGCCAAGGTTATGTACAGTCAAACTATCAAAACTTATCAAGTGCAGATGCTAAAGGTATTAACTATAACCTGACTTATGCAACTGAGCTTAGTTTTGGTGCGCTGTCTACTAACCTGCGTTTTGAGCAATACTTAGAGCAAAACCGTCAGTCAAACGCGGTTCAACCGCTGTGTGACCAAACGGGTAAGCGTACAGTGGATGCTGAGTACGAGTTCCGCCTGAACCTTGGCGCAACGCTTGAGACGGGTGATTTCACAACATCAGTGAATGTTCGCTACTTGCCTGGTTACGACCAGTACGACCGTTTCGATACAGAAAACAAAACGTGTAATGCAATCGGTCACTACGATGTTGAGACAGAAATTGACCCAGAAACTAATGCAACAACATACCTGAATTATGGTCGACCGCAGAAGATTGATGATTACATCGAATTTGACGTAACAACGGCTTATCATATCAACGATAAGAACAAGGTAACTGTGGGTATTCGTAACTTGTTTGACGAACAACCTCCGTTCAGCCAAGTTGATGACTGGCCTTTCTATGACCAGGATGTATACAACAACATTGGTCGTTTCTTATACGTACAGTATGACATCAAGTTCTAATTTAAAAATTAGTTAAACTGAGGAAAGAGCGCATTATATGCGCTCTTTTTATTTATTATGAAGATAAATGCAAAACCCAGAATTTGCTTTGCAACCCCCGTTTTAGAGGGGGAATTAACGGGCGTAGAAGAGTTAAATAAAGGGCTGACACAGCTATTTTTCTCATTGGAGAAGGAAGGCTATAGAAACCTGACTCGGATCAATACCACGCAGGGGGATATTTACGATAGCCCAGGCGATTTATTCTCTCTCACGCACTACCCAGAAATAGCTGAAATTAAGCAGCACATGAACGGTGTGCTGACTTCCTGGATACTTGAGACAGGCAAGATGACTCGTGCTGAATTAAGTCAGCTTCATTTTGAGATTGAATCCTGGTTTCATATTACCCGCTACGGAGGCACCAAAACATTGCATGATCATGGTCAATGTTCCTGGTCAATGATCTATTATGTGGATGCTGGTGATCCACCACCACCGGAATTTCCAAGAAGTGGCTTTTTACAAATATACGACCCAAGGCGGATCCAAATGAACCCCTATGATAAGGGATTTTCGAACTTTAAACCCACCTTCGACTATGGTGGTTTTTCAGTTGCACCTTATTCTGGCAAGTTCGTTGTTTTTCCGGGTTACTTACAACATGAAGTCTTGACATATTTTGGAAATAAGCCCAGGATAATGATAGCAATCAATTGCTTAATTAGAGAAAGGACTTAATAATGAAAATAAATAAGATTATATTGGGATTATCTATACTATTTAGTTTAACTGCCTGCCAGATGTCAGAAGGGGCAAAGCAGTCAAAGCAAGACGAGCGGGCGGAGCTGGCTAAGGTAGAAAAAGATAAAAATTATATCTGCCGAACCGTGAAGAAAACAGGCTCGAATATGTATACTCGTCGTTGTATTACCAAAGAAGCACATCAAAGAGAAAAAGAAAGCGCACATAATGCTATGTCCGAGCTCAACCGGAGCTGGAATAAGAACGGTGGGTAATAATTATTTAGCGTAATTAGTATTTTATATTTCTGAGCCAAAGACGTATATGGTAAAGGGTGGTTTCTATTAAGGAATTACTGAATTTATAAAATAGCTTGCTTTTTAAAAGGGCCGGATCAGGCCCTTTTATAATTTAGTCGTTTTAATACAGTTAATTCTTATAGCAGGCTGTAGCTGCATCCGTTCTCCTCCAGGCACAATCCACATATAATATTAAATGCCGAGAAGGATACCCTGGAAAGTGTGCAGGGCAACTTCGATTGAGGGCCTTACGGATTCTCGTCAGTATTCTCGGTCAGTCAATGCTCGTGTATGAACGCACGCCTTCGCTTTTGCTCAATACAACTCGCCTAAGCCCCTCCAATTGTTCTTTGTTAAACTGGCCATTATCTTGCCTGATAAATGCATACCACTCACAGGCTACCTGTGCGGGCTATTGAAATACTGGTAAACGTCATTTTTATAAATCCAAGTAAAAGGCCTCACGGATAGGCGAACTTCAAAGGCTGATTGGTGTCATGTTGCCCTAAAAAGCTTTAATAAAGCACTCAGGGTATTGGCCACTAATCTTCCCACAGATTTGCTAAAGAGGTAGACGACGAAGCGATTATGTTTTGGCAGAGGAGTAATTACGATGGGCGATACGTGAATACATGGGCTTGGAAGACCTCAATTATTAAGGGTCCCTTAGAGCCGAAATTAGCGTTTTTCTATGAAAAAAATCATAAATCTGTTCTGTCAGATTGACGCTTTAGTGTTTTTTTGTTAATTTTAACCCGCCTTATTTGCAAAAAGGTTTTTATTTTGAGGTTCATTGCGTCTCATTTGTTATTAAATTAACACTTGAGTAGTGGAGGTGGTGGGCTCAGTTTAGAGAAGTTTTAACTAAAGGAATTAACTATGAAAATCAATCTTAAGAAAAAGACGATTAAGTCTTTGTCATACCCAGAACAGTCATTAGATAAAGACCAAACCAAGAAAATCGGCGGTGCTGCATCAGGCATGAGCTGGTGTACTTTAATATGCACTATACCATAGGCTGCAGGTTTTAAATTTATTATATGGCGCATTCAATATTAAGATGAAATGCGCCTTTTATATTTTAAACCTCTTTTTATGTGTTTCTATTTTTGTCTTATCACTTCACATCCACCACTTTACTGGCCTTTTTATAGCGTATTTTAAACCCTGACCAGGCGGGTAATTCCCAGCGTTTGGGGGCGTCTTTGCGGTTTCCTTTGCGGTATTCAAGGATAATACGTTTGGCGGTAAAGCTATAAGTCACTGACATGGTTAGTTCAGGTAGCACAACCTCAAGTGGAAACTGGTCGATAAAGGGCGTGATGAGCCAGTCTTCAATGGGTTGGTAGAACAAATCTTCGGCTTCAATTAATGCAAGGTCTTGCTGAGTTTCTAGACCCAGGTCCGTTAAGGTCTGAGACAGCCACTGTACAGCGTCAGGCATCGGAGGCAATGGTTGCTGTTGATGTTGCAGGTAGAGCTGTTGGTAGGCCAGCATGTCACCGACCTGTTGAAATACGCCAGCAAATAACTGGTCTTGTTCAATTAGTTTGACGCAGGCCGGAATAAGGTGTTTGCCCGTTGCGCGCAGATGTTGCCGGGCTAAATCGACACCCGCATAGGTACTGGCCAGTTCGACCCAAACTTCGTCTTCCTGCTGAAAAGCCTTTATCAGGTTACTGTCGACGGGCGCATGCTGAGTGAGCAGAGAAAGCGAGACAGGTGCGGCCAGCGTGGCCAGGGTGGTTGCCTGTTTAACGCCTTTACCTGCGAGCGCATAGGTATCCAAAACCAGCATAGCTGCACATGTGTCTGGCACACGGGATTCTTTTGCTGGCACCACTTCACCCTGACCATTGCTAAAGCCACCGCGACGGTTGTCCTTTTTGATATATAGCCAGTCAGGGCGTACTGAGGCAATTGCGCTGAGTAATGCATCGCGGTCATAGCTGGCTGCTTTGTCCAGTGGGGGCAAAGAAAAGGCCTCTCTCAGTTGCGTGCTGAACTGTCTGGCTTCACGCAGGGCGTCGTCCTCTGCGCGAATACCAGGCGCTTTGCCTCTGAGCAGTGCGATCACCAGCTCCAGGTCGCAGCTGTGGGGCAGCGCCTTGCTGAGGGCGTCAAGCTGCTCTGCTGAGCTTGGTAGTTGATATACCCGTGCCGGCACCGACATCACAGCCACGGCATCTATCATTGCCTGGCGCAGGCGGTTATCCGGCATTTTGGTTATCAGGTGACCCAGTTCAACATCGACAGGCAAAGGGTAGAGCCGTTTACCAAGCTCGGTGGCACGGCTTTGTGCGTCAAGCGCGCCGATTTTTCTGAGCAGGTCGAGTGCTTTTTGCCCTGAACTGGCTGGCAGCGGGTCGATGAAGCTCAGCGAGTCGATACCATCCGTGGCACAGCCAGCAGCCAATACCAGCTCTGTGAGCGCCTCTCTTTGTACTTCGGGTGGGGTTCTCTCTATCAGGGGCGCATATTGTCCATACAGGCGCAGACAGAGTCCTTCCTGAGTCCGTCCGGCGCGCCCCAGGCGCTGTTTTGCAGAATCTCTGCCGATGGCATCCAGGCCCAGTACTGTTTTGCCATTTCTCAGGTGTGTGCGCCGCTCCAGGCCCGAGTCGATAACACAGGTAATATTGGGAATGGTCAGCGAGGTCTCTGCCACATTGGTTGCCAAAATGATCCTTTGTCTGGGCTGCTGATGCAGGGCAAGCCGTTGATCATCTGGCGCACAGCCACTGAACAGGGGGACAACCAAAGCATCGAGTGCTTTGAGCTGAGCGGCGCATTGCACGATTTCGCCTTTGCCGGGAAGGAAAACCAGAATGTCGCCACGGGTATGGTGCAGCGCATACTCGCAGGCCGCTTTGACTCTGTCACTGAGATTGTCGCGACTTGGCATAGCGCGCATATCCTTAGCAAGAAATCGCTCTTCCACATCGAACATCTTGCCTTTGGACGTTAGCAAAGGCGCCTCGAGGTAACTGACCAGCCGCTCTGCTGACAAGGTGGCAGACGTTACGACCAGGCGATGTTCTCCCTGTTGCTTTAGCATGGCCAGTAACAGGTCCATATCCCAGCGCCGCTCATGGAACTCATCCAGCATAACGATGGCAAAATCACTCAGGCGGTTTTCAAAGTACCAGCGCAGTGCCACACCCGGCGTTACAAAGACGACCTGGGTGTTTGGACTAAACTGGCCTTCAAAGCGAATAGCATAGCCTATCTGTTCACCAAGCCCACTGCCTTGTTGCTCGGCAACATACTCAGCCAACGAGGTACAAGCTATTCGTCGGGGCTGGATCACCAATACCCGACCTTGTTGGGCTGCCCAGACAGGAAGCTGTGTGGATTTTCCTGAGCCGGTGGCGGCGGCCACAATGACGTTACCAGAAGATAGCAAGTGACAAAAATCGGCTTTGATCTGTTCAATGGGCAGAGACATACGGACTTGATACTGTTAGATATTTCTTAAAGTGCTGAGGATTTTAACAAATCCTGCTTGAAAAGGCTGCCTGCAAGGCGCATCTCAAAGTAAAATATCAACGCGTAAAAACCAATGACAGAAATCAGTTTACTCCTTGCCCTGGTGGTGTTCTGTGCCATCTACTGGCGGCTCGACGATATCAAGCGCGCTTACTGGCAACATAAATATAAAACGCAGTCACTTAGCGAGTTAGACAGGCAGGTTTTGCTGCGTTATATGCCCATCTATCGTAATATGACGGATGCAGAAAGAGCGCGCCTTGAGCGCCATATTCTGTGGTTTTTGGGTGAGAAGCGGTTACTTGGCCGTGACGGCCTGAAAACCAATCGGGCTATGGCACTGATCATCGCGGCAGATGCCTGCCTGCTGGTACTCAATCAACAATGGCCACTGTATCCCAATGTCAAAGAGATCTTACTGTACCCCAGCAGCTACTATGCCGGGCAAAATAGCCGTGACAGTGCAGGGCTGGTGAGCTTTCATACTGTGGTGCGGCAGGGCGAGTCCTGGCCCGGCGGCACGCTGGTGCTGAGCTGGCATGATGTGCTGGAGGGCAACCGGCTACCGGAAGACGGGCATAATCTGGTATTTCACGAATTTGCCCATCAACTGGATCAGCAAACCGGTCAAACCAATGGCACGCCTCAGTTGCCAAAAGGCATGAGTTACAAAAAATGGGGGGAGGTGTTGTCTCGGGCCTATCAGCAACTAAAAACTCAGCTGGCGTATCATATGCCGCATGTGGTGCATGAATATGGCGCGACCAACGAAGCGGAGTTTTTTGCCGTGATCACCGAAACCTTTATTGAAAAGCCACTGCAACTGAAACAGGAAAATCCCGAATTATTTAATCTGTTGAGTGAGTACTATCGATTCGATCCGCGCGACTGGATCAAGTAGCCATTGCGATGAGCGCTTGGCATTTCATTTAGGGCATTAAATTACAGGCATAAAAAAACCGCTTCAAGTGAAGCGGTTTTTTCGTCTAAATCAGCTTATGAAAAGCTGATCTCGCCGCGCTCTTTGCGCTTGTTGTCACGCTTGTCACCACGTGGATCTTTAAAGCTGCGCTTGCGGTCACCACGGCCTTCGCCACGACCTTCGCCACGTTCGCCACGACCTTCAAAGCGACGCTCATCACGACCGCCTGAACGACGTTCACCACCGCGACGCTCGCCACCATTGCCTTGATCGGCAGGGTGCGTGCTCTTGGTCATCTTCATTGGGCGCTGACAAATGTAAACGCTCTGGAAGTGTGACAGCGTATCTGCTGGCATATCCTGAGGCAGCTGAACGGTGCTGTGCTCGTCAAACAAACGGATTTCACCGATAAACTTGCTTGAAATATCAGCTTCGTTTGCAATCGCACCAACAATGTTCTTGACCTGTACGCCGTGCTCACGACCCACTTCGATACGATAGGTATCCATAGGGCCCGTGTTGCGACGTGCATTGCCTTTGCGTTCACCACGCTCGCCACGTTCACCACGTTCACCACGTTCACCACGACGCTCGCGGTTACCGTCACGGTTACCATCGCGTTCGCGACGTTCACGTTGCACCTGAATTTCCTGAACTTTCAGTGGTGACTGCTGCTGTGCCAGGCACAGAAGAGCAGCGGACAGCTCAGTTTGGCTCAGTTCCAGCTTTTCAGCCATGCCCTGTGCTACTTCACTGAAGAACTCGATGTCTTTGTGATCCAGCGCCAGGCTTAACTTGCCTTGTAGTGCTTCAATACGCTTTTGCTCAACGACTTTCGCGTTAGGCAGCTCAACCTGCTCGATGTCAGAGCGGGTATGACGCATGATGTTACGTAGCAGGTAACGTTCATTACCTTTCACGAACAGGATAGCTTTACCTTTACGACCAGCACGACCTGTACGGCCGATACGGTGTACATAAGCTTCGCTGTCTTGCGGGATATCATAGTTGATAACCAGGCTCAGACGATCTACGTCCAGACCACGCGCCGCAACGTCAGTTGCGATAACGATGTCTAACAGACCGCTCTTCAGACGCTCTACCGTACGCTCACGGGCTTGCTGGTTCATGTCACCATTCAGTGGTGCCGCAGAGAAACCTTCGCGTTCAAGTAGTTCAGCCAGCTGAACGGTGTCGTTACGAGTGCGCACAAACACGATAGACGCATCGTATTCTTCCGCTTCTAAGAAACGTACGATGGCTTTGTTTTTATGCGTCGTTGCACGCCAGTAAACTTGCTCAATTGTGTCAACAGTCGAGTTACGTGGCGTGATTTTTACTTGTTCTGCGTTATCTAAGTACTTAGAACAAATAGATTGGATCTGCTTTGGCATGGTTGCAGAGAACAAACAGGTTTGCTTCTCTACTGGTGTTTTTTCCATGATGCTTTCAACATCATCGATAAAGCCCATGCGTAGCATCTCATCGGCTTCGTCCAGCACTAAGGCTTTCAGATCCGACAAATCAATGGTCTTACGGTTAATATGGTCAATCAAACGACCCGGTGTTGCCACAATGATCTGTGCGCCACGGCGCAGTGCACTTAGCTGCACGCCATAGCTTTGTCCGCCGTACAGAGCCAATACTTCAACACCTTTGGTGTATTTAGCGTATTGGTTGAAGGCTTCCGCGACCTGTAAAGCCAGTTCGCGTGTTGGAGTCAATACTAATATCTGTGGTTGCTTAACGGATGCGTCAACATTGTTTAATAGCGGCAACGCGAACGCCGCCGTTTTGCCCGTACCCGTCTGCGCTAGTCCCAGCACGTCCTTTCTTTCTAGCAATAACGGTATACATTGAGCCTGGATCTCAGAAGGTGATTGATATCCCAGCTCTTCGACTGCCTTTAAAATTGCAGGAGAAAGATCTAAAGATTCAAACGTGACTGGTTCTGACATTAATGCGCCTCAACAAGTTAAAAGAGGCGGCATTGTACAGCAAAGAAAAAACAATTGCTTGCATAAATTGGCACTAATTTTGTAGGTATTTGATATTGGTCAAAAAATAAACTTATTTATTTTTTTGAGCTGTTAGATTGGCAGGTAAGTGGCTATTTTTAAGGGAAAATCATGCCTGAATTGCAGCTTAATGGCGACTCAGGCAAGGATGATACGGCACTGTGTTACTGATACAGGCCCAGATTCTCTTTGGCATAAGCTTCAAACTCGGTAAAGCCGCCAATGTGGTCCTGGTCGACGAAAATTTGCGGTACCGTTGGACAAGGCTTGCCTGCGGATTTTTCCAAATCGGCCTTGCTGACGCCTTCTTTGATGATATCAATGTAGCGAAACTTAAAATCGTCGCGTTCGTTGGTGAGGCGCTCTGCCAGGTCTTTTGCACGGACACAATAAGGGCAGCCTTCACGGCCAAAAATCACAGTAAACATAGGGGTCTCCAAATCATTTTCATTGCTAATCAGTATATCGGCCCGCGTGCAAAATGAAACCGCCAAAAATCGATGGCCATGATTGAGAAAACCGATGACGCCTTAGGAGCGATAGACTGTTTTGATAAGGTGGTAACCAAATTTAGTCTTGACCGGGCCGTGGACTTCATAAAGTGGCTTTTTGAACACCACATCATCGAATGCTTTAACCATATCGCCTTTATTAAACTCACCAAGGTCACCACCGCGCTTTTTCGATGGACACAAAGAATGCTGTTTGGCCAGTTTGTTGAAGTCGCCGCCTTTGGCAAGCTTAGCTTTTATAGCAAGACACTCTTTTTCGGTTTTAACTAAAATGTGGTAAGCACAGGCTTTTGGCATGGTTCAGGTCTCCGGACTATCAAAGGCGCCGATCATGCAAGGAGAAGGCCGAAAACGCAAGCCTCAATTGCCTGCGTCCGGCCTTTTCAAGGAAAGTATTAGAAGGTCACGCTAAACCCAATCGACGGGCGGATAGAGAAATCATCTTCCTCTTCTTCTATATACAGGTCGTTAACGGACTTAACTCTGTCGTAGTCCAGGTCAATATAGGCAATGTTTTCCTGGCCATATGCATTCATGAGTTCAAAGATCAGCTTGCCATCGTTGCCGAATAGTTCGGTTTTACGCTCAAAGCGAATATCCAGGCGGTGATACACTTTGAACCGCTCTGAAAAGGGCTCGCCATAGACAGGTAAAAAGCGGCCATCGTGGTCGGGGTTTTCTCTGACGCCAACAATGGGGGTATAGGCCTGGCCACTGCGTGCGGTAAAGTTAAAACCACCTTGCCACTTTTCATTGATCTCGTAATGGAATACGGCATTAAACACCAGCGGCGTATCGGCGAAATAGTCGCGGGTGATATTCTGGCTGAGATCGGTGCGCTCACTTTTGGCATAGCTCAATGCTACCCAGCCATACCAGTTATCGGTCTTGTTTTTGTTGATCAGCAGGTCTACACCATAGGCGCGTCCTTCAGCGTCGTTGCTATACAAATCAGCCGCATTGGGGCCGTCGTCGATGGCAAGCGGCAGATCATCCATAGTTTTATAATATCCCTCAATTGACCAGCTCCACTCATTCTCCAGTTGCTGACTGAAGCCCAGCGTATAGTGATCCGACACCTGAGATTTCAGCTTGGGGTTACCAATTTCTGGCAAAATGTATTCCACATTCTGCATGCGGTTGTAGCGACCCGCCTTGGCACTGATGGTGCTGTCTTCCGTCACATAGTAACTGATCGCCAGACGAGGTGAGGTGAAGGTTTCATCGGTGTATTTATTATGCTGACTTTGCACTCCCAGCTCGCTCTGCCAGTCATCGCTGAGTTGCCAGATATGCGCCAGGCCAACAAAACCACTGTCAATGTCTATGCTGCGCTTGCCGTTGATCCGCTCACCTTTTTTCAGGTCGCAGTCGGGGTCCAGTTCAGTACACAAGTACTGGAAGGTGTCGTAGCTATATTCTGTTTCGTTATCAAAGTAAGCAGCATCTAAAACCAGCTGATGAGCTGGGTTGATACGGTAGTTCAGGCGTGCCTTGTAGGTATATTGTTTTTCCGACTCTTCTTCAAAATAGCCAGCAGAAACTGTGGCGCGGCGGCCATATTCCAGTCGCCCTGAATGATCCAGTGCACCTATCCCCACACGCAGATGCAGCTTGTCATTATAATGGTCCCACAACACGTTCTGGCTGTTGAACTCCCTGATAAATCGCGCGTCCCCCTGAAACTCCGGGGTCTTTTGCGCCAGCTCGGAGCGTTCGTTAAACCCGGCTGCTGCGGAGTCTTCTGCGCCGGTAAAGTTGAAGGTCAGGGTGTTGTTGGCGTTAATATCCCACAAAAACTTGCCCTGATAGTCGTGATCGTCCGGCGCATCATTGATGATCACACCGGTTGGCTCTCCGTCGTCATCTTCGAGCTCTTCACCTTCTTCAAAGAACAAGGGGAGGGTACTTTTGCGCCCCGAGACATAGAAAGCCGTGCTGTCGCTAAGCTGACCTTCCACAAAGACACCGGCATTGAACATGGTGAGATCGAGTGTGGTGGTGATTGGCTGATATTTGGGGTTGCGCAGGGTGACGTCAAACACTGCGCCCGTTGCGTTACTGTAGCTGCTGCCGTAGCCTGCTGAGTAAAGCTGAAAATCCTGAATGATATAGCGATTGAAGATTGAGCTGCCAAAGTCGTGGAAAATGTAACCCGCAGGCATAAAGTCCACTTCGAACATGTTGTCGCTTGGCGAAGAGCCGCGTACGGCGGGTTCACTCATGGAGCCACCGGCGGCAACCACACCGGGTAATGCATACACAGCCCGCAACGGATCGCCCATTGCGCCGGGCATCTCAATCAGTTTTTCTGTGTCTTCTGTGATCTCAGAGGTGATTGAGCTGCGCTTATAATGCACCTCAATGTGTTCTATGTCTGCGTTGGTGTTTGCCTGTATCTGAAATGCCATGCATAGCATAATCGGAGACAGTGCAAACGGTTTTTTGAGTGACGAGCGCGTCATGTTAGTCCCTTGTTGAATCTAAGCTGAATAAGAGTTGGGACTAGTGTATGAGAATAAATCGTACCTTTGTTTTACCTAAGGGTAAGAAATTGTCGACAACTCAAACACTTTCTTACACTTACTAGCCTAAAGTCTGGCGCGTATCCCCAGCTCGCTGGAGTAACCCACAGAGCGCTCGACTACCTTAAGGTCAGCAGACAACACGTAATAGGTGGGGTAGGCCTTAACCTTGTAATCTGAGCCTGTGTGGTGAGTGCCAAGCAATACTGGCATGCTTAGCGCCAGGTCATCGACAAAGGCGTGGACCGCGTCCGTGCTCTTAAAATCCAGCGCTATTGCCACCGCATTCACTTTACCTTGCTCATGTAGTTTGTTGAGGTTAGGCATGCTGTAACGACAAATACTGCACCAGGGGGCGAAGAAATAGACGACTGATTGCTGCCCTTGCAGCGACTTAATGGACACTCGCTGTGCAGATTGTTCTAGTAAAGGCAGCGAAAAATACGGCGCCGGAGCCTGGCCATCGTCCGCCAGCATACCGAGTTCCTGGTACGCGGTGACTGCCAGAAAAACAATGGCAAAAATAATGAGTTGAAGAAGCGTTTTTAACATGTGCGCTCGCAAATTTTAATTTCCGAGCGCGAGTATAAATAAAACTAAGGCCACTGCACAAATCAGCCGTAGATATTTTCTCCCAGGTATCGCTTGGCTTTTTGCGCCTTGATGCGGGTAAGGTCTACCAATACCAGGCCGTCAATACAATTGTTAAAGTCAGGGTCAATGCTGAAACTCAGAAAGTTTACCCCGTCTGGCTCACACAGCTCGGTATACTGTTTAAACAGCGTTGGCACCTGCGCGCCCATGTTCGCCATGATGTGCTTGAGCTCGGCAAAATCCTCTTTAACATCATGACCACAAAATAACTGCGCAAAGGCCTGCTGCTGTGATGGCGTAAATTTGAACTCGTTTTTGGGTGTGGCAAGAGGTGACAGATTGGCAAAGTAATGCTGGTAGTGGTAAATCAGCATGGCTTTAGCTTTATCCGGCAGTGCATTGGACAAACTGACCGCGCCAAACAGATAACGATGTTGTGGGTAGCGCTTTACAAATGCGCCAATTCCGTACCACAAATAATCCAGGCTTTTGCGTCCCCAGTATCTGGGTTGCACGAAGCTTCGGCCCAGCTCCAGACCATGCTCGAAGTAGGGCTGCATGTGCTCAGAATAATTAAATAAACTGGTCGTATATAATCCTTCCGCGCCCTGGTGATCGAGCACGGTTTGGGCGCTTGCGAGTCGATACGCGCCGACCAGCTCCAATTGTTTGGCATCCCATAATACCAGGTGCTGATAATACATGTCGTATTTGTCGATATCGCGGCGTTTGCCGCTGCCTTCTCCGACCGCACGAAAGGCAATTTCTCTTAGCCGACCCAGCTCGCGGAAGACAGGAGAGCTGCCTTGATACTGATAAAGGTAGATTTGCATGCCATCCTGGGTTTCACCTAGCCGCTCACAGCTTTCAATGGCTTGCTTGAGGTCTTTTTTACATTCCGGTACCGCAATGGGCGTCTGAGTTTTCAGCGGCAAAGATTTCTTTGATGTCAGCCGGTACAGCTGCTTGCGGATCAGGGCCACTATCTCTTTGTCTTTAAGATTTTCCAGCAAGTAAGAAGCTGGTGGAATGCTGGCACCAATTTCAAATTCCAGTGACTTTTGTCGCTGTTTAAACATTTCTTTAACCAGCAGCAGGCTGGCTAAAGGTTTGTAGATCATAGACGTGCCGTAAAACAGCGGGCTGTTTTTGGCCTTAATATAGATGGGCAAAATAGGGCAGTTGGCTTTTTTGGCCATACGTAAAAAGCCTGAATTCCACTTACAATCTTTGATGCCCGTAGGTCCAAGCCGGGACACTTCACCGGCAGGGAAAATAAGTAAGGCGCCTTCCTGTTTGAGGTGGTGCTGGATATTGGCCAGCTCCTGCTTGCGACTCGCCCCGGATAGATTGTCTACCGGCAACAGCAGCGAGTGCATGGGGGTAATGGACATCAGCATTCTGTTGGCAACGACTTTCAGGTCCGGGCGTACCTGCGCCAGTACTTTGATCAACGCCAGTGCATCTAATGAGCCGATTGGGTGGTTGGCCACAATCACGACACTGCCCTCGCTGGGTATGTGTTCTATTTGTTTAGGTTTGAAGCGCGCATCAAAGTCCAGCTCCTCCAGTACCTGCTCAACAAACTCGAGCCCCTGGAGGTGAGGGTAGGTATCTGCAAAGGCGACAAACTCTTGCTCGTGCAATAAGTAACCCAGGCCTTTCTTAACTAAGCCTTTTACTTTTGGTGAATTTTCTAATTGAGGCAGGTTTGCTTCAATGACCTTATCAACACTGATCATATATCGATTCTCAAGTTTTATAACCGCTTTTCATCAAGATTAAAAACTCTCCATGACAAACAAGTTGCAACTGTATGTCAGTTTGATGGCCGTCGCGTAAGTACACCTGAAGGTTAGATTTTTTGCTAAAGTAGTGACGGTTAAAACAGAACAAAGGAAAGAGCATGGCATTATTAGTCTGTGTAACGGGCAGAGACAACAGCAAACTGATGGCAGAGTTACGCGCGAGTCTGCCGGATGTGGACGTAAGAGAGTGGCCCGATGCCGGTGAACTGGCCGAGATTGAGTTTGTATTGGCCTGGAATGCGCCTGAGTCGTTGTGGCAACAATTACCAAATCTCAAAGTTGTCCAGTCGTTTGGTGCCGGGGTCGATGGCATCGCGTTATCTGCTTTACCGGCTGATGTGCAGGTGTGTCGCATTGTTGATCCCGCGCTGGCCGACGACATGGCACAATATGTACTGGGACATGTGCTGGCTCATAAGCTGCGCCTGGGCTTGTATTATCGTCAGCAACAACAGCGGCTGTGGCGTCCTAAAAGAGCCAGTGCTGGAAACCGGGTTGGGATACTCGGGCTTGGTCAGCTGGGGCAGGTGGCCGCTACTAAGCTGCAACGTAATGGTTTTGAGGTATTGGGCTGGTCAAGAAGCGAAAAAGCACTGGAGGGCATTAGGCAATTCTGGGGACAGGCACAGTTAAGCGAATTTGCATCACAGTGTGATTATGTCGTCTGTCTGTTACCTCTGACGGCCCAGACGCACGGCATTTTGAATAAAGCGCTGTTTGAGGCGATGCCTTCGCACGGCGCACTGATCAATGTTGCTCGTGGCGCACATCTTAATGAAGCTGACTTGCTTGCTGCACTTGATAATGAGCAAATTGCAGCAGCCACGCTGGATGTATTCGCAGCAGAGCCACTTGCGGCAGATCATGCATTCTGGGATCACCCAAAAATCACTATGACTCCCCATGTTGCGGCGCTGACGAGCCTGAAAACAGCCATTGCACAAATTGTTGCAAATATGCAGGCAATGCAAAAGGGACTGCCTCTGTCACATTGCGTGGATTTGCAGGTGGGTTACTAATAGCGCATTGCTCGGTATGGTACACAAGGCTGAGCATGCGGTTTCAGGCTCTACAGGCGTCTGGAAATCTTTGTCGGTGGTAAATGTTTGGGTACTTTGGCCGGTGGTATCAGGAGGCGATTTTTTATGGTACAAAACACTGTATAAAAAAACATCTTGTGACATCTAATTACATTCAGTAAGTTATGAGAAAATAATAATAAAGAGTCGCTTTTTATGAATAGTAACCAAGGTGGCGTTAAGCTCTCCGTTGTGCTTTTTAGCGTTATTGTGTTGGGGGTAATGGCGTGGTTCAATCAGGCTAATGCTGAGTCTCAACATACTATACAAGAAGCGGACGAGGAAGTGGTCGTAACGTCCTCCTCACAGAGTTAAAAAGGTAGCAGCAGGTGCTGCTATCATCGTTTAGCGTGTCGCTCGCGATTTTCCACTTTTTTCTCTTCGCTTTTCTTTAACAGCACGTATGTCGCGCCGTTACCGCCATGACAGCTTAATGCCGTGTGAAATGCCAGTATTTGTGGCATCTCCTGCAACCACTTGTTGCAGTAGCTTTTCAGAATAGCCGGAAAGGGTTTGCTTTTTAAGCCAATACCATGACGGATCAGAAGTACCCGGATACTGCGTTGATGGCAGTCGGTGATGAAGTCAAACAGTGACTTTCTGGCTTCACGAAAAGGCTTGCCGTGCAAATCCAGCGTGGCGTCAATCTGATACTTGCCCAGCCTGAGATTCTTAAATACCCCTTGCTGAACACCATCTTTTTTGTAGTTAAGCAAATCGTGTGGATCGAGCAGGTCAACATATTCAGTGGAGAGAAAATTAGGATCGAAGTCCTGCTCCTGCTCTGCCGCTTCTCTGCGTGCAAGTTGCGCCAGGGTAGGTTCGTTTTGTTGACGTCTGAGCTCTGCTTTTTTGTCTTGTGCTAAGGGAACAACGTCCCCCATTGAGGCGAGAAAAAGTTCTTCATCTGTCATGGCCATACTACGTCTCCAAAACCAATGG
This sequence comes from Pseudoalteromonas rubra, assembly GCF_000967655.1. Taxonomy (GTDB): domain Bacteria; phylum Pseudomonadota; class Gammaproteobacteria; order Enterobacterales; family Alteromonadaceae; genus Pseudoalteromonas; species Pseudoalteromonas rubra_A. Next base: position 127,784 of record NZ_JXYA01000032.1, read on the forward strand.
GTGTGGCCAGATTGTAGCGCAGGCTCAGAAATTAGAAAATATCTTTAAGCCTGGCAGTTTGCTTTTTACTGCCTGCCGGTGCAAAAGCATTGGCAGGCGTGCCTAAGCTATACCTAAGGCGTACCTAAGGC
>NZ_JXYA01000033.1 GCF_000967655.1 Pseudoalteromonas rubra
TTCCACCACCCGGGCATCGGGCTGCTTTCGCATGTGGAGTTTGTTGAGAAAATGGAGGCGGAACCCGGAGTCGAACCGAGGTAGACGGATTTGCAATCCGCTGCATGGCCACTCTGCCATTCCGCCACACTACTCTGACTAAGTCAGATAAAGAGAAATTGGAGCGAGTAACGAGGTTCGAACTCGTGACCTCAACCTTGGCAAGGTTGCGCTCTACCAGCTGAGCTATACTCGCGTTCCATACTGCTTTTTAACTTAGTGGCTAAATGTAAGATGCAAGGTTGCGTCTTTTCATTCATCCAGCTGAGCTATACTCGCGTTACTAGAAATTTAAAATTTCAGCTTTAAACCCTAGTTAAATTCAAAACTTTCAACATATTGAAGCGTTTTGAACTTCTCTTTTTGTTAGGCTGTTGCCTCTCAACACGGACGCATTCTACAGAAGTTCCGGGAGGCGTCAACATAAAAAATGAAGCTTTTTAATCGTTTGCTTATTTTTTATCTAAAACGCTTTGTATTCAGCCAATGAATACTAAGATTTAACCAATTCGGTACGAGCAGCATAGAAATACTGCACCATAGACACCACAGTCAGCAAAGTGGCAATGGCTAACAATGCATAACTTAGCATCACCATCCAGGGCGCAAACTGCCAAATCAAACCAATAATGGCCAGCATTTGTGCAGCGGTCTTAAACTTACCCATCCAGGACACCGCCACATGACCACGCTTGCCCTGCTCTGCCATCCACTCTCTGAGGGCTGAGATAACGATTTCACGACTAATAATGACAATGGTAGCAATGGTCATAAACATGTTTTGATAATGCGTTGCCAGCACCACCAGCGCCACACTCACCATCACTTTGTCGGCTACGGGATCTAAAAAAGCGCCAAAGGGCGTTGACTGTTCCAGCTTGCGAGCCAGGTAGCCATCAAGAATATCGGTTACCGATGCCAGCCAGAAAATAAAAGCGGCAGCAAAAAATGCCCATGAATAAGGCAAATAGAAGATCACTGCAAATACAGGAATAAGTAACAACCTAAATGTTGTGAGCGTGTTTGGAATGTTCCACATAACTACTAAGAGAGACTCTTTTTTTACTATGTTCGCATGAACGCTTAAGCTTTGTCATGCAAATGGTTAAATATCTTTTCAGCCAGCTGAGGGCTGATCCCGGGCACTTGTTTTAGTTGTTGTATATTGGCGGCTTTTACGCCCTGCATTCCTCCAAGGTATTTAAGCAGTGCCTGGCGTCGCTTCAGGCCTACGCCTTCAATTTCTTCCAGAACGGATTGCGTGCGTTGTTTTTGACGCTTACTTCTGTGTCCCGCTATCGCAAAACGGTGAGACTCATCACGAATATGCTGGATCAAATGCAGTGCCGGCGAGTCGCTTTCCAGATTAATGGTTTTGCGTCCGCCATCGATCAGCAGGGTTTCTAACCCAGGCTTACGGCTGGTGCCTTTTGCCACACCGATCAGCATTGGCAACTTCTCCAGTGTCCAGGATTCGAAAAACGACTCTGCTCTGGACAGCTGGCCTTTACCGCCATCGATAAAAATAATATCGGGCACTTTATCGGGATCTGTGACTTTGCCGTAGCGTTTGTTCAGCGCAAATGCCATGGCCGCGTAGTCGTCTCCCGGCGTAATACCCGTAACATTATAACGGCGATATTCACGATTGTTAGGCCCCTGACCGTCAAACACCACACATGATGCCACGGTGTTTTCCCCCATGGTATGACTGATATCAAAACACTCCATGCGGTTGATATCCGACACGCCCAGCGCCGCTTTTAGTTTGGCATACCGTTTGTCGATAGAGTCCTGCGCATTTTGCTTTACCATAATGCTGTTCAGGGCATTCTTGTTGGCAAGCTCCAGATACTGCGCCCGCTCTGAGCGCACATTCACCCTGAGCTGAACTTTACGCTCGGCAACCTGTGTCAGCGCTGCGGCCAGGTCGTCCAGCTCAGCAATGTCGAACGGCAATACAATATCTTTGGCTATCCGGCCATGACTGCCGGTCGACACATAATACTGGCCGACAAAACTGGTGAGGATTTCTTCACGACCTGAATCTTTGGGAATTTTTGGAAAGAAGGTTTTTGATCCCAGTACCTTATGCTCGCGGATCATCAACATATGGATGGCGCACAGGCCGTTAAGCTGTGCAAAGCCAATTACATCCATTTCAGCGAAATTACCCGCAACAGACTGTTGCTCCTGCATCTGACGCAGCAGCGCGATTTGATCCCGAAACTTGGCGGCTGCTTCAAAATTCAGCGCCATGCTCGCCTGTTCCATTTTCCCGACCAAAGTCGCAATCACCTGATGTGATTTACCGCTCAGAAACTGGCGGACCATATCAACCTGCTCGGTGTAGTCTTCGTCACTGACTTTCGCCACACAAGGGGCTGAGCAGCGTTTCAGTTGATATTGCAAACAAGGTCGACTGCGCGCCCGATAATAGGCGTCTTCGCATTGTCTGACGGGGAAAATTTTCTGCATCAGTCGCAAACTTTCCGACACCGCGGCACTGCTGGGGAAAGGGCCAAAGTACTCGCCCTTTTTCTTCCTGGAGCCACGATGAAACGCAAGTCGAGGATGGCGATGATCGGTCAGTAAAATATAAGGATACGACTTGTCATCGCGCAGCAGAATATTGTACCTGGGTTGGTACTTTTTGATCAGGTTGTTTTCAAGCAGCAAGGCCTCGGTTTCGGTATTCGTCAAAGTGACTTCAATATGACGAATATTGCTCACCAGAACCCGGGTTTTAGCATCCGGTATATTGCTGCGAAAGTAGCTACTGACGCGCTTTTTGAGGTTTTTGGCTTTACCGACATAAATCACCTGGTGGTCTTCGTCATACATACGATAGACACCAGGTTCCGTGGTCAGCGTTTTGAGAAACGCCTGACTATCAAACACTGCCATGGCTGAGAATTATCTCTATTCAGAACAACACGCTCACCTAGTGAGAGCTGTCGATATCAATCATTTTATGGCGGATAGCCAGGTGTGTTAACTCGACATCACCGCTGACGTTAAGCTTCTCAAACATGCGATAACGGTAGCTGTTGACCGTTTTTGAGCTCAGGTTGAGCCTGTCTGCTATGTCCTGCGCTTTTTCACCTTTGGTGATCATCAGCATGATCTGAAGTTCGCGATCTGACAACGACTGGAACGGGTTTTCATCCACTTTGCCACTAAACTGTGCCAGCGCAATTTGCTGCGCAATTTCGGGGGCAATGTAACGTTGACCAGCATTCACAGCACGGATCGCATTGATCATCTCATCCGGACCGGCACTTTTGGTTAAATAACCATGTGCACCAATCTGCATGACCTTGCTGGGAAACGGATCTTCGCAATGCACAGTCAGCACAATGACTTTTACATCCGGACAGTAGCGACAAATTTTCTTAGTTGCTTCCAGACCGCCAATACCTGGCATATTCATATCCATTAATACGATATCAGGTTCACTCTGACGACAATAACTGACCGCCTCTTCACCCGTTTTAGCCTCTCCGACCACTTTAAACCCGCGTACATCATCCAGAATACGCTTAATACCGGTTCTGACAAGTTCATGATCATCAACTAAAAGTACGTTAATCAACGGGTAACCCTCACACTAGCCTTGGTAACGGCAATAACTGCCATATGTCGTTTATATAATCGTCTGATAATGCGTGCATTATCCGCGCATTGTGAATGTATTATGCTTTGCAAGAGTAACACAGAAAATTGCAAAGCATAATCAATTCGAGTTTCTACTTTAGGTAAAAACAGCCTTTAGTATTAGAGCCTGGCTATGAATTGCCATGCAACTTCAGGTCCTGATCTGAGAAACGGTCTACCCACAGGGCAATAACACCATCGCCGGTTACATTACAAGCTGTACCAAAGCTGTCTTGTGCCAGATACAGGGCAATCATCAAAGCAACGGCACTTTCGTCAAACCCAAGCATAGTGCTCAGCAGACCCAAAGCAGACATGACAGCACCGCCAGGTGCACCCGGAGCCGCAATCATAACAATGCCCAGCATAAAAATGAAAGGTAACATCTGGCTCAGAGACGGTAATGTCATCTCAGGTGATAGCAGCATCACGGCCATAGTACAGGTCACTATGGTGATTGTTGAACCTGACAAATGAATAGTGGCGCATAAAGGCACTGTGAAGTTGGCCACTTCTTCTTTCACATTATTCGATTTACTGGCACGCAGGGAAACCGGAATGGTCGCTGCGCTGGACATAGTACCAATGGCGGTAAAATAAGCCGGCAGCATATTTTTAATCAGTTCAAGTGGATTGCGCTTTAGTAAGATGCCTGAGCTGATATACAAAAACGCCAACCACAGCCAGTGCATCGCCACTGCCGCCAGTAGCACCACGCCAAACGTGCTCAGCGTATCTGCCACGGTACCTGCAACAGCCATCTCTGCAAATACACCGGCAATGTAGAATGGCAGTGCAGGAATAATCACTTTAGCCAGCAGCGCGTCAATCACATCACGTCCCTGATCAACCACTTGCTTAAGCTGAGTCAGGTGAAGCTGACTGATCCCAATACCGAAGACAAATGCCGTTGCCAGCGCCGTCATAACCCCCATCAGCGGCGGCACTTGCAGCTTAATTAGGCTTTCTATTTTAGTGGCCTCTGCGGCCTGGTAAGCAACGCTGCCTTCAAACATGGGCACAGCCAGGCTGACTAAAAGGACAGCCAAAGTACCGGCAATAACTGTAGAGCCGTAAGCAAAGCCAACTGTCTTACCTAACAAATGGCCAGACGCCTTGGGTAGCCCCGCAATACCGGATGCGATATAAAACAAGATGATCAGTGGAATAGTAAAAGAGATCAGCTGCCCGATGATCACCTTAACGGTATAAAGCAGTTCGACCATCAGCATAGGCAAATAAAAGCCCGCCAGTACACCGGCGAAAATACCAGCGACAAGTTTTAAAATAAGAGACATACAACACGCCTGATTGAAAACAGATGCGCCTTTTTACCATGGAATGACAATGCAGGTACATAGTTCTGCGATATGACTTGACCAACTGTTCACAAAATATAAATAAAATACCACTCAACCCGGCCACTTTGCTGTTAAACGCTAAACAATTGTTCACACTGTGTCTCTGGTATTTAATGCGCCATCAAAGTTGTGCTATCAATTCCGATAATAATGTTAAATAAAGTTTTAAGCTCACTCTCAATCATTGCACCCTGCCTGTGGTTTAGTGCTTCCAGCCTTGCTGCCGAGCCTGCCATTCCTTATATCAACGCCAGCGTGAACATCGACGGAAAAATGGATGAAACCGTATGGCAACAGGCAAAGCTCATTGCCATCGACAATGTCACCTGGCCATACGAAAATACGCAAAGCCCGGTGACAACCAGTGTACGGGTATTTGAAAATGGTCAGTCGTTGTTTCTGGCCTTCGATGCCAAGGACCCCGACCCCGCTCAGATCAGGGCGTTTTTCCGCGACCGGGACCGCAGCTGGAACGACGACCTCGTCGGCATCAAAATTGATTCTTTCAACAACGGCCGCAGTGCTTATCAGTTTTTTATTAATCCCCTTGGCGTCCAGCAGGATTCCATAGAAAACGTACTCAGTGACAGCGAAGACAGCTCCTGGAACGGTATCTGGGACTCTGCAGGCCAGATTAATGACACAGGCTATGTGGTTGAAGTGGAGATCCCGCTGCGTGTGCTCAACTTTGACGATAGCCAGGACACTAAAACCATGGCCATGGAGTTTTTGCGTTTTTATCCGCGCAGTGAGCGACTTCGGATTTCCAGTATGCAAATTGCCCATGAAAATCAGTGCTGGGTGTGTCAGATGCCAGCATTCACCGGGTTTTCTGGTACCAAACAAAACAGCAACCTGGCTGTGATCCCAGCGATGGTGGTCAGTCATCAGCAAACCAGAGACATAGACGGCAGCACTATCCCGGACTGGGAAGACGATACTAACTATGAGCCAGGGCTGGACGTTAAATGGGCCATTACACCGGATACCACCTTAAACGCCACGCTGAACCCGGATTTTTCTCAGGTGGAAGCCGACAATGGTCAGCTTAGTGTAAACAACAGCTTTAGCTTGTTCTTCCCGGAAAAACGCGCATTTTTTCTCGACAATGCGGACTATTTTTCCTCCCACATTAATCTGTTGCATACCCGAAACATTGCGGCCCCCGACTATGGTGCCAAATTAACCGGCAGCAAACAGGGCCACACCTATGCCGCTTTTGTGACTAACGATGAGTTTACCAATGTTATGGTGCCGGGTAATTTGGGGTCCAGCGTAGTTTCATTAGAGCAAAAAAGTGAAAATGCCGCACTGCGCTATCGATATGATGCCAACGAGACGCTGTCTGTGGGCGCGCTCACCACAACCCGGCAAAGTGAAGACTACAAGAACCAGTTGCTCAGCTTAGATGGTAAGTACGAGCCCACCGCCAACGATACCTTTAAAGCACAGATCCTGACTTCAAAAACCGACTACGACCCGGCCATGGTGAAAGAGCTATGCGACGATGAAACGCTGGAAAACTGTGAAATAGACGAAAGTGTGTTGCGTACTCAACTTGAGGATGACAACCAGGGTCTGGGTTATATGCTCGACTATCGTCATAACCAGAAGCACTGGAAAGCCTTTGCCAGCTATCGCAACTATGACGCAGCACTGCGCGCCGACATGGGCTTTTTGTCTCAGGTCGATTTTAATAAGTTCATCACCGGCTTTGAATACCGCTGGTATGGTGATGAACAGACCTGGTGGAACCGCACCCGCTGGTATACCGACTGGGATATCAGCCACAATGAAAATGGCGAACTGCTGGAAAAAGAAATACAGAGTAACATAGCCATCAGTGGTCCGTTGCAAAGCACCATTGACTTTGGCGTCGATCATCGTAAGCGTGCCGGTTTACGTCATGACGAATCCAGCCTGGCCATAGACGGCAATACCGATCTGTTCAGCGAAAACACTCAGTGGATCTATCTGGAGAGTAAACCCGCACCGGGCGTGTTCAGCGGGTTAACGCTACGCACAGGCAACCGTGTCGATTTAGCCAATAACCGTATGGCAGATGAGCGTTATATCCGCCCTTTACTGGACTTTTACCTTGGCCAGCATTTTGAGGTACGCCTGCGTCACACCTATCAGAAACTCACCGCTGATGGCATGGAGGTGTTTACCGCAAACCTGAGCGACATACGTTTTACTTATCAGTTTAATATCAACAGCTATCTGAGACTGGCGTTCATCAAAACAGATATCCGCCGTAATCAGGCCAACTATATCGACGATGTAGACAGTCAGTACAAACGCCTGAGCACGCAGCTGCTCTACGCTTATAAACTGAATCCGCAAACCGTATTTTTTGCGGGTTACTCAGACAATGGCTACCAAGATGACGACCTGAGCAAAATCAGCAAAGATAACAAGACGTTCTTTGCCAAGTTCAGCTACGCCTGGTTGCTTTAAAGCCCGCTGCATACAGCCAATCAGAGATGCAAAATCTGCTTGGCTGTAAACTGCTCTTTTATTATACATATTTATTTTTTTATTCCATCAAGGCATAAGCCTTTTTAATATATCTTATAGCCATTCTTTCCTTTCGTTTTGCTACAACCCCAGTAAAGTGTGACTAGTATTAAATATCCTTAGCTCATTCAAGGGAAAATTATGTCGAACGTTTTTGCAGATAACAGCCTGTCTATTGGCAACACCCCGATTGTTAAACTTAACCGCGTAACCGGTGGCAATGTTTTTGCCAAGATTGAATCTCGTAACCCGAGCTTCAGCGTAAAATGCCGCATCGGCGCTTCTATGATTTGGGAAGCTGAAAAAGCCGGCTTGCTAAGCGAAGGCAAAGAACTTATTGAGCCTACCTCAGGTAACACAGGTATTGCACTGGCATTTGTTGCTGCATCTCGCGGATACAAACTGACACTGACCATGCCAAACACAATGAGCCTTGAGCGCCGTAAGCTGCTTAAAGCCCTGGGTGCTAACCTGGTACTGACCGAAGGTGCCAAAGGCATGAAAGGCGCCATTGAAAAAGCCAATGAAATCCTGGCCGGTGACCCAGAAAAATATGTGCTGTTACAACAGTTCGAAAACCCGGCTAACCCGAAAATCCATGAAGAGACCACAGGTCCTGAGATTTTCGAAGCGATGGACGGTGCAATTGACTACTTCGTTGCAGGCGTTGGTACTGGCGGTACGATTTCTGGTGTAACGCGTTACCTGAAAAAAGAAAAAGGCCTGGACGTTAAGTCTATCGCGGTAGAGCCTGTTGATTCAGCCGTGATCTCTCAGGCGCTGGCCGGTGAAGAATTGAAACCTGGTCCACACAAAATTCAGGGTATTGGCGCAGGCTTCATTCCTGGTAACCTGGATCTTGAACTACTGGATGGTACAGAGCAAGTATCTAACGAAGATGCGATTGCCATGGCACATCAGCTAATGAAAGATGAAGGTATCTTAGTGGGTATTTCATCTGGTGCAGCAGTCGTTGCAGCAAAACGCCTTGCTGAGAAACCGGAAAATGCGGATAAGAACATCGTGGTTATCCTGCCAAGTGCGACAGAGCGCTACCTGTCGAGCCCACTGTTCGCCGATGAATTTTCGGAACAGGAATTGGTGCAGTAATCTAAGCGCACCGTATCTGTTAGACTAATTGTCTAGAATAAGGCCAGCAAAATGCTGGCCTTATTGTCTTCTTCCCTTCCTTTTAGCGTGATAATGTCTAGACTTAGTGAATAAACGATGTAGCCACAAAGCAAACTCATCGCTTTATTTTTAAACGCTTTTATCTTAATTGTGGGCACCGGGAAACACGTTATGAAAACACTCACCAGGGTCGTATTGTTGCTGTTACTGTGCAGCGCTTCTCTGAGCACTTTTGCCAGCCTGAATGTCGGTTATTTCAAGCAAGGGAAGTACATCATGGTTCAGGGTGAGCAATATCGTAACGGTTATCTCTACAATAAGAGTGGCGACAAACCACTGTTGCATCTGGTGACGCTGGACTGGCCACCTTATATTGGCGATCAGTTATGTAATAAAGGCTGGGTTTTTCAGTTTACCATCTCAATCCTGGCCGATCAGGATTATCCTGTTTATGTTGAATTCCTGCCCTGGGCAAGGGCCGTTAAGGCTGTTGAATCAGGCCGGGCAGACATTCTTTTCCCCGAGTACTTTATCGAAGATGCCTCGCCGTCGGATAACTATCAAGGCAAAACGCGCCGAGAGTTGCTGGCACTGTCTAACGCTTACCCAGGGGGGGAGATCACCCTGCTGAAGCGCCGCGGAGAAGCGGATAACTTTGAGGGCAACCTTAATGCAATCAAAGGGGCAACCATAGGCGTAGTGCGTGGCTATCAGAATACCCCGGAATTTGACGCCATGATGGACAACAACGAATTTGTGATTGTTGAGGCCGTCGACGACCTGCAACTGGTTAAATTGCTGGTAGGCAAGCGCGTTGACCTGATCATTGGCGACCCTAAAGTGCTGCGCTTTACCGTCAGTTATTCAGATCTGAGTAAATCAGAAAAGGTGACTTTGTTAAGAGGGCTGGAAAACGTTGAGCCTGCTTTGAAGTACAATAACCTCTATTTTGCACTCAGTAAGGCCAAGCCTAACTGGCGGGGCGTACTCAACGACATCAATAAAAGCCTTTACTTATTCAAAAACAGCGGCGAAACCAATCGCATTATCGAAATGGGCAGCTCTGAATGTTATTGAGCAAAGATGCTCACTGCGCAAGATTTGAATATTTTTCCTGAAAGAAGGCCAATAGACTAGCCTGACTTTTATTTAGTTCAGGAAAATAGCCATGTCTGTCAACCACGACGAGGCGTCTCACGGCGCAGAGCGCCTCGCAACCGAGCCTGTAATAAGCTTGTTTGTTAAACATTTTATTCCAATCTGTATTGGCATGCTTGTCATTGGTCTTTATAACCTTATCGACGGCCTTTTTATCAGCCACTTTGTTGGTGAGCAAGCTCTGGGGGCCGTTGCCATGGTGTTCCCGATACAAATGGCCATTGCCGCTCTGGCTGCCATGCTCAGTGCCGGTATGGCCACGCTCGTAACACGCCAGCTGGGCGCTCAACAGCGTGCAAAAGCGGGAATGATAATAGGCCATACATTACAAATCGCCGCCGTCCTCAGCACAATACTGCTGCTTTTAGGCTGGCTCTATCCACTGGAAATATTAGACTGGCTGAGCGTACAGGCGGTATTCAAAGCCGATGCATATGCTTACCTGCATCCCATCATACTTTTTAGCTTTGTCGCCATACTTCTTCCTGTACTTGGAGATATTTTCCGTGCCGAAGGACAGCCACAAAAGCTAATGCTGTTAATGTTAACGGCCTCAGGGCTCAACATCTTACTGGATTACGTGTTTATTGCCGTATTCGAATGGGGCGTGTCGGGCGCAGCTATTGCCACAGTCGCTTCACAGGCCGCCGCATTGGTCATGGCCATTTTCATGCTTAGGAGCTCAAACAAACATAGCCAAATTCACTTTTCATTTAAGCCAGGCAAGTGGCTAGCCGTTTTGGCTACCGGCGCGCCCATACTGATCACCCAACTTTGCCTTGGCTGGCAAGCCGCACTCATGAACAGTCAACTGATCAAGATAGCCGATGAAAACTGGCTGATAGCTTACGGCATATTAAGTCGGGTGCTGGCCTTTGCCACTCTGCCTCTGGTTGCTATGCTGGTCACCTTTCAAACTTTGTGCGCATACAACTTTGCCGCACAGAATATGGCCCGTGTACGCAAATCAATTAAAATAGCACTGCTGTCGATGGTGTTCTACGCGACACTACTGATCCTTGTTTTAGTCGGGTTTTCCTTCAGCATTATGACCTGGTTTACCGAGCAGTCTGAGCTTATTACGAGGGGCGAGATCATGATACACTCGGCACTGTGGGGCTTACCACTCATTGCTTTTATGCTGCTCGCCAGTGGTTTTTATCAGTCCGTTGGCGATACACGCCGGGCCAGCTTTTATAGTGCACTCAGAGTCTTATTTGTGTTTACGCCTTTGCTGCTGATTTTGCCATTGTGGTTTGATCTTAATGGAATTTTTATGGCGATTGTTGGTGCCGACGTCATCGCCGCACTGGCCACCTGCATTCTGTGTTGGTTTCACTACAAAAAGACACGCTTAAATCGATTGGAAGTTTCTAATGCAGCATATTGATCAGCACAACAAGCATCGCGACTTGTATTTCGAACGATTAAAGCCGGTGGTCGCTTACATCCACAACCATCCAGACCAATCCGTTACGCTGGAACAGGCGGCCGTGCTCAGTCATTTTTCTAAATATCACTTCCAGCGCATCTTTTCTGCTCTGATGGGAGAATCACTGACGCAATACAGTAACCGGGTACGGCTTGAGCGCGCCGCCTCTTTGCTGTTTTTTCATCCAGATAAAAGTGTCACGGACATTGCGCTGGATTGCGGCTACTCAGGTAGCGCCAACTTTACGCGCTCTTTTAAAGAGCACTATGGCATTACGCCAGTCAGTGTAAGAAAAACAGAGCGACTAAGAAAACAACTGGCAAATAGCCTGACACCACAAAAGATAAACGTAGAATTACTCATGCAGCTGCAAGCTGAACGGGTGTCAGCACACCCACCTGCGCTTAACCCAACTCCGGAGCGGATCATAAACATAGACTCGATGACGCTGTGTACACTCAGAGCACCTCGGGGTTATCACCTCGACGGGATCTGGCAGTGCTGGGAGCAACTCCAGCAATGGGCTCAGACACATGATCTGGACCCGCAAACGACGACTAAACTTGGATTCGGCCACGATAATCCGCTATTTACCCCGCTGGACAAAGCCAGGTATGACGGTGCGCTGGGGATACCGGACGGATTAAAATCAGCCGTTGTGAGTCCGTTCAGGCTCAGCACTTTAGCCGCAGGTCAGTACGCCGTTTTTCGCTATCACGATTTGGTAGGAAATTTGCTGCCGTTTCAGCTGGCACTGTATGCCGCCTGGTTACCAAACAGTGGCTTTGAGCCGGATGATGCGCCGTTAATCGAACACTACAACCAACCCACTGAGCGCAACAACGAGGCAGACCCTGCAAGCCACGTGATTGCGCTGGAGATTTGGCTAAAGGTGAAACCGCTGGCTAAAGCAGCACCGGTTAGCTGATCCCTATGTATTTATGTACTTGCACAGATAAGCGCCAGTTTTTCTGTTTACAGGTATCGATTGCCAGCTTTGTGGCTTTGGCCTTCTGGCTGATAGGTTGCAAATAGACTAATTTAGGTTGCACGCCGGTTTGTTCAAACAAAGCCTCCAGCTCTTCCACATGCTTTTCCATCGCAACCGGATGCTTGATTTCATCCGCCCTTTGCATGGCACTGGTCAGCACTTTGTAGCCTCCGCGCATATTAATTTTTGGAGAGACCGTGACCCAGGTTTCTTTCGGAACCAGGATCTCGAAGGTGCCACTGGTTTCAACCTGAGTATGGTAGCCCCTGGCATGCAATGCGTCACACAAGGGGTTGAGGTCGTACATACAAGGCTCACCGCCGGTGATCACAACATGCTTTGCGGTGTAACCGCGCTCTTCAAACAAAGTTAACAGTTGCTCAGGCGTGGCATTGGCCCAGTAGTCTGAGTCCGCTTTCTTTTCGACTGTTTGTTCAAGACTCACAAGATAAACGGGGTCTACCTCCCAGGTTTGCTTGGTATCACACCAGGCGCAACCAACAGGACACCCCTGCAAGCGCACAAAAATGGAAGGCACGCCAGTGTGGCTGGCTTCACCCTGGATGGTTTCAAACACTTCATTGATCTTGTACAAAACAGCTCCGAACTCACTTTACATCCCGGGATCAAACCGGATACATGACGACTTAATAAGGTTTACATTTTATATTGGCGACAGCCATAACGCTGAAAAACAGGCATTATCTGACCCGTCCGATTGTCATTTTTTCAGCGGCCGTGTAGTATATCGCGCCCTGACATAAACCTCTATTAAAATTGCGAGCAATGTCAGTGAGTATTCGAGCACATAAACGAGGCAAACCAATGAGCGAAAAAGTCGTTGTTATTTATTCCGGTGGTATGGATTCTTATACGGTCCTGAACAAAGCACTCAAGTCAGGCTATGAGGTCTATGCACTGTCTTTTAATTATGGCCAGCGCCATGTGAAAGAGCTCGAAGTTGCCCGTCAGGCCTGTGATGAACTCGGTGTTGCACATAAAATTGTCGATATTTCCGCTATCAATCAGCTGATCGGCGGCTCTTCACTGACCGATGATATTGATGTTCCTGAAGGCCACTACGAAGAAGAAAGCATGAAAAGCACGGTGGTGCCGAATCGCAATATGATCTTACTGTCTCTGGCCGTGGGCTATGCGGTGTCGCTAAAAGCAAGTAAAGTCTTTTACGGTGCCCATTCTGGCGACCACGCGATTTATCCGGATTGCCGCCCCGAGTTTGTAAAGAAAATGGACGACGTCTGCCGCATCGCCAATTACGAAGAAATTGAAATTGTCTGTCCTTACCTGAACAACACTAAGATTGGGATCCTCACAGACGGCCTGAAAATGGGACTTGACTACAGCAAAACCTGGACCTGTTATAACGGCCGTGAAAAAGCGTGCGGCAAGTGTGGCGCCTGCCAGGAGCGCCTGGAAGCCTTTTCACTTAACCAGGCAAATGACCCTTTACCGTACGAATAACCCCCCTCATTCGCTAAATGGGCGTTCTATGCGCCCATTCGCTTCAATCACATCTTGAAACAGATACGCCACAGATCTCTGCTGTTAAATTTGCTACGATTGGAGTACCAAATTTAGAAATGGAGTAATACGTATGCCCGGTACCACAATGGTGTTTTTGATTGTCTTAATTGCAGTAGGATTTGGCACAGTCAGGGAAATCTATGCTAAACGCCTGGAAATGAAAAAGCTCGATGGGATGAATCAGTCTGAGAAACAGGCTATGCAAGAAGAAATCAAACAACTTAAGTCAAGGGTTGCGACACTGGAACAGATCATCACCGACGATGGTTACCAAGTTGCCAAAGAAATCAATAAGCTATGATACCAGCCAACTTGTGCTGACTAGTATCATCTGAGTCATTGAAACGGCTTAAAGCTAAGCGCTCGTTGCCGCAGGTTGTGATTTAGCTGCCGACTTTTTGGCCTCAACAACCACAGGCTTTTTCTTATCGAAGATCCCCAAGCGAATGCGGATAAAGTGCAGAATTTCCCGTGCTACATCTACATCTACAGCCGCTTCGAGCCCTTCAAAGCCCGGGCTTGAGTTGGCTTCACAGATCTTAAAGTGTTCTTCATCAAACAACAGATCGATCCCCGCCATGTCCAGGTTAAGAATGTTGGCCGTTTGGGTTGCCAGCCATTCGATCTCAGGCGTTATGGGATGAGACAGACCTTTTGCACCCGCACTCACGTTGGCCTTAAAGTTCGCACCACCAGAATTTCGCTCCATACAAGCGACCACCCGGCCGCCTATGGTCAGTACCCGTAAGTCTCTGCCATGACTGGATTTAATAAACTTCTGCAAAATAATATTGGCTTTCGGACTGGTCGCTTCAATAAGCTGCATCAAATCGTCAAACTCACTACGGGATTTAGATAAGAAGACCCCACTGCCCTGCGAACCTGAGAGCGTTTTCACGACCACTGGAAAACCGATTTGCTTTTCTACCAGGTCGATATTCACCGGGAATTTTACCAGCATGGTTTTCGGCGTAGGCAGATTTTGCTGTGCCAGGATCTGTTGTGCAAACAACTTATCCTTAACCGTTTCGATGGCTTCTGAGCTGTTAAAGCAATGCACACCTAGGCGTTCCAGGTGGCGAATGATCGCCAGCGCAAAGTAGGTTGTGCCTGCGCCCATACGCGGCAGCACAAAGTCGGGCAATGATACCGGCTCGCCATCGATCAGGACACTCTGATCGTCTTCCCGGGATACCAGCAGATCGAACTGATCGGGAGAATACACCTGCAGATCAATATTCTCTTCCTGAGCGACTTGCAGCAGTCGTTTGATCTCATAAGTTTCAGGCTTTAGCAGGGTTGCTGAGTCTTTGTATATAATCCATCCGCGCATTGGGGCTCTCTGTTGTTACTCGTGTTTCAAAGCGCGAATTATGAAAAGCTGTGGATGCAAAGTACAACAAAATTATTTTCTCGTCAGGATAAGAAAATTCCTGCCTGGCGTATTAGTCCAGCAATGTCAGTGTTTGTTCAATGAACGGGCTGGGATCGTCAGGTACCAGCAAACACACCTGCTTGCGCGCACGGGTCAGTGCGACATAAAACAGCCGACGCTCTTCGGCATCCAAAAATGACTCTGCCTCAGGCAATAACGCCTCGATAATGGCAGCACTTTGCTGCCTGGCAGGCAGGCTATTGCGGTGTAATCCCAGCATAATACAAAAGTCCGCTTCCTTGCCTTTGGCACCATGAAAGGTCAGTGCCGTTATCCGGGCACGCACAAAGCGCCGTGAGAGTGCGGCGAGTACTTCTTCCGAGGGCAAATACTTGTGGTTGCGTGCGAGTAATAAAACCGTGCAAGGCTCAGCCGTGAGATCCATAAACCCATCTATTGCTGTGCTTAACGCATTGTCATCGTCCGGGCGCGCTATCAGTGCCGGACAAGTCGCCACCTTGCTGGAGTTAACCCGCTTCATCAATTGATTTGGATTCTGACAAACGAACTCGCTGGCAATATCCAGTAACTGCTGTGGATAACGAAAAGTCATATCGAGTTGCTGGATAGTCGCTTCGCCAAAGTGCTCGGCAAAATGCGTTGTCATGGAGATATCGCCACCGCTGAAGCGATATATCGCCTGCCAGTCATCGCCCACGGCAAACAGGGCATACTTATCGTTTTGCGCCAGTAAAGCTTTCAGTAAAGCTGCTCTTAATGGAGAAATGTCCTGGAACTCATCAACCAAAATGACGTGCCAGGGGCTTTTGAACTGGCCACTGCGAACCAGCTCAATCGCGCGGGTGATCATATCATCAAAGTCGATACATTGTTCTTTTTGTAAATAGAGTTGGTAGTCGGTGAGCACTGGCCGAAAACAGCTGTTCCAGAGCTCAAACTCTTGGCTAAGTGACTGCACTTTGCCCAAAAACAGTGCCTGCTTGTAAAAACTCAGTGCCTCTGAAAACTGACGGACCAGCTTTTGTACCGGATGAGAATCCAGGTCCAGTTTGTCACAGTCCTCAGTCGCGCCGAATTGACGCTTAAGAAGTGCAAGTAAATCACGCTGATAAAGCGGATCCTGACACAGCGATGCCAGCGTCTCAGCAATAAACTGCGCTCTGGCAGTGTCACTTTGGCTAAGTGCAGACAGTTTAGGTTTACTGCCCTCTGAGCGCGCAATGATCTCCAGGCCCAGGCTGTGGAAAGTGGCACATTCCACATTCACCTTACTGTGACTGAGCCTTTGCTGCATTTCAGCAGCAGCCTCTTTGCCATACGCCAGCATCAACACTTGCTCAGCCGTGGCCTGCTGCGAGTGTAACAGGTAAGCAGCTTTGGCAACCATCACACTGGTTTTGCCAGTTCCGGCGCCCGCAAGCAATAACTGACGTTCATCCTGTACGACACAGGCCCGGCGCTGCGCCTGAGTAAGCGGTTGACCGCATATGGTGTCGAAAAAGGATGCATAACGAGAGAGCTGAGCCTGAACATAAGCTTCTCTAAATTGCGCCAGATCGGCTTCTTGCCACGCATTGAGCTCCGCGACTGTATACTGGGCTTGCTGGATGGTCTCAGGCAGTGCAGCCTGGCTTTGCCAGCCACTCCAGTACTTTGCCAGTTCACTAATGACTGAGCGCGTTGTAGCCCAGTAACGTATCGACAAATAGCGGTGTTGTAAAAGTTGCTCAATAGAGGTGATTGCACCGAGCAGGCGCGCTTTGTGCGTGTTGATCCAAAGTGTTTCAAGTTGGCATTGCATGTTTGGACTCAGCGACTTTTTCAGTCGGACGGTCAGCACTCTCGTGCCGTCGTGGTACGCCAGACGCGTCCCCAGCCAGTCAACAACCACGACAGGTGGCCGACATTGCTGCGCCCAGGTCAGTAGCTCTTCACCACCAGAGCGCATTATCTTTATTCCGCTCGCGCCTATCTCAACGGACTTAACGCTATGGAATACTCGGGAAATGAAATGAGCAGAAAAATGCATAAAAAGGAGAACAAACTTATTTCTTTCATTGTAACTCAATAAAAGCACAATGGTGCAGCTAAGTAGTTTAAATTTAGGAGATTTATGATTCTGGAAGGTCTTTGAAATACCGATTGGTGCGAATGGGGGGACTTGAACCCCCACGAGCTATGCTCACCACCCCCTCAAGATGGCGTGTCTACCAATTCCACCACATTCGCAATTCGGTGTAATGCATGCGTGTTTAACGCTTGTGTTCTCTTTGACAATGAGAGAGCCAGTGCATTGCTGGCTCTGAGTTTGGTGCGAACGGGGGGACTTGAACCCCCACGAGCTATGCTCACCACCCCCTCAAGATGGCGTGTCTACCAATTCCACCACGTTCGCTAAGTGTTTTTTAGTTCGGGACGTCTGAGTTGTTTTGAGACTCTTCTGACGCAGGTACATCTTCAGAAGCAGGTGCAACAGTTGCTGCTGGTGCTTCAAGATTTTCCCATTGATCAGCCTGCTTGATTTGGCTTGCAGTCATGCTTCCCAATACAATACTTAACACAAAGAACACAGTTGCAAGTATTGTCGTTGTTTTGGTCATGAAGTTACCAGCACCTGATGAACCAAACACAGTTGCCGACGCGCCAGCACCGAAGGATGAACCCATGTCAGCGCCTTTGCCCTGCTGAATCAGGATCATACCGATCAGAGACAGCGAGACAACCAAATAAATAACCAAAAGAATCTCGTACATTTATTTATCCCTTTGCACTTTCGCAGATAGCTTTAAAGCTTTGAGGCTTGAGACTTGCTCCGCCGATTAGGCCGCCATCGATATCTGCCTGTGCGAATAATAATTCACTGTTACTTTCATTAACACTGCCGCCATATAAAATGCGCAGTGCGTTTGCAACATGTTTATCATAATCAGATAACAAGTCGCGTATATACTTGTGTGTCGCCTGGGCTTGCTCTGGTGTGGCTGTTAAACCGGTACCAATCGCCCAAACTGGCTCGTATGCTATCACAGAATTTGCCAGTGATGCTATGCCTAATTTTTTAATTACAGCTTCAAGCTGTTGTTTAACAACTTCTTCTGTTTTGCCTTGCTCTCTTTGCGCTTGGGTTTCACCAATACACAAAATAGGTGTCAGGCCACTTTGCTGTGCTTGAGCAAACTTGTTAGCCACGTCTTCATCAGATTCGCCGTAAATACTGCGTCTTTCAGAATGACCTACCAAGGTGTAATTTGCGCCCAAAGATTTAACCAGCGAAGCTTGTATTTCGCCTGTATAGGCGCCAGATTCAAACTCAGACACAGTTTGTGTGCCGCAAGTTAGACCTGCAGATATTGCCTCAGATAGCAACACTGCCGGAGGAAAGATCAACACCTCACACTGCTCGCTTGAGACTTGCGTACTCACCGCGGCAATTTCTTTTATCAGCTCACAAGAGCCGTTCATTTTCCAGTTGCCTGCGACGATTGGCTTTCTTTGTCCCATGTAGTACTCCGCATCAGAAAGCGGGTGAGATACTAACGCCACTCACCCTAAGTTACAAGAAAAAATTGTGGATTTTGGTTTAGTTGCTCACAGATTCAACGACTTGAGCGATTTTGGTGGCAAAGTCAATAACTTGCTTCTCTTGTTCGGCTTCAACCATGACACGAACAACCGGCTCGGTTCCTGATTTTCTCAGTAATACGCGGCCTTTATCTGCCAGTTCAGCTTCAACCTCTTTCACGGCTTGCTGAACTGTATCAGCTGAGACAGGATCGGTGCCTTTGGCATAACGCACGTTGATCATTTTCATCGGGTATTTCACAAACCCGGCACCCAAGTCTTTCAGTGTCTGGTTTTGTGCAACCATGGCTGCCAGTACCTGTAAGCTTGACACAATACCATCCCCTGTCGGGATCAGGTCGAGATTCAGCACATGACCAGAGCTTTCACCGCCAATTGTCCAGCCATGTTCCTGGAGCTTGCTCAACACGTAGCGGTCACCTACTTTGCTGCGCTCAAACGGAATGCCTTTTTCTTTCAGTGCATTTTCAAGACCCATGTTCGACATCACAGTACCGACCACGCCGCCTCTTAGTTGTCCACTGCGCTGAGCCTGTGCGGCAATGATGTAAACAATGTCATCACCATCAAAGACACGGCCATTGTGGTCCACCATCATTACGCGGTCGCCATCGCCATCGTAGGCAATCCCAACATCCGCCTGATGCTCCAATACATGGCGCTTCAACGCATCAACGTGCGTTGCACCGCACTTTTCGTTGATATTAACCCCATTTGGTTCACACGCTGTGCAAATCACTTCAGCACCTAGTTCTCGCATGACGGCTGGTGCAATGTGATAAGTGGCACCATTGGCACAGTCTAAAACAATCTTCAGTCCCTCTAGTGATAGTTCATTCGGGAACTGGCCTTTACAAAACTCAATGTAGCGACCATCGGCGTTTTCAAGTCGTCTTGCTTTGCCCAGTTTGTCCGAAGCCACACACGTCATTGGTTCATCAAGCATAGCTTCAATTTCCAGCTCGACTTCATCAGGCAGCTTCTTGCCATCTCCACCAAAGAACTTAATGCCGTTGTCATGATAAGGGTTGTGCGAGGCACTGATCACTATGCCCGCTTCAGCACGGAAAGTTTGTGATAAGTAAGCGACCGCAGGTGTGGGCATCGGGCCAAGTAGCACAACATTAATGCCCGCAGCAATCAGACCAGCTTCTAAAGACGTCTCCAGAAGATAGCCAGAAATGCGTGTGTCTTTACCAATTATTACTTTTTTGGTACCAGACTTGGAGAGCACTTTACCTGCCGCCCAGCCCAACTTAAGTGCAAACTCTGGCGTGATGGGAAATTCTCCCACCATGCCACGCACACCGTCTGTACCAAAATATTTTCTAGTTGTCATTTATATACTCCATGGGTTGCTGCGCGCCAAACTCGCAGCACATCATTGGTTTCTTTAACATCATGAACACGTATGATCTGCGCACCCTGTTGAGCACATAGCAGTGCTCCACTCAAGCTCGCAGCAAGGCGCTCATCTGTATCCCGATTCAGTAATTTGCCAAACATAGACTTGCGGGATAACCCGGCAAGAATTGGAAGTTCTAGTTCAGCAAAATATGATAATTGCCCTAACAGCGAAAAGTTATGCTCCAGCGTTTTGCCAAAACCAAAACCTGGATCAATTATGAGGCGCTCATGCGCTATACCAGCTTCTACACAGCAAGCAATGCGTGATTCGAAGAAAGCAAGAATGTCTTTAAATAAGTCCTGATAACTCGGTTCAAGCTGCATGGTCCGGGGCTGACCTTGCATATGCATCAGGCAAACCGGCACGTCGCTATAACGCGCGGCTACTTCCAATGCGCCAGGCTCTTGTAGTGCCCGAACATCATTAATCATGTCGGCACCCGCCTCGATCGCAGCCGCCATCACCTCAGCTTTACTGGTATCAACGGAAATAATGCAATCAGAATGGGCTCGCAGCCCTTCTATGGCTGGTATAACGCGCTCAAGCTCCTGCTCCAGCGTCACATCAGGTGCACCTGGTCGCGTTGATTCACCACCGATATCAAGTATGCTAGCGCCCTGTTCAAGTAGAGATAAACCGTGCTTGACAGCGCTGTCAGCTTGGGAATATTTACCGCCATCTGAAAAAGAGTCAGGAGTTACGTTCACAATGCCCATTATCTGGGGTGTTGAAAGGTCGAGTGTGCGACCACGAGGAAGTCTAAGCTTAAGCATATTTCGCCTGTTGGATTGCTTATATATAAGCATATTTTATAAAAAACTGCCACATTAAGATAGTAAGCGCTCGCTGGTAGGAGCCTAACTGGCATTTTATGAATGGCTGCTTACTTACACCTAACTTCACTTAATACCTGTTCAATTTGCAGGAGCAAATATGACGCTAACGGTGTTATCGACCCTATTTTCTCGACTCAAAATAGAACACTTAATTAAGCA
>NZ_JXYA01000034.1 GCF_000967655.1 Pseudoalteromonas rubra
GCTAATTCGTTTAAGCAATGCTGATGCCGCGCGCGAAAACTTAGCGCCAATTGCGCGAAAACTGCGAAAAATCCATTTTTAAAATACTTAAACGGCTTTTCAAATAATCACACCTCAATCTCATTATATGGCAGGTCCGGTGCTGGGCCTGTAATGCGATCATTCTCGATATATGCACTCCCAGACTCGACGCTATCGCCCAGGACTGTACTTTGTGAACCATCACTGTGCTGTACCAACGTCGTGCCATCCGTGTTCACCTGGACAATTTGAACGATACTTCTGCGCGTGCCGCCTAGGACTGCGCCTAGGCGGTTTAGTAGATTAGACATTTGCTACTACCCTAATGTGTTGGTTTACAGTAATCGCACCCTGTGCGTTGATAGAGGCACTTATACTGGCACTGTCGCACGTTGCTTTATAAAGTGAGTCGGAATATCGAATACCGATCAGCATACCTGGTCTGAAAGGTGGAAGTTCAGCAGTTAGCTTTGCGCGGAGCTCGGATATTTGCTTGTTGCCGCTTCTGGCCAGTTCACACGTCCCACGCTGACGCGCCGCCTGGTTGTCAGTTATCAGTGAGTCAACCACATCATACGCATATTGATCACCCAATGTCCCTGCACGTTTAATTTTGCACGCCACACCCTGCTGCTCCCCGCGTACAAAAACCGCTGTATGTTCCGGGCTGATAGTTTGTCGGGTATTGTGCTCTAGTATCAGGGAATCGTTTAGTATCACATCACACACAGCGTTATCGGTGTCCCACGGCGTCACTGGCCATTCGGGAATGACCGATACTGTTTTATTGACATCATCGAAATCCAGAATGCCACCAATACTTTGCGCTACCCGCAGGAGTGCACTGGCCGGAGTGAGCCCTCTATAACTGAATGCACCCTTGGGAATCGCGTAATCAACCATCCGATTATCCAGTGCCCAGCCAGTGTTTGTCAGGGTATCAGACATGATACCTGCCAGCGTCTTAGCTGTCGGGTTGGTATAATTCGTTTCGCGGGCATACGGAGTGGATAGCGTTGCAAAGCGCCCGCGTATCGAAGCACTGAAACTGACAGAGCCAAACTTACTGCTTGTGTTTGGTTGCTCACATATCACCACGTATTCATAGCCATTTATGCTAACGATTAGTTCGTGGCCTAGGGCCCGTTCCATGTCGATGCGACTGCAAAAACGGATTGAGCCTGTTGCAGCAAACTGGCCTCTTTCAAAAGCATGGTTAAATGAGGTTATTAAAATGTCGACATTGTCCGATACGCGTTTACAGGTGATTGTGGGTTGCATGATATACGACCTTTGTATCTGAGGTTCAATAGGGATTTTGCGGTCCAGAGTTGGGATGTCGTCATTTGAACGGATTAATCCTCCGGGCAGGCTCCAAAAGCAGGTTTTCTCGGGTATTGAGAAAGCCAACTCCTGCTCTGGCTGAAAGTCGATATTGAACGATAGCTCTACGATGCCAGGCTTTGGATGCATGGACCACACGCAAATCAACTCTGGCTCACGAGGGGCGTAGGCTATTGTTGTAATCGCTTGTTGAATTGGAGTATGAGTTTGCCAGCATAGCCCATCATTCGACCTGACCACCTGACCTTTCCATAAGTGATTACAACACTCGCTAACAGTGACGGCGCTCCCCCAGGGTAGCAATGCTAGATCAGCTATCGGCAATACTGGTGCTGCTCCCACACTTACATGGGTGCCTACCATTGGTTGCTGAATTACTGGCATTGTCAATTCAACCGTCTGGAAATCCAGTTTGTACTGCCAGAATCCTAGATGAGATAGCACCATATCAGTAACTAATATGTCCCAGCTGGTATTAGCTGTGATATGAAGGTGCTCTCTCTGATGCTCACAAAACATAATATAACTAGTACGTGTACTCGAGCGGTTCCACCCATATTGGCAGTATGAGACCAGTTCAGTTGGTTCGTCCGTCGGGTCGGTGGGCTCTTTACCATCAAACTTAATACTTAAAGGACTAGTTTGTATGGAGAAAAATGTGCCGAACCGGACCATCCCCCCCAGGTCTGATTCAGCATTAAACTTAATTGAGACAGGCGATCTACTAACAGAATAGCGATATTGAAATGATATCTGCATTGTTATGAAGTTGAATCATGCGTCAAAAAATCTACGACCTGTGCCTGTACATGGTCAACTATGGCTGCGTTATATACTTTCGTATTGTCTAACATTAGCACTAGCAACTCACTGCTGGTTGTGAATGTAAGAGGCAGCAGGCGCGTCGTAGTGGCCCCAGACGGTTTAGTTGAAAAGATTAACTCGCCAGTTTGTCGGTTAATGACCATTATTTTTGACGCATACGGGTCATGGTTGATTTTCAGCTTACCTATAGGCACCGGAGTTACTGGCGTTAGGTGACGAATAGCTATCTTATGCATTTACCAACTCTCCAGGTTCAACCATGCGACAACGCCGCGGTTCTCGATTGTGCATGGGATTGATAGGTGATTGACACTATCCAGTGGTTTTATGTACGGCATGGACTCATTGCCGTAGCCCGTTTGGGGTGATATCCATAGTCCAGGAACTCTTCCGCGAACATGTGGAGATAGTGTTGAGTTGTTATCGACACTGTGTTTACGCAAATCGCCTGCGAATAAATAAAAAGGACTTAGCAGCGTAATATCTGGTGACTCATAAAATGCATTACCTCTAGTAGATTCACCAAATATCGAGTACATAAACAAGAGGGCATACTCACTGGTAGCTGTCGAGTCAAACGAATAAACATACCCTACAGCTGAGGAAGTTCTGTCAGCTGGAGAGTACTCAATACTGTAAATTAAAGTCTGATTGTGTGTTAGAGATGTGGTGCCTTGATTACCCGTCAATACTACAAATCGGCATGGATCATTTTGAATGACGGGAATGTAATCCCCGCAATAGTAAAACACCGCTGGTTTGCGATTCAGATTGTTTCCAAGTGCCAGGTGGTCACTACTTGCAAACAAAAAAAATCCGTAGTAGGTTGCGATGATGATCCAGTTTTTGCACTGATGGGTTCCGGAGCTTGTGTATGATCCGAATATATTGGGGCGGCCCACTCTCGAATGCATCGATTCATCACTGTAATCCAGAGCGGATACTATTTTGACGATGCCGCTGCTATTGTTATTCTCAGCATCGAGCAACACATAACCGCCACTGGCTCCCTGCGCTGTGTTATTTTGCAGACATAAATGGGGCGGATCATTGACCTCATTTACCACCTTCCACCCCAGGGGTTGTTTGTCGCCATATCCTTCGACCAGACACTGCTTCAATATGGTGAACCACTCTTTTGCTGCACCTGTTGAAATTTGCGGTGCGCCGGAATCATCCCATCTATATACGGTTACGGGTGTCATTAGTAAACTCCTGAAAATGCAATTGTTGAACTATCTTGCTCGATATGTGAATGGCCAGGTGAAACTGAACGAGTGGCCATAATCGGGCGTGAAGCAGACTGAGAGGTAAACAAAAACGCCTCACCAGGATTCAACCCGTTGCCAATGGCTTCTTTGCGCAGGATGAAATAAGGTGCGGCTGTAAATGGGTTGATTGGCGCACAGTCTTCGGCAGTGACGCCAGAGTAAATTTTGCCCACATACTCACCCAGCACGTCATATCCATCACTGGTAAACACAATGGCCCAGCGCTGACTGATGCAACCGATATTGGTGAGCTCAACAGGATATTGGGTTGTGTTAATGCTGTTAGATGCCGGAGTGCCGGAATCCTCGTAATTGTTTTGCCATGCCGCTAGGGTTCTTTCGTCCACGCTTTTGGCTTGCAGGTCCTCCAGCATGTATACACTGGATATGGTCGAGCCCGCTGGATATGTGCGTTTAATCGGGATGAGTGTTTGCAGTGTGGTTGCGTCTATATCCGTTACCATGGCCAGCTCAGACTGTATAGTGGTAATGATGTAAGGCGGCGTAAACGTTGCGATGCCTGGGTTTATGGTTACTGCTCCAGTCTGGCGGTCATAGGCATAGTTACTGTCATCTGCCGAATAAAGACTCGCACCGCTACCGTCCAGGATGTCTACCCAGTCGGCATCAGCAACAACGTTGATAACCTGTCCATTAGTCAGGTTAGGGTGTGGCGTCCGGACTCGACTCTGAATGCTGACCAGGTTGTTAGCGTGGAAAATTGGTACGATGCCATTGCCTGGTAATTTTGAGCGGTCAATCCCACCTGGCGGTGTTGGCACGGGTTCATAAACAAGGTCTGAGTAGTCGTAGCTCACGCTCTCCGGCAAGACGTCTACTTCAAATGATAAAGTCACCATTGAGGTGGCACTAAATGACCCAGTTATGCCTTGGCCAGTTATGACGCCCTGCGCGTCACATGATGCACTCAGGTCCGTGCCTTGTGCACTTTTACACCGGATATATAGGGTTTCAGGCATCGCGTCCTGGCTCACTGAAAACTGAAACTCACGAACAGTGATAGGTTTGGTGCGGATAATAGCCCCCAGCTCTTTGCCTGGTGTATCAAAGTCTATCGGCTCTAGCGCGTTGAGGACGCCCGTGTTGTAGTCAATGGTTGCAACCAGACGCCCTTGGGTAATCAGCTCGCCATTGCCATTGTCGGTGATTGTGATATAGCTGTTAGGTATTTTGATTTTCACCGTTTTAGGCTCGACACGTTCACCAGGCCCGAGTGTGAGTGCAGAACCATCTAGAACAAAATCGTGAAATCGGTAGAACTCATTTGGCAGGTAGAACAAGTTGAAAAACTCACCCTCTCTTACCGGGCTGGATAGGGTGGTTTTGTTGGAAATAGTGGTGCCGACCAAATCAAAATCAGTCTGAGGCATGATTGCGGTTACGTATCTGCGCTGAGTGTAGTCGTAAAGCTGGTAAGAGCCATAAAAAAACGGGCGGTCAGTTATCAGGTCCGGAATATTAATACTGATGTTGTAAAGCTTACCGTAGCTTTGCTGGCGGGCAATTCGATACCCGGAGGTTTCAACGGGAGGTTTTACACCTGTATGGTCGATACGGCGAGATGTGGTCGGGGCCAGGTTTGCATGCACTCGATCTATCTTTATTTCCTGACTCTCAGCAACAATCTCACTAGTTGCAGTTGCCAGGCCATGGAACTTGGCACTTGCCAGCATGTCCATCATTTCAGGCAGCAGACTTGTGTCTTGTAGCTGATTTGATTGGACAAGTAAGGTTGTCACGAGAGGATCTGCGGGTTGGTCGCTCAGAAATATCCTGGCGTCTTGTAACCGGCTGTCATCAGCGGTTGCCACTGCCGGGTACAGCTTGACCAATTCAAATGAGCTGCGAGCGTAGTCCACATCACTGATTGCTGTGAACACTTCATTTAGCTTACCGTTGGTTAGCGGCGTACTCGTTCGGTGGCCACCGGCATTGGGTTCATTACCCAAACGCTCAGGCAGGAAAATTTTTAGGTCGGTTCTTAACATGGTCACACCGTTTTAAGTTTAAGGGTTACATCTTGAAAATGCTCTGGCTCGGCATCAGAGTACATAGCAATTGGGGTGCCGGTGACTGGTTGCTGGCTGTGGTCCCACATTACCTGGTAAACCGTGCCGCGTATGGTGATAGTAAAATCAGTCAGCGTACTTGTGGCATGAGCAAATAGCGCCTTATATATAGTGGCGCTTTCTAGTTGGCTTTGGAGCGTAATGGGGCGGCCAACGTGGATAGCTGTTTTTTCAATATGGGGAGCGCCATTTAGCGCGCGTTCTGATTGCTCAGCAATAGCCTGGTAATTGAACTCATCAACCCAGACGAACTGCTCGTGTTGTGTACCATTTATTTCAATCATTGTACTAGGCTCAATTTCTCTAACTCGCTCAGGACTTGTTCGGTGACGTTCGCCTGGATTTCGGCACTATTCCCACCTGGTAACGTCAGATGTAATTTAATGGTTTTACCGCTGTGCTGGCTGGTGAGCAGCTGCACGAGTTTATTAACGGCCGCAGTTAGGTCGCCATTGTTAGATGGTTGAGTGGCGCTATTCGCTGTTTTTGTGATTGAAGTTCGATTTTTCTGTATGCCACTCGGTTCTGACGGCGAGCCCGGTATTCGAGTGCTTTCTTTTGATGAGGAATCAGCCAGCGCCAGCTTTTGTTGCCTGATTAACTCGCCCAGTGCTTGGCGCTGATGGCTGCGTAGTGCATTTTCCTGTTGGAAAACCTGCCGGTATAGCTCGTTTAATTCATCACGAGAGTCCGCATTTTCAATCTCAGATGTAAGTTGCTCGTAAAGAGAGGTTGTGCTTTGCTGAAGTGCGCTTTTTCGCTCATCTATGAGGGCACCCAGAGCTGCACGCTGTTCTTTGTCCTGGCGATTGAGCTGATTGAATATTTGATTGTATAGGGCATTCAGCTGACTGCGTGACGTGGCATTTTTAATTTCGCTCTCAAAGCGGCTATATTGTTGCTCCTGGAGTCGCACCCCGTCCCGGCGGGTTTTCTCCGCCCACACTTCTTGGCTCGTAAAATTGTACGCGCCAGGGTTATTTTCATTGTAATCAACGATGGTTTCGACGGTGGGCCGATCGTCTCGATAGCCGCCTGAGTTGGATGACCCAGCGGACGACCTGGCGCTGACTTTCCAGTAACTCTCCAGCTCGCCAGAGGCCATGCTGGCACTTTTGCCGACGTCTGTTAGCGCGCTTTGTTGTGCGCGTAGGCTATCAACGTGCTGCTGATTTGCCTGGGTTGCGGCTACGGTTGATTTCGTTCCTTTTTCAGTTGCATCAGTCGCCGCATCTTGAGCACCTTTTAATTCTCCCAGCAGACCATTTACAACTTTGAGTACGCCGCTAACCCGGTCTTGTTTATCCTGGTAATCCTGGGCATTTATCGCACCGGTCTTGTATTGCTGATTGAGTTGGGTCAGCTCCTGTTCCAGTTTACGCTGTTCAACCATCAGTTCCCTGGCTTTCATGGTTTCCAGCTCTCGCACTTTGGCCAGGTCCGTTTCTTGCTGGATGGCAATGCCAGCCTGCTTATTTAGTGCGGTTTGTGCCGCAGCTTTTTGTTTGGCTGTGGCAGTCGAGCTTTCCAGAATTTTTTTGTTATTCTCCATGGCCGCGCGGGTCTTATTGAGCGCATTGGTATAGCGCTCTACGGCTTCGCTGTTTCCGTCGGTAGCCGGTTTGAGCTGGTTGGCTTTTTCAATCAGTTTTTCCAGCTCTTTGGTCAGGCCCAAGGCCGCAGCCGCAGCTTTAACGCTGGCTGGCACAACCTCACCAGTAGCATCGGCAGCCTTGACTGCCGAATCAGCCCATTTTAAAAATGCAGCCTGTTGCAGCGCTATCGGCTCATTGCTTTGCTGGATCAGTTCAAACGCGCCCTGTAATTCGGTGGCCGACTTTTTGAGTGCTTCGCTGCTCTCCAGACCTAACTTTTTATAGGCTGCGCTCAGGTCGTTTGATAAATATGCCTGACGTTCGAGGCTCTTATTATGCGCTTCAAATCTGCCCTTTAGTTCGTCGATGAGCAAAATTTGTTGTGAGTATTCTTCTCCCGCGCCCTGTAGTGCAGTACGGGCAGATTCGAGCGACTGGATAAATCCGTCCACGCCATCGCGCACGCCGTTCAGGCTCTGGCTTTGAGACTCCAGTGTCTCAATCACCTTAAGGGCTTCAGGCACGGTAAGTTTTAAAAACTCTGTACGCTGGCGTTCTGCTTCAGCTGCCTGCTTTGCTGCTTCGGCCAGTTCTTGTTGTTTTTTGGCTACACCTTCATAAATGCCCAGCTGCTCATTCCAGGCAATGGCTCCGCTGTCCAGGGCGGCTTCAAGCCCTTCCATGTTTGTGATCAAAACACCGGTTTTTTCACTGATGGACTGGAACTCGGCAGCTAGTTCTGCGGCTGTTAACTGGGCGGCGCGTCGGCTTTTTTCTACCTGGGCCTCAATGGTCAGGAGGTTGTTGTACTCAACACCCACATTAACCAGCTCATTTATGAGTGCTGTATATAGACCGCCACGAACAATAAAGCCGAGTGCATTTCTCCATTTAGTGGTTGCCACCGTTGCGGCCTGGGTGGCAACGGTCGCAGACGTAATGGCTGTTTTATATGTGGTAAATGCTTGGGTAGCGGCTATGGCTCCGGTTACTACACTGCTGAAATACGAGCCAACTTTCAGAGCCAGCCAGGCTTTGGCCACAAAACCGATTTCCTCCCGAAACTCATACAGTGTTGTGATAGTGTTTTTGATGACCGTGCCTGCGTTGACGATGGCGTCACTGGCTGACTGCGCCCATTCCTGCAACCGGCCGTCTGCGGCCATCTCGGCAAACTGGGTGTTTAATTCTGTGAGCTGCGCTTTGAGCCAGTCCATAGCGCCGGACTGAGCAATCAGATTATAGAATTGCTCAATGTTGTCTTTTGCATTGGAAACCTGGCCGCTGAACAAGGCCATTTGTGCGGCGGCGCTACCGGCGCTGGTGCGGCCCATTTCGTCGATAAGCTGCTTAATAACGTCACGGCCGAGCTTTCCGGCGCTGGCTAATTTTTGTAGCTCTTCAACGTTTTGACCGGTGACGTTTTGCAGCATATCCCAGACCGGCACACCGCGTTCAACCAACTGTAAAATTTCTTCGCCTTGCAGTTTTTGTTTGGCCCAGGCCTGGCCCAGGGCAAGACTAATGCCTTCTACTTCCTGGTAACTGCCACCGAGTTTCAGCGCACTGTCTGTGATGGCCTGTAGCGTGCCATCCATAGGGTCCAATCCAAAAGCTTTAAGCTTTACGAATGCCTGTGATACTTCACCCAGTTGCAATGGGGTGTTTTTAGTAAACTGCGCAATCCATTTGGTTGCCTGGTCGCCCTGGGAAATACTGCCCATCAGGCCATTCATCTGCACCTGAAGCTTTTCGAATTTGTCGCCGGTTTCGAAGACACTGCGAACGGCCTGGCCAACCTGGTCTAGGCCGAAATATGCGGTAGCCAGTGCTGCGACTTTGCCAGCCACATTGCTCAGGCTGGCGGCGTGTGCCTGTTGGGCTGCATTACCCTGGCGTAAGTCCTGAGTGAATTGGTCTACCGACTTACCGGCCTTATTAAACTGGGCACCCAGCTCGCGCTTGGCGACCTTGAGGTTATTAACATCTATGCCGGAGCGCCGCAGCTCCTGCTGTAGCGCCGCATGTTTTGTTGTTTGCCTGGTCAGCTCGTCACGCATCTCAGCCAGCGACTTTTCTGCCTGCTCAATAGTGCGCGTTAGCTCGTCGGTAGGTTTGGCTGAGGCTTTGGATTCGCGCCGAAACTCTTCCAGTGCCTGGGTGGCTGCTGCGGTTGCAATTGCCTGTTGGTCCAGCTCGGTTCTGGATTGCTCAAAACTGCGGATCGCGTCCTGTTGATCACCGAGTTTATCCAGTTCGTTGGCCAAATCACCGGCTGTAGCACTGGTTTTTGTGGCTGAGGTGGCGGCGCTATCAAACTGGCTGGCCAACTGCTCAGTGGCCGGGGCAGCACTTCCAGCCGTTTGCTCGATATGTCGCAACTCAGTTACAAGCTGCTCAATATTCTGCTTGCCGGTTGCTTCAGCAACAACTCTGAGCGCTAACTGTAGTGTTTTATCTGCCATGCCATTTACTCAGTCTTAAAAGGTTTTTTAAATAGTGAAAAGGGGCCGAAGCCCCAATGGGAACTATGCGTCTAACTCGGTGTAAGTGAACGGGGACGTTTTCCCCTGAGGTAACTTGGCGGTGCCGGAGAGTCCGCCGCTGACAAATTCACTGGCCGCAAAGTCGATCTCTTTATCTGGCATCATTGAAGCATCAAAAATCTCCAGCTCGATGGCTTTGCCATTTGCCAGGTTCGTGCCTTCACCAAAAATACGGGCCCGGACCTGCGATTCCATGCCGCCTTCAATGGTTTTGCCGCTTCGGGCGTTGTGCTGGTAGGTCACTGTAATGCTGCCACCGGCTGCCACCGCGCCACCTTCAACTGAACGGATCATGCCGAGTGCATAATTGATTTCAAAGTCAGTCCCGAGCGTCAGCGGTGTGGAACCTTGCTTTACAACTAATCCATCGGTGGCCAGGTTCTTATGGCCCAGTTCTAACCAGCCCTGGTTCGCAGGTAAGGTTTTGGCTTCATCCGTTACGGTGCCGCTACCTTCGTTTAGTGCCTTCACCTTGCCCATCAGTGCCAGTGCCAGCAGCTCGGCGGGCTGGTCGTCAAACTCACATGCCACTTCCGCAGGCTTAGCGATTTTTACGTCATCCAGCGCCTGCCCGTAGCTCTCTTTTTTCTTTGACGGGCGGGTAACTGTGTCGGCATCCGTTTTTACAGTGAGTTTGGTCATGTTGATAGGGCCAAAAATACCCAGGCTCTGGCCTTGTGCATTTAATCGGTCAATAAAGAAATTGCCCGCTACTAATAAGCCACTCATTACAGTGCTCCTTTAAATCTCATTTGACATGTAAAAGCTAAGGGATAGAACCCAAAGCCACTTGTGTATCTCGGTTTGATTGGGGTGTTTACGCGTTGCCAGGGGCCAGCCGGGCCGGTCATTTTGCCTGCCACCGCGCGAATTGTTGCCGCCAGATTTTGGCCAGCACTTTTGCTGCCTTTGCGTTCTGCCAGGATGACTAGCCAGGTTTGCTTTAGCTGAACATTTGCACCAGCATGGGCCGTTTCCGCCAGCTGGTCGCCGTAATAGACATAGAACAGGCACGGTGTGTGTGCGGGTTTGTCTATCTCTGCCAGGTCATTCACATGCTGCACATGTCGAATGCCTTCCACCGCGCTTAGCGCAGTGTCCAGCAATGGGCCCGCAGCCAGGTAGTCATCACTGATCTCAAACATCAGATATAGCCCTTTGATTTCTCGCGAGCGAATACGCTACCCGCCGATTCAATATGTGCGGTGTCGTTGGTTTCGGCTTTGTTGCCAGTCTGGTCGATACCTAAAGACACCTTGCCCTGGTTAACGGACTGCAAGAACTTGATGGCGTCCTGGTAACGCTGCTGAATGTGCTCCGGTGCGCCATCACCACTTAAAAAATACCGTGCAATGTCACAGCAAATGCGTGTGAGCGCTTGCGGTACAGTGCTCAGCGGCAACTGATATCGGCCAGCAAGATAGGCGTTCATCTCGGCGCTGGCGTCAGCAAGTGATTGCATTAGGACTGTGAGATCAACTTCACCAGGTGCGCTGTTCTCACGTTCTGTGAGCAAAATCAAATCCTGGTCGTTAAACCGAGTTTTCATATCGTCGGCGGTTGCGTAGGTCATAGGGTTACTCCGCGCTTACAACATGGTTTTGATACCAGGACCAGGCATCATCACGTTGCTGAGCAGTCGGCTTTTGCTCACCGTCAACGCCATCTACTTCAAACGCCAATTCATCCACGGTCGGCTTTTTGGACGGCTTCAGCTCGTGGATAGCTGCAATGATGTGCGCCAGTTCGTCCGGGGCGTTGCTCAGGTCCAGTTTTATAGTGCTGCCCACACCTCCTGGCTCCAGGTGTGGTGTCGCATTTGCATTTTCATCCGCCGACATAATTTGCACCGTGAGGCGTGAGTCTGCTTTAAGAGTTTCAAGCTGTGGCTCAGTGACCTGGTGTTTGTTCTCTCCACGCGTGAGGGTAATGCCAGCACGGCGATAGCCATCCGGTTGCTGAGAGACGATACACACATGCTGAATAGGTTGATTAGCCATTTCATTTTCCATCCTGTTGAGTAATGGCCCGTGCCGGGCCATGGGGTTTATAGGTAGTCAGCCACAAGCAGAGTCAGGCGGCCTTTGAGTTCGTTGGAGCTGTTGGAGTCCAGCTCTCGTTCGAGCAGTTTGGTGGCTACATCCTCCAGCTCGGGCGGCACAACCAAAGTGGTTGGGCGAATACCCAGCTTGCGGCCACCATCTGCTTTGAACGTGCGCATTTGCTTGATGGCATCCCACAGGTTGTCTGCGGTCAACGCACGCTTGTTACCAAATGCCAGCTGCCAGAAGCTAAAACCAGCGGCATCCCGGCAGTCCACGCCATAGCGGAACTCCTTGCTGGTAAATACCGCTTCATCATCTGATTTAGTCATGCTGACAAATTGCGGTTTCTTACGTTCCTGGAAAATGATGGGTTTGAGCACTTTGGACGTGTCCAGGACATACCAGGCAGGCCCGGAATAAGCGTCATCAGTGGCCATGTTGGCAACACTCTCAGCTGTGCCTGTTCCATCTGCATTTGGGTAAACAGGGTGGTCGGTATCAAAGTAATTTTGCCCGTCATAGCAGAGAGTACTGAAGCCAGCTTCCAATAGCGGAAAGCACATCTCGTCAGGGTGAATCGCCGCAGAGCGACCCATTTCCTGCATCAGCGGTGCATAAACGCCCAGCTCATCATCCTCGATGTCGTTGCGCCCAACGCTGACAGTGGCTTCAAAGTCATCATTTACAATGCTGTAGCCATGAGCTTTCATAGACTGAACATCGCGAGAGCCAACCCACTGTTTAAGCCTGGGGAACTTGCCAAGCCAGCCGTATGTATTGCTCTTAGTGGTTGACTTAATCACAGTGGCAATTGCTGAAAATTGTGGCTTGGCTTCGCTCAGGCCATCCTGGAAGTTCTTTTTAAAGCCGGTTTGCAGGCTGGTGAGTATTGCAGGGGTAACAATGGCCATTATTGGTCATCCTCTTTCAGTTTTGCGTAATCTTTGTAGCTGATACCGAGCTGGTCAGCTGCGTATTTGTCCTCAGTGCTCAAAGCCGCAATCCCAGTTTTTTTATCGTCAGGCAATTTAACCTGGGTGGTTTGCTGAGTGGTCAATGCGGCAATGGGTGATCGCGCGTCCAGGTTTGCCTTTAGGGCGGCAAAGCCTTTTTGATTAGCGAGCGCTTTTAAATGGTCTTCTTCAGCAGCGATGATGCGGCCATCTTTGCGTGCTTTTTCGATAGCCTGATCTACACTCAGGCCATTGTTTTGGCTTCTCAGGGCTGCCAGTTCCTGTTGGTAGCCTTGTGCGACCTCAATTGGCACATACTTTTCAAGGTCAACTTCACCACCAGGCTTTGCTTTCAGAGCGGCAACTTGCTCATTGGTCTTTGTCAGCTGAGTGTTCACTGCATCAACTTGCTCAGCTTTGGTCTTAAGTGCTGCGACAGCTGTTGTCGCCTGGGTGTAGTGTGCATCGGTGATGGTGTCGCCATCAGCAACGGTGATACCCAGCGCGGCAAGCAACTTTTGTGCTTCGTTCATGGGGGTTACTCCTGTGTCGGATTGGGCTTTAAGGGCGATCACTTTTTCCATGCCATCGACAGCTGGGTCGTTGGTTAAGGCAAAGTGACGTAATTTAACGGGGCGGCCGGTTTGTTTGTTGTAGTGAAAAACAGGGCTGATATAGCGATACTCATCGCTTCTAATCATGTCGGCGGCTTTTTGTGTCCACTGTACGTTGAGAGCAAAGAGGCCCTCACCAGGCACATACTCAAGAGCAGTTGCTGTAAACCAGCCGCTGGCTGGGGCTGGCTGGCCGTTCTCTTCTGTCTTCAGCGTTTGGTGTTCGTAGTCGAAGTGGTAGTCATTTTTACGTTGACTGGCAAATGCCATTAACGTTTGAAACGCTATGTCATCTAATAGCCAGTAGCCTGTCGGTACGTCTTCAGGTCTGCCATCGCGGGCCTTGAACTGCCCGTCAGGCATAAGCTGAACACGCGGGCTTCTGCCTTGGTCATCAATGGTGATGTTTTCCAGACTGCAAACCGCAATGCCAAGGTTGCCTTCAGTAATTGCCGAAAGCACAGCTAGTGAGTTCACATCCGTGTGCAACAATCCTGAGTTATGTGCGTGTATTTTTTGGGGGTGCATATACTGGCATCAGTGATAAATCTTGATGCCAGTATGTCGGTTGGGTCTGAGGGAGTATTTTAAACTAGATTAAGAAAAGAGTTACGTAACTTGGCTGTCAGTGTTTGTATTCAATATCTCAGATACATATGAATCAACTACAATGTCTATCACTTTTTTTTGTTTTGCACTAAGAGCCTCAAGTGTCCTTTCATCGATATATGGCTTGAAGTATGGCAGCTCCTGATAGCACATACTATCCAATCTGGTTCTGTAGTACTCAATAGTATGTATTGAAACAATACCTAGTTCGTGAATTTCAGTTAAACAGTCGCTCATAGCTATAAATATGTTTGGCAATTGAAGGTACGATCTCTTTAAACCTATATACACGTGATCGGTAAATATACGGTTATAGAAATCCATTTTATCTTGAGGTTTGCAGCTCTGTAGCGATTTTAACTCATCTTGACGTCCACTAGGCTTTATAGGTCGCGAATAGAGTTTTTCTAAATGATTGAAGTATCCATCTAAAGTGCTGATAAGCTCTGATGATTGTTCAATTCTTGCCAGCTTATTGGCTTCGGTTCTTTTTTTTACTCGTGATGTTTTTAATTCCTTCTGAGCATTCTTTTCCCTCTCTTTAGAGAGTCTAAGCTGCTCCTGCGCTACTTGCAGGTTAGCCCGGCTTTCATCAAGTTGTAGTTTTGCAATTTTCACTTGGTCTTTATGCGCGTCTGTTGCTGCTGCTATTTCTCTGGTGGTCGCACGAAGCTCTTTTATTTGAACGCGCAAAGATATTACCAGTAGCAAGACGGTGCTGAAGGCTAGTATTGGGTTCAGGATCCCGCCAAAGAAATCACCCATCACACCAAAATCACCTCTTAACTTGCTAATAGATGCTTCGTCAATTGGAGGGGCGTATGGGAAGAAGTTAGTAAAGCGGAACGCGTAGTATAGGCATAGTCCAGCAAAAACTAGCGCGCAAAAGACGGCTATACCAACCATGAAGTACTTTTCAAGTTTTGATTCTGATGTGTCTGTTGTCATAGTGAAACCCAGTGAGATGACGGATTAGCTCAAGCGTAACGCAATATAAGCGCTCGCTTTCTCATACAGTGATAAGTAGTGCTGTTTCTTTTTAGAGGTATTGTACCACCCATATAACAGAAACTGGCACCCAACAATGTCTCGGAACTGGCCTTTGACTGCTGGGCTGATAGCATACCGTTTCATAAGTACCTGGAATATTTTTTTATCGATTGGTATGGATAGCTCGTCCTTGCTGTGGCCTATATTAAGCCAAACCGTCTTACCTTCATCTATCGCATCTACAATCGTACCGTAGTAAAAGGCGGGAGGCCTGTTATGGTTAAGAGTGTTAACCACTCGGCTGGCATGGAAAAAAACTTCAGACATAGTTTGCAACTTGCCAAATACTTTTATCTTGTTTGCTTCTTTCAGAAAGTCTGGGTTATCAAATACCGCGCGCAACATTGTGCTTAAGCGCCGTGACCATTCGCTCTTACCAACAGAGCCGGACTCACCAAACTTTCTGTAATTGCCCCTTAATCTTGGGGGGATATCATCTGTATCTATTGGTTTATTTGGTTTAACTTCTCTATCTGTAGTGCCAAAGTTGAAATCAATTACGAATATATTTTCATCATTACGTAACTCGTCAACTGGGCGTGGCTTATCTCCATCAATTCGTTCCACTTCATTACTTTTCTCAGGGCACGCTTTGCCGTTTACCAGTTTGTGTATCGACCTGAAATGAGGAGAGCTACCATTTTTGCCTCTGGATACAAAGCCAGCTTGTACGAAACATCCAGGGCAAAACAAGTAGCCTTTCATTGCTGCTAACTTTGATGGCTGAAGGTTTTCCAACTTTGTGGCAGAGAAGGTATTGCCAATATCATTCTTAGGTGTGCATGAGGGAGAGTAAATTACATTATTCATTTTGGGTCCTTGAACTATGTCTTAGTTCTTAGATTACAAATGGTGCGAGTGATATTGCAATTAAAAAGCAACTTAAAGTTGATCTATGTGGGTTAGAAACGTTTCGAAACGGGTTTAAAGCGCGTATCTGCTATTGCAACACCCAACCGTAGCCACTGAGTAGGTCTAAGCGCGCCACAGGGCGCTGACGGCGTTTTTAGTTTTCGAGCAAAAATGACTCCAGCACCGCCAATATGTCGCTTTCATCCTCAGTGCTTACGCCCAGGTATTCACGCTGGGGGATGGCTGCCGGTCCTGGTGCCATATCGGGCTGGCCTCCATAATTATGGATCGCGGCATAAGGTTTGTTACTGCCAATCTCTGCCCAGAGTTTGCCACTGTCTGCGGCAATGCTGGCAGCCAGGCCGCCCGCGCTGACCTGGAGCATTTGGCCACCAACGCGCTTGGGGTTGTTCTTCAGATAGTTTTCGCTGAGGGTGGGCCAAGGCTCACCGGTTACCGGGCTGCGCTCTTCAGCAAACGCGTCTTCGCTGGCACCCTCCATGATTGCGGCTATTTCGTTCATGGGGTCGCTCAGGTCGTTAAACTTGTCGGCTATCTCGGCCAACACCTGAGCGGCGTTGCCCTGGGTTAATACGGATATTGTTGACATGCTCACCTCATGGGCTAGTTTTAGATGGATGCCTTGGCATCATCCCTTGATATGGCCAGCCTTAGTGCTGGCTTTTTTAATGTGGCTGATTAATAATCAGTAGTGGCGGTAGTGTACCCCGATAGGTAAGGGGCTGTGTTGCAGTGATGTGAGTTCGATTCTCACCCTACCGCCACACTTCATACAAGCCACCGGCAACACTTTGATTAATAGCTGCACTGTCTACCTTCAGCGCGTTGATTACAGTATCCAGGTCAATCCCTTTA
This sequence comes from Pseudoalteromonas rubra, assembly GCF_000967655.1. Taxonomy (GTDB): domain Bacteria; phylum Pseudomonadota; class Gammaproteobacteria; order Enterobacterales; family Alteromonadaceae; genus Pseudoalteromonas; species Pseudoalteromonas rubra_A. The sequence goes on from NZ_JXYA01000034.1 coordinate 16,692, forward strand.
CCCTTATAGCGCACAACCACCTTGATGGACTGTTCCCCCTGGCCAATGACAAATAGCACCTCATTGCGGGCTGGTTCCCAATAAACACGCGTGTCGGGGTGGTTTATCCAGGCGCTCAGCTGGGTGTATTCACTCAGGCTTAAAGCACTATTGTTGTCCTGGTGCTTTTCACTATGCGCATGTGCCAGGGCTTTCTCGGACAGAACCAGCGTGCGCGCCGGATCAATGCCTTTATCCAGTAGTCGCTGGTTTATGTCATCACTTAAAAAGGTCACAACGGTTTTATGGTCTGCTCGCGGGCCGTTTGCCTTCAGGCCCGCTTTGTCCTGGGCCCGCCTTGCAGCCTGAAAGCGCTCGATGCGCTCAATGCTATTCCCCACCCAGCCTTCAAATGCCTTGTGCCTGGCCTCACTATTATTCAATGCCTGGATGGTTTCAGCCCTGAGTCCTGCATCTTCCACCTTACCCAGTTTCTGAGCCACCGCCATATCTGTGCCAAAGGCGCTTTGACCTGGTGAATAGGCCCAGCCTATGTCTGGTGTCATCACATCACCATCAGGCAGATTTACGCGGGCGTGCGGTACGTTCTTAACCTCACCAGATTCGCGGCTGGTAATCTCCGCATCGAATGGTTGCACGTAGTTAGTGCCATCCTCGACCGTCAGACCGCGCGCTTTTACCTGTGCCTCTGTCAGCGCCCGGACGCGACAACGACAGCCCCAGCCATTGGGTGGGAATATGGTTTGCCAGATAGGATCATCGAACCGAAACACCCGGCCATTGAGGCGTTTATGCTCTGGTCGTGTTTGCCCATCATCAATGGCTACATACTGCCAGTATGGGTGGGTTTTGGCGCGGGCCAGCAGGCGACGATAGCGCCCGGCCATGTAGGCGGTTTGTACATTGGTACGGTAAATGGTGTTCAGCCTGTAAGGGCTGCCGAGCTGTATTTCATCGCCTTGCTCGTTTTTGGCCTTTCCCCACCAACCCAATTTTTGCAGCTCCGGGGTGAGTTGGTCCCGGAATTGTTTAGGTGTCAGGCCATCGGCTATGGCGGTATCCACCTTTTTCCTGATCGCCTTTAATACATCCATTGAACTGGCACGCGCCACAGTAAATGCTTTGGCGTGTGCATCCAGTAGCATATCGTGCCATTCGTCACTGACGGCGTAGCCCTTAGAACGAAAATAGGCCACCGCATCCGCCGGTGATTTGTCGAATGCGACAGATAACGACGCGCCTTTACTCATTGATCATGCCCCACAGTTCGCTGACAAAAAACAGCTTGGTTAACATCTCGGTCAGGCTGTCCTGGTCTAGCGTGGGGTATAACTCAGCCAGCTCAATGGCGGCCAGTTCCTCGCTTTGCTCTAACTTGTCCAGGAGCGGCTGGAGTGTGGCTTTGTACTCATCGCGCATATTGCCACTGGTGATGGCATCAAGTGCACTGTCCAGTTCCTGCTGCGCGGACTGGCTCTTAACCTCTGTGGTTAGCGCTGCAACTGATGTGGTTAATGCAGCCTGGTTTGCACTCGGTTGATCTTGTGGGGTCAGTTCCAGCACATCATCACCATCTTTAGGCACTGGTATGTTCAACCGTTCATGTACCCAGGCCTTTGGAATTTGCATACCCAGAGAAACCAGACCTTTAAGAGGCTCGGCCATATCCTGCATGGCATCCGTAGTGGACGTATCAAACTCAAACCGTGGTAAACGCCGGTTGCCGCTGTAGCTTTTGCCATTTAGCGCGTACATGGGGTAGAGAATACTCCGGTTAACGGTTTGCTCTATCTGGTGCAAATCGCTGGCGGTAATGTCCTGCTTAACCTCATTGTGTACATTGCCCAATGCGTTCGTGCTGCTTTTGCCATCTGCCTGAGTGGTCAATGTACCGCCCAGGATAGTTTTAGACTGGGTTAGCTCACACCACCGGATCATGGCCTCAAACGGATCGGATTGACCCTGCGCAGCATTTTGAAAATCAATGTCCATCCCTTTGGGTATGATCCCGCCAGCGTTGTGGCCAATCGCCATAACTGCACGCAGCAATGTAGCCTTTTCGTCGTCGCTGGCACCACTGGGATATTTGCCCAGTCTTAGCGGTAATCCGTAAATCTCCAGGAACTCCGCCAGGTCTCGCACAGAGTAGTTCTTAAACACGAATGGCCAGGCTAATGCGGATAGCAACCCGGTACGATGCACATAGCCTGATATGCTTTTATGAATGTGCATGGCCCAGCCGAATGGATTCAGCGATACGCCATCGCGTGAGTTGTCATTCAATACCAGGTGATTGTGATTGTCCGGGTGAGTTTTAAACAAATTCTGATCGCGGAACTCATAGCCGGTAATAATTTGCTGCTTTTCTACGTAATCCCATTGCAATTCATTGGGGCTAAAGCCCTTTAAAATCGCATCACTAAAGTCAAACAGCAGATCATAAAACCAGGTAGCATCATCAATGATCTCTGCCAGCATATCAGCATCGCGTTTTTCAGCTGCGCTGGCGTTCCTGGGTGGCTTAACGTTAAAGTCGAGCCCAATGATAGCGCGTCGTCGCTTGCCCAGTTCACACGTAATGTGGCCGTCTTTGTCTTCCATGTCTTTGGCCAAGTCAGCCATTGCGGCCAGGTTCCCTTCTTGTGCTTCTTTTAGCAGAGACGCCAGTTTGGCTGGCGTCAGGCCCTGAGTGGGGTGCTCTGCAAATTCTTTGAGCTTTGCAGCAACCTGGCTATTTTGTTCGGTCTGAAACTCTCCGCTGTTCTTAAAGGTCAACGGATCGCCGTTAATATCAACTATGGCCATACATACTCCTACCAGCAGCCAGCGCCCTGATAAGCGCCTAAATCTTCATAAATTGAATCGTTGTTTGAACTGTGTTTGTCGGGCAGTGGGGTGTACTCGATAGCACTGCCATCCATTTCAGCGGCACGAACCAACATGGCAATGCTCACGGCGCTGTCACCATGGCGTTTTTCACCAGATGTGTCAGTGGTCTTGCCCTTGTCAATCTGAGGCACCCCATCTTTGAGCTTTATCTGTCCCAGGTCGTCTAACACATCCTGATCTTTGGGCAAAAAGATATTTGCCATCTCAAAGTAGTCTTTAAGTTTGGGCATCCATTCGCGATACCACGCTTGTGATAAGTGCACGCAATCAACCATTTCAGTGCCGTACTTGAGCATCGCCGCCTCGGCCAAGTAACCGCCATTACCTGTTGCATCAAATGCAAGGCCTCGTAGCCTTGGGAGCCGCTCCGTGATGTAAAACATAATTTGACGTTGTTGGTCGTATGTCACATTGCGCAGCTCTACAATCAGCGGCACATCTAACCGGGTGTCCTGGGCAATTTCGCCCACGCTAAACACCGACAAATCGCCTTTACGTGCAAAGTCCTCGCCAAAGGCATGGCTTAGGTCCGGGTTTAACTTCTCCAGCAGTGGTAGTAAATGGGTTTCGCACCATTTATCTACCTCTGACACCCGCTGTTCTTCCGTCCAGGTCTCGAAGTCATCTGGTGCTTTAAATCGCACAACGGAGAAGTCTTTTGTTAGCGCACGTTCGCGCATTCGTCGGCTTAGGTATTGCCCCGCGCCCTGACTGGGAATGCAATATAGCTCTTCGTTAGCGGCTTCCTTAGTGGCATAAAAGTTCACTTGTTCTTTCAGCCATTCGTCTTCTCGTTCCTGGCTCCAGTCTCGGCCAGACATCAGGCATATACGCTGGTACAAACCATGTTTAAGGGCTTTATCAATCGGAATATGGTGTACAGAGTAATTTTTTTCGCCGCGCCGGGCTTGAGTGATCAAGGTATTGAACTGGTTATCTACGCCGTTGTGCGTAGATATGATGCGTATCTTGCCACCCCACATTGTCAGCGCCATCGCTGCCTTCAGCACTTCATCCAAACGGTCATGGAATGCTGCTTCATCAATAACCACGTTACCTTGTCGCCCGCGCAGGGTACGAGGGTTCGAGCTAAGCGCTACTATTTTTTTGCCAGAATGTGGGAACTTAATTTCGAAGGTGTTGATAGACTTTTTGGTTCCATCCTCGTCTTCGTCTTCAAATATTCCTTCTTCAATTTGACCCATCACCATGTTGAGCTTTTGAGCCCAAAATGCACAGGCATCAATGAACTCCTTGGCCATTTCCTTATCAGAGCCCAGGTAATAGGTGTTTTGAGCGTTGGTCTCTGCTACGGCACTCATGACGTCATCGAGCGCTTCAGCAAACGTTAAACCTGTTCGACGCGATTTTTCCGCAATTTTGATGATGGCATCATCGTCGATCCAGTCGCGCTGGTACTGAAACAAAATGTCGGTCTTCAGCGCAACAGCTAAAGACCCTGTTATTTTATTGAGGGGTAAATCACCAGTGTTTAATACATCAGTCACGTTGCAGCCCCAATATATCGCGCTTAAAGAACGCCATCATTTCCTGAGGTGTTTGAGGTAAAGACTCATTTTTAGCCTTATCATCTAACTCCTGGGCGAGCTGCTCGGCGTAGGCTTTTTGGATCTCCTGTTCACGTTTGTGATTGCGAGACGCGGCAGATTCGAGCCTTTGAACAGCCAGCATGGCTTCTTTGATGGTGTCCAGGTCAACCGCAGCATCAGACTCAGGGTTCAACATTTGCTGCTGCATCGCTTTAAAAAGCTGAGTCCTGGCCATTTCAAGTATCAGCTTGGTTACTTCGCCGGTTGGCTTGTCTCCCAGCTCTGCGGTTAGTGCAACCGTTGCAGCGCGTGTCTCGCGCAAGTGCTTTGCAATGGCCTCATGTTTTTGTGCATGCCTGCTCAGGCCCGAGCGGCTGATTATCGCTTCTTCATCTAATCCGGCTTCCAGGATAAGGGCATTAATTGCAATCAAAATATCAGCTTGACTATTGCTGCTGTCGAGTAGCATTTCATCCAGCTTCTTTTTGATTTCGTCCGGCAACTCATCAATTTTGCTGGGCTTACCCCGGCGTACGGTCTCCTTCATTGTTGGCTCCGGGGGCCGGGGCGTTTGATGCCGTGTGCGACAACACGGCCCTTGGCCACATCTAAGCCTGCTTGAGTGATGTCGGCTACCCAGGTGCTCTTAGTCATACGGTTTACCGTGATATAACCGTTTTGCTCCAACCAGTCGAGCTGTGTGTGCAATTGGTCTCGGCTACAACCAATACTATATTTATCGAGTATATCGCCCAGGATACTGCTATTCAGACCGTAATCTGGCGAGTCACTCAATGAGATCAGAATGCTGATCCGCTGGTGCTCTGCCATTAACTCAATCATTGGCATTTCTGGTTCCCCTTAATTCGTTTTCCATTAATAAATCGGTAATGCGCTTCAGGTCTCCCAGTTGAGGCGACAGCACATCTATTTTTCCGCCAACTTCAATCAGGCGTTTATCCAGTTCGTGCAGATCATCAGAACTGGGGAGTTCCTTAACGGTTTGCTCAATGGTGTTTACACGCTTGACCAGATCGTCATGTGCTTTTTTGCGGACAAAGGTAGAAGCGAACCAGGCTAAGGCAGCAGCACCAATTACGGAGCCCCCCAGTGCCAATGCCCATTTCCACCATTCGGTAATGAATAGATCCATCAGGGTTTCCTGTAGTGTTTGGCTTGGGCTTCTTGGCTGGTCTGGCAGTCAACGCACAATTTGCAGCGGTGGATGGCGGCGCGGCGCTCGGATGGAATTTCAACACCGCATTCAAGACAGTGCAGAAAGTCTACGTCCTCGCCCACAAAGTGAGCGCGGTTTTCGTTGAGGGCGCGTTCTAATTCCTGCTCACGGATCACTTGTGCTTTATCTACTATGTCCAACCTCTGGCCCTCCATACGCGCGGCTAGTAAGTGAACTCAGGTAATCGCTGGCCAGTGTGGTAAAGCACCGCTCCGTTACCTGGGCCAGGCGATTGAACCAGCCGTTTAGATTGATCCGCTGTGTGGGGTCGTCCAGGCAAATGCCGGAGTACAACCGGCTGCGTTCTGCCAGTAGCTCAGTGATAAGTTGGCTTGGCATTTTTCCTAGCACCGCCTTTAAGGTCAGTGAACCAAACAAGCCATCAACAGCTGCGTTTACAGTGCTTTGTACCATGCGGGTCATACCATCAACGCCATGCTGAACAGCACCGTCGAGCAGCATTAATGCCAGTCCCGTGGGTAAATGGTCGCATTTCATCGGCTCCCAGTAATCGCGGTAATAAAGGCGCACTGCTTTGGGCAGGTCCAGGTTTCGTATGTCCAGGCGAGGATAGGCTTTTTGGCTAATCCCATACTTAGTAAGGCCACCGTGATCACTAGCATGGTTGTTCAGGCCGCCGTCACGACGAAAAGCCCCTTCATGGTGCAAAATAGTCAGTATGCAGTCGGCGAACTTAGGAGAGTAGTTCGATAAAGCGGCGGCTACGTCTGGCTGCTGCTTTATTCTTTCAAGGTTAGGAAATTGCATTGGGCACTCCGGAAAACAAGGTGTTTGTGACAGAGTGCCGGGTTCATGGCTGAGTGTATTTTAAACTAGATTAAGAAATGCTGAGGATCATTTTTTAAGAACGTTACTAATGTTAGCTTTCGCAATGTATGCATCACTCAGTTCTTTTTCGATTGCTTTGGTACAATGTTTCAAAGACTGTAAGTGCTTTATTCCTTTGTGTAGGCTCTTAATTTTATCGTCTATTGCTTGTTCTGCTTTTAGTTGCTCAGGGGACTTTATACCAAACCATACACCTATCCAATAAAGGAAAAAAACTGTCAGGTTTACCATAACTGGGACACTGATAGATAGCGTTTTGACGAGGCTTGCATCAAAGTGACCATACTGAATCACCGCGATAGCAATTGTGTTTACACCAGTAGCCGCTGCTACAAGCATGGGGTCATTTAGCAGTTTACTCACTGGCGTTTTCCTTTGCTTTTAAGATCGCAGATATCAGCGCCTTTTCATCTTTCAAGGACACTCGAGACATATTTACGACAACACCATTCTCATCGCGGATTTCAAGCTCGATATACTTGGGTGGGAAAAAATAAGCAACTATATGCTTTGCTATAAAAGGTGTCACACGGAACAAGATATATGGTAAGCATAGGAGTGTGCCTACCATAATCGCTAATTCAAAATATGCTTCTGTCTCACTCATCATCAGGAATCATTTTAGAATCTTTGGCTGCTCTGTGCCGCAAGACTTTTGTTAGTTCTCGGAGAACACTAGGAGATTTACCTGATTTGAATGTCGTGATAGTCTTTATCTCAACAACAAATAGGTCGCCCTTGGACAATTTCTTGTTCTCGTTAATTCTAGCAAGAAAGTTTTCATCTCTCATCTTAATTGAGATTGTATCTCCATTAATTAGTTGTGCAGTCCATCCTGTAGGTCCATAAAAGTTAACTTTTACAAAATGAAGCTCTACCTTTGTAATTTCTTCCTTAACTTCTTCTATCATGTATGTTTTCGGAGCTTCGAAATGTTGCAATTCAGATTCGACAAAAGTGCTTATCTCTTTGTCATTTTCATCTTTGATGATTAGCTTGGCGTTTCCTGCTCCATCAAGAGGAGCTTTAACAACTGTTTGTAGATCTTGTCGAAAAGGCTTGTTTACAATGAGTTTAGACACTTCGGGAGTAGCACTGATTTCAGAGCCATCCTCTAGTACAAGCTTTGCGTTATTTTTATCGATCTGAACGACGTGTTTAATTGGTCTTGATTTTAGTTCTTTAAGAGTGTCTAGGATTGTTTTTGCACCTGCTGTGACACCCGCAAACCCTAGAACACTTAAGACATTGATATTATTAGCTGCTAGCCAAGTTACAAACTCAACAACGAATGATCCTTCTGAGTTAGCTTGCACATCTAAATCTAATGTTGAATCTTCACCATTAAGAAACTTATCAGCATTTTTTAAAACACTAGACATTTTTATAATGGCGTTCCCAAGAAGTTCGGCATCAATTGTATGATCTTTTGTTTTGGAAGTGTCATAAGACACCTTGAAAACGTGTTTAGTCTTGTTTGTCATGTATACGTCCTATAAGACGATGTACACATAGCCTGTAGATGTTATGCAATCGTCCATGTTAAATTTCTCGAAACAAAATACATACAAAATTAAATTTATTCAATGCTTCTATTTAGGAAAGAGTCGCCGCTTATTTGTGCGTCCTTAAGTTGCCAGAACGTCTATTTGTTAACATTCAGCGGTTGAGTTTCTCTTAAGCAAAGGGGAGTATGTTTTTTATACCATAGAGCTAGTGCAGTGATTTACCTAAAAAGTTAACGTTGAGGGTATACTTTAGAAAAAGGTTTATGTTACCTTTAGGTTAATGGATTTGTAGCCAGCATTAGCAGTCAGGGATTTGCGTATTGCCTCCCATTAAAATTTTCATGAGACCTAAACAAAGTTTGATTCTTAAACCAGTTTAAAAGTCATTGCTTTCATTCCTGCTATGCTGTGTTTACTTTTTCAAAAGGAGTAAATATATGAAATTAAGAACGTTATCGAATAAAG
>NZ_JXYA01000035.1 GCF_000967655.1 Pseudoalteromonas rubra
ACACGGTTTCAGGTTCTATTTCACTCCCCTCACAGGGGTTCTTTTCGCCTTTCCCTCACGGTACTGGTTCACTATCGGTCAGTTGGGAGTATTTAGCCTTGGAGGATGGTCCCCCCATATTCAGTCAAAGTTTCACGTGCTCCGACCTACTCGATTTCACTTTAAATAAGTTGTCGTGTACGGGACTGTCACCCTGTATCGTCATACTTTCCAGAATGTTCCACTAACTACATTAAAGCTTAAGGGCTAATCCGATTTCGCTCGCCGCTACTTTCGGAATCTCGGTTGATTTCTTTTCCTACGGGTACTTAGATGTTTCAGTTCTCCGCGTTCGCTTCATACAGCTATGTATTCACTGCATGATGACCCAAAGGGCCGGGTTTCCCCATTCGGAAATCCTAGTCTCAAGCGCCTCTTACTGGCTTGACTAGGCTTATCGCAAGTTAGTACGTCCTTCATCGCCTCCAACTGCCAAGGCATCCACCGTGTACGCTTAGTCACTTAACCATACAACCCAAAATGGTTTTTCTGCGCCTTTGTCTCCCATGCTGCGTTCCTTAAATATTTTACTTGGTTACAACCAGTAAGGTTGCGCCCTGCGATAAAATATTTAAGCGCCTTGCCTGAAAAACAAATTCATTGAAAAATCTATTTTAAGCTGTAGTGCTAAAGACAGTTTTAACTT
>NZ_JXYA01000036.1 GCF_000967655.1 Pseudoalteromonas rubra
AGAGAAGAGCCAATCTAACTCAGAGTGAGCAGTTGCTGGGCTAATAGTGTTCATTTGATGTAATTTCGACTCATCCAAACTCAGGTCTGGGTGCTTATTCGCATTGTTCTAATCTGACTACTTTCACAGCTCAGAGCGTGCACGAAGCCTGATAATTTACATTTCCAAGCTGAACCTGCCTACCTGCTGCATCGTTAACTTAAACGATAGTGGTGCACTTCAATTTATAACGAAGTGGTGCACTTCCAAGTTGGGCCTGTATTGGATACGCCTCTACAGTTTAGGGTGGGTGTCTTCGGTTTTACTGTTCTCATCAAAAAAGCGCGCGACAGTGGACTGTTGCCTGATGATGCCCTGGATGAGGCAGCTGCGATTTACAATCGCATGACCGAAGGCAATCTGAAAGACTACAAGCCAGGTCAGGGTCAGGGCCGTAAAACACACCCTGGCCCGGAAGTAGACAATGACAGGCACAACTTCCCGGAAAAATATGAGAAGCTACCCGATGGCACTTTTAGAGGCCCTAAAGGCGGTATCTTTACGGACTCAGGGTACACTTCAGAAAATGGCTACCCTATTTTCCAGCGCAGCTCCGGCGGCTACTTTTACATTGGCAGTGATGGAAAACAAGTCGATATACGCTCCCCCAGAGAGTACGGCGACTTCCATAAAGTAGATGATGTGTGGGCGCCGGGAGTTAAGCCTATTCAGCGAGGCAGGCAGATCCAGCACTCAGTGTACGAAAATGAATATAAAGCGCATGGGTGGGGTGACACTGATAAGTATGAAGTATGGAGCGACAAAGAGGGGAAGTATATCAAGGTTAAAGGCCAAAACTTCCCGCTGATTGACTTTCATCGCGGCGATGAAGTGGTCAGCCTGAAGTCTATTAATACCAATGGGTCTGATTGGATGAGGCGAACGAGGGCCCATATAGACGATTTATCGAAGCGTGGTATTATCGGCAGCAGCGGTAATCCCGTACCTAAGGAAAATCGAATGCTGGATATTCGGGTACAACCGGGAGGGCTCAGTCAGGCTAGAGGGTTAGCTACTTACGGCGAATCACTCGGCATAAAGGTTATTGTTAAGGAGTTTTCTGGAAAATGAGTTTAAAGCTAAATATCAATTTTTTGCCCAACCAGTTCCCCAGAGCCTTAACGCTCTGGGAGCTGGCTGATTTTAGTCAGGCATTGACAGACCTCGAGGGGCTAACCAGGCTGGTCAATATCGACACCTGTCGGACCATCAAGATCGAAAACTTTGTAAAGAGCAAAGACAAAGCTCGTACCCGGTCTGATATTTTTTCAATTGATCATCCAGATACTGGTAATGAAGGTACTCATGGCATGTCCTTTATGCCTATGAGTGACTGGGACTTTGATCAGCTATTTATATGGGGGTTTGATAAATTAATTGAGCAGCGTGAGCAGTGGTGGCAACCTGTATTGCAGCACCCTGGATTTGTTATGGCGCGGCTGATGTCGGAATTATTTGATATCCGACAAAGCTCAGGAAGCTTAATGGTACATGACTCTTACGGCTGGGCTCATGATCACCTCCCTAAAATCAGTAACGGAAAACCCCCTCCGATTAATGAAATGGTCATTGATACCCGGGTTAATCCCGGCCACTGGCGCTTTAAACCTGGCTATATTGAGGGGGTGTCGTCTGAAATGTGGTTAGGTCAACACTTCTTCAGGCATGTCGGGCTGGATAAACAGGCTCTGTATGACGTGGACTGGCTGGAGGTCACTGAGCTGGGCAATGTCACCCATATCAAGGCGTACCATAAGCCTTTTGATAGCGATGTGGGAGAGCAACGTGAGCTGCAAATTAAACTCAGAAAGCTGCTGTTTGGTCAGTCCCCTCACACCGACGACCCGGAGTTTAAAATGCTCAGCGAGTTTCAGCCCCCGGTGCGTTAGCGCAGCTGTAACTTGTTCATCAGAGCCCAATCACGTTTGCCGCACAGGGCTTTGATGAGGAAACCGCGCTACAGGCATGATACTAAACCGCATAATCAATTAATTATGCGGTTTAGCAGAAAAGGAAGCGGGCAAGCCAATTGGTTTGTCCATCATTTTAAAAGAAAAGAAGTAACATAATGAAGCAGTTAAAAAATTTAAGTTTGGCATGTATTACCTTGGCCGCTGTGGGATGCAGCGCCGTGTCGTATCAGTCGATGGGAATTCGGGGCGGATATTCCGAGAAAAAATTAAACGATACTAGCTACCGGGTACATTACTCAGGTAATGGCAGTGTCTCACTGGAGCAGGCCATCGACTTTGCGCTATTGCGCAGTGCGGTAATTGCTCAGCAGCACGGTGCCGATACCTTCACCAGTTCAAACCATGCAGCCAATGTATCGCGCTCCTATGCTGGCACACCGGGTGTGTATGTGAGCAAGCCCAGCGTGTATCTGGATATTGCCGTGCCAGCAGCCCAAAGTGACACAGAAACACTGGCCTGTGGCCAGTTTAGTGGTCTGTTTACGCTGATGACATTGCAAAACGAGGTCCGTGCCTTCAATCACAATACTCAGGCCTGTATTGACGAAATACAGGCCAAGTATCAGCTCACAGAGCAGCAGATATTTGACAAAATATAGCCCAATCCTCTTATAAACAAGGTGTTGTAAGGGGTTATCAGAGGCGCTCCCTCAAAGTGGGTGAGCGCCTTTGAAGTATCCAGCTGGTGTTGTTCAACATACCAAACTCTTTAGTCACAGCCTTGCGCACTGGCAGAGAAGCTTTTCAAAAACATCCATCTAAAAACAGGCGCGCGTGCAGTTTAAATTGCCCAGAATTGATATAAGAAATTGGGGCTGTCTCTCCTCACAACTCATGGCGCTGCACCTCGCGGCTGGGCTTACTGTTCGGCTAGTTGTTGCAACATGCTGTGTTTGGCGGTGAACACCCGGCTTTTTTCCGGATCTGAGGTTTTCTCTATTGCCAGCTCAAGCAGTTGACGGGCTGTGTCGTGGTCGTCTTGCAGGTAACTGATTTTGGCCAGTTCAAAATAGGGCTCGGGCAGGTAAGGGGTTTGTTCCACCACTTTAACCAAGATACGTGTGGCTTTATTCAGGTGGCCCTTGGCAATGGCGCTGCGGGCATTCATCAGAAAATCGAACGGGGTTTTTGCCTCGCTGAGGAGCTGCTGCTCAAGTTTTTCGATAAGGTCCGTGGCCTGTTGTTCTTTGGCCAGCACCAGGTAATTCGACAGCAGATTGTGGCTGATCAGGCGATGTTCCAGCGCATACTGGTAAATGCGTTCGGCACTGCGCCGGTCGCCCGTCCGGCGATGCAAAACGGCAGCAATATTGATCAGCTCCGGGTCGTCCGGCGCATAGCTGCGGGCGCGCAAAATACGCGCGGCGGCCAGGTCAAACTCCTCTGCCAGCATGGCCTTGACCGCCAGATTGGCGTAAAACTTAGCCACCAGATCCTGGTACTGGGCCGAGGCAACAAAAATGGCATCCTGAGCGGGAAAGTAATCAATAACCGTGCCGGGCCGCACCAGAGTGATCCAGTTCTCGTCTTCCGCCTCTTCTGGGGCCAGCAGTTTGGTTTTAAAGTGTGAGGAGATCAGTATGGTATCGGCCACCTGCTGATACACAGGTGCCGAGGCCACTTTGCGATAGCGGGTATCTATCCCGGCCACAAAGGCATAAGCCTGGGTGAGCACCGCCAGTGAAATACAGTTGCCGCCACCGTGTTGTAACGACGCACTGGCGCTGTAGGTTTCGCCGCGGTAGTGAAACTCGTTAAGCTGACCATGCAGATAGTCGTAAATCACTCTGTCGCCACGCGTGCCGGCTGCAACCTGTTGCTGGTAAAAGCGCAAAAAGGCCTGCTGCTCTTGCGCTGGCAAGGCAAAAATCGCTTGCTCGTCAATCACCGCAACGGGGCTAAACAGAGCATGATTAAAGGGCATATCAGGACGAGGCGGCGGTGTAGTCGGGCGCTTTGTAGTAGTGGCACAGGCGCTGAGCAGCACAGTAAACAGGCAAATAAGCCACAGGCGGACAGGCATAAAGACTCCTTAAAACACGCATTCAGCGTGCCCGTATGGTCATGGTTTTTGTTATTATTTTTACCCGACTTTACACTTATCCCGGCGACCTGCCAACGGATTTATGGGGGGAGGATATGCGCGGGCTGGTTCAGAGTAAGCCGCTTTGTGGGCACTGCAAAGAGTCGCCCGTAATGAATGCGGGCTTTGGGTGGTGACAAGCCTGCAAGTACCAACGCGAAATTGGTATAGGGGAGCTGAAACAGGCGTGACTTAATAGCCACAGCCGGGCTGTCTTTGATGAATCAATTCATAACTCTGCGTAGCTTATTGTACTTTCTTACCAAACTTTTGAGGTTGTTCTATCGCCTTCAGTTCTGGTAGTCCTGGCCTGCCTCCACCTGCTGCGCCTCCAACAACCATGTGTAATAAGTCATGCATGAGCGCTATCTTTACTCGGCTTGCCATATGTTAGTCCCAAATTAAAGTATGAATTGATTAATAAAGCATTTCAAATTAACCAGGAAAGGTAGCTTTTTTCTTTTTATCTTCAAGCACTAAATTAACTGATCGAGGTAATTGGGGTCTACCTTCTCCTCCTGGGACTATTCCACCTTTGATAGTATTAAGAATGTTGTTTTTAATTTCTTTCATATACGAGCTCTCCTTTTGAGCGCATTGATCTAATCATAAAAGTAAACAGCGCTAGTGTATCTAAAATATGAAACGTATATTGAGCAGGGGACCACAAATGATGATATATAAATGGATAGTTGAGCACTTCATAATAATACAACTGGATTTCTATCCATATTGAAACGTTCAAGAGCATAGAACAGAAAATAATAATGCAAACTGCACATTCGGGTATCGTAAGGCAATAGTGCTCTCTAGCCTTTTTGAAAAATGTAAGCTTTGTGGTTCTGAATACTAAACCAGCGAGCACCCCTCGCGTCAATATTAGAAATAAAAAGAATGTATTCAATGCGAGACACCACAAGTAGTAATGTCTAGTCCATTGTATAGCTATAGGGTTGAACGTAACATCAACGAGCTGGAAAAAGCTAAGTAGTAAAAACATCCACCTAGCGTTGTAGTCTTTCCATGTAAGTACTAACCCGATAAAAACAGCAGAGGAAAGTATCATATCAACAATATGCATCAGTCTTCTCCCTTGTCTTCTGCGTTTGGTTCCATAGGCGGTTCTTTCTGTAGCGGTTTTTTCGTTGTTCTTCTTTCAGCGTTGTCGGCCAGCAGACCAAAAAAGCTTTTCCAGTCTTTCCCGAAGATCATCAGGATATCCAGCAGTTGCTCGAGATCCATAATGGTTTTGCCACTTTCCCAGTTTGAGATAGTGGACTGGTCAACCGGGACGGACATTTTTTTAGCCAGTTCTGCTTGCGACATTTTTTGCTGTATTCGCAGAGTGCGCATTGACGCCTGAATGTCCCGTCGGGCGCTGTTTAGCCAGTTCAATCTTTGACGTGTATTCATTGTACATCCGTATATGAATATTAAAACAGTGAAGTTACATTTTGTTTCTTATTATTATGTCGGTGTAATTTAACAGCTGTTTAAAAAATGTAAAGTGTCAATGTGTTAATTTGTACCCGAAAACTTTCGGATGTTGGCATTAAAGTTTGCTTTATTTACAGGGTTTTAAGTAAAAATCATGAATTTTAAGGGGTTTATATTGCAACACGGCTGGCTGAGTGTTTGAAGAAACCTGGGTACTTTATGAATCGATTCATAGTGCGCTTACGTCATTATGTAAACAAACGTAACCCGCCATGGTGGTTTTTTAATCCATGAAGCTTTTTCAACTGCCTGTATGCGCTGGCAAAATGTAAATTAAACGCCACAGTTTTTGCGGTGTTTTTTCGCTATTGGTTTCGTTTTACTGATGCGGCAACCACACAGGGCAGGCCTGAAAGTTGTTTTTGGTCTGTGCTCTTACCCGTTTTGCTGGCGGCAAAACTCATCCTTATTACCCAGTCTGAGTCCATAGTCATTGCACAATTGTGGCTTATAACTTCCACCATACAGATTTCTTTGCGCAAACTCTTACTCAACTCATGGAGACTAACATGGTGGTTTATCAAAAGGCACTACTGGCAGCGGCGCTCTCGCTGACCTGGCTGCCAAACAATGCACAGGCCCTCCGTCTGGCTGCGCCGGGCACTTTCTGTAGTGGTCTGGACCGGACCCAGATAGAAGTCGGCGAGCATGTTGAAAATCAATATATGACTTATCTGGCACTGAGCCCCAAGCTGGCCGATACCGCGCTGACTGTTTCAGGCAGCCAGTCTTCAATTGTGGTGTCGTACAATGGCCGCTGTGAAGTGCTAAACGGCAGCAACTACAACGGACTGCACGTGAACCTGCCAGACAGCGGTGAATACTACGATGGCAGTAAACTGGATTTTCACCAGCAGGTATTCGGGGGCGAAGGGAATGACGAGATCCGCACCGGTAATAAAGTCGACTACATTTACGGCAATGGCGGTAACGATCAGATCTTCTCGTTTGGCGACTTTGAGCGTGTAGATGGTGGCGCTGGTGCAGACTGTGTTGAGCAGGGCGATGAAGGTGCGATCTCAAGTAACATTCAAAATACAGAAGCAAACAGTTGTGCCAACTATGCCCCTGCCAGCTGTGAGGGCCTGGACCGCAGCAAGATCAGCGTAGCGGATGATAACTCTGCTAATCCGTATATGACTTACCTGGCGGTGTCTCCTAATGTGAGCGGTGAGAAGCTCACGGCAGAAGGTGACGATGCCCTGGTAACCGTATATTACGCAGGCAGCTGTGAAACCTTCGATGTGGGCAACTACAACGGCTTCCAGGTAAACCTGGCCGATAGCGGTGAAGAATACGACGGCACGGCGCTGAACTGGCACCAGCTGGTGTACGGCGGCGATGGCAACGACACCATCTTAACCGGTAATAAAGTGGATTATGTGTATGCCGGTAAGGGTGATGACACTATTTATACCTACGGCGACTTCGAAAAAGTCGACGGTGGTACCGGTATGGACTGTCTGACCGAAGGCTCAAGCGGCAGTATCCAGAGCAACATCAGCGGCATTGAGCAATATTCTTGTACGCCAGCGGGCAATGTACCGGACAGCCTGACCACCGCATACGCGCGTTGTCATATGCAAACCGGCAGCTTTGACAGTGAGCTGAATAACGGGGTGTGGAAACTACGCGCGCTCGACAGCAATCTGGCCCTGTTTGTCGAAGAACACGCTGAGTATGTGTTTGCTTACTCCGCGGGCTATCAGCACTGTGCATTCAGCAATGCGGTGGAAGCCGTTGAGGTGCAGTTGTCGAACGGTAACGATACCCTGTTGGCGAGCGGTGTTGGTCGCGATATGACGGTGTATGGCCTCAATGGTAATGACACTATCCAGACTGGTCGTGGTAATGACCTGATCTTTGGTGGTGACGGTAAAGACAAGATCCGCGCAGGCGACGGCAACGACTGGGTTGCCGGTGGCTCGGATATTGCGACCGATCACCGCGGCGTGGTACATCGCGTACGTATCAGTGGCTACAACAACGACGGCGCTGACGACATTAAAGGTGAGAATGGCAACGACGTGCTGTTTGGTAACCGCGATGGCGACAATATCTCAGGGGGTGACGGGGAAGACATCATCTTTGGTAATGATGGTAACAAAGACCGTTTATACGGTAACTCAGGGGCCGATATCATTGTTGATTCCGGCGGCGGTTCATGGGGCAACCGGGCTAAGTCCTGGGGTGGCAGTGGTCAGGACATTCTGGTCTGTGAGCGAGGCAGTTGTGAGCTGAGTGGTGGTGGTAGTAAGGACTTCCTGGCGGCCATTTCCACGTTCTCTAACATCGGTCTGTACGGTGGCGGTGGTGGCGATATTCTGTTCGTGCGCGGCGATGAGATCCCACTGGGTACCGGTGGCAGTGGTAACGACTTTGTTTATAACGAGTGGAATGACAGTGATATCAGTGGCTATCTGAGCAGTGTGAAGCATAAATCGGGCTACTTTGACCGTGCGGTGCGCAAAGCGGGCAGCGGTATGTCATCGCGTCACGAAGAAGTGCTCAGACTGAAGCAGTTTTATGAGCAGCGTGGCTACAGCACATTCAAAAGTCGCATTGCAGAGCTGGTTGACGAAGACACCTTTGAGGCCTGGCTGAAAAATCGTAGTAAGAGTGTGTACGACTTACAGTAACTTTACTGCGTCTTTAGAAAAAACTTAGGGTCTGTTAAAGGATCCGTCCCGAGCAAAGGGGAAGTCTGTGACTTCCCCTTTTTTGTCTCAGTGGTGAACTGCAAACCTGTACCATACTGCTCAGTAAGTAACCCAAATACCAGTTCCAATTCCGGACAACTTGTCCGCTCCCGCCCAATTGCATGATTTAAAATGTTTAAGCTTATGATTTTATTGCTAAAAATATCTGGCATGAAACTCGCTCCAGGCGTTACAGCGTGAATGTAAATGGAGCTGAAAATGGATCTAATCAAACCACCTGAACCCACCAAATACTGGCGCCGCTGGTATTGGGCACTGGTGCCCGTCTTTTTGCTGGCAGGGCTTTGGCAATTTGGCTCGGGTGAGCCTATCACCCGGTTGGCCCGCCAGGATGTGTTGATAGCAACCGTAGAATACGGGCCGCTGGCCATAGGGGTCGACAGTTTTGGCGTGCTGCGCAGCGCCGAACAACACTTGCTGAGCGCAGAGAGCGATGCGGTAGTTAAGCACATTCATCTTAAAGCCGGGGCTGCGGTGAAGGTGGGCGACGTGATTGCCACGCTCGATAATCCGGACCTGTCACTGGCGGTTGCGCAGGCACAGCAGGCACTGCAAGACAGCGACATGGCGTTACAACAGCTGACACTCAATCAGCAGCGGGAGTTTCTCAGCGAGCAAACGGTACTGGATAAGCTAACCGGGGATCTGGCAACTGCCCGACTGAGACTGCAGGCCGAGCAGGGACTGGCCGAAAAAGGGATCATCTCGCAACTGGCGTTTGCCCAGACTCAGTCGCGCGTCGCCAACCTGGCTCGTCAAATGCAAAGCGCACAACAGCGTCTGGAGCAGCTAAAAAAGCTACATGCCAGTGCGCAGCAGCTGGCATCGCAGCGTATTGTTATCCGGCGCCAGGAGTTGGCGCGCAGCCGTGCTAGGTTAGCTGCACTGACGATCACGGCGCCCGTTGCGGGTATTTTAGAGCGTATGCCGCTGGCTGTGGGTCAGCGACTCAGTGTGGGTGACGAAACCGCATTGATCGGCAGTCAGACACATTTGCTTGCCGAACTGCGGGTCGCGCAATCTCAGGTGCAAAAAGTACAGCCGGGGCAGGCGGTGACGGTACGGATCCGCGACCAGCAGGTCACAGGCACCGTGGGGCGGGTTGATCCCGTGGTGGTCGATAACAGTGTGAAAGTGGAAGTGACTTTACCTCAGGCATTGCCCAAAGCGGCGCGTCCTATGCTCAGCATTGATGCCAGTATCACGGTCGCTGAGCTGGAGCAGGCCTTGTATATCCGTCGTCCGGCGAATGTGCGCGAGCAACAGAGTGCCCAGTTATATCGACTTGCCGAAGATGGCTCTACGGAACTTGCCACTGTGCACTTTGGGGCACTGGCTGGGCGCTATGTGGTAATTGAACAGGGGGCGCAGCACAATCAGCGTTGGATTATTTCTGACTTGAGCAATCTGGCACAACAGGGCGCGCAGGTCGCGCTGAATTAAGGCTTTAAGGGTCAATTATGGCACAATGGGGTGCCGGTTTGTCAGCGGGGAAAGTATGACACAGATAATAGAAATGAAGCACATCAGTAAGGTGTTCGAAACCGAAGAACTACAAACACACGCACTGAGACAGGTGAGTCTGAGCATAGCGCAGGGGGAGTTTGTGTCTGTCTCTGGCCCGTCCGGGTGTGGTAAGTCCACGTTATTGTCCATTATGGGGTTGCTGGATGAAGCAAGCGGTGGGCAATACCTGATCCAAGGCACAGAGGTAGGCACACTAACCGCCGATCAGCGTGCGGAGTTAAGAAACCGCCACATCGGGTTTATTTTTCAGTCATTTAATCTGATCGACGAGTTATCGGTGTTTAATAATGTGGCGTTGCCGCTGCGCTATAGCACCACCCGGTTGTCGCGCGATGAGGTGCAAGCGCGGGTGCAAAGCTGCCTTGATAAAGTGGGCTTGTCGCACCGTGCTGCACATAAGCCCGACCAACTCTCTGGCGGACAGCAACAGCGGGTTGCCATTGCCCGGGCGCTGGTTGCCAACCCGAGTATTTTGCTGGTGGATGAGCCAACGGGCAACCTGGACTCAAAAAGCGGCGATGCAGTGATGCAGCTGATTGCACAGTTACACCAGCAGGGCACCACCATATGTATGGTGACACATGACCCCAGATATGCCGATATGGCGCCGCGGCAGATCCGTCTGCTGGACGGTGAGATAGTGGGCAGCAGTCACACACGTGATACAACGCACAGCGCGATTGCCTGAAGGAGTAAGGTGAAATGTGGTCAGATATTCAGGATGCACTGAGGGCGTTATTTAGTCGCTGGCGGATGACCGCCTGCTTTGTACTATTGCAATCCAGTGCCATGGCGGCACTTTTAGTGGCGGGTGTGCTTGCCTGGCAGGCGCATGGTCCATTGCCCTATGAACAGGCTGAGCGGCTGGCCTGGGTTGATGGCGAGTTGCGCAATGAACAAGGGGAGGTGGCCCTCAGTGAGTCGCTCTCAGCGCCCGCTGCCTGGGATTTGCACCGGACCCCTGAGCTGTTCGAGCAGGCCTCGCCCGTGTATTACACCGATATGCTTTATGCAAACCATCCGCAACAACCGCGTATTTCGGCGGCCCTGGTCGAACCGGGCTATTTTTCGCTGTTTAATATGACGCTGCAAAGTGGCCATTATTTTGCGGCTTCGTCACTGCAGGGGCAGCAGGCGCAAAGTGCAACCCAGGTTGTAGTCAGTGCACGCTTTGCCCGGCGCTACCTGTCAGAGCAAGATGCCCTTGGTCAGGTTGTGCAGCTGGACGATCGGCGCTTTCAGGTAGTGGGTATTCTGGCCCCGGACAGTCGCGAACCGGAGCTGTTTCGGGCGGCGCAGTACAGCGACGTGTTTTTACCTTTTTTTAGCCATACTGCGACCGAGATCACCCCATTTGCTCACATGGCGATCCGCAATAATCTGATGCTGGTTGGCCGGACCATGCCCGGGGCCAACACCGTGTTGCAAACCCAGGCCTTGCAACTGAGTGCGGATATTAATGAATTATCCAGGCAGTATGGTTTTGGCGATACCAGTTTCAGGCTGACTCTTCGCCCGCTCGACAGCAAGCTTAAAGGTGCCTTACAGGAAACGGGCAGCTGGTTGCTTGGTGCCGCACTTGGCGTAATAGTGGTGACCTTATGTAACTTGTTTGCGTTATATCTGCTGGATTTTAAAAGCCGTCAGGCACAGCTGGCGCTGCATCTGGCGCTGGGTGCCCGCCCGTCCCGGCTGTTTCGCCAGGTATTGTGTCATGCTGTGGCCTTGTTCGGATTATCTGCTTTGGTGGCAACGGGACTGGCGCCAGGCCTGCTGGCGCTGGTGCAATACTGGGGTGAAGATATTCTGGGTAGTATCACCTGGTTGCATTTATCCTGGCAGGCCTATCTGGGCATGTGGCTGGTGGCGTTATTGCTGGCCTGGGGATTTGCCCGCAGTGTGTTTGCCTTTGTTGAGCTGCACGGCCTCAGGCAACAGCTCAGTGGCTCGGGTAAAGGACAGGTAAAGCAACTGCCGGGCTGGCTAAGCCAGCTACTGATCAACGCCCAGCTGGTCATCGGCATGGTGGTATTGTGCTTTAGCCTCTGGCTGTTAAGTCATTACGGCGCGCAGATGAGCAAAGCGCAGGGGTTTGATGACACTGGATTAGTGCAAGTGCAAATGCAGCAGCTGGACTTTGAGCGCAGTGAAGCAAAAGCGCAAGCCCGGCGCCAGCTGAGTGAAGCCAATATCAAGGCATTATTGGCTCAGCCCCAGATAGCAGCCGTCAGCTTAGCGGCAAATCATCCGCTGGAGATGTCCTGGGTGGAGCCTATCAGTACGGTGCCAGACAGTGCCCGGCAGCTGACAGCCTTTGGCCAATGGAGTGGAGTGGACTATTTTGCCACCGTTGGGCAACGCGTACTGGCAGGCAGTGAATACAGCGCCGAGCAAATGACGCTGGATGCCCCAGGCGAGGCGGTGATCATTAATCAGGGTCTGGCCAGCAAGCTTGGTCTGACATTACAAGACGTTGGCGTTACCCTGTATTCGCGTAATCAGCGCCCGGTCAGGTTGCAAGCCATTGTGGCAGATGTGTATTCTCCGGCGCTTGGCACCCCTGACATTGTGTATTTACCGCACAACTTTTTTATCACTAACCTGATGATCAAACTGGCACCAGGGCAATCATTGACAAAACCTGATCTCAATGCGCTGCTGCGCGTACAAGATCCTACGCAAAGTGTATTTCAGTTAACCAGTATGACCGCGCACGCAGGGGCCATGAGTAAATCGGCCAGGCTCAGTGCCTACACAGGTATTGCGCTCAGTAGCCTGATGATGTTGCTGGTGGGAGCGGGCTTGTATGGCGTACTGGGGTACCTGACGCTGTTAACTGCACCGGTCTGGCGAATAAAGTGGCAGCTGGGAGCTAAGGCAGGCACGCTATTGAAAGAGCACCTGATTATTCGGGTTTGTAAGGTCTTACCAGTTTCTTTTGTGGCATTTTTGTTACTTGTTGGCGTGTGTTGGGTGTTTAAACTGGCCTTAATGGGTTTGTTAGTCAGCTTTAGTTTGGCTGTTACTTTTATGTTTTTAATGGTTTTATTGCTAGATTACTACCACACTAACAGACTACTGAAAGATTTTTGCTAAATCAGTAACAGATTCTTACAAATGTCACGTTATTGAACGTCTCTATATTGGTAAGATAGGCGGTAGGAAAATATCAATAGGTAAAGTCATGAAAGCACAAGCACTAAAATGGATCTTTCCCGCTGTGGCTTTGGGCCTCGGGGTGGCAGGCTTTTCAGCTGTCAACGCGGTCGCAAAGGGCGAGGAAGAAAAGCAGGTCGTAGATACGCGCCCCGTGGTACAGGTCGAGTCTGTTCAGGCACAGGATCATCAAGTTTTAATTCAGAGCTATGGCGAAGTGATGCCACTTGAAACAACTCAGTTGTCTGTGCAGGTTGCCGGAGAAGTCGTTTACTGGCATCCCGGCTTTGTTGCGGGCGGTGTGGTTGCTAAAGGTGACATCTTGCTCAGCATTGAAAAGGACAACTACGAGGCGGCGGTATTGCAGGCCGAAGCTCAGCTGGCCAGTGCCCAGGCGGCATTGATCGAAGAGCAGGCGCAGGCAGACGTGGCAGCGGATGAAGCCAAACGCTTCCCAAACAAAAAACACACCGATCTGTTTTTACGTAAACCACAAGTGATGAGCGCCAAGGCGGCGGTTAAGTCGGCCAAAGCGGCATTAATGCGTGCCCAGCGCGACCTGGAAAACTGCGATGTGGTTGCGCCATTTAACGGCCTGATTGTTTCTCGTGATGTGGGCCTGGGTCAGTTTGTATCAACAGGTAGTGTGGTTGCTAAGCTGAACAACATAGAGCAAGCCGAAATTGTGATCCCCATTGCCGGTTTCGACTCTGTCTTTTTACCTGAGACCATCAGCGGCACCAAAGCCACCCTGTTTAATAAAGGGGTGAATGGCTTTAGCCGCGAAGCGCAGATCCACCGCGACCTGGGCACCGTTGATACCCAGACGCGCATGAGCAATCTGGTAGTACGGGTTGATGACCCTTATGCGCTGAACAGCGACCAGCCGAAAGTGAAGTTTGGCACTTATGTTCAGGTGAGCTTTTTAGGCAAAACCCTCAAGCAAATCTACCGCTTGCCACAAGAACTGGTGAATAACCAGACCGTGTGGTTGCTGAATGACAATGCCGAGCTTGAACCGAGAGAGGTACAAGTGGTCCGTGAAGAGGGTGAATACTTCCTGGTTGGCGCTGGCCTGAATAACAGCGACAAGGTGGTTGTTACTTTACCTGAGTATCCACAGCGTGGCATGTCGGTGAAAGTGGCAGGTGCCGATGAGTCAAACACGCAGGGCGCGAGCCTGGAAAAGCTATAACGGCAGGGACGGACAATGAGTGATCAACACACACCCAGGCAAACGGGGCTGATAGCCTACTTTGCCCATAACTCCGTGGCTGCGAACCTGATGATGGGCTTTATCCTGATCATGGGTATCATCAGCTACTTTACTATCCAACGGCAGATGTTTCCCGCCATTGAGCTGAACCTGATCTCAGTCAATGCAACCTATCCCGGTGCTTCTCCACAGGAAATCGAAGAAAGTATCCTGATAAAGGTAGAAGAAGCGCTCAAGGATGTGACCGAGATTGACAAGGCCGTGTATCGCGCATTTCGCAACGGTGGCAGCGTACAACTGGAAATAGACACCAGTGCTGAGCTGGCCGATGTGGCAGATAAAGTGCGCTCGCGGGTGGATGGCATCGCCACTTTCCCCGCATCGATGGAACCAATCCGTGTACAGCAAATTGAGTTTACACAAAATGTTGTACAAATGGCGCTGGTTGCAGACCTGCCGCTGACACAGCTTAAGCCGCTGGCCAAAGAAATCGAAGACGAGCTGTTGCAGTTGTCTAATATTTCTCTGGTAGAGCGCAATATGCCAGAGTATGAAATTGCCATTGAGGTCAATCCGGATGCGCTACGCCGTTACAACATGTCGATGGCTGACGTATCCGCTGCCATTAGCCGTTATTCAACCAATGTCTCTGCCGGTCAGATCCGTACCAATGCGGGCCTGATCTCAGTGCGGGTCGAAAACCAGAAATATCGTGGTGATGAATTCCGCCGTATCCCGGTTAAAGTGGGAGCGAACGGTGCTAAGGTGCTGTTGCAGGATGTGGCAGAGATTAAAGATGCGTTTGTCGAAGGCGAATTCTACTTCAAACTGAATGGGGTAAATGCCGCTTATCTGTCGGTGAAAGCTACTAATGATCAAAACATGGTGCCGATTGCGAGCACTATTCACTCTTACATCGAAGCGAAGAATGAGTCGCTGCCGGAAGGGGTTGAATTAACGGCCTTTGTCGATATGACTTACTACCTTGAGGCACGCCTGGACATGATGAAAAAGAACATGTTCCAGGGCGCTATTCTGGTTGCCATTATGCTGAGCATTTTCTTGCGCTTTAAGCTGGCGTTTTGGGTGATGGTCGGTCTGCCGGTGTGTTTCCTGGGGAGCATTATGATGATGCCAGTGTTTGGTATCAGCATAAACATTGTTTCTTTGTTTGCCTTTATTATGGTACTGGGGATCGTAGTCGATGATGCCATTGTCATCGGCGAGGCCGCCTACACCGAAATTGAGCGCAAAGGGCCCGGAGTCAATAACGTGGTCATCGGTGCCAAACGGGTGGCGACCCCGGCCACATTCGGGGTGTTGACCACCATGGCGGTGTTTGCCCCTATGGTGATGTCCAGCGGTCCGGAAGCGGCTTTCTTTAAGTCGATTGCGGTTGTGGTGATACTGTGTCTGGCGTTCAGCCTGATTGAATCTAAGTGGATCTTACCTGCACACATTGGCCACACTAAGTTTGCACCACTGCGCGAGGGTAGCTGGCGTGCTAATTTCAATAAACGTTTCTTTGCCTTTGTAAATGGGCCCTATCGCAACCTGATCGAAACCTGTGTGCAGTGGCGCTGGACCGTACTGTGTGGCTTTATTGGTATGCTGATACTGAGCGTATCGCTGATCACCTCTAATCAGGTACGCTTCGTGGCAATGCCCAAAGTGCCTCATGATTATCCGGTGGTAAAACTGACCCTGAACGACAATGCCTCGGATTCTCAGACGCTTGAAGCTCTGGCTACCATTGAAAACATGATGTTGGAAGTGGAAGAGGAAATAGAGCAAGAGTACGGCCGGGGCATGATCAAGAATATTATGGTCTGGAATGAAGGTCGTACCGAAGGGAACGTGTTGGCAGTATTGGTAGAAGAAGAGGCCCGTCCTTTTGATGCCTTTGAGCTGTCGCGTCGCTGGCGTGAAAACATGCCGGATATTGCCGGTGTGAAGTCTTTGCTGGTGATTGATGATGTGAACGATGAAGGTCAGGGGCAGGGGGAGTTTGGTTATCTGCTGTATGGCCCGGACATTGATATGCTCAATGCGGCAGGTCGTCAGTTTATTGCCATGCTGCAACAAGAAAAGGGACTGTTCGATGTCAGTTCAAGTATCGACCCGGAAAGTAAAGAAGTACAGCTGGTACTTAAACAGGTTGCGTATGACCTGAACCTGAGCTTGTCGGATATCGCCAATCAGGTGGGCATGAGCTTTTACGGTGGTGAGGCGCAGCGCGTGATCCGCGAAGGTGAAGAGATCAGAGTGATGGTGCGCTATCCGCGCCTGGATCGCCAAGCATTCTCGTCACTGAAACACACGGTCATCACAACGCCAGAGGGCAAAGATGTGATGCTGGGCGATGTGGTTGAGTTCGTGGAGCGCCCGGGTGTGAGCTACATTCGTCGTGAAAACGGCTATCGCACTGTATATATCTACGGCAATATCGATGAGCAAGTGATCGAACCAAATGAGGTGGTCGACAACATTAAAGACAACCTGCTGCCCAAGCTGTTGGAGCAGTTCCCTGAAGTGAAGACTGAGCTGGGTGGTGATATTGAAGAAGATCAGGCGCAGGCCAACGAGCAAATGATGTTCTTTATTGCTGGTATGTTCATTGTGTACATTCTGCTGGCGGTGCCATTGAAGAGCTATGGTCAGCCTTTAATCATTATGTCGGTGATCCCGTTCAGCCTGGTCGGTGCCATCTGGGGCCACTGGTTCTTTGGTCTGGATATGAGCATGATGTCGACCTATGGTCTGATTGCCGCAGCCGGTGTGGTAATTAATGACTCGCTGGTCATGACGGACTATGTGAACCAGGTAAGAAAAGAAGGTGTGAAACTCAAAGATGCAGTGGTCGAGGCTGGATGTGCGCGTTTCAGGGCGATAACCCTGACGTCTATCACCACTTTTGCCGGTGTTATGCCAATCATCTTTGAAACCAGCCTACAGGCCAAGTTTGTTATCCCCATGGCGGTATCGCTGGGCTTTGCGGTGCTGTTTGCAACCCTGATCACCTTAGTGCTGGTGCCTTGCTTGTATATCATTTTGGTGGATATCGGCAAGCTATTCGGCAAAATGTTCGGTGTATTTGGTAAAGCCGGGAAGGTGTTCAACCGTAACAAGGTGAGCCAGCAGCAAGGTTAACGGTTTGCCATAACAACACGCTTTAAAGGCCAGCATTTGCTGGCCTTTTGCGTTTTACCCAGAACGTCTGCGCTGCTCGCGGTGAATTACATGACATCTCAGGCGTTTATTTGCTATGTTAGGGTCACAATGGTTTTTAACAAATTAGGAACAAGTGAGTGACCAAAACGCTGACCCCGCCAGTGGCTAAGAAAGTGCCACACACCATGACACACCACCAACATCAAAGGACAGACAACTATTACTGGATGCGTGATGATAACCGTCAGGACGCCCAAATCCTGGATCATTTACACGCTGAGAACGCCTATTGCGAGGCGCTGATGAATGATCACAAAACCTTGCAGGACCAGTTATTTGAAGAAATGAAAGGGCGCATTGTTAAAGATGACAGCACGGTGCCGGTGAAGGACGGGCGTTTTTGGTATATGAGCGAGGTCAGTGGCGACGATGAATATGCACGTCACTATCGGGGCTGTGATGAGGCCATGAGCGACAAGCAGTTACTGCTGGATGTCAACCAATTGGCCGAGGCATACGAGTTCTTTGAACTCGGTGATATGGCAGTCAGCCCCAACGATAGCTTGCTTGCCTATAGTGAAGATATCGACGGCCGCCGCATTTATACGGTGCGCTTTAAAGACCTGCAAAGCGGCGAGATGCTGCCAGATGTACTGACTGAAACCGAAGGGGAAGTGGTCTGGGCTAACGACAGCAAAACCGTGTTTTATGTCCGTAAAGACCTGCAAACTCTGCTGGGTTATCAGGTGTATCGTCATGTTCTGGGCACACCACAAAGTGATGATCAGCTGGTCTATGAAGAGCAGGACCGCCAGTTTTACATGGGCCTGGGTAAGAGTCGCGACGAAAGCGAGATTTATATTCATCTGGCTGCGACCGAAACCACCGACATTCTGGCGCTATCGGCTGATGAGCCTCTGGGTGAATTTACACCTTTACTGGCGCGCACACCGGGCCATGAGTATGGACTGGATAAGCTGGGAGAGTACTACTATCTGGTATCGAACCGCGAAGCGAAAAATTTCCGCCTGTTACGCGCCACCAAAGAGACACTGAGTGAACCTGAGCAGTGGCAAGAGCTAATTGCACACCGTGAGCACGTGCTGCTAGAAGGCATGGAGTTGTTCCACAGTCATTATGTGGTCACAGAGCGAGAGCTTGGCCAGATCCGCTTTGTGGTGCACGACTACAGCGGGAGCAGTTATCAGCTAAAATTCGACGATGCCTGCTTTTATGCCGGATTAGGCTATAACCCCGAGCCCGAAGCCGAGACCGTTCGGGTTTATTATTCAAGCCTGACCACGCCAAGCAGCATCTATGACTTTACACTGGCGGGGGGCAAGAAGACCCTGAAGAAGCAGCAACGTGTGCTGGGTGAGTTTAATGCGGAGCATTATGCGTCTGAGCGTTTACATATCCGTGTGCGTGATGGCGTTGAGGTGCCTGTGTCTCTGGTTTATCGCAAAGATAGGTTTAATAAAGACGGCACCAACCCCTTGTTGCAGTATGGCTACGGCGCGTACGGGATCACCATAGACCCGAACTTCTCAAGCAACACGCTGAGCCTGCTGGACCGCGGTTTTGTGTATGCAATAGCCCATATTCGTGGCTCCGAAATGCTTGGCCGTCACTGGTATGAGCAGGGCAAAAAAGCGCACAAGCAAAACAGCTTTAACGACTTTGAAGACGTCACCCGTGCTCTGGTGGAGCAAGGCTATGGCGCAGCGGATAAGATTTTTGCATCAGGTGGCAGTGCCGGTGGTCTGCTGATGGGCGCGGTGGTAAACCAGGCACCTGAGTTATATCGTGGTATTGGCTGCCATGTGCCCTTTTTGGATGTGCTGACCACTATGCTGGATGAAAGCATTCCGCTGACCACCAATGAATACGACGAGTGGGGCAACCCCAATGATGAGGCGGATTATCACACCATCCTGGCGTATTCGCCCTATGACAACCTGCGTGCGGCAGATTATCCCAATATTCTGGTCACAACCGGTTTGCATGATTCTCAGGTGCAGTACTGGGAGCCGATGAAATGGGTGGCCAAATTGCGTGAGTTAAAAACAGACAGTAACCTGCTGTTGTTTAAAACCGATATGGATGCCGGTCATGGTGGTGCGTCAGGTCGCTTTAAGAGCCTGCACGAAAAGGCGCTGGAAATGGCCTTCTTTATTGGCTTGCTTGAGGGCTAATACGAAAGCAGTCACCGGTTGATAACGCTCAACCGGTGACTGTGTTAGTTACTTTTGATTTATATTAAGCGAGATAAGCTTTTAGCATCCACACCAGCTTTTCCTGCTCTTTGATGTAATCGCTCATCATCGCGGCGGTACCTTCGTCGCTGGCATCGCCGGCTTGTTCCAGAATGTCGCGCTGCATTTTAATTAACGTGGTAAAGCCATCCAGCAAACTTCTTACAGCTTCCTGACCATCGCTGATCCCTTTGGCTTCATTGATCTTACTGTGCTCCAGGTAATCGCTGAAGGCGTGTAAAGGGGTGCCTTCAATGGTCAAAATACGTTCTGCAATTTCATCAACCTGAAGTAGCAGCTGGTTGTAAATCTCTTCAAACTTAACGTGTAACTCGAAAAAGTTACGGCCCTTGATGTTCCAGTGCACACTGCGGGCGTTCATGTATTGGATCTGGTAACTACTTAACAGGGTATTGAGGTTGCTTACTAATGCCTGACTTTTCTGACTGTCTAATCCAATGCTGTTGCTCATCGTTTACTCCTGTACTGTGGTTAAAAAAGAAGACGCGAGTTGGGGCGTCTGATTGATTGTTAGTGTGGCTAAAAACGCATCAGATGCCAAATGGGAAAAGTCGATTGCAGACATCGACATTATTGAAGGCGGTGCTGCACTGACCGCGCCACACTATGAGGGAAAAGCTTATACAACAGCGGCTTAATCCAGACTTAATGATGCTTAAAGTTTGCCACTTTGCCACTCGAAACGATAACAACGCGCACTAAGTTGATCTACCTCAAATGGCAATTGGGTTGCTTTTTCGCCGCTGTGGCACTTTGATTTAGGTCAAAATTTCCCCGTATCAGAGGCGCATAATGAACCCAGCAGGCACAAGGTGTGAACGCAATGCCAGGGTATAACAGCGCACATCTGAGCCATTTATTTAGGTGTTTATAGAGGCGTGTCGGAGCACTGAGTACAGGTGCCGCACCCAAGGAGCGTATCATGCAAGGTAAAACCCCTTCTCAACATAAATCCGAAATCGCTGTGGTTGTTATCGCATTATTGACCTTTGTGGTTGGTCTGGTCGGTCACCTGGCTGGTGCCAGCTATGCAAACTCAGATGCATTTGGCTATATTGCTGCACCGATCCCATTAATTGTGGGGATCATTGCGCTGGTGGCTTACAAAATTGCGGCTAATGGCGATCACTGATCGCGCTTGAGCACCTCAACGATGTAATCGAGGACGGTGCGGGAATAAATCAAGGTGGTATGGCTGAGGCGAAAGATTTTGTGCTCGGCCATGCCCTGTAGTTTGGTTTCATCCAGCAGCACAGTGCCATCTGAGCGGCTGCCCTTTTTTAGCAGCGGCATCAGCCCAATCGGCAGATCGCCGGCAATGCTGTAAAGTTTGGCTTTAAACGGCCAGTTTTGCTGCTGGCTGAGCAGATATTCCACGCTGTTTTTGAGCAGCATATCAAAGCCGCGGTCATGCATATGTTTGGCAATGTAACTGCCTTTGTGCGGGGTGCCCAGAGTGATCACTTTGCTGATGGCAGAGCTTGCTTCTGAGTTATGGGTGAGGTAATCCCGGGCCACCAGGCCACCCATAGAATGGCACACCAGCGCGGCCTCGTGACCTGCGACAAAGGCATCAATTTGCTCAAAAATAGTGTGTCTGTCGGGTGTCAGCGTGTTGTAGCTGAGGTTGAGGATCTCAAAGCCAAGCTTTTCCAGCCGCTCGCACAGTGGGCGCATGACAAATCCTGACATATATAGTCCATGTAATACAACAACTCTGGTTACTGCCATTGTGGTTTCCTCTTATGCACCCGGGTGAGCTTATCCCTGCAAAGTTTCGGGGATAAGGTGGACGCTGTGTTGCTCATCACTGAACCAAATCTCGCCGTCCTGTACCGTCACCGTCAATGCCATAGTACGGGTCAGCATCTCTGCCATCACGCTGGTTGCGCTATAAGGCAGGCTGATGATTTTGAGGTTAGTATACTGGCGCAGTGTGTTTTGGTTCTTTTGCCACCAGGGTCCCTGATTGTTCTCACCATAGGTATAAAGTACCACTTGTTTAGCGCGGTTGCTGGCTTTTTTTAGCCATTTCTCTTCCGGTAAGCCAACGCTGAGCCACAGCTCGATTTCATCACTGTAATTTTTTAGCCAGATATCCGGCTCATCTTCGACGCACAAACCTTTACTGAAGCTGAGCCCGTCCTGATATTCCAGCGCAAATGCCAGTAGCCGCACCATCACACGCTGGGCGTTTTCCGAGGGGTGTTGTGCCAGTGTGACACTGATGTCCTGATATACATGACGGTCCATATCGCTTAGCGAAAGGTTGGCCTTTAAAATAGTTGCTTTGAGTGCCATTGCCTGTCCAAGTTAGCAAAAACGCCATTATATCGGTAAACATGGAGTTTGTGCGGGGAAAGTGAGGGTATCTTTGATCCCCCAATATCCACGTTTATAGTACACTATGCGTTATTCATGTGTCGTGTGGCCGGGCAAAGTCGATAGTGTGTGCCCTGGTCGTTGAGTCAGACACAGCCAGATTTAATAAGGTAAAAAACGATGAGCAGAACAGGTATCCAGTGGTTTCCCGGACATATGAACAAGGCGCGCAATGAGATCAAAGAGATCATGCCGCAGATGGATGTGATTATTGAAGTGCTGGATGCCCGCATACCTTACAGCAGTGAAAACCCCATGGTGGCGCAGCTGCGTGGTGATAAGCCGGTCATCAAAATTCTCAATAAAGCCGATCTGGCCGACCCGGAGCTGACTCAGGCCTGGATGGAGTATTTTGAGCGCGAAGATGGCGTGAAAACCCTGGCGTTTGGTCATGATAAAGGCAATGAAGTGCAGCGGATCAACGCCTTGTGTAAAAAGCTGGCACCGCAAAAGGTCGGTCAGGATAAGCAGCTTAAAGCCATGATCATGGGCATTCCCAATGTTGGCAAATCGACGCTGATCAATATTCTGGCAGGAAGGATTGTCGCGAAAACGGGCAATGAACCGGCTGTGACTAAGGCCCAGCAACGCATTAAGCTTGAAGACGGCATTATGTTGTACGATACGCCAGGCATGTTATGGCCTAAGGTTGAAAACGAAAATTCGGGCTATCGCCTGGCTGCCACCGGTGCCATTCGTGATACTGCTATCAACTATGAAGAAGTGGCCAGTTATACCGCCGAATACCTGCTACAGGCGTATCCTCAGTTGTTACAGGCGCGCTATAAAATTGACGAGCTGCCCGACTGCGACTGGACCTTTATTGAAATGGCCGGACGCAAGCGTGGCTGTATTCGTGGCGGCAACCAGGTCGATACCCATAAAATGTCGGAGATCCTGATCAACGAATTGCGCGATGCCGTGATCGGCCGTATCACCATGGAAACCCCGCAAATGCGCGATGAGGAAGAAGAAATGGTGGCTCAGCTGCGCCAGGCGGCAGAAGCAAAGAAAGCGGCCAAAGAGGAAGAAAAACGCCAGCGTCGCGCCCGTGCGCGTAAAAACCGCCGTTAAGTTTTGCTTTGCGTAAAAATCAGGCATAAAAAAAGCCCGGGGCAGGGCTTTTTGATTTCATATCTACCGTCACCGATATGAGCAATGTAGCAAGTAAAATGTGAGTTGGTTGCCGGTAAGCCACACCAAGGGGCGTTAATGCTTTTCACCTGCAACCAGAGCTTTTTGCGTAAGCAACACGTACTTCTGAGTCGAGAAACAAATTAAGTACTAAAACAAAATGAGCCGTCAATCTCGCTTTGTTGAGATTGATTATCAGTTAGATCTTTTTGCCTGTCAATCCATTTTTGAAAATAATTCTCATTTAGTTTAAATCCCACTAATCATGCCAATAGCTGCTGGTGTAACACTGTGAGCAAGGCTCGTCGCTTAGGCGTGTGTGTTGGAGGTGTCATAACACTATTTCAGTTACCCGGGTGAGTTTGGTCTGGGAATGGATCAGTGTTCAGAAATGAAAAAAGCCCTGAGGAGGACTTTTTTATTTCATATCTACCGTCACCGATATGAGCAATGTAGCAAGTAAACTATAAGGCGGTTGTTGAGTTACACCAAGGGGCGTCAATGTAACTCAGTAACAACCAGTGCTGTTATCGTGCGCAACACGCGTTTCAGGGTCGAGAAACAATTAGAGTAACAAAATGCACCGTCGAGCACTTTGTTGAGATTGATTATCAATTAGATTGGCGTATCTGTCAAATACTTTTTGAAAATAATTCTCATTACCATAGTTGCTGTGTTGCATGCTGTAGCGCTGTATGAACTTATGAATATACGCATAAAGCGTATCTGTATTAAACACAAAAATGCTGTTAATCTGGCTTTGTTTCAAACTGTTAAAAGGAATTTATTTTGACCTCCTATTTGTTACCGGTTGCGGCAGTCGCGACACTCAGCATGCCAGCATTGGCTTTGGCGTCTATTGATTTAGAGGCTCAGTTGCTCTCATTCGATTCTCAGGACCACACAATTTATCTGGAGGCTGCGCCTGTGCCTCATACAGAGCAAGCCATGCGTCTGCGATTTTGGGCGCAGTGCAAAGATCAGCAATGTGGTGGTCCGCGTTTTCAGCGGCAGATGATCCGCGACTTGGAATCGGCAATGCCGCGAGACGCTTTTGGCGTTTTAAACAAAGTGGATGTGTTGCCCTGTCAGAATGTGATGAAAGGGTGCGTGTCGAATCTTAAAGCCGCCCGGGTATTGCTCGAGACCAATGTGTCACTCGAGGAGTGGATGTCCTTTGACCTGAATATCTTTGATTTACTGGTTGTGTCTGCGACCTCAGGAGCCAGTTCGGCGCTCCCGTTACAGGCTTGCAACTATGAAGCAACGGCGGGTACGTGTCTGATGAACGAGAACTTTGAATTTACTACGCTCGGCCCAACGTCATTTTCGGTAACCTATGAAGCAAACTGGAATGATGCGGATCAGCGCGAGGATGAACAGGCACTGCACCGGTTTACCCACAGGAATGGGTATCATTGTAAAGAGCAGGCAGACACTATGGCGTCGCACGTACGAGTGACACTAACGTGCGAACATCAGGGTTTATAACAAGCGGGTTTATTGATGTGCTTGCAGCCAGTAGTAGTAATCAGTGGCATCGTGAATATCGATGCGCTGCTGCGCCGCTTCAAGCTCGGTAATGATCCGGTGAAAATGCGCCGGGTTCTGCCAGGTCGTGCTGACATCCACGGCCAGTCTTACCGAAAATGTGGGTGAGGCCAGTGCACGTTCCATCGCGGTCGCATTCAATATAGAAGCGCTGTTATCCCGCTCGTAGGCCATTATAGAGATACCATCCAATACCTCACTCAGCGCCGCAAAAAAGGCCGCGCCCTGATCTGGCCAGTCGATTTTATTTGAGCTGTCATACCAGGTGGGAATGTCCGCGTATAGTTTTACCCGGGTCATGTTCTGCTCGTCCAGCAAAGTTCGGATTGCCTGAAATGTAGCAACGAGTTGCCATAACAGAGCCTGGCGCGACTGGGCTGTGCCTTGCTTCCACTCATTAAGCGCATGGGGCTCAATATCCAGGTGCAGTGCGGCAAATTCAGCATCTGGCGCCGCACTGTGCTGATAGTCGATAAAACGGGTTTGTAACTTGCCCAACATCTTGTCGTGATTGGACGGGAAAACCCAGGTATTTTGCGCCATCAGATAGTGCGACCGAATACCTTGCGCTACCAGTGTCTGGTTCCACTGTGCAACCGCCTGGGAATGTGTCTGCGTATATTGTCCGTAAGAGCCATAAACATCAGATATCGCCTGTTGCTGCAACAAATCAATCAGCGTTTGCTGGGTTGACTGAGTGGTGATCATGGCCGTTGCGCCCAGCGGATCGCCGCCTTTTTTCCATAGCCAGGTTGCGCGTTCTATTGCCTGAGCACAAACGCTTGTTGTAAGCATCAGTATTGTCGCGAGAAAAATGTATCCTGTAGACATTATCAGACTCCTTGTTGATTGTTTTATCGCCGGCAGGTGTGTCAGACATATTCCATGGTGGATACTCGATCCCAGTGCTAAATTGCCGTATAACTAACTTTAAATAACAAAAAATAAACAGGATATTTATGCTGAGTTTGCTTGGCTTAATCGGTGCGCTGGCATTGCTGATTGGCCTGACCCTGCGCGGGGTCAACTTGTTTATCGCAGCGCCTGCGTGCGCACTCATTGTCGCGCTGACGAGTGATATTGCCATTTTTAACGCCACCGCAGGGCAACCCTTTGTGTCTCTTTATATGGCCGGATTTGCCGGGTTTTTGCAAGCCTGGTTTTTAATGTTTCTGCTGGGCTCTCTGTTTGGCAAGTTTATGGAAGACAGCGGGGCGGCTGATGCCATTGCGCATTATGTGATTGGCAAAATTGGAATGAAATACGCGGTGCTGGCCGTGGTGCTGGCTTGTGCTTTGCTGACCTATGGCGGCGTCAGCGTGTTTATTGTCGCCTTTTCTGTTTATCCCATGGCTTTGAGTTTGTTTAAGGACGCCAATCTGCCCCGACGCTTTATTCCGGCGGTGCTGGCATTTGGCTCTGTGACCTTTACCATGACATCGGCAGGCTCGCCCGAAATCCAAAACTGGATCCCCATCAAATACCTCGGCACCTCGCCGTATGCCGCCTGGCAGGAGAGCCTGGTGGTGGCCCTATTTATGGCGGGACTGGGCTACTTCTTACTGAGCTGGATGATCCGCCGGGCAGTGGCCAACGGTGAGTGCTTTGTGGCGCGAGATAATGACCCTGAGCAGATCCAGCGTAATTTGCCGCACCCGATCACCGGCTTGTTGCCCTTGCTGGTGGTGCTGATTTTGTCATTTACCTTACACAGCACACTTCAACAAAACGCCTTGATAGTTGCCTTATTGGGTGGGGTGCTGACGATTTTGGCAATTAACTTCAAGCACTTTCATAATCTCTCTCAGGCGGTCAATTTTGGCACCACCGGGGCACTGGTGGCCATCGGGAACACAGCAGCGGTAGTCGGATTCGGTGCGGTGGCCAAAGGCACGCCGGCGTTTAATGAGGCCGTTGCTTTGATGACCAGTATTCCCGGCAACGAACTGCTCGGTGCCGCGATTGCGGTGAGTGTGATTGCGGCACTGACGGGGTCGGCGTCGGGCGGACAGGCCATCGCGTTACCCCTGGTCGCACCGCATTATCTGGATTTGGGTGTGGACGCCAGCCAGCTTCACCGGGTTGTGGCGATAAGCTCCGGCGCGCTGGATACTTTGCCGCACAATGGCTATGTCGTGACCACAGTGCGGGCAATCTGTGGAGAGAAACATCAGGATGCCTACTGGCCTTTGGCGGTACTGACGGTGTGTGTACCCTTATTGGGCGTTGCGTTGATCCTCGGGCTATTTATCTGGTTTTAACCGGCCCCAAGTGCCAGTGACGGTGTAAGGAAGTGGCACTGTCAGCTGGCACCTTTTTAGCTGTTCAGGCTAGCTGAATTGGCAAACTTGCCGGGCGAGGAATGGGCTTTTGCTACCTGTAAAAAGGGGGACACCCTTTATCTGACGGCGTTTTGCGCCCCCTAAAGACGGCCTTTGCAAAATACATTCCACTATAAACCACTTTTTTCTCAAATTGATTGCATTTTAGACGACGTGAAGGATGATGTTCGCCTAAAGAGGTGATATACTCCCGCCGAATAATTTTTCTACTTTAAATAGAGTAAAACAATGGCAGATTTATCGAAATACAGAAACATTGGTATTTTCGCGCACGTTGATGCGGGTAAAACTACCACCACTGAGCGTATTCTAAAGCTTACTGGTAAAATCCACAAAACGGGTGAAGTACATGACGGTGAGTCTACGACTGACTTCATGGAGCAGGAAGCTGAGCGTGGTATTACAATCCAATCAGCAGCGGTAACGTGTGAGTGGAAAGGCCACCGTTTAAACGTTATCGATACTCCTGGACACGTTGACTTCACAGTTGAAGTATATCGTTCACTGAAAGTACTAGACGGTGGTATCGGTGTATTCTGTGGATCTGGCGGTGTTGAGCCTCAGTCAGAGACTAACTGGCGTTATGCGAACGAGTCAGAAGTTGCTCGTGTAATCTTCGTAAACAAGCTGGACCGTATGGGTGCAGACTTCTACCGCGTAGTTGGTCAGGTTGAGAAAGTACTTGCTGCTAACCCGCTGGTTATGACTCTGCCTATCGGTATCGAAGACGAGTTCTGTGGTGTTGTAGACGTACTTGAAAAGAAAGCGTACGTTTGGGACGAAACAGGTCTTCCAGAAAACTACGAAGTACAAGACGTTCCTGCAGACATGGTTGACAAAGTTGAAGAATACCATGAAATGCTGATCGAAACTGCGGTTGAGCAAGACGACGACCTGATGGAAGCGTACATGGAAGGTGAAATGCCTTCTCTTGAGCAGATCAAAGCATGTATCCGTAAAGGTACTCGTGATCTGGCGTTCTTCCCAACTTTCTGTGGTTCTGCGTTCAAAAACAAAGGTATGCAGCTGGTACTAGACGCGGTTGTAGATTACCTACCTGCGCCTACAGAAGTTGATCCTCAGCCTCTGACTGACAAAGACACAGGTGAGCCTACTGGTGAAGTAGCAACTGTTTCTGCTGATGAGCCGCT
Source organism: Pseudoalteromonas rubra (assembly GCF_000967655.1). Taxonomy (GTDB): domain Bacteria; phylum Pseudomonadota; class Gammaproteobacteria; order Enterobacterales; family Alteromonadaceae; genus Pseudoalteromonas; species Pseudoalteromonas rubra_A. The sequence goes on from NZ_JXYA01000036.1 coordinate 28,219, forward strand.
TAAAGCGCTTGCGTTTAAGATCATGGATGACCGTTTCGGCGCCCTGACCTTTATCCGTATCTACTCTGGTCGCATGAAAAAAGGTGACACAGTACTTAACTCTGCAACTGGTAAAACAGAGCGTATCGGCCGTATGGTTGAGATGCAGGCAGACGAGCGTAACGAACTGACTGAAGCACAAGCGGGTGACATCATCGCGGTTGTAGGCATGAAGAACGTTCAAACTGGTCACACTCTGTGTGATCCTAAGCACGAATGTACACTTGAAGCGATGATCTTCCCTGATCCGGTAATCTCTATCGCGGTAGCACCTAAAGATAAAGGTGGTAACGAGAAGATGGGTATCGCGATTGGTAAGATGGTTGCAGAAGATCCGTCATTCCAGGTTGAAACTGACGAAGATTCAGGCGAAACCATCCTTAAAGGTATGGGTGAGCTTCACCTTGACATCAAAGTTGACATCCTTAAGCGTACTTACGGTGTTGAACTAGTTGTTGGTCAGCCTCAGGTTGCTTACCGTGAAACTATCACGCAAGAAGTTGAAGATAGCTACACGCACAAGAAGCAGTCTGGTGGTTCTGGTCAGTTCGGTAAGATCGACTACCGCATCAAGCCTGGTGAGCCTAACTCTGGCTACACTTTCTCATCTTCAGTTGTTGGTGGTAACGTTCCTAAGGAATTCTGGCCAGCAGTTGAGAAAGGCTTCAAGATGATGATGGACGAAGGTGTTCTGGCTGGCTTCCCAGTACTAGACGTTGAAGTTGAACTATTCGACGGTGGTTTCCACGCAGTTGACTCATCAGCAATCGCGTTCGAAATCGCAGCGAAAGGCGCATTCCGTCAGTCAATCCCTAAAGCGGGTCCTCAGCTTCTTGAGCCTGTGATGAAGGTTGACGTGTTCACTCCAGAAGACAACGTAGGTGACGTAATCGGTGACCTTAACCGTCGTCGTGGTATGATCAAAGACCAGGAAGCTGGCGCAACTGGCGTACGTATCAAGGGTGAAGTACCACTATCTGAAATGTTCGGATACATTGGTCACCTGCGTACTATCACGTCTGGTCGTGGTCAGTTCTCAATGGAATTCTCTCACTATGCACCTTGCCCGGCAAACGTTGCTGACGCAGTAATCGCAGCTGAGAAAGAGAAAAAAGCAGCTAAGTAATTAGTTGACTGATTTCTGAAAAAAGGCCGCATTCGCGGCCTTTTTTAATGCCCCTGTAGTTTTTCTTCGCCATTTATTCCATCCCTTTACCGGGTTCTTTTTGGGTCAAAATATAAATAAATTCATGTGTCCACTGAGTCACCAGTCAGCGCCCTAAACTGTTGCTAAAAATTACATAAACGGACTTGATTTAGGAACTTTGCGACTTTATCATTAGCGCTCAGAGTCAGTCGACTCTGCTAAACATTGAGTAAAATTGGGAGGTACTCATGAGAACCATAGATTTGGATATCAGCTGGTTTGCCGTCTTAGCCACCGTGTGTGGTATTTCGCTGTGTTATGTGATGATGAATTTTATGGCCCTGAATGGTGTTGCCTCATCACTGATGGTTCTGTCGCTGGCGAGTGTTGGCTTGATTGTGTTATTGACGCTCACCAACAAGCGATTTGTACATATTGATAAAGCAGGAATTTGTTATCGCACATGGGTAAAAATACGCTATGTGCACGCAGACGAAATATCGTCACTGGAGCTACAGAAGTTAGGCCCGTTGCGGTGTTTAAAGGTCACGCTTAAGAATAGCCGCAGGTTATCCTTTCCGTATTGGTCTATTGATAATGATGAGCTAAGTAGAGCTGCTCAGATATTATCAGTGCCGATATCAGAAAAAGGCCATCATGCAAGCGCCTGATGGTATATCCATTCACCGAGTGAATAGGTATTAAACTGAGAGCAAACAAAAAATGCGCCGTACGGCGCATTTTTTTTACCTGGCTAACGCCACTTATCCGGTGCGTTATTTACTACGACGGCGTAGCAGTGCCAGAGGTGCGGCGAACAACGCCAGCCAGCCAAAGCTGCCCGAGTCATCGTCATTGTCATCGCCTCGTTTGACGTCCGTCACATTGACGACAACCTGCACTTGTTCTGACAGATTACCTGCGGTGTCTTGTGCCTGAACCATAAACTCGATACGGTTGTCGAATTCATAATCCAGTTCACCTGTAACAACAACCTGGCCCGCTTGGTTGACTGTAATCATATTGGTGCCCGTTACGATAAAGCGCTCAACGGGTGTGACATCCGCATCAGCATCGGAGAATTCAAGCATACCAATAATAGTATTGAGCTGCGTATTCTCTGCTACCGTAAAGTGTTGACCGGCTTCAATCACGGGACGTGGGTCAACCGGCGGCTCAGCAGCAACCGTTTTAATTTCTACAATTACAGGATCGTGGTCAGAAGCACGATAAGCATGAGTCGCATATAACTCAGCAATTTGTGCATCTGTGCGGTATTCCGTGTTGTAATCCAGCATACGCGGCTCATCTGCATTAATATGCCAGTCCGTCGCATCGGTTACTTTAGCAAGCAGTGAAGCAGAAGCCACAGCGTGATCCAGGCTGCCCAAACGGCCTGAGAAGTTGTAAGAGTAGCTTTGTGTATCGCCATCCACGTGAGTCATCACATTGTTCAGACCTTTATCCGCGAAGGCACGCATTGGATCTTCCATTGCGTAGGCATTCATATCACCGACCAGAATAACGTCTGCATCGTCGTTACCTGTAGGGTTGGTTGCCAGCCAGTCGGCGAACGCATTAGCACCTTGGGTACGAATGGCATTCCAACAAGCCTGGCCATCGCCCTGATCCGTATTATCCCCTTCAGCCGACTTGCTACAGCCTTTGGATTTGAGGTGGGCGACCGCAACCGTGAACTCTTCGTTGTTGTCCAGTTTACGGAAACTTTGCGCCGTTGGTGGGCGGTTGCTGTAATCAAATGGCACAGCGGTTGTGAAGCTGGCAGTACCCGCTTCTTCGACAGTGTCGGTGCGATAGATAATACCCGTTGTGATATCGTCGGTGCCGATCATGTCAGTATTGAAATTGACGTATGCATAGGTGTATTCAGATTCTGCATTGATCGCTTTCACCAGGTCGGCAATCGCACTGTGCTCACCAAATCCATCGTTTTCTATTTCCATAAGGCCAATCACATCGGCATCCAGTGCAGTGATAGCTGATACAAGCTTAGCTTCCTGACGCACCAATTCTTCCGCGGTGTCCGCACCACGAGGAGTCGGGAAGCCTGCACCCTGACCGTCGCCATTGAAGTAGTTCAGCACGTTGAAGCTGGCAATACGCAGATCGCCTTCGCCTTTAAGCTCAGGTGCTTCAGTACGTTCATTGGTGTTGTTGAAAGTCGGTGCCTTCGTCGGATTCAGGCGGTACTGGCCAAAGCTGTACGCAATCACCCCTTCCAGGTTGGTAACTGTGTCACCCAGGCGGATGGTTTTATAAGCGTCCAGACCTGTACTTGGATAAGGAATAACTTCTGGGTTTTGGGCGGTTGAGCCATCATCTACCAACAAGTATTTTTTCTTGTTTTCAGCTTCTAATGCGTTGGCTGCATCGCCCGGCATAGCGATTTGGGTGCCCTGGTACAGACGTTCTGTTGCCAGGCCAACCTCGCCATAGCGACCCAGGTTGTAGGTGTCTGCAACGACCATTTGATTTGACAGGCTAACCAGCATGCCTTCAACTGCTTCCAGATCGCTAACTTCATTGACTGGCAGAGTCAGCATTTGTGCCTGAACATCGGCGCTGCCGCAGACCTCAAGCTGGGTTACATTGCCAAGCTGAGTTGCGTTATAGAACTCCTGGACTGTGCCCTGAACACGGACCTGATCGCCCACCTTTACGTCGACATCTTTATAATAAACAAACAGACCTTCTGAGGTCATGTTGTCTTCGTCCATATCGGCTGCCAGCGACTGAACAAAGAAACCTTTAAGCTGGTTATCTTCTTGCAGGTCGGCCGTGACAACGGCTTCTATCGTGACGATTTGGTCTTTCAGCGGGCTTTCATCAGTGCTGCCCTGAATTGCGTTGATGGCTGTGGCAGCTTCACCACACACGAGCGGTTCTGGCTTGTCACCATCATCACCGCCATCGTCACCACCACCGGTGTCGCCACTGTGGCTGCCCAGGCCACTGAAATCGTCTTTATCGAATTGGGTCCACTCGGCGCTTGGATCAAAGGCTGCGTCAAAGGCTGTGCGGCCGCTCGTGACGTCCAGGTTGCGACGCAGTGTTTTGTCTTTTGTTGCAACGCCATTGTTTTCCCAGTTGCTGCCCGGGTCGAAGCCAACCTGGCCGAAGCTGTCTAATACGGTATCGCCATTACGCAGTACAATCGCGTCGTCGCCGTTGTACCAGCTGCCACCGGTTGTCAGCTGTGCGGCATTCAGTACAGTATCAACTGCGCTGCTGTTTGCGATGACATAAGTACCACCGGCTGCGATCTCACCGCTTAGCTCTATGGTATTTGACGCATCTGTACCGCCATTTGAATAATAGCTGAGCGTATAACCGGCCAGTGATATTGCGTTTTCTGAAGTATTGAAAAGCTCGACTGCTTTGTTGTTGGAGCTGCCTTCAATGTACTCTGACATGATGACCTGCGCCTGCACAGGTGCGGTTGCGGCGGCCACAAGGAGCGCCAGTGGAGTGAATTTTGTTTTTATCATTGGTTTTTCCCGTGTGTAGTTTAAACCCAAATGGGTACATAAGCTTACGGGGGGTATGTTACACAAAAATGACACGATGTTAATCAGTAAAATGCAAAAAAGGAGCAATTTATTGCTCCTTTTTTAATAATTACCTATTAATTATTTATCATTCAACCAGATAGCGGCTTGCTTTGCGAAATAGGTTAAAATGCCATCGGCGCCGGCACGTTTAAAAGCGAGTAATGACTCCATAATGGTCGGTTGTTCTGCCAGCCAGCCGTTGTCAATGGCGGCTTTGTGCATGGCGTATTCACCACTGACCTGGTAAGCAAAGGTCGGCACACCGAACTCATCTTTAACGCGACGCACCACATCCAGATAGGGCATGCCCGGCTTGACCATCACCATGTCGGCGCCTTCCTGAAGGTCTAGTGCGACTTCACGTAACGCTTCATCTGAGTTAGCCGGATCCATCTGATAGGTCTTCTTGTCAGCCCCTTTAAGGTTGCCTGCTGAGCCGACCGCGTCACGGAATGGGCCATAATAGCTGGAGGCATACTTGGCAGAGTAGGCCATGATGCGGGTATGAATGTGTCCGGCTTCTTCCAGTGCATCACGAATAGCACCAATGCGTCCATCCATCATATCAGATGGTGCGACAATATCAGCGCCTGCGTCGGCATGAGATAAGGCCTGCTTAACCAGTATCTCAGTTGTGATGTCATTGATGACATAGCCTTCATCATCAATGATGCCATCCTGACCATGAGTCGTGAACGGGTCCAGTGCCACATCGGTGATCACACCCAGTTCCGGACATTCACTCTTAAGCGCACGGACAGTGCGTTGTGCCAGTCCTTCCGGGTTGTAGGCTTCTTCTGCATGCAAGGATTTTTTGTCGCCAGGGGTCACCGGAAAAATAGCAATGGCAGGTACGCCCAGTGCCACCAGTTCTTTGGCTTCTTCCACCAACAGGTCGATCGACAGGCGCTCGATGCCTGGCATAGAAGGGATGGCCTCTTTGCGGTTCTTGCCTTCCAGTACGAACACCGGATAGATCAGATCGTTTACCGTCAGTGTGTTTTCACACATCATGCGGCGGGAAAAGTCGTCTTTGCGCATACGGCGCATACGCGTATAGGGAAAAAGATCCAGTCCTGACTGAGCCACGTTAAGTCTCCTGCTTAGGTTGGTAAATACAGATCCGATTACGGCCTTGTTGTTTGGCCATGTACAAGCCCTTGTCAGCCATATCGGTGAATAATGTGGGGTTACTCGTATCTTGTGCGATGGCGCTGTACACCCCCGCACTGGTGGTAAATTTTATCTGATGACCGGCTACTTTCAGTTCGTGCGCTTCAGTGTCCTGGCGGATCTGCTCGGCCAGCTCCAGCGCGCCATCCTCTGAGGTATTGGGCAGCAGGATCACAAACTCTTCACCACCATAACGAAATACCTCGTCGAGCGGTCGCTTCAGGTGCTGCTCTATCAGTCGCGCAAAGGCACAAATGGTGTGGTCGCCAGCCAGGTGACCGTAGTTATCGTTGACCTTTTTGAAAAAGTCGATGTCCAGCATGATCAGGCTCAGCGTGGTTTGCTCCCTGCGTGAGCGACGTACTTCCATCATCAGGCGCTTATCAAAATAACGACGATTCTTTACTTTGGTCATTGGGTCTTCCATGTTGAGCTTCTCCAGCTCATGGTTTTTCTCTTCGAGTTCCCTGAGAGTGACCTGTAGTTCAAAGGTGCGCTCGTCAATGCTGTTTTCCAGCTCCTGTTGGGCCTGCTCCTGGAGCTTGAGTTTTTCTTTTAGCAAGGCATCCTCTGCCTGCGTACGAGCGAGTTTATGCTGTTGTGTTTTAATGTGCTTTTCGCGTTCCAGGATAAACTGGCGGGTTAGCACAAAGCTGATGTAGAGGCTCAGGATCAGATAGCAGACATAAGTCACCGGGCGGTCCAGTTGTGCGCCGCCAAACACACCCAGCTCAAAACCAAGTTGGTAGCTCAGCGTTACTAGCATGATGACATAGATCAGCAAGGCGGTAGCTTTGGTTGTGCGGCGATAGCGGCTGCGCAGGGTGCAGATGATGTAACCCAGTACCAGGGTTAATGCCATGCTGTAGGCGGCAAAGGTTGCCAGCGTGACTGGCAGCAGCACACTGAGCAAGGTCAGAGTCAGGCCCACTATCAATAATTGGCTGAGCTTACGGTTATGTTTTGCCGCAACCAGATTGGGCAATGCTTTACTGCGCTGAATGGGGATCAGGGCCAGCGTGGAGCACATCACCAGCAGGCTTTGTCCATATTGCTGTAACCACACACTGGAGCCATACAGATAACGATAACCAAAGCCATATAAATGCACAATAAGCAGCCAGAAGAGGCCAATTATGAGCGTGCCATGCAAAAAGTAACGTCGGCGGGTAAAGCTGTAGAGGGTAAAGTTAATGGCGATCATGGCCAGAATAAACCCGGCCAGAATACCGTAGACCAGATTAAATTTACTTTTATATTTGAGATATTCAATTGGGTGCCAGAGGCTCAGCGGAGCGTTCAGCGTACCATGGTGGCTGACTTGCAAATAGACCTGGCTGTCACTGTGAGCGGGTAATTCCAGCGGAATCAGTTGCGCCTCATGCTTGATGGGGCGTTGCAGCAGCGGCAGGGCATCGCCAAGTGCCAGAGTTAAAAAAGACGCGTCATCATGGCGAATGTAGGCGGTGATCTTATCCAGTAAGTTGTTGTCTATGCTGAGTAGCAGCGGCACTTCAATGGGACCCGGGTTATGCAAGGATACGCGGAGCCAGGCCTGGGTATTCGCGGGGGGGGTTAACGCCTGGCGCTGACCTGATTGCCACTGCGGATCGCTGGCCAGTAACGCCTGGATAGTGTCGGCCTCGCTGAAGGTATACTGATAAGTCAGCGACTGGTGCTGCTTAAACTCAGCGGATACCTCCAGTGCCTGAGCGACACCAGATAAGCACAGCAGGAGCAGCACCGTGCGCCACAGCATTAGCCGGTTTTCTCCGAGCCTAAGAATAGGGCATTAAAGTTCTCGGTGGTTTGCCGGGCCAGCTGTGCCAGAGGGATATTCTTAAGTTCGGCAACATGACGCGCGATCTCTGGCAGATAAGCGGGTTCATTGCGACGAGATTTAGGTTTGGGCTTAAGTGTTCTGGGCAGTAAAAAAGGCGCATCGGTTTCCAGCAGGATCCGATCTTCGGGAATATAGCGTACCAGCTCCCGTAAGGTTTCACCCCGGCGCTCGTCGCAGAGCCAGCCAGTCAGGCCAATCATCAGGCCATAATCCAGATAGTAGCGTAAAGCGCGCTTATTCCCGGTAAAGCAATGTAAAACGCCTCGCAGCGAAAACTCATCCAGCATAGCGCTGAGCGTATCAAAGGCTTCGCGTTCATGCAGATAGACTGGCATATCCAGTTCCTGAGCCAGTTCCAGCTGAACGCCACAGATCAGTTGCTGTATTGGACGGGGCGAGTAGTCGCGATTAAAATCGAGCCCGCACTCGCCAATGGCAACCACTTCGTCCTGCGCGGCCAGATGGCGCATTTGCGCAATAAAATCCTCGGATACATCTTTGGCATCATGAGGGTGCACGCCCGCGGTGGCGTATTGTCGATGCTGCCTTGCCAGTGCCAGGCTTTGCTCGCTGGTTAGCAAATCGCAGCCAATCAGCAACATAGACTCAACGCCCTGGTCAGCGGCACGGCTTAGGATGGCGTCGCGGTCGGTATCGAACTGGGTGCTGGTCAGGTTAACGCCAGCATCAATAAGGCCTGCCATTTATTTTTGTCGCTTAACGCGAGTCGCGCGATTGCTGCCCACTTTCCTCATCAGAAAGGAGCTCAAAGCGGCGCGGCTGATGACGACTTCATCTCCAGAACGCAATCTAAGCGACTCTGCACCGGTTTGTTTCCAGACTTGGCCGTTGTCTAACGTCACGGTGATTTTCCCAAGTGGCGATTTGCTTACTTTGGTAATACGTCCTTCAAGTTCGTTATTGTTTTCTGCAATCTTGGGAATATGTTCCAGACCAAAGTCGTTTTGAGTGTTGGCTGCAACAGCCTGAGCCGGTGCATCAGCAGGCTTACTTTTAAGGCTGCTTGCTTGAGGCGCCTGGCCTGCCATTACTTGATCAAAGCACCCCAGTCGTTTTAAGTCATTCTCGACCATAGTGCATGCTTTGAGCGCTTGCTCATTCAATGGGGCTGCGTGACTGTGCACAGCAGTAAGTGTGCCCAGGGCGACCACTAGGGTCTTAAGTAAGTTATTCATTATTGTTATCCTGAGGGGTCGGTGTACGTGAATACAGTTTGGCCAGTAACAGGCCAAGTTCAAACAACAGTGCCATGGGGACCGCCAGCAGTGTTTGCGATAACACATCTGGCGGGGTTAAAAACATAGCGACTACAAATACCCCCACGACGATATAGGGGCGCTTTTGTGCCAGGCTCTCGGTGGTTGTGACGCCACTCCAGCACAGCAACATAATGGCGACCGGAATTTCAAACGCGACGCCAAAGGCAAAAAACAGCTTTAAAATGAATCCCAAATAACTACTGATGTCTGGTGAAAGGGTCATCATATCGGGGCCTACGGCGGTAAAAAAGCCGAGTATGATGGGCATCACGACAAAATAACAAAAGGCGATCCCGCCGTAAAACAGCAGGATACTGGACAGCAGGATGGGCATCAGCATACGTTTTTCGTGCTGATACAAGCCGGGCGCCAGGAATCCCCAGATCTGATGCAGGATCATGGGCACTGCCAGAAACAGCGACACAAAGAGGGTCAGTTTAAAAGGGGCAAAAAACGGGGCCGTGACATCCGTGGCTATCATAGTGCTGTTTGCAGGTAAGCTCTCAACCAGAGGTGCAGCTACAAACGCGTAGATATCATTGGCAAAATAGACCAAAGAAACGAAGATGACTAAGATACTCAGCAGTGCCTTGATCAGGCGGTTTCTCAGCTCAATAAGGTGGCCAATAAAGCCACTGTTTGTCATATCTGACATGCAAAAACTCGTAAACGGTTAGTTTTGAGAGGATGGATCTTTATCGTTTTTCGACGCATCTGGAGACTTGCTATAGCTGTGGCGCACAGACTCTGCCGCGCGTTGCAACTCTTCAACCGACTGCTTGAGGCCCGGAGAAATATTATCCAGGCCCTGCTCTTCGGCTTTTTTCAGGTTGCTATGCAACTCGTGGACTCTCAGTTCTTCGCTCACTTCCGCTTTGACGGAGTTCGCAACCGATTTGACCGTGTTGATCCAACGGCTGACCGTTCTGATTGCAACCGGCAGGCGCTCTGGCCCAAGTACCACCAGGCCAACGATCAGCACTACGACGAGTTCCCACATCCCCATGTCAGATCACACCTTGTCTTTTTCTTTTTCGCTGGTTGTTTTAGCTTGTGCAGCCTGATCAGTCAGCTGTTCTTTGCTATCCGTTTTATCCGACTTTTTTTCTTCTTCGTCTTCAGAAACTGCGTTCTTAAAGCCCTTTACCGCATTGCCCAAGTCACTGCCAATACCACGCAGTTTTTTCGTCCCGAATAAAAGCACGATAATGGCCAGAATGATAAGCAACTGCCAAATACTGATACCACCAAAACCCATGTCTACTCCATTTAATGTGTTATTGAATTAAGAAAGATTATACGCCGAGTGTGTAAAATATCACCCTGTTTTGCGCCATGCTTTAATAAATATTGCAATTGCCAGTGTTGCGCAGACGCTGCTGGCCAGTTGGCGTTCGTCAATAAAGCATAAACCGGCCACGATAGTAAGCGCTGCGGCGGCGATGCCAAGCAGTAATGCACGTGTGTCTGTGGGGCGTTGCTGCGTAACGGGGGGCCCCTGGCGCTGGCTGCGTTTTAAATTCTGATAAATTAGATCGGGCAGCTCGGGCATTTTTTCGGCCCAAAATGGCAAATTGGTATAGAGCTTTTTTGCCACTGCCAGTGGCCCGACTTGATCCTGCACCCATTTTTCTAAAAAGGGTTTTGCGGTTTTCCACAGATCCAGTTGCGGATAAAGCTGTCTGCCCAGGCCTTCAACATACAACAGGGTTTTCTGTAACAGCACCAGCTGGGGTTGCACTTCCATGTTAAAGCGCCGTGCGGTATTGAACAGATTGACCAGTACGTGACCGAACGAAATCTCGGCCAGCGGCTTATTAAAGATAGGCTCGCACACCGTGCGAATGGCAAATTCGAACTCCTCGACACAGGTGTCCGCCGGCACCCAACCAGAGTCAACGTGTAGCTGAGCAACCTGGCGATAATCCCGGTTGAAAAAGGCGATGAAGTTTTCTGCCAGATAGCGTTTGTCTTCGCGGTTCAACGTGCCCACAATGCCGCAGTCAATACCAATATACTGGGGGTTGTGGGGGTTTTCGCGCGACACAAAAATATTGCCCGGATGCATGTCGGCATGAAAAAAGCTGTCACGAAATACCTGGGTAAAGAACACTTCAACACCGCGCTCAGCCAGCACTTTCATGTTGGTGCCCTGCGCCAGCAGCGCTTCGGTATCCGACACCGGAATGCCGTAAATGCGCTCCATAACCAGCACATTGCGTCTTGAATAATCGCTGTATACTTCTGGAATATACAAAGAGGCCGAGCCTTCAAAATTGCGTCTCAGCTGGATGGCATTGGCCGCTTCGCGCATTAAATCGAGCTCATCGAGCAGCGTTTTACGGTATTCCCGCACCACTTCAACCGGGCGCAGACGACGTCCGGCGCTGATGAGGCCTGCCAGCAGACGGGCAAAGCGTTCCATCAAAGACAAGTCTGCCAGGATCTGTTTCTCGATATTGGGTCGAATGACTTTAACGACCACTTCTCTAAGTTGATCGTCGACCAGCAGCTTGGCGCAGTGCACCTGAGCGATGGAGGCTGAAGCCAGTGGGGTTTGCTCAAATTCGACAAAACAGTCGTCGATGCTGTCCAGCCCCAGTGCTTTTTCTATCAGCGCCTGTGCCTGCTCGCCGGGAAACGGTGCCACTTTATCCTGCAGCAGGGCGAGTTCTTCGGCAATATCCGGCGGCAGCAGGTCGCGTCGTGTGGATAACATCTGGCCAAACTTGATCCACACCGGCCCTAAGGTTTGCAGGGCCAGTCTGAGCCGCGCACCCACGGGTTTGTCGCGATGCTGGTTGGGTAGCCAGAACAGGCTGCGTCTTATCGCCCGGGCATACCAGGGTTGTTTTTGCCTGGGGAGCAGATCATCCAGGCCATAATTAAGAAACGTTTTACCGATTTGATACAGACGAGCGATGGACAAATCCAGCTCCTTATAATTCGCTGAGTGCGTTGATGCGTTGTTCCAGGGCGGCAAGTTGTTGTGCCAGCTGTCGCGTATGAGTTTTGAACTGGCGAACTTCCAGTGGATGAACGGCGACGTTCAGTTCGTCCTGACACAGTTGCGTGACCGTGCGCTTGAGTATGCCGAGGTGGCTGGCACCGCGTTGTTTGGCCCGTTCGCATTGTGCGACCAACAGTTGAGCAGGGGCATCGCCAAGATGATTGGACAGGTGCTCGGCCCAGTCGATATTCAGGCCTGCAAAGGCTTTACTGTAACTTTGGGCCAGCTGTAAATCCCCTTCCAGGTCCAGTTTTTCTTCCCGGATCAGGCGCGTAAGCTGACTGGGGTCGGAGAGTTCCTGAAGCGTCGATAAGGTCGTGGTAATGTGGCAGTCGGCCTGATCCTGGTAATTTCCGTAAACGAAACAGCGTGCTTTGCCCTGCTGTTCGCCGACATAATGCAGTGCGCAGCACAGCTCAAGATCGGTCAGGGTGACCGCCAGCGTTTTATGCTGTGTGGCAGCCAGCTGAACAGCCAGAGCCGGTTCTTTGTTCAGCAGCTGTTCCAGTGCACTTTCAGCAACGGCTGTGAGCAGCGTGATCCACATACGGTTTCCCTTGTCTTTGTAATTAGAATTTAAAGCCCCGGTGCAGTGCCACGATGCCGCCGGTCAGATTCTGGTAGCTTGCCTGTTCAAATCCGGCTTCTTCCATCATTGACTTCAGCGTTTCCTGATCCGGGTGCATACGGATTGACTCCGCCAGGTAACGATAAGATTCACTGTCGTTGGCAACCAGCTTGCCCATGGTTGGCAAAATGTTGAACGAGTAAAAGTCGTAGAGTTTAGACAGTGCTTCGTTGTCGGTTTTTGAAAATTCCAGTACCAACAAACGGCCACCGGGCTTCAGTACTCGGTACATAGAGCGCAGCGCTTTGTCTTTGTCGGTGACGTTACGCAGGCCAAAAGCAATGGTGATCACATCCAGGCTGTTGTCCGGGAAGGGCAGGGCTTCGGCATTCATCTGCACATATTCGATATTGCCAACTCGGCCCAGATCGCGCAGTTTGTCGCGGCCAACCCGCAGCATAGAGTCGTTGATATCGCCCAGAATAACCTGGCCTGATTCACCCACGAGTTCACTGAACTTCGCGGTCAGGTCACCCGTGCCACCGGCCAGATCCAGGACTTTATGGCCCTGTCGGACACCTGAGCAGGCAATGGTCTGACGCTTCCAAAGGCGATGGATCCCGAATGACATCAGGTCATTCATCACATCATATTTTGCAGCCACGGAGTGGAAAACGTCGGCCACCATGGAGGCCTTTTCCTGAGTTGCTACTGTTTTATAGCCAAAATGAGTGGTGTCGCGATTTGCTTCTTTCATGTGTGTTGTTTGTGCCGGATCTGGGTGTCAATAGTGTACTTGATAGCACTCAGTGAGCGCAATCGGTGTCAGCAATTTAAGCAGATTAATCAACAGGCCATGATAGAGCGAACCGCAGTATAGCGGTGCTCAGTGGTAACCTTAATTCGGTGCAGAAATATAAAAGTTCTGACCCAGTGACTGGGCTTTTTTAGCGGCGAACGCGGCGCGCTGAGCCAGGGTATTAAAATCATGCTCAGGTTGATGCTGGGCAATGCCAATGGCCAGGTCGATGTCAGGAAAAGAGACATCGCCCTTGGCACTGACAAATTTCAGGCGGCTTACGCCGGTGCGGATCTTTTCTGCCACGACCTGAGCCGTGTCGGCTTCACAGTCGGCCAGTATAATGGTGAACTCCTGTCTGCCCGTGCGCCCTGGCAAGCCGCTGTGTAGTACGTATTTTTTAATTCTTTTTGCCACCCGTTGCAGTACGGTTTCACCGACCACCTCGCCAAAGTCCTGGCTAAAGGCATCGAGATTTTCGACCAACACCGAAATGGCGCAGATGGACTTGTCCTGAGTCAGCCATAGCTGGGTTTTGTGGCCCAGATAATGGCGCTTATAAAGTCCGGTTTGCGGGTCTAAAATGCGTTGCTTGCGAAGCAAAAGTAGTTGCTTTTGCTGCTTTTCATGTAGCTCACGGGCCTTGCGCAGGGCGTTTTTAAACTGCTGGTGCTGCTTAAGCAATTGATCAGTATGGACACTCAGGTCGCTCAGAGCCGCCCGGGTTTTGATCACATTGTGCTCATCCAGATTATGAATACAGTGACTTACCTGTCTGGCAAAGCCGATCAGGCTCTGCTGGGATTGCTGCGCCGAGTCATTGAGATGATCTATCATGCCGCCGACTTGCTGAACCAGTGCCGCTTCGGTCTGATGTTCTTTTTGCAGAAACTCGTAATACAGCTGCTCGATATAGATGCTGTCGATACTGACGCGATTGCGCAGGTCACGGTCCAGGCGCTCATTCAGCTCGCGGTGGGTCTGACTGATATAGACATAGCCAATGTGATAATTCAGTGGGGTAGGCGGCAGCTGATTCTGTTCCAGAAACTGACAAACTTTAGTCATTTTTTCTTGTGCTATTGCCATGGGATCATGGAACATCATTTTATTTACCACAATAATCAGTTGCTGTTGTACATCTCTTAGCGCGCCCGATATGGCACTTACCACGCTGCCGGTTTCGCTGCGGCTACATTAATCGCTCTCCTGGGTTTTGCAAAGCAAAAATCAGCGCAATGAGACAAATTTATGGCTTTTTCTACGCCATTGCTGAATAAATAGGCACTTTTTCGCTGTGCCCTGGCTGATGTGATACAGCGGCACCACTGGTATCAATCGACCACTGGTCGTATTAAGTTGCAAGCCCTTCATCGGCATGATTAGGTGTTGCGTAAATTTCACAAGATTGTTAAAGGAACACACTCGTGAGCACCTCACTTAAAACGACTTTATCCCGCTCTTTGTGCGCAGTGACGCTGGCACTGGGTCTGGCAGGATGTGAACTGACTCAAGTCAGTGCCGATCAGCAATTCACCACTGTGGTTCAGCAGGTGATGACCTTTCGCGGCGACAATGAGACGCGCATGCAAGCCCATTTACCGGACCTGAGTGCAGAAAATCTGGCCGAGAAAAACGCAGAACGCGTGGCGTTTTTACAACGTTTAGACGCGCTGGATAAAGCAAAATTGAGTGAAGAAAATCGAATTAACCTGACTATTTTGCGCGCCCAAGTCCAGGATCAGGTCGACCGCTACCGTTTCAAAGCCCATTATATGCCGCTTAAGTCGGAAAGCGGTTTTCACAGCAGCCTGCCCTGGCTGTTCGGTGATGTGGACCTGAGCACGCCTGAGGGATATGACCTGTATCTGCAAAAACTCGCTCAGGTACCGCGTTATTTTGCGCAAAATATGGCCTGGATGCGTGAAGGCCTGGCCATTGGGCTAACCCAGCCAAAGGCAGTGCTGGCTGGCTATGAAGAGTCGATAACGGCATTTATTGTTGATGATGTGACGCAGTCGCAGTTTTTCAGGCCTTTTGCAAAGAATCAGCATAATTTGCCTGCGTCTGAGTTTGCAGCGATCCAGGCACGGGCAAAAGCGGTACTGGCAGAGCAGGTGATCCCAGCGTATCGCGACTATCTGACGTTTTTCGTCGAGCAGTATCGCCCCGGTGCCCGTGATGACATTGGTATTTCCAGCACTCCTAATGGCGTTGAGTTTTACCGCAACCGTACGGCGCACTTCACCACCACCGAAATGACTCCGAAAGAGATCCATGAGCTGGGACTGAAAGAGGTTGCCAGGATCAAGGGCGAGATGATGGAGATCATTAAGCAGACTGAATTTGACGGCAGCTTTGCTGAGTTTGTACAATTTTTGAGAACCGATCCGCAATTTTATGCCAGCAGTGCACAAGAGTTATTGAAAGAAGCCGCTTATATTGCGAAGAAAATGGATGCGCAGCTGCCTAAGCTGTTTCATACTCTGCCGCGCCGCCCTTATGGTGTTGCGCCAGTACCCGATGCGATTGCACCTAAATACACCACAGGGCGGTATGTGGGCGCAAGCAAAGACACAGATGCGGGTTATTACTGGGTTAATACCTATGCCTTAAATAAGCGTCCCCTGTATGTGCTTGAGGCCCTGACTCTGCACGAAGCAGTCCCTGGTCACCATTTGCAAATCTCACTGAATCAGGAATTAGACTATCTGCCAGATTATCGTCGTGAGTCTTATATCTCGGCATTTGGTGAGGGCTGGGGACTGTACGCTGAGTATCTGGGCCTGGAAGCGGGTTTTTATCAGGACCCTTACAGCAATTTTGGTCGTCTGACCTATGAAATGTGGCGTGCTGCGCGCCTGGTTGTGGATACCGGTATGCACATGTATGGCTGGAGCCGCGAGCGGGCGATGAACTTTATGCGCGATAATACGGCTTTATCACTGCACAATGTGAAGACAGAAACAGACCGTTATATTTCCTGGCCGGGTCAGGCACTGTCTTACAAAGTGGGTGAGCTGACGATTAAACGCTTGCGCGCCAAGGCCGAAGCGGCGCTGGGGACTGACTTTGATATTCGTGAGTTCCATCACCAGATCCTGCGCCATGGTTCTGTGCCGTTAAGTGTGCTGGAAACGCAGATCGATAAGTATATAGCGTCGGCGCAACGCGCCACTCAGGCCGGTTAACAGCCGATCACAGTAATACGCTGATGATCAGCTGGTAGCAGGCGCTTTTGCTTTGACAGCTACGGGCGTGCAGGATCAACTGCTGCCCGACTTCCAGCGCCAGTCGCTGAGCGTGCAGTCGTGCCTGCGCATCTTCAATCTTATCCAGATCGCTTACCTGGGCCTGCCCTGTGATACGGCGGATCATTTCACTGCCACAGTAGCCAACGGCATCTTGCAAAGCTGCACGGACAAAGTGTTCAACATGATCTGCGGTCTTTGGTGTGTTGCCTGTGCCATGCTGTGCGCATAACTCGAACCATTGCTGTTCAAACTCACTCAAACAGATATCTATGGTGCGCAATAAGTAGGTATGCATATCACGGCGTCTTGATGCTGCCTTGATGCGGCCGTGCTGGGAACAGAAGTTAAGCAGCAGATTGCCGATGAAACAGCCCAGATCTAAGCCGATGGGGCCAAAAAAAGCCAATTTCGGGTCGGTAAACTTGGTCGTTGTGTCATCAACAAACAGGCTGCCACTGTGGACATTACCATGCACCAGCGTCTGCGATGACGACTGAAAACTTTGCCTGAGTCGGGCGACAGCCAGTTTTAGTGCCGTGTTTTGGCGCAGCTTGTTGATTTCATTGTGTAGTGCATCCGGGTAGTGATTACGCGCTGAGTCCTGATATGGGTCATCAAAAAATACCGTTTCGGCGATGGAACGCATTTGTGGGTTGTTAAAAGACAGGAACAGTGCTTTTTTGCCCTCAGGTGTGAGGTAAAAGTCGCTGTGATAAAAACTGGTAGTGGCCAGATAGCGAGCGGCATCCCGGCCCAGGTTGGCAAAAGTGCGTCCGGCATTGAGTTCTGTGCGCAAGACGTGCAGATGACCGAGGTCTTCCAGTATGATAATGGCCTGCTCACTATCATGGTGCAGCATTCTCACTGTTTGGGCCGGGCACACCTTGCCATGGCGACGTAAGGTGCTTGCTTCAATACGCGCTCGCTCCAGCGCCTGAGGCCAGCTTGCTCCTGTGTCATGGGCATCTGGCCGGGCCTGCTTGAGGATCACACTGCGCTGATGCTGATCCGTGATGCGAAAAACCAGATACAGTTTGTCATTGCTAAATTTATTGCAGCTCAGGTTTGCATCCGGTGGGAACAGGTCCCCCTGATTATTGATGTATTCAATGGCTCTGTCGTTATCAAACGCCTGATAAGCACTCATCCGGATCATCCACTCAGAATAAATTAAAGTGGAATTCTAAACCCTTAAACGTTTGGAAGTCTATACATCCTTTGGTCTTGGTTTGGCCTAGTCTGGTCATTGAGTGTGCGTGGCTGGCAGTGTCATGAACTCCGTCTTGAAAGGCTTACAGGCTATTCCGCTGAGCAGCCTGTCATGATTCAAAGTGGATATCGACTTGTGTAAACGCAGCAGCTATAAGGTTTTGTGTGTTGTTATTCGAATGCGGGTCATGAAAAATGCGGGTCAGGCTCAGCTGCCTTGAACGCTGGCCGTGACAACAAAGCTATGCTCTGCTCTAATGACAAAGTTGCCTTTGGTTGCCGGTACTTAGCTTTGTGCTCTGAGTCAGTGTCCGGCGTTTATCAGGGCATGTTTCGCTTGTGCTGATTGCATACGCTTACCTCTCACGAATAACATCGTGGATAACTTTAACCGGCTCCATTTTTATTTTAGGTACTGATAGTATCGCCTGAGCCGTGACACCACATATAAACGAGGAAAAGGTCGTGGAAAGCAAATTACCTCATGTAGGCACCAGTATTTTTTCTAAGATGACCGCGCTGGCCAACCAGCATGGCGCACTGAATTTGTCTCAGGGTTTTCCTGAGTTTGACGCCCCGGAGCGTCTAAAACTGCGCCTGACCCAGCATGTCCAGGCAGGCATGAATCAGTATGCACCTTCACCGGGAATGCCGGCTTTACAGCAGCAGATAGCGTTGCTGGCAGAGCGTAAATATGGTGCTCAGGTTGATGCTGCGGCTCAGGTGACTGTGACCGCCGGGGCCACGGAGGCTCTGTTTGTAGCCATTCAGACGCTGGTGCGCCCGGGGGATGAAGTCATCGTGTTCGACCCGGCGTATGACTCATATGCGCCCGCCATTGAATTGGCCGGTGGTCGCAGTGTACATATCGCGCTGCGCTCCCCCGATTACCGGATTGACTGGCAGCAGGTTGCAGCCGCTGTGACGACAAAAACGCGTGGGATTATTATCAATACACCCCACAACCCCAGTGCCAAGACATTAAAGGCTGCTGATATGGCGGCGCTAAAAGCACTGGTGGCCGAGCACGACCTGTATGTGATCAGTGATGAAGTGTATGAACATATCACCTTTGATGCGCAGCCACATTTAAGTGCATTGCGTGACCCTACGCTGGCAGCGCGCGCTATGGTGGTGGCCAGCTTTGGTAAAACCTTCCATTGTACCGGCTGGAAGCTGGGGTATTGTATTGCGCCTGAGGCACTCACCAGTGAGTTTCGTAAAATTCATCAGTATGTGACTTTCTCTTGCTTTACACCGGCGCAGCTGGCGCTGGCTGATATGCTCAATGAAGAGCCGGAGCACGTGGATGCACTGGCTGATTTCTATCAGCACAAGCGCGATCTGCTGATTGAGGCACTGCAAAGCAGCCGCTTCACTATTCTCCCCAGCGAGGGCAGCTACTTCCTGTTGCTGGATTACAGCGCTATTTCGTCACTGGATGATGTCGGCTTTTGTGATTACCTGGTCGAAGCCATCGGTGTTGCCGCTATTCCGCTCAGTGTGTTTTATGCAGACGGTAGCTCAGATAAAGTGATCCGTTTGTGTTTTGCCAAAGAAGATAACACCTTACTGGAGGCCGCGAAGCGATTATGTCAACTTTAACCGTCGCTTTGGTGCAGCAGGCCATTGAGTGGCTGGCACCTGAGCACAATTTTGCTCAGCTGGATGCGCAGTTGAGTGCCGAGCAGGCGCAGCTTAACGGCTGTGATTTGATTGTTCTACCGGAAACTTTTTCAACCGGTTTTGCGCTGGCGGAGCCTTGTGCAGAATCGCCACATCACGGTGAGGCGCTGGCTTTTTTACAGCGTCAGGCACAGCGCTGGCAGGCGGTTGTGGCAGGCAGTGTCTTGGTCGCACAGGGTGAGAAAAAAGCCAATCGTTTCTACTGGTGCTGGCCGGATGGCACAGTGCGCCATTACGATAAACGCCATTTGTTTTGTCTGGGTAAAGAGGGGGAGCATGTGATTGCCGGGCAGGAGCGGGTGGTGTTTGAGGTGAATGGCTTTCGGATCTTACCTCAGGTGTGTTACGACCTGCGTTTTCCAGTATTCCAGCGTAACCGCAATGACTATGACCTCATGATCAATGTCGCCAACTGGCCTGCTGCACGCCGTCGCATTTGGGATACGCTATTGCAGGCCAGGGCGATTGAAAATCAGTGTTATGTACTGGGCTGTAACCGGGTTGGGGATGACGGTTATGGCACGGCGCACAATGGTGGCACGGCGGCCTATGATTATACCGGCGCCTTACTTTCGAGCACTCCGGATAATCAAGCTGATGTGCTGGTGGTGAGCCTGGAAAAAGCGCCGCTGGAGAGCTTTAAGCAGGGCTTTCCTGCCCATCTGGATGCTGATCCATTTACCCTGCAATAAGCCTGTGTACAGCGCGCTGAGTACCTCGGCGCGCTGTCGTAACACTCACCCTGATGCGGGCCTAAGAAGCGTTATAGCTGTGGATCAGCAGCTCCTGCTCAGGCTGTGCTGTGGCGCTTTGCGGATGTGACGCAATTTCAAAATAACCCAGCAGTTCACGCATGGCATTGGCTTGCTCCGCCATTTGCCTCGCCGCAGCCATGGTTTCTTCGGTGATGGCCGAGTTTTCCTGAATTAAGTCGGTGAGACGCTGTACCACGATATCCACTTCTTTGATCGACTGTTGCTGTGTGGTCGTCGACATATTGATTTTCACTATGTTCTGACTGACATCGGCAACGGCTTCGACTATCTGATTGAGCTTATCTCCCGAATCATTTGCCAGCTGGGTGCCTTGTTCTACCTTCTCGTTGCTGTTGGCAATGATCTCTTTAATTTGCTTGGCTGAGGCGGCACTGCGACCGGCGAGCTCGCGCACTTCGTTGGCAACCACCGCAAAGCCACGACCATTTTCGCCGGCCCGGGCGGCCTCGACGGCGGCGTTCAAAGCTAGCAAATTGGTCTGGAACGCCAATGCATCAATCACTGACACTATTTCGTTGATGTCTTTGCTGGCCCGATTAACTTCACCTATGGCGGCGACCGTGTCCTGCGACAGCGAGCCACCTTCTTTGGCGATGGTCTCGGCATTGCTGGCCAGCTCTACGGCGGTGCCGGATTGTTTGGCCACCTGCGTCAGCTCTTCCAGCATGTGACCTGTGCTGGCACTGGCTTCTTCCAGGTTAGCAGCCTGCTCTTCGGTACGCTGGCTGATCTCGGTGTTGCTGGCGGCAATTTCACCGGCACTTTGCGTAACCTGGCCTGCCGCATACTGGATCCCTTCAATCACTTCGGTCAGTTTGGCGATGGTGGCATTCACATCGCGCTGCAGGGTTTCAAAAACGCCCTCATAATGGCCATTGATCTGCTCATTGAGCTGTCCTTTGGCCAGCGCCCCCAGCACCCGGGTAACTTCATTGATGGCGTCGGAAACTGTGGTGGTCGACGTATTCACATCTTGTTTGAGCTGTAACAGCTGACCCTGCAGGTCGGATTCTATTTGAATGGTAAAATCCCCTTGACTCATGGCTGACATCACGCTGGCCAGCTCTTCAATCACGCGGCTGAGGTTATTCACTGAATGATTGATATCGGCTTTGAGGGTGTCCAGCTGGCCCAGCATGGGCGAATTAATGGTTCTATCGAAGCGGCCATGGCTGATGGCCATCATCACTGAGGAAATTTCGCTGATGGCTTCATCGACACTGCGTACCGACACATTAATGTGTTCTTTTAATTCCCCCAGCTGGCCCTGCGCGGGCGTCGAGACGGCCTGTTTAAAATCGCCCTCACTGACCGCTGCCATGGTGTGGCCGATGTCTTCAATAATGGCGGCGAGATTCTCCACGCTGGAGTTGGTGTCTTCTTTGAGTTCTTCCAGCTGGCCGCGCAATGGTAATTCCAGGCGCTGGCTAAAGTCGCCCTGGCGCAATGCACTCATCATGGCTGCCAGTCCATCAATGGCCCCGGCAACGCTGCTTACTGAATTGTTCACGCTCACTTTGAGCTGTTGCAGGCTGCCCTGCGCTTCAACCTGCACTTGTCCCTGAAAATGGCCTTGCTCCATATCCGACATCACGCTGACAATTTCCGTCATGGTGGTATTGATAGAGTGCATTGAGCTGTTGATATGGGATTTCAGGGTGGCCAGATCGCCACACATCTCGGATTCCAGCTGTTTATCAAACTGGCCCTGTGACATGGCATGGATCACCTGGCCTATGTCACTCAGTGCACTTTGCAGGCTCTGGGCGCAATCATTGGTGGCGCGTTTGAGGCTATCCAGTTCGCCCTTACATGGCACGCTGATCCTGTCATCAAAGCGCCCGGCCGCCATGCGGTCCATCACCCGATTGGTCTCTGAAATAGACAGCTGAAGGGCGTCCAGCAAGGAGTTAAACGCCTGGCCGCAGCGACCAATTTCGTCCAGAGTATTGATCTCAGTGCGCAATGCGAAGTCGCCTTCTTGCTCCACTTTACGAATGGTGTTCACCAGCGCGTGCACCGGACGGGTCAGGGTACGAGCAAACCAGCAAGCGGCCAGTACTATCATTAGTACACAGGCACCCAGCACGATCAGCAACTGAGTGCGTAAGGTATTGATTGGGGCAAAGGCCTCGGCTTCGTCAATTTCTGCCAGTAATGCCCAGCGCACGTTGAAAATGTCCACCGAAGTATAAGCTGACAGCACCGGGTTACCGTTGTAGTCGAGTACTACTTTTTGCCCTTGCTGCCCCTGCATGGCCTGCTGGAAGGCTTCCGTGTTCACTGTGCCTTTGTCCGGGTGGCGAAACGAGGCCGTCACTGAGTGGTGAACCGGGTCCAGATAAGAGTCTGAACGCATCAGGCCTTCCGGGCCAACCAGGTAAGTCTCACCGCTTTCTCCCAATCCCTGACGCTCTGTCATAATGGCATTCAGGGCGTCTATCGAAAGTTGAACAATGAGGGTGGCTGGTGCCTGACCATCGATGAGCAGTGGCGCAGCAACAAAACTGGCCGGAGCGTTATAAGAAGGCAAGTATTGCTGGTAATCCACAAAGGCGATTTCCCCTTCGCGGGTTAACTTCCGCCCGGCCTTGAAGGCCTCGGCAATGTTGCTTTGTGCGTAGGGGCCATAGAGCAAAGAGGTGGCAAAGTCGCTCTCTTTGTACACTGAGTAAATGATATTGCCACTCAGATTATCCACGATAAAAATATCGTAAAACTCATAGACTTCAGCAATTTTACTGAAGAAGGCATGGTGCTGCTGGTGGACCCGATCATAGGCGTCGCCAGCTCCACTGTTAATCAGGTTGAGCTTTTCGCCCAGCGGGTGGGGGTTGTCGGCCAGGTAGCGGGTTTGTAGTGTGATCCCCTGAGGGGACAATTCCGATAACAATATCGCTGGTGGTGCGGCCTGCTCATTCAGTGATTTAAAGCGGGGTGCAAACTGGTCGCGATAAAAGCCTTGCAGGCTGGCGGGAACGGCAACGGTATCATCGACTTCGCCATAGGCCTGAATAAACTCTGTGGCGGCTTGTTTTACATAGGGGTTCACCGCCAGTGAAACCAGCTCGTCCTGCACGCCGCTGAAATGGCGCTCTATGGCGCTTTCTTTAATTTCGCCCACCGCGCCCAGTTGGGCATACACCTGACGGGTCATGGCGTCGGATGATTGCATCAGGGTCATGGCGATAATGATGGCGGTCGGGATCAGGGCAACCAGTAAAAAGGCCGAGATCAATTTTTGTGTCAGGTTAAGTGACTTAAAGAAGTGGCTGAGATCAGACATGCTCCCTGCTCCTTGTGTTAGCTGATATACCCGTGAGGCTGGACTGGTCGCATCTGCACAAGTGGCCTCGCTGCGCCGCCATCATAGCATGTGCCTGACGACAGAGTATCCTATTCAGTGACACAGTTTAGAACAGTTCGCGATATTATCCAGAACGTGGATCGGGACAGGGTCAGGTGTGTAAGGCTTTGTTGCCAGAGAATAAATGCACAGAAGGGGCATTTGACGAAAAAAAAGCAGCCTTTCGGCTGCTTTATGAATGAAATGACCGGATATTAGTGTTTCCAGTGATATTTATGTGCTTTTTCTTCCATATAAGCTTCGGTCGCCGGATGCATCGGCGTTTTGCTACCATTTTCGAAGAACAGCGGCTGGCGCTTCACATTGTAGTTGCCGGTTTCGTTCATCGTTGCGGCATCATAGATGCGGCCATTCAGAACGGTGTAGGCAACTTTTTCTGATTCGCGGATATCGCTGAGCACATCACCGTCGATGATCACTAAGTCAGCAAGTTTACCTTTTTCAATGGTGCCAATATCGTGATCCATGGCCAGGTATTTGGCACCGTCGATGGTGCCGCTGCGCAGCGCTTCCCAAGGCGTAAAGCCACCTTGTGCCATTGACCACAACTCCCAGTGGGCGCCCAGGCCTTCACGCTGGCCGTGTGCACCAATGTGCACAGTAACGCCTTTGTCGCGTAGCTGCTTGGCAGATTTCGCCGCATTGATATGGTTGTAGTGGTGCTCAGGTGCTTTTTCACGACGTACAGAGCGTGGGTTCAGAATGTAGTCCGGAACAAAGCTTGCCAGGCGCTCATTCTTCCACACGTCGGTGGTGTCGTAGAAGTAGTCTTCCCCTTTAATACCGCCATAAGCCACGTTAAAGGTTGGGGTAAAGCCGGCTTTGGTCTGGCTCCACATTTGCGTTATGTCTGAGTAAATATTCGGGATTGGCAGGGCGTGCTCAAGACCCGTGTGACCGTCGATGATCATGTTCATGTTCTGCTGGAACTTAGAGCCGCCTTCCGGTACCACCATGATCTCCATCTGTTTTGCCGCTTCCAGCACTTGCTGGCGGGTATCACGACGGGGGTGGTTGTAGCTCTTAACTGTGATCGCACCAGCGTCTTTCAGACGCTTAACGTGGAATTGCGCATCTTCCAGGTTGCTGATCGGCGTTTTGTAGCCAGGTGCATTACCGGCATAGAGGATCCGGCCTACGGAGTAAATACGCGGTGCGACGGTCAGGCCGGCACGTTGTAATTCCGCCATAGAGAACACTTCGTTGGAGTCATTCGACGGATCGTGAATGGTGGTCACACCAAAGCTCACATTCGACAGCTGATTCCAGTTTTGCTCAGGTTGCAGGTTGTAGCTGCCATAGCTGCCGTGCGCGTGGGCATCGACCAGACCTGGGATCACGGTTTTACCTGTGATGTCCATTACCTTGGCTTTGCTTGGGATCTCGACTTCGCTGCGGGTGCCCACTGCGATAATGCGGTTTTCCTCAATTAACACGACACCATCTTCGATGATCTCTTGCTGCTCATCCGCATTGCGCATGGTCACGACTTTACCGCCAACCAGGGCCAGAATGCCCTCTGGTTTGTCGGCTTTTTTCTCAAAGCTCAGGTCGATCCCTTCGGCAGTTAATGGTGCGGCTTCGGCTGCGGCACCTTGTAAAAATGCAAAGGTGTCGGTCAGCTTACGCTGATATAAAGTCGGACCAAAGGCCCAGGTTAACGCACTGCTGTCTGCTTTCCAGTTCAGGAAGTCACCTGAATATTTAGAGACTTGCTGCACCGGGAAAGATTTAGACCCTTTATTGATAGACAGGGTTTTACCTGTGCTGGCGAACGGGGCAACAAAGGTATTGAAGTTCTCGATGAAGGCTACGTAGTTACCATCTGGCGAGACGCGGTAATCAAAAATGTAGTCGCCTTTAAAGTGTGAACGCTCTTTTTCACCATTGAGGTCAACGGATTTCAGTTCGCGGTGTGTCTCATCGCTCATCGCGCTGAAATAGATACGGTCTTTTTCCGCCCCAAAGTGCGGGTTGTCGCCTCGTTTGATGATGCGCTTGGCTTCGCCACCTTTGGCACTGGTCAGGTAGATGCCTGGTTCCATTGACCAGTCACCGCTGAGCAGGTAGCCACCGGTCACTTTGCGATACAGCACGTGCTTACCATCTGGTGAGAAGCTCGGGTTGATGTAATGACCCGGATCCTGAGTGATCACTCGACCTTTACCGCCACTGGCCGAGACAACGCGCACGGCGCCTAAGTCCTGATCGTCCCAGCTGGTGTATACGATGTACTTACCATCGCGCGAGAAACTTGGGTAAAACTCAAAGTGGTCGTTTTGTGTTGTTACACGGCGTACTTTACCTGAGGCAATGTCTTTGGTGTACAAATGGCCCAGCGCCTGGAACAGGGCGGTTTTACCATCCGGAGAGAGCTGTGACCAACGCGCCAGTTTGACCTTGAAGGTATCCGGTGCCACATCAACAGCAAACTTCAGTGCCGGGGTAATTTCTTTTTCAGCTACTACGCGGGTTGGGATCACCTTCGCCTGCTTGCTGGCAATATCCACTTTGTGGAAGACGCCACCGGCCCAGAAAACCAATGCTTTGCCATCCGGCGTGTAAGCGAATGCCGGGGTGTTACCCTGTGCACCATTGGCTTCTTGCAGATCCCGGTCCAGACCGGCAAAGATCTCGGTTTCGATACCTGACTTCAGATCTTTGATGTACAAGGCACTTTGCATGACCTTGCCATTTTCAATGCGCTTTACGAATGCCAGTGATTTACCGTCCGGGCTTGGCGTTGGGCGAATTGCACCGCCTGAGCCACGGATCACGGTTTCTTCTTCACCTGTGGCCAGATCCCAGGAGCGGATCTCAAATACCGAATCCAGTGCATTTTTGTTGTATTCCCAGCGTACGCCAGGGGTGGCATCCACTGAGTAATAGAGCTTCTTACCATCGGTAGAAAAGGCAGGCTCGGCAATATTCTTCTGCGATTTTGCACCGTGCAAACGATCGCGTACAACCACGCCTTTACCACCTGAAATATGGTACATACGGATTGAACCACCTGGAATAGTACGACCGGTTACCTGACCTTGTTTTACCGCGATGTACTGGCCATTCGGCGACCAGGCCGGGTTATGCAGCAGGTTGTGAGACTCATCAGACACCTGGCGCATGTTGCTGCCGTCAATGTCCATCACCCACAGGTTTTCAGCGCCTTCACGGTCTGAAATGAACGCAATTTTAGTGCCGTCCGGAGAGAACTTAGGCTGGAAGTTCCAGGCTCTGTCGCTGGTGATAGCCGTTGCTTTACCACCGCTAATGGGCATCACGTAAATGTCGCCCAGCATATCGAAGATAATGGATTGTCCATCCGGACTGACATCCAGGTTACTCCAGGTGGTTTCATTGGTGTCTATGGTAATGGTTTGCTTGTCACCCGGCGGGTTCAGCACGCTCCACTCTTTAGTGCTGGCAGCGTCTGCTTTATCTGTGGTGGCTGCTACGCTAGGCGTGCTCAGGCCAATCATGGCGGCACCGATGGCAATGGCCAGCGGCGATTTAAGTAGTGTCATAGTGAAATTTCCTTCAGATTTCTTGTTATCTGGGTAGTCAGGCACCCTGTGTCAGCTAGGATGAACAAATTTTCCCATAAAGTCGACTTTGTGGCGATAAAAGTACCGCTTTGTGCGTTTGCTTTTAGGCCTCTTGTGTCAGCCGACGGTCTGGTGGCGCACATACTGCAAATACGCTTCCAGGCTCTGTTGCCACAAGACCATGGCATCTGCCAGCTCCTCGTCACAGCGTTTCTTGTCCAGCAGTCGGCGTTCAATTTTCTTAAGCGTCAGGCCATAGCGATTAAAGCCAAGCTGCAAGGCCGTGCTGGCCTGGCGGTGCAAGAGTTTGATGCACTGTTGATCGTCCTCATCCAGTAGCTGCTGAATGTGGCGCAGTTTAGTGCGTGCGGATAACACAAATTCATTATAAATCGACGACACTTCATCTTCGCTAAAGCCACTGAGCGACGCGACCGCGCTTTCATCATATAAAGTGTCACTGAGCTCGACGCTGATGTCCGGCGTTTGCGCTTTTTGTGAGTTACTGATGGCCTGACGCAGTTTATCTTGTTTGATTGGCTTACCCACAACGTCGCGGATCCCCAGTGCCAGATACTCCTTAATTTCTTCCGGGCTGAGGCTGGCGGTAAAGGCTAAGAACGGCGTACGGCGATTTTTATGTGCTATGTTTTTGAGGCGCTTGAGCACCTCCTGACCCGTTAAATCTGGCAGGTTCATATCCAGCAGCACCACATCAAAGGCATGCTTAGTGAGCTGCTCAATGGCACTTTGACCATCGTTGGCCAGCTTGATCCTGTGCTCATCAATGGCCATAAATTCGATGGCAATCTTGCGATTGAGGTCTAAGTCTTCAACCAACAGAACGTCCAGACCGGTTGCGTAGTCGACATTATGATGGCGCTTTTCAACCAGGCTGAGTTCTCCGACGGTTAAGGTTAAGTCAAAGCTGAAGGAGCTGCCTTTATCCAGCTCGCTAATGATCTCCAGCTGGCTGCCCATTTTATCCAGCAAACGTGCCGTGATAGCCAGTCCCAGACCGGTGCCGCCTTTGGTTTTTCCGGCACTGCTTTGCACATAAGGCTCGGTGAGTTTTTCTATGTCCTCTTCTTCAATGCCAGGGCCGGTATCTATCACGCTAAAACGCACCCGGTGCTCCATATTCCCTTCTTTGACCAGCTCGACACAGATCTTGACCTCACCTTGATCGGTAAACTTGATGGCGTTACCGACCAGGTTGAGCAGGATCTGGCGCAGTTTTTGTTGGTCACAGTAATAGCAAACCTGCTCGGGCATGTCGTATACCAGCGTAAAGGTGAGCCCGCGCTGCTCGGCCATTGGGGTCATCAGCAGGCAAAGGTTGTTCAGCCAGCTTTTAAATTCAATGTCTTCGGCAGCCAGCACCTCGTCACTTTGCTCCAGACTGGCGTAGTCGAGTACCTTGTCGATGAGTAAATTGAGGGACTCGGCAGAATTAATAATGGCTTCGCAGTAGGCTTTGCTGGCCTGATCTCCAATACGGTTAAGCACCAGTTGCGCACTGCCCAGTATCCCGTTGAGAGGTGTGCGGATCTCATGACTGACGGTGGACAGAAACAAACCGCGGATCTCCAGGTCTTGCTGGGCTTTTTCAGTCAGGCGATTGAGGTTATGTTCGCGCCGCTCGTTACATAGTATGGCCATCCCGGTGGCGTAAAAAATGGGGGCCAGTACGCCATTGAAAAACAGCGTGATGGTGAACCAGGGGCTGTCGAGGAGGTTAGCATGGTTGATCTCACCCATTAATAAGGTACGGCCGGTAAACACACACAGAATAAAGCTCAGCACAATGAGATAGACGATGCTGCCATTGGGATACAGGGGATGGGCATAGCGGATAAAATAGTACAGCAGCAATAATGCTTCGGCGATATGCTGGAGATCGGAGATCAGGATGCGCTGTCTGAGCCCCGGTGCAACGGCGCTGAAATAGACCAGGGCGCAAAACAATATCCCGGTGATAATCAGATAAAACTGAAAGGCTTTGTCCCGGACACCAAGAAACTGGCTGATCGCCCAGCAATGGAGCATGGATGCCGCAAACAACAGACCGTTGGCGACCCCTATGGTCTGCCACTGCTGGAAATGGCTGTGCAGCGCAAACCCAATAATGCCGGCAAACAACACCATAGGATAAAAAATGTATAACACCGTGCCGGGGGTGTCTTTGTTGGCCCGCCATGTCAGATAATTAAGAAGTGTCATCATGGCCGTCATAACGACGCTGGTGACATACAGAGTTTTGGGATCCAGCATGGTGTGCCCTAGCAATAAATCGACTTTGCTAGCATAAAAGGAAGTGGGAAATCAGTAAAGCGGTGTAAAGCGCGCAACAGTGCCGTTGTTAATTTGGCACTGCTGCAATCGCGCTTGCAGTGACGACTCCGCTAGCGGATCTCGTCCGGGATATTTTGTTGCGCCCAGGACAATAATTCAATCCGGTTACGGCATTTCGTTTTTCTGAATGCACTGTAAAGGTGCGTTTTCACCGTATGCGGGCTGATGTTCAAGTCTTCAGCAATTTCTTTGTTCTTGGAGCCTTTACTCATCAGAGTAATAATGGCCTTTTCACGCTTGGTGAGTTTCACCGGCTCAATATCACCTTCGGTCAGTTTGTGTAGTGCATCTTTGTTAAACTGCAACATGCGGTTCAATGCATTACACATAATCTCGCGACGATACCAGAGCTGGTCTTCCATCAGCAGACGGATCCCTTTCATCAGCACATCCGCATTATCCGTGGTGTAAAAGACACCTCGGATACCGCTGAGCAATGCGCGATTGGCCAGTTCCGGGTTTTCATCCAGGTTGAATAGCACAATATCACAGCTGACTTTGAGGTTGACGAGCTGCTCTTTTAACTGACCCCAGGCGTCGTTAGCGGCTGTTTCGATGAAGAGCAAACGAGTGTTCTCTGGTACTTCTGAAATATCTGTCCCAGTGATTACGTCCAACCCCTGAGTTTTCAGTAAAGGTTGTAATACATTGACGCCTATGGTGTTAATAGGTTCTTTGTCTAGCAATAAAAATGCAGTACTGCTCATGTGGAAAACACTCTCATTCTGTCTGATTACGCAATGCTATCACGTGACTCAGGCCTTTTGTATTAGAAATCTCATCAATAAATAGATTGTTCTGCTATATATTGTGGCATTTCTGATCTTGTTGTCGAATTAAAGCCTTAGTTAAACC
The DNA here is from genome assembly GCF_000967655.1 of Pseudoalteromonas rubra. Lineage (GTDB taxonomy): Bacteria > Pseudomonadota > Gammaproteobacteria > Enterobacterales > Alteromonadaceae > Pseudoalteromonas > Pseudoalteromonas rubra_A. The sequence continues at coordinate 58,697 of NZ_JXYA01000036.1, forward strand.
ACTAAGGCTTTGACTTTTATAATTTTAATTATGTTTTTGCTAATATGTTAGTAAATTACATTCTTTAACAAAGAATAATTTAGCTTAGCACTTTTTTCTTATCTTGGTATGGTGGCCAGCCCATTTCTTTACCGGCAAGTACATGTAAATGAATGTGGTAGACGGTCTGACCGCCATCGTTATTACAGTTCATGACTGCGCGATAGCCGTTGTCTGCAAACCCATGCTCTTTAGCCAGTTTAGCTGCTACCAGATACAAATGCCCAACCAGGTGTGCATTTTCTTCATTAATGTCATTCATGGTGGCAATCGGGGTTTTTGGGATCACCAGAACATGAAAGGGGGCTTGCGGATTGATGTCCTTAAATGCCAGGGCCAGATCATCTTCATACAGGATATCGGCGGGAATTTCCCGATTAATTATCTTGGTAAAAATTGTTTCTTGGCTCATTATTTTTCCTTGTAGACGATAGTTTAGCTGATCAGCATAGCGTGCAAAGAGTAAGATACAAGCGAAAATGGTTGTTCAGAGTTTAATCATCTGACAACCGCATTGAGTGCAGGTGTATGGCCTGAACGGAACGCTTGAATGCTCTGTTGCAGTTTTAGGTTCAAAGCTAAGTGTCAGCCACATTAACAACAAAATAAAGAGGAATTATGAAGAAAACACGCATTTTTTACTTTCTGCTGGTCAGTTTGCTCAGTGGGCAAGCGTTGGCGGCACAGTTATATTTTCCCGAAGAGTTGCTGCCGTTACAGGTTGGACAAAAGGAAATAGAGCACTCGTTTTTTAATAAAGTACGGGAGCTGTCGCTGGCAGCGGGCAGACATCAGCTGCGCGTTAAATATACGGACCTGTACGAGATTGGGTATGACGATCACGAAGTGATTGAGTCAAAACCGTTCTGGGTGACCGTTGAGGTGGCTGAGCAGGGAGATTATCACGTGGAGTTTGAACGGGCCGATACACTTAAAGCCGCTAAGCAATTTGCAAAGCAGCCACAGCTGTGGCTTAAAGCGCCTGATGGGACGCGTACGCCAGTCAAAACGCTGACTGAGCAACTGCGGACCCGCTCAGTACCGCAGGCAGCAGAAAGGCTTAAAACTCCGGTGACTAAGCCAGACTATGCTGACTCTTTACCTGTCGAACCGCCTGTGGCACCTCAAGGTGATAAACCTGCTTTGTCTGACGCTGTACCCGCAGCCCCTCAGGCTGGCAAGCCCGACGCAGCGGCAATGCTGGAGTTCTGGTGGCAACAGGCGAGTCCGGCTCAGCGCGCGGCGTTTTTAGAAAAAGTACAGCCTCAATGAGGCTGTACTTTTGTCGGTATCAATTAGTTAGCAAAGATAGCATCAATAGTGCCTTGTGCTAACGGGTGATAACCCGGGCGGGCTTTTTGATAGACTTCATAAGCCCAGTCGCGTTTGCCGTTGGCAACCAGTGACTTGTACAGGCGCACAATGAGCTTGCGACGACCAATGCCACTGAGGTGCTTGTCGAGGGCCGGGTAAATGGCGTCATAGCCATTGCCGACGGCCAGCATAAACCAGGCAAAGGCCAGTTCGGCATTGGTTGAGTTGGTCAGGCCAAATGCCTGATCCAGCGCTGCCATTTTATCCTGTGCCAGGTCGCGCGGCAGGTTATTAATAAAGTGCAGCCACTCATGTACCGTCCAGCTGGTGGTGGGAATGGCCTCAAGCGTGCTGTTACCAGCTAACCAGGCCTTTGTTGCGGCATCTACTTTATCAAATGCATCTGAGGTTGGATTTGGTGCATCGGCCGGTAATCCCGGCTGGTGGATCCACTCATTGACCTTATCCATGCTGACTATGCCTGGATGTTTGTTGATGAGGTGTTTCTCGATATACTGAACAAACTCGGCGGTGGTCAGCGATTTAAACGCGTAGGCGTCAAAGTAGCCTTTCACAAAGGCGTCAAACACTTTACGGCCAAACTTTTCCTCCAGGTAGATCAGGAACAGCTGACCTTTAGTGTAAGGAACCGTGCTGAATGCATCGTCCGGATCGCGACCATTGAGGCGCAGGTTCAGGCGCGTATCCGGTGCCGGCAACTCCTCAACGACGGTGCGCAGTCTGGCAGAATCCAATGCTTGCTCCATGACCGCGCGCTCACGACCAAACACTTCTTCCATAATGCGGTTTTCGACATAAGAGGTAAAACCTTCGTTCAGCCACAGGTCTTCCCAGGTGGCATTAGTGACCAGGTTGCCCGACCAGGAGTGTGCCAGCTCGTGAGCGATCAGGTTAACCAGGCTTTTGTCACCTGCAACGACGGTAGGCGTTATAAAGGATAAGCGTGGGTTTTCCATGCCACCAAACGGGAAGCTCGGCGGCAGCATTAGCAAGTCGTAGCGTCCCCAGGCATATTCGCCGTACATGGCGTTGGTTTTATCTATCATCGCCTGGGTGTCATTAAACTCAGCAACAGAGGCATCTAATATCTGTGGCTCGGCAAAGATGGCGGTTTGGTGCGACATCTCTTTATATTCGAGGTTACCGGCACCGATGGCGATAAGATAAGGCGGAATGGCCTGCGGCATATCAAACCAATAGTCGCCATCTTTGATTAACGCGCCACTGTTGTCGGCACTCATGACTGCACGCACATCTTTGGGTGTATTAACGCGAGCGGAATAGGTAACACGCATCGCAGGGGTGTCCTGGACGGGGATCCAGCTGCGGGCATGGATAGCCTGAGACTGACTGTACATAAAAGGATGCGACTTACTGGCGGTTTGCTCTGGCGTCAGCCATTGCAGACCGGATGCCTGTGGCAAGCTGTTATAGTAGATGCGGGCTTTTTTCGCTTGTTGCTTAAAGCGGATAGTCAGTTTGGCGCCTTTCACGTCATCGCGTTTAGCAAGGGTAAAAGAGGCTGGGTACCATTTACCGTTACTGCCCTGGTACATCACCTTGTCTATTTCAAGGTCTCGGGTATCCAGCACCAGGGTTCTGGCTTGTTTGTTTTGCCATGCCAGTGTGTGTTCCACAAAACCCTCCAGCTGTTTGTCTGCAAAGTCGACATCCAGATCCAGGTGAAGGTGTGTACTGATCACGTCGTTGAGGTTGGCATAGGTGTGTTCGTCCACCGCCTGAGCACTCAGCGCGGTATGTGACAGGCCTGCCAAGGCAAGACCAAAGGTTAGGGCAGAAAGTTTCATTATTATCCTTGCTCATGATGTGAGTAGAGCCGTTGTTATACCACTTAAGTGCCAAAATGACACCTTGATGCGCCAAAGCCAAGGATAGGCTACACTAGCGGCAATTTTGCATTTGTTACAGGGTTCGGGTGTGCAGTCATTGCAGTCATTACACACATTCTCGCTACCGGCGTCATGCAGCTCCTTGCTGCGTATAACGGATCCGGCGCAGCTTTACGACCACGATTTTAGTACGCCGTTTTATATTTTAGGTGAGGGCAGTAACAGTGTGTTCCTGGGCGATTATGCGGGCACAGTGATCCAAATGGCCAATCGTGGCGTGGCTATCGAAGAACAAGCCAATCATTATGTTGTATGCGCAGCAGCCGGTGAATCCTGGCATGCACTGGTGATGCATCTGCTGGCACAAGGGGTTGGCGGACTGGAGAACTTAGTCTTGATCCCGGGCACCCTGGGCGCTGCCCCGATCCAGAATATCGGCGCTTATGGTGTGGAGCTGGCCGATGTGCTGTATCAGGTACGGGGCTTTGATATTGCCAGCCGAACCATGCAAACCTTAGATAAAGCGGCTTGTGAGCTTGGCTATCGCGACTCTGTGTTTAAACATGCGCTGAAAGATCGCTTTATTATTACCGAAGTGACTCTGCATCTACCTAAGCAGTGGCAGCCTGTGCTGAGCTATGGCCCGCTAAAAACACTCTGCCACGAGACGGTGACCCCACAGGCGGTCGCTGAACAAGTGATGGCAACCCGACGCAGTAAACTGCCGGACCCTCAGGTGCTGGCAAATGCCGGAAGTTTTTTTAAAAATCCGGTGGTCGACAAAGCGCAAGCCGATGCCTTAGCCAGTCGCTATCCCGACATGCCCAGTTACCCGGTCGATGCGCAGCATTGCAAACTGGCCGCGGGCTGGCTCATTGAACGCGCCGGGCTCAAAGGCTATCAGCGGGGTGGGATCAGAGTGTATGAGCGCCAGGCTCTGGTGCTGGTCAATGAAGGTCACAGCAATGGTGAGGACCTAAAGGCGGTGATCTGCCATATTCAGCACACCATACTTACCCAGTTTGACATTGTGCTGGAGCATGAGGTCAGGCTGATAGGCCCGCAGGGTGAAATTACAATACAGGAAGCGCACTATGGTTAAAGCACCCGATGGCAACAAGCTGGCCATTTTACATGCCCTGAAGTGCGGCGAATTTGTTTCCGGACAGGCCCTGGGCGAACAGCTGGGGATCAGCCGGGCGGCGGTGTCTAAGCACATTAAGTCTTTACAGCAAATGGGCATCGACATTTTTAAGGTGACTGGTAAAGGCTATCGCCTTAATAACAGCCTGCCTTTATTAGAGGAAGCCGAGATCCGTCAGAGCTGGGCGCAGCTCAGCGACACGCCGTGTCAGATAGAAGTGCACTCTATTATTGATTCCACGAACAGCGAGCTGATGCGTCGTATTCAGGCCCACCAGTCTATTCCCAAAGGGCAAGTGCTGGTTGCAGAAATGCAGCAGGCCGGGCGAGGCCGACGTGGTCGTCAGTGGCAGTCGCCATTTGGTGCCAACTTATATTACAGCTGTTACTGGCAGCTCGATGAAGGTATGCAGGCCGCCATGGGGTTGTCGATTGCCGTCGGGCTGGCGGTACACGATGCGCTTAAAGCCTTGTTCGACCTGGATGTGCAACTGAAGTGGCCAAATGATGTGTATCTGAATGAACAAAAGCTGGCGGGCATCTTGGTTGAGCTGGACGGCCAGGTTGAAGGCCCTTGTCATCTGGTGATTGGTATAGGGCTGAATGTCGCTATGCCAGAGAGCGCTGCCGGACAAATCGATCAGGCCTGGACGGATCTGAGTCAGCACGTAAACGCGGTGAACAAAAATCAGCTGGTGGCCGTGCTGACTTTGTGTCTGCAAAAGCGTTTGGAGGTTTACCAGCGTCATGGTTTGAGTGTGATGACTGAGCAGTGGAATGCACTGAATGTGCATCGTCAGCAAGCCGTGACTTTAACCACAGGGCAAAAACAGTGGCGGGGTATTTGTGAAGGCATTGATCTACAAGGTGGCTTGGTACTGCGTCAGGATGGTGAGCTTAAAACTTATTATGGCGGCGAAATCTCAGTGCGTAAGGAAGTATCATGAAACTGCTGGTAGATGTGGGCAATACGGCACTGAAAACGGCAACGCTGGCAGGGGACGTTATCACCTTAGTGGCTGAGACAGACATTCCCTGGTCAGAGATACAAGAAGTGCTGATTGCGCAGGTGGGCAAGGGAGAGCTTTTGGCGCCGCTAATTGCACGTGCGCAGCAACTGGCGATTCCACATTATCAGGCTAAGACCAGTGCAACATTGGGTGGGCTAACTTGCGCTTATCCGCAATTTGAGAACCTAGGAGTCGACCGCTGGCTGACGGTGGTGGCCTGTTATCATCTTTATCCGCAACAAAGCTGCGTGATACTCGATTGTGGCACCGCCAGTAAAATAGATGTGCTAAATAAAGCCGGACAACATCTGGGTGGCTGGATCTTGCCCGGTCTGGATATGATGATCAGCAGCCTGGTCAGTAATACCCAGAAAGTCTTCAGTGATGACACCAGCTTATTTTTGCCTGAGCTGGGCACCAATACGCCCAACGCGGTCAAAAATGGTGCCCTGGTCGCCACCCTGGGTGCACTGGAATACTATTTGAGCCAGTCTGACGACACGCCTGTGATTGTTTGTGCTGGCGGATATGGCGAATTAATGCAACAACACTTAGCCCGGCCAAGTACATATAATGATATTTTGGTGCTGCAAGGCCTGATGTACTGGCGTAAATATCAGCAGTTTGCATAATAATTTGCCTGCAATACAGGTTTTTGCTGTAAATGTGACCATTTAAACAATTATCTGTGATTTTTTTTACTTTGGGTGTTGCATAGTCCCGGTCATTCCTCTAATATCTCGCCCCGTACTAAAGCAGTGCCGACTTAGCTCAGTTGGTAGAGCAACTGACTTGTAATCAGTAGGTCATCCGTTCGACTCGGATAGTCGGCACCAGTTTTTAAACAGCAACGCTTTAGACAAGAATTTTTGACGTGGAGGGGTTCCCGAGCGGCCAAAGGGATCAGACTGTAAATCTGACGGCACTGCCTTCGCTGGTTCGAATCCAGCCCCCTCCACCACTTTATTCTTGACGGTTAGAGGTAGTTAAGAACAGGTTCCTAAAGCGGGCATCGTATAATGGCTATTACCTCAGCCTTCCAAGCTGATGATGCGGGTTCGATTCCCGCTGCCCGCTCCAGTTTTCTGGTGTGCTGATATAGCTCAGTTGGTAGAGCGCACCCTTGGTAAGGGTGAGGTCGGCAGTTCAAATCTGCCTATCAGCACCAGTCTTCGGATCTTCCTAAATACTTCCTTTGATTTGTCATAAAAACATTTATAATTGTACTTAATAATTCTAGTCTGCCGCCGTTGTGGCGTGTGGATTATTTTTATATGTAATCTAGATACACAAAACTTATAGGTTCCGTCATGGCAAAAGAAAAGTTTGAA
>NZ_JXYA01000037.1 GCF_000967655.1 Pseudoalteromonas rubra
TTATAGGGAAATCGAAACTCAACGCAACCCCTTTTTTGAAGAAAAGTGAGAAAAACGGCGCGTTCGGACAAAATTACAGCAAAACGGGGGTTTTTGATACTTTATGTACAAAAAGAGCGCTTAATCGCGCTCAATTTTCAATATCCAACCGGCTTTTTCCTGATACCCGGCCTCTGACTCCAGCTCACTTCGCATCAATGGATGCTCATGTAGCCAATCTCCTGGTAAAGTCAGGGTCAGTGTTTCAGGCTCGGTTGCCGTAATATAGAGATCAGGTAGTACATCATCTTGACGGCGCATTGATAAAATCACTGCAACCCGGAGTATCCTGACAAGCAACTCAATCAACCCTTGATGATTACCAAACTGAGAAAGCAAACTTTCTTCGACATCAAGTCGGTGATTACCGACTAAAGCGACTACCATCTGCTTTTGTACTCGCGAATATCCCGGCATACCTGTGTGCTTCAAAATGTAGGCACTGTGCTGGTGATAAGACTTGTAATCAACGACCAGGCCAATCTCGTGCATAGATGCAGCTGCGCTCAATAAGTCACAGGCATTTTGAAAGTCAAACTGCATCGGAGCTTCGAGCTGCTTCAGTAGTATTTTACATATCTCAAAAACACGTGCCGCCTGGCTAGTGTCAACATGATATCGCGACATAAAACCATCAAGCGTCCGTTTACGAATATCAGCCTGATTGAGTTGATCAATCATGCTATATAGGACACCCTCACGTAATGCACCGCCAGCCAGACCCATTCGCTCAATCTGTAATGCTTCAAAAAGCGCTATCAATATCGCCAACCCGGATACAAATACCAGGCGGCGCTCTTCGCTTAATCCCGGTAGCTCAAGCTGCTCTATGCTTTTGAACTGGATTGCCTGCTTGCGAATTGCCTGAAGCTTGTCCAGAGTCAGCAATTCATCTAAGCCAAGCGCAGCAAAGATCTCCTGAATAGCCTGTACCGTGCCGGATGCGCCAATCGCCAGCTCCCACCCGGCAGTTTTGTATTGTGTTGCGAAAGGTGCAACGACACTATGCGCAGCCGCTGTGGCCGCAGCAAAATTTGCCTCACTCAGTGCGCCATCAGAGAAGTAACGCTCCAAGTAGGTAACACACCCCATATTCAGACTGTGGTATAAGTGCGCTTCAAAACCTTGGCCAATGACTATTTCTGTACTTGCACCACCTATATCGACAACAAGTTGTCGCCCCTGACATGCGGAGGTATGTGCAACGCCTTTGTAAATAGAGCGCGCTTCTTCTTCACCACTAATAATAGAGATAGGATGACCAAGAATTTCCTCTGCTCTAAGCTTAAACACATTGGCATTGGTCGCCAGACGCAAAGTTGCAGTCGCGACAATACGAATATTTCCGGCCGGAATATCCTGAAGCCGTTCGGCAAACAAAGATAAACACTCCCAACCTCGCTGCATCGCTTCTTCACTCAGCAGGTTTTGCTCATCCAGGCCTGCGGCCAGGCGTACTTTACGTTTTACTCGCCCGATTGTATGCACGCCGCCGGCCATATGTTTTGCGATCAGCATATGGAAGCTGTTTGATCCTAAATCAATCACCGCATACACATTTTCGTGTGGAGATTTCTGAACCACGCTCACTAACCTCTATTTACCTCTACCAAAACGCCCGGCTAGCTGCGCGGGCGCGATTTTTGGTAACTACCTTGTCGGCGGTTATTACCGCTGCGATTACCGCGCTGACCGGATGGATTTCTGCGCCTTTGTTGTCTGGCTGGCGCTTTTATATCATCCAGTAATGCTGACTTATCGTAGTGAGAAACCGGAATTGCATGGTCAATGTATTCTTCAATCTCATGTAAGTTGTAAGCATATTGCTCACAGGCAAAGCTAATTGCATGCCCTGATGCACCCGCTCGGCCAGTACGACCGATACGATGCACGTAATCTTCGCAATCGTCTGGTAAATCAAAATTGAGCACATGACTCACTTCAGGGATATGTAAGCCCCGCGCTGCAACATCCGTCGCAACGAGCAGATCTAACTCACCTTTGGTAAACCTAGACAAAATCGACAAACGTTTTTTCTGATTCACATCACCGGTTAACAGTCCCACCCGGTGTCCATCATTTTTCAGCCATTCATAGACGTTCTCACAACTATGCTTAGTATTGGCAAATACAATGGCCTTGTCTGGCCACTCTTCCTCAATCAGGGTGAGCAGTAAAGGAATTTTGTCCTCTTGCGAGGGATGAAACAATTCTTCTTTGATCCGTTTGCCTGTTTTTACATCCGGCTCTATCTGCACATGAATAGGGTTGTGCATGTGTTCAAAAGCCAATTCCTGCACGCGATAAGACAAGGTTGCAGAAAACAGCAGGTTCAGACGTTGTTGGGTATCCGGCATACGATTGAACATATAACGAATATCTTTAATGAAGCCCAAATCAAACATGCGATCCGCTTCATCAAGTACAACAACTTCAATGTTATTAAGGTTATAGGCACCTTGTTTATAGAAATCGATCAGGCGTCCGGTCGTGCCGATTAGGATATCCACCCCTTTTTCTAACTGCGACCGTTGTTTTTCGTATTCTTCGCCACCATATACTAAGCCAAGCTTTAACCCACACGCCGGCGCCAATATTTGTGCGTCTTTGTGGATTTGGATCGCAAGCTCTCGAGTCGGTGCCATGATCAACGCACGTGGCTGACCGGCAACCTGAGCGTCAGATTGGCTTTGCAACAGTCTGTGGCATGTCGCAGTTAAAAACGCGAGCGTTTTACCTGTTCCTGTCTGAGCCTGACCGGCAATGTCTCTGCCCTCACTAATGTAGGGCATGCACTTTGCTTGGATTGGCGTACAGTATTCGAAGCCACTCGCTGTCAAACCGGCGACCACTTCCGGCGCTAAAGCAAAGTCGATAAATTTTTTATTGGTCAAATGTGTCTTAGTCATAGCAATTAAGCATAACGTTTAAACTTGCAATAAGAAACAAGAGTGTTTAAATACGCATTAAATAATTGACCTAATTCTAACGGAGAGCGCAATGAGCGACAAAATTATTCAACTAACTGATGACAGCTTCGAAGCAGACGTGCTTAAGTCGGATACCCCTGTACTGGTAGATTTCTGGGCTGAGTGGTGTGGTCCTTGTAAAATGATCGCCCCTATCCTGGACGAAATTGCAGACGAGTTCGAAGGTCGCGCGACCGTAGCTAAGCTTAATATCGACCAAAACTCGCTAACACCGCCTAAGTTCGGTATTCGTGGCATCCCAACTCTGCTTCTGTTCAAAGACGGTGCTGTAGCGGCAACTAAAGTTGGTGCATTGTCAAAAACACAATTGATTGAGTTCCTTGAGAACAACATCTAACTGATCACTGATTAATGGCACCGGCATACGCTGGTCGCCAATCAGTCACAGTCTAAAGACATCAGGTAGCGCCATTTTGGCCTGCCTGATTAAATTTGTATAAAGACTGGACGACTGCTCCCCTAGCTGCTAACTTATAGAGCCACTAACCTAAAGCAATTTCAATTCAATCCCTCGTACCACGAGAGAACAACTTTTAAATAAAGAACCCACCAATATGCATTTACGCGAACTGAAAGACAAGTCAATCAATGAGCTTGTAAAACTTGCCGAGTCTATGGGGCTCGAGAACGTTGCCCGTCTGAGAAAACAAGACATCATCTTCGCCATCTTGAAAGCGCACGCTAAAAGCGGCGAAAACATTTATGGCGGCGGCGTGCTGGAAATTCTTCAGGATGGCTTCGGCTTTTTACGCTCATCAGAAGCCTCCTACCTGGCAGGCCCGGATGACATTTATGTTTCGCCCAGCCAGATCAGACGTTTTAGCCTGCGTACAGGCGACAGCATCAGCGGTCTGATCCGCCCACCAAAAGATGGTGAGCGTTACTTTGCGCTGCTGAAAGTAAACGAAGTTAACTTCGATAAGCCAGAAAACTCCAGAACTAAGATCCTGTTCGAGAATCTGACGCCAATTCACGCCAACGAACGTATGGTAATGGAACGTGGTAACGGCAGTACAGAAGACATCACTGCGCGTGTTCTGGACCTGGCTTCTCCAATCGGTAAAGGTCAACGTGCACTGATTGTTGCACCACCTAAAGCCGGTAAAACCATGCTGCTGCAAAACATTGCACAGTCTATTTCTTACAACAACCCAGATGCAACACTGATGGTACTGCTGATCGACGAGCGTCCGGAAGAAGTAACAGAAATGCAGCGCCTGGTACAAGGTGAAGTAGTCGCCTCAACATTCGATGAGCCAGCAAGCCGCCACGTGCAGGTTGCAGAAATGGTCATCGAAAAAGCGAAACGTTTGGTTGAGCACAAAAAAGACGTCATCATTTTGCTGGACTCTATCACGCGTCTTGCTCGTGCCTACAACACAGTGATCCCATCGTCAGGTAAAGTACTGACAGGTGGTGTCGACGCTAACGCACTGCACAAGCCAAAGCGCTTCTTCGGTGCTGCACGTAACGTAGAAGAAGGCGGCAGCCTGACTATCATCGCTACAGCCCTGATCGACACGGGCTCTAAAATGGATGAAGTTATTTACGAAGAGTTTAAGGGTACCGGTAACATGGAACTGCACTTAAACCGTAAGATTGCTGAAAAGCGTGTCTTCCCGGCCATTGACTTTAACCGTTCAGGTACGCGCCGCGAAGAACTGCTCACAAAACCAGATGAGCTGCAAAAAATGTGGATCTTGCGCAAAATTGTCCATGAGATGAGCGAAATCGATGCAATGGAATTTCTGATCGACAAGCTGTCAATGTGCAAAACCAATAACGAGTTCTTTGACTCGATGAAGCGTAAATAACCAATCGCTTGAACAGAAAAAGCCTGCTTATGCAGGCTTTTTTTATGCCCTCGTTGCTTGGAACTCTCAAGGGTGTGTTCTATATATTAAAGGATATGCATAAGACATTTGAACGCAAATAAGGACACGCTCCTTATCCTGCAAGTCCGATAAAGGAACCCATACCCATGCGTTTAGTAGCCAGTGCCATGGCCGTGACGACAGTGAACATAGCCGCCGTGCTGGTCTGTACCGCCATCTTTTCCCTCCCCCTGACTGTCACTGCCACTTTAATCACCATGATGCTGGTTGCGTCTGTGCTGATCACCGTGTGGCTAGATAAAAAACAAGAAAAGGGTGCCTATTTACAAAGCTTTGTCAGCGCACTACATCACCAGGACACCATAGACCTCACCTTTCGTTTTGACGAACAGGACAAAACACTGCCTAAAGCGTGCCTGGCCATTAATGCCAGTATGGCCATGATGGAACACATTATTGGCGAAGTCTATGCGTCTTCTTCCCGTCTGACCCCTATGGCCGACAGCCTGCGCGATACCTATGCCTCAATGACACAAAAGGCCACCATACAGCATGCCCACGGCGCGGATCTCGCCACGGCCATCAATCATATGCTGACGGTATCAAGAGAGCTGGATGACAGTCTGGAGAAAATTTACAGCTCAGTCGAAAACGCCACACAAGCGGTCAAAAAAACCCGTGTTGATACTGACCGGAGCCAGCAAAGCCTGATGACGCTGGCAGCGAATATTCAGGCCACCAGTGAACAAATAGCGGCACTGAAAGCAGACAGCGACGCCATTAGCTCGGTCATTGACGTGATTAATGCCATCGCTGATCAGACTAACTTACTGGCGCTGAATGCCGCTATTGAGGCAGCCCGAGCAGGTGAGCAAGGCCGGGGCTTTGCAGTGGTCGCGGACGAAGTACGCAGCCTGGCCGCACGCACCAGTCAGTCAACGCAGGAAGTACGGACCATGGTCAATAAAATTCAGGCAGGCACAGACAGTGCCCATGCGCTGATGCTCACTGCGCTGGAAGAAACTGATAAAACGGTCCGCTTATCAGAAGCCTCCACCAAAGAAGTCGACCAGATAGAAGGCGCCATGATTGAAATTAATGCGATGTCGCACAGTATTCACGACCAGGTAAGCCGGCAAAAGGCGGTCTCAGACGAAGCACAGTCGAGCATTGAGTCTATGGTTGAACTCAACTCGGATGCACTATCGGCCTCCAAGATCCAGGCCGTATCAAGCAGCGATCTGATTAACCTGGCCGCAAGCATTCATGAAAAGCTGTCAATTTTTACAGCCCAGCGACCTGAGCTGGATATGTCCCACCGCACCGACACCAGTCGCTATAACTATGATACAGAGTCGAAGGCGGTGTCGAAGCCAGGCCACACTAAACAGCCTGACCAACACAGTGAATTAGGTGACATCGAATTGTTCTGAATAACTGCACACCTTGAGTTCATCACACAAGATCAGAAACAAGTCCTGATACAGTGCGGTTTGTTGTTGCTTCAGAGCAGCTTCAAATTGCGAGGCAACATCGGCGATATGCACAAACTCGAACATGCTCGCTGCGCCATTCAATTTGTGGCAATGATGCTGCAGGGCTTGCCAGTCCTGCTCCTGCCACAGATCAATCAGCTTATAGCGCTCTTGTTCCAGCGTTTGCGCAAAGCTCTGTTTGAGGTCACTCATGTCGATCGCCAGGTCCAGTGCCTGAGCGTCACAGGTACGCTGTAAAGACTTGGCAAGCGTCTGATATAACAGCTCGCGGTTAATCGGTTTGCTCAGGTGACCACTGAAACCCTGGGCAAGATAATCTTTGATTTCATGCTCCATCACATTGGCCGTCAGTGCATACACGTCACCTTCAAAGCCTGCCTGGCGCAGCAATTTCAATGCTTCCAGGCCATCCATCTGGGGCATCTGAATGTCCATCAACACCACATCCGGGTAGGCGCTGAGACAGCGCTCCACGGCTTGTCGTCCATTGCTGACCGCATCTACTTCGAGGCCCATTCTCTGAAGCATACGGACGATCAGAGCACGATTATCATCATGATCTTCGGCCAGCAACACAGTGCCGGATAAGCGTATTTCTGAGGCCGGTAGCAGAGCATCTTCCACCCTGTGAGCCTCTTCGCCTGTTTCACTGCCCTGACTTAAGCGTGCACAAGGCACTAACAGCGTAAACTGGCTGCCCTTATCCACTTCACTGTGTACCGAGATCTCTCCTCCCATCATTTTAGCTAGATGCTGTGACAGACTGAGTCCTAATCCTGAGCCGCCAAAACGGCGGGTGATGCTATTGTCTCCTTGCTGGAAACACTCAAAAATCCGTGCCACCTGGGACTGAGACATGCCAATACCGCTGTCCCGGACGATAAAAATCAGGCCATCGTCATGTTGTCTGATGAGCAGCTCAACCTGCCCATGATGGGTGAACTTCACCGCATTGCTGAGCAGGTTAATTAAGATCTGTTTCAGCCGCACATAGTCAAGCCGCACCAGGTAGGGTGTGGGCAAGTCATTTTCGACCAGTAAGGCAAGCGATTTTTCCATGCAGGGACGCTGGAACATATCGCAGACATCCGCCAGTAAATTCTCGATGGTAAACTCGGTGTATTCCAGCTCAAATCGCTGCGCCTCGATTTTACTCAAGTCCAGTACATCGCTGATGAGATCCTTAAGATGATTGCCCTGACGTGTTACCACCGCCAAAGAGGACACCAGGTGAGCATCATGTGCATAGTCTTGCTGCAAACTCTCTGCGTGGCCCAAAATAGCCGTCAATGGGGTACGAATTTCATGGCTGATATTTGCTAAAAACTGGCTCTTCACCTGGTTGGCATTACGTAACTCATCCGCGCTTTGTTGTAACTGTGCAGTGCGCTGCGCCACTTTTTTGCTGAGTTCAATTTTCGCCCGCCGCTCGTTCGCGCGATGATAAAAGGCAAACACAGAAATCAAGGTCAGACACAAGATCAAGCCACTCATCCACAGTAACTGATTGCGCTGCTCGTCTTGCAGCTTTTGCAGCTCCTGCGCTTGCTTCATTTTTGCCAGCTCCTGGCTTAACTGGCTTTCTTCAAACTTACTTTGGTATTTATTCAGGCGAGTGATCAGGCCTTCATTCAGCAAAGAAAACTGTAAGTCCCGGTAGTGATCCAGCGTTTCTGCCGCAGCCTGCATCTTGCCTGTGGCCGCCTGCACCAATGCCAGCAAATGCAGAAATTCACGCTCCCTGAGCCTGTCTCCCAGCTTACGGGTCAGCGTTAAACCCCGCTCGATACTCACTTCGGCTGCGCTGATATCACCACGCATTAACTGTAGCCTGGCCGTTGGGTGCAAAGCATGCATGACGCCAGCCTGATTGTCGGCTTTTTCGGCATAGTACATGGCAAAGTTCACTTCCTGCTCTGCCGTTGTGTAATCGCGAAGCAGCAGGCTGAGTTTTGCCATATTGACGTATTCGAATGCCAGATGGCGCGTATCATTGATGCTGTGATAGTACTCTACGGCGGCTTTTACCGCGACGCGCGCCAGCTCAGGACGGTTCGACTCAGTATAAATGACACCCAGGTTACCCTGTGCCAGTGCCACACCATACTGATCTCCCAGGCGCTCAAACAAGGTCATCGCGCGCTTGAGTAACTCTTCTGCTTTGTCATAGCGAAACTGGCGAATATACACCCCGGCCAGATTCAATAACATGTCAGCTCTGTCTTGCTCGTTACCGTATTGTTCATACAACATGTATGCAGCCAGATAATGCTCCAGTGACGCTTCTAAGTCGTGGATCTGGATAAATGACATACCCAGATTATTATGGATATCCGCGCGCTCAATGGGGTTATCTCTTTGCTCTGCCACACTCAGCGCCTGCTGATAGTCGGTCACCGACGCGGCATAGTCTCCCTGGTAGAAGGCGCTGATCCCTTGCATCTTAAGAGCATGATACAAGCTGTCAGACAACTGCTCGCTGCGACTTAAAGACTCAAGTTGTTCAAAATAGCGGATCGCCATGTCGTAACGTGCGCTCTCCAGGGCAATTTTTCCGATCGCTGTCAGGGTGGCGGCACGTTGCACGGGGCCGAGTTCATTGTGCTGTAACAAGCGCTCAGCACTGAGCACTTGCTCCTGCCAGTTTGGCAGCTCTGATAACGCGTCAATTTGCGACGCAATCGCCGGTTTGGCAGCAGACGTATCAGCATGGCCCTGTGCCGACCATATACCCACTAATAGCACTGTGGTCACAGCCCACTTAAAACCCTTTATCATCCCTGCCTGCCCCGTATTACTTGCAATCAACGCGTCAAAAAATAAGAATTGAACAAAGAAGATACACTATGTTTACAGGCGGAACAATGTTGAACCCCCTCCTTGATGCCACATTTAGGATAATCACCCGTGAGCGCGCCACGCAACTACACCGGCTGGCTGCGACCCTGGATGCCGAAGTCGGCCTGCCAACGCTGGACAGCGACCCGGATAAAGACCTCTTTAAGCGTAATTTTTTGTTGATGAATGCCCTGTATCAACTGCAACAAGAGGTTGCTGAGCAAGGCTATTATCTGCAGGTTGAGGCAATGGATATCCGCCTGAGTGAGCAGTCCCTCCCGTCTGCATTACAAACCCGGGATCCGCTCAGAGAATATTATTTAGATTGGTGCAACTATGATACCAGCAAAGAGGAAGTGAACGCGCTGCTGGGTCAGTTTTGGCAACGCTATCTAAAAGCACCTACCCTGGCACCACAGCAGCACAACGAATTAATACAGAAGTGGCAACTGCCCAATCCGTATTCACGGCGCCAACTGAGTAAGCGCTGGCGCACGCTGGCTTTTGCGGCCCACCCGGACCAACAAGGGGAGAGTTCAGCGTTTGTGCAGCTGCAACACGAATACGAACAACTCAAGTACTATGCCCATGCGGAAGAATAACTACAGGCTCATCCGCTTGGCTTTAAATTTACGCCCCTTGAGCTTGCTCTCCTGCAGCTTTCTGAGCGCCGGTTTGACCCCTTCTCTGGCCACGGCGACAAACGCTTGATGGTCCAGTAAATCGATATTGCCAATCAGGCTGGCACCTACCCCTTGCTCCGACGTCAGACATCCGACAATGTCCCCGGCGCGCAGCTTGTCTTTTTTACCGCCATCGACCTGCAAGGTAACCATTGGGGGTTTAAAGACCGGCTTGTCGAGCAGGCTCAAAGGTGGTGGCGTTGCCGGCTCAAACGTTTGCTCGTAGATTTCACCCAGTTTGGCAACTTTAAAGGCCTCATTTTCGCCATATAGCGAACAGGCGAGTCCCTTCTTGCCACCGCGCCCGGTACGACCCACCCGGTGCACGTGCGTTTGTGGATCCAGCGCCATATGATAGTTAACCACCATATCTACATCTTCGATATCCAGACCCCGTGCCGCGACATCGGTGGCCACCAACACCGAAGCACTTTTATTGGCAAAACGGATCAATGAACGCACCCGCTCGGCCTGGTCCAGATCGCCATGCAGAGTCACCACATTGACGCCACAGCTTTTGAGTTCACTGTACAGCTTCTTGGTCTCAACTTTGGTATTGCAAAAGGCAATACAGCTGACCGGCTTGTAATGCTGCAATAACAGACGCAGTGTATTAAATCTCAGTTTGTTGTTTTTGAGGGCAAAAAACTGCTGTTTGATCTGCCGGTTAAGGGTCTCTTCTTCTCCTTTGACCATCACAGGTTCACGCATAAACTGCTGTGTCAGCGCTTCGATGTCCTGCTGATAGGTGGCGCTGAACATCAGTGTCTGACGCTCCGGCGGCAGGTAAATTGCGATATTTTCGAGCGCTTCAACAAAGCCCATGGCTAACATCTGATCGGCTTCATCCAGGACCCAGGTGTGCACCTGAGTCAGGTCAAGCGTGCCCTTATACAAGTGTTCTTCAATCCGACCCGGTGTGCCAACTACAACGTGCGCACCATGCTCCAGAGAGCTGATCTGCGGCCCAATGGGCTCACCTCCACACACTGTGAGTACCTTGATATTTTGCATGCTACGCGCCAGCTTGCGGATCTCTGTAGCGACCTGTTGCGCCAGCTCGCGGGTGGGCGCCAGCACTAAGCTTTGGATCACCTGCTCTTCGGCCGCCAGTTTATTGAGCAAGCCAAGGCTAAAGGCCAGTGTCTTACCCGACCCGGTTTTTGCCTGAGCAATCACATCCTGGCGGGCAATAATGGCGGGCAATGCCTGCGCCTGAATGGGTGTCATGGTGGTAAAACCGGCTTGTTGTAAACCAGTTTGCAGATGGCGGGCCAATGGCACTTGATTAAACGACTGAGTCACACTATTACCTCGGATGAACTTAATCCGCCAAGTTTAGCAAATCCCGCATAGTGCCGTCACTTCAGTAAGCAAAAACGCCCGTTCACCCCGAAACAGTTTAATTTAGCAGCAATTGTTGCGACAATCTCAGGCGATATAAATTACCAAGGGTTACTATGGATCAGATGATACGCTTTACGCCTTTTAGCAGGCTAAGCAGCGCTGCCAGACACTGGCTGTTACCACTGTGTGCATTAACCGTCAGTGCGGTTGCACAGGCGCAGGAATTCACGCCAACACAACTCGAAGACGTCGCTAAAGTGCGCACACTGGCGAGCCAGAGTGATTTAAGCTGGCAGTTACTGGAGTCGCTGACAACAGAGATTGGCCCGCGCCTGCCTGGTACAGAAAATGACAAGTTAACGGTGGCCTGGGCAGAAAAACACCTTAAGCGCTTGGGTTTTGACAAAGTCTGGCTGGAAGCCGCGACATTCCCTGAATGGCGCCGCTATCACGAATCGGCGAAACTGATCGCCCCCAGTGAACAGCCTCTGCATATCACCGCGCTGGGCAACAGTATCAGTACACCCGAGCAGGGTCTGCGTGGCGAGGTCGTATTGTTTGAAACATTCGACGAACTCAAAGCCGCACCGCCGGGCAGCCTGAAAGGTAAAATTGCTTTTATTAACTACAGAATGAACCGGGATATCGATGGCAACGGCTACGGCCCGGCCGTTCAGGCACGTAATAAGGGCGCTGTAGAGGCCGCCAAAAAAGGTGCCATTGCCTACATGATGCGCTCGGTCAGTACCGCCCATCACCGCTTTGCCCACACCGGCGGCAGTCATTACGATGATCAGGTCACAAAAATTCCAACGACCGCCATTGCAAACCCGGACGCCGATCAAATCGCACGCTTGCTCAAGCATGGTCACACCCCGCAGGTCGAAATCAATATTCAGACCGAAGATCTAGGCGAAGGCACCAGCTTTAACGTGATCGGTGAAATCACCGGCTCGGACTATCCTGACCAATACGTGCTGCTTGGCAGCCATCATGACTCCTGGGATCTGGGCACAGGTGCACTGGACGACGGGGCCGGTATGGCGCTGACCATGGCAGCGGCCAAGCACATTGCGTCTGTGACTCGCCCCAAGCGCAGCATCCGGGTAGTGCTGTTTGCCGCCGAGGAGCTGGGATTATGGGGAGCAAAAGCTTACTTTAAACGCCATCAGGACAATCTGACGCAGATTGTTGCCGCTGCCGAATCCGACTTTGGTGCCGACGTGGTATATGCCTTTGAGTCCAATGTGAACGCCGCTTCTTTGCCACTGGTACGCGCCATTGCTGAGCAGCTGAAACCGCTAGGTATCAAATATATTGGTGCCAACCGCGCGCGCGGTGGTCCGGATCTGATCCCATTAAATAACCTAACCTCTGCGCCGATTTTCGATCTCCATCAGGATGGTACTGACTACTTTGATTATCACCACACGGCCGACGACACGCTGGATAAAGTCGACCCGGATAAACTCAAGCAAAATACCGCCGCCTATGCCGTCTTTGCGCTGATGGCAGCGAACGGCAAAACCCCAATGCAGGGTAAGTAATCGTCGCTTTATTGGCGCGACGGACTCTGCCAAACCGGCACCAGCCTGACAGGTTTGGTGCCAGTTCCAACCACAGGGAGTGACTTTGAATAAACTCATCGCCGGGCTGTTTATGTCTCATGACATCATCAGCCGCTTTCTGATCCGCTTTAAACACGGCCTGATGATAACTTGTTTGCTGGGTATCATCGCGTATTTCTGGCAGCAACAGGTGCAGCAGACGGCCCAATATCAGCGCCTGTTACTCGACCCGCAAACAGATGATCTGATCTTAATCGATCTCGGACGCTTCGATACAGACAGAGTCTACCAGGCCCAGTTTCGCATCACCCAGGTCATTGCTACCAGCGAAGATACGATCACGGTTAAACAAGGACGCTATACCTATGGACGCAAACGAGATATAAAACGCGCCATTCAGTTAGACAATCTGATGATCGACAACTATTTCGACCCAGACCCCATTGAGTGGCCAAGAGCCGCACTGACGGATTACTTTGCGCGTAACGCAATCTACGCCATCCACCGGCCTAATGATATTTATGTGATGGGCGGCATCGTCAAGCCCAGAGCACTTCCCCGTCTGCACGTGCCGGCGGCGAAATACCAACTTTCACCAGACAACCAGCGTGGCATTGCACACTATCAATTGGGTGAACTGCCCGAGGCGCGCAAGGCCTTTGCTGCGGCTGCACATAAGGAGGATCATTGGGGTCAATACAATCTGGCCACTATGCTGCTTGGGGCCGAAGGTGGCGAGGCCGACCCTGCACAGGCAATAGCCTTGCTGCGCCAGGCCGCCGCACATGGCAATCACAAAGCCCAGACACTGCTCGATACGCTGTGCCCGGACAATGTAGCCTGTGACTAACGCGCCAGACTGGTTGACTCAGCCGCCGTGTCTGGCAGCGCGTTATAATCGCGGATAAAAGCTTCGAATTGCGCTGCGTCACCGGGTTTGGCATGTAAAAAGCCTTGCGTATAATCGCAGCCCAGTTCCTGTAAAAACGCCAGCTGAGCGGGTGTTTCAACCCCTTCGGCAATCACTGTTAGATGCAGCTGACCAGCCATGGAAATGATAGCACTCACCAGTGCCCTGTCTTCCTCATCGTCTGGCAAATCACGAATAAAGGCGCGGTCAATTTTCAATTTCGAAAGCGGGAAGCGCTTCAGATAACTCAAAGACGAATACCCGGTGCCAAAATCATCAATCGCCAGACCCACCCCCATTGCACGCAAAGTCTCCAGCTGACGCTGAATATGGCCCGAGTTATCTGCCAGCACAGTTTCGGTGATCTCCAGTGTCAATGCCTCGGCCGCCAATCCGGTTTCCTTGAGCACTTTAGCCACCAGACTGGCAATATCCTGGCGCTTAAACTGTGTGCTCGACACATTCACCGACACAAACAAAGACTGACCGGTTTGTGTGATCCAGGATTTGGCCTGCGCACAGGCCTGATACAATACCCATTCGCCGATGGTGATGATCAGCCCAAGTTCCTCGCAGATGGGCACAAAATCAGCCGGTGACACTTGCCCAAGCTGAGGGTTGTGCCAACGCAGTAACGCTTCGCACCCCAGCCGCTGCTGACCAACAATGGGCTGATATGCCAGGTAAAGCTCACGATTTGTCAGCGCACGATGCAGCGCCCCTTCCAGCGCACTGCGTGCTTTGGCATGTTCGTGCATTGCAGAGGTAAAGAACTGAAAACAATTTCGGCCATGGTCTTTTGCCTTATACATGGCACTGTCGGCATTTCTGAGCAGCACTTTGCGATCGGCGCCATCATCGGGATAAAAGGTGATCCCCATGCTGCCAGACACAAATGCTTCATGGCCTTCGAGAAAAAACGGCTCGCTCAGTACATGCAGGACTTTGCTTGCCAGCTTTTCCATGTCGCTGATCTTGGCCATATCTGGTAGCAGGAGCGCAAACTCATCACCGCCCAGGCGCGCCACCGTGTCTGAATTGCGGGTGCACTCACGGATCCGATTGGCCGCTTCAACGAGCAGCTGATCACCAATATGGTGGCCCAGCGTATCATTTACTGCCTTAAAGCGATCCAGGTCGATAAAACACACCGCCAGACGGGTTTGCTTTTGCTTGGCCTGAGCCAGGGCCAGGTCAAACTTAGTGTGATAATGATGACGGTTGGCAAGCCCGGTGAGGTTGTCAAAGTTGGCCTGCTGCCACATTAATTGCTCATTGCGCTTACGCGAGGTAATGTCGTTGAACAGCGCGACATACATATCGATTTCGCCGGATGCATCAAATACCGCAGAGACCTGCAACCAGCTTGGGTATACTTCGCCGTTTTTACGCTTGTTCCAGATCTCACCTTCCCAGTGCCCACGCGCACTCAGCGCATCATACAGCTGAGCAAAATAGGCGGCATCATGGCGGCCCGAGTTAAAAATCGACGGCGTATTTCCCAGTACCTCTTCGGCCGAAAAGCCGGTGATATCGGTGAAAGCCTGGTTAACCATCTGAATTTGATTGTCACGATTAGAGACCAGCACGCCTTCACTGGTGGTTGCAAATACCGTGCTGGCAAGACGCTGCTCTTTTTCGTCCGCCAAGCGCTTGCTGATGTCCTGAATAAGATAAATCGAGCCGCTCTGTACACCGGCACTGTCCAGCACCGGGGTTTTGCTGATCTCTACATCGCGTTGCTGACCGGCCAGTGTCACCTGGCACTCAATGGGTTCTGCACCAAGTGCCTCAAGGCAAGGGCAGTCTTCAAGCACAAACGCCATAGGGCGCCCCTGGATAGAACCTAAATCGCGCAGCGCTGCCTGATTGGCCGAAGCCACCACATTGCTTGAGTTGGTATAGATAAGATAATCGC
This sequence comes from Pseudoalteromonas rubra, assembly GCF_000967655.1. Taxonomy (GTDB): domain Bacteria; phylum Pseudomonadota; class Gammaproteobacteria; order Enterobacterales; family Alteromonadaceae; genus Pseudoalteromonas; species Pseudoalteromonas rubra_A. The sequence goes on from NZ_JXYA01000037.1 coordinate 15,625, forward strand.
CAATGGCGTTGAAGATGGCACTGAAGCGGTTTTTCTGCAGATCTGTGCGACGCTTGGCACGGCGCAGGCGCAGCGTAAACATCACCAGCACCAAAATGGACCCGGCCAGGATCGCTATCACACTGCCAAGCAAAATAAGCTGTACTGTGTTGGCGTCTTTCAGCTCTGCGGTTTGCAGCGCCACTTGTTGCTCCAGGTTCGACTGATAATGCCATAAGTCTTGCTCCAGACTGCGCTGTGTGCTGATGTCCTGGATCACCGATAACAACAAAGGCTGGTCTTGTGCACCACGGAACGGCGCCGAATAAACACTCACAGTGCGCACTTCATCATTGGCAAGCTGATGCTGAAAGATAAAGTAGTTACGGCCTTCACTGAGCGCAGACATGCGCTCCTGCTCAACCTGCTGGGCTGAAAACTGATTGATCTGCTGGATCTGCATGGTTTCCAGCTGTGTTTTGTCATAGCCATAAAACTGTGCAGCCGCCTCATTGGCCTGGACGATGTCGCCAGATTTGGGCTCAATGATCAGCATCACCGCACTGTGTTGCTCAAATGCACTCATTGGCAAAGAGGACGCCGCCTCGCTGCCCATTGCAAACAATGAGGCCAAAATGGCAATACATGAGCTGGCTACTATGGTTGTTATTTTCAAGCCGCCTCCAAACAAATACTGCGCAATGCGTCCGACTATAACTGAAAGCCAAAAGCAAAGATATATGAGGACTAAGGACTATTGCGTCGAATCAATTAATTCTACTGTTAGCATAATAGTAGTTAATAAAGTTGCAATACACACTCAGGGTCACCGGGTAAACCAGACGGGCACGACGAACGTAAATACCTGTTCTACCTCTGGCGACTTGTTATACTAGCGCCATCAACTCTGAGTAGCCCAAGATAGTGATGAAATATAAAGATTTGAGAGAATTTATTGCCCTGCTGGAAAAACAGGGTGAGCTGGTGCGGGTCAGCCAGCCCATTTCCACCAAACTGGAAATGACCGAAATTGCCGATCGTACATTGCGCGCCGGGGGACCTGCCATCCTGTTTGAAAACCCCATTGGCTTTGATATGCCGGTGCTGGCCAACTTGTTCGGCACCCCCAAACGGGTGGCGATGGGCATGGGCCAGGATGATGTCGGCGAATTACGCGAAGTCGGTAAACTGCTGGCATTTTTGAAAGAGCCAGAGCCCCCAAAAGGCATCAAAGAAGCGCTTGGCCAGATCCCGGTATTCAAGCAAGTGCTCAATATGCCAACTAAGGAGCTGAAAAAAGCCCCCTGCCAGCAAGTGGTATTGCAAGGGGATGAGGTGGATCTCACCCGCCTGCCCATTCAGCATTGCTGGCCCGGTGATGCCGCGCCGTTGATCACCTGGGGCCTGACGGTCACCCGAGGACCCCATAAAAAACGTCAGAACCTGGGCATTTATCGTCAGCAGCTACTCGGCAAAAACAAGATCATTATGCGCTGGTTGTCGCACCGTGGCGGGGCACTGGATTTTCAGGAATGGTGCCAGCAAAACCCGGGCGAACCGTATCCCGTGTCGGTTGCACTCGGCGCCGATCCGGCTACCATCCTCGGCGCAGTAACGCCGGTGCCCGATACCCTCAGCGAGTATGCCTTTGCAGGTCTGCTGCGGGGCAGTAAAACCGAGGTGGTAAAGTCTATTTCTAATGACCTTCAGGTGCCGGCCACTGCAGAGATCATTCTCGAAGGCTACATTCAACCGGGCGAGACAGCACCGGAAGGCCCTTATGGCGATCACACTGGTTACTATAACGAAGTCGATGACTTCCCGGTCATGACGGTGACCCATATCACACATCGTGAAAATCCCATTTATCACAGCACCTACACCGGCCGACCACCCGATGAGCCAGCTATTTTGGGCGTTGCACTGAACGAAGTTTTCGTGCCCATATTGCAAAAGCAATTTCCGGAAATTGTCGATTTCTACCTGCCACCAGAAGGCTGCTCTTACCGCATGGCGGTGGTGACGATGAAGAAACAATATCCGGGCCATGCCAAACGTGTGATGCTGGGCGTGTGGTCCTTCCTGCGTCAGTTTATGTACACCAAGTTTGTGATTGTCTGCGATGATGACGTCAATGCCAGAGACTGGAACGATGTGATCTGGGCAATCACTACGCGGATGGATCCCGCCAGAGACACCACTATGATAGAAAATACACCGATTGATTACCTCGACTTTGCGTCGCCGGTATCAGGCCTTGGCTCAAAAATGGGGATGGATGCCACCAACAAATGGCCGGGTGAAACCGACCGTGAGTGGGGCGAGCCCATTGTGATGGATGAGGCAACCAAGCAACGCGTAGATGACATCTGGGACAGCCTCAAAATCATGAAGCCCTAATTAATCTGACAGACTTTTTTCTGGCATGTCGCAATGCATCATGCCGGAATCTGTCTGTCTCGGTGTGAAAGCGGTTACAGGGTAAACGTGAGTGTGCTAAAGTGCACACACTTTCACCACCGTGCTTATTTTCTAAGGTAAAAAATGCAAGTACTTAAAGCCACCGTGGCCGAGATTTCGCCACTGACTGAATACGTATCTAAAGTTGTCTTAACACCGGAGCAGGATGCCGAATTTGCCGCTGGCCATTACCTGCAATTAGTACTGGGTGAAAAAGACAAACGCGCCTTCTCTATCGCCAGCAGCCCGTCAAAGAAAAACGCCCTGGAGCTGCATATTGGTGCCTCGGGTGCCGATTCTTACGCGATGCAGGCGCTGGATCATTTAAAAGCGGCGCACACCAGCCAGACTCAGGTAGACCTGGAAGTGGGTTTGGGTGTCTCTCAGGTTCGTCCTGAGCAGGCAAGACCGCTGGTTTTGCTGGCGGGCGGTACCGGATTTTCTTACGTCAAATCCATGGCCGACCACCTCGCTGAAATTAACTACGATCAGCCGGTACTGTTTTACTGGGGTGTTAAAGAAGAATCTGCTTTGTATGCCAAAGCGGAAATGGAAGCCTGGGCAAACAGCAGAGCCAACTTCCAGTTTATTCCTGTGGTAGAACATGCCTCAGAGGCCTGGATGGGCCATACCGGTTACGTGCACCAGGCGGTGATGAAAGACATTGTGTCTTTGGAGCCATACAGTGTTTACATGGCGGGTCGCTTTGACATGATTGGCATTGTGCGTGATGACTTCATCACCCACGGCGCCCAGCGCGAATTTATGTTCGCGGATGCATTTGCATTTATCAAGTAATGCACTGTGATGCGCGGTTGCCAGATCGCGCATCAATTCATAAAACCAATCGCTGCGATATAATTAATCCATTTTAAAAATCAATTGCCTTGATCCATACTGACTCTGTTACTTAACAGGAGAATTCATATGGCTAAACAATTTATCGCAGACATCATGTCGACCCAGTTTCCGCTGATCACACCCGAGACCGAAATCACCGACGCCATTGCTCAGCTCGAAAAGTTCGCCCTCTTCGGCGCACCGGTGCAAAATAGCGAAGGTAAACTGGTGGGCTTTATTTCTGAGCAACAATTACTGACGCCGTTACTGCAAAGCAGTTACTTTTGTGATGGTGCCACTGCGGTTGGTCAGCTCATGCGCACAGAGACTCTGTCGGTCAGTCAAACCACGACTGTGGTCGACCTGGCCACACAGATGCAACAGGACAAGCCTAAAATTTATCCGGTCATCGAAAATGACAAGGTAATTGCAGTTGTAACCCGCAGCCAGGTGCTCAGTGCACTGAAAGAGAATTACTTAAGCTGCTCAGCACACTGAGCAGCTTAACGCGCAGGGTTAGGCGTATTTTTGCAACAGCGCCTGCTTGTCTGAATCACTTAAGAAGGCAATTTCAATCGCATTCTTTTGCGCCTGAAGAATATCTGACTCACTGAGGCCCGCCAGTGGCGCCGCTTTTTCAAACTCGTTGTCCAGCTCGACCCCTTGTACCGCCGGATCATCGGTGTTGATTGTGGCCAGAATACCGTGGTCCAGGAACTGTTTAAGCGGGTGTGTTTCTATGCTTGCCACTGTGCTGGTCTGTAAGTTGCTGGTCAGGCAAGATTCAATACCAATGCGATTATCGCGCAGATAATCCATCAGTTTAGGATCTTCGATGGCTTTTACGCCATGGCCAATGCGCGTTGCGCCGAGCTCGTTGATCGCCTGCCAGATGCTGCTGGCACCTTCCGCTTCTCCGGCATGGATAGTGGCACCCAGATACGCATCGCGTACTTGCTTGAAGTGATCGATAAACAAAGCACCCGGGAAGCCGATTTCATCCCCGGCCAAATCGACCGCTACCAAATCGTTTTTAAACGCCAGCAAGGCATCCAGTTCATACTGGCATTTTTCAACGCCAAAGGTGCGCGACATAATGCCAATCAGATTCACCTGGATATCCAGCCCGCGCGTTGCGGCTTTGATCCCGTCGACCACGGCTTCCACCACGCCCTGCGGATGCAGGTTATGGGTTTTGGCCATGTAATACGGGCTAAAACGCAGCTCAGTGTAATCCATGTTTTGCGCCATGGCGTCTTCGACATTTTCTACGGCAATACGGCGACAGGCATCATAATCTCCCAATACCTTAACGCCCCAGTCCAGCTTTGCCAGAAAGGCCATCAGGTTAGGTGCATTGTCAATGACCTGGACGTGAGGCCTCAGACCTTCTACATCCAGCGCAGGCAATGGCATATTAAACTTCTGACCGAGGTCCAGTATGGTCTCAGCACGGACGTTACCGTCTAAGTGGCGATGTAAATCAAGTAAAGGTAGTTTGGTATTGATCATAGGACACCCGGATTGCAGATAAAATTTTTCAGATCATACGCAGCCTAAGTGTAGATTCAAGGACAAATATCCGCAAAGTGACAAATTAAACCCAGGCACCCCCAATGCGAGCACAACTTGTAGGGGAAAATTGGCACAAAAAAACCGGTCGGGCGACCGGTTTTTATACCAATTTGCTTAATTAAGTGTTCTATTTTGAGGCGAGAAAATATGTTCGATAACAAGGCAAAAATTTGTGAACCTATGTCTAAGGTATGAGGTTCTAAATGAGAAATTTTTAACACAGTTAGCGTCATATTTGCTCCGTCAAATTGAACAGGTATTAAGTGAAATTGGTATTATAAATCTCTTAAGGTTACTGCGTAGCCAACAGGTAGGCTTTATCAAACTGCCCGGTTTTGGCATAAGCCTGCTCTGCCTGCTGCTGCCACAGTGCCTGCCACGGCGATTTTGCCAGTGTGTCGAAAATCTTGGCCGCCAGTTCATGCTCTCCTTCGGCATTGGCCAGACATGCCAGACTGAATAATAACTCCGCCTGCTCCGGCTGCTTCTGCAATGCCGCCTGGATCAGTTTGCGTAATTCAGGATCGGAACTGCCAGCATATTGTAAGGCCTCAGCGAGCTGCTGATACTGACCTTTTTTCAGGTACTTTAATAAGTCTCCGCGCACCGCATCAAATTGACCCAAACGCAGCGCCTGTTGAGTCAGTGCCGGGGCAGCCAATGGCCGCAACGCTTTGGGTAAGGCATTAAACGTGGTCTGAGCCGAGCTTTCGTCAATGGCAAACAGCGCATGCAGGTACTGCTGCCAGCGCGATTCTGACCAGCCCAGCTGTTTGTGCCTTTGCTGGATCAGTGCCAGTGCTTGCTGCCCTTTACCGGCCTGGAGCAAAGCGTCCAGGTAACTGGCCACAACATTGTCCGAGACTTTTTTCTCGTCCATTTGTGCGCCAAGTAACAGCAGTGCCTGTTCACCCTGGTTCGCTTCCAGCCACAACTTGGCCACCTGACCTTGTGACTCTGGCGACATTGCCTGCAGGTGTGCCAATGCCTGAGCCGGCTGTAGCTGCTGCAATGCAACCCGTGCAGCCATTGCACGCTGCTGATCCTGCCACTGATCTGGTAAATCAGCGATGCTCAGGGCCTGCTGTAATTGTTCGTCATCGCCATTGATACATGCCCACAGCGCGGCTTCAAACGCCTGTTGCTGGCGCTTGCTTTTACGGCCTTTCAACCAGCCGCGACTGCGGGCAAATGCCCGCCACAAAGTTCCGGCCAGGTTTAACAGCACAGATCCCAACAGCAGCGCAAAAATCAGTATGACACCGAGTGCAAACAGGGAGGTTTCTATGGTGTAGTTGTTCACCGCAACCAGTAAGTAGCCTTTTTCATCGATCAGCAAGTGGCCCGCCGCCAGCACACCCAGCAGCACCATGACTGAGATCAGAGTGCGTGTCATTGTAACCACTCCTTCACCGCCTGCGGGGTTTGTAGCTCAAGCACGCGTTGCGTTGCAAACTCTTGCTGCTGTAATACTTTCAGGCCGGTTTGCATTGCCGCCACCGCACTGTCCTGGGTACGGTAATAACGCGCTAAGGTGGCGCTTGCCCCTTCCAGGGCGGTGAAATAAACACTTTGCTGGTGCTGCATCAGAGCCGTCTGCGCCTGACGTAAATAACTGCTCAGCTGGGCCCGAATAAGCTGCTGCTCTTCACCGTCCAGTAGCGGATCGATGACAGGTTTATCATGCGAGCGCACCTTAATAAACTGATCCTGAATTTTGAGCCAGGAGCGCCAGGCATTGGCTTTCCAGTCACTCACCTGCTCGGTCAGTTCACTCTGCTCACTGTGTTGCTGCGTCGGTTTAGTCATCACCTGTAACGGTAAATTGTCAGCCTGGCTAATATAGCCGTGCAAGTCCAGATACAGTGCTTCTTGCTGAGGTTTCGGCTGCGCATTGAGCAGGGCCAGATCGGCGGCAATGGCGGTTTGCACCGCTGCTGTATTGCTTTGCGAACGCACCAGATCATGTAACCGTGTGAGCGTTGCCCCCGCCGCCAGATAATGGCGTTGAATATTGGCCTGAAACTCTGCGCTGCGGATCAGCGCATTGATTTCGGCTTTCTGAGCACCGCCAAGCTGTTTTTTAGCAGCCTGTAATGTGCTTTGCAGCCGCTGTTCAAGCTGTTGAGTTTGCGCACTCAGTTGTTTTGCAACTTGTTGCTCACGCTGGCTCACCTGCGTATTCAGCGCAGCCAGCGTTTGCTCACTGGCACTCAGTGCCTGGCGCAATTGCTGATTGTCGCGGTTAAGCTGATCCACAGCCTGCTGGTACTGAGTCAGCTGCTGCTGTCCAAGATAATACACACCCGCAGCACCGGCGCCGGACGCCAACGCCACCAGCAGCGCCAGTACGGCAGTTTTGCTGACTTTGTCTGAGACGGCTGCGGGTTTGGCTGCCTTGCCCGAAGACTGAGGGCCTGAGTGACCTTGTTGTTGTTCTGTCATAGTTCCACCTTGGCGGGGCTGATTATCCATAATGCAGGCCAGTAACGCATCGTTATCTGCCCCTGCACTGATGGCGATTTGTTTGTCTTCAATCGCGTATTGTTCGCGAAGGTATTCAGCACTGCGTTGACTGACCAGATAAAACCGGCGACTGCTCAGCCAATTCAGTAATTCGCTCTGCTGGGTATTAAAAACGGCATCAATGGCCGCATTACTGGTGATTACTATACCGTCAATACCCTGCCTTTGCCAGTGGTCCAACCAGATATCAGAGCCAGTCGCAGCCGGGATCCGCTCATACACCACACAATGCGATAGCAAAGCACCACGCTGTTTCAGTATTTTACTGATCAAGGTGCGGCCGCCACGCCCTTTGACCACCACAACCCGTTTATCTTCAACCTGTTGCAGCTCAGGCAGCGCGAGCAATCCCTCTGAGTCATGTTGCTTTGGCACACGCGCACGGCGACCAAAACAGGCCTCGATGGCGGCTGCGGTCTGCTCGCCTACGGCGAAAAACTGACAATCGGGGGAAAAATCAGGCTGATGCTGTGCCAGATAGTGCACGGCATCCTGAGAAATGAAGATCAGCTGCTCGGCATCCACAATGGGCGCCAGCTCGGCCTCGCTGACAGGCAGTTTTACCAGCTCCAGTACGGGGGTGCAGTCACACGGGACCCCCTGCGCTTCAAGCTGCTGCGCCAGCAAGGTTCCTTTGCCGGCCGGGCGGGTGATGGCTAGTTTCACATTAGTTGTCCCGATAAACCTCGGCCAGAATTTGGTCCGCACCTTGTGCCAGCAAAGTCTCTGCCAGGCGGATCCCCAATTGCTCAGCATCCGCAACCGGACCGCTTTGCTCACCGCGTAAGATCTGGCTGCCGTCAACTGCGCCCACCAGGCCGCGCAGTGTTAGCTGCTCGCCTGCAATTTCGGCAAAGGCACCAATCGGCACCTGACAGCCCCCTTCCAGGCGACGGTTCATGGCGCGCTCTGCCAGTACTCTCATCCGCGTTTCGCTATGCTCCAGTGGGGCCAGCCAGGCCTGGACCTGTGCATCATCACTGCGGCACTCAATCCCAACCGCGCCCTGACCATTGGCCGGCAGAGAGTCTTCAACACTGACAAAGCTGGCAATGCGCTCAGCCATTTCCAGTCGGATCAGGCCTGCGGCGGCAAGAATAATGGCATCGAATTCACCGGCATCCAGTTTCGCCAGCCGGGTATTCACATTACCACGTAAGTCTTTGATCACCAGATCCGGGCGCATTGCGCGGATCTGACACTGACGACGCAAGCTGGAGGTGCCCACTACGGCGCCCGCAGGCAGGTCAGCCAAGGCCTGATATTGGTTCGACACAAACGCATCGCGCGGATCTTCACGCTCACAAATAGTATGCAGCTCTAACCCTGCTGGGAAATCAACCGGCACGTCTTTCATCGAATGCACGGCGATATCCGCACGTCCTTCCAGCATGGCCTGCTCCAGCTCTTTTACGAACAAGCCTTTACCGCCAATTTTAGCCAGCGGCGTATCGAGGATTTTATCCCCCTTGGTCGACATAGGTACCAGCTCGACGGTCAGGTCGGCGTGAAACTTTTCCAGTTCGGCTTTTACAAATTCGGCCTGCCATAAGGCCAGCGCACTTTTTCTTGTTGCGATACGCAACACGTTATTTTTCGTCGTCATGCTTTACTCAGTCTGCTCACTATTGAGCGGTTGCAATAATTCTAAAGGTTTTTTGTGCCAACAGCTGCTCATCAACGGTGATCACTTCAATGCGCCACTGGCCACTTTGGCTGGGCATTATGTTTTTGCTGGAATAGGTGCGATGGCGGTAAGCACTGATGGCCAGATCTATTTCTGCCATCAACTGATCCTGATGAAACCACAAATGGCGGATGGTTTGTCCCTGCAGGCCACGTACTTCGGTAAAGAAATACAACTTATCCGCAAAGGCCGATTGCTCAACGCTGTCTTTGAGTACATTCACCGGCTCCCGGTTGACCACCTCAGTGGTGAGCACTGCGCGGCTGATGTGATTGGTATCCACTTGTGCCGCCATGGCCACGCTGGCCACCTGAGCGTCGTCAGCAAAGCGCTTGGTCGGCTCGTTGCTGGCTTCTTCATCGGTCATTACATCCGCACTCTGCGGCGCAACATCGTCACTGCTTTGCTCATCATCCAGCTCTGCTTCAACCCGGGTGACAGCCGGTACGACAGCTGCCATCACAACTGCCTGAGTTGGTGATGCTTCGATGACAGGCTCAGCGGCGAATTCACTGGGCGCGGATGCCGCGACACTAACAGGCACGGGCTCACTGACGGGCGCAGATGTTTTAACACCATCCGGTTGCGGGTCTGATTGCGCAGCCGCCTGATAGTCATTCAGTGCCGAAGCTGGTTGCTCATCGGCACTGACCGAATTTACTATCCCATAAAACAAAGCGGCTAAGCCACATGCCGCCACACTGCCAACGGCACCAATTCGGCGCCAGTGATATTGGTAGGTCACGGGCCTGGCCGGGCCTTCGTTTGCTTTGGTTACCGCTGTTTTAATCACAATGCGTTGTGTCATGGGTGTTCACTCTGTTGTCACGTTAACCTGGCCAGTAACCAGGTGCGGATTGCCTCCAGCTCTTCCTGACAAACCTGATGCTGCATCGGGTAATCCTGCCAGCTTACTTCATAGCCTTGTGCTTGTAAGGTTTCAAATGCCTGTCGTCCTGCCATCATCGGCACCACAGGATCCAAACTGCCATGTGCCATAAACACATTGAGGTCGGTTTGCCGTGCCTCCTGAGCCAGTTTATCCGGGGCACACATGTAGCAAGAGAGTGCCAAAACGCCGCCCATGCGGGCCTTAAAACGCGGTGCTACGTGCAGCGCCATCACGCCGCCTTGCGAAAAACCAGCCAAAATAATACGCTCCGGCGGAATGCCCGCAGCCAGCTCGGCATCAATTAATGCCTCGACCAATTTCGCTGAGTCTCTCACACCCGCTTCGTCGGCTCTTTTATCCAGATCAAAAGATTTGATGTCATACCAGGAGCGCATCACCATGCCATTATTCACGGTTACCGGCTGCTCTGGCGCATGCGGAAAAATAAACCGGACACCCAGTTCGGCGGGTAACCTTAGCTCTGGCGCAATAGGTAAAAAGCCGTCGCCAGAATCGCCAAGGCCATGCAGCCAAATCACACTTGCCCTGTGGGTTCCCTGGGCCGGGTATTCTACAAACGGCAGCATCAGTCGTGCTGCCATTCAATGCGCTGGCCCGCCTGGCGGGTAGCGGCATCGCTCATAAACTGCCAGAACTCAGCGCCACTGCGGTTATCAATCCACTGAGTGTCGCGCAATTCAAAGTGATGCCCGTTAAACTTAGTGGCCACCCACACCTGGTGCAGCGGGGCTTGCTTATTAATCACTATTTTACTGCGATCCGGAAAAATGATTTCCAGGATCCCGGATGCCGATTCATAATCCAGGTCTACCTCACAGTCGTCAATTTGTTCCTCAATGGTTAACATTAACGCATCGGCTAACTCGTGATATTCATGATCTGTCATAGCTTGATCCTTACTGTGCAAACCCCGAAAGTCCGCCACTTTGGCGCAATTAAATTTACTTTCTAAGCTGCTTTTTTTACCAATTCTGTTACTCTGCGATTATAAAGGCACTGACATCATTAATCTAATGAAAGCGACACACACTCAATTTAGCCTATTTACCCTGATCTTGACCAGCCTCTTGCTGTTAAGTGGATGCGGTCAGAGTGGGCCTCTATACTTACCCGAGCAACGCGCCCAACCGACCAACGCGCCCGAGCAGGCTCCTCAGCCTGACAAGGATAGCGGATCGTCTGAGGATGCTGATACGAAACAGGAGTCATAAATGGATTTCTTTCACTATCAGGATAATCATCTCCATGCCGAGCAGGTAGCCATCCGTGATATCGCCGAAAACTATGGCACTCCCTGTTATGTATATTCCCGAAAGACGCTGGAGCGCCACTATCATGCGTTCACCGACGCGGCACAGGGACACCCTCACCAGGTTTGTTATGCCGTCAAGGCCAACAGCAACCTGGCTGTGCTGAATGTCTTAGCCAGATTGGGGGCCGGATTTGATATTGTCTCTCAGGGTGAGCTGGCACGGGTACTCAAAGCCGGCGGCGATCCGGCCAAAATCGTGTTTTCCGGCGTTGCCAAAACGGCACAGGAAATTGCTTTTGCGCTTAAAACAGGCATCAAGTGTTTTAATGTAGAGTCTGCCGCTGAATTGCGTCGCATCAGTGAGGTTGCCAGTGAGCTTGAGCTGCTTGCGCCCATTTCTATTCGGGTTAATCCGGATATAGATGCCAAAACACACCCCTATATTTCCACCGGGCTGAAAGAGAATAAATTCGGCATCGACATTAAAGAAGCCTTTAATGTCTATCAACTGGCATGTGCTCTGCCCGGCATCGAAGTGGTGGGTATCGATTTTCATATCGGCTCACAGCTCACTGAAGTTGCGCCCTTTATTGCCGCGCTGGACAAAGTACTGGCGCTGGTCAACACGCTTGAGTCGGCCGGTATTACATTAAAGCACCTGGATATTGGTGGCGGTCTGGGCGTGCCCTACGACAGCGAAAAACCACCCCACCCCAGCGCCTACGCCGCTGAGGTCAAGGCACGACTTGCCGACTATCAACATCTGGAGCTGATCTTTGAACCAGGCCGTGCCATTGCAGCGAATGCCGGCATACTGGTTACCAAAGTGGAATATCTGAAGCCAACCAAAGACAAGCATTTTGCGATTGTCGATGCAGGCATGAACGACATGCTGCGCCCTTCGCTGTATCAGGCGTGGCAGCAGATCATTGCGGTTGCCCCAAGGCAAGATGATACGCCTTTGCATACCTATGATGTTGTAGGGCCTGTTTGTGAGACCGGAGATTTTATCGGCAAAGATCGACCGCTCGCGATTCAGCCTGGCGACTTATTGGCACAACGCGGCGCCGGGGCCTATGGTTTTACCATGAGCTCAAATTACAACTCACGCCCGCGCATTGCAGAAATTATGGTCGATGGCGATACTTGCCACCTGATCCGCCAACGAGAAACGCTGGAATCGCTGTGGCAGGGCGAGCAAGTGCTTCCGTAATAGCGCACGGCGTGGCAAAGTAAGGGTATCACAATCATAAAATAGGTGCGTGCATACACAGCGCGACACCAAAATAGATAAGGCTTTATGTTTGTAAATTTTTCAAAGATGCATGGTTTGGGCAATGACTTCGTGGTCGTGGATAACGTGACCCAGAATGTCTTTTTGTCGCGGGACCAGATCCGTAAACTGGCACACCGCAATTTTGGCATCGGATTCGACCAGCTACTGTTGGTTGAACCGCCCTATTCGCCCGACCTGGACTTTCATTATCGTATATTCAATGCCGACGGCACCGAAGTAGAACAATGTGGCAATGGCGCACGCTGCTTCGCCCGCTTTGTCCGCATGAAGGGCCTGACCAACAAACACAAAGTGAGCGTGTCCACAAAAGGCGGCAATATTACGCTGTTTACCGAAAAAGACGGCCAGGTCACCGTGAATATGGGCAAACCCGAATTTGCGCCCGCACAGGTGCCATTTAAGGCAAAACAGCAAGAACAAACCTATATTCTGCGCGCCGAAGAACATACGGTGTTTTGTGGTGTGGTTTCTATGGGGAATCCGCATTGCGTGATTGAGGTCGAAGACATTGAGCGGGCAGATGTGAGCACGCTTGGACCGCTGCTGGAAACCCATGAGCGCTTTCCAAAACGTGCTAATATTGGCTTTATGCAGATCATTAACCGTGAACATATCAAACTGCGTGTCTGGGAGCGGGGTGCCGCAGAAACCCTGGCATGTGGCAGTGGCGCTTGCGCTGCCGCAGTCGTCGGCATAGCGCAGGATAAACTGGCCAGCACAGTGCGTGTTGACCTGCCCGGAGGCAGCATTCAGGTGCGCTGGAATGGCCCTGGCCAGAGCGTTAAAATGACTGGCCCTGCAGAACACGTCTTTGACGGACAAATTGCGTTATGAGCCACTCAGAAGGTCCACTGACACACCAGCAGGTGCAGGACTTTCTGCACCAACATCCCGATTTTTTGCTAGCGCACCCGTATCTGTTGCTGGAGCTGAACCTGTACAACGATACCCAGGGCGCGCCTAACCTGGCACTGTTACAGCAACGTACTTTGCGTGAACAAAATCAGCAGCTGCAAAAGCAAATTGCGCAGATGGTCGCGCACGCACAAGAAAATGAACAGATTTATCGTTTGTTCAGTGAGTGTCAGCGACGCCTGTGGCAATGTCAGAATGTGTCAGCCCTGACCGAGCTGTTGAGTCAGGAGTTAACCCAACTGCCTAACGTCAATCACTGCCAGCTGGTTAACCTCAGTGACGACAGTGAGCAAGCCCGTGCAGTGAATGCGCTCAGGCACAGCCGCTTAAAAGACAGCAATGGTTATCAGGGCCGCCTGAATCAGGCAGAACGCACCGGCCTGGTCGAAGACGAACAATGTCAGTCGTTTGCGTTATATACACTGGGCGACAAGGATAACCCGCAGGCCGTGTTATTGTTTGCCAGTCATTGCGCCGATCATTTTGCTCCTGGTAACGGCTCGCTGTTTGTCAGTGAGCTGGTGTCTTCTTTGCAACTTAGATTGCAGCATCTGGCATGAGTAAACCCCACCTGGATGTGGATCCAAGCGAGCTTGGGCCGGGCTGGCTGGAGCCGATTGCCGACTTTGCCAATTACCTGAAATTTGAACGTCAGTACTCAGCCCACACCCTGGGACAGTATCAACGCCAGTTATTGCAGGCGGCAGCTTTTTTTGCCCCCCACTGTGAGCACTGGCTGGCAGTCAGCAGTGAGCTGGTCAGGCGCTACTCAATGCAGCTGCGCACCCGCCAATACAACCCGCGCAGTATCAATCTAAAACTCAGCTGTGTGCGCAGCTTATACAAGTTTTTGCAGCACAAACACGCCACAGATCAAGACGCCTACAACCCGGCCCAGGGGCTGCGCGGACCAAAATTTCAAAAGCCACTGCCAAAAAGCCTCGATGTGGATCAGATGGCACAACTGCTGGACATTGCAGATGACGATGCGCTCGCAGTGCGCGACAAGGCCATGATGGAGCTGATGTATTCAAGCGGACTGCGGATCAGTGAGCTGGCCAATGCCAATCTGCACGATATCCGCGATGGTGAAATACGGGTGCTGGGTAAGGGCAATAAAGAGCGGGTTGTGCCCGTGGGCGGTAAGGCCCTGGAGGCCATTGCACTGTGGCTCAAGTATCGTCCTTTGTTTGCACCTGCTGATGAGCCAGCACTGTTTGTCAGCAAACGCAAAACCCGCATCTCGGCCCGTCACGTACGTGCCAGAATGCAGGAATGGGGGATCCGCCAGGGCATTACGGGCACCATTCACCCCCACAAACTACGTCACTCCTTTGCCACCCACTTACTCGAATCCAGTGGCGATCTACGGGCCATCCAGGAAATGCTGGGCCACACCAGCCTATCGGCAACTCAGGTCTATACCCATGTCGACTTTGGTCATCTTGCCAAAGTGTATGACAACGCCCATCCCCGAGCCCGAAAACAACGTAAAGACTAAGTAGGCCTGAAGCGTTTCTTTAGGTACACTCTGGCAAACTTGAACAACTGAGAGGTGTTATGCGATTTAACCGTGCTATTGATGAGATCCAGGTACTGAGCTTCGACCTGGACGATACTTTGTATAACAACCACCCTATCATTGCGAATGCGGTGCAGGCAATGAACGACTACGTGAATGCACTAGCGCCCTGGCGTGCCCAGGGTCCACAATTTTGGCTCGAATGCCGCCAGCACGTTGCCACCGAGCAAAGCGAGCTCACCAATGACGTTACCCGCTGGCGTCAGGCTGCGCTGCGCTATGGCTTACAGCAAGCCGGATATAGCGATGCAGACATTGAACACCACACCCATAGCGCCTATCAGGCGTTCGCAACCGCACGCAGTCAGATTGAGGTCAGTGCATCGGTCTTGGCGCTGCTGGCGCGTTTGAGCAAGCGCTTCCGGTTGATTGCCATCACCAATGGCAATGTTGAGGTAGAGCGCTTCAACCTCGCCGGTCAGTTCGAACAGGTGTTTATGGCAGGGCGAGATGGCCGTGCCAAGCCCCACGCCGATCTGTTTGACGCCGCCTGTCAGTACTGCGCTGTGGCGCCGCACCAGATACTGCACATAGGTGACAGCCTGGATACGGATGTGCAAGGTGCCAACCTGGCTGGATGTCGCAGTGTTTGGCTTAACAATCAGGATGTTGCCTACCGTTATCAGGGTCTCGCCGACATTGAAATTGGTGATATCCATGCCCTGTCATTACTGCTGAAATAACCTCTGCGCAGGGCATTTCCTCTCGGTCGAAGGCCAACTGACTTCGGTTGCAAATTTTTAACAAATCACGTACTAATAAGACTTTCGGATAATAAAACAACAATCGGAAGTCTACTATGTCATCTCAGGACACTCATCTTGATACGGGATTTTTTGGCCATCCCAAAGGCCTGTCTACCCTCTTTTTTACTGAAATGTGGGAGCGCATGAGCTACTACGGCATGCGCGCCCTGCTGGTGCTTTTTATGACCGCCTCTTTGCAAGAAGAAGGCCTGGAGTTCACCGTGGCAGCAGCTGCGGCCATCTATGGCTTATACACAGGCGCGGTGTACTTTCTGGGCTTACCCGGTGGCTGGATAGCCGATCGCCTGCTGGGCGGTCAGCGCACCGTCTGGTACGGCGGCATCATCATCATGTGTGGCCATATCGTGCTGGCCATTCCGGCCCATGAAACCTTTTTTATTGGCCTGATCCTGGTGGCTGCAGGCACCGGCCTGCTAAAGCCCAATATCAGCGCCATGGTGGGTCAGCTTTATCGTGACGAAGACGAACGACGCGATGGCGGCTATGCCCTGTACTACATGGGGATCAACCTGGGGTCGGTGCTCGGCTATACCATTTGTGGCTACTTTATGGAAAATCTGGGCTGGCACTGGGCGTTTGGTGCCGCCGCGGTAGGCATGGGCGTTGGCCTAATTCAGTATCGTCACACTCTGGGTAATATTGCCCAGGTCGGCGACCAGCCCAGCAACCCGCTCTCTGCTGAAAAGGCACGCAAGGCCTGGTCGGTCATAGGCGCGGTGGTTGCCGTCGTTGCGGGCGTGGTGGCACTCACCTACAGCGGGCTGATCACCATTAATCCGGTGGTGGTTGCCCAATATGTGGCTGTGGCGTTTACCCTTATCTTCTTCGCCTATTACGGGTTTATTTATTTTGCCGGTGAGCTGGAGCACGATGAGAAACGCAAAATGTGGGCACTCTTTTTGGTCTGTGTGGCCTCAGCCTGCTTCTGGTCCGGGTTTGAGCAGGCCGGTTCTTCTTTAAACCTGTTTGCCCGCGACTATACCGACCGACTGATTGGCGACTTTAGTATTCCCACCGCCTGGTTCCAGTCAACCAACTCCTTTTTTATCATCATACTGTCGCCCTTCTTCGCAGCCCTGTGGATCAACCTGGCCAAGCGCATGATCTCACCGTCGTACACAGTAAAATGTGCCATTGGCCTGGTGATCATGGCCAGCGGCTTTATCGTCATGTTCTTTGCCGCTCAGTACGCTGCGCAAGGCCTTAAGGTAGCGCCCATGTGGCTGGTAACCACTTACTTTCTGCATACAGTTGGTGAGTTATGCCTGAGCCCGGTAGCACTGAGTGCAGTCAGCAAGCTGTCGCCAAAACGCTTTGCCGGACAGATGATGGGCGTATTTGTGTTAACTTACTCAATCGGTAACATTATCTCGGGCCTGCTGGCTGGTAATTTTGACCCCAATAACGTGGAGCAGATGCCTAATCTGTATCTGCAGATCAGCCTGTTCTGTATTGGCGTGGGGATCCTGGTTGGCCTGTTTGGTTTGCGTGCCAAAGTCTGGGAAGGTCAGGGTCAGCAGCAAGCGGCATGATGCATTGTGCTTTAACTACCGCTTATTGAGGGAATGGGGTCTGCTAAAGTGCAGACCCCATGCTTTATAGGCTAAAATAGACAGTGCCCGCCACAACTTTGCTTTGTTCAACAAAAAAGTGACCAAACCAGCTTTGCTGTTCAATTTCCAAAACATCATCCACTAATTCTTCATCTGTTATATCAAGGTCAGATAGCGATGTGTGATATGCAAGATGGCGAAATTGCCACGGCTGAAAGTCAAACAGGCGTGTGGCCTGCCACAGTTGCGCATTTCTAATGCGGATAGGTTCAAGTAAATCCAACTGCTTAACTCTGCCGCCCTTCTCCAGGGTAATCACCTCGCTGCACCCGCTCATATACACCTGCTCACCTTGCACTGATACAAGCTCAATCATCCCGGTAAGGTCTTTTTCTTTTACCGATGTGCTCTGCGCTGTGGTCAAACAAGGTAAAGATGATACCCCGTTTTCAAGCGTGGGTAGTTTCCCTATTTCAAGGTGCTCCAGCTTAGTGGCCTCACTCCCCTCATCGGCCAGCCTGACTTTAACCGTTTGATTAACAGAAAATGCTTGACGAATAAACTCACCTTGCGAGTCGTCCATCATGAGCCCGTTTGATACCGTCAGCGAATTCTCACCCACAGTGAGCATCATGTCCAGGGACTGAAACTCGACAAGATTATTAATAACGGTTGGGAAAAGAAAGTTAGCATACTGGTAGCCCACAAACTGATCATCGATAAAAAATAACGCATGATTGCGTCCTATCGTAGCCAATCGAGTTTTGGCATCAAGTTGCCAGAGCAGGCTAAAGCGCCCGATCAAACGTTCAGCATCCGCAAAGTGGGTACCTAAATGAATACCGAATACGCTCGATGGCGTAATAACATTGGTGGGCAGATGCTGCTGCTTCACCTCACGCACGATATCAATATTGATTGCGTATTCGGTCACAGACGACTGTTGGTGTTGATTAACCGGTTGCACATTCAAATCAGCGGCACGTGTAACGCGATTATTGGTGGCGCATGTCTTCACAGCATGAGCCGTGAGCTTAGCCTCTACTATCGTGTGGTACAACGCTGAACCGGATACTTCGTCATAGTCGAAAGTGAGTGAGTCAATCTCAATACCATTAGGATAGCCTGGCAACTTACTCTGCAGCTCATCAAAGAGATCTGCTTTTAATAAGTCGAAAATATCATGGAGCTGCTGACCTTTTCGCTGCTTTAATTCAGCTTGAAGTTTCAAGGCGGGGCGGACATCATCCAGCGTGCAGCTGCTGCCAATTGGATAAATTGCTGCGGCCACCACATGGCCACAAAACAGCGATACCGTGGCCACCAGAGCACGGACATTCAGTATTTTCATTGCAAATCCTTCTGTGTTGTAATAACAGTTCGCAGGTACAATAGAACACAGTTAGCACACTTTCGCAACGGAGCCAGCATGACGAAAATCGCCATTACCGGCGCAACCGGGTTACTCGGGCGCGCCATTTATAGCACACTAGAACCACACCATGACGTGATAGGGTGTGGCTACCGGCGAGCTACAGCTCCCTTGGTGGCACTGGATCTCAGTGAGCAGGCTGAGGTTTGTCGATTTTTGGACACCTACCAGCCGGATGTGCTGATCCACGCTGCCGCAGAGCGCAAACCAGATGTCTGTGAAACAGATCATGCTCAGACATTGGCACTCAATGTTGCTGCCAGTGAATACCTGGCCACACAATGCAGCCAGCGTGGGATCCGATTATTTTTTATCAGCACCGACTACGTCTTTGACGGCGCTCAACCGCCTTATAACGAACAGGCAAAAACCAACCCGCTCAATTTTTACGGGCAGAGCAAGCAACGGGCAGAGCAGGCTGTACTGTCTATCGACCCGGCCCATTGCGTAATCCGCATCCCAGTGCTGTATGGTGAGGTCGAATATCTGGCCGAGTCGGCTGTGACGGTGATCGCCGAGCAGCTCAAAGCATCCCCATCCGGTGCACACGACGACTGGGCCGTCCGCTACCCTACTCATGTTGAAGATGTCGCACTCACGCTGGCCGACTTAGTGGCACTGCCTGCTGAAAAACTGGGGGGGATTTATCATGTGTCGGATACTCAGGCGATGACCAAGTATCAGATGGCACGCACTATGGCAGCGCAGTTAGGCATAGACGCCGAACAACTTGTTGCGTTGCCTGAGCCGACGCAAAGCGCAGCCCGACCGCACAACTGTGCACTTCAGGACACCCGCCTGCACAAGTTAGGGATTGCCCATCATCGCGATTTTGCCTCAGCGATAGCAAGCGTGCTGAGTAAGCACCGCTAGGAGCACAGGTAATGCAGGTGAAATCAACGCTGTTAGGACTCTCTTTACTGCTCAACACTTACCTGGGCTGGCAGCTCTATCAGTTATCGCCTGCATTGCAACCTGCAGATTCGACTTTGCCTTCTTCGGCTCCGCAGGCCAGAGCAGTACAATCCAAAAACAGCGACACGCCAGCCTCTGTTGCCCAGGCCCAGCAGGCATTTGAGCAAGCCCGTTATGAACAGGCTCTGGCCAGTTTGCTGCAAGCGCGACAAACCCACCCGGACATCACAAAGCGCTATGCGCAGCAGTGGTGGCAATGGATAGATACCCAGTTGGCGCAAGCCAGCCATGCCCAGTTGTTTGCCCAGCTGGCGCTGGTACAGGGTTACCTCAGAGCCGACCCCCAGGCAGTGACAGCACAACGGCTAGAAATTTTGCTCTATCAATCTCTTGGGCAGCCCGATGAGGCACTTACCCGGCTCCTTATTGCGTACCGGCGCAACCCACATTATACCGAGTGGCAAACGCTGGTTGATACCTTGCTGGTGCCGCGTCTGGTCGCGCTGAGCCAACAGCAACAGTGGCATGAGCTGCTGACACTTGCCGCCCCCTGGTACGATGAAAAGCCACAGGTGCTGCCCCTGCTGACACACCAGGTCGAGGCACACCTGGCATTATTGC
This sequence comes from Pseudoalteromonas rubra, assembly GCF_000967655.1. Taxonomy (GTDB): domain Bacteria; phylum Pseudomonadota; class Gammaproteobacteria; order Enterobacterales; family Alteromonadaceae; genus Pseudoalteromonas; species Pseudoalteromonas rubra_A. Next base: position 35,939 of record NZ_JXYA01000037.1, read on the forward strand.
AGCCTGCCGAAGCCTTGTTTTTAATTGCCCAGGCGGACCATACCCTGCGCCACCACCAAAAGACTGAGGCACTTTATCAGCGCGCCCAAGCGCTGCAACAGGGCGTTACGCATGTCCCGCTGCGTCGCCTGGGTAGTCATTTTGTCCTCGAAGCCCGACTCGCAGGCACCACCATTGAATTGATGATAGACACCGGCGCCAGCGTGACGTCGCTGACCCAACAGCAATTCGCGACCCTGGCGCAGGCCGTTGACTATCTCGATACCCGCACTGTGTCTACGGCCAATGGTCTGGCGAGCGTTGAGTTTTACCAAAGTGAGCAGATGCAAATTGGCGATCAGGTACGCGGTCCCATGCAATTTGCGGTGATGAATGAGATGCGGGCTGGCCCCGGACTGCTGGGCATGAACTTCCTGCGCCATTTTGACTTTGATATCGACCAGCAAAATGCGGTGCTGATTTTGCGCCCGCGCAGCCACAATTGATATACTGAGCTTTTGCTCCCGGGTTATCTCCTTTATGCAGCCAATGCGCCTAGCCAAATACCTGAGTCACTGTGGTGTCTGCTCCCGCCGTCAGGCCTCTCGACTGATCGAAGCCGCAGAGGTGACTGTGAATGGTCGCCCGGCGAACCACATTGACCATGTTACCGACGCCGACGACGTTTCTGTCAGCGGTCGCCCGGTCTCCGGTCCAGCCCCGAAAAAGCTCTACGCGTACCACAAACCGGTGGGCATAGACTGCAAATTACGCCCGGACGACGCCAGCAGCCTGATCCATTACCTCCCTCCAGGTGAGCGTGTTTATCCCATTGGCCGGTTAGATAAAGACAGTCGCGGGTTGTTGCTACTCACCAATGACGGCGAACTCTGCAACCGACTTATCCACCCCGACCATCATCAGGAAAAAGAATACCAGGTGGTGGTAGACCGCCCGTTTGATGCGCAATTTTGTGCGCAAATGCGTGCAGGTGTGCCAGTAGATGGCGTCATGACTCAGCCGTGTCGGGTCGAGCCTGTTTCAGCCGATTCCTTTACCATCATTCTCAAACAGGGGCTGAACCGACAGATCCGTAAAATGGCGCGTTATTGTGGTTATCGGGTGGTGGATTTATATCGGGTGCGGATAGCCAATTTGCACCTGGATGCACAGGCTCTGCCGCCCGGACACTATCAGGCCATTGCCCTGACGCAGCTTGAACTGCTGGAAAAGGAAAAATAATACCGCCCGACTGGCTGTCTGGGCGGTAAAAAGTAGCATCGCTAAGCAGTATAGCGCGCGGCGAGCCGCGACACACTGTGGCAAATTGTCGCACCACCATTGACCCTTTTTATGCTGAATATTTCTCAAGGCGCTAGTAATTCTCGGCCGACGCAGGTAGCGTCAGGGCTCCTGAATAACTAAAAGTCATCACGTATGGAATGGATTGCCTTTACCTGTCTGGCCGCATTTAGCCAGGCTTGGCGTAACGCCCTGCAAAGCCGTTTGAGCCAGCACGCCAGTGTGGCCAGTGTCACGCTGGCCCGTTTTCTGTTAGCCACGCCTCTGGCCGCGCTATACCTGCTGGGCCTGTACCACTGGCAGGCGGCACCCGCACTGACCTTTAATCCAACTTTACTGGGCTATATTGGCGGCGCAAGCGTGATGCAGATCATCGCCACCGGGTTAATGGTGGTCCTGTTCAAACGCAATAATTACGCTGTGGGCGTGGGCCTGGCCAAAAGTGAGGCTTTATTGGCGGCTATGCTGGGCATGGTATTTTTTGGCTCTCACCTGAGTGCGCTGGGCTGGCTGGGAGTGCTGCTCGGCGGCATTGCCGTGCTGCTGCTCAGCGGCGTGACCCTGCGGCAATTTCAGCTATCGACCGCCCTGCTGGGACTTGCCTGCGGCGGTGCCTTTGCACTCACGTCTTTGTGGGTGCGAGAAGCAAGTATCGCCACTCAGTTACCCTTTCCTCATAGTGCAGCCTGGGTATTGCTACTGGTGTTATCCTGTCAAACGCTGCTGCTGGCGGGTTACCTAAGCTATGCCGAAGCCGACTCCTGGCGACTGCTATGGCGACATCGCCGGCTGACTAGTGCAATCAGCACCACCAGCTGTATCGGGTCGATTGGCTGGTTTAGTGCCATGAGTTTGCAACACGTTGCTTATGTGAAGACCCTGGGCCAGATTGAAGTGTTCTTCACCCTTGCTATCTCATTATGGTGGCTGAAAACACCCGTTGCCCGGCGTGATACGCTGGGACTGGGGCTGATAGCACTGGCCGCAGTGCTGGTCATGACGGGCTAGGCGACAGGCCTGACATAAATTTTCAGGGAAAAAATGTGGACCCTTTCTATACTGAAGATATTGCAACAATAACAACTGAGTGCCTTACGTGCCGATTGCGCAACACATTTATAGTCAGCCAGATGAAGTAGAGCTGGTCAAAGTAAAGCTGTTTAAGCAAGTCGCTTACTACTGCTTGTGCTTACATTTGCTGTTTATTTTCGCCTTCTGGTACAGCCAGGTGTATATCCTGGCCATCGCCAATATCGCCAGCGTCGCAGCGTGGGCAACGGGGATATATTTGCTCAATCTGGGCCACAGCCATCTGGCACTCAGGGTCTTTTGTGTCGAAGTCACAGCCCATTCTGTACTGGTGTGCGCCACGCTTGGCATGGACTATGGCTTTCAGTATTACCTGTGGACCATCGCTTGTATGTTACTGCTGGATATGAAACTGAAATTACGACTGGCCATCACCCTGTCGCTGAGCCTGATCGTGCTATTTGCCGCCCTGTTTGAGCTGTTTAATGACGTGCAAACCGCATTTGTGTTCCATGACTACGCTCGCCCTATTCATTTTATTAATGTCTTTGTCTGTGGTTTGCCGATGATTTACGTTATTGGTCATGTCCGCGAAAGCACCTTTATTCAGCGCCATCAGCTGGCGACCCTGGCGGCCAGAGATCCGCTCACTAATTTGTTTAACCGCCGCTATGCCAAGGAGCTGATCCTCAGGGCGCACAGTAGTTGTGCACACAATGGTCAGAGTCTGTGCGTCGTCATGGCCGATCTGGACCACTTTAAACAAATCAACGACCAGCAGGGCCATGATGTGGGAGACGAAGTACTGCAAACCGTATCTGACATTTTGCGTGAGCATGTCACTGATCAGGATATTGCGGTGCGCTGGGGCGGTGAGGAGTTTTTACTGGTGCTGGTTGACTGTGCACTGGAAGAAGCGGTTCAGCGCCTTGAAACACTGAGACAAACGCTGGAAAAGCAGCGCTTTAACGGCGATGAGCTGACGGCAACCATGAGCTTTGGTGTGGCCTTATGGCACACTGCGCTGCCCTTTTCTGTGACCTTGCAGCTGGCCGACGATGCGCTATACAGCAGCAAAGCAAAGGGCCGCAATTGTATTACTGCAGCCCGCTCTGGCTAGTTCAGGGGTGTAAACGAAATGCGATGGGTGATTTTACCCGGTAACAGGGGCACCGCCTCACCTTGTGCATAGCCACTAAAGCCAGCCCGATAAAACGGCGATAAAGGATGGCCGCTTTGCCCTCCCGCAATGCTCATAATGGCGTTATCCAGGTGGCCTGGTTGCGCGATAAAGCGCTGAGAAGCGCCAAATGCCGGCTTTTGTACCGCAGGCATATAGCTATCACCAAACCCCGCAACCACCGGCATATCGAGCAAGCCACTGAGCAGCGGAATTTGCCGACTAAACGGATGCTTCACCTCGAGCTGATTCACCCGCCCCCATTGCCACGCCGCCATATCCCGGCCCTGTGTTTCTGTTAGCTGCGCCTTGGCCGCTTCATAGGAAGCCAGTAACAGGCTATCCCAGTCAGAATGCGGTGCTTGCCAGTGCGCAGGTTGCTCACGCAGCAGCTGCCACGCAGCCGGCTCTAGATAGCGCTTTAAGGGTGACAAGCTGCCCTTTGCTTGTTGCAGCCTTGTTTCTACCGGTGCAAACAGCTGATCAAGCGTATGATCACGAAAACGCCTGACCAGGGTGTAACCAACCGAGCCCGGGCAAGCGCACGCCTGCCAGTCGGACAGGTATTGGCTGTCACGGGCATAGCGGTCGCCATTGTTTGCCAGTAGCTCGCTGAGCAGCTGATGCCAGGGCATGAGAAAGCGCGCTTCATTATCAAGCTGCAAACGCATAAAGTCTGCCTCATCAAACTGGCTCTGCGCCATCAGGCGATCGCGGATCTGCACTGCCCGCGCGCCCAGTGCATAACCACCATCACCAAAACGTAGATGCTGCTGCGCCGACACCACCCGGGAGTTGGCCGTCCATAGCTTGCCATGAGAGGGGTTTTTAACCACCGGACGCTGCACTTCGTTGTACTGCCAGTCAGTACTGTAACCCTGGCTGGGCACCGCCAAATCACTGGGCACTGAGCGACCCGGCACCGCGCCCGTTGGGCGCCATGCGGCATTGCCTTTGGCATCCACAACCACCAAGTTTTGCACCGGGATAGCAATGTGTGCGGCCTGCTCCAGCGCACTATCCACAGAGTCGGCCTGCTCCAGTGTCAGTAGCCCAAGATTAACCGAATAGTCCTGGTGTGCCACCCAGCTCAGCGCATAGGGCAGACCCTGGATCTCCTTAACCGGGCCAAAATCACTCATTGTCAGCTTGAACGTTTCACTCTTGCCATCCGGCAACTTCAGCTGCTCAGTAACCTCCCAGATGTTGTCATTCTGCGGGTCGAGCTGGATCCAGTCAGCAGTATCCAGATAGCCATTGGTAAATCCCCAGGCGATGTGATTGTTACTGCCCACCACCACAGCGGGTGCTCCCGGTAAAGTGACGCCCGTCACCTGAATGGGCTGATTTGTTGCGGAGTTATAGTTTAGTTGCGCGCGATACCAGATAGCCGGTGCGTTTAAGCCAAGGTGCATATCGTCTGAAAGCATGGCTGCACCAGTTTGAGTATGCTGTCCTGTAACAGCCCAGTTGTTACTCCCATAAAGCGGAAGCTCTTTGATATGAGTAATGTCACCAACATAAGCAATGTCACCTAAATTTGGTATAAAGACCTCTTTTTTGGTGACTTTAGAGCCATCAAGCGACGCCTGATAATTTCCAGGCTGAAGAATAAAGTCCAGCATTTCTTTTCCAAACAGCGACTCCACCAAAATTAGCGACTCATCTCTTTTTATCGTACTTTCCTGCAGATCCAGATACATACTGAAAATTACCAGTAAGCTATCTTGTGGCTGCCAGGGTCTGACTTCAGCACCCAGCAGCAGGTACTCAAAACTTTTCACTCCGCTTTGCGCCTGCCCTTCATTCACTCCCTGGGTATAGCGCGCCAGCAACACCTGCTCAGACTCCGGCAGTTGCTGCAAAATGGCCTGACTCAGGGCACGAAAACGGTGAAACCTCAGGCGCTTATCCAGCCCAATCGCCGCTTCACCAAATAATTCACTCAGCTCTCCAGCGGCATTACGACGCAGTAAATCCATCTGGAAAAAACGGTCCTGACCATGTGCAAAACCCAGTGCATAAGCAGCATCATGGCGGTTCTGAGCCGTGATCACCGCCTGCCCCAGAGCATCTCGCTCTAACGTCACGGCTGCACTCAAGCCGCCCGACTGACCCTGCCCGTCGAGTGCGGGCAAACTCAGTGATAACATGCCATACACCACAGCACTGGCAGCCAGTGCAAGCAACACCAGCACCGCAACCCCGCGTTTCAGCCAAGTCAGCATACCTTTCCCTCAATTGATTGATTAATAACCTTAGCCAGCTTAGCGGTTATTGCGCTGTATTGCATTACATCTCAGTGAATCTGACGCTACCAGTACACAGAGTTGCAAAGCGCAGCTCGCAGGACTTCATCAGTGCGTTAGATCAGATTATGTATACCAAGGTACTGGTCAGCCTCGGCAACGGTTTTTTTGTGCTTTAAATGTATCTGGGCCTTGGCGAGTTTTCATACAGACAACTATAGTTAAATGATTCAAGGATACTTTTTCATGTTTACATGCAACCCATAAACGTGCTGTCGTCAAGGAAAGCTTTTTTAACCCGCTTTATGGTGGGCGCACTGTTATTGGTGATCCTGGCGGCGGGTTGGTACATAGATGGCGTTAACGAGCGACGCCTGATTGAAGTGGAAAAAAACCGTACGTTTGAAGAGCTCAATGTCTATCGCACCCAGCTCGAGGGCACGCTGGCGTCTAATATTCAGCTGGTCCGGGGGTTAGCCATTGCATTGGCGCCACAACCAAACCTCAATCAAGCGCAGTTTGAGCGCTTTGCCGCCCCGCTATTTGAGACCAGCCAGGTGCTGCGTAATGTTGGTGCGGCGCCGGACATGGTGCTACAAATGATCTACCCGCTCGAGGGCAATGAAAAAGCCATCGGGCTCAACTACCTTACTCACCCTCAGCAAAAGAAAGATGCCATCAGAGCCCGAGACTCTCGCACCATCGTACTGGCCGGACCGCTTGAGCTGATCCAGGGCGGTATGGCGTTGATCGCGCGAGTCCCGGTGTATGTTGATAAAGACCAGTTTTGGGGCCTGTTGTCAGTTGTGATTGATATGCCAAAACTGTACGAGCAAGTGTCGCTAAACAAGCTAGAAGGGGATTACCTGATCGCCATCCAGGGTAAAAATGGCCTGGGTGACAGCGGCGAATATTTCTATGGCTCGCCCACCATACAGGAGCACAACCCGCTCGCATTTACCATTCACGTGCCATCGGGCAGTTGGATAATGTATGCAGCCCCCCGTTATGGCTGGAAAGCGTCTTCCGCCGCATTATGGCCATTTCGGCTTGCATTATTAACTATAGTGCTGTTCTTTTTGTTCGCATTTTCGTTTTACACCCGACTGCTCTCTGAACTTAAAAGCAAGACCAGTGCGCTGACCAACATGGGGTCGCTGGCCAAAGTCGGTGCCTGGTCGGTGGACTTAGCAACTCACCAAATCACCTTGTCGGAAGTCACCCGTCAGATTTTTGCAGTACCACCGGATTATCAACCTACCTGGATGAGCAGTACCGAGTTTTTCAAAGAAGGTCCGCATCGCAAGAAGTTTCAGGACCATATGAATCAGGCGATCAAATACGGTAAGCCTTTTGAGGATGAATTCATTGTACAGCCACATAAAGGGCAAGAATGTTGGGTGCTCGTTAAAGCTCAGGCCAAGCAGCATAACGGCTGGACCTTACAGGTGTTTGGCTCAGTGCAAAATATCAACGACCGCAAAATGATGGCCATTGAGCACGAAAAGGTGGCCAGAAATAACGAGCTGCTGGCGCAACTAAGTACCCATGAAGCCATCCTCAATAATCACACTGAGCGCGCCCAGGAACTGTGTACCGATGCCGTGTGCCAAGCCGCACGCGCTTCACGTGCCAGTATCTGGTTGCTCAGCGAGGATCATGCGCTGCTCTATCCCACTTGCTTTAGTAATACCCGACGAGACAGCCTGCAACACTTCCCTCCCTGGCGCAAAGCCACTCTGCCAGGCCTGTTTTCAGCAGTGCTCAGCAAGCAGGTGATTGAGGCCAGCATGGCAACCAAGCACCCAATAACCCGGCCACTGGCCGATCAGTATCTCGATCCCTTCGAGGTCGAAGCCATGTTGATCATGCCTATCCTGCATCGCGGTGCGGTGTGCGGCATACTCTGTACTGAATACGCCGACCCTTACCCGGACTGGACCGACAGCGACAGGCGTTTTATCCAGGCCATTGCCGCGATGCTGGCGAGTTTGTTCAGTGGTCAGCAACAACAACAGGCAAAGCGTAAAGCCGTTATAGAAAAGGAGCTGGCGGAGCAGTCAGCCAAAATCAAGGCCGACTTCCTGGCCAGTATGAGCCATGAGATCCGCACGCCCATGAATGGCATCATAGGCATGCTCGAGATCCTCGGCAATTCGCAGCTCACAGATACGCAGCAGCGCAACCTGGCACTGGCACAAAGCTCCGCCGAGTCATTACTGACGATTATTAACGACATCTTAGACTTCTCAAAAATTGAGGCAGGTAAGCTCAATATTGAGCAAATTGAATGCGATCTTATCCAGATAATCAGCGACTGTTTTGCCGCCTTTGCCCCGCGCGCCAACGATCAGCAAACTGAGTTGTTTATCGACAGCCGGAATATGCAATATCAGCACGCCAAAACCGACCCGCACCGGCTCAAACAAATTCTTAATAACCTGATCAGCAACGCCGTTAAGTTCACTGAAAACGGCAAAGTGACTCTGACCTGTTATACGGAGCATACCAGCGAGCAGACACGCCTTTGGTGCAGTGTTGAAGACACAGGGATCGGGATCAGTAAACAGCAGCTGAGTAAAATCTTTGACTCCTTCACTCAGGCCGATCCCTCAACCACCCGCAAGTTTGGTGGGACCGGGCTGGGTTTAACAATTGCCAGACAATTGTGCGAACTCATGGGTGGCGCACTCAATGCCTATAGCAAACCCAATTTAGGCAGCACTTTTACCTTTTACATTGAACTCACTGATCCTCAGCCGATCCGTGCGCTGGATACCAATAATGACAGCCTGTATGTCATAGATGCCCACAGCGCATCCGACCTGGCTGCTCGGCATATGCTGGATGCCTGGCACATACCCAGCGAGCATTTTGAAAGCGTTACACATATGCTTGCGGTATATGAAGAAGCACCATCGCAGCGGCCAGCCCTGATCATCGCCACTGACGTGCTGAACGATACACCGGAATCTGACATCAACCGCTTGCTGAAGCACATCAAAACCAAGCAGCTAAGCTATGCACTGCTATGTAAAAACATGGCGCAGACTCAAGCCTGGCCACAGTTTTCGTCCAATAATGTGTTACTTGCGCCACTCACCCCCGCTAATGCATTGTCACTGGTGAAACGCAAAGAGCAACTGGCCGCTAAAACTGTTGAAGATGTATGCCTGGATGTCGACATCTTGCTGGTCGAAGACAACAAGATCAACCAAACCGTGGCAACCACCCTGCTTGAGAAGTTGGGCGCCCATGTAACCTGCGCACACAATGGCCTGGCCGCCCTTAACCACCTCAAAGTGCGCGACGAGTCCTATGCCATTATCCTGATGGATTGCCAAATGCCTGAGATGGATGGCTACACGGCAACAAGAGAAATCCGCGCCGGCGTGGCCGGTGAACAACACCAGCAAACTCCCATTATCGCACTGACGGCCAATGCGATGGAGGGCGACGAAGAAAAATGCCTGGCTGCCGGTATGGATGCCTACCTGAGTAAGCCAATTAACTTTGCGGCGCTAAGTAAAATGCTACAGCGGTGGGTGGATGAAGCAAAAACCTGCTAAACCGCATCCTGAAAATACCCGCTATTCACCTGAGGCCACTATGCAAGGTCTTGCAAATCGCATAGAGTAAAGTCATGAAAACTAACCTGATCTGCTGCACTGTACGGCAGCACATCATATAGGGAATGAATATGAACTTATCCAAGATTGAACAACGGATCATTGGCTGCCTGCTGGAGAAGCAAACCACGACCCCAGATCAGTATCCGTTGTCACTCAACGCACTGACCAATGCCTGCAATCAAAAATCGAACCGCGAGCCTGTGATGTCACTGTCAGAGTCAGAGGTGCTGGACACGCTGACACAGCTAGAACAAAAGCGCATAGTGGTCTGCGATGAAGGTTTCTCCGGGCGGGTAAGTAAGTACCAACATCGATTTTGTAATAGCGAATTCGGTAGCTTGCAGCTCACCGAACAACAACGGGCCATTGTTTGCTTGCTGCTGTTACGCGGACCACAGACCCCCGGCGAACTGCGCACTCGCAGCGGTCGGCTGGCGGAGTTCGCCACGGTCGGTGAGGTAGAAGCGGCACTCAACGCACTGATACAGCAAGAACTTGCCACACGCCTGGCCAGAGAACCCGGTAAACGCGAAGCGCGCTATCAGCACCTGTTCGGCGACATTGAAGACAATGCGCTCAGTGAGCAGATGAGCACACCCGGTGCAGAGCCGGTCGTGAACCTGGATGAACTCCTGCAGGAAATCGATCAGCTTAAGCAGGAACTACAGACTATCAAGCAGCACCTGGGTTTGTAACTATCACGGCAAGAAACAGATCTAATCTGTCATAATTTCAAGTAAACTTAGAACAATCAGTCATTATTAGACCAACCGAATGAAATACGGCAGGTCAGAGGGAGTCCCCATGCGTGAAGCTATCATTGCTGAAATGAAAGTTCAGCCAACCATTGATGTTGCGGCAGAAGTTGCCCGACGTGTTCAGTTTATTAAACAAACCCTGATCTCAGCCCATTGCCACAGTCTGGTACTGGGGATCAGTGGCGGTGTTGACTCGTCGACTTGTGGTCGCTTATGCCAGCTGGCCATTGACGAGTTGAATACAGAACAAGGTCGCCAGGGATATCAGTTTATTGCCATGCGCTTGCCATACGGCACCCAGGCTGATGAAGACGAAGCGCAACAGGCACTGGAGTTTATTCAGCCCAGTAAGCGCCTGACCGTTAATATCAAGGCCGCAGCCGATGCCATGCATGAGCAGGCAATTCAGGCGATGCAGCTCAGCGATACCCAGTTACCCAGTGCCGCTCTGGTCGATTTTGTGAAAGGTAATGTCAAAGCCAGACAGCGCATGGTTGCTCAGTATGAGATAGCAGGACTGACACGCGGCCTGGTGGTTGGTACCGATCATAGCGCAGAAAATATCACCGGTTTCTATACCAAGTTTGGCGACGGTGCCTGTGATTTAGCCCCGCTATTTGGTCTGTCTAAACGTCAGGTGCGTGCATTGGCCGATCACTTGGGTGCACCGCAATCATTAGTACATAAAACCCCCACCGCGGACTTAGAGTGTGACCGCCCGGGTCTTGCCGACGAAGAGGCGCTGGGTCTGAGCTATGATGACATTGATGACTTTCTGGAAGGTCAGCCCATCAGTCTGGATGTTGAACAGCTGCTGATCAATATTTATCAAAAGACACAACACAAGCGCCAGCCCATACCAACTATTTACGACCATGAGTAATACCTCAATGTAGTCTGAGTGATCTGGCCTGCGCTGCACCACGTAAAAGGCCAGACGCACTACAGGTACAATCGCGGGAGCACCCGCCACCCGTTCACTTTGCAAAGAAGGATAGATGCCAATGACAGCGCCCATTTTGATCACCGGAGCCGCACAGCGTATTGGGCTGGCGATGGTTCAGCACTTTGTTGCTGAAGATATCCCGGTGATCATGACATATCGCACTAAACACCCGGTCATCGACACCCTGACTGAACAGGGCGTGATCTGTATCCAGGCTGATTTCAATCAAGCCGGAGCTGTTGACGCATTAATTGCCCAGGTTCAGCAACACACCGATACGCTGAGCGCTCTGATACACAATGCATCCAGCTGGGATTGTGAAGCGCGTAACCCGGATCACAACGCCCTGTTTGATGCCATGATGCACATTCACGCCAAAGTGCCATATCTGCTGAATATGGGCCTGGCGCCTTTGCTGCAAAATTATCATGAAACCGCGGACATCATTCATATTACGGATTATGTGGTCGAAAAAGGCAGCCCGAAACATATTGCCTATGCGGCCAGCAAAGCGGCTCTGGATAACCTCAGCCGCTCCTTTGCAGCCAAGTATGCGCCGGATATCAAAGTAAACTCGGTGGCCCCGTCACTGATCATTTTTAATCAAGATGACAGTGAGGAATACAGGGCGAAAACACTGAAAAAATCCATTATGGGCATTGAACCGGGTTGTCGCGAAGTGATCGACGCCATCGAGTTGCTGCGTAAAAGTAATTACATCACCGGCCGTACCTTGGCCGTTGACGGAGGCCGCCACCTGAAATAGCGGGCCTGAGCGAATCAACTACAGTGAGTTTTATTATGCATGAAGAATTAAAGAGCAGTTTTCAACAGATCATCACCGCCGTTGGCGAGGACAAAGACCGTGAAGGGCTGCTCGATACCCCCAAACGTGCTGCCAAGGCAATGGAATACCTGACTCAGGGCTATCGTCAGGAGCTCAGTGATGTGACTAACAACGCGGTGTTTAGCTCTGACGCTGATGACATGGTACTGATCCAGGACATTGAGCTGTATTCTATGTGCGAACACCACTTGCTGCCTTTTGTCGGGCGCGCCCACATCGCTTACATTCCCAATGGTAAGGTGTTAGGCTTATCTAAGTTTGCACGCATTGTTGATATGTACGCACGCCGCTTTCAGATCCAGGAACAGCTGACGCACCAAATTGCCAAAGCCGTAGAGGAAGTAACCGGAGCGCGCGGTGTCGGTGTAGTCATTGAGGCAAAGCATATGTGTATGATGATGCGTGGCGTTGAGAAACAAAACTCACAGATGCGCACCTCCGTCATGCTGGGTAACTTCCGTGAAGATGCCAAAACACGCAATGAATTCCTACAACTACTGAAACGCTAAGGACCGCTTATGCACACGGCCATCATCAATATTACGAACCTGAGGTTACGTACTTTCATCGGCTTCAATCAAGAAGAAAGAGAGAAAAAACAGGACGTGGTGATCAATATCGAGATCCACTACCCGGCTGATGCGGAGTGCCTGTTCCACGATGAGGTTGGCCACGCACTGAACTACAAAACCATTACCAAAGCGGTGATAGCGAAAGTCGAGGACGGCCACTTCCTGTTGTTAGAGAAGCTGGTCGCCGACATTCTGACGGAGTGTCATCAGCACCCGGACGTCAGCTATGCCAAGGTCAGGGTTGATAAACCGCATGCACTGCGCTTTGCGGACTCAGTTTCTCTGACCCTTGAGTGGCGCAAACCCGCCTAAGCACAACCTGGCAGCCGCTTATATCAATTTGGCTGCCAGCCCTATCACCACCGCATATCGCAGACCCTTACCCGCAGTCACCAGCAACAGGAAAAGGCTAAATCGAGTGCGAAAAACACCGGCAACCAGCGTGAGCGGATCGCCCACCACGGGCAGCCAGGCAAACAGCAGGCTATACACGCCATATTTCTGAAATTGCCGCTGCGCCTTGTCCATTGCTGGCCTGGAAACGGGAAACCAGCGTTTGTTTTCAACTCGGCTCACCATAGTGCCCAAGTAATAATTTATCACACTGCCAAGTACATTGCCGGCCGTTGCACTGAGCCACAGCATTAACAGCGCCCCCTGCTGCTTTACAACCAACCCACTCAGCAACAACTCCGAAGAGGCTGGCAATAAGGTTGCGGAGAGCAACGCCGAAAAGAACAAAGAAACATACAACATGGTTGTGACACTCTGAAATGAACTCTGATGGGTTCAGGTGGGTGTGTTTAGGCGCATCCTAAGATACGTCGTTGAAACTTGCACTCACCTGAAAAATACGCATTAATGGGGAGCATTGTAACGCAAGGACCACAATAATGATAAAACGTCTCGCCATGGCTGCTTTGATAGCTGCGCTGGGCAGCCAGCTTAGCGCCTGTCATACCACACAGCAGCCCGTCCCCCATGCAAAGGGGTATGAAACTTACATCAATCCGGGTGACATCTTCAAGCATACTCAGCTGACCAATATAGATGGCCAACCAGTCGTGCTGGCCCGGGGAAAGAAGCTGGTAATTCTGTTTGCCACCTGGTGTTCTGACTCTCAACGCACCCTGAATGAACTCAAGGCGTCTGCGTTGCTGACGGATCCCACGCTGCAGATCATTGCCATAGGCCGTGAAGAAGATGCCGATACACTCAAAGCATTCCGAACATCCTTTGGTATCGACTTTCAGCTGGTTGCCGACCCCGATCGCGCCATTTACCAGCACTACGCCAATAAAGGGATCCCGCGCCTGATCATGCTGGACGAGCACAATCGGGTCGTGAATACACTGATTGGTGAACAGCCGGGGATCATTGAGCAGGTACGCTGGCGATGAATGGGGATGTTGTCAGCATACTAACGATGGCCAAGGTGATCCAAACCGCGGTAGCACCGGTTTTTTTGATCACCGGTATTGCAGCCACTTTGGGGGTCTTATCAAATCGTTTGGCGCGGATCACCGACCGAGCCCGATTGCTGGACCGTAAATTAAACAACAGCCAGGATGAAGAGCTAAAAGATCACCTTACCCGTGAAATGCGCGCTTTACTTAAACGTTCGCGCTATATTCATGTGGCTTTTAGCATGAGCGTGCTGTCTGCGCTGTTAGTATGCGCCGTGGTCATGGTGCTGTTTGTGTCTCACCTGTATACCCTATCACTGGGCGTGACCCTGTCGAGCTGCTTTATCGCCGCCATGCTGCTATTGATCTGCGCATTTTTGGCGTTACTCGCTGAGGTTTTTTTGGCCACTCGCAGCATGCGGCGTGGCATGATATTCAAGGATATCGGGGAATAACCAGCTCATTTACGACACGTGACCCAAACACACAACCTTTTCATTCATGCCCGGGCTGTGAAAGCAGCCTGAGCGAATACTTCTCCTGTCCATCCATCACCTTATGACGCTCACAATGGATAGCGCTATTACTAACCGTGATAGCGCCAATCCTGCTCCTTCGCGCTCAGCCATAAAAAAACCGCCCCGGGCGAACCCGGAGCGGTTTTTTCAACTAATGCTTAATTAGTTGCTTATTTACGCTTACGGCGGCGTAGTGCTGCAAACGGTGCTGCAAGTAACGTCAACCAAGCCAGTGAACCTGAATCATCGTCGTCATTGTCATCACCACCAGTCACGTTAGTCACGTTAACACGTACAGTTACAACCTCTGATACAAACTGTGCAGAGTCTTTCGCCTGAACCTGGAAGCTCACTTCTTTTTCAAATTCGAAGTCAATTTCGCCGCTCACACGGACGGCGCCATCAGCGTCAACAGTGAACAGATTAGTACCCGTTACGATGAACTCAGTTACAGGTGATACATCTGCATCTGGGTCAGAGTAAGCCAGTCTGCCGATAACAGTACCTAGCTGAGCGTTTTCAGTTACTGAGAAGATTTGACCGTGGTCAACCACTGGTGAGTGCAGTGCAGGGTTCAGTACAACATCAACCGTTACGTCAACCATCTCAGACTTCAGACCTACGCTGTCTTCAACCATTACTTTGAAGGTATAGCTCGGCACTGCCAGCTGGTTGACTTCAGCTGTTGTTACCAGTTCACCTTTCTCGTTGATTTCAAACAGGTCAGTACCTTCTACAGTACCACCAACAATGCCATCAGCTGCGCTTTCAAATACAGCGTAGTCAAGCGTACCAACAACAGTACCGGCTGGTGCACCGTCCATCATGCTGAACACTTGGCCGTGTGCAACCACTGGCATCTCGTCATGCTCATTGGTCACTGCGATTTCAATGTCAGTCATGGTTGAAGAACCCAGAGTGTCCATCGCCATCACTTTCAGCTCTACGCTTTCAACGCCCATCTCAACGTCTAGATTTTCAGAGCTTACCAGTGAGATAACGCCCTTATTGTCAATCGCGAAGCTGTCTGCGTGCATGCCTTCTATACGGTAACCCATAATTGGGAACGCAGGAGACTCAGCACCGAAGGTAACCGTTGCAACAGGCATTGGCTCAGCGTTTTCGCTTACGCTCAAGTCACCGTCAACAACCAGTTCAGGTAGCGCTGGTACGTCCAAGTCACCTGGCACAACTGCCATGACGTTTGTGCTTGTAGTGGATGTGAACGCAAATGGCATATCGAACTCAACCATCGCTTTTTCACCTGGTGCCAACTCTCTTAGTGCTTGATCTTCACTGTCTTTCAGCGTGACCGTCGGGTTCATACCAAAGATAAAGCCACCATTTACTGAATCAGTCGGCTTATCCCAGATACCAACATCGTAGTTTTCCAGACCAACAAACGCCTGAATACCAAATGGCATGCCAACCGCGTCTGCATTCAGCCCCAGTAATTCAGTACACGCAGCAAATGTTACAGTGTCTTCACCAGACTCATGTAACATAGGCGTACCCCACTCCCACTGATCCTCGCCATCAACGATTGAACCAATCAGTGTACGGCTACGACCACGCACTGCGGCATTGTCACCAACATCGTTCAGGTTCGTCATGAACTTATCAGCAATACCGTCGTTGTTAAGATCAAACTCCATACGGTAGCCAGCTTGACGCAGGTGGTTAAGTCCATCCTGTAACTGAATAGAGAAAGTTGTGAAAATGCCTGAATCACAGTTATCGCTTTGGAATGCTGCGGTTGTAACCGACTTGATGTCAAATTGACGGTTATCATCTTCACTGATTGCCACAACTTGCTCAGCCATACCCGAGATAGCCACAGCACCGGTGTTCTTAACCATCAGGTGAGACATTTCCTCGCCAGCTTCGATACCAAACTCAGCTTCCTCAGCTGCTTTTGGCAGTACGTGGTAAACAACATGCAAATCATGGTCGCCATCTGTTGCCGCATCATCAAAGATTAAGGCACCGTCGTACTCAGCTAAATCCAGTGCTGCAACACCTTGTGCCAGTTCGTCATTGTCGAACGGGTTCATGATGCCAAACTCAGGCAGCTTGCTTGGATCTATGGTCATATCAACGTCAATCAGGATTGTCTGATTTGCTGGTACAACTACTGTCTGCGGGTGCTCAAACATCACTGCGCCAGAGTCCACATCGTTCTGATAGCGGTGCTCCATGCGCAAGTTATAAGTGCGCTCTTCATTTGAGAAGTTACGTAACACGACAGACTTAGTATAGGTTTTAGTCTCTGCAAGACGTTTAGCACCAAACGACAGAGCCGCTTGCTTAGTATCAAACTCTGGCAGGTCTACCCAGGCAGCCACAGGCGACGCAATCGCTTTTTCAACGTCAACCAGACCCGCACCGATGCGGCTGATTGGCGCCAGTGGTGACGCAGGGTCAACATTCAATGAATCTACATGGATATCCAGGTTGGCAGTGTTCATCAGCATTGCTTTGATTTCAAAGGCATCCAGCTCAGGACGACCTTCTTTCATCAGTGCCACAGCACCTGCCACGATTGGGCTTGCCATAGAGGTACCAGACTTTCTGTGCAGCTGATCACCGCTACCTGGAAGCGCCGCCAGAATATCTGAACCCGGTGCCGCAATTTCAGGCTTCAACAAACCGTCCATTGAAGGACCACGTGAAGAGAAGTCAGACACGCCGCCGGTCTGAGATTTCAAAGTACCAGAGATGCTATAGGTTGCCGCGCCATCACGCAGTTGGTTTTTAAGCGCTGCACCGGCTGCAAAGTTAATACCCACAGACGGGATAGTCACTGCCGCATCGCTACCACCCATAGGTGCTGGTGTACCATCGTCATTGTTGTTCGCAATCAGAACCAGTGCTGCACCACGCTCCTGAGCATTAAGTACTTTCTCTGTGAAAGCACAGGCACCACGGTCAATCAGAACCGCTTTACCTGTAAAGTCCATGTCAGCAAACGGGTTTGCTCCGCCATCCAGGTCACAGCCATTTTGGTTTTCGCTTGGGTAAACCAGCTCGGCGTCGTCTTGGGTAAAGGCAAAAGCTGCTTGCGGGCCAAAGCTCGCAGGCTGGATCACAGTTTCTGAACCGGCCATTGTGCCTTCACCGAACAGGCTCTCAAGTGTAGGGTGAGTCAAAGACGCAACTGAAATCGCATTAGGTGTTGTACTTGGGCCACCAACACGGAACGGAATATCGTCGTCATTACCGGCCGCAATGATCATGTTGGTGCCTAACTCAACCGCGCGCTGGATAAGGTATTGTGTGCCGTCGCCGGTGTACGTGCTACCAAATTCGCCACCCAGTGACATATTCATCAGGTCAACACGGTCGCTGATGTCGCCATCACCATTGGGATCCATTGCCGCCTCAAGTGCGTTGATCTGCGCAGCCCAGGTACAACCCTCATCACCACACACTGAATACACATACAATTCAACATCTGGTGCGATACCCGTTACATCATGTGATACGTGGGTACCGTGGTCAGAAAGTCCATCCGCTTCCGGGCGAAACTTAGGATCATCCTCAATCGGGTCAGCATCGTTACGTACAAAGTCGTAACCACCTTTTACCTGACCCTGTGGCCAAGCTACAGTTGTCGGGTCGGCAGCTTCCGCTTCATAAGCTTCGACTGTACCGGCGGCTTCGTTAAATACTTTGTGTGTGTAGTCAATACCAGTATCCAATACTGCTACTTTGACATCTTTACCGGTGACATTCAGGTTTTGTTTTACGGCATCAGCACCGATGTAACCTGAGCTCTCTTCAACAAACAGTCGCGAATTTCGAAGTGGTAAAATACGCTCTACAGAAGCATCATTACGCAGTTTATCAAGTGTGCTGTCGGATGCCTCAACGATCAGCGTAGAAGCCAGCACTTTGGTTGAACCCAGTACTTTAGCACTCGGCTCAAGCTTTTGAATTTGTTCTCTTAAATTAAACTGTGCGGCCTGTACGGTGGCATATGTATGCTTTGCTGCGGCTCTGCTGTACGTACCTTTAGACATCAGGTCAACCGCTGTAGACTGCTTCAGAACAACTAGATATGCTCCTGCTCTTTCCTGTTGCGGGTTGCTGAGTGCTTCAGCTTTTACCTGTAAAGAAGCGGGTGCTGTTGGAAGCTGCGTCGCAGCCGTCGCTGACGCTGCCATTAATGCACCTGAGACCGCTGTTGCTACCGCGGTGGCTTTAAATGAATACTTGGCCATAGTTTCCCCTAGGACTTGTTGTGTAAAAGATGTTTCTTTTAGTTTTAGAGAGTAGATTCGTCCATCAATATAGTGTGACTTCACTGTTAATTACAATATTAAACACACAAAGAAGTTACAAAGTTTTCAATCAAATCACAACAATAGGCACAAGCCTATGTTTATTAAGAAGTTTGAGACTGTAAACAAACGTAAACCAATACGCCATCATGTTGTCACATTGATGAAGTTGTAAAGCAAAGAGAACAAAAAAAATACAAATTGAACATCAACTTTAGTCCAGAACACCCAACTCGTCTAAGAGACTTGCAATATCTTTTGTAAAGGCATAGAAAAGGAGCTGTTTTTTAATTTAAGGGGTCAAAATGAGAATCACGTTACTATTAACAAGTTTGCTAAGCGGACTCGCTCTGAATGTACAAGCAAGTTCAATATTCGAAAAACCAGAAGACGCCATCGAGTACCGTAAAGCCGCGTTTCAGCTGATCCGTTATCAGATTGGCGATATGGGCGATATGCTCAAAGGCAAGGTACCGTTTGATGCGGAGCGCTTTAAGCAGCGCGCAAACAATGCAGCCCAGCTGTCTGCAATGCCTTGGGAAGCCTTCCCGGCAGGATCTGATAAAGGCGCAACAGACGCTTTACCAGCAATCTGGTCTGACAGAGCGACGTTTGATAAGAAAGCACAAGCTTTCGCAGACTATGCGCAAAAATTGTCGGTAGCAGCACAATCAGGTGACAAAAAGATCATTGGCGCGGCATTCAAAGATTGGGCAAAAGGCTGTAAAGATTGCCACAATTCATTCAAAGACTAAGCTTATAAAATAAGTAAGGCAGCTGGTGCTGCCTTCGTCTTTAATTCTGTATCTCGGCACATTAGGTCATGTCGAGTTGGCCTGACTGGCCAGTTTACCCGCTCAATCATCTAAAAAGTCTAGGTCGTCCTCTCCAAGATTACGTTTCAGCCGTTTCTGCTCCAGATAGTCATCCAGACGGCGTTTCACCCGCTTCTTTTGCTGTGCCTGTAATTCTTTGTCTAACGACCCGAAGTCGTCTTCATAATCGTCATCTAACGGATCATAGGAAAATGTTTTACCCACGATGAGCTCCAAAACTTAATTGTGCTAAATGGTCCAGCAGTCCACGCTGTGCTGACACTGCTTAAGTTAGTATTTAGCGCTAAATGCGGGCGCTGAAAAGCAAGACTTTTTTATCTATACGATAAATATTTTTTATTGCCAAAATAGCCAATATACAAACTGGTTAAAATCACTATTTTTTGGTCATATCACTAACTAACAAGCACGCCAGCAAAGCGACCAAAACAATAAAAAGCCATTTTTATCAATAGCATAATAATCTGGCACTGTTTTTGTTACTTCCTCTGTGTCATCAACAGCCCAAGGAACATAGCATGAAAACAATTTTACTCGCTTCAACGCTGGTTTTATCTAGCCAGGCGATAGCCCATACCGATACACATTTTTCTGTCAACACTGATGAGTGCGCCGTAGATTTTAAAAACGATGTACAAATTACGCCCGATCAGGTGTATATCAAAAATGGCAATGGTCAGCCTGTGATGATAGACGCGCAGGGCTATCTGTATATCGCAGATCAACCCGTTAATCTCAGCCAGGATGAACGCCTGGCCATGCAAACGTATGCCGACACCCTCAGGGCCGAACTGCCCAAAGTGGCCAGCATTGCATTGCAGGGCGTCGAGCTGGCCGGAGTCGCTATTGGGGAAGTCGCCTCCGCCTTCAATTTGCATAGCTTTGATACCTTGACTGGGCTGATTGACGAGCTGCACTCAGAGATTGAAGGCGCGTTCTATCAACAAGGTACCTTTGTAATGGGTGAGCAAACCTTTAATGAGTTTGGTGAGCAGTTTGAGCACCAGTTTGAAGAAAAAATAGAACAAGCCATAGAAGGTGCCATGATGGAGTCAATTGGCAGCCTGTTGGTTGCCATTGGATCTGAAATGGTGAACTCCGGTGGCGACATGGACAGCTTCGAGCAGCGCATGGAAAGTCTCGGCAGTGAGCTGGAGCAACGCGTCGAAGGCCAGGCAAAAGCTCTGGAGCAACAGGCCAACGCATTATGTGGCCGGTTTGAAACAATTGCAGTACAAGAAGCACAGCTGAGTGCGATGATCCCTCAGCTAGAAGGCTATCAATTGTTTAACTATCGCTAAAGGTTTTCCCTGCGCAGTCAGCCACACCGACATCAGTATTACACTGACTGCGGCTGTGGCTGCTTTTTCGCCTGCTGTACGAGCGCGCCGAGGGTGCGCACATAACCCTCCATTTCTGCGCTCCAGGGCAAACCATAACTGATCCGCACGCAACTGCGATAGCGCTCATAGGCGCTGAATATCGCGCCCGGCGCTACGCTGATCCCCGCGCGCAGTGCCAGCTGAAAAAACAGGCCGCCATCGTAAGCTCCGCCCAGATCCAGCCACAACACACATCCCCCTTTTGGGTCACTGACACGCACATGTTCGGGAAAGTACTTTTGCACAGCCAGGCGCATTTTCTGTTTATTATCGTAAAGGCGCTTGCGTAATTGCCGTAAATGGCGCTGAAACTCACCACTGGCCATAAAATCTGCCAACGCCCATTGATTCATCATCGGCGCCGAGCAGCTCAGCGCACGTTTAAAGCGCTTTGCCCGCGCGCTGTAAGGCCCTGCCAGCATCCAGCCAACCCGGTAACCCGGCGCTACGGTTTTAGAAAACGACGAGCAGGTCAGCACCTCGCCGGGTGTTGCAAAGCACTGCGCCGGCCTTATTCGCTGCTCACCAAAATATAAATCGCCATACACATCATCTTCAATGAGTACCACGTCATGTGCACACAGTAATTTCAGCAACTGCTGCATACGAGATTCGGGCATCTGACTGCCCAGTGGGTTATTAATACTGGTCGAGAACAGGCAGGCTTTGATGGAATGACGTGACAACGCAGCACTGAGATCGTCAAGCCACAGCCCGTCGTCCGGACATACGGGGATTTCTATCGCTTTCAGTCCCAGGTTTTCTACCAGCTCAACAATGCCAAAATAGCAAGGTGATTCTATCGCCACGATGTCACCGGGCTGAGTTACACACTGCAACGCAATGGCGATCGCCTCCTGGGCACCATTGGTGATGATCAAGTCATCGCTGTTCACCGTTAGTCCCAGCGCCAGATAATATTGCACTATCTGCGCTTTGAGCATTGTTAGCCCATCGATAGCACCATAATCCAGCATCCGCTCCTGAGCCTGACGCATTGCCTGGCGCATGCTTTTGGCCAATGCCTGTTGCGGACTGGCTGCTGCGACCGGGTTGGCGAGCCCCAGCGGTGCCACGTCTGGCAGGTGGATCCCCTCATATACTTGCTCAATGAGCTGCTGTTTATTCACCATCACAGGTTTGGCAGGTAATTTACTGCGCCTGGGAGTGGCTGTGTCATGACCACTTTGCAAAAAGTAGCCGGACTTTTCACGGGCAACCACCAGGCCTGTCATCTCAAGCTGCTGGTAGGCCTGTTGCACAGTAGGAATACTCACACGCAGCCGGCTTGCCATGGCTCTGAGCGACGGCAACTTATCCCCTGGCAGCAGCAACTCCTGCTCAACCATCTCTTTGACCACGGTGATGACTTGCTGATAGAGGTAATCGGGCTTAAAAGTAGAATGATCCATCGCGATCCCTATCTGTATAGGTTTAAAAACACATTTTTTGTATCTGGCATATACAGAATATAGCGCTAAACTGGCCACGCTGACTAGTCCTTCCTGTGAGTTGAAAGAATGAACAATGCTTTTCTGTATACGATCACTGTCCTGATCTGGGGCTCCACCTGGCTGGCAATTGAATTCCAGCTGGGCACGGTAGACGAGGTGGTCTCTTTGTTTTACCGCTTCGCGATTTCTGCCGCCTGTATGTGGTGTTATGTGCTGATCAAACGACCACCGATGCGCTATCCGCTCACTGATCACGGCTTTTTTATGTTGCTGGCGCTGGGCAACTTTGGCTTAAACTATCTCTTTCTCTACTGGGCGCAAGGCAGCCTGACGTCCGCGATGGCCTCGATTGCTTTCTCACTTTTGCTGGTCGCCAATATCGTCAATACCAGACTGTTTTTTGCCAAGCCCATTGCGGGCCGCATCTACATTGGTGCAGCGCTGGGACTTGGAGGGATCGTTAGTTTATTCTGGCAGGATCTGCGCAGTGCCGACCTCAGCAGTGATGCCTTCATTGGTTTACTGCTGGCGCTGGCAGGTATGTTTATCGCTTCGCTCGGCAACATGGTCAGCGTACGTAACTCCAATCGCCAGATTGGCGTATTGCAGGGCAATGCCTGGGGCATGCTGTATAGTGCGCTGTTTTTAGGCGGTTATGTGGCGCTCAGCCCGCTGCAATTTAGCATTGAGGCCGACGCGCAATACTGGGGGTCGCTGCTGTATTTGTCGGTGTTTGGTACTGTGATTGCGTTTGCCTGTTACTTCCACCTGCTCAAAAACATTGGCCCGGAAAAAGCCAGCTACCTGATCGTGCTGTTCCCTCTGGTGGCAGTCACTCTCAGCACCTGGTTTGAAGGGTTTGTCTGGCAGCTCAATACTTTTATCGGGTTCTCGCTGGTGCTGATCGGCAATGCCATCGTACTTACACCGTACCAGCGCATTCGTGCCTGGCTCAGTCCAACGACACCGTCTCAGGCAAGACCTTAAGCTGCACAGCGCCTGGCAGGCTGCGGATGGTCACGGGGGTTGTCGCCACCAGATCGCCGTCGGCCTCCACCGCCAGGCCTGGTGTTGTGATATCCAGCTGGGTGCGTTTTTCCCGATGCACCCAGGGTAAATGCTGATGACACCCCACCAGCATAGCCGCAAACACCACCAAACGTTGCCACCAGTTACGAGCTGAAAACCACATACACTCCAGCTGAGCGTCCTGTAAGCTCGCCAGCGGCGCAGGCTTTAACCCCGCGGCAAAAAAGCGACCATTGGCCAGCAACAGCATCATGCCGTGCTTTAATTCAGGCCCCTGGGCCGTTGTCAGCTGAACCGTCGGCGCACAGAATAGCTGTTTAATACCGCCCCACACATAGCTCAGTGCCCCGACACTTTTACTGCCGCGCAGGCTCTTGACCACCTCCGCATTAAACCCAACACCGGCAATATTGACAAAATAACGCGTGCCGATTGCCCCCAGATCCAGGGCGATAGAATGTGACGAAAACACCGCCGCACGCCATTGCCGCTGTGAATAACCAAACTGACGACAAAAATCATTGCCGGTTCCCGCAGGCAGACACGCCAGCTGGGCCGAAGATCCGCACATCGCATTGACAACCAGGTTGATGGTCCCGTCACCCCCGACAACCACAATCAGTTTCTGGGCCTGAGCCTGCAACCGGATAGCATCATGATCCCGGCCATAAAACCCGCTGGTCTCATACCAGCTAATGATGATCTTGCGTTGCTTTGCCTGCGCCCGTAACCAACGTAGATGTCGCTGTAATCTTCGCCCCCCTCCGGGCTTATAAACAACTAACAACCAACCTCCAAAATAATAAAATCAATTTATCTGAATAACTACCCACAAAAAACACCCAAGATAAAAGGAAAATAAGACAAGCAATTGTAAATCAACATGCAAAGTAAAGTGCAACCATTCACAAAAGTGAATAAACAACCATTTAAGAGACTATAAAAAGCATCTAAGGTGCATTTTTTAATTAGTTTTTCTAATCTCTCACCGGTAATTTTTATCGTTTTATTTTTGGTCACAATGCACGCAAAATAACCATGTCGATACAGACCGCATTTACTAACGATTTTGAGGAGTCAGACATGCTTAATTCAGCTGCAGCGTGCAGCAACACGCAAACCACCCTAAACCCAGTCGAAGCGCCAGTGATTAAACGCCGCTTTAACCTGACAGCCTGGTTAAACAAGCTGGGTAAACAACTGATGTTAAGTCAGGTGGTTATGTATAAGTAAGTCTGCTTCGGGCATGATCTTCCCAACCGATCATGCCCAGTTTCTGCCATCTCCCACTTATCTCAATATCATAAAACACACCTATTCGCCTATAAATCGGCCAAAGTCGTAAAAAACTGACGTTATTAGCACAAAATTTAAGCAAACAATTCAAAAACTATTTACAGCGCCAAATTCGCTAAGTATTATCTTTGCCCATGGAGAGATGGCTGAGTGGTT
>NZ_JXYA01000038.1 GCF_000967655.1 Pseudoalteromonas rubra
GTCCATCATGACCCACCATTCTTGCTGAATTTCTTTCCTTTCATATTCTCTTAAATATTCCTTCAAAATACCGTCTTCAACTAGGATTATGGCCCCGATTTTCGTATAATTCGCGGATATTCCGTCATGTGGACTAGTGGTCGAGAGAATGAGTCTAGCAGAACAAATTATGCCGGAGGATTATATTTTTCCTCCAAAGCCTGCGCCGTTAACTAAGCAGGAACAAGCCGAATATAAAACCAGAATTAAAGCGTTGTTAAAAGAAAAGAACGCGGTTCTGGTTGCCCATTATTATACAGATCCGGAGATCCAAGCTCTGGCTGAGGAAACCGGTGGCTGTGTTGCAGATTCACTGGAAATGGCACGTTTTGGTGCCAAGCAAAAAGATGCCGATATGATCATCGTTGCCGGTGTACGCTTTATGGGTGAAACCGCCAAGATCTTAACACCAGAAAAAACCGTTGTTATGCCGACTCTGGCAGCAACCTGTTCACTGGATGTGGGTTGTCCTATTGACGCGTTTTCTGCGTTTTGTGATCAACATCCTGATAGAAAAGTTGTTGTATACGCGAATACTTCAACCGCAGTGAAAGCGCGCGCTGACTGGATTGTGACTTCGTCTTGCGCACTTGAAATTGTTGAGCACCTGGACTCAGAAGGTGAGAAGATCATCTGGGGACCAGACAAACACTTGGGTTCTTACATTCAAAAGAAAACCGGTGCGGATATGATCATGTGGAACGGTGCTTGTATCGTCCACGACGAGTTTAAAACCAAAGCGCTGAAAGACATGAAAGCCCTGCACCCCGATGCGGCGGTGTTGGTGCACCCTGAGTCACCAGCCGAGATCGTTGACCTGGCAGATGCTGTGGGTTCAACAAGCCAGCTGATTAAAGCGGCGCAGGAAATGCCTAATCAGAAGTTCATCGTTGCGACTGATCGCGGCATTTTTTACAAAATGCAGCAACTGTGTCCTGAAAAAGAGTTCTTTGAAGCGCCAACGGCGGGCGAAGGGGCAACTTGTAAGAGTTGTGCTCACTGTCCGTGGATGGCAATGAACGGCCTTAAAGCCATTGAAGAAGCGCTACTAGACCCAAGCGGTAAAGAAGTCTTCGTAGATATGGACCTACGAGAAGGTGCATTGCGTTCATTGAATCGCATGCTGGACTTTTCAGCAAGCTTGCAAAAATAAGCTAAGTTGCTTAGTAACTAAGCATTTGGCTGGGTTTTTACAAAAAATACTTGCTAAAGCGGTAAGCTTTTCATAGTATTAGCGCCGCACCCAAGCGGTGCTACAGCGCGGAGAGATGGCTGAGTGGCTTAAGGCGCACGACTGGAACTCGTGTATACGTTTATAGCGTATCGAGGGTTCGACTCCCTCTCTCTCCGCCATTCCAAATTTTAAAAAGGCGTCCGGTGGACGCCTTTTTGCGTTTTGCTTCTTTATATAAATACACATTGTCAGACCCTTGTGGTGCTACACTTGGTAGTACACACTTGGGTGAAAAGCCGTTACTATAATCAGCATTAATCGAGTCTGCGAGTATCTAATGCAAGAAGAACTGCTCAATTCAGTAATCAAAATAACAAAAACAAGAGACATAGATTCGCTCGAATACAGTCTGCTATCGACCATTCAGGAACTGGTAGGCTGTCAGCATCTGTGTGTGTATAAGAATTTTAATACTCAGGAAGATCTCGCTGTTGAACGAAGCATTGGTTTGACTATGCATGGTGAGCGGGAGTTTGAATGGCTCGACAGACAAGTAATTGAACAGCCTCAGTCTGAATTGATCTCCTGTTTGCAGTCCTCCTGCATTATCACGGTGCAAAATGCGGATGGTATAGAAAAACGCTGGCTGCCTATCAATATTCATGAAACACCGGTTGGTGCAATTGAAGTGCACTCAGGTGGCCTGAACAGTAATGAACAGGTACTTCTGAATGCCTTTGTACGCATCTACGAAAACTATCTGACCATATTGCACGAAAATGAGCGGGATAAGCTCACAGGCCTGCTGAATCGTCAGACCTTTGAGAAAAAGCTTAAGCAGCTGCTTGAGAAACAAGTGATCAAGCAAAATCGCCATATTCGTGATGAGCAGGATCCGCGTACTTTCCACCAGGGGGCCACATCCTGGCTGGCGATGATAGACATAGATCATTTCAAGCAGGTCAATGATAACTATGGCCATGTTTGTGGGGACGAAGTTTTACTGCTGGTTGCGCAGAAAATGCAGCAGTTCTTCCGCTCAACCGACTTGTTGTTCCGGTTTGGTGGAGAAGAGTTTGTGCTGGTGTTTGAGCCAACCGATCAGGCCTCTATCGAGGCAAAGCTGGAGCAATTTTTAACGCTTATTCGCAATACCCACTTTCCATTTGTAAAAACCCTGACTGTCAGCGCGGGACTGGCGCGGATCAGCCCCTATGACTTTCCGATTAATGTATTAGAGAATGCAGACAGGGCGCTATATTACGCCAAGGAAAACGGTCGTGATCAGGTCGCGTTTTTTGAAACACTGTTGAATGCCAATAAACTGGAGCGCCATGACGAAGGCTCTGGGATTGACTTGTTCTGAGCCGACAGGACACCCTGCGGTAATGGCAGCCTGTTACCGCTTTCTCTCTTGCTATTCCTCTGGTTAGCAACGCTTTCAGCCACGTTGCTATTACCCAGTGAAATCTCTTACACTGACCAAAGTCCAAAACCCGCTTAAAAAGCCCGAGACATCATTATGTTGCACATAATCCAATCAAATCGTATGGAAGCCCTTCAAGCACAGTTTACAACCTTGTTGAAGCAGGCACCGCTTGAGGACCCCTTTGCTAACGAAATTGTCTTGGTACAGTCTCCGGGCATGTCTCAGTGGCTTAAAAATGGCTTGAGCCGCGATATCGGCTATGCGGCACAGGTTGAGTTTCCACTGCCGCTCAGTTTTATCTGGCAGCTGTATCAACAGTTTTTACCAGATGTGCCCAAAGAGTCACCTTTTAATAAAAACAACATGAGCTGGAAGCTGTTTACCTTGCTACCCCAGAAGCTCAGTAATCCGCTTTACGAGCCGCTGAGAATGTATCTGGAAGAAGGCAGTGATCAGCCACAGAGTGGCCTTAAGCGCTTTGCTTTATGTGAGAAAATTGCCGATGTATACGACCAATATCTGATGTACCGGCCAAACTGGCTGGAACAATGGGAGCTGGGCAAAGATACGCTGGAAGATGTCGATGTAGGTATTGCGCCCTGGCAGCCGGACCTGTGGCGGGCACTGGTCGAACATACTCATAATTTAGGACAAAGCCCTTATAACCGGGCCAATATGCATCAGCAATTACTGGCAAAGCTGGCGGATGCTGACATCACCAGCTTGCCCCAGCGGATCAGCATATTTGGTCTTTCAGCCATGGCGACTAACCAGCTAGAGATATTCAATGCCCTCGCCCAGAAAATCGATGTATTGCTGTTTTTCTTTAATCCCAGTGAACACTACTGGGGTGACCTGGTTGATGAGAAAACCCAGGCAAAGATCCTGGCCAACTATCAGGTAAGGCCGGCACTGGATGCTCAGTTGCAAAAACACGCTGGTGAGGGCAGTTACTACAATACCGGTAACCCCTTGTTGTCCTCCTGGGGGAAGCTAGGTCGCGATTATCTTGAGCAGCTGCTGCAAACCGATGCGCGCTGGCTGGATGGCTTTATTGATCAGTTTGATGACAGCCTGTTGGCCCAATTGCAGCAGGAAATCTATCAACTGGCGTTTAAAGGTGAGTCTCTGGTTGATGACCCAAACTGGTATGTCAGTCCTGAAGGGCAGCTGACCATCAAAAAGGATGACAGCTCTGTACTGCTATGCGACTGCCACACGCCATTGCGCGAAGTCGAGTTGCTGCACGATCATCTGCTGACGCTCTTTCATGACGACCCGGCATTGACGCCAAAAGACATCATAGTGATGATGCCGGACGTTGGCACCTACAGCCCCTATATAGAAGCAGTGTTTGGCAGTGCATCTGGGGCGAGAAAAATCCCTTTTGCACTGGCCGATATGAGCATAGAGCAAGAAAAGCCGGTGCTGAATTCTTTCGTTACACTGGCGGGGCTGCCTTTTAGCCGTTTCAGCGTGTCCGATATCCTCGATTTGCTGGGCGTTGAGCCCATTGGCAAGCGTTTTGGGGTAGAGCAGAGTGAGTTTGTACAGATCCAGACCTGGCTTCAGCAGGTGGCTGTCAAATGGGGCTTAGATGGCCAGCATAAGCGCGATTACGGGTTGCCGGAGATTTCATTGAATACCTGGCGGCACGGGCTACAACGTCTGCTGCTTGGCATTGCCAGTGCAGATGAACTGACAGCATACAATGAGATATACCCGGCCGATGCGGTAGAAGGCATGGCTGTGAACACCTTGAGCAAGCTAATTGCCTTCATCGAAGCGCTGGAGCAGGCGCGAGAGCAGCTCTTAGCAGCAACGCCATTGGACGAGAAGTGTAACGTGCTCAGACACATGCTGGCAGACTTTTACGATCAGGACACCGAACAGAGCTGGGATCTGATGCAGTTGCATAAAGTCATCGACGAGCTGGAAAAACACCATATTAATGGCGACTTTGCCGGTCCGGTTGATGCCAGGATCGTATTACATCAGGTTCGCCAGGGGATCAAAGACAAAGGGGTGGGTCAGCGCTTTTTGGCCGGGGCAGTAAACTTTTGTACTTTGATGCCAATGCGGGCCGTGCCGTTTAAAGTTGTCTGCCTGCTTGGCATGAATGATGCCGATTATCCGCGCCAGGTACAACCGATTGGTTTTGACCTGGTACCGTATTCACGGCGCCGTAAAGGAGACCGCTCACGTAAGCTGGACGACCGTTATCTGTTTCTGGAGGCACTGCTCAGTGCGCGTGAGCAACTTTATATCAGTTATCTGGGTCGCTCTTGTTATAACAATGAGCCGCAGGTGCCGTCCATTTTGGTGAGCGAGTTATGTGAATACCTGGACCGGGCTTTTTGCTACCAGGATGACAGCCTCAAGCCCAGTGAGCAGCTTTACCGCCAGGCACCTTTGCAACCATTTAGCAGCGAGCATTATCAAAGCGGCCCATTACACAGCTTTAACCCCAACTGGTGTCCATCTCAAAGCGAGCAACCAGCTGAATTAGCACAGCAATCCACTGAGCAAGCGATTGCACTTGAGCTGCCAGACGAGCTGGAGTTACCGGACTTTTTGCGTGCCTGTCTGGCACCGCAACGCTGGTTTTATCAGTATACGCTGGGCGTCAGGTTAGTGACGTTAGAGGAAGATACGCCCGACAGTGAGCCATTTGCACTGGACCCTCTGACGCGTTATCAGTATCTGGACGAAATCTTACACAGCGAACTGAGCGACACACCGCTGCCCGAGGCGCAGCTACTGCAACGTGCCCAGTTACCACAGGCCAATGTGGGTGTGGTTGAACTGCAAAAGTTAAAGGGACGCGTAGCGGCTATGTCAGGACGCCTGAAAGACGTGATGGGTGAGCCAATGGAGCCGGTGGAGGTATGTGTGCAAATTGGCTCAACGCGTCTGCTTGGCTGGCTGGGAGACTTATACCAGGGCAAGCAAATATTTTATCGTACGGCCAGTATCAAAGGCAAAGACAGGATCCGAGGCTACCTGATGCACCTGATAGCCAATTGCGTGACACCCAACACAGAAACACACATTTATGGCCTGGATGAGCAAGTCGTTTTTCTGCCAGTCAGTCGTGATGACGCACAGGTTCAGTTAGCTAAGTGGCAGGCTTTTTATGCCCAGCTTATCACCCGCGCAGTACCCTTCTTTGCGGCCACCAGTTATGAGTTTTGTAAAACTCAGGATATGAGCAAAGCACTGAACAAATTCCAGGGAGGCCAGTACATCGGCTTTGGTGACAGTGAAGATCCGTATGTGGCACTGAGTTTCCCGTCATTGCAGGCCTGCGAAGCGGAGTTTACACAGTGGAGTAATGAACTGCTATCCCCGCTTATCGACCTTGCACAGGAGTCCCGCTATGAAACGGCTTGATCCCCAAACCATGCCCTTGTCGGGCCATAACCTGATTGAGGCCAGTGCCGGAACGGGTAAAACCTATACTATCACGGGGCTGTATTTACGCTACCTTCTGGGGCTTGTTGATGCACAGAGTCAGACTACCCCGTTGAGTGTTGAGCAGATCCTGGTCGTTACCTTTACAGACGCCGCGACTCAGGAGATCAAAGACAGGGTCCGCAAGCGCATAGTACAGGCTCGGGATGCTTTGCTCGGCGGCGGTTGTGACGATGCGCTGATCAGTGCGCTACTGGCGCAAGTGGCGGATCAGGAAGCGGCTTATCACTTGCTCGATGCCGCAGCGAAATCCATGGATGAGGCTGCCATTTTTACCATTCATGGCTTTTGTCAGCGCATGCTTAAACAACATGCGTTTGAATCTAACCTGAGCTTTAATCTGGAGTTTATCCTCGATGACAGCGAGTTGTTTAATGCCGCTGTAGAGGACCACTGGCGACGCTTCGTCTATCCTCTGGATGCGGATAAAACTGAGTTGGTGTTGTCGCATTTCTCTCATCCACAGGCACTGGCAAAGCGCCTTTATCCATTGCTTAAACGCGGTGATGCCCGTCTGTCGCCTGAGCTGGACCTGGCAGTTGTGCTGGAGCAAAGAGCTGAGTATCAGCGCCGGGCGACAGGGTTTAAACAACAGCTGCTAAACTCTGATTTTTTCCAGGTATTGCGCGACAGTGGAATTTCAAAGAGCAAAGCGCCGGGACGCCCGGCCAATATCCAGGCGCTGATCGACTATTGCATGGGCGACGACTGGTACTTTGAATTTGGTAGCAGCAAGCATTCGTTTGCCTTATGGGGAGAGGCTCAGCTGAGCGACCCGAAAAACTATACCAAAACGGGTAAGCCGATTGTCCACCCGGCGCTGGGCTGGTTTGATGAGATGGCGCAGCTGCACCAAAATGTCTCCAAAGGATTACCCATTGCCTTGTTGCAGCATGCACTGAAAGAAGTGCGCGCGCTGATGAGTCAGGCAAAGCTTGAACACAGCCTGATCTCGCCAGACGATCTGCTACAAAACTTGCATCAGGCATTACATGGTGCGCAGGCTGAGACGCTGGCTAAAAAAATTGCGCAGCTGTATCCGGTTGCGATGATAGACGAATTCCAGGACACCGACCCCATTCAGTTTGGCATCTTTTCTCGCATCTATGGCACTGAGGGCGCCCAAGGCCTGACCATGATAGGCGACCCCAAGCAGGCCATATACGGTTTTCGTGGTGCGGATATCTTCACTTACATTGGTGCGAAACATCAGGTGGATGAAACTCGCCAGTTTACTTTGGATAAGAATTATCGCTCGGCCCGGCGCGTGGTCAGTGCAGTGAATGCCATTTTTACCGCGCAAGCCGACAGTTTTATCTTTAACCGCGACATTCCGTTTATTGAGGTCGACGCTGCGGGCAAAGATGCCGACAATACCTTTACTCTGGATGGCACTGAGCCTGCGGCATTGCAATTCAATGTGCTTGAAGATGAGGACGCGCCAGTTACCAGCAAAGCCAGCGCCTATCCACAGCTTGCCGAGGGCTTCGCGGCGCAAATCGCACAGTTGCTGACCCAGGCGCAGGAGGGCCGCGCCCGCATTGGCAAACGCCCGGTGCTGGCGGCGGATATTTGTGTACTGGTTCGGGATCGCGTTGAAGCCAGTGTGATAAAACAGGCGTTACAAAGGGCTGGCGTAAGTAGTGTTTATCTGGCCCGGGATAGCGTGTTTTCGCAGCCTGTCGCGCTGGCTGTCTGGCAGTTACTGCATGTTGTACATGGCAGTTATGATGAAGCGGCATTACGTGGTGTGCTGGCCGGTCCCTTGTTCGCGCTAAACGAGCAACAGATCTTTGCATTGCGTACTCAGGAAGGACAGTGGCAGCGTTACCTGATGCAGTTTGCCCAGCTTAAACAGCTGTGGTATCAGCAAGGCGCAATGGCCACTCTGGAATCTTTACTGGTCGACAATCAACTGGTTACGCTGTGGCAGCAGGCAGGTCATGAAGTTGAGCGCTGGTTGACGGATTACCGACACCTGGCCGAGTTGTTACAGCATAAACAGATAGAGCTGGAAGGCACACACAGGGTGATGCGCTGGTTGCAAGCTCAGTGTGCCAACCCCAGCTATGAAGGCACCCAGCTGCGCCTAGAAAGCGATGCCGATCTGGTCAAAATCGTCACTATGCACGCCTCCAAAGGGCTGGAATATCCGCTGGTCTACATGCCGTTTGCCACCGCATACCGCGAGGCCAGTGAGGTGATATATCACGAAAATGGTGAGCTGGTGCTTAATCTGGATGCGGACGATAACGCACAGCATAATGCCGAGCGTGAGCGTCTTGCAGAGGATATTCGCCTGCTGTACGTGGCACTGACCCGGGCAATCCATTTTTGCAGCCTGGGCCTGTATAACCTGCCTCTGGGGCGTAGTAAAAAGCCTGGGATCCAGCAGTGTGCTCTGGGGCATGTGTTGTTCGACAAGGATAAAATCACAGACGCAGCCCAATGGCATGACCAGCTTCGCGACCTGTGTTCACGCCATGAGGGGATGGCGTACGAGGTGTTGCGCATAGCGCCTTGTGTGTATCAGGCGCAGCATACCCAGGAAACACAGTTGTTGCATAGTCGGCCTGTCGAAGTAGCGATTGAGCAAAACTGGCGAATGACCAGTTTTAGCCAGCTGAGTTACCATGAAACCAGCGCAGAACGCCCGGTGGGCGCACTGGATGAGAACCACAAAATTGACCTGCCCGAGCCGAGCGTGATCAAACGTTTTACCCCTTACACTTTTGTTAAAGGTGCGCGCGCCGGTAGTTGTTTACATGAGATCTTTGAGCAGATTGACTTTACCGCGCCCCATGCACCTGCCCGGCCAGACAAATTGACCTTAGCTGAAGCAACTCAGGCTTGTCTGGAGAAGTATCATCTTGATACCGTGTGGCAGGAAACCGTAGAGCAGTGGATCCTGGGATGTCTGAGTGCGCCTCTCAATCCGCATCCGGAGCTGATGCTGAGCCAGCTGAGCGTCTCGGATTGCCTGGTGGAGATGGAGTTTCAGTTACCACTTAAGCGCCTGTCCTATACCAGATTAAACAAATTAATAGCGCAAATCACAGGTGCGCCGAGCCATTTACGCTTTGATGAGGTACAGGGCATGCTCAAAGGCTTTATTGACCTGATCTTTGTCTGGCAGGGGCGCTATTTTATTCTCGACTATAAATCAAACTACCTTGGGGACGCGGCGGCGGATTATCAGGCCGATAACCTGGCGCTGGCGATGAGCTCGCATCAGTATCATCTTCAGTACCTAATTTACTCTGTGGCCTTGCACCGGTTATTAAAACATCGCCTTGCGGATTATTGCCCGCAGCGGCATCTGGGGGGGGTGTACTACTTGTTTTTACGTGCTTTACCGGATGGGGCCGGTTGCTTCTTCACCCAACTGGACGAAAAGACTTTGCTGCAACTGGATGCCTTATTTGAGGCGGGAGAACAAGAATGATGCAGGACATGTTTGAATTCCCGGCGGAGGAGCTGGATCATCAGGCCTATATTACCCTACTGATCCACACCCGACGTGTGCGAGCCGCCGATGTGGCGCTGGCAAAGCTTTTGTGCCAGGGGCAGTATGACGCGGTATTTTACCTGGTTTTATTGTTGCAACGAGCAGAACAAAGTCAGCACACTTGCTTGTTACTGGCTGAGATTGACTGGCAGAATCCATTTTCTTTAAGCGCGGACGATATGAGTGCTGGATCGGACACAGTGTCAGAGGCTCAGCATTTGCCATACACCCCGTTTGGTAACCCTGACATGGCGTTGGCAGCGTTGAATTCGCATCCGGCGGTGGGCGAAGGGCGGCCGTTGCGGTTATTTGCCGGGCGGCTATATCTGGGGCGTCTGGCGGACTATGAAGCCTACCTGAGTGACCGCTTTCAGCAGATGGCAGAGCAACCGATACAGCAAGATGCAGCGCAGTTGAGCGCCTTGCTGGACCAGTATTTTCCGCTCGACAATGCTCAGGATGTAGATTGGCAAAAGGTTGCCTGCGCCATGGCTGCATCCAGCGGGTTTTGTGTGATCACCGGAGGCCCCGGAACTGGCAAAACCACAACGGTTACCAAGTTACTGGCGATTTTACAGTCCCTGTATACGGCTGCACCACTGAGTATTAAGCTGGTGGCTCCGACAGGCAAAGCGGCAGCCAGACTCAGCGAGTCTATCATTGGTGCGAAAGGGCGGCTCTCGCTGCCGCCCGAGTTGGCTGCGCTTATCCCGGAGCAGGCCCAAACTATTCACCGATTGCTTGGCGTGATCCCGAACACCAACCGCTTTATTCATCATCAGCAAAACCCGCTGCATATCGATTTGTTGATAGTGGATGAAGCCTCTATGGTTGACCTGGCGCTGATGAATAAACTGGTCAGGGCGTTGCCGTCGCATGCCAGGCTGATTTTGCTGGGTGATAAAGACCAACTGGCTTCGGTTGATACCGGCAGTATATTGAGTGACTTGTGTGGTCATCTGAAACTCGGAACGCAGCCGGCATATACCATGGATCGAGCGGCTTTTTTAAATCAAGTCTGTTTTGCCGGGCGTGATGTGCTAAAGGGCAAAGCAAGCCGTTATGCACTCGCCGATGCCACAGCATTTTTGCAGCAAAGTCATCGCTTTAAAAGTGATAGCGGCATTGGTCAGCTGGCCTTTGCGGTTAACAACAACGATCCGCAGCAGCTGCAACAGGTGATCAATCACGGATACAGCGATCTGAGTTTTTACGGACTGGGTGTGGATCAATATAACGCTTTGCTTGAGCGGGCGGCGGATCACTACAGCCGATACCTGGAGGCTATCCAGAGTCACAGTGAGCCCGAAGAGGTGCACGCGTTATTCAGTCAGTACCAGCTGCTTGCAGCGGTCAGAGAAGGGCCTTATGGCGTCGCAGAGCTCAACAAGCGTATCGAGCAGAAACTTGCTCAGCGCAGTCTGGTCGCGCCGTATAGCCGCTTTTACGCCGGTATGCCGATTATGATCACGCAAAATGACTACCAGCTTAAACTGTTTAATGGCGATATTGGCATTTTATTACCTGATGCACAGGGCCAGCTTTATGCAACCTTCATTGATGAGCAAAGCACAGTGCGACACTTTTATCCCGCAAGACTGCCCAGCTTTGAATTAGTGTATGCCATGACTATCCATAAGTCTCAGGGCTCGGAGTTTGATTACACGGCATTGATTTTGCCTCCAATCCAGCGCGCCGGTAAAGGTGTGAACCGTCAGCTGGTTTACACAGGCATTACGCGAGCAAAGCAACACCTGGAGCTCAATTGCCAGCCGCAAGTGCTGCAATTATCCATGCAAACCGAGGCAGGACGACAATCAGGAATGGCTCATAGGTTACATATTGGTTAAATTTGTGTTTTTATCTTGTTTGTTTTTTTCTTTGGGCTACAGTTGTAAATAACGGAGATGACAGAGAGTGTTCATCTGCGTTAATAACCCAGTGATTTATGCCGCCACTCACCTGGCGGCATTTTTATTGCGTGTAAATGTGAAGAACTGCGGCCTTATCTTGTAACAGTGTTGACTTTTTCAGCGGATTACGGCTTTATAAAATAAAGTAATTACTCAAAAGAATAA
The DNA here is from genome assembly GCF_000967655.1 of Pseudoalteromonas rubra. Taxonomy (GTDB): domain Bacteria; phylum Pseudomonadota; class Gammaproteobacteria; order Enterobacterales; family Alteromonadaceae; genus Pseudoalteromonas; species Pseudoalteromonas rubra_A. Next base: position 11,703 of record NZ_JXYA01000038.1, read on the forward strand.
GAACGATGAAATCACTTGAGCAACACCTGATCAACTATGCTTTGTATCACAGAGATAAACGCAATATTGCAACCCACTTTGTGGGTGTCCCTTTAATCGTATTTGCTGTGGTCTGGATGACATTTGTGCCATTGGGCGCGTTCTTTCAGGTCCCGGTCAGTCTCTCTGCCTGCTTAATTTTGCTGGTTAGCATTTATTATCTAGCCTTGTCGCCGACATTGGGCAGCTGGATGATAGCGTTCCTGTTGCTATGTCAGGGGGGAGCTGGTTATGCATTTAGTGCGATGGCCCAGGCAGGGGTCGATGTGGTGTGGTTTTATGTTACGGGGCTGACATTGTTTGTTGTTGGCTGGGTGGTCCAATTTGTTGGACATTATTTTGAAGGAAAGAAACCGGCTTTTGCAGACGACCTGATGGGGTTACTGATAGGTCCGCTATTTGTGATGATGGAGCTACTTAACAAAGTAGGGTGTTTTAAAGCCCTGGAGCAGCAGATAAATAATGAGGCCGGTCCGTACCGGCCCTGAGTTGTTGATACCCGCTTATATTGAGATGCGGGTTTCCAGTTGGCATCCTTTAACAATGGTAATATTCTGACAATTAAGGCGAATTTTACCATTGTTGGTTTCCAGCACGTAGGCTAGCTCTGGTGCTCTATCTCCGCCTGCCTCAGTTAGTTGCTTACGGGCGCGGTGCACCATGATATTCATATGATTGGTTTGCACACCAAGTGCCTTGGCGAGGTCTTCGCGATAAAGCCAGCCCTGAGACTCAATGTCCATCCCATTTTGCTTATCGTCAATCCGGGTTCTTGCCAGCAGTAACATCAGGTAGTGGTGTGTGCGGCAACCTAAGTCAATTTCCTGACCTTCAAGCTCCAATGTTAAATCCGTTTTTTCCTCGTCCTGGCTCACACTAAAATTGAGTGCAATGGGTTTTACAATCGGCTGATTGTCCAGGTGCTTGGTCATGGTGGAGGTATTGGCACAGTAAAACAGCCATTGTTGACCAAACAGGGAAACTACGCCGCCATCAATCAAAGCCTGGCGGTCTGAGGTGTTTAAATCTTCCAAAAACCAGTAATTGAGCAGGGCATCGAAATACACGATATGGCTTGCTTCCTCGTCATTGGGCAACAGGATCTGGTTCTCAAGTTCAATGACTTCATTGGCATTGGTTTGCGATACCAAATACTGGCAATTGGCATTCAGGTTAGCCACGACGTAGGAGTTTTGCCCCGGGGCTGCAAAGTCAATTTTGTCATTTTCGGAGAGCTGATACGGGAGGTTTTTATCAATCTTTTTATCATTGATCCAAATGCCGTTTGTACTGACATCGCGAATTAGCCAGGTATTATTGGCGTGTTCTATGATGGCATGATGTCGGGATATACCGGGCTTATCGACGAACGTATCCACATTAAATTTGTAACGCCCAAAAGTGTGATAACTTTTCAGGTAAATTTTTTCCAGTTTCTGTTCATCGATTAAATAAGCCATAAAATTTTCCTAACTTTCCGTATAAGTGACGCACGCGAATTTGCTTTTCGGTGGAGATTCTACCTTGTTGAAGGCACTATTTCCTTAGTTACCTTCAATTTATAAAAAGAACCCGCCGCAGCGGGTACTGTTATTTCAGGAAATATTCACAATAATAATCGACCTGAAACAGGCAATTATCATGTCCGGGCAAAGACAATTGCGAACACTATCATTGTAACCAGAACACAGGTATCTCGCCATTACAGCAGATTACACCGCGTAACCTACTCCCTTGCATAAAACACAACTATGTTCCATATTTTTACTAGAGTGGCATCACAAGGTTCGGTCGCAGCGCCGGCAGCGGAGGGGATATGAGTGAATATAAATCGCTAAAAACACTTAAATTAGAAGGGGTTTATCAGTTTTGTGATTATTCTGATGCAGAGCCGCTGAGTTTATCGAGTCCTGCCATCAAAGTGATCACCGACTTTGCCAGACGTCAGCCTCAGATGATCCAAAAGGACGTCGACATAGATCATGCCGTTTATATGATGTTAAACGGCCATGTGCGCTCAAAGCTGGTTGTTGATCATGACGATACCTTTCTTGGCGTGGTTAATTCAAAAGACTTGTCGGGTCGGCGGGTTTTGTCCATTGCCCAGAAGCGGCAAGTATCGCGCAGTGATTTAACGGTTGAAGATGTCATGACCAAAAAACAGGACTTACATGCAATGCGCTTTACCACCGTTGCTAAAGCAAAAATAGGGGATGTCTTAGAGACGCTGAAAGAGCTTGGTCAGCAGCATGTTTTATTAATGGACGAAAAAGGGGGCCTGAGGGGGATGATTTCGTCGTCAGATATTGCCCGAGCCTTGCATGTACCCGTGAATATCTTTCAAAAAGCACACTCTTTTAGAGATATCTTTGAAATCATTCACGAGCACGGGGAGTTGATGGCCTAAATTACCTTTAGGCTACTTTTGGGCTGCCAGGTAGGCGATTGCGCCTTCGATAGCAGCAACCTGGCCATCAATACAATTTTGCGGTGTTGTATTTGGGCTGTCCGGATAAACCTCGGTGGTCGTGACATAGGGCGCATTAGTCATGCCCATACACAAACCAAGGTGCGTGGCGTCGTAGTTGATAACACCAAATTGTTCTACCGGTACGCCAATGAGCGCATTATGCTCATCCGCTTGGGCAATATGTGTTACCTGTTGTACGGCATGAATGATTGCCTTTTGAAATGCAGCTTGTGGTTTCTGGGTATGACCAACCAGATAAAATCCGTCCGGAATATTCCAGTTATGATTCACTTTGCCATCGCGCGCAGCCAGTGCCGGTCTAAATTCGCTGTTGTCTGTGTCTGTGGTTTCATGCAAGTCGATATGCAGGGCAATGGACGCCTGATATTGATTGACGTAATCCATTGCAAGCTGTGATTCCTGAGCAGGACTGTTCGCATAAAAAGAACGGTTAGGGTCTACTGCTTCTGGGTTCCAGCGGTTGATGGTTTCATAACCCCAGGGACTAATACAGGGCAGTATCAGTAGGTTGAACTGACCCTCGAAAGTTTGAGCATGTTGCTTTGCAAACGCCAGTGCACCAAGCACGCCACTGGTTTCATAGCCATGTACCCCACCAGTCACCAGTACCACTGGCAGATCTGCATGCCAGTTGGCAGATTTCAGTGCATATAGCGGATATTGGGTATCGTAATTGAGTACACCATATTGCTCAACTCGCAAGTCTGCTTTGAGGGCATTGATAAGCGGTTCAATATCTTCGAAGTAGTCACGCTTTTTGGTTTGTGTTGCGAACCACTGCTGTTTTTCTGCTGCTTGCCAAGGTTTGCCGGCTTGCCCTATCGGGTACTGATCAGTCATAACATGTCTCTTTTGTCTTGATATTTGCATGCTAATTTGATTGTGGGTCAAGGGCAAGAGGGTTACGCCAGGTAACCCATATTTTTCAGACGCTGTTGTTGCTCTTTGCGTATTCTGAATGCCAGCAGTTTAATAACTCCGTGACTGGTCTTAACATGAGTCATCGTCAGACCAATATGGTTAACAAATTCAATAGATTGAATATTTTCAGCAGGAACGTAACGTTGGCGGCCGGTCAGACTGAAAAATGATAGCCCCTGGTTGCACAGTGTGACGCGTTTGTGTCCCGCCATACTCAGTAGTAAGTGAATAACCAATGCAACAGTTACAACGCTGGCTATCGCGATTTGTACGGTGGCCAGAAATGACAGGTTGAGTTCAGTAAACAGTCCCGCCAGTGCCAATAACGCAACAACGAAAACACCAACTACGCTGTAAAAAGCCGTATTTACTTCCAGTTTTAATTCATTCATTACTTGTTCCTAATTTGACATATTCCCGAGAGGCAAGAAATTTAGGAGAAGAAAATGGAAGAAATATGAATGCCCGAAATTAAAACGGATAATTGCGATTTTAGGGTTGAAGTATATGCCAATCGTCAACCAAAGGGGTGATAAAGCCACACTGCCGATAAGCCTGGTAAATGAATTTCTGTGCTTTGAGTTTTGCCAAACCAAGTTGCAACGCGGCACGGGCCTCTTTTGCGTATGGATGATGCCTGGAGACCACAAAATGTCGGCTGTCTTGAAGTGCGACTTTAATACCTTCGACAGCTTCTATTCGGTATCCTGGACCTTCATAGAAAAAAGGACGAGTGTTGTTAAACGAAACCAGCATGGCATCAACCCAGCCGTTGCTGACCAGCTTCGCCATGGTGATCCAGTCATCTTCGTGGTGCAACTGTTTGGGGTTCAGTGCTTTCAGGGTGACCCAGTCAACGAGCCAGGCCTGACTGCTTACGATACTGACCTGGCTCAGATCCGTGGAGATCTTGTTTCGTAAAGATGCTCTATTGGTTCTGGCTGTATAGATCCCAGCAAAATACGCGCCTTTTTCTATTATCGGTTCAGAAATATAGACATCCTCTTTAATCGTATGTGCCTGAGACAGCCAGATTGTGTCAAAGCTCATTAGCAGCAACCCGGATTCCAGCAGTTTAAGGTTCCTTGCATCATAGTTTCCGAGCGTAAAATGAAAGGGATGCGCAAAGCCTCCTTCTAACAGGGCGCGCTGTGCGATCAGAAATTCAACGACATCGCGCTGACATTTGGGATGATTGAAAATTTCAGCTGAGAATTCAGCAATGGGTTGATCGGCCAGTATTTCCTTTGCGTATTCATATATGTCTTGCTCTATTGAAATTGAGATTCGTGCGTGCGCGGGCATTACCAAGCTCAAAAAAAGTAGTAGTTTCAAATATAAACGATTCAGCCAAGACATAGCGACTTCCTGTAAGTACTAAGGCTAGTCTAGTTCACAGCCTATCAGTTGACTATTTTTAAAGTGACAACCCGAGTTTTGTAGAATATGTTTGAATGCTATGGGTGCTGTTGTTTTTGTCAGCACCTGGGCGTCAGGTATCTTAAATGGGTCAGGTGGATCGGCGCAGATACCTGTGTCTTGATTGGTCGGCGTTATCTCAATTACAAGGAAACCAATATGAAATTTGAACAACTGTTGAACCACTTTGATATGGGAATATGTGTGGAGCAATTGCAAAAAGAATCCTTGTTGGATATTGCGTTGCTGTTTGTTTGTATCGATGAAAAGATTGAAACCGAGGAAATGGAGATTGTTCGGGATTGGGCAAATACGCTTCATTGGAACTCTGCCATTGCACTGCAGGACTATATGGATGATGCTTTGGGTAAGTGCCTGATAGCGATTAAGCAAGATGAGACAGAGTGTTTTATTCAGCACAGATTGAGTCACATTGTCGATAAACCCATGCGTGAGCTGGCAGTGTCGATAGCCCACAGGATCAGCGAAGCCAATGGCGAGGTTTGCGACAGTGAAAAGCGTGCATTGGCTATGCTGGAAAGCGAGATATAGGGAAGGTCCCCTATATCTGACTGCAGATAAGTGTTTACTTAAGTGCGTCCGCTACTTCGGCTATCTTCTGTCTGAGCCAGATGTGGCTGGCGTCGCGGTGTAGCAGCGGACTCCAGATCATATCCAACTCAAATGGCGGAATAGGAAAAGGTGGCTCCAGTATCGCCAGGTTTGGGTCGTCACTGTAGATATTCGCCGCTTTTGATGGCAAGGTTGCAATCAGGTTTTGCTCTTTGGCAAGGTGAATGGCAACGTGATAATTTCGCGTAAATGTGGCGATGTTACGGTGTTTGCCGAAGTGGGCTAACGCTTCGTCTACCCAGCCCAGCTTTTGTACATCCGCTGGATCCATCCCGACACCGACTCCGAAGCCGGTTTTACTTACCCAGATATGCCGGGCTTTGAGATAAGCATCCAAATTAAAATTTGCTTTGATCGGGTTATCCGACTTAATCAGGCAGCAAAAGCTGTCTTTCCAGATCCGTTTGTGATGAAAAGACTGAGGTAAGTTTTCAAAGCGGTTGATGGCCATGTCAACCTTACCATTTTCTACATCGTGAAAAGTCACGTCACTGGGCGTAAGGATGTCGAGTGTGGTATCCGGCGCTTCCATATGCAGTTTATTAAGTAGCTTAGGAGCCAATGTACTGGCTGCGTAATCACTGGCCATGATACGAAATACGCGTTTACTCTGCCGGGGATCGAATTCGCGGTTAGGTGCTAGTGTTTCCTCCAGTGTCATCAAAATACCACGGATCACAGGCTGGAGTTCGAGTGCCCGCTCTGTCGGGACCATGCCCTCACTGGTACGTACAAGGATCGGATCGTTAAACAAGTTTCTGAGCCGCTTCAGGCCATTACTCATTGCAGGCTGGGTAATACTCAGCTGGTTTGCCGCACGGGTGACGTTACATTCTCGTAATAGTGTATCTAGGTAGACCAGTAGATTCAGATCAATTTTGCTTATGTTCACTGTGTTCCTTTATTATTTTATGTGTCGATAGAAGCGCTGTGAAGCAGGGTAGGGATAAATCTGTTTAACCACATGGGTTTGAATATCCCGCTGCGCCTGTTGCCAATACTCCACCTTTAATAAGGCTTCATGCGAGTGTTCAAACACCGCTCTGAGTTTAGGGTCTGTGAGAACAAATGTACACAGCTGCTGAGGAAATACGTCATTTGGGGCTGCTGAGGGTTCGGCCACCCCGCTATATAAGTCCTCCAAAGATGGACTTGGCATGGGCCTGAAGTTCATGTCAGTCAGATATTGAACTTCATCATAATCATAAAAAATGACTCTGTGATGCTTGGTAACACCGAAGTTCTTGAGCAGCATATCCCCCGGGAAAATGTTTACACTGAGCATTTCCCGGATGGCATGGCCATAGTCTTCAATCACTTTTTTGGCGGTTTGTTCATCAGCGGTTTGTAAAAAGAGATTCAGTGGCGTCATACGGCGTTCAATATACAGATGTTTAATCACCAGATAATCCCCTTCGTCTCGTAAGCTGTTGCTGATTGTGGCTTTGAGCGTTTCCAGTAATGACGGGGAAAACTTCTTTTTGGGGATCACCACCTCAGAATACTCTATGGTGTCGGCCATACGACCTACACGGTCGTGACTTTTTACCAGCTGATAGCGTGCCAGTACGGTATCTCTGCCAAACGGCTTACTTTCGGCGAAGACATCTTTGATCACTTTAAACACAAAAGGGAAATTGGGTAAGGTAAAAACCATCATGACCATACCAGGTGTGCCGGGGGCGATTGTGAAAACATCCTCACTATGTTGCAAGTGAAACAGAAAATCACGATAGAATTCGGTTTTCCCCTGCTTATGAAAGCCGATGGCATTGTAGAGCTCTGCGGTGGTTTTATTCGGCATTAATTGTTGTAAAAAGCCAACCATAGCGGAAGGGGCATGGGTTTCAACCAGAAAGTAGGCTCTGGCAAAGCCAAAAATAATCCGCATCTGCGCACTTTTTGTCAGCAGCGCGTCGATATACAAGCCGCCCTGTGGGTGGTGTAAAAGGGCAATAATAAAGGGTTGTACGCCCGATTTAGACACGACCCGGCCAACGATGTACGCCCCTTTGTTACGATAAAAAGGCGCTGTCAGGATATCGAAACGCAGCCCGTGATGACTATGGTGTGTACTCGGTGCCTGCTTAATGAAGGCTTTTACCAGCAGTCTAATGTCTTGTTCCAGGTCGCGAAAGCCACATTGCAAGTCCATGTGCGAGATCATATTGCGGATGGTGGGTTTAAGTCCCGAAATAACCGGGAAATAACTGCGAAATTCGGCCTCAATAGGTAACGTTGTTGGTTTTGTCAGGGTTGTTTCAACAAAGATAAAATCATTTTTGTAGTAGCGCCGGTGAAACAATCGACAAAACACAGAGTTAAAAAAGGTTTCAGCCAGCTCCGCTTGCGGGTGAAAAGACAACAGCTCTGCGTAATGTTGCTTAACTTGATGCCACAATGCTTCGTCTGGGGTATGTTGTGGCGTATGCTTTTTTAGCTCAGTGACCGTGTCGTTAACACGTGCATCATAGAGGCTGATCCTTTGTTTGCTGATCTGCTCGATTTCGCCCCATTTCTGCAGTGCAAACGCCTGTGGCGCGCGTGCGGTTATCTGCTGAAATAACGCGTAATGCGTATGGAACCCGGACAGAATATGTTGTGCAATTGTTTGAACCTGGTAACTCATCGGACCTCCTAATCTGCCGAGTTACTCTAGCGCATAAATGTCAGGCGCTCAACCACAGATTTCAGGCACTCAATGAGCGTCATAAGCACAGCTACTCTAATCGCTTGAGACGTTTTTCCAGACGGGCTATTTCTTTATTAAGCAGCTTTACCTCTTTGAGGTAGGCGGTATTGATGGATTTGATATTACGTTTGACATCTTTGAGCGTTTTGGCACGCTCACTTTTCTCCATCAGACGGGAAATTCGCCGTTGCTCATCCCGGGTTGCCTCGTCTCGTTTTCTGCCCAGGATTGCAGCCTGATGCTTTTTTGCCCTGAGTGTTTTTTTTAACCTGAGTACCATTTGCTGGCGCTCAATGTTGTTCAGTGTTTTAGTGTGTTGGCCATCGGGCGGGGGGGCTTTAGGATCTGAGTGGCTCAAAGTATGCTGCTCAGCATTGGCCGCGCACGGATGTTGGCTGTACACTATGGTCTTGTTAGTGACACATTTGTAGTAGCTGAAGGTTGTTTTTGCCTGGCCGAGTATGGGCAAAAGCAGCCCAAAGATGATGATAAATACCTTCATAGCAAGTGCTTCCCTGAAACCTGTATATACATTTCAAGATAGTAAATTTGTTCGATATCGCAAGTGTAAAGACGGACGCCGTGCTACTTAGTAGCCGGCGTCTGGTTGAATTGCTTAAGACGCTTAATACTTTGGATTAAGAAAGGAACATCCAACTTCTGATCCAACGTAAAGCCTTCTTTTGCAGAGATTTGTTTATAACTACCATCCTGAGCTATCAGTGTGATGCGGTCCTTTTTGTATGCAACCAGCACGCCGCGAGAGTAGTTGACGCCTTCATTGAGCGTGTCGGTTGCTATGTTGTTGCCCAACATACTCGCCGTTGCGAGTGCGCTACACTGGAAATGCTCGGCTGTGATTGTCGTCAGCACATCACTGATTTGGAACAGTTCAGAATAGCCTGCAAAGGCCGGGATATTGGTATAAAAACGAGTGGTGGTCACCATATCTGAACTTGCAGGCTCGACAATGACGACGGTGGGGGTGGTGTCTTCATTAAAAGCAGGGCTTTGCGTTTGGTACGATACCCGCACATCGGCACTCTTGGTGTCGTCAATATAAGCAAATTTGTCCAGGCCAGTAACGGATAAAGACAGGCGGCTCGACCACACCGGCGGTACTCTGTTGTCCATCAGCGGCCGTTTATAATAGGCTGGCAGAGCGTAGAGCAGGTTAAACTGAAAATCCTCCGCCAACGTGGGTACAAGCAGCTGTTCGGAGCGATGCCAACCAAGTTGCATCAGGCTTATATCGGTTTGTTCAGAGAGTGTTTTGACAATATACAGGTTGACCGCTGTATCCTGAGCTGGGCATGACGCCAGTGAAGCTGGTGGATGATAGCTTACTTCGTTAGGCCCGACATTCAGCGATCTTGCCTGATTATACTTTTGCATATCGAGCAGTTCATGCCTGGCAAGCAGCGTCTTAGCCGTTGTTGGGTAGGATAATGGCAGTACATTGTCTTGCATGGTAATGTCGAAGTAGCTATTGGCATCTGCCCAGATGTGCATAATATGGCTGGTTGCAAAGCAAGTGACCAGTACCGTGCTGGCGAACTTTGGAAAGGCGTAGCTTTTTAATCGCTCCAGGTGGCGCCAGGCATGATTGCCAACGATAAGCTCAAACCCCAAAATTGCGGCGATCATAGCTAGTACAATCAGGCTGTTAACTGCTGGGGAGCCACTGATGGTTTTCCAGAATAGGGATAGTATCTCTGGCAATGCCTGAAGATTTAAATGGTATCCGAGCTGGAAATAGACGAAGGCGTCGACACTGAGCACGGTAATGCCCAGTGTGGCTATGCAGGCAGCCATGCCCCGAATATGCCTTGGATAGGGAAATATCAGGCTGAGTGGAAAAATACTCAGTACAAACACACAAAAAGTGATAAAGCTGGTATGACTAAGCCAAGTGACTAGCATGTAGATCCAGCCAAGCGTAGTTGTGGGGGCTTTATCAGCGGCCAGATAGCTTAAGGTGATGAGTAATACCAAGCCGATGTTGGCAAAGGTAAACCAATGTCCCCAGCTTAATAGCTGACTGGCCTTTGAAGAAAAAGGGCTGTGCGAAGAAAGATTCATTCAGTTACTTTACCGACTGAGTCAACGCCTTGGCAAAATTTTCAGCAACCGCTTGTCTTTTCTGTTCTGGCACATGCTCTTTAATGATGTGCGTGATAGAATTTCCTAAACACATTAAGCTTAAATCAACGGTTGCCTGATTCTCTGTCAGTACGTTTAACAGTTGGTCGACAATTTGTTCTACTTGTTCGTTGGAATATTTTGACTGGATAGGCATCGGTTGGTTCAAATAAAAAGAGTTATAATTCTTTCTATTCTAACACCAGAGGCGTTAAAAACAAAGATGAGCATTGAGGTGAACAAGCTTGTTGTACACTATGTCGACAAGCAAGACGAAGAAACACAAATTCATTTACGCGAAGATGAGATGCAGATTAATGATAGGGTCGCGGTATTTATCGAGCAGCTCCATCACGCCTACAATGGCAAGCCCGGAAAAGGCTTTTGTGCTTTTGATCCCGATAAAGACAGCCGCGTTGCCTCAGCAATGCAAAGCTACCGCAATAATGAGCTGGCCTTTTGGCATCTTACACAGCAAGCAACCGAAGTGTTGAAAGAAGAGTTGAACAAATATGCGTTCAACGAGACCGGCTATCTGGTGTTTTGTCATTATCAGTATGTTGCCAGCGACTATTTGTTGATAGCCATGATCAACATCAAAGAGCACTACTCGATTACCTCTGAGCTGGACCTGGCGGCATCAAGACATTTAGATATTTCGCGTATGCAGCTGGCGGCACGTATAGACCTGACAGCCTGGGATACGCAAGCGGACGAAAACCGCTATATCTCGTTCATTAAAGGCCGTGCGGGCAGAAAAGTAGCGGATTTTTTCCTCGATTTTCTGGGCTGTGCTGAAGGCATTGACCCTAAACAGCAGTCGCAGACTATGCTGCACGCGGTAGAAGACTACCTGGCTGAACAACAGTTTGGTAAAGAAGAGAAAGACGCGATCCGCAAAGAGGTCTTTGATTATTGTAATGACTGTATCAATAGTGGCGAAGATGCCGATGTCGAATCTTTGTCAGACACAGTGTCTAAGTCTTCGGATGTTCAGTTTGAAGACTTTTATAAGCAACAAGGCTATGAGCTGGAGGAGTCATTTCCGCTGGATAAAAAGACGGTCACTACGATGGTTAAATTCTCCGGCCTCGGTGGAGGCGTTAGCGTGGGATTCGAGCGCAAGCACTTAGGTGAGCGGGTATTATATGACCCGCAAAATGACACTTTAACCATTAAGGGTGTGCCGCCAAACCTCAAAGATCAGCTGGAAAAATTCTATCAAGAAGACAGTGAGTAAATTAAAAAGGGCTAACTTGTGTTAGCCCTTTTCGTTAAGCCGACAATAGGGATTGTTCAGCTTAGGATTTGCCGGTCACCACAAACTGCGCCAGTTGAGTGCCTAGTTTGTTTGCCAACTTAGTCATGGCGTTGCTTCTGGCCGTATCTTTATAACCCGATGCTGCTTTCACTTTGGTATTAAAATGTGCCTGCTCTTCGCCGTTTTCCATTACGACTAAGTAGCTCTCAGCCACACTGTAAAAAGTGTTAGCCTTGCTCATGTCCTGCCAGTCTACGGTAAACTTTAGGGTAAAGTCCGCCTCACCGGTGGTGACTTTGATCCCCTGAGAGCTGAGCGCTTTTGCCAGGATATCGCGGACCTTGCGATGTGCAGGAGTGTCACCCTCGATACTAAAGCTGATGCTATTAATGACTGCATCCGCTTCATCTTGCTTAGCGCGAACAGCGTCAGACAAGGCGATTGGGGCAGCTTGCAGCTGTGTCAGATAACGATTCTGCTTGCTGCGTTTGACTAACAGCTCTTTAAGCGCGACGGCCTTTTTCAACTGCCCAGACTTACCGCCACCAGTTGCCAATCTGAATTGGGCAATTTCTTCATCGAGTGCACGAATGGTCAACTCTGTTTGCATGGCGGCTTCGGTGCGGTTAAAGACTGCTAATGCAAACGCTGTTTGCTGATCTGCACTGATGTATTCATCTTCAATTTTAACCCCCTGCAAATGAATGTCAGGCACCTGAGAGTTAATCAGCTCATCGACGTGAAACTGCATTGACTTCTCAGTGGCAGATTGCTCAATCCGGGTATTGGCTGAGATGGTTACATTGAGCTGTTTAGCCAGAGCAAGTCTGGCTGACTCCTGTGCTGCCAGTTTGGCCTGCTGCAAGTCACCGGTATTTTGCGCACTGCCAACACCATAAATCATGTAGCTAGAACTGGGCATGGCAGTGATCCATGCAGGCTTAGTATCAGCAGGTGTCTGGCTTGCGTTATTTGCGCTACAGCCGCTAAGAATTGCGGCTGTTAGCAAAGTGGCAAGCAGCGGCTTAGAAGCCAAAGCGCGAGCGCTCCTGCAGTTTTTGAATTTTCTTCTGTCCATTCCATACCTCACGGTTTGTGGTCATATCGATCAATCTCAGGTCGACCTGATAAAAAGTTACGCGATCGCCGCCTTGCTCGTCAACGAATGAGTTGATGGTGCCTGACAGGGCATAATCCGCACCTTGTTCCTGACCCATCTCATTTTGTGTCTCGAGGCTGGCGTTAAGCTCCTGATCTTTCCTTTCGTCGCGGATCTCCTGACGAACATCTTTGTTTGCAACAAAGTCCGCCTGGCCGCTGCGTAAAATTGAACGTTTTAAGTCATTTAAAAAGGTATCAACCGCAATATGCTGATGCGACTTGTTGCGTACTGACTGGATTATAATAGCAGGGCGAGTGCCTTCTTTTTGTAAGTGATCGTTAACCCATGGAAAGCTCAACATATCGTTGATCATGGCCTCTGCAACCAGTTGCGAGTCCTTACCGTTCCACTTGTCAGAAAGAGCAACCTCTTGATTTGCATCTACTCTTTGTACTTTTGTTGACGAGCAGCCAGTAATAGCTAAGCTACATGCAACAACCAAAGGAGTTAGCTTTAAAAGTGTGGTTTTACAGTTCATAACAATTATTCCATTGTAAGCAGAGTGGTTGGTGCTGCGGATTGGGCACTTTCAATGAAAGTACGGGTATGCCACAGCGTCATATTTTTGTTGATCTCAAGTGTGTCAGATTGTTCTATTACTTTGCCCGAGCGCAGTTTAGTTTTGAGCGTGATATTAACGGTGCCCAAGGTTACCGGTACCTGGGTGAGCTTGATCTGCGCTGGGAGTGACTGCCACTGGCGTAGGTCGGCACCGGCCGTGACCGCGTTTACTACGCTGGTTGCCAATTTAGCAAAGCCATCAAATGCCTGCAGCCCGGTGCTTTGTATTGCTTTATGGGCAGTCATGGCTTTAACCACTTCACGGGTAAGTGCAATTTGCATTTCCCGGTTGGCATTTTTCAGCGCGCTTTGTAAGGTCAGCAGGCTAACAGAGTGATAGTTATCCAGTTCAGCGACTTTTTTACCTTCAATCCAAAGTTCAGATTTATCTATTTTCTGCTCGAATGGCTCGAGGTAGGTCACCGCAATACGACTACCGTGCTCCAGTGCGTCTATCAATCCAGCCGTTTTTGCGCTTTGCCACAGAGTGTCGCCTAATGGCAGACGTTTGGTCAATGCCCCCATGGCAACGTCACCCAGGTCGCCGGTGGCGTAGTTTTGCATCATATCGAACAGGCTGGTGTCTGCGTACAGCATCTGGAACCACCACATTTGCGCTTTTCGCTCCGCTGATGTTCCCCAAAGGATAGGGGTAACAACCAATGCTTTAGCACTGTGGTCTGCGCGTAGCAGTAAATTAAACTCTTTACGTTGTGGGCCAATGCCCGCATTTTGAACAACGGTCAGGCGGGGACCCGCTTGCCTGGCTTCATTGATGCTGTCGCCCCATTTTTCCTCGAGTTCGTTCAGTTCATTACGATAGCCACCGGCTTTTTGCATGACGCGTGCCAGGTCCGTATAGGCCTGTTTTGTGGCGTGAGTGCCTAAGTCGTACTGGTCTGCAAAACCTTGCTCAAATGCCTCTGCGGCCCTTTGATACTGAATACGGGCTGCATCCAGCTCGTTGCTACTTTCATAAAGAATGCCACTGATATAATGAGCAAAGGCGTCATCTTTATAATCGATGTTTTTTAGCAGGTCGTTTGGTGCCAGTAGCGGCTGCAAAATGCGCATCACTCGGTCGGTGAGACCGTCACCGCTGGGTTTTCCGTCATAACCACCAGTTTCATCAGTGAGCGTTGATAAGTAGGTATCAAGCTGGCGCATTTCAACCAGGGCGGCGTCCAGGTAATATTGTCTTTGTGCGGGGTATTGATTTGCTAAAGCGTTATAGTTCAGTGCTTTAAAAACATTGATAAGCGGGCGGTGGAACTCTTTCCCGGAGAACGTCGTGTAAGTCGGGCCGCTTAGCAATGCCAGCGCTTGTTCCGAAACACTGATGGTGTATTGCTCTTCAATAATCGCTTTGGCTTTGTCGAGGTTTTCGTTACTTAGCTGGTATCTTTGCTCAAGATGATACAAAGTGCCAAGCTCAAGGTGGCGTAACAGTTTATTTTTACCCGAAGCCGGGTACGAAGTTTCAATCGCGGTCTTTGCTTGCTCAAACTGACCTTGCTGGGCAAGCAGAATTGCATTTTTGTTAGCGGGTGTTGTATTGCATCCAGTCAGAACCACAATCAGTGCCACGGTTAGCCAAGCTCGATAATGCAAAGTATTGAATAGAGAGAGCATTACGCTTCCTTTGCTTGTAATAAAGTTTACGGTGACTATACCAAAAAAGTTGGATATATTTGCACTAACTTAAAGATTATTTTGCTTTTTTTGAAGCTGAATATTGTAAGAAATCGTTCTTACAATTTATTACTGTAAAGCAATCTGGCTTTTGTTAAATTTAATTCATCGCTTAGCAATCAATAGCTCGAAGGACAATATCATGAAGATCAAACCGCTTATTACTACTATGCTCGTGGCAGGGATGTTAACAGCCTGTAGCTCGACTGGAGAAAAAACTGCCTCTGAGTCGAAGATAAATATACCAGACTGGGTTTTGAACCCGGCTGTTGAAAATGGCATCGCAGCTGCCGATTGTGTGAAGTTCTCTGGAAACATCTCGATTGACCAGAAAATGGCAGTGGCTAACGCAAGGCTGGCGTTGGCTCAACAGATTGAAACACGCATTGAAGGGCTAGACAAAACATTTTCTAACCGTACCGATGCGAACGAAGAAACCACTGTGGGCGCGACGTTTAGCTCAGTTTCAAAGCAGCTAACAAAGCAAACGCTTAATGGCTCTCGTGTGATTAAAGCCGACGTCGTTGAAATTGGCGGCAAAGATTATTTCTGTGCACTGACGACATTATCACCGGCACTGACAAAAAGTCTGTTTAAAGACCTGGTGAAAGAGAGCAAGAAACAAATTAATCCGCAAGATGAGCAATTCCTGTATCAGGAGTTCAAGGCATTTAAAGCAGAAAAAGATCTGGAAAAAGAAATCGCCAGATTAACCAATTAATCGACTCGTTAGCGCACCGAAAGGTGCGCTATTCATTGATAGGAGTGGGCTGTGAAAACCATACTTGCATTGACGATTGCATCTCAGTTTGCCGCCGCGGCAGCGGTTGCCAGTACATCCAGTTTATTTAATGAGCTGGAAGCGGCAATGCAAACCTATGACAACAGCGCCCAGGAACAAACGGAATTTGAGCGCTATAAGGCGCAGCATTTACAAGAATTTAATGACTATGTTGAGACGCATTTTGCTGAATTTGATGCGTTTCGTGACCAACTGATCCAACAGTGGGGAGAAGCGAAGGTTTCTGACCAAAGCCAGTTTGTCAGCTATTCCGAGGATAACCGGGAGCGCCTGGAAGTCGATTTTGAAAACAATGAAATTGTGCTCAGTGTGCGGCATCATGCCGGTTCTCATGTCTCGGATGAGCAGGTTTCACAGGCGATTGAGAGATTTAAACAATCTGAAGATGAGCTGTTTCGTTCATTTCTCAGTGGCGGTGCTCTGGACGATGGCGTGAGTGAGCGCAAACAAGTTGCGATAGATAATGGACTTCGTGTGAAGTCCATTATAGCGGCAAAAGCCCAGATCAAGCAGCAAACCCAGGAGCAGAAGAAGCTCGCAGAACAGCAAGCCGATGAAGCACTGGCGCTGGAGTCTGATCCGCAAGTAGTTGAAGCCGCGAGCAAGCAGCTTACAACCAAAAAGGCGGAGCTGGATCAATTGGCTACCAAGCGCATTAAAAATCTGACCAAGTCTGTTAAACAAATCTCAAAGACTGAGCCTCAGCAGGTCACCCAGGTCCGGATTAAAATGCCGAAAAATGGCCTGGCACATAAACGTGCAGCCCAGTACCAAGGCCAGATAGCAAAGCAAAGTGAGCGTTTTGAAATAGAACCCAGCCTGGTACTGGCGGTTATGCATACAGAAAGCCACTTTAATCCGTTAGCAAAATCACATATTCCGGCATTTGGTTTAATGCAAATCGTGCCTACCAGCGCGGGGGTTGATGTTAATCGCTTCCTGCACAAGCTGGATGAGCCAATGAGTCCGCCGTATTTGTATGTTGTTGATAATAACATCGAGGCCGGTACTGCCTACCTACATTTGCTCAATGATCGTTATCTGAGTGCGATTAAGGATCCCTTGAGCCGTAAGTACTGCATGATTGCAGCGTATAACACGGGCGCGGGTAATGTCGCGAGTGTGTTTAATGCTGACGGTTCGCGCAATATCAAACGTGCAGCGAGAGTGATTAACTCACTGTCTCCTGAGCGTGTGCTAGAGGCGTTGCAGCAAGGTTTGCCTTACAACGAAACGCGCCGCTATCTGAAAAAAGTACTGGCGACTGAAAAACTCTATATTTAATTCCTCACGGGAATAACAGTTCGAACAGAGCTGGTATTCCCGTTTCATTGTGCTTTTCTTTTATCAAATGACCAGCCTGATGCAATTCTTTGCGCCCTAGCTGATCGCTGTCACCTGATACTCATCACCATTTACCTGAAAGCCATGTCTAAGAAGAAAACCTCTGATATTTATTGGGCATAGGTCTAGTTAAGAGGTGCAAAACAGCAAAGTTTAACTGTTTAACGACGAGATATTCTTGCCTTGCTGACTGTTTAAACAAGCGGGTGGCCCCCATCATCTTGAACCTTTCGCATGGCAGCTGAAGCTATTGAAGCGAGTGGGTGGTTATACGTTGCTTTCTCTGAGCTTGATTGAGTAAGCGTTATGAACTTTCAGCGTTCACGGGGACTTTAGGGAGGATCAAAAAGGGCCGCTTAGGCGGCCCCTTTTAGTGGTTATGCAAAGCTTATTCGTAGCTTGCTGGCGATGCCATTGCTGAGCTGGCTCGTGCTGTTGGCGACTTAGAGCCAGAACCCTGGCCACTGTCACTGACCTTTTCACGCATTGAGTCTGGCATTGCCGAGACAGTAATAGCAACCTCTGCACTGTCATCAGCTGCTGCTTTTGTCATTGGCGCTTCGGCGACGTATTGGTAACGTGCCCGGCCCGATACAACTTGCGCTGCAGGAGTTGCAGTTACAGGAGTTTCCTGCGTTTCAACAACAGGAGCTACTTCAGCTTGCTCTGTTACTGGGGCTTCAGCAGCAGGTGCTTCTACTTGCTCTGTAGCTGGCGCTTCAGCAGCTGGAGCTTCCACTTGCTTTGGAGCAGGCGCTTCAGCAGTAGCTGCTTCCACTTGCTCTGTAGCAGGTGCTTCAGCAGCAGCTGCTTCCACTTGCTCTGTAGCAGGCGCTTCATCAGCAGTTGCTGCCACTTGCTCTGTAGTTGGTGCTTCAGCAGCAGGTGCTTCCACTTGCTCTGTAGCAGGTGCTTCAGCAGCAGGTGTTTCCACTTGCTCAGTAGCAGGCGCTTCAGCAGTAGGTGCTTCCACTTGCTCTGTAGCAGGCGCTTCATCAGCAGTTGCTGCCACTTGCTCTGTAGCTGGTGCTTCAGCAGCAGGTGCTTCCACTTGCTCTGTAGCAGGTGCTTCAGCAGCAGGTGTTTCCACTTGCTCAGTAGCAGGCGCTTCAGCAGTAGGTGCTTCCACTTGCTCCGCTACTGGCGCGTCTACAACAGGCGCTTCAGTTTCACTCGCCACTTGCTGTGGCTCTGCGTCTGATGTTTTTGCAGTAGCGTTTAGCTCAGCTTCAAACTCGGCGGCAGCCTGATCAGCAACAGGTACAAATGCCGGTGTTGCGTCTTTATTGTCGTTGCGTTTACGCTTTTGACCTGCCGCTCTCAGGTGACGCGGCGAACGACGAGAGCGAGTACGAGGTTGCTCTCGTTGCTCTTTGTCTTCTTCGCTTGTCTCTTCACCCTGCGCATTGTTCTGACTCAATGCTTGAGTCTGTGTTACCACTTCATCAGCTGGTGCATCTACTGTTTGCACTTGCTCTGCAGCTTCTTGCGGGGCTGCGGCTTTGACTGTAGCGTCATTGCTTTGCTCGGTAACTGGCTGTTGTGCTGGCTCAGGCTGCTGCTCTGGAGTCTGTGCACGCTCTGGTTGCGTGTTAGCGCTCTCGTCATTAGCTTGAGTGGCTTTTACTTCACCCTCAATACGTACTTTCTTTTTCAGGTTGCGGCGCTGGCGACGTGGCTTATTCGCTTTCTCCTGAGTTGCGTTTTCAGTATTGTCTTGCTTTTGTTCAGTAACTGGCTCAGCACTTTGCTTTGCTTTATCTGAATCGTTGCGACGACGCTGGTTCTGACGACGGCGCTTGTTACGGCCTTCGCTGCGTTCCTGGTTGTCGTTACGTTCATCTTTGCGTGTCTTGCTGTCGTTATTGTCTAACTCAGTTTTACGGCTGTCGTTACGCTCATCGCTGCGGTTTTCGTTACGACCATCGTTACGACCATCGTTACGACCATCGTTACGACGGTCATTACGGTTACGGTTTTTGCGACGTTGCTGGTTACGGCGACGATTGTCCTGGCGCTGTCGAGGTTGCTGCTTAGGCTGCTCTTCCTCTTTTTGCTCTTCCTCACCACCAAACAGGCCTTTCAGCCAAGTTCCGATGCGGCTTAGCAGGCCCGCTTCCTCTTGTGCTTTGTTTTGAGTCTCTGGCTGCTTGGTTGTTTGTGCAGCTTGTGGCGCTGCTGCAGGGGCTGGCGCTGGGGCAGTTGGCATTGCAACGCCTTTAAGAACCGGCTCTTCTTTTACCACTGGCGCAGCGATAGGTGCGGCTATCTCTTCAACTTCAGGGGTAGCAACCTGTTCGTAGCTCACACTCTCTGGCACATCATCTTTGCGCAGACGGACCACGTCATAATGTGGTGTTTCCATGTGCTGGTTAGGAATGATCACAACGTCACAGTTGTGGCGCTTTTCAATGCGCTGAACCGCACGGCGCTTTTCGTTAAGCAGGTAAGAGCCCACTTTTACAGGTACCTGTGCGTTAACCTGAGCCGTGTTTTCTTTAATCGCTTCTTCTTCGATTAGACGCAGGATAGACAAAGCAATTGATTCGTTTGAACGGATCGTGCCCTGGCCGTCACAACGAGGACAAGAATGCTGGCTGGCTTCACCCAGTGAAGGACGCAAGCGCTGGCGTGACATTTCTAGCAGGCCGAAGCGTGAAATTTTACCAATTTGTACGCGGGCGCGGTCGGCACGTACTGCATCTTTCAGACGGTTTTCTACTTCACGCTGGTGACGTGGTGGCGTCATATCAATGAAGTCGATCACTATCAGACCACCCAGGTCACGCAAACGTAGTTGACGAGCAATTTCGTCTGCCGCTTCGAGGTTGGTGTTTAGTGCCGTTTCTTCAATATCACCCCCTTTGGTTGCCTTAGAGGAGTTGATATCGATAGAGGTCAGTGCTTCAGTTGGATCAATGACGATTGAGCCGCCAGAAGGCAAACGCACTTCACGCTGGAAAGCTGACTCTATCTGGCTTTCGATTTGGTAGTGCGTGAACAGCGGAACGTCGTTCTGGTATAACTTAACGCGGTTAATAAAGTCTGGGCGGAAGCGCTCAATATGGGCTTTCGCTTCTTCGAATACACGGGCTTTATCAATCAGGATCTCACCGATATCGCGGCGCAAATAGTCGCGGATAGCACGGAAGATAACGTTACTTTCCTGGTGGATTAAGAAAGGTGCTTTGCCGCTGTCCGCAGCATTTTGGATAGCTTCCCAGTGTACCAGCAAGGCTTTCAGGTCATACTCTAATTCTTCAAAAGACTTACCCACACCCGCTGTACGTACGATCAGACCCATGCCTTTAGGTAGATTCAGGCGGCTCAAGGCTTCTTTTAGCTCGATACGCTCATCACCTTCGATACGACGAGAAATACCGCCTGCCCGAGGGTTATTTGGCATCAGTACCAGGTAGCTACCGGCAACACTGATAAAAGTGGTCAGTGCCGCACCTTTTTGGCCTCGTTCCTCTTTATCAACCTGAACAATGACTTCCTGACCTTCTTTGATCACATCTTTGATGTTTGGACGACCGTTGAAGGTATAACCTGATGGGAAGTATGTTTTGGCTATTTCTTTGAGAGGGAGGAAACCGTGGCGCTCAGCACCATAATCAACAAAAGCGGCTTCTAGGGAAGGTTCTATACGAGTGATTTTACCTTTGTAAATATTAGCTTTTTTCTGTTCATGACCAGGGCTTTCGATATCAAGATCGTACAGACGCTGGCCGTCAACCAGTGCAACGCGCATTTCTTCTTGCTGCGTCGCATTGATCAGCATACGTTTCATATTTTTACTCTACTTAATTTTTTTACACTTTGCCTGTGCACGCTAGTTCAGGTGTTTAGTGTTCCTATTTTTATAATGCAGTCTCACGACTGGGAGACGGGAACAATCATTTACTTCCGCATGTAACGCTTACGCCACACTGCTTTTTTAAGTGGCGGGTTACTGAGTGTTTCACTCAACTTGCGGATGTCGCACGGGCCTAAACGTATCCCGACTAAACTACACAAGACATTAATAATTATTGCTTTTAATTTCGGTTATTTAGCTGTGTTTAATCAGTACAATGAACTATTACACGCTTCATTTAAGATTAAACGCACGTATTTGTCACTGGGCCGGGTCGATAAAGCTGTGGAAATCTCAGCTCTAATCTGTATGATCCTCCACCCAAGATGTGCATCACAGCGGCATCAATGCGATAAAAAGCACGCTCGCAAAGATAGGCGGGCCGATTATCCCACTAATACCTCCGTGATAGCAACTAAATTATTACTCAATTCAGTGATTAGGCAATGTCAGAAAAAACCGGCTTAAAGGTAAGTTTTGTAACCATAACAGAAGACCAACTCGGTCAGCGCATAGATAACTTTTTGCTTACCCACCTCAAGGGGGTGCCAAAGAGTGCAATCTACAAAATTCTTCGCAAAGGGGAGGTCAGGGTTAACAAAAAGCGGGTCAAGCCGGTGTATAAGCTGCAACTGAACGACGAAGTGCGTATTCCACCGGTTAAAGTGGCAGAGAAGTCAGAGTTTGTACCAAAGAACCTGGACAAAGTAGCCGGGCTGGAAGATGCGATTCTGTATGAAGATAAGTATCTGATTGTCATGAATAAGCCATCCGGCATGGCGGTGCACGGCGGCAGCGGTCTGAGCTATGGACTGATTGAAGCAATTCGTGCTTTGCGCCCGGAAGAAAGAAATTTGGAGTTAGTACACCGTCTCGATCGTGATACCTCCGGCTGTTTACTGATCTCAAAACGTCGCGCCATTCTCAAAGGGTTGCACGAACAGCTCAGAGAAAAAACCATGGAAAAGAATTACTGGGCTCTGGTGTGTGGTGAGTGGTCTGCAAAGCATAAAAATGTCACTGAGCCGCTGCGCAAAAACACCCTGCAATCCGGCGAGCGGGTGGTGCGAGTTGATCACGAAGAAGGCAAAGCGTCGCATACGCGCTTTCGGGTACTGGAACGCTTCAACGGTGCGACTTTGGTTCAGGCATCGCCTGTCACGGGACGCACCCACCAGATCCGTGTGCATACTCAGTGCAAAGGTCACCCAATAGCGTGTGATGATAAGTATGGCGATCAGGTGTTCGACAGCCAAATGCGCCAGCTCGGCCTGGGTCGCTTGTTCTTGCATGCCCGTGAGCTCAGATTTATCCATCCTAAGCATGAGACTACGCTTCATGTTGAAGCACCGCTGGACAAAGCGCTGGAGCACTGCCTTGCAACATTAAGAGGTACCCATGGCATATAAACTGGTTATTTTCGATTGGGATGGTACGGTCATGGACACTGTGCCTAAAATTGTTAATACCCTTCATAAGGTAACGGCATGTCATGGGCTTGAGCCCATTTCAAATGAGGCAGCCAAGTCAATCATAGGTTTGTCACTAGAGAAGGCCATGGCAACTTTGTTCCCAGAGCAACAAGATAAGGCGGCTGATTTAGCATTGACGTATAAACGTCTATATAAAGAAGACACAACGCCCATCATCGTGTTTGAGGGAGTTGCAGCACTACTGGCAGAATTGAAGGCTCAAGGGACCTTACTTGCTGTTGCGA
This sequence comes from Pseudoalteromonas rubra, assembly GCF_000967655.1. Lineage (GTDB taxonomy): Bacteria > Pseudomonadota > Gammaproteobacteria > Enterobacterales > Alteromonadaceae > Pseudoalteromonas > Pseudoalteromonas rubra_A. Next base: position 34,438 of record NZ_JXYA01000038.1, read on the forward strand.
CTGGCAAAAGTCGTGCAGGCCTGGATAATTTGTTGGCGCACAGTGGTTTGAGTGACTACTTTAGTGTTACTAAGACAGCGGATGACGCAAAGTCAAAACCCGATCCGGATATGCTGCTGCAGATCTTGCATGAGCTGGATGTGTCCCCTGAAGAGGCTATTATGGTAGGCGATACCGGGATTGATATGGCGCTGGCAAGCAATGCCAAAGTACCGGCTGTCGCTGTCACCCTTGGTGCTGCCAGCGAAGCGCAGCTCAAGGCTTACGCGCCACTGGCATTGTGCCATAGTTATGCTCAGCTGAGTGACTTCCTACTGTCCGAGTACGTCGACGCCGAATTCGCCCAGTGATTTAGTCAGTTCAATCAGAGGGAGCCCAATTAATGTATTGGGATCGTCTCCCTCAAGTTTATCGAACAGGCAAATACCCAGTCCTTCACTTTTAAAACTCCCCGCACAGTTAAGCGGCTGCTCCTTTGCGACATATTGCTCAATCTGGGCGTCTGTTAACTGACGAAAATGCACTTTAAACGGCACAACTTTAGTTACGGCTCGCTGCGTCTCGAGCTCATAGACGCATAGCCCGGTGAGAAAAGTGACCACCTGACCGCTGAATTGTTTGAGCTGCGCATGAGCGTTTTCCACCGTGTGAGGTTTACCGAGGATCTGGCCGTCAAATAAAGCGACCTGATCTGAGCCAATGACCAATCCACTGCTATAATTCTGATGCGCGACACGCGCTTTGCTTTCACTTAATCTGGCAACCAGCTCGGCAGGCGTCTCTTGAGGTAAAACTGATTCATCAATGTCGGGAGAAAAGCTGTCAAATGGCAGGCACAATTTTGCTAAAATTTGCTGTCTAAATGGTGAGCTGGAGGCTAATATAAGTGGTGATTTCATAAGTACCGTCACTGCGTTGTAGTAAATTCTCCATAGGATAATCACAACGTGGTTAAAAACAATATGAAAGTTTAATTTTGCTTTGACTAAAGCATTAACTATCTATATGATGCAGCCCCTATGCAAAAGGTGAAAATTCCCATCACCATTGATCCTTGCAAAGCGGCACAGCGCCGGGCCAGTTATGACGGTGTGATAGCGCTTGAAGAACTTTCTCGTTTGCAGCAAGTTGTGCAAGATCAAGTAGGTGAAATAGCGGTAACTATTCGTTGCGAAACAGACCAGCAAGGTTTGGTTGTGGTACGTGGAAACGTGCAAGCCAAAGTCACCGTGCTGTGTCAGCGTTGTAACGATGAATTAGGGTTGGATTTGGAACAAGACTTTGCGTATTCGCCAGTCGGATTCGGTACAGAGTCGGAAGAACTCCCTGAGTGTTATGATGTTGTGGAGTTGGATGAAGAAGGTGAGATTAATCTGCGGCAAATTGTCGAAGATGAGTTGATACTGGCGATCCCAATCGTTCCTAAGCATACAGAAGCATCTTGTTCTTTTTCTGATAAGCCAGTTAGCTTTGGTGATATAGAAGAACAAGAGAGTAAACCAAATCCATTTGAAATTTTAAAACAACTTAAGAAAGATTCTTAGGAGATAGGCTAATGGCGGTACAAAAAAGTAAAGTGTCACGTTCACGTCGTGGCATGCGTCGTTCACACGATGCTATTAACGGTCCTACACTAACTGTAGATCAAGTTTCTGGTGAGACTCACCGTCGTCACCACGTAACTGCTGACGGTTACTACAAAGGCGAAAAAGTAATTTCTAAGTAAGAGATTGCTTTATGCACGCTGATCTAACCATAGCGTTAGATATGATGGGGGGCGATTACGGCCCCCGTTCATCTATACCTGCCGCGCTCGCTGCAGTCGAAAAACACCCCCGCTTAATTTTGTTGCTCTGTGGCAACCGAACCGTTCTTGAAAGTGCGCTCGAAAAAGCCAACGCCCTGTCACATCCACGTTTAATCGTTAAGCATTGCGACGAAGTCGTCACCAATACGTGTGATCCGGCTCAGGCATTGCGCAACAAACGAAATTCCTCCATGCGAGTGGCACTGGACCTGGTTAAGTCAGGTCAGGCGCAAGCATGTGTCAGTTCCGGTAATACTGGCGCACTATTGAGTATGGCGCACTACGTTCTGAAAATGCTGCCCGGTATCAAAAGGCCCGCTTTAATCACTTCTGTACCAACAGAAAAAAAACAACCCGTTTATTTGCTGGACCTTGGTGCTAACATACAGTGCGATCCCGAAACCTTATTACAGTTTGCCATTATGGGTTCCATAGTCGCAGGTGCTGCACTGAAACTGGACAAACCTAAAGTTCACCTGCTCAACATCGGGCTTGAAGACATAAAAGGGCACGATGGGATAAAGCAAGCTGCCAGATTGATGCAAGGCTGTTCCGCCATCAATTATCAGGGCTATTGCGAAGGGAGTGATATATTTTCAGGTAAGTCAGACGTCATTGTGTGTGAGGGTTTTGTTGGTAACGTCGCATTGAAAACCTGCGAAGGAATTGCCAAACTTATCATGTTTAAGTTTACAAAAGCGTTGAAAAAGCACCTTTTTTACCGCAGTCTGGCGTTTTTACTCAGGCCCGTCATAAAAAAACTGTATAAACGTGTGAACCCCGACCAGTATAATGGCGCAAGTCTGGTAGGATTGCGCGGTATTGTAGTGAAAAGTCACGGAAATGCGTCGAAGAAGGCTTTTATGGCCGCGATTGAAGAAGCGGCCAGAGAGGTCGATAGACGTATTCCAGATAAAATCCAGGCGGCCTTTGAAGAAATGGCGCCGATTGAAGAGACATCTGTCAGATCCTAGTTTCATCCAAATAGTGTGGCTAAGGAAATGGCAGAATACAGAAATCATAAGAGCACACTATGTCACAAAAGATTGCTTTACTATTTCCAGGCCAGGGCTCTCAGAGCGTTGGCATGTTGGCGGAATTATTAGAAACTTCCAAAGTTGTTCAGGATACCTTTGCAGAGGCCTCTGCAGCACTGGGTTATGACCTGGCAAAACTCGTTTTAGATGGTCCTGAAAGCGAGCTAAATGAAACACACCGCACCCAGCCTGCATTGTTGACTGCCAGTGTGGCGATTTTCCGTCAATGGCAAACCGAACAGGTAGACGCTGAACTGGTATTAGCGGGACACAGTTTGGGTGAATATTCTGCCCTGGTGTGTGCAGGCGTGCTTGAGCTGTCTACGGCCGTTAAACTGGTTGAAAAACGTGGCTTGTATATGCAACAGGCAGTACCGGCAGGTACTGGGTCAATGGCTGCAATCATAGGTCTGGATGACGAGACCATTGCGAAGATTTGTGAGGAACAATCAGAGCAGCAAGTTGTGGCGCCGGTCAATTTCAACTCTCCAGGCCAGGTGGTCATTGCTGGTCACAAAGAAGCGGTAGAGCGTGCATCAGAAGCCTGTAAAGAGGCGGGAGCGAAGCGTGCACTGCCTCTGGCTGTAAGCGTGCCTTCTCACTGCGCGTTAATGAAACCTGCGGCCGAGCAACTTGCAGCAGATCTTGCCGAGATCGAGTTTTCAGCACCCAACTTTCCAGTGATCAATAATGTCGACGTTGTTGCGCAGCAAAGTGGTGATGCAATTAAAGATGCCCTGATTCGTCAGCTATATAGCCCCGTGCGTTGGACTGAGACGGTACAGCAATTGGCGAAAGAAGGGATCACTCAGGCTTACGAATTTGGCCCGGGTAAAGTTATCACTGGCCTGGTTAAACGAATTGATAAATCTGTAGCGTGTAGCGCCGTCAATGATACGGCAGCAATCACGTCTGCTAAGTAAATGACGGAATTGAATATGACAAACCTATTTGATTTAACAGGTAAAGTGGTACTTGTTACAGGCGCAAGCCGTGGTATTGGTAAGGCTATTGCAAATGCGATGGTAGCACAAGGTGCAAAGGTAGCAGGTACTGCAACAAGCGAATCGGGTGCAGAAAAGATTTCTGACTATCTGGGCGAAAATGGTAAAGGTTACAAGCTTAATGTAACTGACGCAGAATCGATTGAAGCCACGCTTCAGGCGATTAAGCAAGACCTGGGTGATGTGGATGTGTTGGTTAACAATGCGGGTATTACCCGTGATAACTTGTTGATGCGCATGAAAGATCAAGAGTGGGATGAGATCCTTGATACTAACCTGAGTTCAATTTTCCGTTTGTCTAAGGCTGTTTTGCGTCCTATGATGAAGAAAAAATCAGGCCGTATCATTAATATTGGCTCTGTGGTTGGCACAATGGGTAATGCGGGTCAGGCGAACTATGCAGCTGCTAAAGCAGGTGTGATTGGTTTCTCAAAATCTATGGCCCGAGAAGTGGCATCACGTGGTATTACCGTTAACGTGATTGCACCTGGCTTTATCCAAACAGACATGACTGATGAGCTAACTGACGAGCAAAAGGCGGCAACGCTCGCGAACGTGCCAGCAGGGCGCCTTGGTAAGCCGGAAGAAATCGCAGCGGCAGCAGTTTATCTCGCATCTGATGCTGGTGCTTATGTTTCTGGCGAAACTTTGCACGTAAACGGCGCTATGTATATGGTGTAACAATTGCTCGCGAGGTTTAATTTTTTGTGATCTTGCGGCAATCTTACTTGAAATTGCTATTAAAATAGGCGATAAAAGTACAAAATATTTAGTAACAGGTTTGACCAGAAAAAAAAGTCATGGTCAATCCTTGAATCACAGTATGATGCGCCGTAAACTACGCCGCAATCTGAAATTAACGCGATAGCGTTTAAATAAAGGAAAGAAGAATGAGCGACATCCAAGAACGCGTAAAAAAAATCATCGTTGAGCAACTAGGTGTTAAAGAAGAAGAAGTAAAATCAGAAGCGTCTTTCGTAGACGATCTGGGTGCTGATTCTCTTGACACTGTTGAGCTGGTAATGGCTCTGGAAGAAGAGTTCGACACTGAGATCCCTGATGAAGAAGCTGAGAAAATCACTACTGTTCAGGCAGCGATCGATTACGTTACTGCTCACGCTGAGTAATTAACGGTTTTAAATTAGGGCAGCATTCGCTGCCCTGATCATTTATCCCCCCATCATTTCGAAAATCCCTTTTGGAGGAAACCGTGGCTAAACGTCGAGTCGTAGTAACTGGCTTAGGTATGTTGACGCCGCTAGGTAATGACGTCGAGTCAACCTGGCAGGGCTTGTTAGAAGGCCGAAGTGGTATTCGCAATATCACACACTTTGACACAACTCAGTTCGGTACCAAATTTGCGGGTCTGGTCAATGATTTTGACGAGACTCAATACATGTCAAAGAAAGATGCCAAGAAAATGGACTTGTTCATTCAGTACGGCATCGCGGCGGGCGTACAGGCGCTTAAAGATTCCGGGTTGGAAATCACAGAACAAAATGCCAAGCGCGTTGGTGTCGCTGTGGGTTCTGGGATCGGGGGCCTGACGCTGATTGAAGAAAACCATGTCAAGCTACTGAATAGCGGCCCTCGCAAGCTGTCTCCTTTTTATGTGCCTTCGACCATCATCAATATGATCTCAGGTCACCTGTCTATTATGCACGGCCTGCAAGGCCCTAACATTTCTATTGTGACGGCATGTACGACAGGCCTGCATAACATCGGCCATGCGGCACGTATGATAGCCTACGGCGATGCGGATGCTATGGTTGCCGGTGGCGCAGAGAAAGCGTCGACGCCAATTGGTATGGGTGGCTTTAGTGCAGCGCGTGCTTTATCGACACGCAATGATGATCCACAAGCGGCGTCGCGCCCTTGGGATAAAGATCGTGATGGTTTCGTCCTGGCCGATGGTGCAGGTGTGATTGTGCTGGAAGAGTATGAACACGCGAAAGCACGTGGCGCGAAAATCTACGCAGAGCTGGTTGGCTTTGGTATGAGTGGCGATGCTTATCACATGACGTCACCGCCAGAAGATGGCGCAGGTGCTGCACTGGCGATGGAAAATGCCTTACAGGATGCCGGTGTTAACGCCGAGCAGATTGGCTACATCAATGCACATGGTACGTCAACATTTGCAGGTGATAAGGCAGAAACTTCAGCCGTTAAGTCTATTTTCGGTGATGCTGCGAAAGATGTGATGGTGAGCTCATCTAAGTCTATGATGGGTCACTTATTGGGTGCTGCAGGCTCTGTAGAGTCTATCATCAGTATTTTGTCACTACAGCACCAAAAGGTCACGCCGACCATCAACCTAGATAATCCGGATGAGGGGTGCGACCTTGATTACGTACCTCACACGGCACGTGATGCTAAGTTAGACTATGCGCTATGTAACTCATTTGGGTTCGGCGGCACAAACGGCTCTTTGTTGTTTAAGAAAGTCTGATAGTTAACTCAGTATAGAAGCCCGGCAATGCCGGGTTTTTTTATGCCCATATGGCACCGTCTAAACTTCAGATATGATACAGTTGGCGCAATCAATTTGGTGTGGTAAAGATTAATGCAGCAGGTAAGCAGCCGGGATCGGGGCCTCAATTATGGCGATGGCTTTTTTACAACGGTTAAAATTTCAGCGGGAAAACTGGAGCGCTGGGAAGGCCACTTAAAACGCCTGGCGCAGTGTGCAAATGCTTTGTATTTCCCAGAGATAGACTACAGGGCACTGACAGAGCAATGCGAGTGTGCGTCAAGGGAAGTGGCTCAGGGCGTGCTCAAAGTGGTGATCACTCGAGGAGAAGGCGGCAGGGGTTATGGCTTGCCTGAGGAGCCTCAGGTTACAACGCTGGTGTCGCTATCGTCGTATCCGGCCCATTATGCGCGCTGGCATGATGAGGGTGTGACTCTGGCCTTGTCAGATGTCCGTCTGGGTCACCAACCTATGTTGGCCGGACTGAAAACACTAAACCGCCTTGAGCAGGTGCTCATTAAACAAAATGCCGCCCACAAAGCTGCGGATGACGTCCTTGTGCTGGATTTACACGGCCAGGTCATCGAAAGTTCGGCAGCCAACATTCTGATCTATAAAGATAAGCACTGGTATACGCCCGATTTATCTCACTGTGGGATCCAGGGTGTTTTTCTCTCAAGCCTGCAACAGCATAACGCCATTCAAACGACTTCTCTGAGCCTGGAGTCTGTTTATGTGGCGGACGCTGTTTATCTGTGTAACAGCCTGATGGGCCTGGTGCCGGTACGTCAGATTGAGAATCATTGTTTCAACCTGGATAAGGCGCATGCCTGGGCAAAGGAGCTTGTTGTTAGATCATGATGAAAAAGCTGATTTTACTTTTGCTGTTGGGATTAGTCATTGTTGTACTGGCAGCCACGCACACCATTTCAGAGTTTAAGGATGCACCACTTCGCAGCGATACCCACTACTTTGAGGTGAAGCGGGGAGACAGCTTTTTGGCCATTTGCCAGCGCTGGCAACGCCAGGGCTGGGTAGACAGCTGCTTGCCTTATCAGGTTTACGGCAAAGTGTTCCCGGAGCGAGTCAAAGTCAAAGCGGGTGTCTACGAATTACTGGGTCTGAGTGTACTCGATGCGCTATCAAAGCTAAGTGCCGGGGCGCAGGCCGATTTCATGTTCACCATTATTGAAGGGCAAACCTTTAAACAGGTACTGACAAACCTCAAAGATGCACCCTTTATTCACTTTGACCTGAACGAAGCGGACGTGGCAAAGCACATGCGCCTTGATACAGCAGGGCTGTCCGGTGATCAGGCTTTTCATCCGGAAGGCTGGTTATATCCCGAAACCTATCATTACCACGCGCACAGTAAAGCATCTGCCCTGATAAAACGTGCCAGCGAGCGTATGCATCAGCAGCTGGCATCCGCATGGCAACAAAGGGCGGCCGACTTGCCCATCAGCTCAGCCTATGAGGCGCTGATCCTGGCATCCATCATCGAAAAAGAAACAGGTAAAGCACAAGAGCGTCCGATCATTGCATCTGTCTTTGTAAACCGCCTGAACCGCAAGATGCGACTACAAACGGACCCGACGGTTATTTATGGTCTGGGTGAGCGCTTTGACGGCGACATCAAGCGCCGTGATTTACGCGAACATACGCCTTACAACACATATCGAATTAAGGGCTTACCTCCGACACCCATCGCCATGCCGTCGTTCGCTGCGATTAAAGCAGCCACTCAGCCGGCACAAACGGATTATCTGTATTTTGTCTCAAAAGGGGATGGCAGCCATTATTTCTCCAAGTCTTTACGAGAGCACAATCAGGCGGTGCAGCGCTATATACTGAATAAACAAAATGGCTGAATAAGCCAACTATCTACGCGGCGCAACGAGTGGTCGCAAGCGGCTGTATATTGTAGATAAATATGATATACCAGCAACATACACTACACGCAGAATAAAAACTGGAGCTAAGTAATGAATAAGTTGAACGCGCTCACGCTCGCAGTAGCGATTGCTCTGTCGGGCTGTGCTCAGGAAAGCCGGGTCAATCAGGCCGACTCAGCAGCGACTGCTGCTGCGCCATTGTCACGCGCAGATATTGACAAGCAAGTTGACGCCTATACACAAACCTTTATTAATCATCAACCTGCACTGGCAACCTCCTTAAAGCTATCCACCGATCAATACGGCAGTTATGCCGACAGGCTGCCTGACTACTCAGCATCGGGCATGCAGGCGTTGCAAATTGATATGAATAATGCGGCAGAAAAACTAAAACGCCTGCAAGCGCATAAAATGAGTGAAGATGATCGTTTACACCTGCGTGTGAACGAAGTGCTGGCGCGTTATTATGCCGGTGATGCCCAATTTAGCGGCGGTTATATAGATACCTGGGGTGGCCACTTACCTTATATTGTTAATCAGCTTTCCGGGCCTCTGGTGGATATTCCAAACCTGCTTAAGGATCAGCATAGCGTTGAAAATCTGCAGGATGCGCAAAACTATCTGACCAGGCTGGAAGCGTTTGCAGCTCTGACCGATCAGGTCCGGGGTAAGCTGGCGGATGATGCTGAAAAGGGCATCATCCTGCCCAAGGTCCTGTTCCCGAATACCTTTGGATACCTGAATAACTTTACCGCGCATGCGGGCGAGAAACACCCATTGGTTACTTCATTTGATGCCAGGTTATCACAAGTTGCCTCTATCTCTGACGCACAGCGCACTGAGCTCGTTGATGCGGCTACAGCATTGGTTGATAAAAAGATTTACCCCGCATACCAGCGTGTGATTGCCGATCTCAAAGTGTTACAAGCAAAAGCCCCTGAAAAAGTTGGGATCTGGGCGCAACCTGGTGGTGAAGCTTTTTACCAGCATGAAATTACCTATCTGGCCGATTCGGATCTCAGCGCTCAGCAGATCCACGATATTGGACTTGCTGAAGTTAAACGGATCACCGAACGGATGGACGAGATCCTGCGCGAAAATGGTTATACCACAGGCTCTGTGGGCGATCGTATGAAGCAGCTAAATGATGAACCTCGCTTTTTATACGAAGACAGTGACGCGGGGCGTGAAGCATTGCTGACCTTCCTGCGTGGAGAAATTGAGACCATCAATAAAAAAGCACCGCAGTACTTTTCAACTTTGCCGCCGCAAGAAGTAGAGGTACGCCGTATTCCTAAAGAAGTGGAAGCCGGTGCACCGGGTGGCTATTACAGCGCGCCTTCTCTGGATGGCAGTCGTCCCGGGGTATTTGCCATCAACCTTAAAGATATGAAGGCCGTCCCCAGCTTTGGTATGAAAACACTGACCTATCACGAAGCCGTGCCCGGTCACCATTTCCAGATTGCGCTCAACATGCTGCAGACAGATATTGGTCTGATGCGTCAGAATGCCTCGTTCAATGGCTATATTGAGGGCTGGGCACTGTATTCAGAATTAGTCGCCTATGAAATGGGGATGTACGAGAACGACCCGTTTGGCGACCTGGGTCGTTTGCAGGCAGAAGCCTATCGGGCTGCGCGCCTGGTGGTCGACACCGGACTGCACTATAAACAATGGACGCGTCAGCAAGCGATTGAGTACTTTGCTGAAGCGACGGGCTCGGCTATGAGCGATGTCACAGCGGCCATTGATCGCTATATCGCCTGGCCTGGTCAGGCGCTGGGATACAAGCTGGGAATGATTAAGCTCGTTGAGTTGCGCGATAAAGCCCGTAAGGCGCTGGGTGACAAGTTTGACATCAAAGCGTTCCATGATGTGATCTTACTCAAAGGTGCCAGACCCCTGGCGATTGTGGAAGACGACGTCGACCGCTGGGTTGCATCACAAAGCTAACTTTAGAAGGTGGCTGTATAGCCACCTTACAGCTTTGGTGAGAATGGAAGCTTTAGCCTTATTAATTTATTAATAGTTTGACTCTCTTTTTTATTTTTTGTTTGCTTTTCACTCACTTCTGTCTACTGTGGTTTTGAGTTAAATAGAAGGAGACCTAAAATGAAACTTAACTTAAAGAAAAAGCCAGTAAAAAAATTAGCAACTGAAAACAAAGGCTTGGCAAGAGGTTTGACACCAAATGTGGCAGGGGGAGGACTCACAAACTCCGATACTGAATGTCAGGGTGCTGAAGGACACAAGCACTAATAAAGACTACCCATTGATTTAAGCTTCAACCAACACTGCTATTTTTGAACAGTGTTGGTTGTATACTGACAAGCTTTCACTTCACCAAAGTTACAAGTACCCATCCGAATTTTTAAATTGAATACTCACTCAATACCTCAAAAAATTATTACTACAAAGCGTTAAAAGCCTCTGCATTAGCTTACTCGTTTGGTGTAAACACAGAATGAATCCGCTCGCCTAGCATCTGCCTTATCGTAACTTTCCAATTCTAGTTGTTGTTTTAATTACTCAAGTACTCCCAATATTCGATATCACAGACTCTTAGCTGTGTAACGGAGCACAGGTTCTGCGGTCGACTCTGAGCCGGGTCTTGTATTTGGTGAGTTTCTGTTGAGCTGTGCAACAGAAAATATTGAAGATGACAAGTTTTAGATTTCGGAATAAAAAATATTGTATACAATATAAATTCATTGTAGGGTGATTAGGTCTGTGACAGGCACAACATCAATGGGAACTCAACAGGAATTAAAAATGCGTAACAATAAAAATAATACGCAGGTGATCCGTCAAACGCTGGCTGCGAGTGCAATCGCACTGGCATTAGGTGGCGCGGCACCTGCATTTGCTGCAGATGGCAACAGTTTGATCAGAGGTAGTATCGTCAGTGGGCAGGGCAACGACCTGAGCGATGTGGAGCTCATCTTTACCCACAAAGCAAAAGGGCTGACATTTAGCGTCAGAACCAATGCTCAGGGTGAATACATTCTGCGTAACTTACCGGTCGGTCAATATCGGGTATCGATCAGTAAGGACGGGTTTGAAACTGTGCTTGAAGAGCAGGTTCAGGTCAGCATCGGCCAGTCGGTGTTACTGGATGCGCAGCTTAATCGCATCGGCGCATCGGATATCGAGCGCATCGCGGTATCAGGTACGGCCATTCGTCTCGTTGATATGGCTTCTTCCACCGCAGGTGTTACCTATACAGACGAAGAAATTAAAGCGATGCCTGTTAATACCGGCTTTGAGAGTATTGCACTGCTGGCACCGGGCACCGCAGAGCCAGGCGGCTCCGAGTTTAAAGACGCCTCCAGCTTTGGTGGTTCTTCGTCGGCAGAAAATGGCTATTACTTTAACGGCCTCAATGTCACCAGCATTCGTACCGGGCTGGGTTCAATACGACTGCCCTGGGAAGCAATTGCGCAAACTCAGGTGAAAACGGGGGGAGTGAGCCCCGAGTTTGGTGGCGCACTGGGCGGTATCGTGAATGCAGTTTCCAAGTCTGGTGATAATGATTTCAAATTAGGCGTTGAGATGCGCTACGACCCGGATAGCTTGCGCAGCCAGCACGACGCCCTATACCAGCAAAACGGGGTGGTCGGCTACTACACCAATACTCAACAATCTACTGAGACGTATAAAGAGTTTCAGGTGTGGGCAAGTGGTGCACTGGTTGAAGACTCACTGTTTTTCTATGGCCTGCTGGCACCTTACCGGGAAAATGAAACCTGGGCCAGACAAACGGTCTATAACGATCGGGCGCGGGAGGAAGATCGCTGGTTCGCCAAGTTAGACTGGTTTATCAATCAGGACCACTCTGTGGGATTTTCTGCGATGAACAACAAGCGAACCTGGGAAACCACTTCCTTTGCGTACGACTGGGAAACCAATGTGGTGGGAGAGCAAAGAGGGGTTGCCGCACCGGGTGAAGATGGCGGTAAAGTATATAGCCTGAACTATAACGGCTATATCAACGATTTTTTCAGTGTTTCCGCTGTCGTTGGGCGGGTGTCGGAAAACGTGGAAAATGTGGTTGCTTCGACGGATCCGGGTGTTTGGGACGAGCGTGACGGCTTTGTTACTGTCTCCTCACATACCGCCAGCGGGATCACCGAAGAAGAGTTTATTCGCGATCAGTTTAAGCTGGACTTTACCTGGGATCTGGAATTGCACTCAGTGTCGTTTGGTATCGATTACAGCAAAATTACGGTGGATTATTACGAAGGACAAAATGGTCTGGGCGAGGCGCAGGGCTGGTGGACTATCTTAACGGCGTCGGAGGACGATATTTCGGGCGCACCTCAGGGCACGGACTATATTGAGCGTCGCGTGCGCACCCGGGAAGTGGGCGACAAATCCGACTCTACGTCGCTGGCACTGTATGTGAACGACAGCTGGCAGGCAACAGACAACCTGGTGCTTAACCTGGGGGTCAGATACAGCGAGTTTGACAATTCGACCTCTACCGGCGAAGCGTTTGTCGATATGACAGGGCAAATCGCGCCCAGGTTGCAAGCCATATATGACTTACACGGCGATGGCAGCGCTAAGATTTTTGCAACCTATGGGCGTTACTTTCAGCCTGTGTCGGCCAACATGAACGTAACACTGGGCTCGTCATCCATTGAATGGTTTGAGTACTTTGCATTGGATCAGGTTGACGCCAATGGCGTGCCAGTTTTGGACCCTGATGGCGCGCCCAGCAGAGGGGCGCAATTGCGAGAGCGTTACTGGCGACAAAGGGGGATCACAGAGCCCGGTCTGATAGCGTCATCCTCCCTTAAACCAATGTATTCGGATGAGTTCACTCTGGGTTACCAGCAGGAAGTGTTTGGCGATATGGCGCTTGGAATTCGCGCCATCTATCGTGACTTAGGGCGCAGCGTGGAAGATACCGACGTGGGTCCTGTATTGGCCAAAAAACTGGCTGAATTGGGGATTGAGGATAACGTCGGACAGAGCTCTTACTATGTACTGAATAACCCCGGTGAGGCCATTACCATGAGTTACGACTTTGATGGTGATGGGCAGGTTGATGAGATCACCCTTAGTGCTGATGAGCTGGCCCTGCAACAGGCTAAGCGCAAGTATCTGGCACTGGAATTGACTCTGGAAGGTAATGTGACAGACCGGTTTCGGATCAATTCGTCCTACACCTGGTCTCATAGCTACGGTAACACTGAAGGTCTGGTCAAGACCGACAATAACCAGGCCGATCCAGGCTGGACAACGTCCTATGACTATGCGGACCTGATGGATAATGGGTACGGAGATCTACCTAATGATCACCGTCATGCAATCAAGTTTTCCGGCGCCTATGAGTTGACCGATGAGCTGACGTTGGGCATGGTTGCGCGCGCCATTTCCGGGCGGCCGACAAACTATTTGTCCTTACACCCGCGTAATGTGGATAGCTGTAAAGCAGGCAGCCCGTGGGATGCGTGTGTGAGCCGGGACTATGGTCATGTCAGTCACTATGATGAGCATGGCAATCCGGCTCCGCGAGGCAGTATTGACAACCTGCCATGGCTTACAAGCTTCGACTTATCAATGGCCTACAATACCGATATCTCGGGTCATGATCTGATGCTCAAGGCCACAGTTTACAATCTGCTGAATAACGATGCGGCGCTGGATATCACCGAAACCAGAACCCGCAACAGCTCGGTGGAAGGTCAGGAACTGGAGCTGAATCCGGATTATGGCCTGGTGACACGTCGTCAGGAAGAGCGGTTTGTTTCTTTGCTTGCACGCTTTACTTTCTGATTGACGCTTTCCCTGGTCAGTCGGGCTTAAAGCCCGGCTTTTCTTTATGGAGGATTGATGACACATAACTTAACTTCCTGGCGCATTCCCTCGCACTGGACTCAGATCCAGGCACTAGATATGCACACCGCGGGTGAGCCGCTGCGCATTATCACCGCCGGCCTGCCAGAGCCACAAGGCACCAGTATGGTTGAAAAGCGCTTATATTGCATGGCGCACTACGAAAAGATACGCAAAGCGCTGATGTTTGAGCCGCGCGGCCATGCCGACATGTATGGCGCATTACTCACAGAACCTCAGCGAGCTGATAGCGCCTTTGGCGTGCTGTTTATGCACAATGAAGGCTACTCCACTATGTGTGGCCATGCGGTGATAGCGCTGGCTGAGCTGGCCAGAGCACAAGGAGCTGGCTTGGATGGGGAGCAGCGACTCAACATGGATACGCCCGCAGGACAGATCTGTGCGTTTTATTCACCGAATAAAAAGCAGGTGGGATTTTATAACGTCCCCTCTTTCGTTTGCCAATTCAACGTGGCGGCGGTGCTCGCGGGAGTGTGCACGGTGCTCTGCGATATTGCGTTTGGTGGTGCCTATTATGCGTATGTCGATGCCGACCAACTCGACCTGGTGCTGGATCTGCAAAATAGCGAAGAGATTATTTGCCTGGGCAGAAAAATAAAACGGGCATTAACGGGCAAGATTGAACTTGCGCACCCTGAAGATGCCTCGCTGAGTTTTTTATATGGCGTTGTGTTCTACTCCAATTCTCAGGTGAGCGGAGCACATTGCCACAGCCGCCATGTCTGTATTTTTGCCGACGGGTCGCTCGATCGCAGTCCAACCGGCACAGGTGTCAGTGGCAGAGTGGCTTTGCTGGCTGCCCGGGGGACGCTGGCGGTGAATGAGGTCATTCATATCGAGGGGATCCTGGGCTGTGGTTTTGATGTCAGTATTGATGCTCTGTGTCAGTATGGTGCCCGGCAGGCAGTTCGACCAAAAGTGTCCGGCGAGGCGTATGTCGTCGGCGAACATACATTTTGTCTGGATCCTGAGGATCCACTCCAACAAGGCTTTATTTTACGATGAATCAATATTTGCAACGACAAACGATCTTACGCAGCCAGCTTAGCGCATCAGGTTATGATGCTATGGTGGTGTTTGGCTATGAAAATATTCGTTATTTATGCGGGTTCAGCGGCCACGCAGCCACTTTGCTCATCAGTGCTGAGCAGTGTCTGTTGATCACCGACTATCGTTATGTTGAGCGTGCGCAGGCAGAGGCCGAACACGCTGAAGTGATACTCAGACAGCGAGACCACGAAAGTCTGGGGCAATGCCTGAGCCGTTTGTCTGGTGAACTAAAGGCGCTCGCGTTCGATGCTGCCCATATTGATGTGGGCCAGTGGCAAGAGATCAGCGGCGAATTGTCAGGG
Organism: Pseudoalteromonas rubra; assembly: GCF_000967655.1. Taxonomy (GTDB): domain Bacteria; phylum Pseudomonadota; class Gammaproteobacteria; order Enterobacterales; family Alteromonadaceae; genus Pseudoalteromonas; species Pseudoalteromonas rubra_A. Next base: position 49,868 of record NZ_JXYA01000038.1, read on the forward strand.
CGCACTGTAACGCCTACTCGGGGACTGGTAGAACAATTAAGACAAGTCAAAACCGCAGAGGAAATCGACTGCATTCGCCAGGCGGCGCAAATCGCTGACAAGGCACTGGCGGATACTTTGCCCCTTGTGAAAGCAGGAGTCAGTGAGCGCGACCTGGCGCTGGAGCTGGATTATCGCATGCAAAAGCTGGGCTCTGAAGGCGTGTCGTTTGACACTATCCTCCTGTTTGGTGCACGCAGTGCCTTACCGCATGGCAGCCCGTCAACACAAAAGCTCAAGCACGGCGACCTGATCCTGATTGATTTTGGCGCCGTTGTTGATGGTTATCGCTCGGATATGACGCGCACTTACGTTTACGGCACGCCTTGTAACAGGCAGCGCGCCATGTTTGATACCGTACAAACCGCCCAGCAGGCAGCGCTGGCACATGCGTCTTCAGGAGTTGATTGCCAGGTACTCAATACGGCGGCGCACGCGGTACTTCAAAACAGTGAATTTGCCAGGTATGCAGGAGAGGGGCTGGGACATGGTTTAGGCTTGTTTCTGCATGAACAGCCTTTTATCAAACCAGGCGTCGACTATCGCCTTGAAGCGGGCAATGTGATCACCATCGAGCCGGGTATTTATATTCCACAATTTGGTGGTGTGAGACTAGAAGAGGACATCGTCATTACGGCATCAGGCTATGAGTTGTTGACGCATGCACCACAAGATTTTGAGCTGTGAGGGAAACAAGATGAAAGTAATAGACCGAGAGCAGGTGCGCCAGGCACTGACTTTTCCTGCTTTGATTGCGGCGCTACAGCGCGGATTTGCAAGCGAACACGCAATGCCCAGGCGCAGCGTGTTCGAGCTGGATACACAGGCTACGAATCACGACGCTTTTGCCGTGCTGCCCGCCTGGAATGACTCTGTGATTGGGGTCAAAGCCTTTACTTATTTTCCTGACAATGAAGCACAGGGTAAAGCCAGTTTATATTCAAAAATCATGTTGTTTGGCCGCGAACATGGTGAGCCTCTGGCGCTGGTGGATGGCACACAGGTGACATTATGGCGTACGGCCGCGGTTTCGGCACTCGCGGCGTCTTATTTGGCTAGGGAAGATGCCAGCCACTTAGTCATGTTCGGGTCGGGCAATCTGGCACCTTATATGGTGCGCGCGCATCTTGCGGTAAGAAATTACGACAAGGTGACACTGGTTGCCAGAAACCCGGACAAAGTGGCTACGCTTAGGGCGCTGCTGGTTCAGGAATATCCAAAGGTGAGGTTCGAATTAGGTCAAAGTCAGGCCGCATTAATCGCCTCTGCGGATGTTATCTGCACAGCGACGGGCAGCCACAGCCCCCTGTTTGATGGGCGCTGGTTGAGCGAGGGCACACACATCGACGCAATTGGCAATCACCATAAAATGGCCCGGGAGCTCGATACAGCAACAATACTTGCCAGTCGGGTCTTCGTTGATAGCAAGACCAATGTACTTAATGAAGCGGGAGAGTTACTCATTCCCATCTCTGAAGGGGTGTTCAGTGCAGATCAAGTGGAAGCTGAATTGGCTGATATGGCCAGAAAAAACCACTCATTGCGCACGCATTGCAGCGACATCACACTGTTTAAATCCGTTGGCACAGCATTGAGCGATCTACTGGCGGCCAAACTGGTGCTGGAGCAGGTCGAGTGTGGAAATTTGTAAGGAAAAACAAACAGCGCTGCCGCATGTGCCCAGTCATTGATCTGGTGTTAGTCAGGGATCGACGCTTGCTTAACCCGCTGGTGTGTCATCAGGCACATATGCTGGTGACGTATCGATATACAGGCGTGCTTGCCAGTGATACTCTGCTTTACGACCCGGCTTTGTTTGAGCGATTTCATTCGGGAAAGGTGTGTCAGGTATTAGCCGATGACCATGGCATAGTGCGCACTTAACATTTTCAAACACTCTCTCACTGAAAGGCACGGGGAGACTTTATACACTTAACCCGAATAAAACAAATACTGTCAGGGTAAATCGTATGAAAAACTGGATTGCATTCTCTTTGGTCGCCATTTTTGCAAGTGGCTGCGCACATCACAATAACGTTCGTCCTTCTGCCGATGGCAAGCACTATGTGAACTTAACCGCAGAAACCAGAGAGGCAGCAGGTAAGGAAGCACTGGAGCAGGCCAACCATTATTGCGACAAACAAAATCTTGGTCATGCCTATATTCAAAATGAAACCATTACCTATTTGGGCTCAATGCCTGAGCAGGACTATCTGCAAAAACGTAATATCGCAACGGCAGTGGAAGCCGCAGGGACCGCGATGTGGATCTTTGGTGAAAATGCCGTTGATGATGTGGGGGCAGCCATGAGCATTGGCGGCGGTATCGCTGAAGACTCAATGGGCGAACCCTATCAAATTACGTTGGCGTTCAGTTGTAAATAATCCCCCCAGGTTCAAAGTGGTGCTGCGATAAACAGGCATTTGCCTGTGATATACGCACCCTTTGCACCTGCCTTTTCTAATATTCCAAGAGCACTAAGGCGATTGTTTTTTAATGTGGTTTGGTTACACTGTTAACAAGTAGGCAGTTACCGGACCAGACACTTGCATGAAGCTTTGGATCGCGCAGTTTGCATTTTTTGTTGTCACGTTAATGCTCTGGCGAGGGTCGGTGTATAGTGCCACCAGTTCACAGGTCCCTATCAATATTGCCATTGTCGGCAAGACCAAAAACGACAGCTTTTATCAGCAATCGTACAAAGGGTGCTTGCGCTTTGCTCGCGATTATCCCAACGTTAACTGTATTTACGATGGTGCCGATGACTATCAGGATGTCAGAACTCAGGTCTTGATCGTCAAAGAGCTACTGCGAAAGGGCATTGATGGTTTACTCATCTCCACTACTGACTCTCAGTTCCTGGTTGAGGGCGCGCTAAAACAGGCGGCTAAAAAAGCCATTCCGGTTATCACGTTTGACTCGGATCTGCTCCCGGAACATAAGGCCTATCGACTCACTTACGTCGGCACCAATAATTTTGACTTTGGAATGGCGCTCGGCGAAGAAGCAAAACGCTTTAAATCCGGCGAAAAGCAGTTTATTTGTCTGCAATCCGGGCATCAGACAACCCCAAACCTGAACCAACGCATTGCAGGGGTGCGCCACGCACTGTCTGGGCAAAGTGAAAAAAGGCTGTCGGGTGAAAATGGCTGGGTTGAACATTATCGTTGTCCGCTCTATACACTGGGCAGACGCTCGGATGCATTGGATCAACTTGTTACTATGATGAAGTATCCCGATCCCCCCGTCTTTGTTGCTGTTGCCGGGTTTGCTCAGTTTAATCCTGACTATATTAATCGCATGTCTCAGTTTAAATCTCAGATAGCCAGGCAGCAAAGGGTGATCATTTCAGCCGATACCGAGAATAGTCAGCTCAAGGCACTACAAAGGGGATTGTCTGTAACGAATATCGGGCAAAAGCCCTTTGAAATGGGGCGTCTGGGGACGGAGCTCTTGCATCAATTTATCACCCGACATATCAAGCCGGCACAGTCTCATTATTATCTGGATTACCATTATTGTAATAAAGGTAATGTTGAAACTTGCACGACCAATCATTGATATTTGCTCCATCAGTACTAAAATAATCGAATAAACATCACCTTAAAAGCTCGGTTGGCCGATGAAGAAGTACCTGTTATTGTTGCTTTTGCTGTGCAACAAGGCGTCCGCTGGGCCGCTGCAGTTTGTATCAATTAACTATCTGATTGAACAGGAAGTCGGTCGTCTGGTTTTGCCCCAGGTATACCGCAAACTCAATGTATCTATCGTGATCACGCCTTACCCAGGAAAACGGGCGCAGCAGCTGGTGCGCAGCGGCAAAAGGCATGGCGAAATAATGCGGATCTTCAGCTATGGTGAAGAAAATCCACATACCATTCGTGTTCCGACACCTTATTACACCCTGGAGACCATGGCGTTCGTGCGCAGCGATGCGCAACTGGATATTCACAGCGAGCAAGATCTAAGCAATTACAGAATTGCAAAAGTACGCGGCGTAAAACATACCAATAACATTACTAAGGGCATGCCTGAGGTGGAGGATACGGATACCACCATACAGGCGTTAAATCTGGTGTCTAAGGGGCTGGCCGACGTTGCGTTGACTAATCGGATTGACGGTCTGGTCATGCTAGCGCAGGCAGGAATCGAGAATGTTGTCCCTCACCAGCGCAGCTTTCGTGTACTGGCGCTTTACCACTATATCCACAAAGATCAGCAACACTGGGTTGATAAAGTTGATGGGGTGTTGCGCCGCATGATGCAAAGTGGCGAGCTGGCGGCGCTGATAAAAAAAGCAGAAAACCAAGTGATTTCAGAACACTGTCGGCAGAGCACGGTGGCAAGCGAACTATGCCGACGTCACCTCAATCAGGAGGAAGACTGAGCTGCGCGATTAGCGCGCCACTGGCGTATCTTATTGCCAAAGCTGAGTTTAAAGCCCCAGTAAACGATAACCAGTAAGATAAACAGTTCAGGTAGTGCCAGCAAGCCCGAGTCTATCAGAGATTGTGGTAATACTTTTGCAGCACCTTGTGACAAGAATGAGCCTACCGATATAAACAAAGCAAAAGTCATTCTCCATAAATGGCGGAACAGTCGCGGTTTTGGGTTAAGCCTGCCCGCATACACCAGACGTACGTCGCCAAGAAAAGATAAGCCAGCGAGTAAAACAAAAAAGTAGTAATCATAAGCGCTTATGCCGTGTTTTATCTCAGCCTGGCTGGTTCCGGCCTGGCCGCTGAAGTAAAGGCAGGCAAGGATTATCAACAGCGAAAACACGGGTAATGTGTAATCAAACTTTCCCCGGGTGTTAGGCGCAGCCTTTACTGCCAGCCACGCGCTAAGCACCAGATAAGTGGTAAAGATACCCGCGATGGCGGTGATTATCATGGGCTGAAATAGTGCGATCAAAGTGCCGCTGATAGCCATGATAAGCATAGTATAAACAAACCAGGTGCCAGCCGAGGCATGTAAAGATTTACCTTTTGCAACGGTTAAGGCAATCACGCCTGCAATGATGGCAAGGGTGCCTGTGATTATATGCGCTAGCATAGTCATTGTGATCTGTTCCATCTTATTCTTCCTGTTTATTGCGATGTGGTTGTGTTGCACTTTATACTGACCCACAAAGCCTGTCGTCCAATACTACAGGTCAGGACACTTTAAATAATTATAAGTATAAATATCATAAGGTTGATAAGTTTTGTTTGACGCTGAATGGACGTTTGTCTATACCTTTTTACTCGGTGCACTGGGCCTGGCATTGACTATTCTGATTGGCAGAGCGAGGCGCTGGCACTGTTACCGTGCTCTGGCATTGTTTCTTACTGCTCTGTTTGTGATTTTGGCCGGCCCGCTTATCTTTGCGCAACTTCCAACCGCCCGATATGTCTATATCGCGGCGATTGTGCCTGCCTGGCTGTTGCTGTTTCCCTGCTTTTATCTGTATACGCGAGGCTTAACATCAGCGCGCCCCTGGCGATTTACTCGTAAGAGTGTTTGGCATATTGTCCCAGCTATTATGTCGTGCGTATTGTCAGTGAGCTTGTTGAGTCTGCCTGAATCGGATTTACAGGATATTTTTTTCGCAGAGGGAGACGTTGCACTGGCAACTGAGGCACGTCTCACTGTCAGGCTGATCATCGCAGTGATGCTGTTCTGGCCGGTGCAGAGCCTGTTTTATGTCATAAAAACCTGGCGCAACTTACTGTCCTACCGACGTCAGCTGCACGCTGTGTTTGCCAGCACAACAGAGCGAGAGCTGGGCTGGCTGGGGGTTGTATTGCTGCTAATGCTGTTTACCTGGGGCTGGCTGGCGCTCACGTTGCTTCAGGACTTAAGCTCTCACCCTACCTTATTGCGTGAAGGCGGCGTTGCGATTTTGACTGCTGTGACCGTCTGGCTGCTACTCTACTGGTCGTTAAGACAAAAACCCGGATTTGATAAAATTTATCATCTCACGGAGCTGCCAGCAGTGACAGACATTGTGACTGGTGCAGAGAAAGAAGAAAACGCGCTGACCAAGTATCGCCATTCTGCCTTGAGTGATGAGCAGGCAAGCCGGATCGCAAGTAAAATTCATACGGCTGTGGTAACTGAGCAGCTTTATCTGGAGCCGGACCTGACCTTGTACAAGCTGGCGGACTATCTGAAAGTGTCGGCAAACTATGTATCTCAAACCCTGAACCAGACATTAGGTCAGTCTTTTTTTGATTATGTAAACAAAGCCCGGATTGATGCTGCTGCAGAGCTGTTAGTTGCAGGTGACAAAACCGTTTTGGATATCGCGATGGCAGTGGGTTTTAATGCACGGTCTTCCTTTTATAAGGCATTTAAAACCCATACAGGAATGACACCGGGGGAATACAAGAAAAAGCAGCATGCTACCCGCTAGGTATGTCTGTGGATGAAATGTGTCAATTTTTTAACCTCTCTGGGGCTGCATAGCCAATGTGTGGCGGGACTAGCTGACGATATCAGATGACCTCGGCGCCTTAATTCGACGCAGAGGTACTGAAGTCTCAGAGATATGTATTTGATCACCGCTCCAAGCGCTTCTTCAGGTACGGAGGATCGCATTACTTTTTCAGCAGTAAATCAGGTAATGGCACTATGATCTCGTGCTTAACCACAGGTTCACCAGCCAGGAACTGTTTAATGGCTTGCGTGACTTCTGGCGAGCGCATAAACAAGTTGTGCCCAGCATTTTTAACTATTACCTGCGTTACATTACTAAAACTCTTGACGGCTTCTCGCTGACTTTGCGGGTAAGTGCGACCGTCCAGTGAGCCTGACAGCACTAAAGTTGGCACTTTAGATACCGGGGCTTGACGAAATGTATCACCCAAATCGAGTTCGCTAATCACGCCCTGAAGGTGTGGCATCGGAAAGTTCAAATAGTTGCCGAGCAGGGCGGTGCGGCTTTGCTGGTTAACTTGTGCCAGCCTTTGCTGTGAAATACCGGAGGCGATGTCCATGGCAAGTGGCATAAGCCTGAAGCTAATTTGGTTATCGCTGAAATAGCCCGTGTTTGCGACTTGCTGAAGCGGCTCGATAATCCCCGTATCCAAAGCCCGGTAAAGTGCCAACAGGCGTTTAAGGCCCCTATGCGGGTCGGCAATCATACCAGATGCCAGGCGTTGCATGTGCCAGCGCTGAAAAAGAAAATCGGTTTTTTGTCCTGCTTTATCAGAGATTTGTATCGTGATCGGCGATATTTCAAGGCGTTTGTGTACGCGCCGGATCAACCCGATAATATCAGGGTAGTGCGCTTTTGCCTCGGGCTGAGTGTTAATGGCTTGCTGGATGCGAGCAAAGTAGGCATTTGCCTGAGCTGGCAGCTTAACGGTCTGCTCCAATCCCTCCACGCTTGCCAAAACCAGTCTGTCCAGATTGTCAGGCATCACTTTGGTTGCAGCCAGTGCCAGATGAGTGCCATAACTGATCCCCCAGAGAGTCAGCTTGTTGGCTTTGAGGTGGCGCCTTAGGTCATCCAGATCTTCTGCACTTTGTTCTGTTGTATATCCCTTAATATCAATGTTTTGTGCATGCCAAAATTTGACGCACTGGACAGCTGCGCGCTGATACAGACGCGAAACCTGCAGATCGGTTTGCGGCTTGTTTGTGCGAGTGTCAATATCAGAATGGCAGACGGGCAGGTCATCTGATTTGCCTGTACCGCGCTGATCCAGGGCAATCACATCACCAAACTCGCGCAGAGCCATAAAAAGAGGAAAGCGAAAATTGGCATATTCGGCTGTTTTAATACCTGAGCCGCCCGGACCACCCGCTAAGTAGATAATCGGGCTGCCAGGGCGCTCGGTTGTGGCAGGAAATCGTACATAGTGGACTCGAATAGTGCGGCTGTTTGCCTGAGTCCGGTTTTCCGGGACCGTGATAAATCCGGCAAAGGCGGCTACTTGTTGGTCGTCCTGGGTCTTAAATGTAATGGCCGTTTCATTATCGTAACCAGGCTGGGGTTGGTTCTGCCCAATTGCGCTGAAGGCTAGAATTGAACAAAGCAACAGTATTAGGGATGGCATATAGTTTACAAGCGCAGGGTATCGGGTCTCTTTCATCGTGATGCTCTCGTTTAGTTATGATGCGCCCAGTTAACCTTGTTCGATTCGAGTTATCATGTGATATTCTATCGAATGCATTGATTTTCATAATAATATCGATAAACGGTTGAATTCGGCGGACCAAAGGTCGCTGTAGGAGAGAGTATGTACTACTGTGATAACCCGCTATTGCGTTTAGCGCTCTGCGCACTTTTATTGGTGTCTGTTAGCTCATTTGCACGAGACTGGGTACATATAGACTATCATCAGGTGCGTGTGTGTCCGGGTGGCGGGCCAGTCCCTACTTTTACTGAACCGGGTTGCCAGACGCAGTCATTTTTTAGCAGTGACCCTCAAGGGCAAGCTATCTGGCTTAAGGCGCCGCTATATCTATCAGAGCACAGGCAACAAAAATCCGCACCACTTGCATTTTACCTGTTTGCGAAAGCCTCCAGTGAGGTTTATCTCAATGGCACTCTGCTTGGGGTTAATGGGCGGCCCGCATCCGATGCAGAACAGGAGCTCGCCGGGTTTATGGACGCCCGGTTTTATGTACCACCAGATTTAGTCAGGCCCGGCGAGAATTGGGTGGTCATGCATTTGTCTTCTCATCAGAGTATGTTGCATTTAGCTTCTCCCTTACACTTGGCTGCACTGGGCAGGTACCAGAACACCACAGAGTACTTTGGTATTGAGCCATATATTCAGCTGAGTGTTTTGTGTGTATTGCTCCTTGGAGGGCTTTATTTACTGATACTGAGATTAAGTCCCTTACGTGCTCAAATTCCCGCGGGATTACTTTGGTTAATTGGGATAGCTGCTGCTCAGCTGGCAGCCGAGCAGTTACGCGGCTGGTTTAGCTACCCGTATCCTTTGCATGACGTGAGGCTCATGCTGATCTTAATTTGTGCACTGGCTTTTGGTTCAGGGTTACTGGTTTATTTGTTGCGATTGTGTCAGATGCATACCAAACTCCAGCTGGTTATTTTGGTACCGGGTATAGGTTTAACTTTGCTGCTGGTGTTTATTAGTCCTGGATTTGACCTTAAAACAACGCTGGCGGTAACCATGCCTGCATTCATTGGGATGTGCGTTGCTTGTTGGTACTATTATCAGCAGCGGACAGGCAAAACCCTGTTATGTGGCGCTACACTCTGTGCTTTTGTCCTGGCAGCTTTACTGAGTTTGCAATCATTTCACAGCCTGACCTTCTATGCCATGGTCACTTTGCTACTTGGGATCTTATTAGGGTTGCATATTCGCCATCTGAGTGAAATTCAGCTCCAGAGCATTGCCGACCAACAGGCCATTGCTAAATTACAGGTGAAACTTGCGCAACTGGATAAAGCCAGCGCACAGCAGTATCTCAATCTCACTTTTGGCAGTGCGACTGAACGCGTTGATATCGGGCAGCTGCTATGGTGTCGCGCAGCGGGCGATTATGTTGAGCTGCATCTGGAAGGTGGGGCTGAGCGACTGTATTCGGGCTCAATGAAAAGCCTGACAGATAAACTACCCGCTACATTTATGCAGGTACACAGATCTTATCTTGTCGATCTGGACAGAGTCAGACGAATTGCTCTGAACAAGGATAAAGCACAGCCGGGGTATGCGTTCTTGTATCTCAGTGACGGCAGTCGGGTGCCTGTGAGTCGGCGATTGCTTGCTCAGGTGAGGGAGTCAATTGAATGAGCAAGGGTGCTACCAGCGTGTCACACTGGTAGCACACTTGCCGGACTAGTCGATTAAGTCTTCTACGCCGACGATAACCCAAGGCGCGTCGCCCTGTGTTTTTCTTTCCAGGTGCCAGATCTCATGGATTGGCTCTTCCTGCTTGTCACCAAGGTCACGGTATTTACCTTTGAACATCACGCTCACTTCCCAGGCTACTGGAGAGGTTTCTGCACGTACTAATTGTGCATCAACAAACATGACTTCTGTTGCAACGTCACCTTGCTGTGCACGGTCTTGCTTAAACTCTTCAACCAGTTCAGGGCTCAGGTATTCTGCCAGGGTGGCGAAGTCGCTCTGGTTCCAGGCATTCTGAACGGTATGGTAGTGATCGCGTGCGCCTTGCAGGAAACCATTCACATCAAAGTCTGCAGGCAGGTTGAAAGGAACCTGTTCCTGTTGCTGGCCAAATCCACCGCTTACCGGGGCTGACTGTGGCTGCTGACGGAACTGAGCTGGTTGGTTGTGACCCTGGCCCGCATTATTCTGGCCAAAGTTACCGCCGCCAAAGTTGCCACCCTGCGGCATACCGGCCATATGCGGCTGCTGGCGCTTGGTCATAAAGGACTTGATGACCTTAAATAAGACAAATGCCAGGATCGCGAATAGGATCATTTCCATAAACTGGAAGCCTTCAAAGTCATCACCCATCATGGCTGCGATAAGGCCACCGGCCAATAGACCGCCCAACACGCCTGCCATAATGCCTTTTTTGTTTGATTTAGGCTTAGCGGCGGTATTGGGTGCCAGGGTTTTGGTGTCGACTTGTTTTTTCTGTGCTGTGGTACTGGTTGCGTGGGTTTTACCCGCGCTTTTTTTACTGCCGAATTTTTTGCGTGCTTCTGCACTGAAACTGGTAGATACCAGAACGGCAATTAGTGTCATTAAAACAACAAATTGTTTCATGGTGTTCCTCTGGGTTTTTGATCTGAATGCATTGTAGTGAATCAATGAGGTGAAGCGAAGCAATTTCAAGAGCATAGCCATATGGAGTATGACCTGAATTACAATAAGCTGCTGTATTAAAAGGGTTTTTTATTGCTTTTGGTGTAGCGTCGAAATATTCTTGCTGATCATTCGTAAATACCTGATCAATGCATTTTTACTATCAACTATTTACTCGTGATAACTAAACCTCAGCGCCCAACTGTGGGGGGCGCTAAGGCCAGAATATAGGTGATGGATTATAACCAGCGCAGCGAGTCGTTTACCGCGGTCTGATATTGTTCAAGTGGAGTATCCAGATTGGCTACTAAAATGGTATCTGCCCGTTCACCGGGTTTAATGCTGCCGCTAAAGCGCTCATCGGCAAAGCGCTGCTGAGTGCTTGCTGCGTCATTACTGTCGGTTGGCACAATAAAAACAGTCACCGGCCCATGATCCGACTGAAAAACCAGGTGCAAACTGCGTTGCCCTTTGAAATTACAGAATGTGGCATAGGTCACCTTGCCGGGCATGGCTTCGAGCTTGCCACCGAACATGGCCAGTTTCTCATTGACCTCCTGAAGCTGTACTTCATCTGTCAGGGCCAATGACTCTGCCTCATAGTACACATGCTGTAAGGCGTGCTCTCCAGCTTGCAAAGGTGCATGCACTGACGTGGCAAAGTACAAAGATACCGCCAGTAGCGCAGAGGCTGCGGTGGCCAGCGGCGCCTTAAAACGCCGATACCAGGCCAGTTGCTTCACTTCAGCGCTTTGTTTGCTTGAGGCATCGGTATCAGCCTGCTGCTTTGCCAGGATCTTCTGCGCCAGATCATCAGGCACGGAAATATCCAGTGCGCTGTGTAGCGTCGCATCAAAATCTTGCATCTCTTTGACGAGACGTTGTTTGGCCGAGTCTGTGTCTGCCTGTGCAATTACGTCCTTATCATTGGGGTCGGCAAACAAGCGGCGACGAAATTCGAGTTCATCCATCAGTTTGATGCCCCTTTTGCTGTTTCGGTCACTTGTGTTAAAGCCTCTTTCAATTGGTTTCTGGCACGGTAGAGCCTGGTCATCACGGTGTTTTTGTTGAGTTCCAGGATCTGTGCAATTTCTTCGCCGGAGCAGCCCATTACCACCTGTAACAACAGCGGCTCCCGATATTCCTCTGACAATAAGCTTATCTGTCTTTGGATCATCATTTGCTCTGTCTGTGAGTCGGGTGAGGCACTGGTTGCATCAACCAGGGTGTCTTGCTCAACATCGGCATAATCAAATTGTTTGCGCTCAAAACGACGCGCATTTTCACGCCGCAATATGGTTAATAACCAGGATTTGGCTGCGCTGTCATCCTGCAAGGCGTCCAGAGAACGCCAGGCGCGTAAAAAGGTTTCCTGAACCAAATCTTCGGCAATGGTCGGGTCCTGGCACAACCAGTAAGCAAAGCGATAAAGCTCCTTGTTGTAAACCTGGACCAGACTTTCGTAACGTTTTTGTTTTGTGGTCATGCTAATAAGACCTTGTCTTTAGCAAAGTTATTTCATTAAACCGAAGAAAAATTAATATAACGGTTCAAGGTTTTGTTTTTTCGCGTTTTTAACCTGTTTATGCTGCGTCGCCAGAAGGCGGTACAGCAAGCTCAGATCGACGCTCTCCTGGTTGGCACTATAGAGTGCGCCTTGCAACTTTGCAATTTCGTTTTGCAACTCCGGGCTGAGCTGATGACGCCAGACAGCAAGATGCGCATAGCCTTGTGCCCGAGCCAGGGCTTTAAGCGCCTGATAACAGGCCGCCGTATCTGAGGCGTTTGCTGCTCGCTTGAGCTGCTTGAGTGCCTCGGCTTCATCGGGCGTTTTGCTTGTCTGCTCAGACGCTGCCGGTTTATGTGGCGTTGAGTGACGAGTCACAAACCAGATAGCCAGAGTAAATAGCCACAACACATAGCCGGATGCAATCAATGCCCAGTCCAGCCAGGTTTTATCTGCCGGCTGGATCACAATTTGTGGCTCGGTCTGGGTTGTTGTTTGTTGTGGCGCGTTGAGAACCGGAGCGGGTGCGACCGAAACCTGGTTGGGATCGGCTTTTACCTCAATGGTTTTTGATGGCAAGGTGGCGTACTGCACTTTGTTGATCACGGTATTGAACCAGGGCACCTTGATTTCAGGCAGGGTATAAGTGCCGGGTGTCTGGGGTAGCAGGGCGTAGGAGGCGATCAGCTGAGAAATCACCCGACCATCGCGGGTCATTTGTTTGCGATCGGTCTCATCCGGGTACGTTCTGAAACCATCGACGTCTGGCACCTGAATGTCAGGCAACTGCTCTTTGGTGACGCCCAGTGCGGTGAGTGTCAGGGTGCGGGTAATGGGTGTGCCAACCATCACGGTTTGGTCACTCGGCTGCCATTCTTCGCTGAGGTTAACCAGTTCACTGGGCAGCCAGGTACCGGAATAGTCGTTCGGGATGGGTTGTACCTCCACCTCAATGCTGTCGCCCATCGCGGATACGGCCATTCGACGGTAGCCATCGCGGATCTGGCCGTTAAAAATAGGCGGCTCCAGCGTAAAGGTGCCGCTTTTTTGTGGCTGTACCAGATATTCCCGCGTTACCACCATATAACGACGACCATTGACGATTTCATAGTCTTCGCTTTGCTTCCCCAGTTGGGCGATTTGCGCATCCTGCATCTGTGGGGCGCTGAGTTGGCCATCGAGCAGATCCTGACCAAGATATAATTTCACCGTGTATAAGGCCGCCTGTTGGACATGTAATGTCTCCGGTTTTAGCTCGGTCTTAATAAAGATATTTTGCTGCGCCTCGCCATCTTGCTCACGGGCAAGTACCTTGAGTTTGATAGGGCGAGACTGCTGACCTGCAACCTCAAAACTGGGGATGGTAAATTCCCCGGCTTTGCGAGAAAGTAGCTGCATTTGCCAGCTGGTGGTACTGCTCATACTGCCATTGATAATACTGGTACGTGAGCTGGTACTGATTGGGCTGGTAACAAACTGACTACTCAGTGCACTGGTATCGGGTATTTCACCAGACACTTTACCGTTGGCCTCTATGGTCAGGGTAAAATACTCGCCCACCAGCACCGGGTTTTTATCGACACTGGCGCTGAGTTGGTCCACAGCCCAGACAGGCATCATTATAATAAGTAAGATCACGGATCCCAGTAATCGCGTTACCATGATTTTTCTACTCCTCGCGGGCGGCGCTGACGCACCCGTTGTTGTGATTCCAATAACATTTTGTTGCGCAGCAAGATAGCAGGATCGTCTGGTACTTTACGCAGTAACTGATCGAGTTGCTGTGCTTTTTCTTTTTCTTCTGGTGTCAGTGGGCGACTTTGCATCATTTGCTGTGTCCCCTGTGGCTGACTTTCATCTTCAGTAGCTTGTTGCTGTGCCTGCTGCATCTGCTGAGCAGCCTGTTCAGCTTGTTGAGCCTGCGCTTCTTGCTGCTGCGGTTGCGCAAGCTCAGGGGCATTGTCATTGTCAGACTCAGGCGTCTCCTGAGACTCAGCGTTTTGCTGGTTTTGTGTGTCACTTTGTGACGCGTCTGATTGTTGCTCAGAGTCAGACTGTTGTTCAGAGTCAGATTGCGAAGACGATTGCTCGTCTTGTTTTTCGTCTGATTGTTGCCCGCTTTGCTGTTCACCGTCTTGCTGCTGATCATTTTGCTGATCGCCGGACTGCTCCTGGTGATCAGACTGGTCGCCATTTTGTTGCTGAGACTGCTGCTGTTGCTCCCTGAGGCTCTCGACCAGCTGTTTATTTTCCTGTGCCTGCTTAAAGTCGGGGTCCAGCTTCAGGGCTTGCTCATAGGCTGCAATGGCCTGGTCGAGTTGTCCCGACTTTGCCAGTGCATTGCCATAGTTATACTGCCCGGTGGCAGATGTGGTGTGCTTAAGCTGCTCGGCTGCACGCTCATAATCACCGGCTTTATATAACGCGGTGCCTTTCAACAGCGGATCGTCAGCGACCTGGGCTTGCTCAAATTTGCCTTGTTGATACGATTCCAGTGCCTGCTGATCCTGATTTTTAAACCAGCTGGTCCAGTCTGCGCTATACCCGGCTTGTGGTTGCAGTAACGCAACCACAAGCAATCCCAAAGTGAGCGGCTGTGAGCGCATCAGCCAAAGCGCCAGCGGCACAATAATAAACAGCAAATATTTACCTGCATCCAGGTGCCACAGCGTTTCGCCTGGCTGTTCATTGCTGTCCAGATCGGTCACTTTGGATGGGGCAAAGGTTTTGATGTCACTGTCACTGGGAGTATAAGTCGCATAGCGGCCACCGAGCCGGGAGGCAAGCGCAGACAGACGCTCGGGATACAGTTTCGGTACCACAATCTGCCCATAGCGGTCTTTCAAAAAACCACCTTCAGGCAGGCCAATTGGCGCACCGTCCGGCGTGCCAATACCATAAACATGCAGCCGGTAACCTGTGCCATTTAACAAGTCTGCGATATCTGCCAGCTCTTCCTGTTCGACCTCGTCGCTGATCAGGATAATTTCACCCTCAGTGTAACCGGCCTGATCCAGTAAAGTCTTAGCCTGATCCAGCCCCGCCAGCACATTAGCGCCTTTGCTGGGCATGATGTCAGGGCTCAGGCTGGGTACCAGGTTGCCCAGGGTTTTGACATCATCAGTCAGGGGAGATACCACAAAGGCGTCTCCTGCGTATGCAACCAAAGCGGTGTCGCCTTCGGTAAATAGCTCAATCATATCCAGCGTTTTAAAGCGGGCCTGAGTGAGCCGGTTGGGCTGAATATCGGTGGCAAACATGGAGTAAGACATATCCATGACCAGCACCCGGGCCTGTTTGCTTTTGAACACCGGGACTGTGTGCTTCTCAAAGCTAGGTCCTGCTGCAGCTAATATACTCAGCAGCAATAACAAGCTCACCAGCCAGGGTGTACTTTTACTTTGCTTGCGCGGACCGTTTTCCAGCACTACCTGCGCAAGGTGTGGGGCGATTAATTGCTCGTCGTTACTGCGATGTCGTTTAAGCCATTGCACTCCCGTCAGTAGTAGCCACGGCAGCAGTAACCATAATATCGTTGGACGGATAAAAATAAACTCTGTCATAGTGGCTTAGCTCGCAATTGTCTGATGGCGTGAGTCAGTAAAGTCAGGCTCCACAGCGCCAGTGCAATCAGCAAAGGCAAATAAAACAGTGACTGCCTGGGCCTGAAGGTTTGGTTTTCATCGGCAACCGGCTCAAGCTTGTCCAGCTCGGCATAGATCTGTTGCAGTCCTTTTACATCCTTAGCGCGGAAATAGGCGCCACCGGTTTCTGAGGCAATGTGTTTCAGGGTATTTTCATCTATGCTGCTGCCTGTCATTCCGCCCATGCCAAACAGGCTGAAACCGCCACGGCCATCCGAGCCGACGCCGACGGTGTAAATTTTAATGCCTTCTTCACGGGCCAGGATCAGGGCTTCTTCCGGGCTCAGGTTGCCCGCGGTATTCTGACCGTCGGTAAGGAGGATCAGAATGCGGCTGCTTTGCTCTTTTTGATTGAAGCGTTTGACCGACAAGCCTATGGCATCGCCAATGGCGGTTGCCCGGCCCACCAGGCCGATTTGTGCTTCGAGCAGCATTTGGCTGACGGTTTGCAAGTCGCGGGTCAGTGGGGTCTGCAAAAATGCGGTGTCACCGAACAAAATCAGACCCAGGCGATCCCCTTGTCGTTCGACAATGAAGTCAGACAATACGGCTTTGACCACCGACAGGCGATCAACATATTTGCCCTGGTAGGCCATGTCCTGCTCAGTCATTGAGCCCGATAAATCCACGGCCAGCATGATATCGCGACCTTCATTGGGCAAGGTGATTGGATCATCGAGCCAGCTGGGGCCACTGAGCGCCACAACCAGGCACAGCCAGATCAAGGCTTCAATCAGGTTTACACTGCGCTTTGGACGTTCAAGGTTTTGCGAGCTTGCACTTTGCTGTTGGTAGCCTGGCATCCGCAGGCGTACCTGAGTTTGTGCCGCAGTTGGTTTAAAACGGGCAATCAGCCAGGGCAGGGGTAACAGCAGTAAGGCCAGTGGCCAGTCAAGTTCAAACATGCACGGCCTCTTTGGTTTTAAAGGTTTTGATAGCCGCCATTAATTTGCTGCAATCAATCGTGGGTTGACTGCTGTAGAGCGAACTCAGGTCCTGCTGGCTAAACTGCTGACGAGTGAGCTTGTTCAGCAACCGCAGCCACTGTGCTGTCGGTTGAGCGGCTTGTTCAGTGCCGTAGTAATGTCGGGTCAGTCGTTTGAGTATGCCATGCAGCGCCAGGGCATCTTGAGTATGCTGCTGACTCAGTTTAATGGCTTCTCGTTTCGCTGCATTATGCTGCCAGTGTCTGACTGCCAGCCAGATACCGGCACTCACAATGAGCAGTGTGATAAGGATCACAGCCCAGCTGGCCGGGGTCAGCGGCCACCAGCTCACCTGCTCGGGCGGGATCACATCATGGAGTGCATCTAAAGGGTTTTGCATCATCACTTACCTGCAGATCTGTGTTTCTATTGGTGCTGAGGCACAAAACGTTTGCATACTCATACCGGCGCGTTGTAAGCGGGCCAGGCGGGTCTGGAAAGCCTGCTCAGCCTGCTCGGCAAATCGGGTCCTGAATTGTTTATCCGCCAGTGGCAGCGTCCAGCTACCAGAAGCCGAACTGACTTCAATCGCATCTTTATAGGCGGGCAGGGTATGCTCGAACGGATCGCTGATTTGGCAGCCAATCAGTTCGCAGTGCCGGCTGAGATGCTCAAGTTGTTTGAAGCTGGCCTCGTTAAGCTGGCTGAAATCGGAGATCAGGTAGATCAGGCTGCCGGGTTTGGCCAGGTGCGACAAACGTTTCAGGTTATTATCAAACGTCGAGGCCAGATTTTCGCCGCGCTGAGCCAGGCTTTGCGTGTGGATATCACACAGCTGGTGGCAAAATGCCAGCACGCCTTTGTCGCGTGCCGTGGGCTTAAGCTCATGGTGGCCTTGCTCGCTGAACACCACACCACCGAGCCGATCACCACGGGCACATGCGGACCAGGCAACCAGGGCACTCAGATGCGCAGCCTGAACCGACTTGAGCAACAGGCGGCTGCCGAACAGCAAAGAGCTGGACAGATCGCAGAAGATAAATACCGGACGTTCTTTTTCTTCCTGGTACAGCTTGGTATGGGCCTCACCAGTGCGAGCTGTGACTCGCCAGTCGATAGCACGAATATCATCGCCATACTGGTACTGACGTACCTCGGCAAATTCCATTCCCCGGCCTTTGTGTGGTGCCAGGTACTGTCCGGCCTGATCACTGCGGATGGCGCGCTTGGGCTTGAGATCCAGCAAGCGCGCTTTGCTCTTATAATAAAGCAGCTCTTTGAGTGTCAGTTCAACACCATTGCTGTGACTTTGTGCCAGCCACTGGGTGTGATCGGTGTGTTGCATTGAATGCTTCATCATCGCGACCACTTATGGCACAGGGACCAGTTCCAGAATACGGCTGATCACCTGATCTTTGCTGATCCCGTCTGCCTGCGCTTCATAGCTCAGAATAATACGATGACGCAGCACATTGTGCAGCACCGCCTGAATATCATCCGGTGTCACAAAATCCTGACCCTGCAACCAGGCATGCGCGCGTGCGCACTTATCCAGCGCAATGGTGGCCCGCGGACTGGCGCCGTATTCAATCCAGGCCCCCAGCTGTTGATCCAGCTTGGCGGCTTCACGGGTAGCAATGATCAATTGCACCAGATAGTGCTCAAGAGGCTCGGCCAGATGCAGTGACAGCACTTTTTTACGTGCTTCAAATAAGGTCTGCTGTGAAATTGGCGTAAACTGCGCGGTTTGTTCCGACAGCGCTTCGCCACGTGTTAAACGCAGGATCTCAAGCTCAGTGCTCGCTTGCGGGTAATCAATGTTAAGGTGTAACAGGAAACGGTCAAGCTGCGCTTCCGGCAGTGGATAGGTGCCTTCCTGCTCAAGCGGGTTTTGCGTTGCCATTACCATAAACAGCTCTGGCAGCGGGTAAGTTGTTTTGCCTACCGTGATCTGCCGCTCTGCCATGGCTTCAAGCAAGGCTGACTGAACCTTGGCTGGCGCGCGGTTAATTTCGTCGGCCAAAATCAGATGGTGGAATAAAGGGCCTTTTTCAAACACAAACTCACTGGTTTGCTGGCGGTAGATATCAGTGCCGGTAATATCGGCGGGCAACAAGTCCGGGGTAAACTGAACACGCTGAAAGCTGCCCTCTATGCCTCTGGCCAACGCGTTCACGGCGCGGGTTTTAGCCAGCCCTGGCGGGCCTTCTACCAGTAGGTGGCCATCTGCCAGCAAGGCAATCAACAGTGCCTCTGTCAGTGCGCTTTGACCTAAAATTTGAGAGTCGAGATAGTTTTTCAGTTCACTAAATGCGTTTACTGCCATGGTGCTTTGTCCTTGTTGTGACAAATTTTTTGCTTATTTATAAGGATTAAGGCGCAAAACTCAAGGTTTTGCGGGCGATTTTTTGTAACTTGATTAGACACTGAAGCAGACGAAAGTTCCCAAAACTTCATTTATTTTTCAGGGACTTTTTGAATTGAGCAAAAATCAGGCTAGATTTAAAAGCGGCGTTTAGATGGACCATCTCAGTCATGCTCGAATGATAAGATTTTCCAATTTGCTATTGGCATTAAGGATTCGGTTGTTTAGAATCAAACGACAATAACAGGTCAGACCTGTCAGCGGGAGAGCAAAATTCATGTCTGAACAACACATTCTAAAAACAACAAAAGGGGACCGCATCGCCATTGTATCTGGTCTGCGTACACCCTTTGCGAAGCAGGCTACGGCCTATCACCACGTACCGGCACTGGACCTGGGTAAGGTCGTTGTCAATGAAATGCTGGAACGCCTTAACATAGATAAAAACGAAATCGACCAGCTGGTTTTCGGCCAGGTGGTGCAAATGCCGGAAGCGCCAAACATTGCGCGTGAAATCGTGCTGGGTACTGGCATGCCGGTATCCGTCGATGCTTATTCTGTATCTCGTGCTTGTGCCACCAGTTTCCAGGCGGTAGCGAACGTTGCCGAGTCCATTATTGCAGGCCACACGGCGGTAGGTATCGCCGGTGGTGCGGATTCATCGTCTGTACTGCCCATTGGTGTGAGCAAAAAGCTGGCTGGCAGCTTGGTTGATTTAAACAAAGCACGTACCTTGTCACAGCGTTTGAAGATTTTCTCAAAGCTCAGACTGAAAGATTTGATGCCAGTACCGCCGGCTGTTGCTGAATACTCAACAGGCTTGTCTATGGGTCAAACGGCAGAGCAAATGGCCAAAACCCATGCTATCAGCCGTGCCGACCAAGATGCGCTGGCGCATCGCTCGCACACTCTTGCTGCTAAAGCCTGGGATGCAGGTTTGTTAAAAGACGAAGTCATGACGGCACATGTTGAGCCGTACAAAGGCTTTATCGACAAAGATAACAACATTCGTGCGAACTCGTCTTTGGAAGGCTACGCCAAATTGCGTCCGGTCTTTGATCGCAAACATGGCTCGGTTACTGCGGCAAACGCAACGCCGCTTACTGATGGTGCCGCTGCGGTACTGATGATGAGCGAAAGCAAAGCCAAAGCATTGGGTTATGAAATCCTGGGCTATGTACGCAACTATGCATTTACCGCTATCGGCGTGCACGAAGACATGCTGATGGGTCCGGCTCACTCCACGCCACTGGCACTGGAGCGCGCGGGTCTGACTCTGCAAGATTTAGACTTAATTGAAATGCACGAAGCGTTTGCGGCGCAAACTCTGGCTAACATGAAGATGTTTGCCTCTGATAAGTTTGCTCAGGAGAAGCTGGGTCGCAGCAAAGCGCTGGGTGAAATCGATATGGATAAATTCAACGTAAACGGTGGCTCTTTGGCCTATGGACACCCGTTTGCGGCAACAGGCGCGCGTTTGATCACGCAAACCCTGAATGAACTGAAACGTCGCGGCGGTGGACTTGCGCTGACTACAGCTTGTGCGGCTGGTGGTCTGGGTGCAGCCTTTGTATTGGAGAGTGCATAATGTCAGTATTTAGTTATGAATTAAACAGCCACCGCGTGGCCATCGTCACCATCGATGTGCCGGGCGAGAAGATGAATACGCTGCGCGACAGCTTTGCCGATGAACTGCTGACTATCCTGGAGCAGGGTCGCAGCGATGATGTAACTGGCATGGTGTTTGTCAGCGGCAAAGACGATAACTTTATTGCCGGTGCCGACATCAAAATGCTGGATCAGGCAAAAACCCGCGAAGACGCGCTGCGCTTATCTGAAATGTGCCAGCAGGCATTTTTCAAAATGCAGAAGCTGCCTTTCCCAACGGTTGCGGCCATTCATGGTGCGGCACTGGGTGGCGGTCTTGAATTCGCGTTGGCGTGTGATTATCGCGTATGTAGTGATGACGATAAAACCAAATTAGGTTTGCCTGAAGTACAACTGGGCCTGTTACCAGGCGGTGGCGGCACACAACGCTTGCCAAAGCTGGTGGGTATTCAAAAAGCATTAGAATGGATGCTGACGGGCAAGCAAGTGCGTGCCAAGCAGGCTAAAAAAGCCGGTCTGGTAGACGACAGCGTGCCGCACAGTATTTTACTGGATGTGGCCATTAAACTGGCCCGTGGCAGTAAGCCTAAAGCACGTAAACCTAAGCTGGATAAGCTGAGCCAGCTGCTGGAATCAAATCCGTTTGGTCGCAACATCATCTTCAAAAAAGCGCAGGAAAACGTTGAGAAAAAAACCGGTGGTCACTATCCGGCGCCACTGGCTATCATCAAGGCCGTGCGTGCTTCAGTTGAATTAGGTGAACTGAAAGCCTACAAAACAGAAGCCGAAGGGTTTGCCGACCTGGTGATGACCGAAGTGTCGCAGTCTTTACGTGGCATTTTCTTCGCGACCACAGAGATGAAAAAAGAGTGGCAAAGCGACGACGCGCCTAAGATTAACCGCGCGGCGGTACTGGGTGGCGGCCTGATGGGCGGCGGTATTGCTCACGTAAGTGCGGTAAAAGCCGGTGTACCTGTGCGCATCAAAGATGTAGCGCATCAGGGGATCAGCAATGCCCTAAGTTACAGCTACAAGATCCTGTCTAAAAAGCAGAAAAAACGTATTCTGTCTAAGGCCGATCTGCAACTGGCGATGAACCGCATCACAGGTACCACTGACTACACTGGCATGCGTCATACTGATATCGTGATTGAAGCGGTATTTGAAGACTTGGCTCTGAAGCAAAGCATGGTGGCCGACATCGAGCGCGAATGTACAGAGCAAACCATTTTTGCCAGTAACACGTCGTCGTTACCGATTGCGCAGATCGCTGAAAAAGCAGCACGTCCTGAGAACGTGATTGGTCTGCATTACTTCTCGCCGGTCGAAAAAATGCCTCTGGTTGAGATCATCCCGCACGAGGGCACATCACAAGAGACCATCGCTCGTACCGTGAATTTTGCGCGCAAACAGGGCAAGACGCCTATCGTGGTAAAAGACAAAGCGGGCTTCTATGTAAACCGCATTCTGGCGCCTTACGTGAACGAAGCGGCTAACCTGCTGCTAGCGGGTGAGCCAATCGAAAAGATTGACCAGGCCCTGGTTGAGTTTGGCTTCCCGGTTGGGCCTTTGGCACTGCTGGACGAAGTGGGTGTGGACATCGGCTCTAAGATTGCGCCTATTCTTGAAAAAGAACTGGGTGAGCGTTTTAAAGCACCTGATGCTTTTGCCCGCATGATCGACAGCAAGCGTCTGGGTCGTAAGACCGGCAAGGGCTTTTACAAATATGAAGCCAAAGGCAAGAAAGTGGACGAGTCTGTCTATGACTTGCTGGGAATTACACCGGCCCCACGTCTGAACAAGCAAGAAATTGCCAGCCGCTGTGTGGCGCAAATGCTCAATGAAGCTGCGCGCTGTCTGGATGAAGGTATCATCGATAGCGCCCGTGATGGTGACATTGGTGCTATCTTTGGTATTGGCTTCCCGCCATTCTTAGGTGGGCCGTTCAGCTATATGGACAAACGTGGTCTGAACAAAGTGTGTTCAGAGCTGTCTACCTATGCCACCGACAACGCGGTGTTTACACCGGCGGAACCGCTGCTGGCTAAGGCCGAAGCGGGTGAAGCTTACTACAGCTAAGCATTTGTCTGAGCATTAAAAAAAGCCGCATCGATGCGGCTTTTTTATTTTCAGCTAAAATTAGTCAGATACTCTGTGTATTGCGATGCAAAAGCGATGAAAAAACCGCTTTTTTTAATTGTTCTGGCAGTTTTACTGGTGCTGACGATTTCAGCCAATGTGGTGCTGTACTTTATCAGCGATGATGTCAATGACATGATCCAGGCATTTGAACAGCAGTGGCAGGAGCAGGCGGATATTGTCTTGCTGGAATCCAGGCTGCTGGATGATCTGGAGCATCAGCTCAGCCAGGCCAAAGCAATACATCAGGTGCGTGATTATCATCACCCAGAGCCGGACGCCGAGCCGTCAGCAGAGGAGTATATGGTTCGCCTGTATCGCACGTTAGCGCAGCTGAGTGAGCTTGACCTGCAAGCAGGTGAAACCGAAGCGTTAGCTGTGGTGACATATTATGCGAGCCTCTACCAAACACAGCTCACTGAGGCTGACAGCGTTGGTACTCAAAGCCAGGCCACAGCTGCGCTTTCTGAGCAACTCAAAAACCAGCATCAACATTTAGACGAAGCCCTGCGTACCTTAAGGCAAGGTCTTGAAACGCGCTTCTCGCGCACTCGTGAAGCTCACCAGCTGACATTACAAAACATTATTTACCGGGATAGCCTGGAAGGACTATTGTTGTTGATATTGATAGTCATGATGCTGCTTGTCAGTTTTATGATGCTCAGGGCGCAGATCAGGGCGGCAAAAGAGCGTGACTGTCTGTTCGATGCCATTCCGGATGCACTGCTTTACTGTGACTCTGAGGGCCGTATCACTCAGGTGAATCAGTCATGTTCCGAGCTATTTGGCTACTCTGCGAAAGAGTTAGTCAATATGCAACTCGAAGCCTTAATGCCTGAGCGCTTCAGGGAATTGCATGCCAAGCACAGAGCATCTTTCTATGGGCGCGCAAAAATGCGACGTAAAGGAGAGAATGGGCTGAATATCATTGGCTTGCATAAACTAGGGCACGAAATACCTCTGGATATAGCGATTGCCAGAACAACCTTTGGGCAGGAAACCTATTACGTGGCCGTGATCCGGGATCTGCGTCCCGAATTGCAGCTACAGCAACGCGCTGAATTAGACTTTTTGACCCAGGCCTTTAACAGAGGCCAGATAGAGCGAGTGCTGGGCGATGAGCTGACACGCGCTGTGCGTTATAGTCGCGCGTTGTCGGTCATGATGGTCGACCTGGATCACTTCAAAACCCTCAATGACACCATGGGCCATCAGGTTGGAGATGCAGCGTTAACTGAGCTCAGTGCCTTTTTAAAGCGCTCGATCAGGCCCAGCGACTGTCTTGGCCGCTGGGGAGGCGATGAGTTTGTGATTGTATGCCCGGAAATCGCTTCAGACGAAGCGTTATTGATGGCGCAAAGGCTGGTGAATCAGTACCGGCAAATAAATCAGTATGATCTTGAAATGAGTATCGGCGTAACCAGTCGTACCAATCTTTCGTCGGGCGTGGAGTGTGCTCAGTTAATTGGTGAGGCCGATGATGCCTTATACCAGGCCAAAGCCGCGGGCCGGGGTAGGGCGATACTGTTCAGTAGCCAGTAGCGCGGGTTTTTACTTTCCCCCTAAAAATCCGTACAATCTGCGCCCATAAACCGATTAGAGGGCCGCCTGCGAGTTGTATGCACCACATTGACGATCTGATCTCGATATTTAACGCCTTATTTTATCCAACGCACAATACTAAACTGGTCGCAGGTACTGATGAGCCCATTTATCTGCCTGCGGATACACAGTGCGATTATCACCGCATTGTTTTTGCACATGGTTTTTATGCCAGTGCGATGCACGAAATTGCGCACTGGCTGGTGGCTGGTAAAGCGCGGCGGGAGCTCGAAGACTATGGCTACTGGTACTGCCCGGACGGGCGCAGCAAAGATCAGCAACTGGCGTTTGAGCAGGTGGAAGTAAAGCCCCAGGCCATTGAATGGGCACTGAGCGCTGCAGCCGGGTTTGCCTTTAACGTCTCTGTCGACAATCTAAATGGCGAGCCGACCTGTCGGTTTGCTTTTCAGCGTCGTGTTCATGCTCAGGTGCTGGAAATGTTAACCGACGGGTTTAATGTCCGAGCCTCAGCTTTGTTAGAAGCGTTATCTCTATTTTACTCGACCCCCTGGCCACTCAGCGCTGGCCAGTTTGAATGGCATTGTCCACAGGAGTTTGCAGATGCAGTTTAAACTTGGATTAATCGTGAACCCGGTTGCCGGGTTAGGCGGTGCTGTGGCACTAAAGGGCAGTGATGGCAGTGAAACCGCCGAGCTTGCCCGCTCGCTGGGTGCTGAGCCCAAGGCACACAGTCGCACGGCACAGGCCCTGGCGCTGTTGCAGCCTTACCGGGACATCATTGAAGTCTATACCGTGAGTGGTGAAATGGGAGAAAACCTGGCGCTTGAGCACGGTTTTTCTACTCAGGTTGTGATGACCTGTGGCACGCCGACTACCCCAGAAGATACCGAGCAGGCTGCCAAACTGTTGGCCGATGCCAAAGTCGACCTGTTGCTGTTTGCCGGTGGTGATGGCACTGCGCGCAACATCTGCGCCGCCATTGGCAGCGAAGCCCCGGTACTGGGCGTACCAGCCGGTTGTAAGATCCACAGTGGCGTGTATGCAATTACCCCGAAAGCGGCTGGTCGGGTAGTAGAAATGCTCATTAAAGGGGAGCTGGTTACTATAGACGACGCCGATGTGATGGACATAGATGAAAGTGCTTTTCGGGTAGGTACTGTGCGCGCCAAGCGCTATGGTGAAATGCAGGTGCCCAGCGAGTTGCGTTATGTACAAAGCGTAAAAAATGGCGGCAAAGAAAGTGACGAATTGGTACTGGCGGATATCGCTGCGTATGTGATTTCAGAAATGGAAGAAGATGAGCAGTATATTATGGGCTCGGGCTCAACGGTGGCCGCGATAATGGAAGAGTTGGGCCTGGATAACACCTTACTGGGGGTTGATTTGATCCGCGACCATGCTCTGCTGGGCAGTGACCTGACGGCGCAACAGCTACTGGATGCGGCTTCACAGGCTCCGACAAAATTGGTGATCACCCTGATAGGCGGGCAGGGCCATATATTTGGTCGCGGCAATCAGCAGCTCAGCTCGGCTTTGATCCGCCAGATTGGCAAAGACAATATCATAGTGGTTGCAACTAAGACCAAGTTGCAGGCACTCAATGGTCGCCCTTTGATAGCAGATACGGGCGATCAGGAACTGGACAATGAACTAAGTGGCTACATCAAAGTAGTGACAGGGTATAATGACCATGTAATGTATGCCGTCGGGCATCAGGATTTAATTTAGGAGACAGAATGTCACTTCAAGCGTATATAGAAGCTGCGCAGCAGTTTTTTGATGAATTAGTAGATAGAGCAAGCGATGATGAGCTGTTTGCTGGTGGCTACTTACGCGGTCATTTCGACCTGGCGGTTGGCTATGCTCAGGTTGAGGAGCTGGCGCTGTCAGTGGATGAGCTAAATGCTAAAGTCGAGGCAAGCCTGGTGAAGGCGTATCGTGATGGCGAGCTTAACGAAGAAGACAAGCACCACGTGGTGACCATCTGGGAGCGTCTTAAGCAGTTAGGGGCTTAGCCAGGGGCATAATCTTCCTTCAAAAAAGGCGGTGTAACACCGCCTTTTCTCATTTACAGTACCCAGCGCCACACCACAAATAATACCGCAAAGGCAATCAAATAACTCAGGCCTGCCCAGGTCAGCAGTTGCACCGGCTTGCTTTGCTGCGCAAACTGCGCTTTCGACATCAATGAGAAATTCAGCCAGGCAAAAAACGGCGTAGTTAAAAACGCCAGCGTCATGGCAAACATCAGCATGTCTTTCAGGTTGGCTTTAAAGAACAACACCAGCACCATGCCGAATATGGCCTGAACGGTAATGAAAATCGACAAACTGGCCTTTTTTTGGTGCGGTTTGATCAGCTTAACCGCATCGTCCAGGGTTCTGGCATAACCGTCCAGTACCGTGATTGTGGTACCGAACATGCACAGGAAGGCAATGGTGGCGATTAACCAGCGGGCCCACTCACCTAAAGTCAGTGTGTACATATCAATCAGCTGTTTAGAAAAGGCCACCCCGGCGAGTTCTATTTTCTGGCTCTGCCCGTATTGCAGTAACACACCCAGAGAAAAGAACACCACGGCTAAAAATAAAGTTAAAAAGTAGCCGAGATTAAAATCAAACAAGCCCTGGGCTTTACTCAGCGACTGAGTGCGAGTTTTGGCTTTTAACCACAGTGAGTTAATGGCCGATATTTCAATGGGGGCTGGCATCCAGCCCATCAGGGCCACCATAAAGCCCAGTAAAGCAAGCGAATAAGGAGACGGTGCAGGTTGAGGTGACGGGTGAGCCTGACCCTGTGATACGGCCACCAACAAAGCCGCCAGTGTGGTAACACACAGTATCGCCATGATCCCTTTACTGGCTTTGTCGAGCAATTTGTAATGTCCAAACAGTAAGATCCCCAGGCATACAAACAGCAGGGCATAGCACAATGTTGTCAGTGAGAGACTCCAGGGCAGAGCATACTGCAACAGGGCCGCAGTGAGCAGCAGCACACCGGCG
The DNA here is from genome assembly GCF_000967655.1 of Pseudoalteromonas rubra. Taxonomy (GTDB): domain Bacteria; phylum Pseudomonadota; class Gammaproteobacteria; order Enterobacterales; family Alteromonadaceae; genus Pseudoalteromonas; species Pseudoalteromonas rubra_A. The sequence continues at coordinate 77,400 of NZ_JXYA01000038.1, forward strand.
GTGTTCACCACTGCGGCAATGACATTCAATGCCACAAAGAGATAAAACAGGGCACGGTTCTTATTGTAATATCCGGTGACCAGGCTGTTGCCTGTGTGCAGAGTGTATTCCACACCAAAACGGAAAAACGGATACTTGAGCAGATTAACCGCTACCACTAACCACAGCAGTTGCCAGCCAAATAAAGCACCGGCCTGAGTTGCCGCAACCAAGTGTGAGCCACCGACCGCAGCCGTGGCCATCAGGATCCCGGGGCCCAGGTTCCTGAGTTTAGAAGAAAGTGATTCCAACACGACGTTCCTTTGTTTTTGCCACTCATGTTAACGATTTGAAAGCGTTTGCCAAGTGGAAAATGACTGGGCTAATGAGGTTGGGAGTCAAAAGCCCTGTCAGGACGTGTAATTTGGTCAGGTGGTGAAGTACTCTTCGGTGTCGTCTTTGAGGTCCTGGTAATCGTCTTCATCAAGATTAAGTGCATCCAGCACGCTTTGTTTCATGATCGGCCAGTCCGGAGCGGCGACAAAGCGTTTATTGGTATGGACCAGGTTCTCTGCCATTTTCAGGGTAGAAAATGTCAGCATTTCTTCGTCGCTCCGTTTTTCCTGAAGATAAGTGACATCGTGGTGCCTTAAGATAAGCTGACAAATGGGTTTGGGCAGATTCCAGCTGTTCGCCAGATAATAGCCAATGACTGTGTGGTTGGTCTGGTAGCGCTGCTCTTCGAACTCGACCAGCATTTTATCGTAATTGCTGTTTGCGGCGCCCAGTACTTCGACATAATCCGGATAGTTGAACGCCATAGCGGGAATACCGGCATCGTGAAACAGGCCCAGCATATAGAGGTTCTCGACCGGGACTTTACTTTTTATCTTATTGCCAATCAGGGTTGCGACATCGGCGATTTCCTGCGCACTGTCCCAGAAACGTTCCAGTTTGATGCAGCACTTTGACTGGTCAAAGGCCTGCTTGAGCAAGTAGCCAGTTACCAGCATGGTAATGCTGTTAAGGCCCAGGAACATCACTGCCTGACGAATATCGGTAATGGTACGGGAAAAGCCATAGCTTGAGGAGTTAATGACTTTGAGCACTGCGGCGGAGGTTGCGACATCTGTTGCTATCAGTGCTGCGATTTCACCCAGTTCCGGCTCAGGTTGTTGTAATAACTGATGCAGGCTTTGCAACAGCTCTGGTTTTGCGGGCAGGCAAAACCCATGGTTCATATCCTTAAGCACGGCGTTATCTATTTCGATCATGGCGGTCTCGTTAAAGCAAATACGGAATACACGAACAGCCCGTCGAGTGTCAGGCTGATTTGCCAAGTATAGTAGCTAAGCCAGATTACGCATTCTTTGCGTCAACGCAAAAAACGCATAAATAATACCCACGTAATGGATAAAGGAACAAATGAATTGGCATTGTTACGGTTGTTAAGTTAAAGTTGGCTAATTTTCTTTTTAGGGATTAACTATGGAACAAGCGAAAAACGCAAATAACGAAGCCAGCTTCGTTATGCGATTCCTCAATAATATTGAAAGGGTTGGTAACAAGCTGCCCGATCCGGCCATGATCTTCCTCGGTGCGATGCTCCTGATCTGGTTATTATCCTGGATGCTTTCGGGCGTCAGCTTTGATGCCATTGACCCGCGCACTGGCGAGGCGATTGTTGTTCATAACCTGCTTAGCGGGGATTCTTTAGCAGGCTTTTTGGCCTCAATGGTGAAAACCTTTACCGGCTTTGCGCCGCTGGGCGTGGTGCTGGTCGCGATGCTGGGTGTTGGTGTAGCTGAGCACTCGGGTTATATTAATGCTGGCCTGAAACTGATGCTTAAGCGCACACCACAGGCACTGCTGACACCCTCTATTATCTTAATTGCAATTGTCAGCCACACCGCGACCGATGCGGGTTATGTGCTGGTGATCCCGCTGGCTGGCGTTATCTTCTATGCTATGGGACGTCACCCGCTGGCCGGTATTGCGGCGGCGTTTGCTGGCGTAAGTGGCGGCTTTAGTGCGAACTTCATCCCTTCAGGCATCGATCCTCTGTTACAGAGCTTCACACAAAGTGCGGCGCAGATCATCGACCCTGAAATCTCAGTCAACCCGCTGAATAACTGGTTCTTCACCTCAGCCTCGAGTGTCTTTATTATTCTGCTTGGCTGGTATATTACCGATAAAATCATTGAACCGCGTCTGGCATCAACTAAGGTAGACGGCGATACCAACGATCTGCCTGAATTTAACGAAGTCACCTCTAAAGAGCGCTCGGCGTTTTACGCCGCCTCGGCTGTGATGCTTGCTGGTATCGGTTTACTCATTTATGCCGCCAGTGGCGAAGACTCGGCGCTGCGCAGTGAAAGTGGTGCACTGACCGACTTTAGCGCGCCGCTGATGCAGTCTATTGTACCGCTGATCTTCTTACTCTTCTGGATCCCCGGTGCCGTATTTGGCTTTATGGTCGGAACCTTTAAGTCCTCAAAAGACATGATAGATGCAATGAGTAAATCGATGAATTCGATGTCTTACTACATTGTTATGGCATTCTTCTGTGCGCTGTTTATCGCGGCATTTAGTAAGTCGAACCTGGGCGCGTTACTGGCCATTGAAGGCGCTGAGGTCTTAAAAGCCATGGCACTGCCAAGCTCAGTAACTGTGATTGGTATTATCTTCCTGACCGCCTTTGTAAACCTGTTCGTGGGTTCAAGCTCTGCAAAATGGGCACTGCTGGGTCCGATATTTGTACCTATGTTGATGCAACTGGGTATTTCTCCAGACTTGTCTCAGGCGGCGTATCGTGTTGGTGATTCCAGCTCAAACATCATTACCCCGCTGATGCCTTACTTCCCGCTGGTGGTGGTGTACTGCCAGAAGTATGTTAAAGACACGGGTATTGGTACATTGTTGGCACTGATGCTGCCATACTCCATCGCCTTTTTGATCGGCTGGAGCCTATTCCTGCTGGCATACTGGGGCCTGAGCATTCCACTGGGCCTGCAATCTAGCTACATCTACCCGGCAGGTTAATCTGCCCTTCACTGGATGGGGCCCGACGCCTCATCCAGCTTTGCAGGAAGCTTTGCAGGACATCCACTCCAAAGGACAGCTTCGCAGGAAACCCAATCAAAACCTTTCAAAAAAACCATTCTAAAGACACCCAATCGAAGACACCCGCACAGCTTCGCAGGACACCCATTCAAAATCCCCGAGACACCCAATCGAAAGACACCCAATCGAAAGACACCCAATCGAAAGACACCCAATCGAAGGCATCCAATCGAAGACATCCACTCATGATTACCGGATTAGGCATTAACTTACGGACAGGAAAAAGAAAAAGCCGGCTTCTGCCGGCTAGATGGATTTGCTATTGGTTGGGCCAAAAGCACCAAGGGAAATCTTACTGCCTCCGTGCAGTAAATACTCAAGGGAGGTTCAAAAATCAAAGTAACCAATAAGAGTACATACTGGTTAAAAGCAGGCGCATCATATCCCTGTTAGATGACCAAATTATGACAAACTGTGCAGGCCATTCGATTTGTTCGTTTTACATTGCCGTCGCACAGGCATCTGGCTATGAAAAATTGTGCACACGGCACATCAATAGAGAAAAGTGATTGAATAGATTAGAATAGTTACAAGCACAGTGGCCAGTGTGGCCCAATGACGAGGAAGGTGAGATGTTAAGAGTCACGCTTGAGCAATGGCGTATGTTGCGTGCTGTGGTAGAGCATGGTGGGTTTAATCAGGCAGCCAAAGCTATCCACAAGAGCCAGTCGAGTATTCATACCGCAGTACAAAAAATTGAAACAGCGCTATCCGTCAAATTATTCCAGGTAGAAGGGCGCAAAACCCGTCTTACTGAAGCGGGTGAAATGATGCTGCGCCGGGCCAATTATCTGCTCGATGAAGCCGAAAAGGTTGAGGCCGTCGGCCAGACTCTGGCAAAAGGGGTAGAGAGCCACCTGCGTATTGCGGTGGATGAAGTCTTTCCTCAGGCACTGCTTTATAAGGTGCTGGAAGCAACCTCGCAGGCTTACCCATTGCTGCGTATCGAACTGGTCGAATCTATCCTGTCTGGGTCATTTGAGGCGCTTCAGAACGCCAAAGTTGATATTGCCATCTCGCCTATGGTGCTTGCAGAAGGCTTTAGTGAGCAGCTCTGTTTGGTGGAATTTGTAGCCGTTGCTCATCCCGAGCATGCGTTGCATCAGCTCGGTCGTGAGCTGAACTTGGAAGACCTTAAATCATTCAGGCAAATCGTAGTCAGAGATTCTGCATTGGGTAAAGGCACTGACAGCGGCTGGCTGGGGGCCGATCAGCGTTGGACGGTCAGCCATTTACGCACTATGGTGGATATGGTTACTCAGGGGCTGGGTTTTGCCTGGCTGCCCAGAAGTGCTATTACCACGCAGCTTAGTAGTGGCGCACTGGTGCCATTGCAACTCACGCACAATCGCACACGCCAGGCCCAGCTTAACCTGCTCTTTAAAGACGGAGATACGCTCGGACCCGCAGCCAGGGCGTTTATTGGAGAGCTCAGATATCAGTGTATGGCGCTGGAGGCTCAGGACAACGACTAAGTCGCCTGTGTATCGTAAGCGTGCGCCAGCACTTGCTCAACGGCCACTGGGCGGCTGAACCAGTAGCCCTGGAACTCTTTCACCCCAAGCTCCTGCAACTTATTAAGTTGCGCCTGAGTTTCAACGCCTTCTGCCAGCGCTGCAATGCCCAGGTTATCGCACATTGTGAGGATCCCCAGCAGCAGCGCCTGTTGTTTTTGATCTGAGGTGATCTGTGTCACCAAAGAGCGATCCAGCTTGAGGCGTTTAATGGGCGAGGCCAGCACTCGCGCAATATTTGAGTAACCGATCCCAAAATCATCAATACTCAGGCTGAAGCCCATTTTATCGAGCGCTTCCATGATCTGGTTATGATCGTCGGCAAAGCTGTATTCGGTCAGTTCAAACTCGAACATGCGCGGGCTCAGGCCATAGTTGTGGACAATAGACAGGGTGTTCCGGGCAAACTGCTCGCAAGCAATGTCGCGGGAGCTGATGTTAATGGCGATAGGCACGTGAATATCCGGGTGACTCTGTAAGGTATGGCAAACCTTATGCAAAATGCGTTGTGTCAGCTGATTGACCAGGCCAAACTCCTCGGCAATGGGCACAAACTCTCCGGGGGACACCCACCCCAACAAGGGGCTGTGCCAGCGGGCCAGGGCTTCGTAGCCAATCACCGAATGGGTGTTATCATGCTTGCTCTGCAAGACTATCTGCAGTTCATCATGCTCCAGCGCCTTTTCCAGCAGCAGGGCCATCTCGTGGCGGGCCAGTGTCTGGCGTCGGGTGCCGTGGTCAAATATGGCCAGATCATCGCCAGCACCGCGCAGTTCACAGGCCTGCTGGGCATTCTTTACCAACCGCTCAGGGATATAGCCGTGCTCCGGGTAGGTCGCAATCCCCACAGCGTAACGGGCATGAAATTGGTGCTGTCCCAGTTTGAGCCAGAAATCAAGGTGCTGATGCCAGCGCTGCGCAACCTCCAGTACCGGCGCATCGGGTTCGATAATAATCGCCAGTCTTCCTGCGCCAATATACGCAATCTGGTCGAGCAAACTGGGGTCGTGTTCTGCAACCTGGTTAATGTGGCCGTATAGATGTTTGTGCAACTCGCCGTCAATCAGGTAATCCAGTACGTGCTTATTGAGATTTTCGGCGATCAGCAGGGCAAATGGCTGGCCGCGATCAATATGGACCTGTAACTGTTCAGTGAGCCAGGTTTTATTGGGTAAGTAGGTTCTGGCATCAAAGTACTTAGCCTGCTGATGGGCCACATCCAGGGCCAGCAGATCTTGCTGAAGCTGGTGCTGATCAGACACATCATTGAGATACCAGGCGCACAATTGCTCGGAGTGGTATTCCCGCGAAGCCAGCTCTATGGTGCGCTCTCCTACGTGAAAAGTCTTCAGGTCGGCCTCGTGCTGGTCGCCGTTGTTCAGCAGCCGACTCAGATCATCTTGTGTAACGCGGGCAAAATTACAGGGCAGGGGTTGAGTCTGGATCCCCAGTAAAGTGCGCGCTTTTTCATTGGCTTCAACGATATTAAACTGCTGGTCGACTAATACAATGGCGTGAAAAGATTTCTGAAAGAAGCGTTGATAGATTTGTTTTTGTGAGGCCAGCAATTCGTTATTACTGGCCATATGCAAATTCAACCGGCTGGCGGCCAGACTGGTACGCCACACCGCCAGCGGCACGGTACAGTTAAAAAAGAAGAACAGCAAAAAGTGGATATAAATATCGCCGTCGACCAGCATACGCTCGCCGGATGGGATAACCGATAGGTTAACCTGCTGCACTATTAATAAAAATGGAATGATATTCAGTGCGGCGTAAAAAATCGCAGTGCGCTTACCCAGTAACAGTAACGCCAGAATTGGCGTGATATAAACAAAAATAGAGCCCAACTGGGCAAGGGGTAACAGAGGAATAAATAACTTGATGGCCACCCCGGCGGCCACTATGGCAATCATCAGCAAATGCGCACACAGCTGATAAGCGCTGCGGCTCAGAGTGAGCAGCACACCTATAGTGAGCGTAAAGCCCGACGTCAGCGCCAGCACATAGTCAAGTTCAAATGCCAGCGCAGCGGGCAAGCTGTTGATAAAGATCCCAAGGCATAATAAAAGCCCGGTCACCAAAATAATGCGCAGAGCGCTGACACGCCAGTTAGGCACGTCGCTTGGCGATTGGGTTTCTTCCTCAAGTAAGAAAAAGCGGCTTAAAGAGCTCAAAACGTTACAGTTATTATTATTGTTTTTCCCGATACTAAGGCCATCAGAGCCGCAATTCAATGGGCAGAGGCAGTAAAACCTGCGCTAAATCAGCTTAACTGCGGTTTTTTTCAACATAGTGGAGGGGAAATAGACAAACAGCACATCCTATTTGCAGGCAACATAGTCATTTTATTAACAATTCCGTCATTTTGGATGCGTGTGGCTGTAGACGACCTAATCACCACGCGGCAGAGGATTATTGTAGAAAAACCCCATAAACACCGCCGTCATCCCGGGCGCTTGCGAGCCAGGATCTACTCGAACCCAACTAAGAAGTATCGGGTATACAGATGCGAGTGAAACAATTTGTTTGACTGGCTATGTGCGTGTTTACTTTCCTGGTTTATGTCTGCTTGCGCTATAGGATAGGAGGCAAGCGCGGACACCCACTCAAATAACTTTCACAGTTACGAAATACCACGCTACCGCCTATACGCGAACAGACGATCTCCGAACCTACCAATCAGAATTTCGAGTAAACGATTGGATGACCAACAACATACACCTCAAACCAGCAGTTCAACCCTCTGACTCTACCCGTTGAGCAATGCGTGCCTTCAAGGTACCGATAAAGCTGCGTGAGACGGGAATTTGAGCATCGGTTCCCGCAAGGCGCACAAAGTATTTCCGGGCATGGTATTTAAGTGCCAATAGCTGTTTGGCATTGATGATATAGCTGCGGTGCAGCCGATAAAACTGAGAGTCGGGTAACTGAGTGCAAAACCCATCGAGGGTTTGCTCAGAGATAATCGTGTCTGTGTTATGGATACCGGCGCCTTGCTCGGTTAAATGGACTCGTCGATAGCGGCCAATGCTTTCAATAAAGTTGATATGTTCAAACTCAACGATTTTTTGCGCTGCATGGTCGTTTAAGATCAGCCGTGCAGATGAACGCGGAGGCTGAACGTGTGTTTGCTGACGAATGATTTTAGCCAGGCTTTTGGCGATAAGCTCTGGCCTGGCTGGTTTAACTAAGTAATCTATGGCGTTAGTACCAAAGGCTTTTAACGCATATTGTTCGTAAGCGGTCATAAAAATGAGCTGATAGGTCAATTGTTGCGTTGCTCTGGCCACATCAAAGCCATTGAGCTCGGGCATTTCGATATCAAGGAAGACAATATCCGGGCGCTTGAGCATGATCTGCTCAATGGCCGATTTACCATCCGCTGCTTCTGCAACAATTTCTAGCTCATCAAAGCCAGTTATCACATCCCTTAAGTGCTGTCTGGCTGCTTGTTCGTCGTCAACAATGATCACGGTTTTGATATTCATATTCCGCTCTGGTTATTTATCTGGGTAACTGGATAAACGCGCTGGTGCCTTCATCGGACGAGACAAGCTTAAACGTGGCGGCGTTTTGATAGTGCAGTGTGAGGGTTTCTTGTGTAATACGTAGTCCTTCGCCTGGGATCACCTGGGTATGTTCAAAAGGCGCGCCTGTATCTTGTACTTCAATCATCAGGCTGTGGGCTTGGGCTTCAACAATGATACTGATATGGCCTTCATGGGCATATGGGGCAATGCCATACTTAACAGCGTTTTCAACCAGGGGTAACAACAGCAGAGATGGAACCGGTAACTGGTCTAACTCGCTTGGACAATCCAAATCAAACGTGAGTCGGTCCGCAAACCTTTTTTGTTGTAAAACAAGGTAAAGCTCGACCAGTTTGAGCTCCTGTTCCAGCGCTATAAATTGGTGTTGGGCAAGTTGAATGGTATGACGCAGTAGGTCGCTGAGGTCGTAAATGAGCACTTTTGCCTTGTGCGGATCTTGGGTCACTTCACTGGCGATCAGGTTAAGGGTGTTAAACAAAAAGTGCGGGTTAGACTGCATCTTCAGCATTTGTAACTCTGCTTTTTGCGCCTGCAGCTGAGACTGAAAGTGATATGCTTGTTGTTTGAACATCAGCATGACAGCGATGTAAACAAATGCCTCAAGCAACATAATAATGACGGGCAAAAATGTGACCTGAGAGGCCGTGTTTGCGTTTGGTAACGTGACGATTGGCCCTATCAGTGCGTACAGCAGGATAATGGAAAAAGGCCTGAGCAACCAAGTATTATGACGAACACCGGCTGGTAAAAACGGCGCACATACCCATTCAAATAGGTTAAAGAGTAAATAACCGGCACAAAACCCACCCCATATTTTTACGACGACCTGTGCAAACAAAAGAAGCGTGAATTGGTCGAGCAGTAGCAGCACACTGGATAAAAGTAAGATATTGAGCCCCGGCCAGATCAGTAAAAATATCCAGGCCTGAGTTTGTCTTTTGTTATAAAGCCCGGTCTCGCTCGGTATTGTATGCGCTGAATTCACTCGGGGTTCCGGCTGTGATTGAGTTGTTCAATGGTACAGGCAATTTTATCCTGATGATATGCCGCCATAGCACCATTGAGACAGACTTTTACACCATCTGCGCACAACCGGCTACGTTGCATCCGTTTGCAGTGATATTCCTATGCCTCAACACGATAAGCAATAGTTATCTGATACATAAGGAAAACAAAGATGGTTCACAACTCACTAACAACACAATTTAAGCTAAAGCAGACCGTTGTCACGTTGCGCAAGGCCATTGGGGTCTGCCTGTTAAGCAGCATTTTGGTTGCGTGTAGCGATAGCGACGATGAACAAAGCAGTGCAGAAACAACAGATACTCAAGACACCCACTCAGAAACAAAGCCTACGGAAACAAAACCAGCCTCCGGCCCACTAAGTGACGCGTGTTTACAGGCTGATATTACTACGTCAACTACCTCTAAAGGGGTTGAGTTTGTCACTACCCCGGATGCCTGCTTTGACGATTTACCAGGCTACGACTTTGCAGCACATTACCTCGAGATAGAAGGGCTTAGACTGCACTATGTAGATGAAGGGCCACAAAATGGCGAAGTAGTGCTGATGTTGCACGGCCAGCCAAGTTGGTCTTATCTATATCGTAAAATGATCCCTATTCTGGCCGATGCAGGTTATCGGGTAATTGCGCTTGATAATATGGGGATGGGTAAGTCGGATAAGCCACTCAATGTTGCCGTACATCAATATGAACACCATGTGTCGTGGACAAAGGCGTTTATCAACAAGCTGCAACTCACTGACATTAATTTATTTGTGCAAGACTGGGGCAGCCTTATCGGACTTAGAGTAGCTGGTAATATGTCTGAGCGTTTTGCCAGAATCGTGGTGGCAAACGGTGATATGCCAGTTATTCCAACTGGTAGCAACCCGTATCAATTGCCAAGCTTTGAAATTGACGCGGCGCTTACAATGGATGCCAGTACATTTTTTGATACACGTTCGCGTGATCGTGTTGAAGGGTTTCAGCAGTGGATTGATTACGCGGCCAGTGTACCAGAGCTGATGGCGGGTGATGTGGTGCAAAAGCTCTCGGCGATAGAGTTGAGTGACGCGGAGGTAAAAGCTTACAACGCGCCTTATCCAAATGTGCAGTATAAAGCTGCGATCCGCGCGTTTCCTTCCATGCTCTCTGGTATAGAGATGCAAACGTTACCGGCATGGCAAACTTTAGGCGCCTATCATAATCCGTTTATGTTTAATGGTGGCGAATATGATAAAGGACTAGGTAGTGAGGCCAATCAGCGTAAATGGGTTAACCATGTTCCTGGCGCTGAAGACTCAGAGCACAGGCGCTTTCAGGCTGGTCACTTTATTCAAGATGATGTAGGTGAGGAGTTGGCACTGCACTTTTTAAGCTTTATGCAAACAACCACGCCACAAGCGCCGCTGGTAACTGGCGGGCCAAGCTACAATATGCGTTACTGTGAGATCCTATTGCCTTATCTGCAAGATGACAGGGTAGTGGCGCAGGTGTGGGGCACGCCGGGTGTTGATATGTGTCAGCAGTCGCAGTGGGAGGCAATCGATTTTGAAGACGTTGCTGCACAATACGGTGCACTGAGTGCCATTCCTAACGGTCCGCGCTTTTTTGTGGTTGATGAAAGTCGTGGTGGAGACATCATAACGCTGGACCCGGACACGCAGGTTCGTCAATTCGGCGATGTAAAAATGCGCTTATTAACGACGGCTGACATAAGTACCGCGCAGGGAGAACAAGTTCCTTACGTAGCGGGAGAAGTCTCAAGAAACAATACCTGGCACTTTTACAAAGGGCGACGCATCTATGAAATTACCGATAACACAGGGCAAGCCTATGTGATGCAGTCATTTAGCCGTATTTCGGACCCTTCATTGCAAATGGATGATTTGGCGCATTTAGGAGACAGGCTTAACTTGCCTGAAGGCTGGCACTTTTCAAGCCGAATCCTGACTGAGTCGCTTGATATGACGCCTGTTGACGGCATTGCTTTTGTATTACAGGATGAATTGGGCAATAGCTATCAGCTTGCACAGTAGTCACCTCAGTCATCTCTTGAAAGTGAGAGGTGACCACTCGCTCAACATGTGTGAACTTCTCTCTGCGCTGCAGCACGGTTGTAGTTTAGGGTGAAGTTCCACATAATGATGTTGCTAAATTTGGAACGGTCATGTTGCGCGTGTTTGCCAAACTCACATGTATAAGGAAGCCAATAGTATGATACCTAAGTACTTATTATGCTTAATAAGGGCGATATGAACCGTTTTATTGATACCAGAGAGCTTAAAGTGCTCATTTTTATTCCGCTACTTGTTTACTTCTTTTATGCAATTGCAGAGGTTTTCTTCTGGATAGCGGTATTTGACTTTATGTATACCAATAATTTTACAGAAGCTGAAATGGATGAGGCAATTATTAGCTCTCCACTAGTCATTGGTGGCCTCCTGTTAATAATTGGCTTTTTCAATACGCTCACTGCTTATCTAGTGGCAGGCTATCTGAAAGGCACTTTCTTAAAGTCAGCGGTGTTGACAATTATTGTGGTAGAGGTGATTGATCTGCTTGTCATATATGTTTTGCCGTCAGATGATTCAGTCTTTCCGCTGTGGCGAGATATGGTCTTTTTCGCTGTTGGCTGGGGAGCGATTGTACTTGGCGCATGGGCAGCGTGTTGTAAGCGTGAACGACAAGCCAAACTGAGTTGAGGCAACTCAAAGTATTGGGCGTGGCTACCAGCTTGCTTTATTTTAACTTAGACTAGCTTGTCAGGACCAATACTCAGCTCTTGTGCTATACCAGTTGCTAATCATTACATTTTGGATGAAGAGCACCCTTTCTTCCGGGAGATATATTCTTTGCTCCTTGCTGCACGCAGGGCATTTCGAAAATAAAGCTCGTCACCAGTAATAAGTAAAAAAGGGTGCAAATAATGCTGACCTGCACCCCAGGCTTTTCTAGAGCTTAAAGCTTTCCACCAGTTTGATAGGCTCTCCGTCTACGTCCAATACGGCGACGATCTTCAGTACTCCGTTTTTGAGCTCTTCAGACTGGCGCAAGTGTGGTTGCCAGTGCTTTTTCTCATAGGGAGAAATGCTGATGTCCTGCTCCCAAAGCGCAGGCTGAGCTGCCGGGCTTTGGTAGGGAAGGAATTGTACCGACAGTTTCCCATGGGTGTCGCCGGAATAGGGTCCGGTCAGACTGATCTCCAGATCTGAGTTGCCTTTGCTAAGCTGGGCACTTAAATACACGCCATCAAAGCGCTGGTTTTCCAAAGTGATCTGACCCGTCTGCGTTAGGCCTTGCCAGCTAAGGGTGTAGTCTGCTTGGTTCTGGCTTACCGACAAAGGCAGTTTGTGTCTACCTGGCGGCAAAGAGTAGGCTTTGCCGCTCTGAAGCTTAACTTCGCCAGTTTGCTGGCTGGGGTTATGTGCTGAAATAAAAGGGTCATCACCGTCAAACCGCAATGCCAGTTCGATGCCGCTGAGCGAATACAGTGCGTCATCAGAGAGCTGTTGTTGCCAACTTTCCAGCATGCTTTGTAAGTTCGTGCTCAGTGCACCGTGCAGGCTCTGATCGGTTTGTTTTGCCAGATGAGTGGCCAATGTGGCCATACAATTCGGGAGTTGCGCCGAAAATGCGACACAGGTATTGAAGGCTCTGTGTGCCAGATTTGCACCTGCAAAGTACCAGGGGTTAGCAGTGGCTAGTTCCAGTTCTGGTACTTTATAGGTATGACCATACAGATAAGGCGTAACCGTATGATTCATGTTGCGACCCAGCAGGGCGACGTGTTGAAAGTTGATTGCATTCAATACGTTGTCAGGCAGTGTAAAGGTAACGGTTTGTGTGTTGCCAGCTGATTTGAGCTCAATTTCCAGCCCTGAACCTGTGTTACGCAAATTGATTCCCAGTTGCAAGGTTTGCTCTAAACTATTGAGAATTGAAGGTGTGAGTGCAACTTCCTGTGTGGTGCCGCTGGTTGTGTCAATGACGGATAGTCGCGTGCCATCTGTAAGCAGTACTTGCAACATCTGATCCTGAGTAAAGTCAGCTTTTTCAGTCAATCCAGCACGTTGGGCAAGGCTGTCTTTGCTAAGTTTGGTTAGCAAGCCGATACCTATGTCACCCCGGGTCCTTTGCTCTGGTTGCAGTGACAATAAAGCCGAGAATGACTCTTTGTTAAGCGGGTTAATCGCAGGGTGTGGGTCAGGTGCCGGAAAATCTAAGACCGGATGGGTGGCGTCATCCGTTGGGGTAATGTCCAGCCGTTGCAGGTTTTTGTCGTCATTGCTGCGCAACCAGTAGCCAGCGCCATTTTGCTCCCATGGCCCTCGCACAATATTAAAGCTCGGCTGGGCAGATTTCACGAACTGGGCAAAGTCGCGCTCTAACTGAGGCCAATCAGCAAAGGTGCGCTTGAGTAATTTATTGGCCGTGGGCAAAGTGGCGTCAGAGTCCGGGTTTAGTGCCATCAGCGTGCGCAGGTAGCGTTTAAAATACTGATAACGTAAAGGATCGCTTAATAAAAAATGCACAATAAAAAAGTTAAGGCCACGGTGTAATTGTGGATCATCATTAATTTGTTCAAAGCTGGGCTGTGCATTCTCATAATATTGTGTCAGCCCAAGTGACTGATAATTCATTGGCGCACGGTCGAACACCATCACTCTGAGCTGCTTTTTATCGCTGTCATAGGTATGACTGGCAATGGCATCGGCCATGCCTTCTGTGATCCAGTTGGGTGCCCAGGTTGAGTGGCCATTCAGCGCCATATGAAAGGCATGCATGGTTTCGTGGATCACGATATAACGCTGATGGTGGTGCCTGTGGCTGGGGAAGCTATATCCGGCCCGGTTATAGTACATGGTTTCACCGCCGGCCGTTTTGTGTACGCCGCGCAGAAAACCGTCGTCCAGCATGGCTTCACGCACCCGCTCACGAGAGCTGCCATACACCACTGCAATTCGTTGCTTGTCTATATTGGCAGGCGCCATACCGAACAGCTCTACATAGTGGGGATAAGACATCTCAAGCAACTCAAGATACAGCCGCACTTTGTCCTCACTCAGGTCACTTTTCAGTGCAAAGTGCTTGCTTACCCACCAGTTATAGCCGCGACTGTTGGTAATTTTTCCTTCGCTGTAGGTGCGCGGAATTTGCTTACCTATATAAGTAATGTCGATATGATTCAACGTACTGACTCTGCCGGCAACGTCAATATCAACGCGCATCTGGGCCGGGCTTGGAATGGGCTGTGAAACCTGTTCTGACTGTTGTGCAGTGTGTTGCTGCCTCACACCTTCCGTCGACTGACATCCGCTCAGCAGTGCCAGCGCAATTAAACTCATGCGTAACATTTTGACTTTCTCTTATTTGTGTTTTATGTATATTGTATACAATAATAATCAATAGGATCTAAGTCAATGTCTATAAGTTCACCGTCCGGTCACTCCAGCGCCGGGGCGCAAACTGTGAATACCCAAAAAGCGGGATTCAGCCGCGCTTTTTATGTCGCAAATTTGATGGAAATATTCGAACGACTAGCCTGGTATGGCTTTTTCGCCGTCTCGTCTGTGTATATGACAACACCCAGCGCACAAGGGGGCGTCGGTTTTACCGATCTGGAGCGTGGCGCTGTGCAGGGGATCATTCCCTTTTTTTTATATCTGCTGCCTGTGCTAACAGGGGCGCTGGGCGATCAGCTAGGCTACCGGAAAATGTTTTTACTGTCGTTTGCTATTATGGCGCCCGGTTATTATTTGCTGGGACAGGCACAAAGTTTCTGGCCGTTTTTTGCCGCGCTGAGCCTGGTTGCGCTGGGAGCGGCGTGTTTTAAACCGGTTGTCGTCGGCACCATTTCTCATAGCACCAATGACAGCAATCGTGGCCTGGGTTTTGGCATTTTTTATACTATGGTGAACATAGGCGGGTTTCTGGGC
The DNA here is from genome assembly GCF_000967655.1 of Pseudoalteromonas rubra. Classification (GTDB taxonomy): domain Bacteria; phylum Pseudomonadota; class Gammaproteobacteria; order Enterobacterales; family Alteromonadaceae; genus Pseudoalteromonas; species Pseudoalteromonas rubra_A. Next base: position 92,513 of record NZ_JXYA01000038.1, read on the forward strand.
CCGCTACTTGCCGGGGCGCTCAGAGCCATCAGCTGGGATGCGGTGTTTATGATGTCGGCCTGCTGGATCCTGATCAACTTTATTCCTGTTTTGTGGTTTTACCGCGACCCGCCCAGCCTTAAGCGTGAAAAAGCTCCGCTGGGTAATGTACTGAAAGAAGCCCAGTCGGTCTTAGGTAATGGCCGTTTTGCACTAACCTTGTTAGTTGCCGTTGTCTTGCTGATGTGCTCCGGCGTTGAGGTGCTGAGCTACGGACAGGCGTTTACGCTGATTGGAGTGTGGCTGGTGGCTAACCTGATCTGGGATCGCATTGCAAACAAAGTGACGTGGGCAAACATACCCTGGTGGGCACAACCAATGCGGATCAGCAATGTGCGCTTTGCACTCTATCTGGCCATCATTGCCGGGTTCTGGACTGTGTATAACCAGCTGTTTTACACTTTGCCCTTGTTTATTCGAGATTATGTGGACACCCGCGACTTACTGAACTTTATCGCTTTCTTTGGCGAAGATGCCGTCGCATTCTTTGCATATGTTGATAGTAGTCAGCTGCAAAGTGCAATTCAGGCACTGCACGCCCAGTTGCATGAAGGCACTCAGCCAACCGCCGAAGCACTGCGATTGCAGTGGGTACACCTCAAAGTCAATGTGCCAGTCGCAGAACTCAACGCCCTGATGGCACAATTGTCGGCATCGGTAATGCTGTCAAGCGCGCAGCTTCAGCACCTTACTAATGAGTTATTGATATATCGGCAGATCAACCCTGAGTATCTGATCAATCTGGATTTTGCGGCCATTGTACTGTTACAGATCCTGGTTAGTTACTTGTGTCAGCGGATCAAGCCATTTTATGTTTTGACCGCCGGGTTAGTGGTGATGTGTGGTGCGTTTGGGTTGATGGCCACAGAGCTGACTGCAACAGGAGGGGCATTGATAGCGACCGTGATCTTGCTGATTGCACTGGGTGAAATGCTGACCTCTCCGAAGAGCCAGGAATATGTCGCCAGCATTGCGCCACCATCTCAGGCGGCTTTATATATGGGTTACTATTTTGTTTCTATGGCGCTGGGTTTTCTGTTTGCCGGGTTTTTATCAGGCTGGAGCTATGCCACTTTGGTACAGCAGCAAAACCGACCCGATTTAATGTGGGCATTGTTCGGTGCGCTTGCCTTAGTGACCGCCATCGCCTTGTTCTTGTTTAATCGTTACCTGATCCAAAAGTCAGCGCTGCAAGCACCAACAGAGCAGACTGCATAACCATGGGTGCAGGTTCGAAACTTTTACGGGGAACACTTAGTCGCACATTGGTTGCCTTTGTCAGCTTGCCGTGGCTAGACTGGGGAGACTAATTACTACAAAAAAGAAGCGAATATGTTGAAAACAACTCTGATCAGTGCCGCTGTGCTTATGGCCTGCGGCAATGCTTTTGCCGATACATTGGTACTCAATGCGGATGCTGCGCTGGATGTAAAAAGCGGTAAGTTGATCCGTCCGGCCACCGTGGTGGTTGAAGATAACACCATAGTTTCGGTGTCACGCACCAATCGTAAGGCACACCCGCAAGATGCAACGGTGATTGACCTTGCCGGGCACACTTTGCTGCCAGGCTTATTCGATATGCACGTGCACCTGACCGGAGATGCACAGGTACATGGTTATAAACGTCTGCAACGCACGGCCCCGCGCTCGGCAATTACCGGTGTGCGAAATGCCAAACGTACGTTGGCAGCCGGGTTTACGTCGGTGCGCAACCTGGGGGCACCGGGCTATGCCGACTTGGCACTACGAGATGCAATTTACGACGGTGATGTGCCAGGGCCGCGGATCTTTGCTTCGGGCCCGGCGCTTGGGATCACCGGTGGACATTGCGATAATAACCTGTTTACTCATGAACATAAGGTGGTAGCAACGGGCGTAGCCGATGGCCCCTGGGCGGTCAGGCAAAAAGTGCGCGAAAACATCAAATACGGGGTCGATGTCATCAAGTTCTGCGCAACCGGTGGGGTGCTGTCTAAAGGAACGAAGGTTGGGGCGCAACAGTATTCTTTTGAAGAAATGCAGGCGCTGGTGGCGGAAGTCCACTTGCGTGGATTAACCGTTGCTGCACATGCACACGGTACCGATGGTATTAAGTCTGCTGTCCGTGCCGGAGTTGATTCGGTGGAGCATGTTAGCTTTTTAGATGACGAAGCCATTGCGCTTGCCAAAAAGCATGGCACCTACTTTTCCATGGATATCTATAATACCGAATATATCCTGAGTGAAGGCGAAAAAGCCGGTATTTTACCCGAAAGCCTTGATAAAGAGCGTAAAGTGGGCGGCATGCAGCGCGCCAGCTTTAGCAAAGCCGTGAAGGCCGGCGTTAACATGGTATTTGGCTCCGATGGTGGCGTTTATCCGCATGGTCAAAATGGTAAGCAGTTCAGCCGTATGGTTAAATTTGGTATGAACGAATTGCAGGCACTACAGGCCGCAACCATCAATTCGGCAACCCTGCTCAAAATGCAGGACACGCTAGGCTCTTTGGAGCCGGGTAAGTTAGCCGACATCATTGCTGTGCCGGGTAATCCGCTGGAAGACATCCAGGTGATGGAATCCGTCACCCTGGTAATTAAAGACGGCAAAGTCGAAGTGGATACACGTCAGTAAGTATGTCGTGTATCCTCAAACATACCGGTATCTCGCCGGTATGTTTGGTTTTCCTGCCAAGTTTTAATGACTGCAAAGAACAAGCTTTCTTACCGACAATTGAATCGCGTTCTGTCAATTGGTTTGGGGTCATCTTATTACTCTGGGGGTTAGTGTGGTTGTGTTATGCCATCAGCTATATCTCAGTATTTCTTGGCTGGCGCTGGTTCGGACAGGGCGTGGTATTACCCATTTTTGAGGCATGTGTATTACTGGCATTCGCTTATCTTGCACTTAATCAAGCGATTTTGGCACCCTCAGATAAAGCAGAGCCGCGTGCCCAGCAGCCTCGCACATCAACGGTGAGTTTAGATCGAATGCAGCGTATTGCTGCCAAACTGGAAAGGGTAATGAAAGACGAGCAGCTGTTTATGGAAGAAGACTTGTCACTGAATAAACTTGCCAGTGTCATTGGCGTCAGTGAAAACCATATTTCTGAAACCCTGTCACAATTGCTGCAAACCAATTTCTTTCAGTTTGTGAATGGCTACCGGATTGAGGAGGCTGAAAAGCTGCTGAAAAGTACAGACAGTCAGGTGTCGACCATACAGTTTGACGTTGGGTTCAATTCAAAATCAACCTTCAACACGGCATTCAAAAAAGCCACAGGACTAACCCCGACTCAATATCGAAAACAAAAAAGCACTGTAACTAACTAAAACTTATATGAATAAAAAGTTCGAACGGGCCCATTCGAACGACAACCAGACTCTCCTCCCGGACAATGGCGTTATCACATTAAGCCACAGGCACTGACAACTCTTAGATTGCCTGACACTTACACTAAGGGAGTTTTAACTATGTCTCATCAACTCGCGGCACGTATTGCCGGATTACTCTTTCTTATCTCGACCAGCTCGTATATGTATGCGGACTCAATCTTATCACCACTGCTGAGATTGCCCGGTTTTCTTATGCAGGCTGCGCAACATGACTCGACTCTGGCCCTGGCGGCATTACTGGAGTTTATCAACTGTGCGGCGGTGGTAGGTATTTCCATCCTGGTTTACCCCATAATCAAACAGTACAGTGAGCGGGTGGCGATGGGCTACATAGCCGGACGTGTCATTGAAGCGGCGATGCTTATCTCCGGTGCAGTTATCCTGATGACCTTTGTTACTATGGGAGATAAGTTGGCTGTCAGCTCTGTCATAAATAGTGAGCAGATATATATCATGGGCAGTGGGTTAAAGGCGGAGCGTTATTTCAGTTTTTTGATGGGGATGATAGCACTGGCGATAGCAGGATTTTTGCTCAATGTTACTTTGTTTAAATATCGCCTGATCCCGCGTTTGTTGTCAGCACTCGGATTGCTGGGTTATGTCATGTTGCTACTGAAAGTGCTGTTTGATTTTTTCGATGTCAGTGCGGGCGGCTCATGGATGTATATGCCTGGCGCCCTGTTCGAGTTGTTATTGCCACTTTGGCTTATTTTTAAAGGGTTTGATTTACGCCATCAACCCACAACAGCCGTCTAAGAAGTCTTGTTTAAAAATGTCGTTGCATGAGCTTGGTATCAGCTTGGCATTAGAACAAATACGCAACGGCATAACTTGCCACAGTTGCCGTGACAAGTAACACTAAACACACTTTAGTGCTGCGGTATTTCCACTGTTCGGCACAGCCGATCTGCCAGAGGATGAGCCCTGTAATCGCAACCATTGGCTCGTAAAAAAACCGTACCGGCGCATCAAACGGGAAGAAAAACAGGCCATGGATCAGGCGGCCCAGTCCTGGCGGTAACAGCATTATGGCAGCCAGGAGCATCCAATGGGCGTGAACATGTGGCGACTGGGTGCGAAAAATAGCGTAATACATGAATACAATAAAGGCTGGAAAAAGCACCAAGTCCAGGCTCAGTACAAGCCGGAAAATAGCGGCGGTATTGATGCGCGCCTGATATACCGTGCTATAAAGCCACAGGGTAGAGCCAATAAAGGCCAGCAAAGTGCATAGCAGCCAATATCCCAAAACCCGATGGCAGGTGAAGCGATGTTGGTGAATAAGTGTGGTCTGGACGAGCATGCCAGCAACCCACAACAAAGATAGCGCGGCATGCCAGTGGTGTGCCTGAGTTAAGGATGAAAACTGCATCACATAACTGGGAATAAAACCCATTAAAATGAGCAAACTCACTGCCCAAAGCCACTTCACATAGAAGGATAATGGCAAAGCTGGACTCTGTGCTGTGTGTAAAACCGATTCCTCATCCGTGGAAATTGAGCTAAACGACATACGCTTATCCCTTTGAGCCTGACACGCACGAAGACACTTTTATTGTGACTGTCTCTCCAATTGCATTGACTTTACATTGCCCGCCAATTGGCACGGTGAAGATAGGGGTCGTGTGGCCAAAATCGAGGTTACATACCACCGGACAGTGGTGAAGTTGCTCAAAGCTGCTCAGCAATTCAATCAGGTCGTCGAGTTGAATTTTACTGTCTGTTTGAAACCGACCTAGCATGAGGCCGTGAATGTGTTCAGCTCCCTTGTGTGATAACAAAGATTGTAGATTGCGTTCAAACTCCGTCAGGGTTAGTTCACCAAGCAGGTTGTCCTCTTCTAAAAACAGCACTGCTCCGGTTAAATCGGGCATATATTGGGTGCCCTGTAACAGGTTAAAGGAACACAAGTTACCACCCAAAATTGTGCCCGTACACGTTCCCTTATTGACGATAACCGGTCCCGCGTTGTCGAAAAAGGTGCGACTGGTTTGATCGATAAACCAAAGATCATCTGACCAGGCAGCCGATACATCCAATGCATACTCAGTCCCTTCGAACAGCGCGCGTTCAAAATGCCTGAGGGTGTATTCAAAGCCCTGCTGCATACCGAACGAAGAAAAATGGGGTCCCAGATAAGTCACTTGACCGGTTTTGGCATAAATGGCATTGAGCAGCACAGTGATATCCGAGTAGCCACACAGGGGTTTGCGGTGAGAGCGAATTGTCTCCCAGTCCAGGTGGTCGAGTATTCTGTTGGCATTATGGCCACCAATGGTGCTCAGAATGAGTGCCACTTTTGGGTCGGCATAGGCATCGTTGAGATCATTTGCTTTGTCTCTTATTAACTGGGCGGTAGCCACCGCCCGATGCTTGTAATGCTCTGCAAAGTCACAATGAATATTAAGCCCGGCAAGTGTCTCAATGGCAATCGCGGTGGTCTCTTCGGATAAAATATCGGCTGATCTGCTGGGTGACACAATGCGTGCTGTTTTGCTTTGCGTGTTCATATCAATCCTTTAGTTTGTGCCGCTGGGTGTGAGAAAAAACTGTTGAATGACAGGGCCTACCAGCTCAGGTAACTCCTGGTGTGCAGCATGAGAGGCGAAAGGTATATTTGCGAAGCTGGCATCCGTTATCTGGGCTTTAAGCGCGACGGCTTCCTCGAGAGAAAACAAAAAGTCATTATCGCCTCGCATGATCAGGGTTGGGCACTTAATTTGGGTGACTAAATTGCATGGATAGCCGGTTTCGCTGGTATCGAGCCAGAGCGTTTTCACAGCCGCAACCAGGGCCGCAAAATCGGGTGCTGGATTGGACGCGTTATAATAAGCAACGTCTTCGGGAAACATCTCGCTCCAAAGCTCAACCGTGAGACTTTGCAGAGTTTCGATTGCTGGGTCATTTTCCTCCAGGCGCCAGGATGACCCTAAGGTGACCAGTCGCATTACCTGGCTCGGATTTTGTGCAGCCAGACGATAAGCCACTATGCCACCATCGCTGAAGCCAAACAGGGCGTATTGGGTGATTTCCAGCTTACTGAGCAGAGCCTGTATGTCACTTTGATACTGCGCATAACTCAAAGCTGTATTGCCAAGGTGCGATTTTCCTTGGCCTCTTAAGTCGATGGATATCAGGCGGAAGTGATCACTTAGGTACTCAGCGATGACGTCCAGGTCGCGTGTCGACCCCAGGCCGCCATGGATCATGATCAGGGGAAAGCCATCCTGGATACCGCTTTGCTCATAATGGAGTAGGGTGCCGTTGATGTCGGCAAACGCTGACTGCTTGTTCATTGTTACTACTGTCCTTTTGCGTGGATATTGTATTAAGTAGGTCGTACTATCGGGTTCTGTCTTCTATTTCTTCGAAGGTTTCTACCGAAATGCGCTTGGCAAGTTCGCGCATGCGTTGCATTGATTGCGGATTGCTATTGCCCCAAAAGTGCAGCCAGTCCTCGCGTGAGCGCCATTTAGCGATGGTCAGCACTTTGTCGGGCTGCTCGGCGCTTTGCAGCATAAAGCTGCCCAATGCTCCGTCAACCGACGCATGGATTGTATCGGTTGTGGTTTGCCATACCGCTTTAAAGGCGGTCATGTTGTCAGTGGGTACCTGCCACTGGTAAATAACCCTGAACATAGCGGATCCTCCATGCAGTGATAATCTGGCCTTGCAATGGGTAAGCGGGTCTGGGTTGCCGTTTGAGCAAGGCTGGGTACAGGTTATCATTGAATCTGGCATGATGCCTGCCTGATCTGCACTCTGGCTTATCTCTACTGACACCAGGTGTCATAAAGATCCGCTGCGATAAGAGTAAACTGGCTCACCTATTCTTCATGCAGAGCAATACAGTTTCCCTCTGAGTCTTCAAACTCAGCAACCCAGCCGAACCCGCCAATCGATGTTTTTGGATACAAGACTTTTCCACCCAATGACAAAACCTTGAGTAATGTGGCGTCTATGTCTTCAGTATGAAAATATAGCCTTGCACCAGCTTTAGACGGCACATAGCTGTCTCCTTTCACCAGTGCTCCGGTGATCCCCGCAGCATTATCATGTGAAGGGAATAGCGCCATATCGTGACCATCTATCACTGCGTGCTCAAATTCGAAGTCAAATAGAGAATGATAAAAGGCGGTGGCACGCTCTAAGTCAGCCACCGGGATTTCAAAATATCTAACTGGGTTGTTAAGCTGCATATTAAGTCGTCGCCTTTTTAAAGGTGTTTTGTTGAGTATGGCACGAGCGCGTCAACTTGCCTTCAGAAGTCAGGAAGTTTGTGCTCGCCTACGGCATTGGATTATCAACCCGTTCAGAGCATGGTGTATCAAGCATATTACGTTTGTGAGTCAGGCCGGATTATTAAGCCCAAAAACCGGGTGTCATGCTCTGCTAACCACCAAGTCCATTAGAGCGACAATTGGTTCCGTTTACAAGTGTTTTTATATTGGGAACGATAAAGTTAATTACATGGGCTGATTGCAGAGCAAGGTTTGTATTTGCTCTTAGGTGTGTATCTAGAATATAGCTTTCCTTGTTTGGCTGTGTTTGCGGTGGGTGTGCAGAGATTTCTTTCCTTGTTTGGCTGTGTTTGCGGTGGGTGTGCAGAGGTTTTCTCCCTTGATTCCGCTGCATTTACGTTGGGGCATTTACGGTGGGTGTCCAGAGATTTTCTCCCGTGATTCGGCTGTGTTTACGGTGGATGTCCAGAGATTTCTCATTGTTTGACTGTGTTTGCGGTGGGTGTCCAGAGATTTCTCATATAACATCAAAAGTGGATTTATCGCGCCACTCAGGTGTTTATTCATCTTGCTAGATGATTCACTTGTGACTGGCGATTTACTAGGTAGTGTTTGTGATCTAGAGCTCTTTAATCAGCAACTGAATGCCTTCATGCTCTGTAATTGAGATAAACGGTTTGTTCCCGTTTACTTCAAACTCGCTGTAGTTGATTGTGGCTTTTTTATCAAACCCTAATTTGTTGGCAAAGATATGTTGAGAAATATTGCCGGTGGCTTCGGCCTGTGCGTATTGAAAACCTAGAGTTTTGGCTGCTTGTAAACACTCTGAAATGAGTGCAACCACCATACCTTTTACTTTGACATTGGCATCTGTGGCAACAAACTTGATATTCAGGTAGGTGTTATCTGCCAATTCTCCTTTGTTAAAGTAGGTACTATTTAGCGAATCAATCAGCGCCCCTATCGGATTCTTACTGCCATCCGGTGATGCATTAACTGAGTCTGACAAGTCTGAAGCCAGCAGTACGCCGATAATTCTACCCGAGCTTTCCTCCTTGGCGATGAACCCCAGACCCTGAGCGGCACATTGAATTGAAAGATAGAGAATATAGTCTGAAAACTCCTGCGGGTCTGCGCTATTTAAGTGCGCCAAAGGTTCTCGTTTGTGGAACTCTTTGACTAGCAGCCTGGCGGCTTCTTCAGCATTTTGGGTGTCTATTTTTTGAATAGTGTAATCAATAGGCATGTGATAAATCCCGGTGACATAGTGACCCTGATTTTACAGCACTTACAAGATGGAGTCAGAACATTTTGACCAAGGCCAGTTTGGTTACTGGGGAGTTGCGCGTTAGCTCATATCGACATTGAGACTTTACAGGCGAATAGAGTGGCAGGGCGTAGCTAAGTGTTTCAAAGCGTTACCTCTTATCACCCTCGGAACTCTAAGAATCGTATCTGTCAGCCCTTCGTAATTACTCAACGCCAACCTGTCTGAAAAATCGCCCAATAATGTCACCAGATAAGTTTTGCAAGGTTTGACCTCAAGTAAGCTGTTACTTTGAGCAATAAAGTTCGGCTGGTTTGTGGTTGGAGGGAGTAAACTGGCCCGAAAAAAATAAGGAACAGGAGCTTGTGTAACACCTGTGACTTTCTGTGACTTTCGGGTTGCGTGAAAAGAATTGACGTTAGGCAAACCTGTTATAGGTAATAAAGGTGAGGGTAAGCAAAATTAAATACTAAAAATCAATAGGATAATTAATAATTCACGAAATTGAAAAAAACTAATGTAAATCTAGATTTACAAAAAATGTAAACATAGTTAAATAAATGTTCTAATTTGTTGTTTATTTTTTCTTCATATGCGCTACATTTTGATTGGAAATTAACCAAACAACAAAAAAGGAACAAGTATGCGTAAACTAAACACACTGGCTTTTGCCATTCTGGCGGGCCTGTCTGGACAGTCTATGGCTCAGGCCGAGTTGTTGACTGCAGATCAAGGCAAAGCCATTCCTGGCAAGTATATTGTCGTGTTTAAAACGCCAACCGTGCTTAATACACAAAGCGCTATGGCTATTTCTGACTATGCAAGCACACAGGCACAGGCACTGAGCAACGCTTACAATATCAATGTCGCAAAGCGCTTTAACGGTGCGCTAAACGGTGTTGTTGTCGATGCATCACAAGGCGATGTTAAAGCAATGCTGAAAGATCCAAACATTGCTTACATCGAGCAAGATCAGATTGTCACAGTTACCCCGCAGGCCTCTGGCGATCAGAGCAATGCGATTTGGGGTCTGGACAGGGTTGATCAGCGCGCATTGCCTCTAAATTCAAACTACCACTATGACTTTGACGGTTCAGGCGTTACTGCTTACGTTATCGACACTGGTGTGCGTATTTCGCACAGTGAATTTGGTAATCGCGCAAGCCATGGTTATGACTTTGTTGACAACGATGCTGACTCGTCTGACTGTAACGGTCACGGTACACACGTTGCCGGTACTATCGGTGGCTCAGAGTACGGTGTTGCAAAAAATGTTAATGTTGTCGGCGTGCGCGTATTGGGCTGTAATGGTTCAGGGTCTTACTCTGGTGTGATTTCAGGGATTGACTGGGTTAAGAATAATGCGTCAGGTCCGTCTGTTGCTAACATGAGTTTAGGTGGCGGCGTATCTCAGGCAGTTGATGATGCTGTTAATGCGGCTGTTGCTTCTGGTGTTACTTTCGTTGTGGCTGCCGGTAATGACAATAGCGACGCGTGTAACTACTCGCCAGCTCGCGCAGCAGACGCAATCACTGTCGGTTCAACAACAAGCAGTGATGGTCGCTCCAGCTTCTCAAACTATGGTTCTTGTCTGGATATCTATGCGCCAGGTTCAAGCATCAAGTCAGCTTGGTATAACTCAGACAGCGCGACGAATACCATCAGTGGTACGTCAATGGCAGCGCCTCATGTTGCTGGTGCGGTTGCCTTGTATCTTGACCAGGATCCTACGCTGACGCCAGCGCAGATTGATTCACTGCTGAGCAGCAGAAGTACCAAAGGTGCGGTGTCTGATGCCAAAGCAAGTTCACCGAATGAACTACTTTATACGCTTGAAGGTGATGCGCCACCTCCACCACCTCCGCCGGGCCCAACTGAGCTTACTTCGGGTGTTGGTGTAACAGCGTCTGGTGCGACTGGCTCCGAGACCTTCTACAAGCTGGCAGTGCCTGCCGGAGCAGCGTCTGTTTCCTTCACTCTAGCGGGTGGCTCAGGTGATGCCGATCTGTATGTGCAACAAGGTTCACAGCCCACTCAAAGCAGCTATTCATGTCGCCCATACAAAAATGGTAACAATGAGTCTTGTGAATTCTCGAATCCGGCAGCCGGTGACTGGTATGTTATGCTGCATGGCTACAGCCAGTATTCAGGTGCTACACTGACAGGCACATTCGGTGATTCATCCGGCTGTGGCGCCAACTGTCTTGAAAATGGCGTGCCAGTAACGGGCTTGTCTGGCGGTACTAACACAGATACGCGTTATACCATCGAAGTCCCCGCCAATGTGACGCTAAATGTCAGCATTTCAGGTGGCTCAGGTGATGCAGACTTGTATGTGCGCAAAGGTACTCAGCCAACCACCAATAACTACGATTGTCGTCCATATCGTTCTGGCAACAATGAAACCTGTACTCTAAGTTCTGGCACAGATGGCGGTACATACCACATCATGGTACGTGGCTACAGCAGCTACTCAGGTCTTACCCTGCAAGGCAGCTTCTAAATACTCGTTGAGTAAACGACAAAGGCCGGTATCAACCGGCCTTTTTGTTAGTTATTAATATACTTTGCAGATCAGGCCTTTAAGATAAAACCCTTCCGGGTAACAGCCCGCGATAGGATGATCAGCCGCCTGATTCAGGCGTTCCATAATTAACAGGTCCTTACCTGCATCCAGCGCCGCATCGGCGACCACTTTTTGGAACAGGTTTTGCTCCATCAGGCCAGAGCACGAGAAGGTCAAAAGCGTGCCGCCCGGTTTAAGCAACTGCATGGCCAGCATATTGATGTCTTTATAGCCACGGCAGGCGCCGTTGAGCTGGGCTTTACTCTCGGCAAATTTAGGAGGGTCCATCACAATCGTGTCAAACTGACGGCCTTCCTCACGGTATTGTCTGAGCAGTTTAAATACATCCTGCTTAACAAACTGGGCACGAGACAGGTCTAGATCATTGTGCTCTACATTACGTTTGGCGGTATCCAGCGCCGGCTGTGAGACATCGACATTAATGACTTCGTCACACTCGCCACGAAGCGCATACAGACCAAATGTACCTGTGTAGCAGAAGCAGTTTAGTACCGATTTGCCTTTAGAGAAGCGCTCCAGTGCTGCACGACTGTCTCTTTGGTCCAGGTAGAAGCCGGTTTTGTGGCCGGACTTGATATCGACTTCGATTTTCAAGCCGTTTTCCATGATCACAACAGGCGCCTCTGGCTCGTCTCCCCACAATACGCCTGTGGTTTTCTCCAGACCTTCTTTTTTACGCACATCAACGTCAGAGCGCTCGTAAATATTGCACTCGGGGAACAGGCTTCTGAGCGCTTGTACGATTTCACCTTTGTGACGCTCAGCACCAGCGCTAAGCAGCTGACAGACCAGGTAGTTATCAAACTTATCTATGGTAATGCCCGGCAGACCGTCCGATTCGGCTGCACAGAGCCTGAAACCGGTTAACTGACCTTCTTCGATAACTTGCTCGCGCGCGGCAAGTGCCCGTGACAGTTTTCTTTCGAAAAATGACTGATCGATTTGCTCAGACTGATCAAAGCTCCAGATCCGGGCCCGTATCTGAGAATCAGGGCTATATGCGGCTGTGGCCAGGTATTGACCGTCGTGACTATAAATGGTCACGGTATCGCCAAGAGCAGGTTTGCCTTTGACTTTTTTTATTGCTTTAGAAAAGATCCAGGGGTGTTTTCTTTTTAAAGATTTTTCACGGCCAGGTTGTAAATACAGCGCGCAAGACATATAAATTCCTTACAGTAGATAATGGTGATATTTTAGTGAAGCCACTAACAACATACAATCAGAACCATGAGGTTAAGGGATAAATGACAATAAATATGACGGAATTTGAAACGGCATGCCGAGATTTTATGCTCACCACTGAGTTTGCCGACACCGCCCATGATTTATCGCACATCCTGCGTGTGGTTAAAACAGCCAAACAATTGTGTGCCGCGGAAGGCGCTGATCTCGAGGTTGTGCTGCCTGCTGCCTGGTTACACGATTGTGTAGCGGTGGCGAAGAACCATCCGGACAGACCCATTGCCTCAAAACTGGCTGCGGACAGGGCTGTTGCCTTTTTATCGACATTGGATTATCCCAAAGACAAGTTGCCTGCCGTGCACCATGCTATTGTGGCACATAGCTTTAGTGCCAATGTGACGCCAGATACGCTGGAGGCCAAGGTAGTCCAGGATGCAGATCGTATGGATGCATTAGGCGCAATTGGCGTGAGCCGGTGTATGAAAGTGGGCGGCGCTATTGCCAGACACATGTATCATATCGATGACCCATTTTGCCAAAACCGTGAAGCGGATGACAAAAAATATACCTTAGATCATTTCTACATCAAGTTGCTGAATATTGCTGAGCAAATGCATACCCAGTCCGCAAAACAAGAAGCCCAGCGGCGCACTGAGTTTATGCATGGGTTTTTACACGAACTGGGAAGAGAGATTGGGATCTGCGACTAACGCGTCATACGTTTTACAAAGACAACGACGAACAACGCCAGCGAAAAACTACCGGTAAATGCCTCAACCGTTGCGACCAGCCGGGTGATGCCGGTTGGTGTTATGTCGCCATAACCAAGCGTTGTAAAGGTGACCACACTGAAATAAATGCAATTGAGTAAAGTACTTAGGTTATCCGACCAGGAAGCCTGACTGGAAAACTGAATGAGCCCGTCATTGTAATTGATCCCGAACAGGAAATAGCAGATAGCACAGGTGATGATCATGCCTAAACTGAAGCGGATCACATTTTCGGGCTTCTCGCCGTAACCACATAACATGTCAACAAAAGAGGATACCAGGCGGCGCTTGGAAAATTTGGGGTACTGCGCATGACGCATGCGTAGTTCGCTGTAGGTATATTTCCCGGCCATCTCAAACAGACCTTGCTGCTCGGCACCCTTTCTTAGCAAGCGGTAGATTTCTTCGGATTGTAAAAACAGATCGTTTGCCTCATCCAAGTCTTGTTGTTTAAGGGCTTCATGGGCTTGTTTTTCCTGCAACAATTTATCACCGAGGTAGAGGTTGTCGATGCGGGTTTTGTCGAGTTTCATACCCAACAGGTTGGTATTTTCAAGTTTGCAACAGTGCAGGTTGGCGTCACGCAAATCCGCCTTCATCAGCGACGCATGCTCGATGGTACTATTGAACAGGTGAGCACCTTGTAAGTTGGCGCGATAAAAGTTGCTGTACGACAGGTCGTAGCCTTCGTGGTGGTCAAACTTAACCAGATTAAGGCCTTCAAGATTGGCCCGTTTTAATTCTAACCCTTGCAGAAGGCCACCGCGTTTGGCATAGCGCTCCAGTTTTTGTGTTAACTCCAGACCGCTTTTGTCAAATTTGCTATCATGCCAAAAGCAGTAGCCAGAACCCATGTCTATTTCCTGGCATTGATGGCCATCGGGTGATTCATATTGGCAAAGTGGTTTGTTGTTCATATTGCGCCAGCTTAATCCTTCTTATTAGTAAGGGTAGCAGTAATTTTTCAGGGTAAATAAAAAATTGTATCTATGTCATTCGATTATCAGTTAAGCATCAGTAAGCGCCGGCAGAGCGTTGCGATTAAAGTTACAGCAGATGGCGTTAAAGTCTTCGCGCCTTATGGTATCGATAAGCACTGGCTGGATGCCTGGTTAAAAAGCAAGTCACAGTGGGTTGAAAGTAAAAAACAGTCGGTGTCTGCCCAACAACAGCGGATCCAGGCGCCTTTCGACAGTCAGCAACTTCTGATATTTGGTGAGCAGTACAAGTTTGAGTGCTCGCAAAGTCGTTCCTATATTGACCATGACACACAATGTGTAGGGTTGAAAACCCGTGCGCAACCAGGTTCAGAGGGCGCGCGTAAAGCGCTGTTTAAATTATTGAATCAGACGTTGCTAAGCTATGTTACGCCGCTACTGGCAGAGTATTCACAGCGGATGAGTAGCCAATATCAGGAGCTTAAGATCAGAGAATATAAACGCCGCTGGGGGAGTTTGTCATCGAATGGCACGCTGGCGCTAAATAGCCTGCTGGTTGGGGCGCCAAAGTGGGTGATTGATTATGTGGTTGTGCATGAGCTGGCACATTATCATGTGATGGCACACAATCAGGCCTTTTGGCAAATTGTTGCCCAGCATTATCCGAATTATCGTGAAGCACAAGCTTATTTGAGACATCAGGGTGTCAGGCTTCAGATAGAGAAATAGTCGCTTGGGAGATAATAAATAAAATAACAAGGAAGGTGGTGGAGGGGGCTGGATTCGAACCAGCGAAGGCAGTGCCGTCAGATTTACAGTCTGATCCCTTTGGCCGCTCGGGAACCCCTCCTAAGAGAAAAACAAATTGTAAAGTGGTGGAGGGGGCTGGATTCGAACCAGCGAAGGCAGTGCCGTCAGATTTACAGTCTGATCCCTTTGGCCGCTCGGGAACCCCTCCTAAGAGAAATACAAATTGTGAAGTGGTGGAGGGGGCTGGATTCGAACCAGCGAAGGCAGTGCCGTCAGATTTACAGTCTGATCCCTTTGGCCGCTCGGGAACCCCTCCTCAACAACGGCGCTGATAATATCAAAGTTTTTAGTGAAGTAAAGAAATGTCCTAAAGAAAATTGAAAAAATGCCGATAAATTTTCATATTTCCCAAATTGTGGCGATTTTACATGCAGATAGATGGCATTTTGTGCAAAGAAGCTCAGCTGGGCAGTGCACTTAATCACAGCGTTCATGAAGCAAGGCGCGGTGATTTTGCGCTGCTTTTGTCTTTGCTGTCTCAGGATGCGCTGGATTTTAGCGAGTTTGACCTGCCTCATACCTCACCAGAGGAACCCGATAAATCCGAAGCTGCGTTAAAAAAGGCATTGCAGCTTGGTCCGCAGAAGCCACTTGCGCCCGAACAGTTCAATATGTTGATAGGTCAGAATAACGGGTTTTTGGTGAACGATGGTGATTTGGCCAGCCTGCGCCTCAAAGAATGTTTGCAGCCAGAGCCTTATGCGGTGCGTAACGATAAAAAGCACATCCCCCTGCACATAGTGGATAATCTTGAACCCGCAGTGAGACAAAAACTAGAACAAACCAGAAACCCTCAAATGCTGGTAGACAATAAAGACATAGATGCAGCAGGATTTTATGATCAGCTGGCTGGTGGTGAAATGCAATCCATGTTGCAGGTCGCTGTATAACTCAGGTTCGAGATAACCAGGATTTAAGAGGGCACTGTATTCAATTTGAGGCGCTTTTTAAGCTTAAACTTAAAGCCCGCTCGATGAGTGACATGTTTTTAAGGCTGGCGGAAAAACGGCACCAGCCTGAAAATAAGACTCAGGCTGACGCGCTTGGGCCAGCTTAATAGCCTTTACTAGTAAAGGCATGAGGCAAGGTGCGAGGTGTTAGGTAGCTGAAAAAACGAAAATGCCAGAGCCTGCATTTGTCCGCCTGGTTAGCCATGGCATTTTTTGAACTTCTTCCCACTTTGGCAGGGACAGGGATCATTCCTGCTGATTTTTTTCTCAGGGCAAGGATAAAGCTCGCCGTCCAGATAGCGCCACAAACCAGCTTCTTTGATAAATCGGGAGCGTTCATGCATGGTGACGCACACACCACCATCCAGATAAGTCGCTTTAAACTCGACAAAATGATAGTCGGGCGACTCACTGCACTCGATAACCTCTAACCCGATAAAGGCGACCTGCTCGGCAAATGCTTTGATACTGGCTTCACTGTTTTGTGCACGTTTACTCTGTGCATAAGTATCATGTATATACCTTGTGTCTTTGAGGCAATAAGCACTATACCGTGAGCGCATTAGCTGCTCAGCACTTTCAGGTTGTTTATGACCTTCTATAAAAGGCAGGCAGCACGCGTGTGCTTCAATTTCAGAACCGCAATAACACATAATTTCTCATTTGAACTTAATGCGCAACGACAGATGCTTCATGGCCGGAGGTGCGAGTAAAGCAAAACAACTCAGTATCACTGTCTACCAGCTTAAACCGGGCAAGCTGTTGTTCCGATACAATGTCCGTCCAGGTGATCACCGCTGCAAAGTTGCCTTTGCATAAAGCGCTGTTAATAACATACTCCAAGTTTATCAAATGTCTCTGGCGCAGCACCAGCAACTTACTACTGTCTATTGAGCTGGTATCCAGTAATGCCTTGCTGGGAATATTGTCTGGTGCAATGAGCAGTGTCCATCTGTGTAGTGAGTTACACCGGTACAGGATCTTAAGCAGTTCTAAACTGCTGATTATGTCATCTTCTGCATGCACCAGCTGATAGCGTTTATCGGCCGAGCGAGTTTTGTGAGAAGAAATATTTTGCACTTGAGTATGTAACATGAGCAGACCACTGATTTTCTATACAGTGGTTATACAGTATTTCATACAGTGCTATTTGGCAAGTAAATTGTCGCGTATTTTTTGTGCTTTTTTTTTAGAGCTTTGATTGTACTTAGTTTTATTATTTGTCAGCGTCCTGATTAAAATGCATCATTTGGTGAATTTGCTCATACAGGGTTGCGGCGTAACACTGAGCGTCAATAAAGCGTTTTGCCGTCAGGTGCGCACGCACTTGTTCCAGTGTGCCTGCGGCTGCCTGATTACCCTGACTTTGCGCAAGTGATAGCCAGGCAATGCCATGAAATACGCTCTTGGGTACGCCCTGGCCTTTAATAAACAGCATGCCAAGGTAAAACTGTGCTTTGTTGTCTCCCGACATAGCAGCCAGGCGCAACCACTTCGCGGCGAGTGGATATTGTTTATTCTTCAGATAATAAAGGCCTTTTTTATAGGCGGCTTTGCTATCCGTATCTGTTGGCCAGCGGTTTTCGGAGTCAGGCGTTGCGGTAACAAATTCCAGCACATTGAGAAGCTGTTGTTCCAAGTCATTGCCGTTTGCAACTGCTAATTGGTTCTTTTTCATACTGATTTCACTTAATACGACCTAGATCAGAGTGTAGTTGATTTTTAACTATTTTGTCCGATTACACCAGAGATTTGTGATAAAATCCGGCTTTCGTTTCTATATAAAATACAAAGACATGCTGGAAAAATTATTTTCGCTCCGTGCACAGCAGAGCACAGTCAAAACCGAGTTTATTGCCGGTCTGACGACATTTGTCACTATGGTTTACATTGTGTTTGTAAACCCGGCCATGTTGGCTGAAGCGGGTATCGATCATGGTGCTGCGTTTGTCGCTACCTGTTTAGCGGCTGCCATAGGTTGTTTTATCATGGGCCTTTGGGCTAACTATCCACTGGCATTGGCGCCTGGTATGGGACTAAATGCCTTTTTTACCTACGGTGTCGTGCTGGGAATGGGCCATACCTGGCAAAGCGCGCTGGGTGCGGTCTTCTTATCGGGTTGCTTGTTTTTATTGCTGAGTATTTTTAAAGTCAGGGAATGGGTGATCCAGGCCATTCCCTTGGTGCTTAAACAAGCGATTGCTACAGGGATCGGCGCCTTTCTGGCTCTGATAGCGCTTAAAAATGCACAGATCATCGTCGCCAGCCCTGCAACATTTGTTCAGCTGGGGGATATCACAAGTCCGGGTCCATTACTGGCTATTCTGAGCTTTTTTGTGATTGCGGCATTAATGTATCGTGATATGAAAAGTGGCGTGCTGGTCAGTATTTTATTAGTTACTGTTCTCGCCTGGGCTCTGGGGTTAGTTGAATACGCAGGCATTGTGTCGGCACCACCAAGTATTGCCCCCACTCTTGCCCAGCTGGATATTGCAAGTGCGCTAGAAATTTCGATGCTGAGTGTGGTGTTTGCATTCTTATTTGTTGATTTGTTCGATACCAGCGGTACTTTGGTCGCGGTTACGCAAAAAGCCGGGATTGCAGACCAACAAGGGCGCATGCCGCGCCTTGGCAGAGCACTGTCTGCGGATAGCTCAGCGACCATTGCGGGCTCTTTCCTTGGCACATCTACCACAACTTCGTATATCGAATCTGTGTCTGGTGTGTCTGTGGGCGGACGCACAGGCTTAACCGCTGTGGTCGTTGGTGTGTGTTTTTTGTTGATGATGTTCTTTGCGCCTTTAGCGCAGATGGTGCCTGCGTACGCCACAGCCGGAGCCATTTTGTATGTAGCAGTACTGATGTTGCAAAACCTCAAGCTGGTCAACTGGGATGATATGAGTGATGCTATCCCGGTGAGCGTTGTGTTACTAATGACACCGTTAACCTTCTCGATTGCCCACGGGATTGCGCTTGGCTTTATTTCTTACACCGCGGTCAAACTGGCCTGTAACAAGCGTGAGGAAATCTCAATCAGCGTTTGGGTGTTGACTGTACTGTTTATTGTAAAGTTTGCGATCAGCTGAGGCTGATCACCACTTTTTCTTGGGAGCGAAAAGGACGTCGAGATCGTCCTTTTCTTTCTCGGCTTTCTTTTTCACCGCAGAGGCGTTTGACGCTTTCAGCTCTGTGCTGATCTCGCTTAAATATCCTTCGAGTAGATTTTTCTTCTCATTAACATAGTCATCTGAATAGGTGACACCACAAATAATCGCATAGGCTTTTTCGAAATACTGCCGTGCAGAACCCACCATGTTGGCGCTTTTCGCAGACAACCCTCGTTTGATTTGACTCTCTACATTGATCATAAGCTGCAACCGCTCCATTTTGCGGTCTTCCTGCACAAACACTTGTGTATCTACTTTGCCTTTGCTGTGCTCTGAACGCAGCAGGTGGCGTAACTTTTTAATACCCTGAACCAGGGCAATGAGTTGCTTGTCGTTATCGGGTAATGAAACCTTGTCGGACTCATTGACATTTTGCGGCTCGCTGTTTAAACGCTCCTGAGATTCATGCATGCGACTTTTAAGTTCGCGAGAGGTTGGCGAGAGCTCTACCATGGAGACTAGCGCATCATGGACCCGGCGTTGGATGATGCGGATCATTGCACCCGACATAGGAATGTTGCTGCTGTTAAGGATCACGTCTTCGGCTTCTTCGATGATCCGCTTTTGCTTTGACAGTTCTTTACGGCGTTCCGCTTCTTGTTTTTCTCTGTGTTGTTGAATAGCACTAACCCACACAGCAATAACAATGAGTGCTACAATCAACAAAATTATAACGGTAATAAACATACCCGGATCTCTTCGTAAATCATACAGCTGATAGTTTTTTTATATTACATCAAATAATTGCGGATTGAACAGTGTTAATAACAAGAGACTTGAAAATCCAGCAAATTCCATCATTTTTTAGTATAGCTTAATGACCGGAAGCTGGCTCTAATAGACTGGGGAAAGTATTGTCCTATCGGATAGACTATAATTATGCTAGGCTGAGTTATTATTTGCCTGTATCTAATGATAGCAGGCCTAGTCGTACACCAGATAACAATTAAAACAAACGCTTAGTTATGAAATTACAACAACTGAAATACATAGTTGAAGTTCTGAATCACAACCTCAATGTGTCTGCAACCGCGGAAAGCTTGTATACCTCCCAGCCGGGAATTTCCAAGCAAGTACGTATGCTGGAAGACGAGCTTGGTGTACAGATCTTTGGCCGCAGTGGTAAACACCTTACGCATGTTACCAGTGCTGGCAATGAAATAATCAATATTGCCCGGGAGATATTGTCTAAGGTTGAGGGCATAAAAGCCGTTGCCAATGAACATACGCTGCCCGATCAGGGTAAGCTCAATATCGCGACTACACATACGCAGGCGCGTTATGCACTGCCAAGTGTGATCCAGGGGTTTATGCAAAAGTATCCAGCGGTGTCTTTGCACATGCACCAGGGCACACCGCAACAGATCTCAGATGCTGCAGCCAGGGGCGATGCAGACTTCGCCATCGCAACCGAAGCGCTACATTTGTACGGTGATCTGATAATGCTGCCTTGTTATCACTGGAATCGCAGTATTGTGGTTACAAAAGATCACCCGCTGGCCAAAAAAGGCAGCAATATCACAGTACAGGATGTAGCAAAATATCCTTTGATCACCTATGTGTTCGGCTTCACCGGGCGCTCAGAGCTGGATAAAGCTTTTAATGCACACGGCTTATCGCCGCATATTGTTTTTACAGCAACCGATGCGGATGTGATTAAAACCTATGTTCGATTAGGACTGGGTGTGGGCGTGCTGGCAACTATGGCCGTAGATGAAGTGACAGACAAAGATCTGGTGTGTATTGATGCCAGCCATTTGTTTGAGGCCAGCACCACCAAAATTGGGTTCAGAAAGGGTAGTTTCTTGCGCGGCTACATGTATGACTTTATCGAGCGTTTTGCACCTCATCTGACTAAAGACCTGGTCGAGCGGGCCAGCCTGATGCGCAACCAGGAAGACGTTGACGCATTATTTGAAAATACAGAACTTCCAGTCAAGTAAGAGGTACCAATTTCACTTAATACCTGTTCAATTTGAAGGAGCAAATATGACGCTAACTGTGTTAAAAATTTCT
>NZ_JXYA01000039.1 GCF_000967655.1 Pseudoalteromonas rubra
GAACTGGATCTAACCGGTATTCACGCTAATAAGCTGTTGAACTAAGCCGCTACGCGGAGATAGCGGACCACACCATCTGAGTCACACTTACCTTGGGAATAATCCCAGACGATGAACCGAGGTGAGTGATGAATACCTTAATTGAACAAGTCCGATTGGAAATTGCCTATCGAGGCTACTCCAGCAAGACTGAAAAGTCCTACTGTGATGCGCTTCAAAAAGTCAGCCGTTTCCTCAACAAGCCCCTGGATACAGTATCTGCCGATGAGCTTAACCAGTTCTTTAAAGACCCTTCAACTCGACGATTGTCCCGCTCCAGCCAAAGTCTGATAATCAACAGCCTGGCATTTCTGTATAAGCACATTCTTAAGCGCCCACTGAAACTGGATGTGGCATTGCCAAAGGCAGCATTTAAAGCGCCTGCGTATATAAGCAGAAGTGAGATCCAAGCGCTGATCGCAGCTTGCGACCATGTGCGAGTTAAAACGCTTATCATGCTGTGCTACGGATGTGGTTTGCGAATAAGTGAAGCCTTGCAGCTAAAAGTTGCGGATATAGACAGTGAACGCAACACTTTATACATCGAGCATGGGAAAGGGAAGCGCGCTCGCTATGTGGTACTCCCCCCGAGCGTGTTAGCGCAGTTGCGAGCCTATTGGCTTGCATACCGGCCGACGGACTGGCTGTTTTACGCGCCTTATTACCCACAGCGACCAATATCAGCATCTACATTTCGCAAACCACTGCGCGCGTTGGCAAAGCGGTGCGGAGTGAGTAAAGCGGGGCATCCGCATGCCCTTCGTCATGCGTTTGCAACGCATCAGCTTGAGGCAGGTATGCCACTGCATCAGTTACAGCATCAGCTGGGGCATCAGGATATCAGAACAACAGAGGGATATTTGCATTGGTTGCCAGAGCTGGGCCATGGTGGTGTTGACTTACTGGCTCCGGGGTTAATGAAATGAGCGGGGTGCATTTGGCAGACATTTTAAACGAAAGTCTGGCGGACTACATGCAAACGCATTCATTGAGCTATCAGCAAAAGCGGGTATGCGAACATCTGATGGCGTGCAGAACCGGTAAGCTGGGTTATCAGCGCTGGGCCTGCGATACCTGTGAACAGATACAGGAAATAGGGTGCAGCTGTCGTGACAGACATTGCCCACGTTGCCAGGGGTTGGCAACGAAGATATGGGCAGAAAAGCAGCAGGGAAACTTGTTACCCTGCAATTATTTCCATGTGGTGTTCACCTTACCTCACGAACTAAATGGGCTGGCACGGTATCGCCCAGCGGATGTGTATAACAGCTTGTTCAGGGCTGCATGGGAAACGCTCAGCGCATTTGCTCAAAGAAAACAGCATGGCCAGTTGGGCATGACAGCGGTTCTGCATACCTGGGGGCAAACACTGGTGCAGCATATTCACTTACATTGCCTCATCCCGGCGGGCAGCCTGAAAGGTGAAAAGTGGCAGGGGATAAGCAAGGGCTATCTGTATCCGGTCAAGGCATTGTCTGCGGTGTTCAGAGGCAAGATGCTCAGTGCGTTGAATGAAAAAGGGTTAGCCTACAGTGAGCTTGGTATCCCTAAAACTTGGTGTGTGTATAGTAAAGCGTGCCTGAAATACAGTGAACAACTGATTAAGTACCTGGCTCGCTATACACGCAAAGGTATGTTGCATGAATCTCGCCTGGTTAATAACAGCAATAAGGTGGTGCTTTTTACCTACCGGGATTCATCAAATGAAAATAAGCAACGGCTCATGGAGTTGAGTCATGCCGTGTTTATTCAGCGTTATCTATCTCATGTGTTGCCAAGCGGGTTTATGAGAATACGGCACTATGGATTCCTGGCAAACGCGTGCAGAGTTAAGAAACTCGTGATAATACGTACGCAATGTGGCAGCGAGGCAAGGAGGTTGCCAACCGAGGGTAAAGAAGCGCTTTGTACAAGTCCACCAAGCTGGCCGTGCAAGTGTTGCCAAACCGGGCGAGTGTACTTGATGTCGGTGTTGATGGTTGAGAGGTGCAAAGGGCGCGAAGATAACTGGCGAGAAGGAGAAGCAGAGCGAACGAGATAGCGACCCGACGTGGTTGCCTGATAAATGAATATAGCGGTGAAGCGACTCTGCCAATGCAGCATGTAAGGGGGAGAGAGCCGTGCTGTGTCGAAATCACAACACCTTGCCAAATAGGAAAAAAGTGGGTCTAATAACACGCATAAATAACGTTGTTCAGGCAGGGAATGAGTCAGGTTGTAACGGTTTAAGTCACAAACGGTTCAGAACAGAAGTTACTCATCAAAAGCAAATGCCCATAGCATAAACCACACCAGCCGGATACGGCGTGCAGGTAGCGGCCCAGTTCAACAAACGATTATGCGTACTGCGTACGCATGAATACTAAAGCGTTAGGTGAATGGTGTCCCCGTTCAATCAGGAGAAAAATTTTGAGTACTTATCCTTTAAATATTGAACTTCCTTCTTTGAAGTCACTTTTTATTGAGATGTATTTTGGAGAACAGTTGTTAAGTACGGGCACTGCAATCTTGGCTGCAGTTAACAAGGAATCTCGTTGCGCATTAATCACGAATAGACATAATGTAACAGGTCGTCACCAAGAAACCGGGCAGTGTCTAAGTAAAACTCTTGGCATTCCTGATAATATTGTTGTCCACTTTCATCGCTCTGGTTCTCAAATTGGGGAGTGGATAAAGGTCAAACTACCATTGTATCGTGATGATGATAGTCCTTTTTGGATTGAGCATCCTACGTTTGGAGCCTCTGCTGATGTAGTTGCACTTAATGTAAAATGGGGTAGTGATGTCTTGTGTTTGCCATACTATATTGACCTTGATACTGATCGCGTTGGTATGGTTATAAACCCTGCTGAAACTGTAAGCGTTATTGGTTTTCCTTTTGGTTTGTCTACTTCAGGAAAGCTTCCTGTTTGGTCCACCGGTTTTCTCGCTCAAGAGCTAAGTTTGGTCACAGAGGATAAGCCTGAATTTCTAATTGACTGTCGCTCACGGCAAGGGCAATCAGGTTCACCGGTTATTGCATATAGAGTATCGAATTATAGAGTTGTAAATGGGGATAAAATTACAACGAGAGTTTCTCCGCAAATAGCTTGGGAGTTTTTAGGGATTTACTCTGGTCGTATAAACCCTGAGTCTGACTTGGGGAAGGTATGGCATGTTAGTATTTTGAAAGAGTTACTTATTGCGGCTGAAAAAGAATACTACCTTAAAAACTAAATTCACCTAACAAAGCATTTAAGAGTGATTCGCAACGCTTGGCAGTTTCGCTTCGCTCAAGTATAGCCAAGCGCAGCTCACACCTTAATGCGGCGTTAGCAGCCAATCCATACTCGACATTCCAGCGCCAAGGTTTAAGGGTGCTCGACCAGTGCAATTTTCTCAAATATTGGTTTGTCTCGGTGTTTCATTTGGCTGGTGTTTAGCTTACTAAAGTACAAAATCCAAACACAGGTGTTTGCAGGTTTTCTTTAATAAGTTAAAGTACTTACATAAAAATAAATTAGGTACATGTCGGCAGGTGTTTTTACTTAGGTAAAGTTTTGTCGGCTAACAAGGCGCTAAAGCAAGGACTCCAAAAGTTTGGCTCGGCTCATTCTTCGCCAGTGTAGCCAAAACTTTTTCCGCCTCTTAGCTTAGCGTTAAGTGCCAAGGCGTGCGGTGGTTCCAAATTTATGGTGGGCATAGAGTAAGTAAAGTGAATGAAATAGAATTTAACGTGAACGAGACCCTTAAATTGACGTTGTCTCAATCAGCATTACAACATGTCTTGCTAGGAGATGTTTCTGAGCGTTTAGAGACGAAAAATGGTAAAAGAACTGGCGAGAAAGAAAAGATACTTAAAGGCGGTATGCATACAGTAAAAGGCTTTCTTGATCTTAAAAGCTCCCGTGATGATATAGAACATCTTATGTTTTATGACTCAAATAAATATAAGTATTGGTACTATGCTCGTGAACTTCAAAATGGTGTGATTAACTTAAGGCTCCCTAAGGACATCTTTCAAAGCAAAGCTGCTAAATTGACAAATTTTCCTGATGAAAATTACAAATCTGGTTATTTGTGGAAAACGTTGTTTCCTGAGGGGTGGGGACAAAATGAATTGATTGACGTCACAACGCAAGCTTTACAAAATATTGATGTTGAGAGCACTCGTGACGGTGAAATAGTTGGTTATGCCCTGAATGATGACCCTTTGAAAACAATGCGAATATGTATTTTGCACCGAAATGGTGAAATTAATTCTATTTTCCCATCATGGACACAACCATGTACAGGAAACAATGGAAAGCCTTATTCGCACTTTGACAGTATTGGGCATATCATCTCAGAATCTACGTTGTACTTTGACTCAAAACATAGATTAAAGATGCCACCTGAAACATCTTTGTTAGGTGAGGATATTGTGCTAAGCAATTTACCTTATTATACACCGAAGTTTATACGGGATAGAGAGTTTGTTGGAAATGAGGATATTGACAGTTGGACTATTCGTAAAAATCGACTACTACTAGATTTCGCTGGAAATTCAGATGACGAAGTCATAGAAATGACTAAGAACTACTTACTAGACTTGTTAATTGTAAAAGACAACCACCTTACACCTAAATATATTTATGATAATCACTTCTTTGACGTAATTTTTTCTAAGGAAAAATTCAATTCATTTCACATGCCACAAAACATTATTGATGGTATTAATGTTGTTTCTTACTATGACTTATTGCATAGAACTAATCACATTAAATATGTATTGGAGTTTTTGTTAAAAAACATGGTTACCCATACAGGGAGCTTGGATAGTTGGAACAAAAAACGAATTTTAAATACAATGGTTGAAGTTGTACTTTCCCACCATGATAAGTCTTTAGTCTCATCGTTTCTCAATAATCTATCAGAATCTCCTTGTAAACGAGAGTTATTTGTTGACATAAATTGTGCAACATTTGATAAGTTGGATTTGGATGTAGAGGATGTTGTTAAAGAAGATGGAATGTTTGACTTTTCTTTAATTAATGTACATTTAACCCAACAAGAGGTTGCCTGTAAAATTAATCATTTTGAGTATTTTTACAAACTAAGTCTAGGCGAGACTTATTTAACCATATTCAATCAAGATGCACTTGAATCGGTATTTGAAGAACATCATAACTTTAATTTAAAGAGTTTTATTGCAGGTTCTTTGAAGTTTACAAGTTCTCGTGACTTGATGTTATTTTCTGAGCAGTTTGAAAGAATGGTTGAACATATGATAGGCGAAAATAAGTGTAACCTAGACGAATCGACTCTACTGGGGATATTAAAGGACTACTATAGAATTCAGTCAGCTCAAAGACTTAGATATAATCTTTACTATAAAGATGTAATTGATAAGGATCTTGACTATGGTAACCCTAAAAGTAAGGAATTTATACGAGGGACTTGTTTGAAGCATGAAAGACTATGTAATCAGTACTCTATTATGTCTTTTTTTGATTCTTGCGAAAAACTTGCTTCGTATATGGACTTCGTCAAATTACAGAAAGAAGTAGAGAAACAGCGCGAAAATTTTTCTAAACAAGTGCCACCCTTACCTGATAGAAATCATTTGAAAGTTGGCACTTAACAATCTGTTTAAGAGTGATTCGCAACGCTTGGCATTTTTGCTATGCGTTGCGTTTTGTGTTTAAGGTGGTATGCGGGAGCTTCGGTATTGCGTTGCTCACACCTTAACAGGGCGTTATGTACCTAAAGGGAGCCAGTAAGTGTCGAAATCTGTTGCGATTACCATTGAAAGCGAATTCACCAGAGTGGAGTTCTTGAAAAATAGAACACCTGAAACTACAGATGAAGAAGCCAAAAATGCATTTGCACTGTTATCTGAATATAGAGATGGCGGAATATACGTGGCTCACTATTCTGGTTATAGTGAATGGGAAAGGCATGTAAATGGTGACGAATTCGTTCAGGTTTTGGGCGGTGAAACGACATTGATTCTTTTGAGTGGAGGAAAAGAACAACGCAACGAATTATCATCTGGTCAAATGCTGGTTATCCCTAAAGGTGTATGGCATCGGTTTGAATCACCTATTGGTGTGAAAGTAATGACAATTACGCCTCAACCAACGGAGCACAGCATAGATAAACCAAATGGTACATAACAAGCCGTTGCTGGCAGGGACTTTTAACTGTTGGCTTCCCTCACTGCGTTCGTTATTTTAGCCAACTATTAAAATCCCCTGAACGGGGCATTAGCACCCATATTAAGTATGAAGTATCTTCTAATTATTACATTTTTGATTCCGTTTATAGCTTTGGCTGAAACCAGTACATGCTTTGGGACGACTTCTAATGGCAGTCTTACTAATGGAGTGAAACTTCCATCCGAAGGAAAAAACTATGTAGGCTACAGCACAATGGCGAGATTGGCTGGCCGCACCTATGTTCATTCTGAAGTGAGAGATATTGTCGTATCAGCATATAAAGACTTAGAGATTGAGCAGCCAACAAAGGTCTATAAATATGCGGAAACAGGATTCAAGGATGGAGGCCAATTCAAGCCTCATAAAACCCATAGAAACGGGCTGTCAGTTGATTTCATGACTCCAGTAAAGGATATGAATGGAAAATCTGTTCATTTGCCCACAAACGTCTTAAATAAGTTGGGTTACAACATCGAGTTAGATGCGAATGGCCATTATGATGGCATGTACATAGATTACGAAGCGATTGCTGCGCATGTTGTAGCATTGCACAAGCAAGCCAAGGAACATGGACATGATTTATGGCGAGTGATTTTCGACCCGAAATTACAGCCAAATTTATACAAAACAAAATGTGCACAGTATTTGAAGGAAAACATCCAGTTTTCTAAAAAAAGGTCATGGGTCAGGCATGATGAGCACTACCATGTTGATTTTGCAATACCGTGTAAATAACAGTGCTAACAAAGCGCTGCAACTGACAGCCAAACTTGTCACTCGTTTTGCGCACCGCAAAACCAGCGCCATTATTGTCTGCGGGCTGAGTGCCGCGTTGTAAAGATTGGGGGAATTGGTATTTTAATTCGGGGTATTAGAAGTCAGTTAAACCTAAAACCACACTTTTATGCTGAATCTACAAAAGTAGGGGGTGTTGGTTGTTTGCTTGGTGGCAGTCTTGCATTCTATCTGATGTTTGTCATTAACTCGTATTTTGGCATAGAAAATGATGTACCGATGAGGCAATATGAGCAATCGGTTATAGTTGTACTTTTTGTGAGTTACTTCATCACATTGCTAGTTTGCCTTTACGTATTTTGTGCACTTACAGCATTACTCTATTATCGAAATAAATACAATAAAGGCTATATAACGAAGTCAGAGCTTAAAGACATAGCGTTTAAGAGTTTATATCCGCAACGCTGGCAAAAAGGACTTTGAAAATCAGTATAACAAGTGCTTCACCCGAGGACGAAAAACACTTAGCTTGCTCACCTTCGTTGCCAATTTTAACCTGCAATTTTGTGCCGTTTACGGTAAGCATTATATAAATGGATTGATATGAAATTGAGATTGCTACTTCTTATTATAGTCTTAAGCCCATTGGCTCTTTGGTTTGGTTACAAACCGATCCGTATATTGGCTCCTGAGCTCAATGGGTTGGACTGCGTCAGCGCCACTATCTGCATAGATGATATTTCTCAGCTTGATACTGCATCGGAGCTTTATGCTTCAGCGCATGTTTTCATTGAAAAACATGTGGCTCCGTTTGAAACAAATCCCAGCGTTATTTTTTGTTCCAGCAAATCCTGTTTTAACTCTTTCGGTCTTAACGATATGAGAGCTGTAACGGTCAGTACATTTGGCGTTGTGGTTGGCCCCAGGGGTTGGGAATCGAGTTTTCTCGCTCACGAGTTTGTTCACCACTTGCAGCATGAAAAACTTGGCAATTTGGAAGTCTGGTTTGACACGCCTCAATGGTTTATGGAAGGCATGGCTTATTCTCTTACTGATGAGCGTGAAGTTTTAGACGAGCCATGGGAAAGTTACCGTGATGAGTTTGAGCATTGGGTCAAGGACTCTGGCATTGACAATTTTTGGCAAAGAGCGCGTTCGCTGTAGACTCACATACCAAGCCAGTAAAGTGGTGGGACAAAAACAGTTGGTTTTTTGCTCTTGCCTCGCTAAAGTATAACCAGCTGATTTTTAGCCTCTTATTAGGATTTTAGTGTTAAAAGGAAATTAAGTGTATGAAAAAAGAAATCTCAACCAGCTTCAACCTATTGGCAACGGGTACATTGTTGTTCGTTATGTTTGTATTTGAATTTTTTACTATGGATTTTTCAGGTACTTATGAAGACAGAACTTTACTTGGAATAATGTTTTTCCAAGCTGAATATAGAATTATCTTTCTTTTACTTTTGTTTATGGTTGTAGCTATAACAGCCTCTTTTATATTTAAAGAAGTTTGGAATCGGTTGATTCGTGATTTATTTAAAATTAGGGGTATTAACCTCAATGAAGCTTACTCAATTTGTTTCCTTGTGGTTGTTGTTATATCAATTTAATGCAAGCAAGGTCTTAAAGTCTTAACCGTAATAGTTGGCTCGGTTCCGCTTCGTTACAAATTATAGCTAAAAGTCAGTTATCGCTTAAGTTGGTTTTTAATCTAAAGTCGAGTGTTTTTTACAAGGAATTTTCAATGTTTATTGTTTTACTTAGGTTTTCAGAGAATAAGTCGCAAGCTAGTGAATATATGGCAAGCCATAATGATTGGATAAAACAGGGCTTCGAGGATGGCGTTTTCCTGTTGGTAGGCTCACTTCAACCTGGTTTAGGTGGCTCAGTCATTGCTCATAATATATCGAAGGAAGACTTAGAGGTTTTCGTCAATGCAGATCCCTTTGTAAAACATGATATTGTATCGGCTGAAATCTTAGAAATTGATCCGAAAAAAGCAGATAATAGGTTAAGCTTTCTTGTGTCGTAGTTTCAACAAACAACGCAAGCAATTATTTAGTGGCTTGCAATGTACCCTTTAGATGAAATCATAAGCTTAAGGCGTTAGGAAACTTAGCCAGCTAATGACTCAAGGTGGTGCAGGGTATTCACTTCCGTGCTTGACCACCTCGTTTAAGTCAGGAGCTTTTTAAGCTTGGTATATTCAATAGCTTATTTTTCTTTATAGTAAATGTTTGAACGCGATGATTTTTTGTGTTCTCGGTTTAGCTTTACGCTCTTGTCATTATGTTGTTAGGGGCTTTAAGATGGTGCTTAAATTTAAATATGGAATAGCAGCGCTTCTGTTGTCTATATCTGCTGATATTACTGCTCAACCAAGTACAGATCTTCAACTCTCGCAAAGCCTAGTTGGATCATGGACAGTGTCAAAAGCTGATACTTATTATGGACAAGAAGGCCATGTTAGCACATATAGGAAAGATGGAACTTTACAATATATTCAATATACTTCTGGAAAATGTAATTCAATCGACTCAATTACGAACGGTAGTTGGTTAATTAAAGACGGGCAGCTCATGCTCACAGTAACAGAAAGTAACGGTAAAAACCCTTTTCCCATCGGTATAGTAGTTACAGAAAAAATCGTCACTATCGATGATAATTCATTTGTTTTTCTCTCAAGTGAAGGGCGCAAAGTACGCAGAACACGTAGTAATAAGTGTTTATAGAAAAAAATAAAAAATGCTTTAATCAGAGAGGGCAAAAAAATTAAGCTCTTTGATGAAATGTAAACTGGTTTTTTGCGGTCACACGGTAAATGCTATAAGTAAATTATAATATGCAGTATGAACTTAAATTTTTGAGTGAAATTAAATTTGGCCCAGCTTATTACACACTGATAATTGCTGGTAAAAAAGTGCCTAATTTTTTTTATGGATTCACACGCAGTGAGTTACTAAATGGGCGCTATTTAGCAATCGAAGAGTGGCTTACTAC
The DNA here is from genome assembly GCF_000967655.1 of Pseudoalteromonas rubra. Lineage (GTDB taxonomy): Bacteria > Pseudomonadota > Gammaproteobacteria > Enterobacterales > Alteromonadaceae > Pseudoalteromonas > Pseudoalteromonas rubra_A. The sequence goes on from NZ_JXYA01000039.1 coordinate 9,954, forward strand.
TGATTATCAAAAAGGACCAATTACACGAGTAGCGATATTTGACTTGGAGAATAAGCTTGTAACTCGATTAGCAGCTGTGAACAAAGGTTTTGTTGGTAACTTTAAACTGGAGAATAACACTTTCACTTATAACAAAACTTACCATGGGAATGGCAAAGTTGTTGAGTCAGAAGTGGGTTGGAATTTAATCACACAGTGGAGCGATGCTTACTTATAGCAAGTGCTACAATCTCGGGGGTGTAAAACAGCATTTGCTGCCAATTCTAGCCAAGTGTCTTTAATAAATTAGCTAAAACAAAGTCGTGAGTGTTCATAACATTGATTTCAAATATGAATATCTGGGGATGCCTCAGAATCGAGCGTTATACGCAATGTGGAAGTAAGGAGTATTTCTGTGAAAACTGAAGAAAGAAGACTGTTCAAAGAAATCGCTTCCATATTATGGAATGACTGGGACCCGATCGGTGTTAACGATGGTGAAAACGATTGGGATGACGAATACGATAGTTATGTGCCTGAAATATTTCGTTTAGCGTTAGAAGGTCGAGACGCATCAAAAATTGCTCGATATCTTTCTTCTTCTATTGAACAAAACATGGGTTTATCTGCATCTCTACAGCATGACATGAAAATCGCACACAAAATAGTGGAAGCTAAGGTACGCATCTTTGGTTAGCGTATAACAATCAAGTTAAGTGTTTATGGCACAATGTTTTAGGTTTGGGTGGAGGCGTTGTTCACTTCTTAATTGAGTGTTAGGTTACCACGAGAAAATGAGCTAGTGCATTGTAAAATACTTAAGCCAACTACTGAGTAAAGCAAGCTCTGTCACCATATCTTTTCACAAAAAAGGAATTATCCAATGTCTTATTCAGAGACTAGTTGCCTGTGTGGCGGCGTTAAAATTACAGCAAAAAACATCAACCCTAAGTTTACGGTTTGCCATTGTCAGTCGTGCAGAACCTGGGGTGGTGCGCCTTTCTTTGCTCTGAAATGTGGGACTGACGTGACACTGGAAGGAGAGGGCAAGGTAAAAATGTACGAGTCGTCTTCCTGGGCTTCACGTGGTTTTTGTTCTGAATGTGGCACACATCTGTTTTTTAAGTTCACAGAAACCGGTGATTACAATATGCCGGTGGGTTTATTTCCAAACCTGGCGGGGCTGGAAATGGACATGCAGTATTTTAGTGATGTGCGCCCGGGCTACTATTGTTTTGCCAACGAGACTAAGGAAATGACCACGGACGAGATCATGGCTTACTTCGCCGACAAGGTGTAACCGACCAAATATCACACCAATTGGAGTAGTTGACCATAACTGTGATGCCTGCAGGGCAGCTTTTTTGAGTGATTAGTGTAAAATGTCGATTTTTCACATGGTCTTATTATATGGTGGGTTGGCGGCGAGACTGATGGCTCAAACAGCATAGTGTGTGCCCACCATATTGACTTAAATATGAATATCGACAACATCTGAGGTACAGGTGTTTGCCTCACAGGAAAAGTATGAATAATCTGAGAGTTATATTTGGTCTGCTTATTGGCTTGGCGGCAATGATGGCCCGTGCCGATTTGTCTGAGAGTGTTTTTGTGCCAAAAGAAGAGATGGAATTTGCCAAAGGCTACCTCTCTGAAGTTAGGGAAAGAAACTACGAATATGTCTTTAGTCATATTGACCCTGAGTTATCAAGCCAGGTATCTGAAGAGAAGCTTGACGAGATAGCTGCCTACTTTCCTTCGGGACAGTTGCTTTCAACGGTGTTAATTGGATCACAAGTACATACTTATAATGAAGTATGGCAAGGAAACTTTACTTTCGAATATCAATTTGAGTCTGGCTGGGCAGTCGCCAACGCAGCTTTGCAGCGTAAAGCTGATAAAATGACCGTCATTGGTTTTAACGTATATAGAACCAAAGCATCTCAGAAAGAGCTCAACAAGTTTGAACTGACAGGTAAATCAGCGCTACATTACTTGGTTTTGTTGGCCGCATGCATTGTGCCTGTATTTATTATCGTTTCAGTTTTTTATTGTATTAAAACGCCTATACATAAAAGAAAGTGGTTATGGGTTTTGTTCGTCCTGGGCGGTATTGGCACCATGAGCATAAATTGGAGCACAGGTGCTTTAGGCTTTAAAATTGCTGAGTATCAGCTTTTGGGTGCTGGGGTCGTGGCCTCTGGTGAATATGCGCCCTGGATACTCTCAGTGGGCTTTCCTTTGGGAGCGATGGTTTTCTGGTTCAAACGTAAATCATTTATCGAGCAGGATAAAGCCAGCAAGTTAAGCCAACAGAATGCCAGCAACGATGATACCTCTGCTTAAGGTGTTGTTAGCTTGAAAACCCTGGCGACTGGTTTTACTTTACCGAGTTAGCTTTATAGTCAGGGTACTATGAAAAAGCGAGATCCCAGTTTTTCTTTTTTGCATTGAATAGCCCCAGCTACAAATATAAATGTGTAAATTGCGGTGCATATATTAAGAAAGGCGATTTAGAGTGCTATCGTTGTGAACACAAGTTTTCGAATGACAATGTCGAAAAAATGATAAGTCACTACAAGGAGAGTGCGACCGGGAATGGGCACCATATCATTTTCTTGGTTTTATTTATGGCATTCGTACTGGGTATTTTGCTCTTTTCTCGATTTTAGATGGTAAAAAGCTCAACAAGTCGGCGTGCAATACCCGTTGAATTCGTGCTTTTGCAGTCGGCGAGCGCCTTTGAGAGGTTAGGTGAATATATTAAAGCTTTTTTTGCTCATTTTATGTGTGGCTGTCCCTTCAGTTGTTTTATTTTATAACAAGGCGGCACTGGCTTGCGAGATGGCACCTTTCATCGGCTTTGAAGCCGTTCAGGCCGAGCTTTACGTCGATGCGTCGCTCAGTAATGCGCAGCGAGAAAACCTGATAGCACAGGTGCACCAGGCAAAAAACAGAGTGGAGGCGGCTTTTGGTAAAATGCAGTCCAGTCCCAGGTATATCGTGTCTAAAAACCCCGCATATCAACAAGCTGGCTTTAATCCCACTGGAATGGCGCGTAGCGCTTTGTTGAGAGAGTGCGTTTTTATTGGTCCCAAAGGCATGAATGTGGATGTGATAGCACATGAAACCGCGCATGTTGAGGTGTTTCACAGAGCCAGTTTTTTTACTAAAAACTTCAAAATCAAGCCCTGGTTGCTCGAAGGCTCTGGTACTTATGTTGATTACCGCGCTCCTTTGCTTCTGGAGAACATCAATATTGAGCGTGCACAAGTGAGTCGGGTGATGGGCTTGTCAGATTTTTCACCCAAAGATACCTGGGCATATCAGGCGTCGCGGGTGGCATTTGAACGTATTGATCCTAAAACCCTCTATGGGGGCATAGAAAGATTAAACTCAGGCGAAAGCTTCGATACTGTGTTTGGTAAACAACACTAACTAGCCGTTGATTGGACTGCAAAGGGATGGCGCCATAGAAAAATGAAAACAATATACGAACATACTCAGTCAAATGTTTTGGTGATCCCACAGGCGCTGTTCGCAATGAAAGATGTGGCGGTGCTTTGCCATCATCGCAATTCAGCTATTTTTTATAAGTGCCTTGAGCAGGACCTGGTAAACATTGAGTTTTATACCAACACGCCTTGTTTTATATATATCGAATATGGCAAAGAGGTGATCACAAACACTAATAACAGCACGGTCGAGTTAAGTGCGGGAGCTTCTGTCTTTCTTCCTCAGGGATTAAATCTTCAGTCTGATTTTGTGAAAGAAACCGACGCGCTGCGGGCTTACCTGGTGTTTTTTGATGACGATGTGGTCAACGATTACTTAAGTAAAGCTAAGGGGCCTTTTGCTTGCGATGAGCGCAATGAAACCTTTTTCATACAGGATGGTGGCGACGAATTTGCGGCTTTCTTTGCTTCAATTCGCGCAGACATAACCACGCCCGCCTACCTCAACGTCAAACTGCAGGAGCTGCTTCATCTTATTGCCTGGCGCGACAAGCAGCACATTTTTTAACGCCTTGCTGGCGACCAGGAAACGCATTCCGGCCAAACAAAACCTTGCTCGCATGCTGCAAACGCTCGATGTGCTGCACTTATCTGTAAGCGATTTGGCCCATCTGTGCGGAAGAAGCCTTTCAAGCTTTAACAGAGACTTTAAAGAAAGCTATCAGATGACACCAAAAAAGTGGTTACAAGAGAAAAAGTTATCTAAAGCAAAAGACCTTCTGGCAGGCAATGAGCTGTCTGTGACACAAGTTGCGATGGCGATGGGGTATGACAATGTGTCGGCGTTTATTAAGGCTTTTAAGCTTAAATATGGCGTTACCCCAAAACAGATAAAACCGCATAAATGACCGGAAATCGTTACTTTTGACAGCCTTTGAGTAGTTTGGCTTTGACTGTTTGGATAGTCTGAACGCAGGTATTTTATCCCAAAGGAGTAACACATGAGTGTCAGAGTCACCTTAAACTGCCAGGTAAAACCAGAACAATTCCCAGCCTTGTTACCATTTTTACAAGAGAACTTACCCAATGTCAGAGGGTTTAAAGGAAACATGCGCGTGAGCGTTTTATTCGACGAAGCCAATAATGAAATGCTGCTAGACGAGCAGTGGTTAACAACCCAAAGCCACCAGGCGTATTTGCGTTTTATCAGTGATAACGGCGTACTGGCAGCACTGAGTGCATTCCTCAGCGCTCCACCGGTCATCAAGTATTTTCACAAGGTCGAAGTGTAACGAACAGAGCGAGCGAGGCGTTTAAAAATCGTCGTACTCAGGCTTAGCTGTGTTTTTACTTACCCCATATTTTCCTCGCGTGTTAGCCGTTAGAGCCTGTGTTTTGTCTGAGCTTTCCGTTTTTAGTTACAAATCATGTGTTATAACGTAGCATTGATGCTTAGCAAATAGTAAACAAGGAAGCGCGATATGAAAACGATTAACAGCTACCTGGCCATGTTGCTCTGCACTGTGGTCAGTGGTCACGTTATGGCAAAGGAGTTGGTGAAACCCATAACTATCCCCATGTCTGACGGTACATTATTGAGCGGTACAGTATTTTTGCCCAATATTGATAACGCCATACCGATTAAGGCATCACCAGTTGTGGTACAGATCACGCCGTATGGGCGAGAGGAAGCCAAGAAGCGGGGGCAGTTTTTCCGCAACAATGGTTATGTATTTGTCTCAGTTGATAGTCGCGGAAGGGGCACCTCTCAAGGCCACTTTACGCCGTTTGTTGATGATGGAAAAGACGGCTACGATATTGTCGAGTGGCTTGCAAAGCAGCCGTTTAGTAATGGACAGGTGGCCACTTTAGGTGGGTCTTATCGTGGCTTTACACAATGGGCAATTCAAAAGTTTTCACCTCCATCGCTGAAGTCCATGATTGCGATTGCCCCGGTATATCCTGGTAAGGATTTCCCTCTCAGAAATAACATCTTTGCGAACTACACTATGTCCTGGTTAAACATGGTCTCAAAAGCAGGTAAGGGAGCTGCATATGGCGGTGAGCAATGGAACACACTCTACCTCAAACAGAAAAATGAGGGGTTAGCGTTTGCAGATCTGGAAAAGCTGGTGGGCAATCAATCAACGATATATAAAACCTGGTTACAGCATCCAAGCTATGATGACTATTGGCGCGAATTTGTGCCAGCTGCGGCAGATTACAAAGCCATCAAGTTTCCCATCTTGTCTGTGACGGGTCATTATGACGGTGATCAGTACGGTACCCTTAGTTATTACAAGCACCACCAAAAGTGGGGAGATTCGGCGGTATTCGATCAGCATTACCTGCTTATCGGCCCGTGGGATCACAGTGGCACGCGTTATCCAAAAGCTACTCTGGGCGACTTGGCACTGGGAGAGCCTAGTATATTGGATATGAATCAGGTTTATCTCGACTGGTTTAACTGGACGCTAAAGGGCAAACCTAAACCAATATATCTTCAGGGGAAAATTAGTCACTATATGCAAAAGTCGGGCAACTGGTATACCAGTGAGCAGCTGGACCTGGGAAACTGGCACACACTTTATTTTGCGCACAATGCGCTGTCGGATAATCCCAATGTGTTTGTCAAAGAGGCACATAGGCGCTCTCGGTATGTTTACGATCCGATGATAAAAGAGTTGGCCCCGCTTGAATTTGATCTCAGTGCAGAAATACCGCTAAGCCCGAACAATGGCGATCAGCTTACGTTTGACAGCGCCGCGCTTAAAGCAGATCTGGTGCTGTCTGGACAGATACAGGCAGAGTTGTGGCTCAGTATTGATGTGCCAGATACTGATTTCCACGCCAGAGTGTTTGAAGTATGCCCGCAAAGGAAGCCGCTGTTGCTGGCGTTTGCAATCAAGCGCGCCAGATACAGCTCTGGTCTGCAAAATCAGTCGGTTGCTATCTCTGAACAACCGTTTAGGCTAGCTATGAACGACTTCAATTATGTGAGCAGGGTGCTATCTAAAGGCTGTAAGATACGTTTTGTTGTTTCATCAAGTAGCTGGTATCACCAAAAACACTATAACGGGCCCGGCGCAGTTGCATACCAAACTGTGAAAGATGCCAGGGCTGCAAAAGTCACGCTTTGGCATGATAATACGCACGCAAGTCAGCTACGATTGCCGGTGCTTAAAACGTTGCCGGCCTTTAACACTCAGGCCTTTCCCTTAGCAGACGCTGCCAAATGAAAAATGTGGGCACCTTGCAAGTGCAGGGATGTTTTGGGTTCAATATTTTTTGCCGTCGCAAAGCGTGAATCTAAATATCGTCATTGGGCTGAAGGATAATATCATTATGCCTGGCTGTGGCTTATAGTAGGAACTGGGTGTTTATAACTGATTTAAACAATGTGTTCTCTATAACTCTAAGGAAAGTAGATGCGAAAGTTCATTAGTTCAGGCTCTCACCTCGAAGCGCCGATTGGCTTTTCCCGGGCAACGCGTATTGGTGACCATATTGCAGTTTCCGGCACCGCGCCGATAGACAATGGCAAAACAGTTTTTGTCGGAGATGTTTACGAGCAGACAAAATATTGCCTGACGTTGTCACTTCGAGCCATAGAAGAAGCGGGGGGAAGCCTTAGGGATGTCATTCGCACCAGAATAATGCTCACGGATATTGCCACCTGGGAGCAAGCGGCTAAGGCGCATGGAGAGTTATTTTCCGGACAGCGCCCGGCTTGTACCTTCGTTGAAGTGAAAGGCTTTATTGATCCACAGTGGTTAGTAGAAACGGAAGTCGATGCAGTGCTATCCTAGCCAGAGCTAGTATTTAATAGTACCAGGACTATCAGTGATAAGGAGAGATACGTGCAGTTAGAAAGTTGGATAACCTTTTGCTCAATCGCGTTATTAGCGACTGCAACGCCAGGGCCGGCGGCTTTGCTGGTATCTGTACACAGCTTAACTTTTGGTTTTAGAAAGTCGTTATGTACGGTGCTTGGCAACGTCACTGGTTTATTTATCATGTCCGGGCTATCTGTGCTTGGCTTGAGTACAATCGTACTGCATTCTGCTGTGGCCTTTACTGTCATCAAAGTGCTGGGCGCACTCTACCTGATTTATTTAGGGGTAAAGTTGTGGCGGCATGGGCTTGGGAAGGTAGATGTGAGTGGATCTGCCAGTACCAGTGGCAATGTGCTCAGTTTATATTGCCAGGGGGTGCTGGTTGCGCTTACCAACCCTAAGGCAATCGTGTTTACCACGGCGCTTTTCCCACAGTTTATTGTTGTATCAGAGCCTCTGCTGGCTCAGTTTTCCGTGCTGGTGTTCAGTTTTATGTCTTTGTCGGTGTTGTGCTTGTGCAGTTATGCTTTGGCAGCGCAAAGTGTGAAAAACAAAACCCCCAAGTTGGTTTCCGGCTCCTGGTTGGGAAAACTCTTTGGCTCAACCTTTATCGGGGAAGGGTGCTTCCTCGCCACAACCGCAAAGTGAGTTATAGCTAGCCACCCAGCGAGTTTGCTAAATTAAGTATAAGAAATATAAATGAATAAGCAGTTTATCCCTCAATCATTTCAGCCGCCTGTCCGTCATGATACCGAACATTTTCACTTCACCGTGCTGGACACCCGTGTGGCGGAGCTGGACTATGAAGCGGTGATGTCGAGCCTGCAAAGCTTGCAGGGAATTTTCGGTCCTGATTTTGACTGGCCGCGCGCGGATATGACCCTGAATGAGAGTATTGAAAGTCTCAAAGTTCACAGGCACGAGTTTGATACCCGCGCGGCATTTGCCTACAGCGTTTTTGATCCCCAACAGAGCAGATGCCTCGGCTCTGTTTATATCGACCCCAGCCGCTCACCTCAGTACGACTGCGAGGTTTATTTGTGGATCAGAACAGATAGCCAGGCACTTGACCAAGTTTTGTATCAGAGTGTTCAAGCCTGGCTAGAGGATGACTGGCCTTTTCACAAAGTGGCCTTTCCCGGGCGCGCCATTTGCTGGCAAGATTGGGCTTTACAGGTCCAGTAAAAATCATGCTTAGCAGAGTCGAAAGTCATATAGTTTGTGTTAATGCACTCTGACATGCCAAGTGCTTCAGCGATAGTTAGGCGCGTGTGCAGTGTTGTTGATTATTAAAATGACCCATTTTATTTAGAAAACTGTTCAAGCAAAACCAGACCTACGGGCTACGGATTGAACCGGGCCATAACATTAACGTCTCACAGAGGGAATCTGATGAAAACATTCACTATTTTATTGTTAATACTATTCTCCTTTAATACCTATGCCGGGTTTAGATACTCAAATTCACCTTCTGCTGGCAGTGTCGTAGTGCCGGTTAAACTGGCTGATGAGGGGCTGTATAACTTAGTGATAGGGGTTGAGTTTATGACCCGACCTTATGACAAAAAGCCCTATGACACCGACAGCTATGAAGAGTTGATCGATCGTTTACGCATTCAGTGGCGTGAGCCCGCAATACACACTGTACTTGAAAACCCCAATCTCAAGCTGACAGAGTTAGCCGGTGTGAAGAAGGCGGTGACAGCCAAGTTAGAGGCGCTGATTGAGAAAACCAAGCTTAACTACGGCATTTCTAAAAATACTGAGGTGGTTTATTCTGTCAGTCACTTTTACCTATCAAAGCCGGAATAAACGCTTTTGCATTGGCGCATTGATTGGCTTGGCAAGCGGCCTGTTTGATATGTAATCAAAGCATCGAAATTCTAAAAATACCAACGAAAAGGGATGCCAAATCAGCATCCCTTCACATTGCTCACAGCTTGTCAGTTATTGCGACGCTCACTCCTGGTCGTGAAACAGATCTTCAAGTTTCAGCCCGGTGAGCTTTTTCAATGAGTTAAGCAGGTAGTAGAGCGCGATAAAAAAGACAATCATGGTGGGGACCATGATCACCGGATAGCTCAGTGCGGTCATTCGGCCCAGTTCGTTATTATAGGCTTCTGTGCCCGCGGGGCTGACCACAATCATTTTTGCCAGAATATAATTCAGAGCCGAAGACAAGAAAAACGCGCTAGCGAGGATCTTAGAGGCGACCAGCTGCACTTTGGCTAACTTATCGCTGTTGCCCTTGTCTGCTAAGGCTTTTTCAATCCCTTCAATGTCCATCACAGTATCGTTGAACATCAGCGTCTTCAACAAAGGGTACTTAGTATACTGGCTGACGATAATACCAATGCCGATAAGGCCCGGGATCAGCGCTTCTTTAATCGCGATGTACTTGGCATCCAGCTCCAGCAGGCTGATCCCGCCGGTGAGCAGTACCGAGACAACTCCAAGACCCGAGATAAAACTGAATTTACCCGTGTTTTTACGCTCCCACAGGCCAAACCCGAGCGGAAAAGCCAGTGCAACGACAACGCCGAGTGCCGGGCCCAGATGTTGCTCACCCGAAAACTTAGTCAGGATCACCACCGGAATAATAATGTTAAAAATCATTTGGCTGAAAAAGCCGCTTTGTTTCTTATTGGACGACGACACTTTGTCCCCTGTAGTTCTAAACAACGAATGGCTTGAGTGTAAGGCAAAGCGGGTGTGCAGGGCAACTTTAGACTGAGGCGAGTATGGGGCAAAAAAGAAGCCGCATTGCGCAGCTTCTTTTTAATCTGACTGTTACTGAGGGTTAGTGACAGAAGTTCTTAACCCAGGTAAGGTCATTCACGCGGTGCGGAACGTGAAACAGCTTAGTCGCTTGTGCCGTTTGCGGATCAATGGTGAAGATTGCGGCATCGGCATTAGGTTCACGGCCCGACACATACAAGGTGCCTTCGGGTGAAATAGCCAAACCAGATGCCCAGTTAATGCCATGTTTGCCGATCAGTGTCAGCTCCAGGTTTGCATCGGCGCTATACAGGGCGGTGCCTGTGAGTACATATAGCGTGTTGCCGTCTGCCGAGTAAGCAAGGTCACCGTTTTTGAAGTTTTCGTTTGCTGCCTTCATTTTGCCCAGCACGCGTTTTTCGCCTGTGGCTACATCGTAGTCGTAAGCATAAGTACGGCTGGTGGCTTTCAATACGTCACCCGACACATCATAGGCCAGACGAATGACTTTATAGCCATCAGTGACCGACTCCAGCGTTTGCGTTTGTGTCGCCAGATCATAACTGTAAATGTGCGATGCGCGGGTTTTAGTGCTTTGCTGGTCAATAAAATACAGTTTGCCGTTATGAGCAGCGATATTGGATGCCGTGTTGTTCAGGTTGATCACTTTGTCGGATTTGCCTGAGCGAGGGTCAATCTGGTGCACATAACCTTGTTCAGCATCGCCGTAATAGTTGATGGCATACAATCCGCCTTCGCAGACAACGTTGTCATTAGGAAGCTGACCAATAAACGTTCCGCCACGTAGTTCCATCGAGCCTGTGAAGCTGTTTGCTACGACCGGCATAGTTGCCGTACCGTGAGGCGCTGTGATATCCGCTTTAGGTGCTAAGATCACGCCTTCAGTTTGCAGGCCTGCCAGGTTTAGCGTTGTTGCATCCGGGAAATTAAAAATGGTGCGTTGTCTGTGCGCACTTAATGTTGCGTAGCTTTTGTTGTTCAGCGGCGCAAAATTATCTCCATTGCCCGAGATATTGAATACGATGGTGGCATTGTCTGGAATACCCGATACATCGAATGTGTGGCTGGACTGCACGTCCTGACCAGACAAGTTAAATACCTGCAGTTCACTGGTGTTGTCGCCTGTCAGATAAAGGCCACCCCACTGTTTAAGGGTTTCGCCTGTTTGTGGTAGTGCTGCCAGGCTCGTTGAAAGTGCCAGCATATCAGACTGAGCATCTGCAAAATCTACAGGCAGGGCTGGAGCGTTGGCAATGACCTGAGCACCGGTTTCCAGACCTAAACGTACCGCTTCACTGATTTGCTCAGTCTGACCACCGGCAATGATATTACCGACATACTGTCTGCCATTGATGTACTGAATATCTCCGCCGGCAACCAGGTAATGGGCGTTCAGTGCACTTTGATGGCCATACCCAATAGAATAACCATTGAGGCTGACGTCATCGCCTGCGAACACAGCACCCAGTGCATTTCCTGATGTTGAATAAAAGTCATCAAAAACCAGTGCGGCATAGCCTTTATCCAGGTCGTGCTCAGATGATGCACTGACCGAAAATGCACAAGCAACCAGTGCGCTTGCGAACAGCTTTTTCTTCATTAAGTTCTCCACGAGTTAGGCCTGCACAGGTGTTAAAGTGCAGCTGCCTTGTCAAAAATTCGCCTATTCTAGTTCTTTTATACTAATTTGTCTGCACTTTTCTTTGAGTTTGTACCTTATTTGTGTATTTCTCTGGCTCTGAGCTATCCTGGGATGAATAAAAAGTGAGCGAGGTCAAAGGGCTGAGGCCGGACCTTCACAACTGTGATATTGATAAATTTGCCCGGCTAGTTTATGCAACTTACTGGTGCGCATTTGTGTATAAAGTGTCTGTGTTGTTTAATCCTGTAGATCCAATACAATGCCTCAATTGGGTATAAAGTGCCCTTTGAGGACAATAACAATAATAACAGGACCTCATCATGGAGATCAGAAAACTCAATACGCTGAGAGGCCTGGCCGCCCTCATCGTCTTTTTAACGCATTTCAGTGATATCACACATTGGCTGGATGGCGCACTGGGAGGCGGGGCAGGTGCATATGGCGTGATGCTGTTTTTCCTGCTGAGCGGCTTTTTGATGTCTTATCTTTATCTGGATAAGGACTTTGCTTCACGCAGTGTAAAGCACTACCTGGTGGCGCGCTTTGCTCGTGTTGTGCCGCTCTATGTGCTGGTGGTCTTCGCGTCGTTTGCGCTGACAAAGGTGGGCAGCGATCTGCTCTATCATATTCCCGACCATCAGGCTTTGCTGGGGCACCTTTTGTTCCTTTACGGCGACAGCGTGCTCTGGTCTATTCCACCCGAAGTTCAGTTTTATCTTGTGTTTGTGCTGCTGTGGGCGCTCGCCGCGAATCGGCGTGGTTATATTTACCTGCTGATTGCCGGGTGTCTGTTGCTGCTATTTTTTACAAACTTCCCTCGTATCTATGGCGACATTTACGGTGTGCCGTATAACCAGTTCACTGTGCTGCGCAGTCTGCCTTATTTCTTTATTGGCGTGATATTCGGGTTACACTACAGAACCCTGACCATCCCCGCGTATCTGAAAAAACACCGGTTTGTATTTGTATTGTGTTTAATACCCCTGATGTATCCTGAATTGTCGCCCATTACATCGGATGCCAAAAACCGCATGTGGCTCAGCTATGAGGTGCTGCTGGTTATGAGTAGTGTGTTCTTTTGTGTGGTTTTTCTGGTTCCCGACAACAATATCCTGCTGGCCAACAAGGTTGGGGACTTCTTCGGCAAAATCTCTTATTCCCTGTACTTGTTACACATGCCAGTGATCACTTTTATACATCAATTTGACTGGGCTGTTGAAATTAAACTTATCGTTTCATTTGTATTGAGCACGGCGATTGCGTTTGTGTCTTTTGTGTGTATTGAAAAGCCAGCAGCCGGCTTGGTCAGACGTTCGATTGAGGTGTGTAATTCGAAGCTTCCCGTTAGAGGGTGGTCTAAAGCAGAGCGTTTGTAACCGGGTATGCCTAAGAGCATTGCACAAATAGTACTACATAAAGCCTTCGCGGGTTGAGCACAGGCCAGCCGATTGTATGTTATACGCACCCCCTTGTATCTATTATAGAAAGGGCCGCTGTTGTGGTTCCTGGTGACTTTTCACAACAAAATATTGCGAAAAATTGCATAGTTTTTGTTTGACCTGCACGGCGATTCAATTAGAATCGCTTCTTTTTTGTTCGAATATCTGTTGCTGAAAGTGAGGCATTGCATAGTGGTAAACAATATCGTGGGTGTAGCGAGAAGGTCTCTGGTGATCGCGCTGCTGGGTTTTGGGCTAAGTGCTTGTGGAGGAGGTGGCGGTGATTCATCAACTGGATCCCAAACAAACACTCAAACAGGCAACGGCGGGTCTACGGTTTCTCCGAAAAACACAGTACCGACTGTGTCAATCACCGGAGCGCAAAGCGTAAACGAAAATGAAACCTTGACTCTAACTGCCGTTGCCGATGATCGAGATGGCCAGATTAGTCGTTATGCGTGGTCATATCAGTCTGATGCTCAATTGCAGCTAAGTGGTGAAGACAGCCCGACGCTTGAGATCATCACTAAAGGTGTCGATGAAGATACCCAGGTAACAGTCTCTCTGAGCGTCACTGATAACCTGGGCGCACGGGCAACAGCCACTTATCCGGTGACTATTAAGAATGTATTGGAACCATTCTCGATTGAGGTAACCGGAGAAAGCGCATATACAGAACAAACCGATTTCATACTCACTGTTGTGCCTTCTGTAGATGCCAGTCAAATCTCACAGATCACCTGGACGCACGATGCCGCGATTGAGTTGCTGCTCAGTGGAGCTGATACGCCTGAGCTCACCGTTAGCGCCCCGGATCTGACGGATAACCTGGGTGTGAATTTCACGGTCAATGTTGAGCACATTGATGGTCGGGTGCAATCTGAGTCGCATTGGGTACAGATCCGGGCGTTACCGAATGCCTCACCGGCGGTTTCTGTGTCTGCGGATGAAGCAGTGACAGAGGGCGTTACCTTCACGCTGGCAGCAGATGCGTCTGACAGCGATGGTCAGATAGCGCGCTACTCCTGGTCATATAGCTCTGAGCTGCAACTGGTGGTGTCAGATGTGACAGAACGAACCTTGCAGGTGACAGCGCCCGATATAATCTCAGACAAGACCGCTCACTTTAGTGTGACAGTGGAAGACAATCAGGGGGCAACGGCGACGGCTTCGCATTCTGTCTTGGTTCGCGCGCTGCCTAACGTTGCGCCAACGGCTGTCATTCAGGGCGAGACAACTTTGCTTGAAGGGAAACAGCTAATACTCACAGCACAGGCCAGTGACAGTGATGGCCAAATTGAGCAGTATAGCTGGAGTCATACAGCATCTGTTGATCTGTTATTAGATACCACAGTTGAGGGGCAGCTTACCCTTTCCACCCCCGATATTATGGCCGACAGTACTGCCACTGTGTACCTTGAAGTCACCGATAATCAAGGCGCGGTTACCCAGGTTGCACATAACATTGAGATAAAAGCGCTGCCAAATGTTGTACCCCAGGTGAGCATAAGTGGCCCTGCACAGGCCGGCGAACGCACGGCTTTCTCTTTGCTTGGCGATGCGAAAGACTCGGATGGCGAAATCGTGGCTTATCAGTGGCAGCATAATTCAGGTTTGGCTCTGGTATTGGATGGTAGCGAGCGTGCCAGCCTGTCAGTGATCAGCCCGGATATCCAGCAAGCGCAAGAGGTTACATTTACCCTGACCGTGACGGATAATCAGCAAGCGCAATCCAGTTATATTCACCTGGTAACCATTGAACCCAACAGGGTTGAACTCACCATACAGGGTAAGGTGACGGATGCGCCGATCCCATTTGCCGATGTCGTGCTGGACGTCGCACAGAGCAGCTTTACCGCGCAGGCAGATGAACAGGGCGATTACCAGCTGACCTTCAGTGTCGATGAGAGTGAAGTAAATGCGCTGGGTACTTTGCGCGCCACTGACACCACAACCCAGGGGCGTGTAGAGCTGGTATCGCAGCTGGGCGCCGTGTCAGAGCTTCAGGAGGCTGCCGGAGAAGACAGCACACTTAACAGTGATGAGCTATTCGATGTGAACGTCACTAACGTGACTACAGCTGAGTACGCCTTACTGCGGCGTATGCATTCGGCTGGTTTCAATAATGCGAACGAGCTGAAAGAAGCGCGCAAACACATAGCCGCAGGCGAAAAACTGTCGATTGCATCGCTATTAAAAGCAGTGATTGACCACGGGGTTGCTCTACCAGAAGGAGCAGCTTCGACACTGGCGCTTGCACAAAATGCCGAGTTGCTCGCTCAGCTGACGGACTCTCTGGACACAGAGCAGCCCGCGTTACTGACGCAAATTGAAGAGGAAATTAAACAGGATGATACCTTAGTTGATGTTTCCAGCTTTTCGCCTTCAGGCACTTATTACTTACTTGAAACCTCAGTGGTTGACGGTTTTGGCGCCAGCATAGAGTTTAATGAAGACCAGACAGGTTCTCTGGCAGGCAGATCTCTGTCCAACTTCACATGGGAAAAACAAGGGCAGCAAATCCTAATAAATCTGGAGAATGAACTTGATGTCAATACCAGTCAATTTAGCACCCGCACGGGATTTAAGACGACCCAGTTTACCCTGACTATTTTCGACAGTGCGGAGCACGCTCAGGCTGTCACCATTGATTTTGTGCCAACCCAGGCGTTGCCTCAGGCTCCAGAAGGCACCGTTTCAGTTAATGCTCAGTTGTTTGATAGCAACAAGATCACTCAGCTAGCAGACGATGCGTTTATTGGTCAATGGTCGCTGCTATACAGTGATGACCACAGTGAGCCAAGGCGTTATCGTTTTGATATGAATGCCGGTAATCAGAGTAAGGTTTACATAGATAGTTCAAACCTCAATCCAGGCAGAGAAGACTGGGCTGATGTTGGGACCTGGTATTACAGCTGGCCCTGGGAAGAGGTTAGAATTAATACTGCGTATTTATTCAACTTTGGCTTTGTGCCAGTCAGAGAGACTGAGTTTGGTTATCAGGGCTTGATGGTTCAGGGCTACCGCGAAGATAAGCGATTTATTCAGGCTACTCTTATCAAACATCAGGACATTAGTTTTGATGATATTGATTACCAGAAAATGTGGCGCCAGGTAGGTAACAAAGGCTCACAAAGCAAATTTAAAATAGACAGTAACGACAACTTCCAGTACCGCTGGCACAGAGACATTGAAGGTATTAAAGCAAGCGGTGCTTTGTATCAGTATGACTATGAATTTGCAGGCGCGGACGTAGCGCAATGTGATACCAACCTTAGTGCATGCGCTATCAGTAAAACGACCCGCTATAAGCTGCTAGCGATGCATGAGGACAAAATTGCAGTGGAATTTGCTACAAGTGTAGTAAATAGGTCGGATAGCACCAGGCGTATACATTTCTATCGCCTGTCTGACAGGGACTGGAAACTGGGTCAGTTTGATAAGTCGCTCTACAAGAATGATCGCTTGAGACGATTACTAGATCATGGTCTGGGTCTTTATCATGTAACCGATAATGGTGTGTCGCATATTGAGCGAGACCTTCATTGTCCGACTAGGCCGTCTCCAGCTCACTTATGTTCCGACACCTTGATTATCAATGGGGTTGAGTACAAGGCACGGCTGGATGGTACGCGCATAGAACTGGAGCACCTAGTAACTGAAGCCCGTTCGTATCTGTTGATCCAAGACGAATCTGAGTCCGAAGTAGTGTTGTGTCATGTTACAGAGGGAGAATCTTGTAATGCCAATAATACGTTCCGCTTTAGCTACACCAAGCCGGCATTAAACATTAGCTTTGCTATTGAAGGCCCGGGGGAGTTATTGCCAAGTACCTTTGACTATTATTATGGTGAAGCGTTCTTAGTTGCTGTGAACGTGCAGGAAGGTTCACGCCTGGTAAATATTGAAGGGTGTAATGGTTATCTTACTGAACTTCAGGGACAAGCTTACTATCGGGTAAATAATCCAGTTTCAGATTGTGAAATCAGCGCCAGCTTTATTGAGGATTTTGTGCCGACAGTGTCAACCTTATTGGTCGATACAAGCGCGGAGGTTCTACCAACTGGCTGGTACTATGAAATGACGGGTGATAACCGTGGGGTATTTTATGGCACAGGCGCTACTGCAAATTTCTCATTGACACAATCAAACGATAATAGCTCTACTTTCTCCTTTGATGATGAGACGAAAATCCTCGTACAACTTACCGACAGCGAGTTAAAGTGGGTTAATGGTTTCACGCTCTCCTATCAGGGCCAGAATGTGGATATTCGCTGGAGTGCGTCTGACTGGCACGGTGGGAAGGCCAGTATGACGGACGCGCGCTCGGTACACCCTAGTCGCTATCTGGCGTCACTTGACATAGAAAGAGATAACCTAATCGGAGAATGGGCTGTCACCTCTATTGAGCGAGGAAAAACGGTCCGCCTTAATCTCAATGACGATCATACCGGGGCAGTGTCAAGATTTGAACCAGGCTTGGGCACACCGTCACAGTTTACCTGGGAGTTGACCGCACAGAATGAGATCCGTTTGTATGGCGAACAGTCTGGCTTTTCAGCCACAGTGAAGCTATTTGAACAAAGGGAAGGCGGCTATGCATTTGCCATTGAGCAGGTAGAATACGAAGACTTGCCAAATAGTACGGATCTAACCTGGTTGAGGCACGGTTCTGGTTTGCTTATTCGGTTAGGGCAGACGGCTACGACCCTGGAAGATTTGGCTGGGAGCTGGCGGTTCAGTTTAAATGGGTCAAGCCATGGTTTTGAGTTGTACAAGGGCGGTGAACTTCGCTCGGGGCGTTTCAATGGGGCTGCAACAGCCAGGTTGGAAAATCATCAACTGACAGTGAACGCTTTTTACAATGAAGATTTAAAAACATATGATGCGTTGTGTAACGCTGACAGATCACAGTGCAGGCAGCAAGTTGTTGGTTCGTATACCGTGTTGACTTCAATTTCCGGTGATCTCTATGTATTCGAGCATAACGATTCGAGCGCATTTGGTACTCTAGTGCGGGTTAATTTTGACCCGCAAGGGGAGCTTAGCGGATTTGATCGGCATTTGAGTCGTTACAGTCGGTTTTATCAAAAAACTGACTCCTCGCTTCTAAAATGGTCCTTCACCGAAACACATGACGGTAATTACAGTTATTTAAGCATATCCAGTGGCAATAAAATTGGTACCCAATATCAGCTCAGTTATTACAATGATATTGTCGAGTTATTAGGCCCGGATAGCGAGCTCATTCGATATCAAATAGTCGATAGCAATGTCAATTCCATAACACTGTGCCCACTATTTGACGGGCAATGTAACCCGACAGAACAGATTAAATTGGACTACCAGCCTGCCACTGTTGAAGTGACGATTTCTGCTCCTGAAGGCGTAAAGGTAACAAGTAACCTGATTTCACCGTATCTTCATTATGGAGATCGCTTCGAAGTCAGTGTTTTGTTGTATGACCAGGAAGACATGTATGTGTCGTCTTTCGCAGGCTGTGGTATTGAACGCCCCACATATATGTTAGGTGATAAAGTAAACTTTAGGGTTGACTCGCTCACTGAATCTTGTGATTTCAGGGTTTCTGTGGAAAAAGTACCTGAGTCGCATGCAGACAGGCTAGGTGTAACAGATGAGTACTTGCGTGAATGTATTGATTCTAAATCTACAAACTATATTGAGTATGGCTCTGATTTAGCCTGTTATAGCGAGGAAACACAAGCCACAGATCTGGCTGGTTTAGATAAGTTGCGATATTTGGAAAAACTGTACTTAAGAGAGGCGATATTAAGTTCAAATGCACTGCGCTCCATCGAACAATTAACCAACTTAACAGAGTTGACCCTGGAAAAGAGTGAAAAGGACGATGGGGTGTTCGAGCTAGATTTGGGCAATCTCCGGTCCATTGAGAGAGTTGCAGTGTCCAGGGGGGCGCTTGATTCAGTAAAGCTGCTAAATGCAGATTCACTTACCAGCTTCTCTGCGTCTTATACTCAAATCAGCGAACTTGATCTAGCAGAGGCTACGGGCCTGAAAACCGTTTATTTGAAAGGCTCAACCTTAGCTCGATTGGATGTAAGCCAAAATACTCAGTTAAGTCGGTTGGATATATCAGCGTCTCAGGTTCGAGAGGTGACAGGGGTGACAGAGGCGCATCAGTTGGAAACCCTTTTGGCTGAGTACTCGCAGTTGAGTTACCTTGATTTAAGCCAATTCATACATCTTAAAGAACTGGATATTAAAGGAACATTGATTTCGGCTCTGGACTTAACTTTCGCAGCGGATCTGCATGAGTTGGACGCTTCGGACACACCATTGGTTTCTCTGATGCTCAATAGAGAGTCAAATCTAACTCATTTGGTAATTCGAAATGTGCCTCTGACAGCTCTAAATACCGAGTTTATGAAGAACTTACGCTTATTGGATGCGTCTCAGTCTCAGCTGTCGAGTATCGATTTGTCATTCAATTCACAGTTGTCGTCTATCAGGCTTGCAGACGCCCAATTGATGAATATCATTATGCCACAAGAAGGGGGCCATATTTCAGAGCTATATTTGTCGAACAACCCCCTCACGGAGTTCACCGCTAATACGGGCGTTATAAACAGCTTGTATCTAAATGGCACAGCATTAACTTCGCTTGATTTGACGGCACTAGAATACATTGAATCACTGGATATATCTGAGAGTTATATTGCGCAAACGGTGCTGCCTTCAACCCTGGGAAGGCTAAACGCAGAAAACGTCCCAATGACAGAAATCACGATCCCTGATAATTCAAACTTATGGCTTGTTTATTTTAATGGTAATACGCTTAATGCGATTCATGGGCTTGATGCTTTAAATAGCCCGGATCGTAGGCAAAATCTTAATCTATACATATATAACACCCAGGTTGATGAAACCTTATTACAACGCCTTAAATCTATGGATTCTGTGGACGTTATAGGCCAGTAACATCCTGTTCGAGCGAAACTGGTCTGTGTTCCCAGTTTCGCTCAGCACTATCTGTTCGTTAATTCTGTCCAATTTGTTGCCGGCAAGAATAGACGGTTGTGACCCCCATCAGTTATTCACCCCCCAATCTTGTTCGTTAATCGAATTCCCTCTCACACTGTGTGAACTATTGCCCTGGAACCGGGTCAGGTTTATTGGTAGCCAGTGACTGTCAGGTTAACTGCTGGCGAAGCACCGAGTTTTAGGTAATACACCGCGTTATTCAGGGAGTAACTTCTCAATTATGGGTTCTGACAATTCACCGGCATTGAGCCTGGGCGAGCCGCTCCAGGTCTGTGATAAGCAAAGAAAGCGGGCGGTGCGCAAGCGCTGGATCTTAACCGGCTCCACCAGCGCGGTTCTAAAACAGCTTACCCTACCTATGCTGTGGGCGATTCTGGCGTTATTCAGCGCAGACTTGATTGAACTCTATTTTGCCTCGCGTCTGGGTGTTGAAGAGCTGACCGCGATGAGCTTTACCTTGCCTGTTCAGGCGACCTTGTTCGCTTTTGCCATTGGCCTGGGTATTGTCGTGGCAACCCGATTGACGCAGGCAAAAGAGGTAGAGCAGCTGGCTGCGGTTAGCCTGATTTTTACGGTACTGGTCGGCGCCACGCTTGCGGCTGTCATCTGGCTGGGTTTACAGCCTCTGTTGACTTTACTTGGGTTTGCTGAATTTGCTGCGCGGGAGCAAGTTTGGCCGACGCTTGAGCGTTATATGCAGTATCGCCTGGGCGCCGTGGTGTTCTTCTTTATTGTGATGGTGGTGTTTGGGGTGCTGCGGGCGTTTGGCAATATGCGCGGTGCGGCGCAGTTGCTGGTTACTTTTGCTGGATTGCAAATTGTTATTAGCGCCGCTTTGTTCACACCCTGGGCACATTCTGCGTTACCACTGAGTGGTCTGGAGCGCCTTGGGGTTGCACACTTTATTGCGGCGGTGAGTGCCAGCTTATATGCGCTCTATTTATTGCGTATTAAAGAAAATATTTCGCTCAAAGTGCGCTTACTATCACAACGCAGTCGGCAGGCATTTCGCCGTTTGTTCAGGCTGTTTGTGCCTGTTGTGGCTATGCAGCTGCTTACGCCACTGGCCCAGTCGTTATTAATGATGATTGTGGCCTCGCAGGGCAGTGATGCCGTTGCTGCCTTTGGCGTGGTGATGCGAATAGAGCCGCTTGCCTTGTTACTACCCATGGTGCTGACCACGTCATTGCCTATCTTTGTTGGTCAAAACTGGGCGGCGAATAAATCACTGCGGGTGCGCAGGGGGATCAAACAGGCAATAGCCGCTTGTCTGGTCTGGCAATCTGTAATCGCGCTGGTGCTCTTTTGGGGCGCCGACATGCTGGGAGTGGGGTTCTGTAAACAGTCTTTTGTCAGCCAATCCATTGAGCTGGCCATGTGCATTTTACCTGTGTCCTATGCGGCATTGGCAGGCGTTATGCTGTATGTGAGTTGCTGCAACGCAATTGGCCGAAGTGCTCTGGCGCTGAATGTGACCTTAGTGCGCTTGTTTGTGCTCTCCTTGCCCTGTGCCTATCTCGGTGCTCAGCTCAATGGTTTCCAGGGCATTGTCTGGGCACTGGCACTAGCTAATTTTGTGGTGGGGGCCTGGTTGTTGTTTAGGGCACTGAATGTGCAGCGCAGACCACAGGTGCTCACTATGTCATAGCCGTTTATTTATTGATTAGTTATTCGTCATAGCAGTAATTAAAAACACTATGTAAGGATAACTATGAAACACCTTTCCATGAGTGCCGCGGCCATTATATCTGCTGCATTGTTATCAGGATGTCAATCTGATCCTCAGGAGTTACTGGGTTACAGCGCCAATCAACTGTGCTCCAGACATTTCATTTCTAATGAACCCATTGAATTTATTACTCAAAATGTGATTCCGGAGGCGTTGGCGGCACTACCTGACAGGCCTGAGATTGGCGTTGATACAAAGCTAAAGACGGTGAGTGTAAGTGCGCAGGTTGATGGCACCATAATGAAAAGAACATCTGTTTTTCGGCCAGGCTTAGGTTGTACTCTCTTGTTTGACATGACCCCTGAGCAACTACACGCACAAATTAAGCATGTTAACTTACCTGTACTTACTCCCAGCACCCCGTTAGAGCAAGCTATTCGTCAGGATGTGTCTTTGGATGATTTTTTCGCGCACAACTCGGGGAATTACGCACACAGTGATAATACGTTTGCTGTGGCTGTCATGTACCAGGGGAGGTTGGTGGCTGAGCACTACGATGAACACCATGATGGTGATACTCGGATGCTGAGCTGGTCAATGGCCAAGACGCTGACGGGTCTGATGACAGGTATTTTGGTTCAACAGGGTAAACTGACTTTAGATCAGGAGGTGATGGCTGGTTCGCATTCTATGACAATTGCAAACCTGATGCATATGAGTTCAGGCATAAAATGGTCTGAAACGGCCGATATTCATGGCTATCAGGATTTGGCTCCTATGTGGTATCACACACCTGACTCAGTTCAATATGTTACTCAATTGCCTAATGAGTATGAGCCGGGGAGCCGGTTTGAATATTCTACCGGGACCACTCAGCTGTTAAGTGATGCACTAAAAACAGCATCTGGTGGTGACTTGCAGCCTCTGCTCAATCTTTATCATGATGGGCTATTCAAGCCGCTGGGGATCAATAATGCCATTGCTGAGTATGATGAAGCCGGGAACTTAAGGGGCGGGGCTCGGATGTTTCTTAGCGTGCATGACTGGCTTAAGATAGGTCAGTTGTTTATTGAGCAGGGCAGTTGGCAGGGCCAGCAAGTCGTGCCGCGCAATTGGGTTGTTGACGTAATGATGTCTCCCGGTGTTGCCAAGCACTATGGTGGTCAGTTATGGCTCAATGATATGGGCTGGTTGATGCCAAAGTTGCCCAAAGACACTGTGTCATTGCGCGGCCACCGGGGGCAATATGTGGTGATCATACCTTCAAAGCAACTTGTTGTGGCTCGTTTTGGTGCCTATGGCTCGGCCGTGAATAAACACATAGGACTGGCAAACAGGCGAGTATTTCAGTCTGTGGTTGATTTAATAGAACAACTGGAAAAGTAGGTTATTGAGCCAGGCGGACCTGGCTCATCAATGACGTGTTATTTGAGGTCGATGCTCAAGGCGCAGTGATCTGCCAGCATCTTGTCTGGGTCCATATCTGCAAAATAATGGAACTGAGCACTGCCCGACTGATAGTGGTCTTGCATGGTTTTGGCAACAAGAATATGGTCGATAGGCGCCGGGTAGTAGGGGTGGCAACCGGTTAGCATCTGGTTGGCGTTAAATACTGGCGCCTTGGCTACATTGTTAGGCTGTGCATTTGCCGCTCCCTGCGGAAAATACAAATCCCGGCTGAGGCGGTTGAATGGGGCTGTCAGACGGTGATTAAAGTCGCCCAGAACAATAAAATCGGCCTTCGCTTTGGCCTTTTCCTCTACCCAGTTATCCAAAATGGGTGCCTGTTTGGACAGCAGTTTACAGGCTTCCTTGTCGGAGCGTTGGTAGTCATCAACAAAACAGCCGCTTTTGAGGTGCACATTTAACAGGTGCAATGCTTCACCCCGGTGGGTCAGCTGGATCTCAAGCCCGTTTCTGAGGCCCGGCTTTACGGCTGAAAAAGCGCTGTGCTGCACTATTTTATCAATGGTCAGCGGCTTTTTGACCACAAAGGCGATTTTTTGCTGTGTCGACTTATTACCGCTTTTACGACAGGTATATGTTTTGCTGTCGGCTCTGTCTGACATCACAACATGCCAGTCTTGCTCACTGAATACCTGTTGCACTGCCGCGGCAGAGGCCACTTCCTGAAGTGCAATCACATCGGCATTAAGCGACTGCGCATACTGTTTAAGGGCCTGAATGTCTTTTGCACTTCGAGGCTTACAGCCCGTGTTGTCTGATGCAGAAAGGTGTTCAATATTCCAGGTTGCAACGCGCAGTGTTTGCTTTGATGTTGTCTGTTCCTGATGAGAATGCGACAGTGCGGGTGCCGCACAAAGCAGCGCACACAACGTCGCAGCAGGTTTTAGCATAGAGGGAGTCATAAAGCGTCTAAATTCATAAAATTGCAATAGTGATATAGTGTATCAAGATTATTGCCATTTGATGATAGTGCCGGGCGCTTTTGTGTTGAATGTACTCAAAATGACGTTAACTTAGCTGTTAATGGTTTTAGCCTGAGCAAAAACAGCGCTTTATTGAAAAGTAAACTGGTTAGTGCAAAAATACCCAAAGGACAGTGAGATAAAATGAACCCGCACAATGACCGTTAAAGTTACCCGCAGCATGCTGAAACGCCAGGCTATTATTGATGGTGCCCTGAGCGCCTTTCAGCAATATGGTGTCAGTGACACCAGCATGGATAAAATTGCCGAAACAGCCCAGGTTTCAAAGCGCACCGTTTACAATCACTTTGAGAGCAAAGAGCAGTTAGTCACGCATATCATTAAAGAGATCTGGCAGCAGAACATTCTCACATGTGATATCGAATATGATGCTGACATTGCACTGGACGCACAGCTGACAGCGTTACTTAAAAATGAGCTGGACTTTCTGAGTAACCAAAATTTGCAGGAGCTGATCCGGGTCGCGATTGGGTATTGCCTGTTTAACCCCGATATTTTTACGGCTGAAATGAGCGAGTTTTTCGACCAGGAAACGGCGTTGATCCGCTGGATCAAACAGGCCATGTTGCAAGGCCGCCTGCGTCAGGCCGACCCTCAGGTGGCGCATGCGCAGCTGATCAGCCTGCTGAAGGGGCAAGCGTTCTGGCCGCAGATTTTGCATCAACAGCCGGTGCTGAGCAGTGACCAAATAGACACGCTCGCAGCTGAAACCGTGGCCTTCTTTTTGGCCTATTACCGAGCTTAATTACGCAAACGCCTGTATTGGCAGTTTGCACAGAGCCAAAACAAAAGGGATGTAAGCCACTTAGCTCACCTCGGTTACGCCTTCCAGTCAAAACTCTGAGTGTATTATCCGGCAGTGCGCTCAGTTGTACTACACTTTAGCTCATCTGCCATTAAGGAAAAGACATAATGACATTACGCGCGCTCACTCTCATAATCACTCACGGCCTGGTTGGCTTTGCCGGCTTTGCGGGCGGCGTTTATATGCTGCCTATTTTAACTGCGCCCCCAGCGCCGAATGAGGGGGCTGTTATGGCAGCCTCTTTAGGGGCCGACTTCTCAGCACAATTTCGCAAATCTTTGCAAGACAGCGATGCATTGCACTGGGGCGAGGGTATGGTGTCCATCAGCAAAGATCACATCACCTTGCTTGGCGAGCTGGCCCCGGGGCCCGATTATCGTTTGTATCTGTCACCTCAATTTGTTGAAACAGAAGCCGAATTTAACCGCCTCAAAGCCAGCATGGTTGAGGTGGGCGACATTAAAACCTTTAGTAACTTTGTGGTTGATGTACCCGAGCAAATCAATCCGGCAGATTACAATACGGTGATTGTCTGGTGTGAAGCCTTTGGCGAGTTTATTACGGCGGCACAGTATCAGTAGACTGCGCTTGTTGAATGAAAGCGGGAAAAGTTTACACGTTTCATCGTAAACTTTTCCCAATTGAATTGTTACTTTTTCGCAATCACCCAGACAGCATGAAGCACGCCCGGGAAGTAGCCTAATAGTGTCAGAAGCAAGTTGAGCCAAAACGATGCGCCCAGCCCCACTTGCAGAAATACGCCCAGCGGCGGCAGCAGGATTGCAATAATTACTCTGAGAATATCCATAATTCCTCCTAATATTGAATGAAACAGTGTGTGCGATTGACCCCCTGACTTAAGCAGGACTTATACCAGTTACAGGGTGGACTGAAAATTGCTCCTAACTTTGCAAGAACTCAGTAACTTATAAGCGAGCAGGTATGTCGGGTGTCGATTTTGATCTGATCATCTATCATCTTTTTAAAATAGGCGTGGCGTTTATGTTGACTTTGCCCATGGCCGTAAATCGTGAAAAAAAGTCAGACAGTGCCGGGCTCAGAACTTTTCCGCTCGTCACCATTGCGTGCTGCGCTTTTGCACTGGTTGGTATTGATGTTTTTGAGCAGGGCGATGCCCAGGCTCGGGTTGTCTATGGCGTGATCACCGGGATTGGTTTTATCGGTGGCGGGGCGATTTACAAATGCGACCGTCATATAGAAGGGACGGCAACAGCCGCAGGGATCTGGCTGACCGGGGCGATTGGGATCTCGGTAGCCTACAGCCGTTACGAAATTGCCATTGTGCTGAGTCTGACCAGCTATTGTGTCTTTAAGTTACTTGAGCATTACAAAATAAAACCGCAGCCTGTTCAGGGGGGTGATCATGTTTGAGTCCATTCAGCTTAGAGGCATATACCTTAGGGTGATCAATAGCATCGGATTTTATCCGGCGCTTTTGGTGGTCATCTCTATGATTTTGTCGATTGCTTTTGTCTCCGTGGAGTACCTGGGCTTTATTCAGGCGTTAAAAGTGCGCATGGCTTTTTTCCTGGTAGATACAGAAGAAAATGCCAGAGCAATACTGACGGTGCTAATCGGCAGTGTCATTTCTCTCACTGTATTTAGTTTCTCTATGGTGATGGTGGTGCTCAATACCGCGGGCTCCAATCTATCGCCACGCCTTATCCCAGGGCTGGTTACCAGAAAGCCGCACCAGCTGGTACTGGGCTTCTACCTGGGCACGATCATCTTTTCGACGATTATGTTGATCAATCTGGATAAGCAAGGCTCTGTCTCTGATGTGGCCAAGATCCCTTCTCTGGGGATCTTGTTCGCGCTGTTAATGGGTTTAGTCTCACTGATTTTATTTGTGTATTTTATTCACTCCATTTCGCGTGAGGTTCAGGTCGACAACGTACTCGACCGTTTGTTTCGTAAAACCAAGCAAGGCATTACTGAGGTGATTGCACAGCAGGCAAAGAGCAAAGGACACGATTTACCGGATGTGAGCCACTGGTATCCGTTAACCAGCTTGTCCGATGGCTATTACAAGGGCATGGATAAATCCAGGCTGCTTAAGGTGGCAAAAAAGCACAACCTGACTTTGTACATCACCATTGCCCAGTCTGATTTTGTCTTTAAAGGGCAAACCATTTTGCTGTGTAATGAAGACATTGACACACAGGATGAACTGCATCAGGAGATCAATGCCTGCATCATTTTTTATGTCGAAGAATACGTGAGCGATCACTATAGCTATGGACTCAAGCAGATCTCAGAAATTGCCGTGAAGGCACTCAGCCCGGGGATCAATGACCCGGGCACCGCTGCAAAAGCCATCGATATATTATGTGTGTTGCTGATCCGCGCATTACCCCTGGCAGGCTATACCTGCATAGACGAAGAAGACAGTGAAGCGCCTGCTATGTTCTGTTGTGAACCTTCTTTTGAACGTATCGTGTTCGATAATCTGGTGCAGATAAAGTCATACGCCAAAAGTGATGTGTTTGTGGTGTGCAAGCTGATCCGCTCGGTGCACAGGGTACTGATATCTGTTGATGATCCCCAGAAGCAGGAGGTACTGTTTTTGTACATGCAGTCTATTGTATGCGATGCCAGCGCGGCACTGGACAACCAGTTTGATAAAGCAAAAATTATCAGCGCCCTGAAGGAGGTTCAGAGCACAGACCCCGAATACGCTGAGCAGCTGCTCAAGGGGTTAGCTTGAACCACGATGCTGACAATGCACATAGGTTAAAGCGGACATTAATAAAACTATCATCCACTGTTCCCACTTCGGTAATAGAGCCCCTCTATGGTTGTTTTCCTTAACAATAAAAACGTTTTCTTTTGGCGTAAACTTAGGAATAACAATGAAAAAAATAACTTATCTCTCTGCTGTTATTGCGGCTTTGCTGTTGACTGGCTGTGATGATGACAACACCGAAGTGGTTGAAGTAGAAAAAGCGGTCGTGACCACAGACACCAAAACTCAGGTCGTGGAAGTCGAAAAAACGGTGGTCGTCACCGACACAGTGACGGAAATCAAAACAGTAGAAGTACCGGTGGTTGTTGAAGTACCGGCTGGTGGTGCCAACAACATGCAAGTGGGTACGCGTCCGGATTTTCTGGTACAGGATATGGATGAAGGTGAGCTGAAAGACAAACTGGCCCAATGTGCAAATGGCCCGTTTTACAAAACTGACTTCTCGATTGGCCACCGTGGTGCGCCGATGCAGTTCCCTGAACACACCAAAGAGTCTTACCTGGCAGCGGCCAAAATGGGCGCGGGTATTTTGGAGTGTGACGTGACCTTCACCAAAGACAAAGAGCTGGTGTGCCGCCACTCTCAGTGCGACTTGCACACCACCACCAACATTCTTGAAACCGACTTAGCCGAGAAATGTTCAATCCCGTTTGTACCGGCTGACCCTGAAAATGGCGTTGTGGCGCAGGCTAAGTGCTGTACCAGCGACATTACCCTGGCGGAATTTAAAACGCTGGAAGGCAAAATGGATGCATCGAACCCAAATGGGACCACAGTCGCTGAGTACATGAATGGCACGTCTAACTGGCGCACCGACCTGTATGCCAGCCGCGGCACGCTGATGACCCATGCCGAAAGTATTGATTTATTCAAAGCGCTGGGTGTAAAAATGACGCCGGAACTGAAGTCGCCTTCCGTGACTATGCCGTTCGATGGCTTCTCGCAGCAGGACTATGCACAGAAGATGATCGACGAATATAAGTCCGCGGGTGTAGAACCTAAGCATGTCTGGGCGCAGTCATTTAACCGTGACGACATCAACTACTGGATTGCCCAAAATCCGGAGTTTGGCGCGCAGGCCGTGTATCTGGATGACCGCTATGACGCGCAAAACGTGGATAATGAGCAGGGCGTGACGGCTCAGCAGCTGGTCAACAATCCTGAATTGCTTGTACCGACCATGGCCGAGTTAGCAGCCGATGGCGTGAAGATCATTGCACCTCCTATGTGGGTGCTGGTCACCGAAGAAAACGGTGAAATGGTGCCGTCGGCCTATGCCAAGGCTGCCCGTGAGGCAGGGCTTGGGATCATCACCTGGACACTGGAGCGCTCTGGTCACCTTACCGAAGGGGGAGGTTGGTACTATCAGAGTGTTAATGGCGCACACCGTGGCGATGGCATGATCAATAACGACGGTGATACCTTTAAGCTACTGGATGTACTGGCTAAAGACGTGGGCGTAATGGGCGTATTCTCTGACTGGCCGGCCACAACTACTTACTATGCAAGCTGCATGGGTATGCCTGCGAGCATCTGATCCGACAAATTTAATCTTAACCTGTAGTTAAAGCCGCAGCTTTCAGTCTGAGCTGCGGCTTTTTTGTGTTTAAAAGAACTTACTGAACAGCAGACGCACGGCAAAACTGCCATCGCTGTCTACCAGGGGGCTGTCGGTGATACTGTCGTCAAACCAGGTGTAATCAAACGCAAGCTGAGTAAAGCCGCCAAAGAACATGGGCGTTGAGACTGAAAAGCCCAATGCCACATTGGTGGCATTGTCACCCTGGTAATAGGCGCGGGTATTGGTGACTTCGGTTTGTCTGACGCCGTAATAATAGTCTACATGACTACTATCTAGGTAGCTTACCTTGAGGCTGGGCTCGTAGAAAAAAGGACCAGATTTAAATACCTTGGCAACACCACCCGATAACTCGTAGCCGTCCGACTTATCCAGCACATCGTGGACCGCAGAGACATTAAGCTTCCAGTTGCTTCGCTCGTACTTGATGCCAATACCCGCATCCATCGAAAAGTCACGCTCAGCCATGCCCTTAAACACATCGCTGTCTGATTCGTCAAAGCCCTGGAAACGCGGGGCGGCTTGCAGCAGGATCTCAATGTCGTTGACTTCCAGCACCTCATAGCTGATGAAAGGCCCCAAAACGGAGAGTTTGTCGCCCCGATAGCCGAGGATGGGAAGCGGGATCACGCGTCTGTCGTAGCCCTGATAAATTTCTTCACTGACACCGAGCCCGATGCCATATAAAAATCCTTTCGGTTCTAACTGGGCTCGTGCCGCGCCCCGTTCGTCGGTTTGTGCCTGCAGTGGTAGCGCGGCGGCCAATAAGGCGCCAATACAAAGTGCGTGTTTTAACATAGAGTGTCCTTATCTGGGTTTATTATTCGCTCATCAAGGTGACATGATGAGCGTAAGCCTGAACAATGCGTCAGGCTTCTTTTACGAACTATAGACAAGGAACGTTTAGTCTTGATGTCACTTAAACAAAGAAAGTGGACCGTTAAAGTGCACCAGGTTGGGGAAGATACCGTTGAGCGTGCCTGTGTCCAGGCCCATCCATTGCCCCAGGCTGGCGGCATATTGATCCACAGAGGTGGTCGGAATAAGGCGTCCGCCACCGGCGTCCAGCTCATGGTTGAGCTCCGACTTTGGAATATCGCCAAAAATGGTGCCGCCATTGACTGCACCACCCATCACAAAATGATGCCCGGCCCAGCCATGATCGGTGCCATCGCCGTTAATCGCCAGCGTACGGCCAAAGTCCGACGCCGTAAACAAGGTAACCTGCTCACTGAGGCCGAGACTTTCCATTGCGTTATTAAAGGCCACCAGCGCGCTGTCCAGCGTGGCCTGCAACTTAGGCAGGTTTTGCGCCTGCCCCGAATGGGTGTCGAATCCGCCCATGGCGACCACATAAACCTGCCTTGATGCGCCCAGTTGCTGGCGCGCAGCAATGCTTTTGCCCACCGTTTGCAGCTGTTTGCCCAAACCCGTGGCCGGGAACTCTGGCAGGGTCACTGTGGTGTTAGCCTGGGCGGTATTGAACTGACTGTTTGCCTCATAGGCGTTGTTGATGGCATTGGTCAAATCCTGTTGCAGCAGGTTTTGTGAGTTCTGTGCCTGGTTACTGAAATGGGCAATCAGCTCAGGATGATGGTCAAATTCTTCCAGTGCCTCTATGGTGGCAGCCTGACCATCACTGACATGATACGGAGCAGTTTGTTTACCGGTGAGCCACAGGGCACCATCGGCGGTGGTGATGGCATTAAACGGTGTATTACCCGTTAAACCTTGCGTCATCAGGGCGTCATTCATTAACCCTCCCCAGCCAAACTGGGCGCCCTCGGCGGCACCCGACATCCAGGTTGATTGCTGATCGTTGTGTGAGAACAAGCGGGACGGCAATCTGGCGGTGTCCTGGGCAATCATGCTGGCGGTCACCGGGCGCAACAAGGGCCCCACGTTGCCCACCACAGCCACTTTATTTTGCTGATACAGGCCTGCTAACCCGGCTAACTCAGGGGGCAGAGCGAAGCGGCGAGAGTCAAATCGACCCGGCGTTGCTATGGGTAACAGGTTTGCCTGCGTGCGCGGTGTCGTATATTTGCCCAGCAAGCTTTGCCGGTGACCGGCCCACTGCGTATAACTGGGCTCATCGAAAGGGATAATGGTGTCGTGGTTGTCCATGCCGCCGTATAAAAACACGCATACCAGGGCTTTGTAATCACTGTTTTGAGCCGGACTGTTTGCCAGCGCCTGACCTAACCGAAACATCGAGGACGCCATTAAGGAGGCCCCACCGAGTTTGATAAAATCACGTCTGTTCATGGGCTTTGCTCCTATTTCTGGACTAAATAATCAGGTGAGGTCATCACCAGTAAAACGGCCAGGTGCACCAGTCTTAGTGGCTCGGCTTCGTCGTTTTGCGCCACCGTTTGCAGGATTTGTCTAATCTCCTGTTTGCTGGTGGCGCTGAGCTGTCCGGCGCAGAGCAGCAGATCAAGGCGCTCGATTAAGGCATCCGGGTTGCCCGCCAGTGCCTGCTCGGCATCGTAGCTTGCCAGAAAGCTTTCTACGGCGTTTTCGGCATTGAGCGGAATGTTTTCTTCGTCATAGCTGGCCTGCAAGTCTTCAACATCCACTTCCTGCTGTAACCCGGTAATGTAGTAAGTCATAAAGTTGGCGTAGCCGGTAATAGTGCTGGCGTTGGTGATCTGCAGCTCGGGCGCCACCATGCCACTGGCCGCACTCAGGCTGCCCGGTGCGGTATAACCTGGGCGGAAGAAGTTGAACACACTGGGTGAGCGGTACGGGTGTTGGCCCAGCATGCTGGCGTCTCGGGTATCCCAGAGCATTTCCTGATATTCAGGGGTGATATTTTTAACTGAGAATGCCCGCGCCCATTGGGTAAAGCGCACTATGGGTTCGCGGATCTTGCCGCCGCGTTCGGTGGCAGCTGCTCTGGCTTCTGGGTCAAACAAAATGGCGGCCAGGGTTGCGGTTAAATCGCCACGGCGGCCGTTTCCCACACTACTGCCATCGGGCAATGTGGCCTGACCGCTGCTGAACGCCCCGGAAACGCGGGCGACGTAAGCGGGTGAAGGGTTAGATGTGACCAGCCGCTGGATCAGCTGCTTTGACACAAATGGCGGTACATTCGGGTGAGCAAAAATATGATCCAGCGCCTGTGTGACCGACGCCTTGGGTCCTGTACCTGCGGCGATGGTGGTGCCCAGAAAGGTCTTGCTTTTTTCACTGTGATTCTCCGGGTAGACGGCCATGGGCAGCGCAAATTCGTTGATTTCCTGTGCATCTGAGGTGTCGTAGTCCAAATCCAGACCGGTAAATACCCGTGCCAGTCCGGTGATGTCCTGATTGGTGTAAAGCTCTTTTGTTGCGCCATTGTCATCTTTTTGCTCGGTGCCGTCCGGGTTCAGAGCAACCACGCCAATGGTGAACAATTGCAGTAACTCGCGGGCGTAGTTTTCGTCCGGCATTCTGCCGGAAACTTCATCGCCTTTGAGGTTGCCCATATAGGTGAGGTAAAAGCCCATCGCGGGAGAGTAGGTGACCGCTTCGAGCAGTTCCCGGTAGTTACCAAAGGCATGCTGGATCAGGATATCCTGATACGAGGCGACGGCCTCTGGTATGTCGGTCAGCTCTTCGCCACCTGCATTGGAGACCACCAATAGCTCAGAGAGGGCAAACGCCATACGCTGACGCAACTGATCTTCCCCGGCAATGGCATGACGCCAGAAGGCAACACTGGTCGATTCGATGTAGAGCGCATTAAAATCATCTTCTGCTGTGGGCGGTGGAGTAAACTCGCTCACCACCGGCATGATCAGGCTGGGCGGTACTTTAAGCTGTGCTTGAAACCAGCTTGATGCGCTTTTTCCTGTCAGCGTGTCCAAGTCCTGTGGCCGGGTCCCAAAGGTGGCCTGTTGTAAAAAGCGCGAGGTACTGACGGCGGTGGTAAAAGTCGGATCGGTATTAGATGTATTGTCGTCCGGTGTGTTGTCGTTGGCGTTATTGTCATCATTATTGTTGGCGTTATTACCTGTACCGGCGTTATTGTTATTATCACCATTGTTGTTGGTGTTATCGCTTGCACTGGCGTTGTTACTGCCATTGCCCGAACTTCCGGTGTCCTGTGAAGGTGCTGATACCGGTGCTGGGCTATTCGAGGTGGGTTGGCTAGTGTCACTGCCACCACACCCTGCCAGGCCCAGGCAAACGCTGAGCAGCAGTATGTTAAGCGGGGTTAGTCTAAACATGGTTTCACTCTCTTACTTAGGGATGCTTTAAGTCTAGAGTGAAACCGTTTGGAAAGGTTATACAGTTGCCATACGGCTTTAATACAAAATTGTATGCTTAGTGGTTCCCGGCTCGCAAGCCGGGATGTCGAAATCGAGAAGTGTGCTTAGGAGATAAATAAATGACCCACACCAGCTATGACTAATCACTCCGAGCAGGACGTGTGGGGATCTCAATATTAAATACGGCACCGGGCTGTTGTTCAAGCAGGCATAGCTGCGCTTTATGTACGTCGCAAATGGCCCGCACTATGCTGAGTCCAAGGCCATTGCCAGGGCGGCCACGGCTGATGTCGGCACGATAGAACTTATCAAAGACTTTTGGCTGGTCGCATGGAGGGATCCCGGGACCATCGTCACCAACTTGCAGCAGGGCGCTGTCGGTATGACTTTGTAGCCGCAGCCAGACATGGGCATCGCTGTGGCTGTGTTCCAGTGCATTTTCCAGTAAGTTGCAGATCAACTGACCCAGCAAGTCTCGGTCACCATGACAATGCACGGCGGGTACAATCGATACCTCAAAGCGTCGGCCGCTGTCTTCAAAGACCGGCTGATAGCTTTGTGCCAGCTCGTCAATCAGGGCGGATAAATCAAAGGTTTTAAAGCCCTGAATATGCTTACCCGATTCGATGGCATTGAGACGCACCAGGTTGTTAAAGGTATTGATGACCTGTGCCAGTTCATTGTTGGCTTTGTCGATATGGCCTTCGAGGATTGCCGGGTTGTCGAGGTCCTGAACCATACTTTGCAGGCGATTTGAAATGCGCGATAAAGGCGTTTTCAGGTCGTGGGCGATCCCCACCGACATGGTTTTCAGATTGCCATGCAGTCGGGTGATTTCATCCAGCATGCGGTTAATGGCAAGGCTGAGCGCAACTATGTCCGGGTTGGCTGTGCTCACTTGAGTGCGCTTTGAATCCGGCGAGTGGGCCACCTGAGCAAGTTGATCAGAGAGTGCCTGCAAAGTGCGGGTGCGCTTGTACTGCAACCAGGCAATGGCAGCCAAAATCAGTGGCAGGCTGAGCAGCGCAAACCAGTGTGTTATTTGGCTATAAAATTCGGCTCTGTGGGCGTGCAGTTCGTCTCGCTTTTGCCAGTAATGCAGTTGCAGGTTGTCGGGTAAGTTCACCGAAGCCGACAGCAGTTCTACATTGCCTTCCTCGCCAAGTGATACGCTTTGCCACTGCGGCGTTGAGGTCACGGTCAGCTTAGTATTGGCGCCCAACAGTAGCTGTTCTTGCTTAAACAGCGCAACCAGCCAGCCTTCGTCGAACAAATGGGTTTGCGCTTCGCTATCGGGCCAGACTTCATCTTCCTCCAGCTCAAACTCCTGTAACACGTGTTCCAGGCCATGCTCTTCCAGTGCGCTCTCAATCTCGCCCAGAAACTCCTCAAACTCATGCTGTTGCGCTTGTTTATCCTGCCACACCAACAGCTGACCTGTGAGCCACAACAGCAACAGCAGGGTGGCCCAGAGCGCGCCGCCAAGCAGCGCTGTGTGCTTAAGATGATAACGGCTAATCATCATTGCTGCCCATCAGCAGATAACCGCTGCCGCGAATGGTTTTGATCATGTCAAAAGCAAAGGGCTTATCCAGCTTATTGCGCAGGCGGCTGACATGGGTTTGCACTAGGCTGGTTTTAGGGTCGAAACTAAATCCCCAGACTTGTTCCAGTAACATGGTTTTGGTGATCAGCTGCTCGGGGTTCTGCATCATGTATTCCAGGATCTGATATTCCTTGGGCATCAGCTCAATTTCTTTTCCGGCTCTGTATACTCGGCGCGACGTGCGGTTGAGCCGCAGCTCACTGTACACCAGCTCCAGTGTATCTGATCTGAGCGGCTGACGTCTGGCAAGGGCTTTTAAACGGGCATACAGCTCGGCAAAGGCAAAGGGTTTGACCAGATAATCGTCGGCACCGGCTTCAAGCCCGGCGACCCGATCGGCGGTATCACTCAGTGCGGTGAGCATGATGATGGGTGTCCTGACTTTACTGGCGCGCAACACCCGGACGGCGTCCAGACCGTCCATGTTGGGCAACAAGCGGTCAAAAATAATCACATCAAAGGCAGTGGCAGAGGCGCTTAGCATAGCCTGCTCAGCATTATTGCAATGCTGCACGCGGGCATTGTGCTGCGCCAGCCCGGCGCAGATAAACTCGGCCGTATCCGGGTCATCTTCAACTAATAAAATATGCATACAAACTTGAGGTTAGCGTCACTGTGTTAAAGCATATCGTATTTTTGCGCCGCTTTGGCATACAATTTTGTATTGTGCTTTTTTTGCGCGTGTGTATAAAATTAAGCCAATTTATGATGAACATAAGGAAATACACATGACAGACAAACAAGTCGAAGCCGGGCCTAATCCGGGCCTGTATATTGGAATTGGTGCAGGTATCGGGACTGCCATTGGCATTACGGTTGGGGTAACCTTTGATATTCTGGCTTTTTCCATTGCTCCGTGCGCGGGGGCTGGTATAGCCCTGGGTGTTGGACTGTGGGGGGCTAACAAGCAAGCCGGCAAGTGATCAGGGCCGGTATATCCAGCCCTATGCGGTGTTATTCCTGATAGGCGCCTGCGCTGTAGATCAGCTCATAACTGTGGCTGTAAATCTCAACGATGTTGCCAAACGGGTCTTCCATATAAATCATCCGATAGGGCTTTTCGCCGGGGTAGTAATAGCGCGGCTTTTCCATACGCCTTTTACCACCTGCGGCCACGATTTTATCTGCCAGGCCTTCCACATCCGGATCTTGCACACAAAAATGAAAGACGCCGGTTTTCCAGTATTCAAAATTATTATCGGGGTTGGTCTGGTTATCGAACTGAAATAGTTCTACGCCAATACGATCGCCGGTAGACAAGTGCGCAATACGAAAGCGCTTCCAGCCCGCGCCAAATACGTCGGTGCACATTTCTCCGATGGCGCTGTCGTCTTCAACAATGTCTGTTGGGGCCATAATGACATACCAGCCCATTACCTGAGTGTAAAACTCAACGGCCTTTTCCAGGTCTGGGACCGAGATGCCGATATGCGAAAAATTACGTGGATAAACCTGGCTCATAGAATGCTCTCCTCTGTTTGAATGCTGTGCAGGTTACAAAGACTCTTCTATCAAGTAAAATTATTAAAAATAATCAAAATAAGTATGTTATGTAATGATTAATAACGCCTGGCTACGAACATTTTGCGCCCTGGCTCGAATTGGGCACTTTACCCGCACGGCTGAGCAGCTACATATGACACAATCGGGTGTGAGCCAGCATGTGCAAAAGTTAGAGGCGCACTTTGGCGTTGCTTTGCTGCTGCGCGACGGCAAGCAGATTGTACTGACGGAGGCCGGGCAACGGCTGTGCACGCAGGCAAAGCAAATTCTGCAAAGTTTGTCGGACCTTGAGTCCAGTATAGGCGAGGATCCGCCATTTGAAGGCGCAGTCAGCGTAATGTCACCCGGCAGTGTCGGACTCAGGTTATATCCGCACTTGCTGGCATTGCAGACCCGCCACCCTGAGCTTGTCATCGATCACCGTTTTGCACCGAATGAGACAATCATCAAGGCGGTGGCACAGGGCAGCGCAGAGCTTGGCCTGACCACGCTAAAGGCTAAATCGGCCGAGGTCAGATGTGAGGCAATCGCCACCGAGCCTTTGCTATTGGTAACACCAGCAAAGGTACATACGCCAAGCTGGGAAAATCTGGAATCGCTGGGGTTTATCGACCATCCCGATGGCGCACATCACAGCGAGCTGTTGCTCAGTGCCAATTTTGCGCAGTTTCAGCACTGCGCTCAGTTTGCACGCAAGGGCTTTTCTAACCA
This sequence comes from Pseudoalteromonas rubra, assembly GCF_000967655.1. Taxonomy (GTDB): domain Bacteria; phylum Pseudomonadota; class Gammaproteobacteria; order Enterobacterales; family Alteromonadaceae; genus Pseudoalteromonas; species Pseudoalteromonas rubra_A. The sequence goes on from NZ_JXYA01000039.1 coordinate 47,416, forward strand.
GATCAATCTGATCCTGGAACCCGTTAGCCGGGGGATAGGGTTTACCGTGTTGCCTGCTTTTGCGGTTGAGGCCTTTGCCCGGCGGGAACAAATACGCGTTCATTCGCTGAAGTACCCTGTGAGCGAAACTATTTACCTGTGCACAGCGCGGCGTGGCCACTTGCCAGCCAGAGTACACACTGTGATAGCGCAGGCCAAAAGCGGCCTGTAATCGCGACGCGTTTATGCTCACCTGTACTAAATCAATAAATATAGGCTTAGCACTGGCACATCCGGGGCTGAGCCATTACTATGCAGACCAAATGAATCAATACGTAGTAAGTAATTATGTCTTTACCTCCTTGCCCAAAATGTAACTCTGAATATGTCTATCAGGACCAGAGTAATCTGGTTTGTCCTGAGTGTGCCTATGAGTGGAACCCAAATGAAGTCAATGAAGACGATCTGATCCAGGTAAAAGATGCCAACGGCGCATTGCTGGCCGACGGCGACAAGGTGACGGTTATCAAAGATCTGAAAATCAAAGGCAGCTCTCAGGTGATCAAAATTGGCACCAAAGCCCTGGTCCGCCGTGTGCTGGACAAAAAAGACCACGAACTGGATTGTAAGGTCGATGGTGTGGGCGAAATGATGGTCACAGCCAAGTTCGTTAAAAAAGCCTGATTGTTCTGTTGGACTTGAGATGACGGCGTTTAGAGCGAGTCTATTTCCAACACCTCCCTCAGTCATCCCGTGCTCCGACACGGGATCAGCTTACCGACACCACTTTCGTTTTCTTTGGCATTAACGCTACGCTTGGTTGTTTCCGCGTTGGGCTGGGAATAACGGCGTTTGGCGCGCCGTGATAAGGCTGCTATATATCTGTGTTAAGGTAAATTAACCAAACAGTGAACCGGCGCGTTTTCTTAGCCGTACCAGAACGTGTTGGTTTAGAAGGAGCACGCATTGAAAACACTGTTAATTATTATGATGACGCTGGTCATTAGCAGTTGTCTGGGCATGCCGCAGGGTGTACAGCCCGTGGGGAATTTTGAGCTTAATCGCTATCTGGGTAAATGGTATGAAATTGCCCGGCTGGATCATTCTTTTGAGCGTGGGCTGAGCAAAGTCACGGCCCAGTACAGCATGCGCGATGATGGCGGCGTAAAGGTCATCAATCGAGGTTATAATGCCGAGGAAAACCAGTGGCGTGAAGCCGAGGGCAAAGCATTTTTCGTCAATCAGGACGATGAAGCTTATCTGAAAGTGTCTTTCTTCGGTCCGTTTTATGGCGCCTATGTGGTGTTTGAACTGGATCACGACAACTACCAGTATGCCTTTGTCTCAGGCCCGGACACCGATTATTTGTGGCTGCTTTCAAGAACTCCGCAAGTCGACCAGGCCATTATCGACAAGTTTGTGCGTATGGCGGCCGAGCGCGGCTTTGATACCGATTCACTGATTTTTGTCGCGCAGTAATTTTTTAGCTCAGCAACTTTTGTAGCGCAGTAACATCGCACGTTCGGCGCTAACCGAGCGGCAACTGAATCCTGGCCCTGGCACCGCGCTGATCAGTGCGGTTGACCAGCGTCAGCTGGCCGTTGTGCTGTTCCACAATGTTTTTGCACAGCACCAGGCCAATGCCTTTACCATTTTCTTTTGTGGTGTAAAAAGGCACAAACAGATTATCCGGATTACTGACACCAGGACCCTGATCCAGAATGTCGATAAAGGCATACTGGGTGGTTTTGCTGATGACAATTTCAACACCGGCAGGTTCGTCACTGGCCTCCAGCGCATTGGTGATCAGATTAACCAGCACTTGCTCCATCAGGCTAACATCTACATGCAGCGTAAAAGACGCTGTGGCAGAGCAGGTGAGCTGCGTGCCATAAAGCGCCTGCATTGGGCGCAGCAGGGTATCTGTGGTGACTTCCTCCAAATGCAACTGATGTTGCCTTGCCACGCTTGCATAGCGGTTAACGAACGACATCAGCCCATCGCTGCGCTGCACAATGACCGCAAGCGCCTGATCAAAATCGGCCTGCGTATCCGCGCCGGGTTGCAGCATTTGCAACGTTTGCGCCAGCGACTTAATGGGGGAGAGCGAGTTGTGGATCTCATGGCTCAGAATGCGGATCATTTTTTGCCAGGCGTCGCGCTGCGCCTGACTGACCACCGACTGCACATCGGTGAGGATCAACAAGTGGGCATGGCTGTCGTTTATGGGGATCCGGCTTTGCCTTAGCTGCCATTGTTGCGCAAGTGAAGGATGGCTGAACTGCCACTGGCCACTAGACTGAACCAGGCTGAAATGATGTGCTTTGGTGAGCCGTTGCGTTTGCCAGGGCTTGCCGGTCCAGTTGGAGAAAGCGTCGTTGGCATGCACCAGCGCATTGCTTTGGTCGAAAATGGCAATCGGACTGGGCAGCTGCTCAATCAGCCGAAACAGCAAAATAGCCTGATGATCCCGTGCTGATTTATACGCCTGCAAGTGCGTGCACAGCTGGCTGGTTTCGGCTTGTAATTGTGCCAGGATCCCGCTTTGGTCGGCGCTGTAAAAACGTTGGCCATAATCCTCAAGGCGCATGGCTTCGATTGTGGTGGTCAGGTGGTAAAAGGGCTGCACAAGGCGCTGTTTTATGCTCTGTAACAGCAATACCGCCGGACCTAATACCAGCACCCACAGGGTAACAACACCCAGCCAGCCGCTGCCCAGGCTCAGCAGTAACCCGGTGCTGAGACTGGCCAGCAGCAGCCAGACAAGCGTTAAAAATAGCGTTGTGAATCGCTCGTAGTTCAGAGACATCAGGTTCAGGGCTGCCGGGTTTTGATGTTGAACTTATCCATGCGCCGGTACAGCGCACTTTTACTTATTCCCAGTAAAACCGAGGCTTCCTCCACGTTGTCGAGGCACTGGGACAGTGCCATTTTTATGAGTTTTTGCTCTGCCTGCTCCAGTGTTACCAGTTCAGAGATAGGGCCATCAGGCGCAGTATTTTCAGGTTTGATTGGCAGCTGAGCAGCTGTGATCTCTGGCTCGTCGCACATGAGTACTGCGCGCTCCATAATATGGCTGAGCTCCCGCACATTGCCCGGCCAGTGATAGGCTTGCAGAGCGTTGCACGCGCAGTCAGACAAAACCGGTTCGGGTAGTTCATAGCGCTTTGCATGCGCCGAGATAAAGTGCCTGGCAAGCGGAATAATTTCGTCGCTGCGTTGCCTCAGTGGTGGCAGTGTCAGCTCTATGGTATTGAGCCTGAAATACAGGTCCTGACGAAATACCCCTTGTGTTTGTAATGTCTCGAGATCGGCATTGGTGGCGCTGATGAGCCGACACTCTGCGTGGCGTGTTTTGTCGGAGCCGACCGGCTCATATTCGCCGCTTTCCAGTACCCGCAACAGCTTGGCTTGTTGCGACTCACTTAAGGTCGCAATTTCATCTAAAAACAGGGTGCCGCCGCTGGCCTGGCTGAAACGGCCTTCGCGGTCTTGTCTGGCATCAGTAAATGCCCCTTTGACATGGCCAAACAGCTCGCTTTCGAACAAGCTGTCGGGGATGGCTGCCATGTTAACACTGACAAGCCCACCTGTGCGTGCGCTTTGCTGGTGCAGGTACTGTGCAATATGCGATTTACCCGTGCCGTTCTCGCCGCGCAGCAAGATATTGGCCCCGGTTGGCGCTACCCTGTCTAGCTGTTTTTTCAGCGTCTGCATTTGCGGACTCAACCACAGCAGTGCTTTATCGGGCACTGGTTTGCTTACAGGCGCTGCGCTGTGTCTGGCCTTTGCCATGTGCCGCAGGCCAAGGTGTTTTTTCACCATCATCAGCACCGCGTGGTTATCCCAGGGTTTGGCAAAAAAGTCCACCGCGCCCCGTTGCATAGCTTCGACCGCAAGCGTCACGCTGGACCAGGCGGTCATGGCAATAAATGCCGGGCTAGATGGGCCGCGTGCTGCATGCTCAGATAAAAAATTCAGCCCTTCCTGACCTGAAGTAGTATCCAGCTCATAATTCATATCGAGCAGTACCAGGTCGATGGGTTGTTGGGCAAGGGTTTGCGCTGCTGCACTGAGCGAGCTGCTCTGAAGCGTGTTAAAGCCGCTGTTTTTTAGCAGCAGGTGAAGACTCAGACGAATATCGGCCTTGTCGTCAACGATAAGTAGGGTGCCTTGCATGATGTAACGGGCAGGCGCGAGTGTGCGCCTGCATTTCCTCATTGATTATTGTTTGATTTATTATTCATTTCTCAGGGCCCGAATGGGGTCCTGACGGATCACCTTTTGTACCGGCAGATAGCTGGCGATAAAGGCAACCAGTAACATAACCGGAATACTGCTCAGCACGGCCAGCCAGTTCACCTCGACCGGTCCTTCGCCAACGCGCGACCACAACAGATAACCCAGCGTGGCAAACAGCAGGCTCACCGCCAGCCCGGTAAAAATAGGCACGAAGCTTTGCTTTACAATCATGGCGGTCAGTTTATGAGTATGTGCACCCAAAGACAAATGAATGCCCAGTTCGTAACGGCGCATCTGCACACTGTAGCTGAGTACCCCATAAATGCCCGCACCGGCCAGACTGAGCGTTAGGGTTAATAAAGCCACGGTGAGCATGGCCTGGAGCCAGGTTTGTCTGAGTCGCTGACTGAGCATATCATCCACTTTCCTGAAAGCCGAGAAGTTTAAGGTGGGGTGAATATCCTTCAGTACATCACCAAGCTGAGCCTGAGCCAGGGGCCCGCTGGCTTTGACAATAAACGCGCTACTGCCTTCGGTTAGCGGCACATAGTAACGCGCCAGTTCATAGCCAAGCGGGCCGGTGGGTACGTAAACATCGCCGACCACACCCACCACTTTTCTGGGCGTTTGCTGGTCGATGTATAGCGTCTGCCCTAGGGGACTTGCTTCGCCATACAGGCGCTTTGCCAGTGATTCGGAAAGCACTATTTCGTTGTTGTCTTCACCGGATGCTGCAATGGGGGTAAAGCTGCGTCCTTGTCTGAGCGGCAAGGCTAAGGTGGTGAAGGCATCTTCATCTATAAATGCCAGACTGATGATCCCAAGCAAAGCGATGTTTTCGTCGTACAGGTAATTCTTCCAGCCCATCACCAGGGGAGATGTTGCACTGGCGGCCACTGAGTTGATGCCTGCTTGTGCGCTTAGGGTATTTTTAACCTGCCGGGCCAGTTCAAACGGCGCAATGTCAGTGGCGCTGCCATCGACACGCACGTAGTAAAGGTGTTCAGTATCAAAGCCGGTTGGGTGGGTCATTTCCTGATAGGCAGGCAACAGTTTATTGGCGGCCAGAAACAGCAGTAAACTGGCAAACATCACTTGCAGTGCCACCAGAATATGGCGGGTTCTGGCAGAGATTTGCGCGCCTGTACCTTTGCCGCTCGCATGCAGGGCGTCGGTGAGGGCCTGATAGTTAACCTGGCTGCTGGTGATGGCCGCAATCAGCAAAGTGATCAGCAAAGCCAGCACAAGTGCAATCACAATGGTGGGGGCATCGAGCGACAGGGCCTGCATGCGGGTAAACAGGTAGCTGAGATCTTCAGCCAGTAACACATTCAGCCACTGCGCGGCAAGTAAGCCTAATACCGTCGCTGCGCCAATCAGTAACGCACATTCACAAAACATACTGACAAAGATGTGCCGGGGCTTGGCACCCAGCGCCGCCTGAATGGCCATAGTGCGTTGCTTTTGCGCGCCGCGAGATAAAAACAGGTTGGTGACATTGGTCAGGGCAATGAGCACCAGTACCGTAGCCGAAAATAATAAGCTCAGGGCCAGGCTATCGCTCTCGGCGATGATCCTGCTGCGCAGTGGCGTAAAGCGTGCGCCGATTGCGGTATCGGGGGCCACGTTTTCCTGGGACTGATACAACGCATTGATCTGCTCGCCCAGCGCGTGATTGGCCTGCTCTGGGTTCACACCCGGCTTGAGACGGGCAATGCCATTAAACTGGCTGCTGATGCTGTTCCAGTTGTTAGTGGTGCTGAGCGCCTCAGGAAAACTGCTGAATCCGCTAATAGCAAAGCTGCGAAAAATCTCCGGCACTTCAAACTCGGCGGCCGTGACGCCAATGATTTGATAGGCCACACGGTTAAGCTGCGTAAAAGAGCCTACCACCTTAGGGTCGGCGTTAAAGTTGTCTTGCCAGGCCTGATAGCTCAGCACCAGCACCTTTTGCTCATCGCTGACACCTTCGTTGGCGTTCAGTGCCCGCCCCAGATGCATGGGCACACCCAGTAACGAGAAAAACTCCGGTGATACGCGCAGTACATCCACGGTGGGGCGGTTATCCACATCCATCAGTCGGGGCGTGGTATGGTGCAGCATGGCCATTTGTTCTATAAACTGTTGATCCTGATAGATCAGCAGCTGAGTGGGCAGCATCTGAAAACCATATTGGGTTTCGCCATTTATGGTTTCGCTTTGGTCGGTCACCCACAGGGTATCGGCATTGGGGTAGGGCAAGGGCTTGGTCAGCAGCCGGTGATTGATGTTGATCACCACACACAGCGCCGCCAGTGTCAGTGCCAGTGTGAGGACCACGGTTATGCTGAAGCCGGGCAGTTTTTTCAGGTTGGCTGCGGCCAGTTTGAGTTCTTCTTTCATCATCCCGCCATCTCCAGTTTCACCTCGTCGACCATCACACCGTCGAGCAGGAAGAGTTTTCGCCCGGCCATATCGGCATATCTGGGGTCGTGCGTCACCATACACATAGTGGTGCCTTGCGCATTCAAGTCGTGCAGCATCTGCATGACTGCATCACCGTTTTTGGAATCCAGGTTACCGGTGGGCTCGTCGATGAGCAGAATATCCGGCCGGTTAACCAGCGCCCGGGCAATGGCGATACGCTGCTGCTGGCCACCCGATAACTGATTGGGCTGGTGGTCAACCCGGTGGGTCATCTGCACCAGCTCCAGGCAGTGCATTACCCGCTCTTTGAGTTGCGCACCTGCTAAAGGCTGTTCACTGTATTTTACTGGCAGCGCCAGGTTGTCGAACACGCTTAGCTCGTCAATAAGGTTAAACGACTGAAAGACAAAGCCAATATGCTTGTTCCTGAGCGTTGCTCGCTGATTAACACTGAGCTGGCTGACATCGTTACCGGCAATCTGATAGCGGCCGCTGGTGGGGGTATCCAGCAGGCCCAAAATATTGAGTAAGGTCGACTTACCACAACCGGAAGGGCCGGAGATAGACACGTATTCGCCCTCGTTAATGTTTAGGTTTACGCCTCGTAAAGCCTGTGTTTCCATACCGCTGAGCAGGAAGTGTTTGGTGATATCGTTGAGTTCAATAACGCATTTGTTGTTCATTGTTGTTTCCTTATTTACTCAGGTACACGACCGGCTCACCCTGATAGGATGCCATATCCGACAGAATAAAGCGCTGCTTTGGCTGTGCGCCACTGAGCAACTGAATATGCTGTGCGGTCTGGGCGCCATAGTGTACCTCAATGGCCTGTGCTTGTTGGGTATTGGGTTCGATGCGATATAAAGTGGCGGTGCTGAAGGCTTTGGCGCCAACGGGCTTGTCGATATAAAGCGCCTCTTTGAGTGTATTAATGTGTATGGTGCCTTCGATATTAAGCTCGGGCCGGGCGCTGTCGGGCAGCGCAGCGGGCAGGGCCACTTCCACTTCAATATTGCCGTTTTGCACCATAGGGTTTATGCGCGAAATGGTGCCGGCTATGAGGTCGGTTCGGGTATTCACTTGTACCGACTGCTCAAGCTTGATTTGCTCGGCATACGCCTGCGGAATTTGTAGCTGTGCATATAAGTCTTTTGTGCTGCCAACCAGCGCCAACTGGGCACCCAGCGGTACACTTTGACCCAGCTCAACATGTAATTGCTGTACTACGCCAGTGATCCCCGCGCGCACCGTCAGGCGCTCAACCCTGTGCTGAATAAGCCCATAGGCCTCTTCGGCGGCGTCGATATCCGAGCTTGCCAGCTGCAAATTGGCCTGATGTAGTGTTTGCAGCTGAGCAATTCTGCGCTGCTCAATCTCAATACGCCGTTTAAGCTGACGATGCTCCAAAACCGTGCGCTGAAAATCCAGTTTAGACACCGCGCCATCTTCAACCAGGCCTGCCTGGGCAGAGACCTCCAGCTCAGCGCTTTCCAGCTCAGACTTTAAGATCTCCAGGCTTGCCTGATGCGACAGCATTTCGCGCTGCTGATTAATATCCGCCTGTAAATACTGATCTTTCGCCTGTTGCAATGCTCGTTTTGCATCTTTAAGTGCCTGCGCCAGATTGGCATCCTGAAGCCGCATAATCACACTCCTGGGTGTCACCTCAGCACCCGGGCGCAGCACAATCTCCTCAACCGTGGCCTCGCTGGCTGCACTGATCAGACGCGGCGTACGCGATTTGAGCTGACCAAACCCGGCCACCGAAATCGTTAAATCCCCCTGTCTGACCTCACCAATCCAGGCATCACCCGTTGCCAAAGACGCCTGCGCCGTTGGCTGAGCAAGCAGCCAGCCAGCCACAATGACAAGCACAGCAATACCACCGAGCCACAACCAGTTTACTTTTATGCTCTTTTTCTGTTCGACCTGTATGTCCATACCATTTCCTCTGTGGGCATTTGGGAATAGTCATTACAAGTCACGTGCCATTTTTTAAGTTGCTGTATTATATGGTTTTGTGTGGTTTTTGAGTCTGGTTTTAACGTGGCGATTTGTGGAAATGGAATTGCGATTTTTGGAAATGGGAAGGCGATAAAATGTGCTGGTATATTGCTTTTTTGTTGTCATTTGTGGTTTTTTGTTGTTACATTTGACTACTGATAAAAAGTAAGGATAACTAGGAATTA
>NZ_JXYA01000040.1 GCF_000967655.1 Pseudoalteromonas rubra
ACAGAAAATTGAACACTACCAAATACTACCACAAAAAAGGCTTGCCAATCTGGCAAGCCTTTTGTCTTTTTATACCATAAAAACAGCAGTTTATTTATTCTGCTCTTTCACTGCTTTTAATTTGGCAGCATGGTCAATTTCATACGCTGGCATGTCTTTGTTGCCGTGGATCAGGTAGTTATCCATCCAGCGCATTAAGCGCAGGCTGTAGTCGTACTGCGCAGCAACTTTGCGGTTACCATGGCCTTCGCCCGGGTAGTAAACCAGACGTACGTCTTTGTCTTGTACCTTCATGTAGCGGTACAGTTCCATAGACTGGGCCGGGTGAACGCGCGGATCGTCTTTACCGTGCATGATCAACAGTGGGGTTTTCGACTGGCCAGCCCAGTAAATTGGGCTGCGCTCAAGATACCACTGCCATTTCTGCCATGGGTAAGAGCGGGCATGTACCAGGAACATTTCGTTTGAAATATCGGTCGTACCAAACTTAGACAGCTGGTTGGTTACACCTACAAACATCACACTGGCTGCAAAGTGCTCGGTCAGTTTAGTTGCGCCCCAGGCTGAAGCGTAACCACCGTAAGAGCCACCTGTGATACCAACGCGTTTGGTGTCAACCAGGCCCATGTTAACCAGGTACTCTTTCATGTCGACCAGGTCGTCAAACTCTTTGCCGGCATAGTCGCCCTGGCCCAGTTTAGAGTAGTCCACACCTTTGCCCGTTGAACCACGGTAGTTCGGGTAGAACACCGCATAGCCACGCGCTGCACCCATCTGACCTGGATCTGAGTAGCTGGTCAGCCAGCCGTTTCTGTCATGGCTTTCAGGACCACCGTGTACCGCCATGATCAGAGGGTAACGTTTGCCTTCCTGATAATCCAGTGGGTAGATAAGTACACCACCAATCTCAACGCCGTCACGGGCTTTGAAGTTAATCGCTTCTTGCTTCGCCAGACGCTTGTCGTTCAACCAGGGGTTTGAATCGGTTAAACGGGTGGGCTTTTTAGAGCGCACCATAAACACTTCGCTTGGGTATTTCGGGCTCTCTGCTCGTACGCCAATGGTTTTGTCAGAATCAGAAACTGACAGGCTGTGCGCAATAAACTTGCCTTCTTTAACCAGCTTTTTGTATTTACTTGAGCCTACTTTAACCTGACCAATGAAAGTCTCAACGCCCACATCGGCAATAAAGTTCAGTACGTTTTTACGGTTTGACCACTCAAAGTCTTTGAAGTGACCCATAAAGTTCGGGATCCACTCTTCCACTTTACCGGTTTTGGCATTGGCCAGATATAAACGGCCCTTAGCCGGGTCGTGTTTGTCTTCGGCACCTAAAATGGCAATGTATTTACCATCGTGTGAGAATTCCGCCTCACCCAGCTTACCTTCGGTTTTAAACGAGGTGGTGATTTTCTGCGTTGCCACATCCATCACATGCCACTGAGACTTCATATACTGATCATCAATCAGCGCTGTTGGCTGCGTTTTTACTAATAACTTGCTGGCATCGTCAGACCAGTTGACGTCGCTCACATAACCTTCAACAGGCACCACGGCAGGCGTCAGCGGTTTGTTGGTTTGTGCCAGGTCGACCAAATGTAGCTGCTTGTTTTTCAGGCCCAGCTCATACACTTCTGCCATAAAGCCAAGCTTTTTAAGCTCTTTTTCGCTTGCATCCTTGGCTGGCATAGCCAGGATAGCCACCTGCTTACCGTTCGGGCTCAGGCGATACTTGCTGATAGAGGTGCCTTTCAGCGACAGTACTTTTTGCGCTTCACCACCATCGACTGCGATGCGGTAAAGTGACGTGAATTTGTCTTCTTTTTTCTTGGCGGTGAAGTATATGAACTTGCCATCTGCTGACCATTCAATCTTACCTACGTTGATTTTACCTGTGATGAAAGGCACTTCATTACCTTCGTCATCAACTACATACAGTTCGCTGTAGTTTTTACCGTTACTGTCTACATACAGCTCACGGGGTACGGAGCGACGAAATGCAACCGATTCGCCATCCGGGCTTACTGCTGTTTGAATAACGCGTTGAATAGTAGGAATATCTTCAACTGTGATTGTGTCTTTTGCCGATGCGGCAAAGGTGCTGGCACTGGCAAGGCCAATGGCAAGCGCGAGCGAGGTTTTTATTAGTTTCATAAATGTTCTCTGGATTACACTTTTTTATAAACTAGACCGCAAGGTGTAGTGCTAGTGAGCAACATTTTACGTTAGCATAGGCTGAAAACCAGTGTTTGCGATTAACCGTCAGCTTTATGGGATAAATAATTGCGGCATATCAATTAAATGACACATTTTAATGTACAGGAGTCACTATGTCAGAATCACAGCCACACCTTTTGGATACCAAAATACCCCCGCTGGTTGTTTTGTTACTGCATATGCTCTTGAGCTGGGGCCTGGCTCAGGTAGCTGGGTACGTCATTGTTGCTGAGTCGCTCAAAGTTGGCGGGGCAGTGGTGCTGAGCGCGATTGGTATTGTCGTTGCCCTGGCGGGAGTTTGGGCGTTTCGTCGTCATAATACCAGTGTTGATCCGGTGCATATTGATAAAGCATCAACGTTGGTGACTGGCGGCGTCTATCACTTTACCCGCAACCCTATGTATGTCGGATTTTTGTGCTTACTGATTGCACAAAACTGGTATCTGGGATCACCGGCAGGTGCGCTCGCTGTACTGAGTTTTATCGCTTATATGACTCGCTTTCAGATCAAACCGGAAGAGCGCTTTTTACTCAAAACCTACGGACAGGCCTATCGGGACTTTCTGAGTACAACTCGTCGCTGGCTCTGACGAGCCTAATGTGTTGAAACCCGATTGAATTGCGCTCTGATATCATCTGGCATTCCCCACGAGTGCTTAACTAAAATGGTTTTGAACAGATCTTGCCAGGCTTTGCTTTGCTGATTGGTTAACACACTTTGCTGCTTAATGAGCAGATGCTTTATTTCGGAGACGTTATGGTAATCCGGCCACAATGCTTCTGCGGCAGTAAATTGTGAAATAGCCTGCGAGACATCGCGAGCAAGGAGGGCTTCAAAGCCTGCTCGTTCATACTGATCGACCAGCGCTTTTCTGTCAGGTATTAACACTTGCTCAGTCTGAAGTGCGTGTTGTTTTACCACGGATAACTGCTTATCGAGATTTGCTTTGATGCCGTCTACTTTCTTTAGCAGTTGTTCTGGCGCCTGACTGGCCTCGATATCTTCTTTGAGCTGGGCTATTTGCGCCTCATAGTTGTGGCTAATATCTTCAATCTGTTTACCTAGCTTCAGACCAAACGCATCAACCTCTCTTTGCTCTATGATTTTAAATAGCTTATCGCCATATATGACAAAGGCAAGAATAAGAATTGCCGGCCAGAGAAATACTTTAATGTACTCCAGTGCCAGGCGGTAAACGGCGAGTTTTTGTTCTGTATTATCGGTCATGGCGCGCTCCTTTACACCTGAACAAGAACTTCCATTTTGGCCCAAATTAGATTTGATGCCAAGTGTGATTAGTTGGAGTTTTTCGCCGGCGAAGTGTCATGCCGGTACTTTCAGATCTCAAAGTTAAAAAAGCCGGACAGGCAACCCCGCAACAAGCGTAGGTTGCCTTATTTATATCACAGGCTTTTCTTCGGTGGCAGCGCCACATTGGCAAAGATAAGACCGGCAATTAACGACATAAAGATCAAAAAGGTTTGCTGGCCAATGTGATCGGCAGCAACAAAACTCTGGCCTTCTATTAGTGAATTCAGACCAATGTAAGTTTTTGACCCAGGTACCAGCACAATCAAGCCCTGCATGGCGACAATCGAAGCCGGCGCGTTAACGGTCCTGTTAAACACGTTACTAAACACGCCGACGGCAAATGCCCCGACAAAGGTGCCCAGCGAGTAATCCAGATAGACCGCAGAGCCGATACTGGCGGCATAGGCAATAAAGCCCGATGCAATTGACCAGCTGGCGTGTTTGAGCTTAGTGCGGAAAATCACAATCAGGCTGCTACAGAGCAGCAAAATTGCCATCCAGGCCGTCCATTTGGGGAGCGGATCGGGTTGTACATAATCGCTCTGTCCAAAGAGGAAAAAGCCAATGCTGATCCCCAAAAAAGCACCAAAATACAGCTTAAACAGCAACATAATGGCATCCATCACCCGCGCTGTGCCCGACACCAGATGGCGTGCAGAGAGCTCTGCAAATCCCAGTGCCAATGCCAGTCCGGGTATAAAAACAATGATGGCCGACAACACCACCAGGCGGATATTGACCATAGGATCTAAATACGACGAAATCGCACAGGCTGCCAGCGCAGAAACGATGGCCACCACCGGCTCCAGCATATGGGTGACCCGCTTGGAGCGCGTTGACCACAGCACAAAGATAAAGACCAGAATAGACAATACCGCAGACCACAGCACATCATTCCAGCTGGTTCCCATCAACATGGCAAACGCGCCACCCGACACCGCAAATGCGATACCCGTTAGTAAACGGCCATAAGGGTCTTTGGCCTGGGTGATGGCATCCAGGTTTTGATCAGCCTGCTCTATGCTGAGTTCACCTGCCAGCATGCGATTTACCACATCATCGGTATCGGCAAGGCAGCCCAGGTTGTGATCGCCGGGCTCTACGCGGGCAACATGGGTGTATTCATCCTCATGGCCTTCTGTCCAGATCACAAAAGTGACCGACGTCGGAGACATAACAAAGGACGACTTAAGGCCCAGGTGGGTGGCAACTTCCATCAGGTGGGCTTCCAGGCGATAAGCCGGGGTTCCGTATTGATGAAGCATTTTGCCTAATTTAACAATAAACTTGCGTTTTTGTGTAAAGGTGGCTGAATTCAACGGCGTGTAACCTAATTATAAGTAAAAATCGACAGCAACTTTGCAGTGTGGAAGCTAACAGCTTGTTTCGCCTCCACACTCAGTTTAGGCAATAACCTAAATTGCCGCGAATTCTAACCACTTTTCACGCAAATTCAACGCATTTTATTTGCATTTTTTGCTTCAATCCATTGTGACATATATTGGGTACTGCGAAGTGTGTGGTGTCGCAACATGCTGCCGGTGAAGTTGGCGCGCCTGTGCGCAGTTAAATTATTCACTATCTCGCTAATCTTTTGTTTTAGTTGAATCTCCAGGGCGCGCTTGTCATAACGAGCCTGGAGCAACGCCTGCCCGTTTTGCTGGGCCTGCTGATAGCGCGCTTCACCCTGATATAAAGCCACGGCTTCAGCCGCAAAGGTGTGTGGGCAGTCGCTTATCGCGCCATGCCAGGGTAAATCGCCGTGCATGCCTTCGGCACCTATCTGCGTGGTTACACACGGGGTTTGTGTGATCATGGCCTCGAGCAGCTTGCCTTTAATCCCGGCACCAAAACGCAGCGGTGCCAGACACACTCGACTTTGTGCCATCACGCTCAGTGCATCTTTTGCCCAGCCTTTGATTAAAAAGCCCGTTTTGGGGTTATGCAGCGCGGTTGCTTTGGGTGGCGGGTAAGAGCCATAAATATGCAGTTGCGCATCCGGTAGTTGCTTGCGGATCATCGGCCAGATCTGTTGCAAATAAAGTACCGCATCCCAGTTGGGGGCGTGGCGAAAGTTACCTATGGTCATAAAGTGCTGACGGGCGGGATAGTCAGGTAACTCGTCATTGAGTGCGTCCAGGTCCACCATAAATGGCAAGTGATGCAGCAAATCTTCAGACACGCCAAACTGAGACGTCAGTAACTGATGTTCATAGTCAGAAATAATCAGCGACAGGTCGCAGCGCAGAATTGCGGCGATTTCACGTTTGGCTAAGTCACTGTCCAGTAAGTTATCCAGTGCAAAAGCTTGCTGCGCTCTGTGCGCGTCATGGCGTGCATTACGCAGGCATTGCAAATCTTCTGTATCGAGGATCTTGAGCGCGTCGGGCGCAAACTTATCCACCCGCCAGCCAAATTGCTCTTCCATCATAAAGCGGTCATACATCACGATATCGGGCTTGAGCCGAGTGATATAGTCATCAAAGCTGCTGCAATTGAGCGTGATGGGTGTGCAGGTGATCTGCTCCTGGCTTAAATCGGCCATATGATCGGTTTGCTGGGCCGGGCTGGCAAATTCAACCTGCCAGTTCTGAGCGCGGAAAAAGCGCAGTAAGGACATCATATGACTGCCGGCGGCCGAGGAATTCGGCTCCGGCCAGACATAACCAATTACTAAAACTTGTGTCATTTAAACGGAAGATTCTCTGAGTTGCAGCGATACATCTACCAGGGTGCGTACCGCAGGTTGCGATTTATTGATAATTTCTGCCAGTGCCTGACAGGTGCGTTTGCCTATATCATCGGCGTCGATGCGCACAGAAGACAAGGCTGGTTTCATTAATCTGGAGTCGGCCAGGTCATCGAATCCGACCACTTTAATGTCTTTGCCCGGTACCAGAGCATGTTCGCGCATCGCTTCCATCACCCCATAGGCGATGACATCACTAAAGCAGACCACGGCCTGAGTATCTGGTGCCTGGGCATACAAGGTACTAAATGCCTCGCGGCCACCCTGGCGATTAGTTTGCGCCGCAATTTCCGGCATAGGCTGAGTCATCTTGCGTAGCGCCAGCGCACTGCGAAAGCCGCCCAGGCGCTCGTGGTAATCCGAGATATCGGGTGTCCCTCCCAAAAATGCCAGTCGCTCTAACCCCTGGTCGAGCAAATGCAGCGTGGCCAGGTGGGTGCCTTTTTGGTTATCTGGCAAAATACAGGGCGCATTGCTGTAGGGAATTTCCCGCATGATGTTGATCACCGGAAAGCCCGAGTCAATCAGCTGGTTGACCCATTCCATGGTGGTGCCTGGTGCGGGCACCATCACAAAGGCGCTAACATTGTACTCTTTTAATGTATTGACGACTTGCATCTGGCGAGTCAGATCTTCACTGGTATTGACCAGCATAGGCACCAGGCCTAACGCATAAATATGTTTCTCAAGGCCCACTGCCAGTTGGGCTGAATAAGGGTTAGTCAGGTCATTGATCACCAAAGCGACCAGATTGGAGCGTTTACTGCGCAGTGCAGCGGCATCGCGGTTATATACATACCCCAGTTTGTCGATGGCGGCGAGCACCTTTTCCCGGCTTTTATCACTGACTTTGTCAGAATGGGTGAGCACCAAAGAGACGGTGGATTTTGACACCTGCGCTTCTCTGGCGACATCGAATATGGTCACTTTGTCTGGCTTTTTATTGTTGTTCATAATGGCCTGAATAGCTGATCAAACGGTTGACGAACGTTTAGTTTACCGTAACTTTGCGCCCGGTTGCACCTTAATCCCAATCAACACCAATACATAACCGGTTTGAGGGCGCAAATTTGCTTCTCTAAGTGCCAGAAAACTTGTATTCAGAACAACTAAATATCAAATGTTCTGGCGAGTTATCTGGGAAATTTTCTCGCCTCAGGGCTGGCGACTAAAATTATGTAGATTGCTATTAAACTAGTGCACATTTAAGGGGTTTCGTTATATCATGAGAGGTTAAGATACGAATTCAAGGGTAGAAAAGTGGTGAATAAGAGCCCGGCTTTGCTGTTTTTTTTAGCTTGTTGTATGTGGGTGCAGGCTGCGTTGGCATCAGATGGCTATCAGGTGCCCAGAGAAGAAATTGCGCAACTGGTTGGTGTCGCGCCTATGCCCGAAGTGTTGCTCAATGAACAGCATGTCTGGATGGCTTTGCTGACCAAGCATGAAAAGACAGAGCAGGCGAGCGAGTCGGGTGTGCGTTACGGCGATTTACACTTTAATCCTACCACCTTTATGCGCCTGGGCCTGACAACCTATTCGGGCCTGAGTTTTAAACACGTGGCAACTGGCGCTGAGGTTGCAGTGAACGACTTGCCCCCGGGCAAAGTCTTTGCCCCGCGCTGGAGTGCCGATGGCCGCTATTTGGCATTTATTCTGCTTAACGAGCAGGATGGCCGCTTATGGGTGTACGACATCAAGCAGCGCGAGCTGCGCGCAGTGTCGCGTTTTCCGCTTAACGGCGTCACCAGTGAAGTCCCTTATCATTGGTTGCCCGACAGCTCAGCGCTGGTGATCAACAGTGCTGTCAATCATACCGGAGAGCAGCAACAAGCTGCGCAACAGTCGCGTTTGATTGGGCCGGTGGTGGCGCAATCTCATGGCGCACTGAGCCTGGTGAATCAAACCGCTGAATCCCTTTCAACGCAAGCCTTTGCTCATTATGCGCAGGGGCAGTTGATCAAAGTGCCGTTGCAGGGGCGGCCTACTGCCATTGGCGGACCGGCTTATTTCCATCATTTTTCGCCCTCACCGGACGCCACCAACCTGTTGGTCGCAATGGCCATGCTCGAAGCGCCGCAGCAGTCGCAAACGACTCAGAGAACACTGGCAGAGCACCCCAGTGTTTGGCAGGTCTGGGGCATGACAGGATTTGCCCTGTATGAGTTATACCGGCCGGTGGTGCAGCCAGCATTGCCTGCGCCCCAAACGGAAGAACAAAACGTACTGGCTGCCATCTCACAGCCCAGCGCTGCACCAATGCGCAGTCACTTTCAGTGGCGAGCAGACAAAGGAGCCACTGTGGTTTGGGTACAGGCAGGTGATAGCGAGCGCGACTATGGTTTGTACCATATTGCATCTCCTTTTAAGCGTGAGCCCCGCTTATTTATGGCCTTGCAGGAACCTTTTGTTGCGATGCAGTGGGGCGACTCAAACATCGCTTTGCTGACCACGGCAGAGAACGAGCGCTTCTGGCGCACCTCGGTGATCAATCCACTGGCGCCGCAACGTAATCCGCTGGAAGTAACCCGGTATAAAGTGTCGGATGCAAACTCAGAGCAATGGCTGACAACTCGCAATGATCTCGGTGCACAGGTTGTAAAAGTAGTGGGCAGCCGCTATCTGTTTATTCGCGGTACTGAACGAGCGCAAGGCGAGGATCTGCCGTTTCTGGACCGGTTTGACGCCAGAACGAACACCCGCACCCGACTATGGCAATCTCAAGCGCCGTATTTTGAACAGTTTGTTGCACTGCTGGACGATGAGGGCATGCGCTTCATTACGCTCAGACAGTCTAAACAGGAGCAGCCGAACTACTTTGTGCATGACCGGACCTTCAGTTCAGTCGAGCAGATCACGCATTTCAGACATCCGTACCCGGCTTTGCGGGGGTTGTCTCGCGAAGTGCTGAGCTTTGATAGCGGTAATGGCACACAAAGGTCAGGTACGCTGTATCTGCCGGTCAATTATGACCCCAGCTTAGGCCGTATACCTGTGTTGATGTGGGTAAAATCACCCGAACAGAGCACGCAGGCATTTCGTTCTCCTCATTACTTTGTGCCGCTGGATCATCTTGGCCCCCTGCCACATCTGGCACAGGGCTATGCCGTATTTGAAGTAAATGGCTTTACCTTACCCGGTGAGCAGGGCACCCCTGCACAGCTCAGAACACAATGGCAGTCAATCGCCAAAGGCGCTGTGGCAGTGCTTGCACAACAGGGGATTGCGGATGTCAGTAAAGTGGCCATTGGCGGTCACGGTGCGGGCGCCACTGTGGTGGTTGACTTGTTAGCGAATACGGACTTGTTTGTCACTGGTATTGCACGTAGTGGCAGCTATAACTTCACGCTGGCGCCGTTTATGTTTGAGCAGCGTATTGGGACTTTGTGGCAAGACCCGCAAGCTTATCTGACGAGCTCACCGCTGGCTGCTGCTGCGAATATGTCTGCGTCAGTGTTATTGATCCATGGTTATCAGGATCGTCAGCCGGGCACTTTTGCCGTGCAAAGTGAGCGTCTGTTCAGTGCATTAAATGACTTGGGTAAACGGGCACGCCTGGTGCTACTGCCCGAAAGTGAGCACCAGTACACCAGTCGCCAGGATGTACTGCATATGTTGTGGGAGCAGCAGAGCTGGTTGCAACGCCACTTTGATCCATTGCCACTGATCGAAGAGATTAACCAGGTGCCAGAAGCGCTGCGGTTTGAATTAGTGCCAGAGCCTGCCACGCCCTGGCCGATGTAAAAGGAATTTACTCTACGAATTATTCTATGAATTATTCTATGAATTATTCTATGAATTATTCCTTTGCAGACATTGAACTGCCCAGTGATGCGGCGATCACCATAAAGATCGCCAGCCACTGCCAGGCGCTCAGTAACTCACCTAATATCATCAAACCGGCCAGTGCTGCAATGGCCGGCTCCATGCTCATCATAATGCTAAACCCCTGAGCGGGCATTTTCTTTAGCGCTACCATTTCCAGGCTGTAGGGCAGTGCACTGGATAATAAACCAATGGCGATACCCAAAGGGATTAACGACCAGTCAAGCAGTGCTGCACCTTGCAATACCACGCCAACAGGCACTACGGCAAAGGCAGCGACACTCATACCAATCGCAACTGTTGCGCCACCAGAGCCATGGCCACCACTTATTTTACCAAACAGGATATAGCCTGCCCAACAGGCACCGGCGGTCAACGCAAGTAACACGCCAATGGGATCCAGGCCATCTACTTCGCCCATTTGCGGTAGCAGCAATAATATTCCGGCCAGTGCCAGCGCGACCCAGAGGTAATCTCGTTTACGCCGGGACGAAAATAACGCCACCGCAAGCGGCCCGGTAAACTCCAGTGCCACGCCAATACCGAGCGGAATACGCTCTATTGCATAATAAAAAGTCAGATTCATAATACCCAGGCTGAGGCCATAAAATATCACCGGGCGCCAGTTTTTGGGTAAATGTCGCCATGGGCGGAACACCAGGCATAAGATCAGCGCTGAAAACCCTAAGCGGTAAGCGGTTGTGCCCTCAGGGCCAACATGAGGGAATAGCTGTTTGGCAATCGAGGCGCCAGACTGAATGGTGACCATTGCCAGTAACAAGCACGCGATGGCATACAGAAAGCTTTTGTTTAAAACATGCATCGAGAAGTCTCGCCATAAATGAAGGCCGCAAGTCTACTTATCAAACTGACACTGCTCAATAGTTTTGTATACATTATTCCGTAATTTTCGATATCGCGGTAAATTAAGCGATTTTCATTTAAGTTTAATTATCATTGTGTATTAATTTTCTTTCAAGCTGCGCAATAAATTAACCTGCTTATTGGTCGTTTGAGTGCGTCTGGATATTAACTGCAACTGGTTTTCGTTATATAATCTAATTCGTATATAGGAGAGCAGTGCAGTGAAAAGTATCTATGTGAGTGCAGAAAACTCAGATCTGGTGTGGTTAGTTGATTCATTACTCAAGCATCACACTCCGAACATCCAGGTGTGTCATAGTTTGAGCGCCAACCAGCAAACAAGTCGTCAGGCCGTGCAGGCGCTGTTAGAGTTTGGCCTGGATCACGACACAGGTAGTTGCCACAGTGAGGTGAGTGAGCAGCACTGTGAGATACGTATCCATATCGGCAACTGGGAAAGCGCGGAGCAAGCCGCCAGCACACACATGTGGCACATTGAGTTAGAGCAAGCCCTTGACCCGTTTAACCCGTACCGCAAGGCTTTGTACGAATTAAACTCTAAAGTGCGTGCACTTTTAGCTGAATTCGAACAAGCCGACCCCATCACACCCATGACGTTTTACAAAGCCATGAGTGATGAGCTGAGGCTGAAAACTTTACTGCTAATTTTACAAGAGCAGGAGCTTTGTGTGTGTGAGTTAATGGTTGCGCTGGACGAGCCCAGTCAGCCAAAAGTATCCAGACATCTGGCACAACTCAGAAAAGCGGGCATACTCACCGTGCGTAAGCAAAGCCAGTGGGTATATTACGCTTTAAATGCACAGTTGCCCGGTTGGATGCAGCAGGTGTTGCAGCGAACCTTGCTTGGTGAGCCCGACTGTATCGCACTGGAGCTGGCCAGACTCGCTCAAATGGGAGACAGGCCCGCTCGTCAGCAAAGTTGCTGTGCTTAGTGTTGCTTCAGGTAGGCGAGCCAGTCTTGTTCATGCTTGTGCATCATGGCGTGTTTTTTTGACCCCCAATGCGCCTGCTTGTCTTGCTCGCTCAGAAATGGACCTGCACGACACATGGCACAATGGTTGTGGGTTAAATAGGGCGGCTGGTTGAGCGACTGGCGCAAACGTGCATGTGGTTTTGCCGACCAGTAGTAGGTAATACCGCTGGTGTCTTTTACGTGCTTATCTCTGTCGACATTGCGGATCCGATAGCCTTCAAACGCGTTAATGTTGAAATCAGATTGACCCAGATACTGGTAGTCCAGGCCATCACACAAAGATCCTTCCAGATTCCATTCACAATAGGGTTTCACATCTTTCGAGGTGACCAGCGCCAGCATTGGGCCGCTGGAGTCCAGTGCAAAGCGATGGCTAAAATCAACAAAGTTGCGTAACAATCGCCGATTAAGCGTATTGGTCGACAGAGTTTGCGCATCAAATGCCTGTTTGCTGGTAAACGCTGGGATCAAAGGAAACTGGAAGATCACAGCATCAAACTGGCGACCTTCCAGGGCCGCCCAGCTGCGCTGATTGTTGACATCAAATTCTGTCAGTACAGGCACATTCTGCGCACGCAACTCATCTAGCGCGTGTTGCTGGTACTTGCTTCTCAGCGTGGCTTCATCGTCGTAGATACTGGCACATAAATGGCCAGGTTTTAACTGTTTGCTCAGTGACAAAGAAAAGCTCAGATCACCATCGCCGACGGTTAATACGCGCCAGTCAGGCTCTATCAACATAACATTACTGCCCGGGGAAAATAACAAAGGCGCGATGATAGCAGAAGCGCAGTAGGGGATAAACCAACTGATTGAGTCAGACTTCCCCTGCGTGGCTTAGTGGGTTATTTCATCCAGGAGTCTCAGCACATCGCGACTGGCCTGCTCCATGCGATTCAGCTCGCCAATGGCTTTTTGCTTTTCACCCGCGACAAACAAGGTCATAGCTTCGACACCCGCGCGATGGACCTCTTTGTGCGGGCCATCAATACGATTGATAATGCCCGACTTATTAAGGCCTTTACTCGCTTCGCCGCTGAGCCATTTACCCAAACGGCAACTGGTGTGGTCGGCAAATTCAGTGATCGGTTTATTGCTGTTGCCGGCAATAACACCATACACTTCACCTTTCCAAACCACATGATCTAGCTTGGCAGTCTGTACAAAGGTTTGTAATGAGGCTGAGACAATGGTCTTTTTCATCGAGCCGCAGCAGCTAACAATATTGCCGTACTCGTCATTAAGATGAGCAATGCTTGAAGACAAGTCGTTGTTGGAGTTTTGGATCACATTCACGCCATCAACCGTCAGCTGAGTGGTATCTATGATCTTTTTAACCAGATCTGACACTTCGTTTGCCGACTCATTGGTATTGTTCGCCAACGCGCGTACTTCATCAGCGACCACGCTAAAGCCTCGACCTGCTTCACCGGCACGGGCTGCTTCAATGGCCGCGTTCAGCGCCAGCAGGTTGGTCTGATCAGAGATCTTTGAAATCGTCGTCACAAAGGTATTGATGTTGTCGGCCATGTGCGACAGGCCCGAGATATTATCGGTCATACTGGCCATATTGGTCGACAGACTCGACATTCCTGAGAGGATCTTTTCGAGCGAAGATTCTGAGGTTTCGAACGACGCACTGACCTGAGAAATGGAGCTGCTTTCTTCTTCTATCTGGTGCAGGCTGCGCAGCACCGCGTCACGCACTTCGTGAATTTGACCCAACCCGGACAGGGCACATTGCAGTAGCTGATTGTCTGTGTTGTCGTTTAATTGTTGTTGTGCTTCAACTAGCTCGCGCTGCATCGCGTGCTTTTCTGCCTCCAGTTGCTCGTAAGCCTGTCGTTGAGCGGCCAACTCGGCTTTTAACTGCTGTATTTCCGATTGCTGGCTGTTATTGGCAAAAAAATTCTTTAACACTGAGGTTCCCTCGACTATCAAAACTGTCAGCAGCATAGCAGCGAAGCCACTAAAGTGCTAGATTTATGTAAATAAACAATGATCTACATAAAAAATAAGTAAAAAGCACTGAGTTTGTCGTGATTAAAAAGTGATCAGGTGATTGTTCGAGTGACACTCAAGTTTTGCTATCTGACGGACTTGCGAAGCGCCTTATTGGCCTTGTTTTCGTACATGCCCAAATCGGCCTGGTGAAGCAGCACATCCGGGTCAACACTGGGGTCGGCTTCTGTTCTGCCAATGCTAACGCCCACTCCGTACTCAAAGACTTCTTCCATCAATGCGGCGCGCAGCCCCTCCTCTTGTAAGCTATCATCTTGCGTAAAGGCCACAAACTCGTCTCCGCCAATTCGAAAACACGCATTCGCGCTAAACTGTTTGCTCATCGCCTGTGCTACGGATTGCAGTATCTGATCGCCGATATGGTGGCCATAGCGATCATTGGCTTGTTTAAAATTATCCAGATCAAAGTAGTAGAGATAGGCGCTGGACGCACATAAGGGCTCAAACTGCTCAAAGCATGCGCGGCGATTTCCAAGCCCCGTTAGCTCGTCGTGGGTCGCATCGAACTTAAGCTTTTGCTCTAGTTTATGGCGCTGTGCTATTTCATGGTTAAGCGCTGCAATGGTGTCGCGCTTTTGCTGAATAATGGTGTGCAGGCCATAACACACCAGCATAAAACCAAGGTGCTTTAAGGAAGTATCAAAGGTATTTACGGGTATAAACTCAATGGCCATCAAGTCATCAAACAGGTCTAAAATAAGCCCCACGCAATAGGTGATCCAGGCATACAAAAGTAACTGATATTTTAAGTGAGGCAGGCTGAGCACAAGTACATGCAGTGCTACCGCCAGCCAGATAAACTCTTCTATGGTTCCCGCATATTGAGCCGGGTTCTGTAACAGGATCATAATTGCGCACGCCGTTGCCAGCCAGATCAGAGCAAGTAATAATTTTTGACGCATACGTGACCCTCCGTAATCTCTTTAGTTATAGCAGGTTTTACTCGGGCTGTAGCTTATATGTGTTCAGCCGGCCAGTTCGACGGCCTGGGCAATCATAAATAAATGGCTTACAAAGACAACAGACGTAAGGGTAAAGCGCATTTTTTGATAGTCCTTATGGGTTTCTTGCCATGTTTTTGCGCTGCGCTCAAACACTAACACCAGCCAGTAAGCGACAGCCAGGTAGGTTAATAAAATTACCTGTGAGGCCAACGCCAGCAAAGGGAAAGGAATGATCACCAAAATAGCAACTACGGCGCGTTGCTGCGATTGTTCTCCCGGACGCCACAGGCTGCCAGTTAAAAATGCCAGTACACCCAGGCTGTAGTAGCTAAAGGCGTCAATCACGGCTGAAGAGCTGCCTACCATTAAAGTGAGCGCGACACACAATAAAAAAGGAATAAAGCCAATGTAGGCCAGCATGATGTGGTTCAGATAAGAATGCATTCAGGTCTCTTAAAAGTTTGTTCTGACTGATGTTTTAATTATATCTGATATACGCATAAACTTTGCCAAAGTTTCATCAATTTTTTGGATTACAGTAATTCAAACAATCTGTTTTAATAAAAATCCAATCCCCCCTAACTTAGTAATCACACAGACGACAGGGCTGATACAAAATCAGGCCCGCCCTTTTTAACCTGAAAACTGAGAGAGAAAAATATGACTACCTCTTTGATTAACACCAAAATCCAACCTTTTAACGCCACTGCTTTCCACCAGGGTGAATTTGTTGATGTGAGTGAAAAAGACCTGCTTGGTAAATGGTCTATCGTCTTTTTCTATCCGGCGGATTTCACCTTTGTTTGTCCAACTGAGCTTGGCGACCTGGCTGACCATTATGCACAGCTGCAAGAAATGGGCGTTGAGGTGTATTCAGTGTCTACAGACACGCACTTTACGCACAAAGCCTGGCACGATGCTTCTGAAACCATCAAGAAAATCCAATTCCCAATGATTGGTGACCCGACAGGTAAGATTACCCGCAATTTCGGTGTGATGATTGAAGAAGAGGGTCTGGCGCTGCGCGGTACTTTCGTGATTAACCCTGAAGGTGAAATCAAAGTGGTTGAAACCCACGACCTGGGTATTGGCCGCAGTGCAAAAGAATTAGTCCGTAAAGTACAGGCCGCTCAGTACATTGCTTCACACGATGGCGAAGTATGTCCGGCTTCATGGCAGCCAGGTGAAGAAACACTGGCGCCGTCTTTAGACTTAGTTGGTAAATTGTAATAAGGCACTGTGTTCGGGCCTGCATGGCCCGAACCGTCACTTTCTCTGCAAGCTCGCCCATCTGAGGGTCGAATCAATCGGTTTATTGGCGTAAATTTCGAGGATGTACAGAATGTTAGATAAGCAAATTAAAAGTCAGTTGCAACAGCACTTTGCGGCGCTGACCGATCCCATTGAGCTGCTCCTGGCGTTAGACGACAGCGCTAAGTCAGCGGAGGTGGCGTCGCTGGCTGAGGAATTGGCGTCGCTCAGTGACTTGATCACCCTGGGCGAGGCACAAAACAGTGAACGCACCCCCAGCATGACGGTCTACTCACCCAAGCGAGATACCCGCATAGGGTTTGCTGGCGTACCTATGGGGCATGAGTTTACCAGCCTGGTATTGGCATTGCTGCACAGCGGGGGACACGCTGCTAAAGTATCTGAGCAGGAGCTGGATGTGATCCGCTCACTGCAAGATGAACTGAATTTTGAAATATATATCTCACTGAGCTGTCAAACGTGTCCGCAGGTTGTGCAGGCGCTTAATCTGATGGCCGCACACAATCCCAAAGTGAAAACCACTATGATAGATGGCGCACTTTTCCCGGATGAAGTTGCGCAGCGCAATGTGTTAGCGGTGCCCAGTGTTTACCTTAACGGTGAACTATTCAGTCAGGGCGCAATCACTTTGAGTGACGTACTTGCTAAGCTGGACAGCACGCTCAGTGAGCAACAGGCCGAGTTACTGGCGCAAAAATCTGAATTTGATGTGCTGGTTGTGGGTGGTGGCCCGGCAGGCGCAGCGGCTGCCATTTATGCAGCGCGAAAAGGCCTTAATACCGGCGTTGTGGCCGAGCGCTTTGGCGGTCAGGTTGCTGATACCATGAGCATCGAGAACTTTATTTCCGTCTCAGCCACCGAGGGGCCAAAGCTGGTTGCCCAGTTAGAAGAGCACGTTAACGACTATCAGGTCGACGTGATGAAAAACCAGCGTGCAAGCGCTTTGACTCAGGGCGATAACCTTGAACTGACGCTGGAAAATGGCGCAACCCTTAAAGCCAAATCTCTGGTTATCGCAACGGGCGCGCGCTGGCGCACCATGAATGTGCCTGGAGAGCAGGAGTACAAAGGACGCGGCGTTGCTTATTGCCCACATTGCGATGGTCCCTTATTTAAAGGGAAATCCGTTGCTGTCATTGGCGGTGGCAACTCGGGTATTGAAGCGGCCATCGACCTGGCGAACCTGGTTGAGCATGTTACCGTACTGGAGTTTGCCGACTCACTGAAAGCCGATGAAGTGTTAATTAACAAGGCACACAGCCTGAACAATGTGACTATCATTACACATGCACAAACAACCGAAGTATTAGGCGATGGTAATAAAGTGACGGGGCTGACCTATATTGACAGACAAAGCAATCAGCAACACCAGCTTGAGCTTGCGGGGATCTTTGTACAGATAGGCTTGATCCCCAACACAGAATGGCTTGAAGGCAGCGGCATTGCATTAACCCCATTTGGCGAAATTGCCATAGATGCCAAAGGCGCAACCAGTATACCCGGCGTATTTGCTGCCGGAGACGTGACAACCGAGCCCTATAAACAAATTATTATTGCCATGGGCGGTGGCGCAACGGCCAGTCTGGGCGCATTTGATTATTTGATCAGGCATCAATCAACAGAGGCCGAGCAGGCTGCCTGATAAAAGGGGAAGCACCTGATTACACCCAAGCCTGTACTCATCTGAGTACAGTTAAGCCGCAACTGGTTTTGCACTGGTTGCGGCTTTTTTGTATTTGCGCTTTGTACCTTTTTTTCTCGTCTATACTTGCGTGTGTACTTCTATGTGCTGACGATTGGTCGCTTTGATTATTGGGCTTGCGCAGGTAGAACAGTATGCAGTAAAAGTGAGCACAGCACCCGAAGAACACGGTGATACGGGCAGGTAAATGACTGTCTGTATCAGTCTGCATACTTAAATAAGGCTGCAACAATGAAAACCTCAATCGCGTCTGGTGCCGCGCGAAATACCTTAGGTCTGGTTTTTTGCTCGTCACTGTTGTTTGCGCTGACTGGTTGTGGAGTGGACTCTCCCAGTGCAACGACTACCAATACTCCTCCAACTCAATCTGATCCACCACCAGCAGATCCGCCCCAATCAGATGCGCCCGCTACCAAAGGGTATAAAGTTGAACTGACATCGACTCAGCCGATATCGGCATATGAATTAAAATTAAACTTTAGCCTTGCTCCCAATGAAGGGTCGCTGTCGACCAGCAACAGCTTTATTGTATCCGACGGAACTTTGGTTGCCCTGGGTCCTGTATCCGCCGAGCAGGGAAAGTCATTGCACTTTGGTGCGCTTACCTATGGCAATAGCACAGGATTTAGCGGCTCTGCAGAAGTGTTGAGGTTTGAAGTCAACGCCGACTCAGATGCAGCACCGGCAGTTTCCAGCAGTAAAACACTTTGCATGAATCGGCTGGCGCAACAAGTGAGTTGCAGCATTTCGGTCAGTGAACAGTGAGGGCGCAGTGATGAAAACGATAATGATATCAGCGCTGCTGTGTTTACTGAGCGTGCCTGCAGTGGCTCAGGAAGGGTCCACCGCAGGCGCAAACTACGATAAATCACTGGCACGACCTGTGCCTGTGCAACAAGCTGCGGCTGTGGGTATGACGCCTATTACCTTCAGTGAATTCCTAATTGAAACTGCGATCACCGACCAATATGCTGACAGAGGTATTATCTTTGGTGGTGATGCGCCATTTATTACATCAGACAGTGCCAATCCAACCTCCCCGGTATTAACCGGCTCACCCAGGTTTAATGGCGCGATTGAAGGGCGCTTTGTTGACCCGCAAACCGGCGAGCCGACAACGGTCAATAGCTTTTCTCTGGATGCCGGATATTTTGATAACTTAAGCTCAACTCGGCTGCAGTGGTTTAACCCAGAAGGTCAGCTGATCAGAGAAGTCCTGGACTCACAGTTTGGGATTGAACACTTTGCGATTCGCGATGAAAACATAGCGTCATTTAGAATTGAAATCATCGCGCAGGAAGATGCTGGCTATGCTATTGATAATGTAGCATTTAACCTTGTTGAAGCAGCGTTTGATCACACCTTTAATCTCGACAAGGTGATCCTCTCACCGGGTGCGCTCACGGCAAATCAGTTTTCTATTTATTTTAAAGATTTGGAAGCGCTAAATGGCGCGGCGCTTACGGATGTATGTAATTATCAGTTCCATGCCGAAGATAGTAGCCAGAAAGTCACCGCTTTGAACTGTGACGTTAGCGCGGACAAAAAAACATTCAGAATAGATTTTTCGTTAACTCAGGCACCATATAACCTCAGTGGCGCGCAGGTGTCGGTGTGCAAAGGAGAGGAATGTCAGAGCATTGACGACGTCAACAATCTGAACGTTTATACCACCGCGTTTAACGTTGCAACGGATGGCTTCTCGTTTCAAAACGGCGACTGGAACCGCTTTATGCTAACCGAAGTCAAAGACGTTTCCCTGTCCTCTTTCTTATGCTGGAAGTTCGATAGGTGTACGCCCGATCAGCTATCTTATCTTGGCTTTATGCGCAAAGTGGCGAGGTCTTTTGCCAGCTTCCTGGCACCGGCAAATCGGCGCAAAGCCTACGATGTGATCGGCTATTACCGGCTCGAAGATTATACCCAGGGTCTCAACAGACTGGACCGGCGCTTTTTGGGCGTATGCCATGGTATGGCCGCGTCGGCGATTGCCAATTACAACAATGCCAGTGAGGGGGTTGCCTGGGGCGCGAACATTGACGCCACACTGACGCGTGCTCAGATCATTTCAACTTTCCAAAACCACTGGGACAACCGCAACAGCGAGTCGCCTAAGCCTTATGTGAAGTCCGTGGGCAGTTACGATGTTAAGTCGGATGCTGCGGATGCTTTTCATGGCCTGTCTAAAATCGGCTATTACTTCTTGTCTCAGTCTGCGTTTAAAGGCAGCGCCTGGATAGGGTCACATCCGCGAACAATTTTCCCGGGGATCTCAGCCATGAATGCCTTTTACTCACCGCATTTTATGGACAACAAAATTGCCAGTCTACGCTTTGCCATTAACCGCCCGAAAGGGCGAGGTGGTCACTCTATCCTGGCGGCCGGGTTGATCCAGTACAACGATGTGTCTTTGTATATCACCCATGACAATAACTTCCCCGGCCAATACACTATGATGGAATTTAATAATGCGTTGACGCTCAAGCACTTCATATTCTCCGGAGCGCCCGCCAGCGACAGTGAACGGTATGACCGGCATGGTGATTTTAAACTGACTAACTACTACAGTGCATCGAGTTATGCCCAGTTTGGCGCTTATACAGACGTGACCGATCAGCTGCGGATCTATGGCCAGCCCGGTGCCAGCGAGCGCGCTGCGGATGTACAAAACGCTGATGGGGATGATCCGGCTACTGTGGTTGAGCTGGAGCATCCACAGCATATTACTGTGCTGATAGCCGGTGGTAAGTTAGTGGGTGTTAACAGGGAGAGCAATCAAAGCACCGTGATTTTGTCGCCGATCCTCGATGAGCCAGATCCCACGCAGGCCTATCTGAAAAATTCGGAGCTGGTTACGGAGTTTATCTTGCCCTTAACCGATACTTACGCCATTGCGGTAGAGAAATACCCTCAGTATCCGGAAGTGGAGGTGTATGTCACCATTCCACAAACCAATGGCAAGGTCTTGGTACTCAACTATGAAGATGTACTGACTCAGAGTGACGAAGACAGTGCTACTGTGCAGCTGACCGTTGGCCAGCAAAATGACAATGCCAATATCAGTATCAATGGTGTGGCGCAGGCACCCACTTACGCCGAGGAAAACAGCTTTGTGGTGGCGCAGGTGTCAGCCCTGAAGGCCATTGTGAATGGGCGCGTTGTGTCTTTAAGCTGGCAAAACCCGCCTGGCAGTAATCTTAAAGAAGTGGTGGTCACCAGAACCGTGGACAGATTACCGACATCGATTAATGATGGAGTACGGGTGTATACAGGGCTGGATGCTGAGTTTGTGGACAGCGCTTCTTCTAATACGCGCTATTACTACAGTGTTTATTCCATTGCGGATGACTCAACGTCTGAACCCAACAGCATTTACGTAGATACGCATCAGGCAACCTTGCATGGCAAGGTAGCAGATACCAGTGACATGGGGATAGCGGGTGTTGAAGTGGTGCTAACCAACGGGGTTGGACTCAGTCAGATAGAAGTGGCACGCCAGCTTACCGATGCCAAGGGGGTATTTAGCTTTGCGAACCTCGCCAAAGGACTATACAAACTCAGTTATAGTCATGCGTCTTATCGTTTTGAGGTATCTGATGAGGCAATTAATTTAACTGAGCCCAGTCAGCAGATCAATCAGGTGGGAGTTGCCACCCCGGTATTGTTGATAAATGTTGAAAACGCGGTGAGTTCTGATCAACAAGTCAGTATAAATTGGTCGGGATTGCATATTGCAGACACCGCGACTGTGGATATCGCCTATCAGGTAGGGGAACAAACAACCGAAATTGCCACTGGCATTGCATTCTCTCAGGGTCGTTACTTGTGGGACGTTTCTGCACCAGGTGATACATCGGTATCCGTGCAGATTATGCTGAGTGACGATAAAACGGTCATAAGTGAACAGCAGGTCTTTGTGTTAAAAGAGGTCAGTCCGTTTGACTTTAGCGGCGATAGCATTCTCTCTGCCGCGGATGTGAGCGCAATTGTCACCGGGTGGTCTGCCACAACAGGGGATACTCAGTTTGACCCGCGTTTTGACCTCAATCAGGATGGTGAGATAGACCTGAAAGACATTATGCAGGTGGTGGCTGCTTTAAATCAGGAATAATCCGTGGAATAGTCCATGGAGTAATCCGTGGAATAATTCATGGATTATTCCTTAGGTAGCTTTTTGTAACAGTGAGGACGGATTCAGGCCAGACAGTATGTTTGGCCTGAATCGACCTTTAGATTAATTGTTACAATTGAGATACTGTATTGGTGGCGGTTTTAATGCAAGATATCGACTTAAACTCGTCCATCAGTTTACTGAATGATCTATGTCCGATATTTACTTTGCCGATTACCGTTTCAATCTGCCTGACATGGCACTATATCAAAATGGCTATCGTGTGCCCCTAAAACCCCGACAATCCCGCCTGCTTCACCTATTACTCACCCGTCACAAGGAAATAGTCAGCAAAACTCAAATTTTGGATGAAGTCTGGGGTGATACTGTGGTATCGGAGCAGGTTATTTTCCAGACCATGAGTCAGCTCAGAGCATTACTTGGCGACAGTGCCATACAGACTTATGCCCGTCTCGGGTATCAATGGCAGTGGCCCATTTCAGATACACCGTTACAAACGAAACGCTCAGACAAACAGGGTGTTTCGCGCTGGTGGGCAGCGGCATTACTGGTCTTTGGTGCAACCTGTGTTGTGCTGTTTGAGGTGAACTCTGTAGATACAAGAGCCGCAGGGCCAGAAATCTCGATACTGACCACCGAACAATCACCCAATCCGAATGATGCTTTTTCGAATATTGCCGCTGAGGCCATTTCCATGTCTAAGCTGTCTCTTGCACAGCACACTGTGACGCAGATGAGCAAGGAGCAGATGTTTGAAACTCCTAAGCGTTTATGGTCACAGGCAGAGGAGGGCAGTACACAGTGGCAGCTGTGGGGCACTGTTTACTCACAGCCAACGGGGAGCTTTTTACATTATGGTGTGACCCGGCCGGGTCGTGTTTGGCAAGGTTATGTTTATTCGGCAAAGCCCGGGGAGCTGGCAATGCGCTTTGCTGAGCGCCTGAGCGTGCTTGCACAGTTGGGTGTATTTGCAGACAAATGGACAGGGCAGGACGACCTCGCGCTCCTGACATTAAGTCGCCTCGCACCGGATGACCCTGAGGTTATTCTGAAAGCGGGGCGTCACTATATCGATCAGGCGCAACCCGATCTGGCGATAACTTACCTGGACCGGCTGATAGCAGAATATACTGATTACCAATACAAACCTTATGTTGCGCTCGCTCACTGGCACAAGGGCAAAATATTCAAAATGCGTGGCCAGCATGCGCTGGCGACATCAAGCCTGGACCGGATGCGAGATGTGCTGGCCGATACTCAGCTGCCAGCGCTGCAACATACATACGTAACGACCTTGGCCTGGCTGAGTCTGGAGCTGGGCAACTGGGCGCAAGTGAATGCCGTGCTCGAAGAAGCAATTGCTCAGACCAAAATGCAAGGTCGAGCATTACAGCGGTTCGAGCTTCATATCTTGTATTCTATTTTGGCCAGTAAAACGGGTCAGACAGAAAAACAATATCAGCACCTCAGTCTGGCTCAGTCCGTGCTGGTTGGTCATGCGCTCGACAACAGTAATCAGGCCCATGTTTTGTATCTTTTTGCCTTGTTCAGTGGCAGCGATACAGATGCTACGCCCTATTTAAAACAGCTTATTGCGCTGCCACGTACGGGCAGAAATTACTGGGTACAGGATGACGCTTTGGTGCGACTGGTTGACTATGCACTGAAGCAGCAAGATTTTAATGAGGCGCATGCTTTGCTTCCCTCCAAGGAACTCACCCCCAGGCAACTGTTGCTTAGGGCTAAAATTCATTTGGCACAGAGTCAACCTGAGCGTGCCATACCCGTGCTCAAAGAAGCATTTAAACTGGCACAGCAGCACTTTGATGGCCAAAGTGCACTGCAAGCTGCATTGCAACTCTACCGTTCACCTGTCAGCAGCATTGAACAAAAACGCTACTATCTGGCGTTTCTGCGGGCCAATACGGGTGATGACTGGCTGCGCCACCAGCAAATCTCGCAGCGAGAGCTGGCAACGCTTTGACGTTGAGCCCGCTGCGTAAACTTCAAAATAAGCGCATGAGTGTCATGGCGCAGGCGCTGATGGTGGAACGAATTGTAGCCAGTCTATCGCAAACCAATGCTGGCCAAGCGCGCGTATTTCCAATGGGGCGTCGGAGGCAATCAGGGTTGCAGGTACTTTAACTATATGCATTGCGTTAGAGGGTGTGTTCTCTATTCGGGCAACCAGATGGTGCCCTTGCCAGAACTCTATACGGGCAGCGTCATCCGCTCTCAGTTTCACCTGTAATTCGGCGCTTTGTGGCTCGCTGTTGGTGAAACGATAGCTACTCCATGGCACCAGTAACGGCTTATCGCCTGTGGGGTAATGATGCGGATTTTCACTAAATGCCAGGCTTTGCCCGCGCGACTGCGTTGGAGCAAGAAGATAGGTGTTATCCTGAGTAAAATAATGCTCAGCTTCAATGCGTTGTCCAACCTTAAATGTTGGGTGCGACCCGGTTGCTATTGGCTGACTGAAGGGGCCCTGGCCTGCTGAAGTTAAAGCAGCGACAGTGTAACTTGCCAGGCCACCGCCTGGGAGCTGATCAACAAACTGGCCGCTTTTCAGGTCGTCGCCAATGCGCTGAAACTTTCGGCTCAGCGCTCCCTGCGGATCTAAGTAGCTGCGGTATACTGCATATTGAACGGATTGCGCTTCAATTTCTTGCCAGCTGATAGTGACACGGTTGTTTTTATCTCGCGAAGCGCGCACGCCTGTAGGTGCTGGCGGGATCTGCTGAAGTCGTTGGTGCGCTTGTCTGGCAAGTTGCTGTGCATCAGCGACTGCTTGGGCAAACTGCCCATCAAATGGTGTTTCCTTTTTCCTGGCTGGTTGATCCAACACCAGACGAAACCCTTCAATACTGCCATAAAAATCTGCCGCTATGGTATCTGGGTTGAATACCCCGCGAGTCTGCCAGTGCCAACCTTCACCGGCTACATGATACTGTGCACATTGTTGGGGTTTTTCCTGATCCCAGCTATGACAACTTTGCAGAAGCTCTTTTACATTACCCAGCATATCGTGCAGGCCAAATGCGTTGGGACGATACATCCCAATAACAGTATGGTACACGGCGCCGTCGTTGCATCGTGCACTGGACTTGTAGCGGTGCTGATGGTCAATTTGCATTCCTGCCAGGTTGGCCAGGTCCTCGGTATTTTCGTATTTACAGATCTGCGTTTGTTGCCTGTCCTCGCCAAACGGGAGGCGGTTTTTTGTCCCGGCTGATGCTGCAAATTGCCATTCTTTTTGTGTTGGCAGACGGTAGGGTTTGCCCGTTTGCTCAGCCAGCCACTGAGCATAAGCGAGGGCGCCTGACATGCCGATGCAAACGACAGGGCGATAAGGGTTTGCAACTAATTCCGGATCGTCCCAGTTACCCGGAGAATCAGGGTCTGGCCAGCGAGTTGATGTAAACAGCATGCACTTTTTGGGCACCTGATACTGAGTGGCAGCCACAAAGCGAGAAAATTCTGCAACCGTGACTTCATATTTGCCCATTTGTAAGTCTATTTGTTGTGTCTCATCTTGAATGGCAACCAGTGCTGGCTCTATAGGCGTGCCTGGCACCTGAGCCACTGTCGTACTGAGTAACATTAAACTAACTGGTAAATTCATAATCATCTCCTCTCAAAGTATGTCGCGACACTATCAGCTGGCGAGGAGTGAGGTCTTATTATACTTCTGATAGTGTGGTTGTGAGAAGTTAGATAGATTGTATAATTATTAAAATCAATTAATTAAGTGAGTTGGAGGTAAAATAAAACCTCCACCATCACTTGCTATGACGGTTGTCTGTGAGCAAAAAAGTGCTTTGAGATACCCACATCTTCGTCAAACGTTACGGCTTTATAGTGCTGTAGTTAGCCCCAGATAACGCAATCCGGGCGATTGTCTTTAAATGTCCAGCAAGCGTTAATTGAGTTGCAGAAATTGGTTTTTGGGCAGTTAGGCAGCCCGGTTAGCGCGCCGCCGCCGACCTGAGGGGTTTGTTGTGGTGCCAACGTGTTACCTTGCGACAGCGACTTGATTTTCTTCTTGTTTAATGTGAGTTTCATATTCATTTCCTTTGTCGTGAGAAAAGCCCAGCCGGGCTTAGTTTTATACCAATTTGCTTAATTAAGTGTTCTATTTTGAGGCGAGAAAATATGTTCGATAACTAGACAAAAAATTTGCTATTTAGTTGTTCTAA
>NZ_JXYA01000041.1 GCF_000967655.1 Pseudoalteromonas rubra
ACCAGAAATGACTATATCTCAACTTCTACCTGAGCAACAGAAATATTGCACTCGGCACTTTCCCCCCAGGTTAAACGTATTAATAATTTTAAACCAATTTAAATCAAAACCTGTTATTGAAAGCCAATATTAAACGGCTGCTCTTTTTAGGAGAGCGATTTCTAACAATTCGACTCCTAGAGTAACGAAGAGAGTTCACTTGCTTCTCTAATGTTTTTAGTTCGTCCTTTTTTTTATCAAACATAACTAGGCCAGTTGAGCATTGCTGATAATTTTGCAGTTTTCGTTGGTTAACTAGAGTATCGCAGTGCATATCAAACCGCGATAAGCAGCTAGAAACAGAAGCTGTTGTTGCTATTGCAGAACCAAATTCCAACAAGTAACCGGCACCTTGAACGAAAATATTGTCAGAACTTGTGAGCTCATCACCAAGTTCATCAGCTATTTCTGCACCTGTAATCTTTCCACCAACAACTGTTTTACAGAAAATAGCTGAAGCGAGCTTTTTCCTTCTTTTTTCTTCCGCCGATAAGTTTTTTCTCTCTATGTTTTCCTCAGCTAAGTAACGACAAGCTTTAGAACCTAAAGGCCTAAAACAATCGATATATAGTCGATCCAGTTCTTTCTGTGGCCTGCCACACAGGTTACTTATAGGCTTAATATATGGCTTATCACAAGTCTGTGTTCTAGAGTTAAAATTTGAATTCCTTAAGACCGCTTCACTTTTTATTTCAGCTTCCAACCTTCTAATTTTTTGCTCCAATTCTTCAATCGCCATATCAACTGAAAATTTCTTTTCGAGCTCAGTGTTGATGAAGCAGTTATATTCTGAGTACATTGATAAGTCATATTTAGGCTTTCCTCTCCTAATTTCAAAACAAAGCTTCCCTTTATCCTTGTATATTTCATATAGCCTCCACCTCAATTTCTTGTCCGACAAAAGAAATTCTCTGTTTTCATTTGCAGTCATAAGTAGTTCGTCCCCCAAGTAGAGCCCATAGCCACTTCCTGGATATATGTTCTTTTTGTTTCGGTACATAGGTGCAAGCTCGACTCGTATCATAGACTGAGTGTAACTAATACTTTCATGATGAATGCGATCTACTCGTTGTTGATCCTTATACATCGCGCTGCAACCAGCGACTAAAACCACAACCATTGAATGGGGGAATATTTTCTTAAAACATGGTGCCATGCTCAGTCCTTTTATTATTTTTTAACCTGTTTATTTCAACTTCTTCTTCACCGTATCCCAGGCCACATTCAAAGCCTTAGCTTTTTCTTCTTCCTGCTTACGCAATTCATCACTCAACCCAGCCAGTTTGTCTGAGTGATACAGTTTCATGAGCCTCAAGTAAGCAGCTTTGTATTCTTTTAGGCTTTTCCCCTGGCTTAGGCCTAAGATCTCGCAAGCATCAGCAAACACTAATGGGTTCAAGTGTGGACTGCTGGAATGTGCGCTTGAGGATTGCTCAGAATCTGTCTGATTTTGATTGCGACTTTGCTCTCGCCTGTAGCGCTCTTGCTCTTTACGAAGGTTCTCGGCTTCTCGCTTTATAGCTTCTTCCGCTTCTTGGCGCTGCCTTTGAAGGTCTCGCTCTGCTTCTTTTTTCTGGCGCTTGAGCTCTTCCTCTACCTTGCACTTTTGTTCGTATAGGTCGCGCTCGGCTTGTTGCTTTTGCGCTTCAATGTTTGAGGCGTAGTCACTACTTAATTTGCGAAGCCGTATTGTCCCGACTACATCACTGATACGTGAACGTACATAGGTTAATGGCCGATTGAAATTCAGGACCATACCAATGACAAAAAACACGGTGGCGAAGTATTTATTGTCTAACTCGGAAATACCTATCCACATACCATAGAGTGGAAATAAACCGATCAACATCAAAGCAGGGTTAAAACGCACAAATAATTTGCCAATTAAATAACCCGTTAGCATATAAGCAGCTGCGCCAAAAAGGAGTGGAGTCATAGTTGTTGTACCTTTTTGTAAAGTGGCTTCCATGTATGAATGAGCAAACCAAAGACAAAGGCCGTAGTAAACGGCCACCAATCTATAATAGAAACGGCCTTAAATACTGGTAAAAAACAGATCAGAACGATAAGACCAAGCAGTGAAATGCCCTTTCTAAAAAACCAGCCAATGGATAAACCCGCAAACCAAAAGATCCCGAGAAAAACCAACAAGTCAGAATTCATCTCTATAACCTCAAAGTCGTATCAAAATCTAAGGTGACAGAGCCTTTACTGGTCGGTGCCGGTTTCTTTTTACTTAAACGCGAGTAACGCCCGTGCTCAAAGTAACCCATGCAATCAACGATAGTTGGCTGCTTGTAGGAAGATATAAACACGGCTTGATTGCTCCCCAAAGTCCTGAGTTGCTCAGGGGCTAACAAAGGCATACGTTCGTATGTTTTTCGAATGTCAGTAAAGTGCTCACGTTGCGCAAGGGCGCGATCACCGATGACTTTTGAAAACTCGGTATTCGTATCCAAATCACCACCTCTAAATATAAGAAAGCTCCCTATACCCGCTTTAATTGCCCTTGCTTTGTCATGCCCATACTTATCATCGAGCTGTGAAATGCCTTGAAAGACCAGTGAGAGTGAAACACGATACTTACGAACGTTGTTGATACTGATATTAAAATCATTGATGTAGCAATTGCCCATCTCATCCAAAAAACCAAAAACATCGAGCTCACCAGGTGAGGGCTTGTGGTCCATCACAATAGACAGAAAGCGCACGTAAAACAGGTCAATAATGAACTGATAATAGGCTTGTTTGGACTCAGAAAAATTAAGATAAATGATCGTTTTTTCATTTCGGATATTTTGTAGATCGAGAGTATCCGAGCGCATTAACTCTCGTATATTTTGGTTGTTAAGTTGTTTAAGCGCAGTTTTGCAAATAGTGACATAGCTACTGAGCATCTTTTCGTTACTGGTGGTAAGCCCCAACCACGATTCCCAGAGCGACCTGTCATTTGGTTCAAATGGATTAATTGAATTCTCTGCTACCCACTCATCTAGGCCAGTACCATCACTCCCAAAGCGCAAAACTAACGAGTTCAATTCAACCAAATTCAGATTCTCAGGTTGAGAATACGCTAAGCATTTAGACAGCACCTCCAGTATCGAAATGGCTCCCTCATTCCATACAGGTTCTTTATCAGAGCCATACTTTGATAAGATTATGGACGCGCAAATCTGTTCAATTTCTATGGTATGGCGAGCATCTAAGCCAGCAAAAGGGTTAAACTGTGAAGATGAAGGCAAGTCTTCTGGGCAAAGCCGAACAATGCGAAACCCCTTTGAGGCCAAGTGGCCACTGGTAAGCTGATATACCTCACCACTTGGATCATTCACTATCATTGAGCAATCCGAGGACCCAAGCTCCAATATTGATGGAATTATAAAAGCGGTTGTTTTCCCTGAGCCAGGCTTCGCAATTACGGCTAAATGTTCGAAGGAATCTTTGAGCGATAGCCTTTTGTCATTTCCATTGATCAGAACTCCCTTGTTACTTCGAGAGAATATGGAACTCAGTTCAGACTGACTCGCAAAACGTGCTCCTTGTTCCTGGACCAAGAGCTTCTTTTTGGCGATAAAGCTTCCAATACTCAAGAGGCTTGAGAATGTACCTTTGATGATCTTAGACACTATCAGCGCTCCCGATTACGAGAATGATCTCTATGATTTATGCGGGCACGGGCCTGATACTTTCTCTGTGTGGATATTTCCTGTTGCCGCTGGGAAATTTGTTGCAGCTTCTCCCGCCGCTGTCTCGCTGACTTTTGAGAGGATACAGACTCCGGCCTTGGAGCATCATCACTGATTTCTCGTGCAGCACGCGAGGCTGAAAAGAAGCTAAATAAGCCATCAAATAAACCAAAAATATCCATATACTCACCTATTGAAGATTAACGTTCAAAGTCGTTGTCGTTTTGCTTATCGCCACGGTTTGCTTTCTTGCTACGATGGCTTTTTATTTCAGCTTTTCTGCGCTCTACTTCATCATCATGCTTCACTGGCTCATGTTCAGTGCTTTGTTGTGATGAAGAAGGAGGTTTCTCAGCACGCCTGTTAGTCTGCCGAGTAGAGAGTGCTTCCACCTGGCGAAAAGCATCCTCTAGCCCCAATGTCTTGAGTCGATACTTCTTGCCATCACCCAGAGTAATAAATCCAATAGTATTCCCCCGGTTGTACATCTCGATGCCCTGCTCAGATAGGTTGTTAAACAGTTCAC
Organism: Pseudoalteromonas rubra; assembly: GCF_000967655.1. Classification (GTDB taxonomy): domain Bacteria; phylum Pseudomonadota; class Gammaproteobacteria; order Enterobacterales; family Alteromonadaceae; genus Pseudoalteromonas; species Pseudoalteromonas rubra_A. The sequence continues at coordinate 4,252 of NZ_JXYA01000041.1, forward strand.
TCATAGAGCGACTTTGAGCAAAGATTTCTCTGAGCGTTTGAGTGATCTTCTCTTTCTTCTCAAGCCGCCCTCCTTTGCGTTTTACCTCACCGGCTTTGTTTGACTGTTTTTGTTTTCTTTGCTCACGGGTCGCGTTAATTAAGATGTCTTGCTCAAGCTCAGGGTATGTTTCTATCACATATTTTTCAGTCGCTTTTTTAACTCGATCAAATTCATATTTAGTGAGCCGTTGATTCGTGGGCGAGTCAATTTCATTACTGCTTATCATCAAGTGAAAATGCACGTTGTTGCTTTTTTCATCATGCAGATAACCAGCGACCAAATTGTACTTACACCGCATTTGGGCGTAGTGTTGAACAATATCAAAGAGCCTCTGCTTTTCCTGCTCAAGAGTTAACTGCGATGATTTAGTAATCGAGATTATCTCATGAAACAAGTAATTGCCATTTCTTCGGGCCTTTAGTCTGTGAGCATTCGCAGAAAACTCTGCGATAATATCTTTGTCTTTACGCGCATAAATATTCTGCGCGAAAAAATCATATTGGCTACTACGTGAAGAGCCTTTCTTCATGTAGTGGTATAGCTGTGAAAAGCTTCTACTTTTACGGCTCATCGATTTGATAATCATGAGTCGGCTTTCTGAGCAACGTAGCCTTTAATGACATCTTCAAGGCGCTTAAGCTCCATGAGTAAAGCATTCTCATCAACCATTACTTTAAGCGTATTTGAGCGATGTGCGATTTGATTCACATTGCTTGAAATATTTCGAATAAGATAGGTAATTTCTCTTAGCTCTTTGTGTATCTCAGGGGCTAAGACAGGATTCTTTCCAAGCTTTTGTTGGACAAGATGGCCTACAAATGAAGTTGGTTTCATCTGCATTTTTTCAGCTAAATATTCGACTTTTTGATAGTCTGAAGAGCAAAGACTGATGCTAATGCGCTTCCTTTGATCTACATAATTCTTGAAATATTCTCGCCGCTTTTCATCCATATGCTCGCATTCCAGCTGTTGAAATCCTGGGGTTCTTAGGGGGTCCCCTAAGCAAGAGAGCAGATGTTGGTTACCAACTTGCAATCTTGCTACTCCACTCAGCATAGATGATTTATTGAACTATTGCACCAGTTATAAACACAAAAATTTAACACGTTGTGTAAAGATATTTACCTCCAAACGTAATAGATGCTGCGGATATACCGCATTCTATTATTTATGGTTTCAGAACGGCTTGTTGAAGAACCTGAAAGTCAGAGTTTAATGTACAATACGAAGCCAAAAGCCATATGCTGCCGAGGGATAACAACAGTTTATGATGATTCGTAATACTCAGTACTTTACGGAAGAAAAAAGCACGTTACGCATCCTAGCTGAACAACTAAGAAAATGTTGAGAGTAGCTGCATGAGCATTACTCACGAAAACACCTTGCAATTAGGTAAATCGGAAAGCTGATACCAATTAACTTTGTCAATCGCACAAATTGTGGGATCATTTGATACATCAGGGTATAGAACGCAAAGAATATGTACACAGAACTATATGAGCAACTGGTCAAACATACCAACAAATGCGCGTCAGAAGAAGAGCTAAGAATAGCGTGGACTACAACGTTTTCAGCAGTAGGTATCGCATTCCATGCCGAAAGAGACAAAAACGATCTACTTCATAATCAAGTCATTATTGAGCTTAAGAATAAAGGTCTATTTGGAGGTAAAGTTACATCACCTGCCTTTAAGAATGCCGTCTATGATCGCTTGTATAAATATATAAAAAGAAGAGCAATAGCCGAAGGTATAGCTGAAGAAGAGTACACAGGCATTGCAACAGATGGTGAAAGTATTGTTTTTTGTTTCATGAAAAACGGGAAAATAATTCACCATGATTTGATGCCAGTTTCTGAAATTGCAATTACAAAGGTATTGAAAGCCCTTAAATACAATAAAAGGCGAGCATTAACCACCCAGAACCTTGTTGATGATTTCGGTCATAATGCAACTGTGGGAGTGGGGCTGATGAACGCTTTGTCCAATGAATTGTCATTACACTTCCAAACTAAGGGAAACAACAAGATAAAAATGTTGTTCAAAGAGTGGCAATCACTTTTTGGACAAGTGTCAGGCTTAACGAATGACCAAGTTTCTAAAATCACTAAACAGGTAGGCTTTAGTGCCCCCAAAATGGGCAGTGAGAGCATCTCTGGCCTTCTTTTTATTATTCATACATACAACGCTCTGATAATGAAGCTATTGGGTGCTGAGCTAGTATCTCACTTGAACTTAACTCAATACAAAGACTTTTGTGGTAACCTTGCATCCCTAGAAGAAGATAATTTACTGAGAGCACTTTCTCACGATATCGAGAAAAGTCAGTATTTCGAAACCGTAGGAATTAAAGGTTTTGTTGAAGAAGCCATATTCTCTTGGTATCTGGACTCTACAGAAGAAAATGATCGTAAAGAAATAATAAAGGCTTTGAAAGAGGCACTTATACAAATCTCTCTATACCGGTTTGACGATTTAACTTCTGCCCGTTCGAAAGATGTTCTGAAGGGGTTCTATCAAGCTCTAGTACCTGATGTGCTTCGTAAAAGCCTAGGTGAATTTTATACCCCAGACTGGCTAGTAACCGATACACTGAACCGTTCTAATCAAGATTCATGGCTTGAAAAAAAAGTGCTGGACCCAACGTGTGGTTCAGGTTCTTTTTTACTACAGACAATTCGATTAAAACGAGCCGAGGCTGACAAAAAAGGACTCGATCCAGAACAGACAATAGATGCACTACTAAACACTGTTTGGGGGTTTGATTTAAACCCACTTGCAGTTCAAGCTGCAAGAGTAAATTTTCTAATTGCTATCTCGGATTTAGTAACTCAGTGTAAAGCCAAAAACATCGAGTTACCGATCCTACTTGCTGATAGTGTTTACTCCCCAGCAAGAAATCCTAAAAGCGATGAAGATGTTGTTGAGTACAGGATCGGAAGTCGAACAGCAAACCTATTAATTACTATACCTTCAGAACTGGCATTTGACCGAGCCAAGTTAGATATGGTTTTTTCTGTTATGGGAAGTGAAATCGAAAAAGATTCTGATTTTAAGACAGTTTCACAAAAATTAATTAGAAAAAGAATTGCTGACACACTCCAGCTGAGTAATTGGGAAGCCCCCTTAAAGGAAACTTATGAAAGAGTTCTCTCATTACACAAAAAAAACTGGAATGGTATTTGGTTCAGAATCATTCGTAACTTCTTTTGGTCAGCAACAGCCGGTAAATTTGATCTAATTATTGGCAACCCTCCTTGGGTACGGTGGTCTGCTCTTCCTGTCGATTATAGAGAAAAAGTTAAGCCAACGTGCGAAGCCTATGAAATTTTCTCTGAAACTAAGTTTCATGGCGGTAACGAACTAGACATTTCTGGCATGATCACATATACGGCTTCAGATAAGTGGCTTACCAATGGTGGGAAAATTGTTTTCGTCATCACTCAAACTCATTTTCAGTCGCCTTCTTCTCAGGGATTCAGGAGTTTTAAAATAAGTGATACCGCATACTTGAAACCAACTTTTGTCGAAGACTTGAAAGCTCTAAAACCTTTCCCCGATGCAGCAAACAAGACTGTTATTGTAGGATTTGAAAAGGTAAACGAGCCACACAACCCATACCCTGTACCTTATACTATTTGGCAGGCTAAATCTGGCTTCAAAAAAGCAATCAAAGAACATTCAACTATCGAAGAAGTTCTTGATGGAATAAAACGCACACCAATGGAAGCTAACCCCGTAGCTGATTCCCGCTCACCCTGGGCTATTATGAATATAGGTGAGTTTGAAAAAACATCTGTTATCAGGGGGAAATCCGAATGGGTAAGTGGTAGAAAGGGAGTTACCGCAGACCTAAATGGCATCTACATGGTTGAAATTCTAGATGTGGACGAAAAAAGAGGTTTAGTTCAGATAGAAACCAGGCCCCAGGCAGGTAAAAAAGATATCGGTGTCGCAAAGAGGTTTTGGATAGAGCCTGATACTCTTTACCCTATGGTGAAAGGAGCAGCTGACTTTTCTGAGTTTAAGTTTAAACCCAAACACTCGCTGTTCCATATAGTTCCCAACTCAGGAATTACGAAGAAGTTTCTATTAGAAGCTGAAGATGTACTTGAGAATGACTTACCTAAAACTTACAGCTACCTTTCCGATTACAGAGAGTTGTTGCTTGATCGCTCCACTTACAAGGCGAGGCTAAGCAAGTATGAATTCTTCCACATATATAATGTGGGGGCATACTCTTTTTCTCCATATAAAGTAATGTGGGCGGAACAAAGTGGTAGCTTCAAAGCAGCTGTTTGCGATCATAAAATAGTGCCACTCATTGGTAAGAGACCCTATGTTCCCGACCATAAGGTTTACTTTGTAGATTGTTATGATAAACAATCTGCGCACTACATTTGTGGCCTATTAAACTGTAGCCTAGTTAGGCACTATATAGAAAGTCATACTATCAGCATTCAAGTTAGCAATATCTTTAAACACCTTGACTTACCTAGCTTTGAAAAAAATTGTAAAAAATCAGTTCTGCTTGCAAATATCTCTGAAAAGCTTCATTCAACAGATGATAAAAAGAAGTTTGAAAAACTCACTCAAGAAGCTAACACCCTAGCTTTAGAAATATTGGTAAGATAACGAAAAATAATAAGGGGTGACAATTTTGTAACCCCCCCTTATATCAACACTATTAAGTAGGGTTTAATTTTACGACCTTAGTTTATTAGAGACTAGGGCTATTCAACACCATTAGTGGAAACCTATATCTACGGACATCACTTCCTAAATAATCGAACTAATTTAGTTTTCTTTTTATCAGTTCTCTGAAGTAAGTCCCACATAAAAATTAAAAACTGTCCAATGCAGATACCGCAGATATTAAGCTCCAAAGTGACTTGGGTCACGCCTGAACAGAAGCCAAAGTATAAAAATATTACAAGACACAACCAACAATAGGTGAAGCTGAATAACTTACATCTTCAGATATCCCACCCCTCTTTAAATCACTGATAAATAAATCAAAATCCAAGTGGACTCCGAGAGGTTCTGTTACCACTTCACGTAAACAGAAGGCATCATCCATTATAAAACAATTCGTAGTTTTGTTAACGTAAGAAGTTACAGGCAGTCCCCAAAGCCTTTGATAAAAGTTATAATACTCTATAAATATATCTTCCCCATAATCACTATAGTAATAATAATGTCTAAAGTACTCATGCAACGAACTTCCCTCTTCAAAATCTTCAGAAAAATAACGAGCAACCTCATTTTCTCTTTTGTCATTTTCAGTTGGTAAAAAAGCAAGCAGAATATAGCCTGAAATACACATCTCCCAAAGCTCACCCCAGTTAGGGAAATAAAAGCTCGTACTCGGTAAAATACCAAATGCGGCACAAATTTTATTTTGCGTCTCATAAGATGAGGAAGAGTATCTCAAATAACGAGAATCATCAAACCTATATGGCCCGCCATCCTTTGTATAATTACTAGGAAAATGATACTCAAGAGATTTCAAAACCGAGGAGTAATAAGCTACTTCGTTATCATTAAATATGTTGTAGCCTTTAATTCCTAAGTAATCCAGAGGATGTTTATCCCTCATAAAGTCGTCAAAATCAATAGATCTAGAAACAATACCTTCATGATAACTTTCAAAACCTGGGGCAGGGCTCTCAACTAGCTTCAAAACTTCGAACATCATAACAGCCGACTTTAATGTCCAGTAAAAATCTTTTTCAATTTTCGCGAGGTATTCAATGCTTAGCTTTGCAACATTATCATAACCATAAATAGCTCTAGCTTCCTCTATGAAAGCCTCCCTAGAAATATTTAAGTATTCTTTTTTAAAAACGGCAGAGTCAGCTAAAGACATTAAATAAGAGGTGACTAAGTGCTTATCCATTCCATCTTCATTTTTAATATTATACCTAAACTCAGTGCTTATCATTATTTTTCTAGATATATACCTATACAGCTCATCTGAATTATTAATCTCATTAATTTCTGAAATTTTTTCAATCTTACTACGAATTGTCGGAATGTGCCCCGCCAGACTTGTGAAATAATCAACAGCTTCTTTTATGAACTCTCCTCTAGCTTCTTCTTCTTCCCTAAGTTTAGTAGACATTCGTATTAAAACTTCAATTGATTTAATAATTTCAAGCCTTTCTTGCTCACTAAACCCTTCGTAATTAACTAAAACGTCATTAACAATAGTTGAAAAGCTTCTATTATCATAATTTATCTCAGCTCCTTTTTGGTCATTACCTACAAATACCATGTGAGAGCCTTCCACATCAACTTTATTATTTACAACATCATTACCAAGACACAATCCAAAATAAAGAAACAAGAAAAAAGCTAAATTAACCTTAATTATCACCCTCATCAACATCCTCCTTTTTAACATCGCTCGACTTGGCACCATCGATATTAATTACACTCCCTCTCAAATCAGAACCTATATTAATAACACCGTTCGAATTACCACTTATTTCTACATCATTAATAATAGAGTTACTTCCCATTTCTTCTGTTCTTGTATCTTTCTGAAAAAAAGTATACATGCTTATAAGGCCAGACAGTATAGTGACTACAACCCCAAGCTTAACAATGAAATCGTAAACAGCCACCCTCTTAAAGAATGAGTAACATTCATCAATTATAGGTTTAATTTTATACACTCACCCCTCCAATTTTATCTATCCATAAATGATTGTAAGGACTAAAACAAGACCCTCTAATAGGAATGCAAGAACTATTATCAAGAGTTGAAAGAAGTAACTTACAAGAGCTACATAACGCCCTTCTTAATAATAGACTGCCCACAACGTAAATCCAGAACAGCCCACTTTTTAGATTTCACTTTTTTTACCCTCTCAAGCTCTCTGCTCGTTACACTTCTATGTTACAAGGTGTATAGGACTTAAAAACTTAAAGATACCAAAAAGAAAATGAGAACTATTCATCAAATTGCTAAAGCCAAAACCTTAGGGTGCAGCACTTTATAAGCGAGACATGCAACAAGCCATCTGCTAAAAAGTTTAGCATCTGTTTATTCACTTACCTTTGTAAGTCAGGAGGCTGTCACGCTGAAATATCTTCCATAGCTATCGTAGTGTCATATCGTGGTATATCAAGTGTACAACACATACCCTCCTTCAAGTGCGAGGCTGGCAAAATGCTGGAAAGATTGTGATCATCCGAATGTATTACTCTATATTTTTTAAATGAAGAAACGTAGCGTCTGATCACGTCATAGCCAATTGAGTATCATACTCGTACATAGACGCACTTCTTTTTGAGCTCTGCCTCTCTCGTCTATCTAACTTTTAAGCATATAAATTAAAGGTCACTGAACAAGAAAACCCTGTCTTTACTTCACTTTAAGTTCTTGATGAATAATACGCGTCTTTCAATATCCTTTCTGAATTTTGATATTCCTCAACACATTAAAAAACTACTGATGAACAGGAATACTCCTATTCATAGCAACACATTACGTATGATCTTTGCGATCTCCTGAAAATCAGCAAGGCGCTGGCTAACATCGCTTTTACTCGTACCCTTGATAGCTTCACCATCATCCATAAAAAAGGCAGTATCAAAGCGGCCTGTTTGCTTGCATTTGACATAGACCAGGACATAGCAGTACTGATACATAGAATCTAGTGACCGCAAGAAATCAATCTCTTCAGTTGTTATCTCTGGTTTTACAATCTCCTGTAGCTTCGGCATAAAAACATGCTTTATGTAAACGCTCTGTTGACCTTTTGAGTATTTATAAATATCGTGTAATCCATAGCCCTGCACGGCTGTGACGACGATATCTTCTAACTGTAGTAAGTTTGACACGTTCATTTTTGTTTAAACATTGAGACACCTTTGTTAAGATTATGTTCATTCAGATGTGGAAAAGTCTCCACATCACAAAAAAATAAGGAAAAAGGACGTGATTGATGGTGATGATTTAAAAGCGATGAGAAAGAAAGCCAATATTTCTCAAGAACTTATGGCAAAAAAGTTAGAATGTGATCGAAAAACAATTAGTAACTACGAACAGGGTGTGAGTGACATTAAGTCTAAACAACTGTTTCTGTGGCTTATGCTCTGTAAAATAGATACTAAGTCTTTACTAAATCAGATTAAACAAGTTAGTAGTACTATGAACAGCTCTACTAAGAAAAGATTACAGGATGATGAATAATGAAAAAGATAAAGTTTTTTGACTTAGTTCAGCGCTTTTTATTCTCTAAGCCATTATTAAAAAAAGACCTTCTTGACAGAAAACAGCGGGAAATAAGACGTAATCGATCTGCGCTAATAGTGTGTAATCCCACTTCATGCTCTTTAGTATCAGGAGGAGCAACAGCGAAAAAACCACCCAGATCACAAGCGGCCAAAATATACCCAATAGAGCCAGCTCCTGAAGTGAGCTCACAAGGATAAGTAATGAAACTTTCAAACTTAATTTTGCTAACTATTTTCTCTATGGCGGTATTTTATATGCAGCTTTGGGATGATCGCCTCGTTACACCTCTTTATTTAACGGTGCTAGGTGTATGTGTAGTCTACGGAACATATAAAAAAGATATAAATATCACTCATATAGCAGGGATTATCCTCGTTTTTACAGGCATTGAATATGCTATTTTTGAAGCAGGTATCGTCAACTATGTCAACCCATCTGATAATAAACTTCTTCAAGGCACGTTGATCTATGGAATGCAAATATTATTCTGTTTATTGATCACAATCCTCCTAATATTTAGAGTACAAGTCTCTCGGCTAATATCGAAATCACCAAAGATCGAGTTAACATATTTTGATGGGATTTTTCATTGGATTTTCATGTATATGTCGGTCATAAATCTACTAGGACTTATCGAAAATATTGCTTGGTCATATTTTGATTGGAAGTCTTGGACATTGATTTACGATAACTTTGAAGGGCTTATTTATATAGCATGGGCCGTATGTTGTGGGGCGGTGTTAACCATGATGATCTGCTCTGCAAAATCAAATGGTTCAGAGGATCAGGAGCCGCGTCTTTCTTAAAGCACTCCTTCCATCCATAAGAGTTATATCCTCAAAAAACCAGACTTTGTTCTGGTTTTTTGTGACATAGTTAAGGAAACAGCGTCGGCATATCTCACGCATTGCTCAAAAAGCTAACTACTAATCCCTACTGCGACTTCTGTCTGAGTATTAAATATTGCAGTCCTCAAAGCGTTAAAACCAGCATAGATTGAATAACCGAGTAAAAACAAACATACAACCAACATTGACCAAATATCTATATCATCAAAGTTCTTAAAGTACACCTCAGTACTAAAAAACTGCTGCACATAAACACCTTTTAATATCGATGCCGAAGTTGATGATGCAAGTCCATAGGTTATGGATGCAAACGCCGAGTCAGCGAACTTCCCAAAGTGTTTATAAATAATCCCTCCTTGATATGAATCGTCAGAAAATATAGACATATAATGAACTATGAAGCAAGAGGTCAAACCAAGCCAAAGAGCCGCTCCTAAATGCTCCCACTCTAATACATTTTTGACATATAACATCATTTCCGATTTATTGAGAAGCAGTAAAGCAGATAGACCAACTAGTAGCAAAAAAACTAGAGCCAACTTTAAATTTGGAGATCGCACTATCGACTCCTGTTGAAATTTTCTGATTGAACTTTATCCTCGTCATCACTACCTTTACCGAGTAAAGCTCCGATCAACCCACCAAGTATTACACCAGGTACTCCACCGACGACACCAATGACTCCCCCTGCTGCCATAGCACTCGCTGTGTTTTCACTACTTTCGGCTAAAACGTCACTTACAGAAAAGATCTGTCCATCAACACTAAACTTATAGGCACCAAGTTGGGCTGCTAGCTCTTGACGTGTAAGCGCAGTCTGTTTTAAATATATCTTTTCACCCGTTGATGGGTTCTTCACATACAATTTCATCTCACTCACCTCTCCTTAGATCAATGACAGGTTATATAACTCAGGTAGTCGCCAGGTCACATTGAATTAAAATTTTAATCGTCGTCGAATTTAATATCAATTAGTTCAGAATAAAATCAAAAAAACATTCAACAAAAAACCCTTCTTAAAGAATATCATGCAGGTAAAAATTAGACATTTTATTTTAATCTGGTAATTCAGACTTTTCTGGAATCATGATATTCCGATGTGCAGCATCGTCTTTTGACAGCGTTAGATTTACAAGTTCACTCTTTGTTGGCCGTCGCACACCAATTTTAATTTCTCCAGTCTGCTGATCTTTCTCCCACGGCTTTGCAGCAAGATACTCATCGAATGTCATTAGTTTATCATCAACAGCACTTAAACGTTCGATATAGCATTGTGTTACTGCTGGTTTTTTATAGTCAGGGTAATTCGCCAAAGAAAAACCAACGAATAAGCTTGAGTTTGGGCTGGCTGTATGCAGCGAAACTATTTCTGGATAATGATTGGAAGATGACTTTCCTTCTGTCTCAAACAAATGTGTGTAATCTATTGAACCAAAAAGAAGGGTATTATATTGATTTTTAATAACAAACCCTTCACTTACTCGTATTCTTTTGTAAGGCTCACCTTCAGAGGTGCTCGCTTGGTCATAGGCATTAATTGCTCTGTACTTTAAAACTCTCTCACCTATAGTGTTGGTTTCAAAGTACACCCACATCCTAATAACAACAATATGCCCCTTAAAGTTGGAATTAAAGGACATCCTCTTCAAGATGTAGTGGCCTGGCTCAAGATCTCCATTTACATCTTTGTCGTTGTATATAAAGGACTTTAAAGCATCAAAAAGGTAATTATCAGGTAACTCCTTCACTTGTTTATGAACATAGCTATCCATCTCAAAGTGATGCCAAAAAAACTCAAACTTCTTTTGACTAATTGTTCTATTTTTACCTTCTTTTCTAGGATTAAGAAGAAGATAAGGATCTTTAACGGTAATTTTGTACTTATCGAAATCACCTTCAGGATATCCATGTAGAGTTAAAAATTCCGCTAAATTATCCCTTACAATTGCTTCTAACTCACTCTTAATTGCCGCTGCTGTTTTCACCTTTTGACCATCTTTGAAGTAACTATGCGCTCTTTCAGCTAGAAGCGTGTATCGCTTAAACGGGTCTAATTCAACATTTTTACTCATACTTCTTCCTTTAAATTCCCTAGTAATAGCAAGATTAATTCGTCATAAAAATTAAATTTTTTGCACCAATTTAGAAAGCAAACATATCATGATTCGCCATCAATCATGCGTCAATCTATACATTCTTTTCCTCATAATGCAACCAAGCAATACACATTTTTAGTGCTAATTAATATAAAAACTGAAAAATAGAGGAAGCAGCACCAATTTGGAAGAAAAAAACAACCAAATCAGCATACCTTAGGGCTATTTCCTTCCGACAATTAGTTGCTTAACATGCGCATAGAGTCTAGGCTCAAATAAGCCATAGCAGTAAATGGTTACGTGTAAGTAGTTGGTGTGGGAACAAGCTTTGAAACGCCAACTTAGCCTCACACTATTACTAGCTGTTGGCGAAACTAGGGAGATGGTTATGCTAAATCCCGAAAATAAAAGAAGTAAAAAAGCCCGAATATTATCCGGGCTTTTAATCTTAGCCAAAGTACTAGCATGTATACTGATGGTTGAACTTGTTGTTGGCGCAGCAAACACCACAGCAATCATGCAAGATAGGAAGGATGAAATCACCAGATTTCAAATTCGAGTTTTCGGCTCTCAAATTGAAGTAAACTTCAGTGAGAAAAAAACCGATAAATCGAAAACCATCCAATAACTTTGGTAATCATGCAGCCTCTACGAGAGGCTTTTTTTTATTCGCACTTGTACCTATAAATTCATAGGTCAGGCCGTACTGACTATAATGACTTTTCCAAATCTGTCAAAAATAAATTACCTTCATGGTAACATTTTAGACCAAAAAATGAATAAAAAAACCCAAAAACAAACATTGTGGAATTTTTTATCTAAGATAAACATTTCATTTCCTGAGACAGAAAACAATCCAAATCAGCATATTCTTTGCACAGGAGAGTACATCGCGATACGTACCACCGAGCAAATTTCAATCAGGGTCTAAAAGGTTAGACTAAACATCGCGAATCACGCAAGTTTTTTTATCTTTTTTTATCCACCAAGTATCAGGCAAATCTTGTTCTCAACTTCTCGGAAGCTAATTGTATAATAACTATGTCATTTTCCTTGATTCCAACAAATTCACGAACTCGGTTGGCTATCAGAGCATTAGATTTTAAAACCGATACTAAGGTAGGGGCCACAGAATCTAGCCTATTCCACTCAAGATCGCCAGGCACGATATCCCCTAAAAATTCAGAGGATGTTTATTGACCTGTCTTTGTAAGTGATAGACGGTTGCACTTAAGTACCTTTCTGTGGTGCTTATATCACTGTGTCACATCATTTTGGCTAATGCGTACAAATCACAGCCACCTTCAAGCATCAACGTAGCAAAGGTACGGCGAAGCTTGTGGGCGTAAAAATATATGCCGCTATATTCTCTGAGTGTGGAAATGTAACGTCTGAGTACGTCATAGCTCAACGGAGTGTCATATTTACTCGAAGTAAAAAAGTAGATGCACTTTTTCTTCAGTCTATTTCGCTGAGCTATGTAGCCTTTTAGGATATCAACTAGAGCTCAAGGCATAGGAATGAGTCTATCTTTGCTTCATTTTCAGTTTTTGATGTGCAGCACTCGATGTTCAATATCCATATCTGAGACTTTGATGTTTATCAGCTCACTGAAACGAATTCAGGTATAGAGAAAGACTGCAATAATTGCGACTCACCTGTCTCTGTAATAAGAGTATGATGTTGGTAAGTTTTTAGCATACTCAATGAGGCTGGTAGCCTCTTCTGCTGATAGGCCTCTTAGCTCTTTCCTGGGAACTTTCGGGCGAGCGATCTTCTGAGTTGGATTTTCATCAATATAGCCTTCATTCACACACCGTTTCAAAAACAGGCTGAGATAACAGAGGCTATTTTTTATGGTTTTAGGAGACCACTCTCTGTCAATCTTTGCGTGAATGATAAAGGATTCGATATATGCTTTGTCCAGCTCATGAATTTTTTCAATTGATTTGTATTTTCTGACCAGTACAAAATTGTGTTTGAACGCTTGAACCGTTCTCGGTGAGTATCAATTAAATATTTCTCAGTACCTGCAAAACTTGTTATGTAATTCTTCGATTTGAAACATAAAAAATAAATTAAAACATAAAAAAACGATGACTTTCAGGTGTTACCTTTTTGTCATCGGATACAAATTTCAATTAATTTTCACGTACTTTTAAGCTAGAAATAGCTAATTCTATCGCTGCTAATAAAAATGGTTTCGGCAGGGTTTTAATTATGAGCCCGACGAGATACCACTTCTCCACTCCGCGACAGAACTATAAGAGCATATAAGCTCTTATAGCTTAGATGTTCTTTGGCTTTAATAAGGGAATAATAAACGACTGCTTACTCTTCACCTCACAACTTAATTTACGCAAATTTCGGTAAAATTTGTAATTATTGAATTTTCATCCAACAACCATAAGGCCAAAGCATCTTATTGATAATTCTTTTAATGTCAAATAAAAAAGTTAACATCAGAAATTTGTCTTTTCAGTGTTTCTTTTGAAATCGATAAATACCTCTGAGTAGTGCTAATATCTGCGTGTCACATAACCTCTTTAATTGCAAACAAGTTCACCTTTGCATCAATTGCCATACGAGCAAATGTGTGTCTCAGCATATGCGGAGAAAAATACACTCATGCTGCACACCTGATTTTTTGACAAATGGTCGCTATGTTCTTCTGAGTGAGTTGTTTACCAGATCTCACGCTTGTAAAGAACCATTGAGAGGGCTTCAGCTTTCTACTCCTGTGCTCATGGTACTGTTTGAGTCGAGGAAGCAACTTTTGGTTGATAGGAACGATTCGGTCCTTATTTCATTTCCCTTTCCTGATGAGGATTTCCTTTTCTCAAAAGTCGACGTCTGATGTGGTAAGGTTCAACATTTCCTGGAGTCTCATTCACGAAAGCAATAGGGTGAAAATTATCGCGCTGTTGCGTGACCTTTCAAGTGAATATCTCCATGGGTAATACTCGGTTTCGTAGATGATCGTTTTGATGTCTGCTTCTGAAACAAACCTGGGCAAAGGCTTATCGAGTTTAGGCTTTGGCACACTGAGTACGGGGTTTGTTTTAACGTAGCCCACAATTTCACACCGGACAAAAAAAGACTTTAGGTTTTGCCAATGATTTCTGTATGTTTTGGAAGTCCAGCATCTCAACTTACTTGTCTCTGTCAGGAAGTCTTCCAACACGTCTCTGGTATAGTATCAGAGAGATTCCGCCCCTTTGTATGAAACAAGTAGATTGATGGTGCTCAACACGCTCATATAGCTTTTAGCCTTATTTCATCTCGCCACGAGAAAGTACTTTTTAAATCAATTGAATAGCTCTGTTATTTGCATATGATGGGTTACTTAAAAAGGGTGTAAAATAGATCATAAAAGATCAGGGGCTACGCCCCTGAAATATCCAGTTCATCGAAAAGATATTTGCAAAATTTATCGTCCATTAACTCTGAAGTATGTCATGAAGTATTGCTGACAAGCTCTTCAATTGCAGCCTCAGAGTAATCAAAGCTACTGCACATGAAGTTACCATGCACATATATTTCTGTTCATGCTCCTGAAAAATCATTGATAAAGTCATAGCCAGTTACCTCTGACACTCTGTTTCTGGCTTCTTGCAACACATAGTCAAGCACGCAGTACACTGGATCAATATTATCCCAACTTTCAGAGCCAATGCTTTCACGAAAATCATCTATAATTTCGAACAGCTCACCTTCATTCATATCAAGATCATCACCAATCTTACAAATCGCACGAATATCTAAAGATCCAAATGGACAAAAGTAACCTTGTAGTTCACTCACCGTATTTCTCATAATTCAAGAAATTAATTAATAAAGTGATTATGAAACATCGGTATGACGCAAGGTGTCAAAGAACCGTTATTTTACAAGGCACGTAGGAAAATCGGTTATTGACTCGCAGGGTCAACCGATATAATTACTAGACTTTATGATTAAATCTTAACTTGATCTGTTAAATCTGATCTTAAGGGTTGAATCTAACCTGACAGTGGGTAGCTGCTTTGTACCATAAACAGATCTACAGGCGTAACTCGTTTCTGCCCCATTCTTTGTTTCAATAGATTTACTACTTATTTCACCAAATCGTCACTTGACTCACTTGTCCTAATATCAGTAATGTGTCAACAGGATTGAGGTAACATCAGCCTCCGAATCACTGCTGTCACGCATGTAAATTAAGCACTTGTGCTATTGCCTTTTTTCTGATTCGTATGTATTCTCCAATTTGGCTTGTTCGTAGCCAGCGAAAGCAAGTAACGGATTCTCTATCTCATTTAATTTATGAGAGGCGGGTCTGTGCTTTCCTTTTCTGCCTCTCACCTTATAGGAGGCAATATTCATGTCACAAATCATCAAGCTATCTACTTCTGACTCTCGCAAACGTAAAGGGCAAGTTCTTTCCCGGATCGACAATGAGCAAAAAATGATGGAATCAGGTACTCTCGGGGTTCAACGATTACTGATGAATATCGCATTGGATTTTATGGAAAAACATCCGCAAATGACTTGGGAACAAGCTCTATTTGCAGCGCAAGCTTACTGTGATCGTACTTATAATTAAGGGAGTAAACAGGATGAAGCATCACGTTGTCATTTCGCACAATAATAAATCATATTCTTTAAAGGTTGGTGGGTGGCTAAAAAATCTTCATAGTGACTTCACAGAGGCAATGTACACTGTTCATACTGACGACATTGTTCTTCCATGTGGTACGACGGCAGGAAGTTATAGGAAGGCAAAAAAAGTAGAGTATGACGCGATTAACTCCTCAACTGGACCGAAGAAGCATTTAAATCAGTCATCTATAAATGACTATGGTTGTGGATGGGATGAGCTTATTCAATTTCTTAAGAACCGTATAAACGAGTCTTGTCTGCCCTTATTATTTGCCAATGGACCGCGCTCCGTAGAAGAGCAAGTATTAATCAATAAAGCTGCAAGTAATGGCCATGTTGGTGCTATGTATTGGATTGGTATGGTATTGAGTGACGGCTTAAATGAAAACTGTCTATTGTGGCTATCAATGGCACATAATCGTGGTCATGTAGGCGCAGCTTATGCAATGGCGGCCTTTCTTTTAAATGAAGGCAATGTGGTGGAAGCGCTTCGCTGCTTGATTATTGCTGCCGATAGTGGGTGTGACTATGCATTTATGACGATATTTGACTCTGATCTGCTAAAAAGAATGTTCCAACTCCAGGATGTTAATGTGATAGAGTCAATGCTGAATCAATTAATCGAAGTATCTTACTATTCAAGCGCCCGTTATTACAAAAGTATATTATTATTAATTCAAAATGAGATACCTCAGGGTTTGCAACTTCTGCGGGAGTTTGCAAAAAATCCGAAGAATTCGCCTAACAAAAAACACAGAGATGAGGTGTATGTTAACCAGTTGAATCACGCTAAAAGCTTAACGGAAGATTTAGCACGGAATATTGGCGAGGGAGCCTCCATAGCTGGATGCTTACATGATTACTTCAATAAACTCCCATCGGGTATGCTCTCTGGCTATATGAAAGAAGTAAATATGATCTCAGAAGCGGTGAAAGCTCAGTTGTGATAACAAGCACTTCAGTGTTTCAAGTTACTTTTTCTTATCTTCCATTAGTGTGCTTGTGCAAATGCCCTAGCACACTTTTGTCCAGAAACGAGCTTGAACGATAGTCCGACTTTCGCTCAGAGCTGTTTGTCAGGTGAAGTCCACTCTATTCATCAAAACTATAAGCTCAGATATTATTAGTACACTATATGACTCTATAACAATAAAAATTCCTTTCTTAAAACTGTTTATTATGTGGTGCTAACCTATATTATTACCCAAATTCCCCCTCGCTTTTTCCTTATTAAAACTCCCACTTTCAGTGAGCAGTCCGTAGCTCCTTAGCAAATGCTGCATCTGAGTTCTGTCCTCTACTTTTCATCACATTGAAATATGCGTGATAACAGATAGAGGCTTATCAGGGCTTCAGGTTATCATTTTGTTGTAGAACGCAATGAGGTTTTTCTTCCATCTTGTACCACCGGCTTCACTCGGACTTTCACCAAACATACCATTGGCGATATCAAGACGATTCGGATCTAGATGCAAACCATGAACATCAAACGAGTTGCTTTTGATTTCTTGGATAAGTGAGTCAGTAAAATACTGATCTATGAGATCAAAACCAATTCAATGAACAAACTGGAGTATTTCCCTTTTTCGCTTGTCCTGCTCTTTTACTTTTTCACGATTAGCCTGGATCGCTACATCAAGTCAGGCTTTGTACTTTTCCATCGCAGTATCGAGTGTGTTTTGAAATCATTGCATGAAACTAGCAAGATTACTTGGTTTGAGATCATCCATGCTCTTAATAAAAGAAACATCTATTTGATAACACCTGCTCAATGCAGACTTTATTTCAGACACCCCTGAACTATGTTGCATAAGGTCTTCAATGTGCTCCTGAATTGCCTGAGTCCTTAAAAAACCTGCGGCTCTTATTTTGGGCATGGTGTCTTTATAGACCTTTTGGTATTCCTGCTCAGGCTTGAGCAAATCAGCAAGTGGAAAATTTGATTCAATGGCGTAATCACCATCCAGTGATATCTCCCTGAGAGGTGGGTTCACTCACATATCTATCGCTATGATTTCGTTTTCGTCACCGCGCGATATCAGCGAATCTCACACCCTTTCGATATTGCTACCAGAAAGCGATAAAAGGTAACTGGTTTCTAACGATTTATTTGATGAGTACTTGTCCTCAAACGCTCTAATTTTATCTCCAAAGCTGGGGTCAATATCAATTAACGTGAGCGTAATTTCTCTGTATATGTGGGATTGGGGATTCTTTGAATCCGCTTTTTTGGCTGATAGTAAGAGCTTTTTCAGCTCATTAGGATCATTAAGCAATAGCTCTTTAATTTGCGTGTACGCTTCGGTATCGCCATCTTTGAGCCTACTCAGCAACGCTAATATTTTAGAGCCTGCAAGCTCAGTATGATCAAGCTGGTCATGAAGTTTTATGAGTCTTTCAGTACAGGCTTCATATGAGTTGAGCACTTGTTTATCAGCTTCAATCAATACTGATAATTTAGTTCAGAATTTCTCGTTGAATAGATCAATAGATGTTTTATTAGTAGGGAATCCGTTCTGTTCTATATACTGTATTGATTCTCTACTATGACTCATTGTTAGCAGCAATGAGTCAACAGACGATATTTCCTGCTTCTTCAGCAGCTCAATAAAAGCCTCATATCAGCTCCTCTTGCTGTATCTTGTGAGATTTTTCAATCACTCAATACGAAGCTGGTATTGTGCGAATTCTTTTGATGGTTCATTTCAGGCTTGAATATTTGCATCAAGTGACTGCAAATATTTGTCCCCTAATTCTCTTACGCCACCTATTCACAATTGTTCATCAAGTTTTCACGAAAGCGATTTCATGAGCTCTTGTTGTTGCATGTCAGCCAGTGAAAGCTGTTCCTCCAATTTTTCCATATGACTGATAGTTAATGATTATAATCTTTACCAAACAAAGCTTTATATAACTTTTGGGTACTTTCGGCTTCTTCTTCCGTTAACTCAACCCCCGTCTTATCTTTGTATTCTTTCTTTTGTCGGAAATACTCTGCGAGCAAATGTAGATTTGAGTAATCGTCCTTCGGCAGCTTCGTAAAAACAAACGTAGCTTCTGGATCAGTTGCAGCAATATCTTCCACCAGTGTTTTAAACATATGATTCAAAGTCAAACTTCCAGCAATCCCCTTAAGTGACTGAACCTTTTGCTCTTCGGTCAAATTCAAAGTGTCGTAGTACTGGATCAGCTTTGGCTCTATACCATACATAAAATCAGCAATGATCTTCGGATACGTAATTTTATGGTAATCAATGCCATAGACCGACTCTTGCTCAGCTGAGAGGGCAAAAGTTGAAATGAAGTATACAAAGAGAGCTGCCAGTGAATGAGCGAGTTTATTCATAATATCCTTCCTTATTTAATTTTGAGGGGTATACCCCGTGGTAATTTATACCACAAAAATTGAACATTCCAATACTTTTAGAGCATTGATTGGAATCAGCGTTGGATATAAAAATTGCCTTTGGCCGAGTGCTGAGAAATGTTCGAAAGCATGGTAAGAAGAAGATGTCTCAAGAACTCTTAGCGCTTGAGGCAGACATTGACCGAGCCCATATTTCCAAACTCGAACAAGGGGTCTTCCAACCAACTCTCGCTACGGTGTTTGATCTGGCAAGAGTACTGGAATGCACACCCGCAGAACTGGTCGAATTGGTAGATAAAGAACTACAAGCCAACCAGGACACTTAAGTCCTCTTGCATTGTCTTAAAACGAAAATACGGTCGAAACTTAGCAAATCAACTCAACTGCTCCAGCCTGCGAACCACCGCTTCCATACATGACTTGTGCTCAAACACATAGTAAATACAGCTATTTTTGTGTGAACCGTATTTCTTATTCACCACTCACAGAGATAGAAAGAAACAGTGCCACTGTATTTGCTGGAGCGCTCTTTTGGCATCTCTACCCATATGCTGCTCAAATAGCGTGAGCTTGCCTCACTGTGGTGTTTGATAGCCAATAATGGCATCAGGGATTATTTGCAGATCTCAGGCCTTGAGCAAAGCTTTTGACTTGGAAGTAGCCCCACTGAGCGTGTTATTACTTCACTCTCGCTCGAAGTAGCAATGAAAGAAGTTCAATGTATATCACTGCCTACGTATCCACTTAAAAAACGATATTTTGAAATCAATGGTCGCGACTCGATGATAATAATCAGCTGCAAAGAAGCAACTTCGCCCTAGTGGTCTTCTAATACTTTCTAATGAATACCTTCACTGCTTTGCCAGTCACTTTGCTCCTCTTTCCGTCAGACAATACACAGGAGCGAGGGGTCATTTTCATGGTACAAATCCGAACTCTAGCACCCTCACCAAAGGCCTGTCTGATTCCCTTAAAGATCGTAAGTAACGGTTCACCGTTGAGACGCTTACATTCGGTAAGATAGAACTGAGTTGCTGCGATGTAAGGTATTGAAATGTCGCTAGTGCTTCTAGCACATAACTCTGTGCGATTGTTAATTTCAAGGCTCTAATATTTAGGAGATAATCCCGAAAGGTCGATGTGTTTTGTGAGCCTATTTGGCTCAAAATTCACTATTCTCTCAAAGTAATATTTAGATAGTTGAATCTTACGTATCTGTTTCCACAGAGTATACGGCATGGAATGAGCGTTATTTAAAAGAAAGCTTGGCACCCTAATTTTAAATGGTCGTACCATTGATGACTGTACCCAAAATTCTCAATGTTTCAAGTTTTCTATTTCGCCCGAAACAATGGCGGTTTCGTCTTCAATGGCCTTTCGGCTTTTTCGTTCGTTCTGTCAGGCAATAATCACTCATACTGACAACAGTGCTTTTTGCAAGTACTTGTCTCAGCATTGTCAGATGTATTGGCTGGCCAGGACAAGGTACAGCTTGTATTTACGCAACTGGGTTAACGCTTTTTCAAGGTCAGAAGAAATGAAATTATGAAACTCGTCTATAAACAAAAAGGTTGGAACTCTTTTCACTCTGAGTGTTTTGGCTCTTTTGAGTGCAATCACACGCAGCAACGCGACGATAAAGCGTCAGTAGGCTTCAACACTGTCACTTCCCAGCTCTCATAGTGGCAGTCTAAAGATGATGATTTTTCTCTGTTGTATCAAGCTTTCTAGATCTATCGAATGAGCTCAGGTGAGTAATCGCTGCAATATGGGGTCATTTAGTAAGACTTGCAGCCTCATTTCTATAGCATGCTTACTTATTCCCAATGATTTACTTTTGAATTTTTTAATGAAGAATCAACGATGAATCGGGTTTTCTAGCTTCAATCAGTCTTCAATAAGATCAGAGTTTTCATCATCATTCATAAATCGTTTCAGGTCTATCAGCGAGCTGTCTTTTCGCCTGAGTAGAGTTGAAACACATGGGTACAAAATCGCATTCATTTGGCTGGTTGTCGTCGTTCATTTGAGCAACACGTTAAGTATTTTGATGATCTCTTGTGCCATGAGGTTCATACTGTCTTCGTGAGTATCGACAAAAGAAAATGGATTAATTGATGGGTAGGCACTCGTACTGAGTGACGGATCGATATACACCAATCTGTCCGCCATTTTTTCGTCCGAAAATTCCTTGAATCTCGCTATTTCTTTCGACATATCTCAATGCGGATCAAGAAGTACGATGGCATTTTCGGGGGTGGCTGAACAGACTTCCGAGTAAATGAACTGCTTCATGAGTTCACTTTTTCAGCTTCATGTTTTTCATGAAATATAGATATGCCTTTGCCTGTGAGAAACTTTTACTTTCTTACGCAACGTGCGTTGAAAAAACCAATTATTCATCATTCAAACAAATCGTATCATGCTGTTTTTATTAAAATCTAAATGCGTTTTCATTGTGTCGCTTGTGTACAGCAGTTTCATCAATGCAATGAGTGTAAAGGAGGAAAATTGTTTTCAACTTTACTATATCATACGTAAAGATCCTCCATCTTCGGCACACAAACGAACCATCTTGATAATTCATTGGATCTGTTTCATATTCAAATTCAGTAAGTCATAAAATACTTTTGAACGTTCTCAAGCTTTTCCACTGTTATTCGGTTGATACACGTCGATTGAAATGGACGTAAGAAATGTTTCTTTTTTCATCAAAAAAAGTTAGTAAATATATAATTGCCAGACGTCTTAGGCGAAGCAATTATACTCAGTACCTATTAACTCAACATTAATTTATACAACTTTTTTTAATTTTGTAAATAGTTCGCATTCTGCTGAGGTTTTTGAAGACAAAAGACCTCACTAAAATATCAAAATCAACAACTTGTGGCTTATGAACATATAACTATTTACTTGAAATTCGTTCTAAATAGTCACTCCATTCTTGCATCATTTTCTTGCGCTCAGGTAAGTGCATCGACCTGTTATATGCCCTTGATGTATTCGTTCCAGTTAAGTGAGCGAGTTGAGCTTCTATTGCGTCATGATTCCAACCTTGCTCATGTAGTATGGTTGAAGCAGTACTTCTAAAACCATGAGCAGACATTACATCAGCAGCATATCCTAAGTCTCTCAAGCGGTTTGTCATAACATTCTTACTCATGGGTCTACTACTATCCCTTTGGCTCGGGAAAACATAGACAGAGTAGCTGGTAACGCCCTGTATATATCTCAGCTGCTTGATAACCTGTTTTGAGAGTGGAACGAGGTGATCACGGTCCTTTTTCATTTCTGCGGCTGGGATGCGAATGAGCTTGTCATCAAAATCAACGTACTCCCACTTCAAATTACGTATTTCATTCGGTCTGAGAAATAACCTTGGGATAAGCTTCAAGGCTTCAACGGTACAAAAGCTCCCTGTGGGACTGGTATCTATGTCATAAATGAGCTTCCCAAGTTCACTCGCTTTAATGATGGCAGAGTGTGAGCGTACTTTTGGTAGTGGTTTAATAATGTCTTTAAGTGGTAAACCTTGAGCTGGGTTATATCTGGTCAGCCTGTGAGCCAGGGCATAGCCAAAGATGCGATTAATGATTGAAAGTATCACAGGGGCTTTTTTAGGGCTCCCTGATGCCTCTATAGACAACATAACTTCGGTTATATGGCCTGCATCAATTTTCTCAACAAGTAGTTTGCTCAGAGATTTACAATCATTGGTAATAAAACGCTTTACGCGAGCTTGATGATCAGCCGACCAAGAGTCTTTTTGTTGCTCCCACCAATTCATAGCTACGGCATGAAACTGTCTATCAATTGCAGCGTGGCTTCGTTTACGCTCTCTTCTTTCGTCTATTGGGTTGATCCCCTGAATCAGAGAAACCCTTGCTTCCTCTGCCAGCTTTCTTGCTTCAACGAGGGGTATCGTGGGGTACTGACCTAAAGCCAACTCTTTGTGCTTTCCTGATAGCTTAAAGCGCATCCTCCATAATTTTGAACCATTACTTTTTACTAGCAAAAACAAACCATTACCATCAAATTTCTTGATTTGCTTTTTGCCTTCTGGACAAGTGATACTTTTCACTTCTAACGCCGTTAAACTCATAGTCCATTCCTTCTAGGGGTATCAATTGTGGGGTATGCACCTCATTTAATACTAAAAAGCATCGCTTAGCAAATGGTGATCCCCCACTTTATACCCCCGAAAAATTGAAACTTCATGAACTATTGTGAAACAAGCTGAACAGCTCAACAAAAAGAAAAACCCCGTAAAACAGTATTTTACGGGGTTTTTGAAACGTTATGAGTTTCTATGGAATCATAGGAGGCAGATTACATCATGCCGCCCATACCACCCATGCCGCCCATGCCACCCATGTCAGGGGCACCCGCTGCTTCTTCCTTCGGAATTTCAGCAACCATGGCTTCTGTGGTGATCATCAGGCCAGCAACAGACGCTGCGTATTGCAGTGCAGAACGCGTCACTTTAGTCGGATCCAAAATGCCCATATCAATCATATTTCCGTATTCACCATTTGCGGCATTAAAACCTACATTACCGTTATGGTCTTTCACCTTATTAATTACAACAGAAGGCTCATCACCGGCGTTGAATACGATTTGACGTAAAGGCGCTTCCAATGCACGCAGAGTCATTTTAATTCCGTGGTTTTGCTCTTCGTTGTCACCGGTCAAGTCAGCCAACTTGGTTGCAACACGAACCAGTGCAACACCGCCACCAGGTACTACGCCTTCTTCAACCGCAGCACGGGTTGCATGCAGGGCGTCTTCAACGCGGTCTTTCTTTTCTTTCATTTCAACTTCAGTTGCGGCACCAACTTTGATCACTGCAACACCGCCGGCCAGTTTAGCCATACGCTCTTGTAGTTTCTCTTTGTCGTAATCTGAAGTCGCTTCTTCGATTTGTGCTTTGATTTGCGCAACGCGGCCATCAATACCTTCCTGCTCGCCCGCACCATCAATGATAGTGGTGTCATCTTTAGTGATAACAACGCGCTTCGCAGTACCCAGGTCTTCAACCGTTGCTTTTTCAAGCTCAAGGCCAATCTCTTCAGAGATAACCGTACCGCCAGTCAGGGTAGCAATATCCTGTAACATTGCTTTACGACGGTCGCCAAAACCTGGTGCTTTAACCGCTGCAACTTTTACGATACCGCGCATGTTGTTCACAACCAGAGTCGCCAGCGCTTCACCTTCAAGGTCTTCAGCGATGATCAACAGAGGCTTGCTGGTTTTGGCAACGGCTTCCAGAGTTGGCAGCAATTCACGGATGTTAGATACTTTTTTGTCAACCAACAGAATGTGTGGGTTGTCCAGCTCAACCTGGCCTTTTTCAGCATTGTTGATGAAGTAAGGAGACAGGTAACCACGGTCAAACTGCATACCTTCAACAACGTCTAATTCGTTCTGTAGTGACTGGCCTTCTTCTACGGTGATAACACCAGACTCACGACCTACTTTTTCCATTGCTTCTGCAATGATGTCACCAATTTCTTTGTCAGAGTTTGCAGAGATAGTACCTACCTGAGCAATCGCTTTGGTGTCTGAACAAGGAACAGACAGCGCTTTTAACTCTTCAACCGCTGCAATCACAGCTTTGTCGATACCACGCTTCAGATCCATCGGGTTCATGCCCGCAGCAACAGCTTTTAGACCTTCGTTCACGATAGCTTGTGCCAGTACCGTTGCAGTCGTAGTACCATCACCCGCCGCATCGTTTGCTTTAGACGAGACTTCTTTAACGAGCTGGGCTCCCATGTTCTCGAACTTATCTTCCAGTTCGATCTCTTTTGCAACAGATACACCATCTTTAGTGATAACAGGGGCACCGAACGCCTTATCCAGTACCACGTTACGGCCTTTTGGACCCAAGGTTACTTTTACTGCGTCTGCCAGTACGTTTACACCGTTAAGCATTTTTGTACGAGCGTCATTTGCAAAACGAACTTCTTTAGCTGCCATGATGTTTATTCCTCTAAATTCTTTTCGATTAACCGTTAAATGTTGAGTGCGACGACCAGGCTTATTCTACGATGCCCAGGATGTTATCTTCGCGCATGATCAGGTATTCCTGACCTTCGATTTTTTCTGTTTTCTCAACGTACGAGCCGAACAAGACTGTGTCGCCCGCTTTAACTTGTAATGATTTCACTTCACCATTGTCCAACACGCGGCCGTTGCCCACAGCAACCACTTTACCACGGGTTGATTTTTCAGCAGCAGAACCAGTTAAAACGATACCGCCAGCAGACTTAGTTTCTTCTTCAAGACGCTTAACAATAACGCGATCGTGTAAAGGACGAATGTTCATGTGTCAGTTCTCCAGTGACAGAATACATAGTGTAAGATGTTTGCCCGCTCAAACTGAATTGTTTACAAGGGGCTAATTAATTTCTAAGTTGCTTCACTTTATGGGGATGGGCAAATCAAAACCCAAGCATTTTTTTCAAATTTTTTAGTCCTTGCGCTTAAACTCACCTTCTAACGTGGTATTCCCCTCATCACGTTGCGATTGGCCATGACCAGAAGTGCGACCGGCAAACGGATCGAACTGCTGCTCCTGTTGCTGTGTGCTCTGCTGGCTGAACATACCACCACTTTGCACCTGCACGGTGGCACGTTGCAGCAGCGCCTTGGCTAATTTCTGGCGAATCGCCGGCGTGAGCAGCATAAAGCCCAGCACATCAGTCATGATCCCTGGTGTCATCAGCAATACACCGGCAATGATCACACAAATACCGGCAAACAGATCGCTGGCAGGTAACTGGCCGCGTGCCATTTGTTGTTGCACATTGGCATAGGCACCCAGGCCTTGCTGCTTGACCAGGCGCGCTCCTAGTACCGCCGTGAGGATCACCAGTGCCAGGGTGGCAAATCCGCCGATGACTTCACTGACTTGCAGTAACAGGGCTATTTCAGCGATGGGAATAACAATAAAGAGTAGAAAAAGGACTTTAAACATAGGATCTCCAAAATAACTGAAATAGATGTATGGGTCCTCGGGTCTTATTTCAAGCCCGCGCATCAGGCACGGCAAAGCACACGACTAATGCGCTGAAACGACAGGTGAAGCGCTTGGGATACCCGGCATGTTTGGTTACACTAGAGCAAATTTAGCTCAAGTGAAAGGATAACCATGACGACGCCTTACCGATTGGTCATGACCACCTGTGGCACTCATGCGCAGGCCCAAGACATTGCCAGGCAGTTGGTGGCAAATAAACAGGCAGCCTGTGTGAACATTTTGCCAAACGTTGAGTCCATCTATGTGTGGCAGGGTGAGGTCACTCAGGACAGCGAGTACAAGTTAATGATTAAAACGCATGTTGACTTGGTCGAGGCCGTCATGGAGACCATTCACCGTTTGCACCAATACGATGTGCCTGAAATTCAGGTCATCGAAGTCTGTGCTGGATCGCGGGACTATTTTAACTGGATTGATGAGGTACTGAATTAATGCGAATGCTGACGCGCTTTTTACCCAGCGGCATACTGGCCGTTTTGACCGCCCTGTTAATGCTGCTAAGCACCAGCAGCCAGGCGGCAGGCAATGCCACTGTGCTCGATAGCTTGCTCGCTCCCAAGCAGCAAACGTTTTTACCCGTCGAAGAAGCGTTTAAGTTCGACTTCGACCAGCAGGGCAAAGTGCTGTTTACCGGCTGGGATATTGCGCCCGGCTACTACTTATATAAGAAGAAACTGGAGATCATCGCCAAAGGGGCAGACATTTCGGTGCCCGAATATGCACAGGGCGAAATGATCGAGGATGAATTTTTTGGCAAAACCGAAGTGTACTTTGACCAATTTGCCGTGATCTCCCGGCTCAGCAATATTACAGACGGTGCAGTCGTCAAGATTCGCTACCAGGGCTGTGCCGAAGCCGGGCTGTGTTACCCGCCCGAAGTGATCACAGTACCTTTAACTGTACTCGTCAGTGGCGGCGATGCTGATGCAACCCCACCCGCCGAAGCAACCAGCCAGCCTGAGGCTGCATCCGCTAATAGCGACGATTTAAGCTTCACGGAGCGACTGGCGCAGCAATCACTGCTCACCAACCTGGCAGTGTTTTTTGCGGTGGGCGTGGGTCTGGCATTTACCCCGTGTGTCTTCCCGATGTTTCCAATCCTGTCTAGCCTGATCGCCGGACAGCAACATTTGTCGACCAAAAAGGCCTTTAGCCTGTCTTTTGTTTATGTTCAGGGCATGGCCGTAACCTATGCCGCACTTGGCTTAGTGGTGGCCTATTTTGGCGGCCAGGTACAGGGCTATCTGCAACACCCGGCGGTACTTATCAGCTTTAGTTTATTGTTTGTGTTGCTGGCCTTTACCATGTTCGGCTGGTACGAAATCAAACTGCCCAGCGGTATGATGAACAAGCTGACCGAGATCAGTAACCAACAAAGTGGCGGTAATTATGTTGGCGTGTTCTCTATGGGCGTCTTATCCGGTCTGATCGCTTCCCCGTGTACCACAGCGCCATTATCAGCGGCACTATTATATGTCGCCCAAAGTGGTGACTTTATGGTCGGTGGCCTGACTCTGTACGCGCTGAGCCTGGGAATGGGTCTGCCGCTGCTGCTGCTGGGTACTTCAGGTGGTAAATTACTGCCCAAGGCCGGCGGCTGGATGGAGCAGGTCAAAACCCTGTTTGGTTTTGTCATGCTGTTTGTGCCGCTGATCCTGCTGGAGCGGATCCTCGACTTTAATATTATTCTGGGCCTGGCGTCGGTGCTGGCGGTGGCAACCGCATTGTATCTGCACCACTGGCAGAGCGGACAGGCTCAAGGCAAAGGCAAAACCCTGCTCTGGGCAATGGCAACCAGCTTATTCGTAGTTGGCTTGCTGACAGCCAGAAGCGTGGTTTTCCCGGCCCCTGAAACAGCTCAGGCAAGCGTGGCGCAAAATGACACCAAGCAAGGCTTCAGACTGCTGGACGACCTGGCTGCGCTGAATGTGGCAGTCGAGCAAGCGAACAGTAACGGTAAAATCGCCATGGTAGATCTGTATGCCGAGTGGTGTGTGGCCTGTAAAGAGTTTGAAAAATACACCTTTCCTACCGAGCAGGTACAGGCGCAGTTTGCCTACTTCGATACGTTAAAGCTCGATCTGACCGAAAGTAACGATACCACCATAGAGATCATGGAAGCATTTACGGTATTCGGTCTGCCCAGCATTTTGTTCTTTGATACCCAGGGCAATGAGATCCCCGAACTGCGCATCACCGGATTCCAGGATGCCGACGAGTTCGCCGCTCACCTCGAAAAAGTACGCCAATACGTGCTGTAACCTGCTTTTTAGCGAAAGAATTGCTCCCCACGACACAGAGGCCTGAAGAATTGCCTCTGTGTCTCGTCTCTTCCTATGCTGATTAGACCAGTATTTTGCTGCTATTTACCTTGAACTCTCTATAATAGTTCACGAACGTGAGAAATATTTGCTATTTACCGTGCATACGCTTAAGTTAACAAGGTCTTTTTCGAAAAAAGTCGCTTTGTTTTCTAAATAAAGGAATTTCACGCATTATGTCTACAAATTTGAAGATTTTAGTCCTAAACGGCCCAAACCTGAACATGCTGGGCCGACGCGAGCCGGACAAGTACGGCACCCGGACCTTGAAAGACATTATGCAGAGCCTGACGCAAAGCGCGGTAAATTTGAATGTTGAACTAAGTCACTTTCAGAGCAATAGCGAGGCAGAGCTGATTGAGCATATTCATGCGCAGTATGAGCGTGTTGATTGCATCATCTTCAACCCAGCCGCTTTTACGCATACCAGTATTGCTTTGCGAGATGCCTTACTGAGCGTCAGCATTCCGTTTTATGAAGTGCATTTATCAAATGTTTATGCACGCGAGCCCTTTCGTCACAAGTCCTACTTTTCGGATGTGGCACAGGGCGTTATATGTGGATTAGGTGCGCTGGGCTACGAGGCGGCATTAATGGCGGCCGTAGCCAAGCTGCGCAAACAAGATAACTCAAATTAACTAACAGGCGGGTCAAGTTATGGATATTCGCAAGATCAAAAAACTTATCGAATTAGTAGAAGAATCAGGCATTGCTGAGCTGGAAATCACCGAAGGTGAAGAGTCGGTACGCATCAACCGTCACAGCAGCGCGCCGGTTATTGCTCAGCCACAGCAATACTCACTACCAACAGCAGCACCAGCGCCTGCAGCAGCTCCAGCACCAGCCGCGGAAGCACCAGCTGCAGCCAGCGACGCGCCTGCCGGCCATCAGGTAAAATCACCTATGGTAGGTACTTTCTACTCAGCGTCTTCTCCAACTGCTGCGGCTTACGTAGAGGTGGGCTCAAAAGTTAACGTGGGCGACACACTGTGTATCGTTGAAGCGATGAAGATGATGAACCAAATCGAATCTGATAAAGCCGGTGTTGTAAAAGCAATCCTGGTTGAGAATGGCGATGCGGTTGAGTTTGATCAACCTCTGTTCATCATCGAATAATGCCCCTGGAAGGTTAACACTATGCTAGATAAAGTAGTCATTGCAAACCGAGGCGAAATTGCGCTTCGCGTATTGCGTGCCTGCAAGGAGCTGGGGATTAAAACGGTTGCAGTGCATTCAACTGCCGATCGTGACCTCAAACACGTGCTACTTGCAGACGAAACCATTTGTATTGGTAAACCCGCTGCCAGCGAGAGCTACCTGGATATTCCTCGTATCATCGCTGCGGCAGAGGTAACCGATGCGGTTGCTATCCACCCAGGCTATGGCTTCCTGTCTGAAAATGCCGATTTTGCCGACCAGGTTGAGCAAAGCGGCTTTGTCTTTATCGGTCCAAAAGGCGACACGATCCGTCTGATGGGTGATAAAGTTTCTGCAATCGAAGCAATGCGTAAAGCTGGCGTGCCGTGTGTACCGGGTTCTGACGGCCCGCTGACTGAAGATAACGAGCGTAACGTCCAAATCGCTAAGCGTATCGGTTATCCGGTGATCATCAAAGCTGCCGGTGGTGGTGGTGGTCGCGGTATGCGTGTAGTACGGAGCGAAAAAGAGTTATTAGACTCTATCGCACTAACGCAGACAGAAGCACAGCAATTCTTTGGTAATGGCATGGTTTACATGGAGAAATTCCTTGAAAACCCACGTCATATCGAAGTACAAGTACTGGCGGATGGTCAGGGCAATGCCATCCACCTGGGCGAGCGTGACTGTTCAATGCAGCGTCGTCACCAGAAAGTGGTAGAAGAAGCGCCTGCACCAGGTATTACCGCAGAAATGCGCAAGTTCATTGGTGATCGTTGTACGCGTGCGTGTATCGAAATCGGTTACCGTGGTGCTGGTACGTTTGAATTCCTGTACGAAAATGGTGAATTCTACTTCATTGAGATGAACACCCGTATTCAGGTAGAGCATCCGGTGACTGAAATGGTGACTGGCGTTGACCTAATCAAAGAGCAGCTGAAAATTGCTGCAGGTCAGCCGCTGTCTATCACTCAGGATGACGTTGTAATTCGTGGCCATGCCATTGAGTGTCGTATCAATGCCGAAGATCCGGAAAGTTTTATTCCGTCTCCAGGCAAGATCACGCGCTTCCACCCGGCAGGTGGTTTGGGCATTCGCTGGGACAGCCATATCTATGCTGACTACACAGTACCACCGCATTACGACTCCATGATCGGCAAGCTGATCACTTACGGTGAAAACCGTGACGTGGCCATTGCCCGTGCACGTAACGCCCTGAATGAACTTGTGATTGACGGTATTAAAACCAATACCCCGCTGCACAAGAAAATTCTGGCGGACGAAAACTTCCAAAACGGTGGTACCAATATCCACTACCTGGAAAAGAAACTGGGCCTGTAAGCCCGTCTACGCAGGGGATGTCATTCCCCTGCGTTAATCTGCTCGCCCCCCCCGTGTAGACACTTTCAGAACTCACTGCATATTTTTCATTGCATCCAGATGCCACTTCCGTCACTTTAATTACATTAGTTCACCTGATTTACAGACTGACTCAGTAAAAGAGAAGATGATGACTTTATCCAGTTTTTTACGTTTGATCTGTTTGGCTGCAATCTGGGGCGGTTCATTTTTGTTTATGCGCATTGCCGCGCCGACCTTTGGACCGGCTTACTTGATCGAATTCCGAGTGAGCTTTGCCGCACTTGCTTTGCTCGTGACAGCCTTGTACCTGAAGCGATCTCTGCATTTTCGCGCCCACGCCCGGCACTATTTTATTTTGGGATTACTCAATACAGCGCTACCTTTCGTGCTCTTTGCCTATGCGGCGCAAACCCTGACAGTCTCTGTGCTGGCAATTTTAAACGCGACGGCTGCCATTTGGGGTGCTTTGATCGCTTTTTTCTGGCACCGAACGCCTCTTTCAGTGAAGTCCCTGATCGGCATGGTGCTGGGGATATGTGGCGTGATCATCTTGGTTGGCTGGGACCAGACACTTGTCTCAGAAGCGCTGATCTGGCCGGTCCTGGCAGGTGTACTAGCCGCCGTGAGTTACGGTGTAGCGAGTAACTATGCTAAAAACGCGCCACAGATTGCTGCGTTTGATAATGCCCATGGCAGCATGTGGGCCGCCGTTGTCTGGCTGGTGCCATTGCTCCCTTTTATACCCATGCGGGCAGTACCAGATAGCACGGAAATCTCTGCCGTTATTGCACTGGGCGTGATCTGTACCGGCATTGCTTACTTACTGTATTTTAGATTAATTTCAGACGTAGGTGCGGCTTCTGCGCTTTCGGTTACTTTCTTAATTCCCCTGTTCGGCATCGTATGGGGCTATCTGGTATTAGATGAACAGGTTGGGATCAATACACTGGGAGGGATGATCTTGGTGTTAGGTGGAACTATGCTGGTGACGGGGTTTTCACCCGCCACCTGGCAAACAAAGCGCGCTGCGCGCGCCCGGTAAAGCCTGCTGTTTAACTACTGAAAAACCACGTTTTCGCTGCCTGGCAGTGGCTTAAACCGGCTCAACAGCTTGTCGCAGTCTTCCAGGATCTGCGCTTCCAGTCGCTCTTCAGCACGCCAGCGCTGCGCATCCATCTTATAGATCTCTTTCTTGCTGTATTTTTTGCGTGCTTCGTGGGTCGGCATTTCTTTGACTTCTTCGTACATTTCATGCACGCCCGGATAGCTTTGACTCAGCTCTACCTCTTCATCAAAACTATACTGAGACATCAGCACCCACACCCGCAAACAACCCTCAGAGTACTCGCACTGCTTTTGCTGCATTGCTTTGGCTATCAGGTTGATACTATCGGACAGCTTGGCATTGCGCTCCTGACGAGAGCGTGCCAGCTTTTCTTTTTGCTCCTGCTGCAATTTTGCAATCGTGTCTTTCTGTACTTTAAGCTGCCACAGCAGCTTGCCGGCGTAAAATGCCAGACCGGCGATGATCAACGCGCCTACCACAATCGCGGCTATCCACATAGTTTAACGCTCCTCGTCTTCGTCTGTTAACCACTCATTGGCCAGATCATTGCTCATCCACTGATCCAGCTCATCTTCCTGAGGCATATCAGCTTCTTCGAACTCATCATCAATGCCCAGTAACTCACATAACTCCTGATGGCGTGCCACCGACTTATTGAAGTACTTGGCATCTTTGCCGGTTATTAGCTCACCACGCTCATGACGCTCTAACAGCGCCATCAGTCGCTCATCATTTTCCAGTTGGCGTAGCTCTTCTTCCGGCGTTAATGCCACTGGCGCGACCTTCTTCAGCTCCACCTGAGGTTTGAGGTCACGATTAAGCTTAGGCTCGCTGGCCTGCTGTGGCTGAGGTACCAGCGCAACCGGTTTTTTACTGCCCGCACGCGGATCCTTCTTGCTACCCGAAGCCTTACTCTCTTCTATTTTGGCTTCTTGTGCATTACGTGAACCCGGTTTTTTACCTTTGTGCTTTTTGTTGCGCTGCTCTTTCAGCGCTCTCAGCTCCTGAAGTTTCTCTTTACTCAGCCTCGGTGTGCCAATGTTGCCCACCTTACGGGATTTCTTCTTTCTGGTCATACTAGTCTTTACTCATTCTGTACTATCGCTTAGTCAAAATGATGACATCATTGCCTATCACTTCAACCTGGGTATTAAATTGCTCTGCAATGTAGGCAAACGTCTCACGACTAAAAAACGCGATATGGGTTTGGTCGTTTTTATAGTGCCAGTTTGCAAAACGTGCTGGATCTATTACCAGCTTAGTCATTAATGCCAATGGTGCGCCAGGCTTGAGCATGGCCAGCAGCTGGTGCAGCACTTTACCAGGCTGGGCCAGGTGTTCTATCACTTCACTACAGGTAATAAAGTCATACTGCTGATCCAGCACTTTGGGATCATTGGCATAGTATAAATCATATAGCGCCATCCGATGGCCTGCTTCGGTCAGCATTTTGGCCAACAATGGCCCCGGCCCGCAGCCAAAGTCCAGGCCGGATTGGGCCGCCGCCAAGCGCCCACACAGCGGTTCAGCCAGCCGGGATAAAAATCGCCGATAGCCGGGATCCATCAGATCATTCTCATGGCTGTCGTAAATGGCTTTTTCCTGCTCAGCGCTTAATCGCTGTTCGGGGGAGACAGACACCAGCTTGCAACACTGACACTGCCAGTAGTCTCTGAATTTGTCCTGATGGTAGTGCGTCAGTGAGTCGCCTTCACAAAGGCCGCAACGCCATGACTGTGGATTTTGCAACTGAGATAAACCGAAATGCCTTAAAGGCCGTATTGTAACAGCAATCAATTAGTGAACAAATATGCACACACAAATAAAAAAGCGGCAGAGATTGCTCTCTACCGCTTACTAATCTGAGCGTCACAAACTGGACACTTCTCCCTTCGACTTTTAAGTCATTATTATTTTTATTGTGGTATCTTCCGTTTTGTTTTTATTGTCACTTCCGTGAACACTTTCCATATTGTTATTGTTATCAAACTTCCAATGCATTTTTTATTTTCGGTCTTCCTGACTCTTTCTTGGTCATCCTGCGTATTCAAAGAGAATACCTAATCTTGCCACCGACGCTTCCGATACGAATTGTCCCTGTTTTTGTATTATCTGGCGACAACGAATAATCTACGCCGATCTGAAACAGTTACAACTAAACAATAACAAAATTATTACCTGAATATTTTAGAACAACATTAAACCAATTTTATTACAAAGGGTTACAACTGAACACAGGATGAAATTAAGTCAATTCTTACACTGACTATAAGCATATATCTTACAAGCATGTTGAGATATATCTCACAGCGCCAGATCAAAAAAAGGCAGCCTGGTTGCTGCCTTTTTTACAATACCCAGAGTTTACACTGGGTCTGTTTTGTATCTATACGACTTTAGTGTAGGCCACCTAAGTATTTAGATAATACTTCAATGTCTTTGTCAGTCAGTTTCTTCGCGATGTCACCCATCATGCCGTTTGGATCGTTGTTACGATCGCCGCTGCGGAACTTTTCAAGCTGCGCCTTGATGTATTCAGGGTGCTGGAATGAGATTTTCGGGAACTTAGACAGAGACGTACCATTACCACGTGGACCGTGACATGCAGCACAAGACGGAATACCACGCTCAGCATCACCGGCTTTGTAAAGTTTCTGACCCGCTTCGACCACATCTTCAGGTGTAGTACCTGACGACATTGGCAAAGACGCAAAGTAAGCAGACAAATCTCTCATATCCTGATCCGACAGTGGCATAGCCATGCCGCTCATCACAGGGTCCATACGACCTTCTTTACCACCTGAGGTCATACCTAGCTTGAACTCTTGCAGTTGCTTGTAGATATAATCCGCATGCTGACCAGCGATTTTCGGATACATAGTAACAGGAGCATTGCCATCCGGACCGTGACACGCCGCACAAGTTGCAGCCTTTGCTTTACCTGCTTGCGCATCGCCATCAAATGCCGCGACGTTGCTGGCTGACAAGGACCCTAGCAACATAGTTAAAGTTAATGCTATTTTTTTCATGGTAAATTCTCTGTTTCCGACCCTGTAATTTTGACCCCAGCCGAAAAAG
The DNA here is from genome assembly GCF_000967655.1 of Pseudoalteromonas rubra. Taxonomy (GTDB): domain Bacteria; phylum Pseudomonadota; class Gammaproteobacteria; order Enterobacterales; family Alteromonadaceae; genus Pseudoalteromonas; species Pseudoalteromonas rubra_A. The sequence goes on from NZ_JXYA01000041.1 coordinate 39,498, forward strand.
CCTCGTTTCTTTTACTGCGTGGGCAAATCTTATTTGAGACCGACTGACCAAGCTTGCTAAATGTGCACTAATTGGCACAGACAAAGTCAACGGACTCGAGTTTTACGTTGCAATTGCTACATTCTACACGATATTAATTTCTCTGGCACGTTTTCTGCTCACATTAAGCCCATAAATTATAGGGATTTGACCTGGATTAAGTTTCCTCTCCGGGACATAGCGTAAAAACTCACCCAGGGTGCAGATTTTATCGGCTTTTGCTTTAGCAACCAAGTATAATAAAATAGACAATAATGAGATCAATCCCCTTGAGGAGTCGAAGTGCTAAAATCCCGCATGCCGTATAACCGTGCTCAGTTTGTAACGAGTGCCCCAGATATTTCCCGATTACCCGCCGATACCGGTATTGAAGTTGCGTTTGCCGGACGCTCCAATGCAGGGAAATCCAGTGCACTGAATGCCCTGACCGATCAAAAGCTGGCGCGCACCAGTAAAACGCCGGGCCGTACTCAGCTCATTAATACTTTTTCGCTCGACGAAGACAAGCGCCTGATTGACTTACCGGGCTACGGCTTTGCCAAAGTGCCATTGGAAATGAAGAAGAAATGGCAGAAGTCGCTGGGCGAATACCTGCAAAAGCGCCAGAGCCTGAAAGGCATTGTGGTACTGATGGACATCCGTCACCCGCTTAAAGACCTGGATATGGATTTGATTAACTGGGCCGCAGGCAGTGATATTCCGGTACTGGCACTGTTAACCAAAGCCGACAAGCTCAAGCAGGGCAAACGCAAAGCCGAAGTATTACAAGTGCGTAAAGCACTGGCAGAGCTGAATGCCGACATTACCGTACACGCGTTTTCCTCTTTAAAAGGACTGGGTTTGAAAGAGCTGGCCTGGCAGCTGGATGACTGGTTTTTGGGACCGTATGTCAAAGAAGAAGAGGCAGAGCAGGACAGCCCTTCAGCGCAGTAGTAGACACCTCAGGCTGCGTCGCTGGCGCAGCCTAGCCAATCACAAACGGCGTATCTGCCGACGTTAACACAAACGCCTCACCCTGGCTTTGCGCCAGCTCAGCCCACTGATAGTAAACCGAACGGCCAACCCGAGCCGACAAACCATAATTGAGCATCAAATAGGGGACTAACTGACCTTGGTAGGATTTAAGCACCAGGGGAAACTCGCCACACACCGGCCACAAACGTCCGAGATTGTCCTGTGCAATAAGTGTCGGACCCAGGCCGAGTGTGGGTGCCAGCTCACAATATTGCCAGGCGACTATCACAAACGGGCTGTCGGCGACCTCCACCGGGCAAGTCTCGGACGGAGATTTGAGCAGATACTGGCCCTGCTCGTAGCACAATACACTGGCGAGTAGTTTCACCAGGCCTTCACGTCCTATGGGAGTGCCTTCGTGAAACCAGCGACCCTGTGCATCGATGGCAAACGCGCCAACCCCACATTCGTGGGCATGCCAGCGCCCGGTGGGCGCATGCTGCGTCACATAGTGGGCGATCAGCGCCTCAGTATTACTCACTGAACACCAGGTTGAAAGTAACCGGTACCGCGGTGGCAATGGTATTCAGACCCGCCACTTTGCGCAGCGCTTCGATGCCAGAATCCAAACCAAAATCGCGGCTGTTGATCAGCACAGCACGCAGTGGCGTCACCTGAAGTTGCTGAGCGCCTTTGTTCACCACCAGATCCACGTTGAGTGTTGCCACCTGACCATGCAATGACAATGTCACCGGGACCTGACGAATGATCTGCACGCCGGGCTTTAACGCCTTGAGGTGCTGACTCACATTGGCGGTGATCTTCGCTTCAGGAAACTTAGCGACGTCAAACAGCATTTTTTGCATGCGTTCGTTGCGAATGGGGATCAGGCTTTCTATGCTGCTCAGATCCAGTCTTAAATCCAGCTCACCAGCGGGATTAATGGTGCCAGAAAGCTGCTTAAAGTGATGATTTTCAGCAACGCTGCCAGCCTTGATGGAGGTAAAACTCACATCGCTGTGCGCTGCGTCCAGCTGCCATGCCTGGGCAAACTGAGCTGATAAGCCAAGAACAGAAAAAAGAAGAGGTTTAAGCATGACGAATTCCTTGAAAATGAAAGTGGTCATATTACCTGCATACCCAGAACAGATGCAACGACATAGCGCCTAATACTGGCCAGACATGGTGTTTGGGATATATTCGAGTAAGAGGGAGAAAAACCGGCTCGCACCATTCACATTGCGAGCCGTTATAGCAATCTGGGGAGAAGCTATCAATACACTGTATCTTCACAAGGAGAGATACATCATCAACAGGATGTCCTACAGGAAGAGGACGCGCGCACTGTAACAAATCACCCAGGCGAAATAAACCATCAAAAGCAAGTTATGCGCCAATTTGATATTTTTTAAACATCAGGCTGCGCATTTTTACCTCTCAGTTACACCTGATACATTTGCAGGGCCCGTCATTACTGGACTTCGGGCAATAAAAAACACGGCCGAAGCCGTGTTGTTTTTCAGCAAGAGTGCAAATTAATGCGCCTGCTCCCAGTTGTCACCATGGTCCGCTTCAACCAACAAAGGCACATCCAGGTCGGCAGCCTCACTCATCAGCTGACAAATATGCTCACTGTACTGCGCCACTTTGTCGGCTTTGACTTCAAAGACCAGTTCATCGTGTACCTGCATCAGCAGCTTGATGTCACTGTCCTGCTGTGTTGCCAGCCACTGGGCTACTTTGATCATCGCCTTTTTAATGATGTCGGCAGCTGTGCCCTGCATCGGGGCGTTGATAGCAGCACGCTCAGCCGCCTTGCGACGCGCACCGTTACGTGCCTTGATGTCTGGCAAATATAAACGACGGCCGAACAAGGTTTCAACATAGCCCTGCTCTGCGGCTTTCTCTCGGGTCGACTCCATATACTCCAGCACACCCGGGAAGCGTTCAAAGTACTTATCCATATAGTGCTGTGCTTCGTGACGCGGAATATCCAGCTGTCTGGCCAGGCCAAAGGCACTCATACCGTAGATCAGTCCGAAGTTAACCGCTTTGGCCTTGCGACGCATATCGGAGGTGACCTCGTCCAGTGGCACTGAAAAGACTTCACTGGCCGTGGCGCTGTGAACATCTTTACCCTCAGCAAAGGCCTTGAGTAAGCCCGTATCCTGAGACAAATGCGCCATGATCCGCAGTTCAATCTGGCTGTAGTCCGCCGCCATGATCACATGATCCTGATCGGCAACAAAGGCCTGACGGATCCGGCGTCCAGCTTCATTGCGGATCGGAATGTTCTGCAGATTAGGATCGGTGGAGCTGAGACGACCCGTGGCGGTCACCGCCTGATGATACGAGGTATGCACACGCTGAGTCTGCTCGTTAACCATCTTAGGCAGTTTATCGGTATAGGTAGACTTAAGCTTGGCCAGGCCGCGATGCTCGATGATCAGTTTAGGTAACGGATAATCATGGGCCAGTTCCTGCAACACCTCTTCTGCCGTCGACGGCGCACCTTTGGGCGTCTTCTTCAACACCGGTAGTTCCAGCTTGTCGAACAGGATCGCCTGCAACTGCTTGGTTGAACTGAGGTTGAACTCTTCTCCAGCCAGCTCAAACGCTTCCTGCTCCAGCTCTTTAAGGCGCGTCTCAATATTGTGGCTCTGCGTGGCCAGCATGTCGCTGTCGATTTTAACACCGGTACGTTCAATCTCAGAAAGCACGCTGATCAGTGGCAACTCGATGTCTTCAAACACACTCACCAAAGTGGGATGCTGCTGTAATTGCGGCCACAGGTGCTGATGCAAACGCAAAGTGATGTCGGCATCTTCAGCCGCATAGGGCGCGGCTTTATCCAGCTCAATCTGATTGAAGGTCAGCTGGTTTTTACCTTTACCGGCTATCTCTTCAAAGCTGATATTTTTATGTCCCAGGTATTTCAGTGCCAGCGAGTCCATATCATGGCGCGTGCCCACACTGTTAAAGACGTAAGATTCCAGCATAGTGTCAAAAGCGATGCCATTGAGCTCCAGTCCGGCGCGGGCCAGCACGCTCTTGTCGTACTTCAGGTTCTGCCCGACCTTTTTATACTTAGGATCTGCCAGAATAGGGCCAATCAACTCAAACACCAGCTGCTTGTCGAGCTGTTCGGGCGCACCCACATAATCGTGGCCCAGCGGCAGGTAGGCCGCTTCACCGGCAGCGACCGCAAAGCTCATACCAACCAGCTCCGCCTGCATGTAATCCAGACTGGTGGTTTCGGTATCAAAGGCAAATAGCTCGGCCTCGCGCAGCTTATCCAGCCAGCGATCCAGTTGTTCGCGCTCTAAAATGGTCTCATAGTCCACCTCAACCGGTGGCGTGACCACTGAGTCCTGCTCTGTGTCTGCGGCCGTTTCCGGCGCGCTCTTACCATCCAGCAGTTCAGCCAGCCAGCGTTTGAATTCACATTGGCCATACAGCTCAATCAACTGATCTTTGTCCATTTCCTGGATCTTGAATTGTTCCAGGTCTTGTTCAACCTCACAATCCAGTTTGATGGTTGCCAGCTCGTAGGATAATTTCAGTTGTGCTTCGTGTTCTGCCAGTTTCTTCGCCATGGTTTTTGAGCCGCGGAAACCCAGATCAGCGATTTTATCCAGGTTGGCATAGAGATCGTCAATCGATCCCAGTCCCTGCAACATGGCCAGCGCGGTTTTTTCACCCACACCAGGCACACCCGGGATGTTATCCACTTTGTCACCCATCAGCGCCAGGTAATCGATGATCAATTCTGGCCCGATACCAAACTTATCCACTACGCCCTGCGGATCTAAAATGGTGTTGGTCATGGTATTAATTAACGTGACATGCTCATTGACCAGCTGTGCCATGTCTTTATCACCCGTGCTGATCAGCACATGCCTTTGTTGCTCTGACGCCAGGCGCGAGAAGGTACCAATGACATCATCTGCTTCAACCCCTTCAATGCTGACCAGCGGCAGGCCCATGGCACGAATAATATCGTGGATCGGGGCTATCTGCGTACGTAGATCATCCGGCATCGGTGGACGATGTGCTTTATATTCACTGTACATCTCATTTCTGAAAGTCGGCCCTTTGGCATCAAACACCACTACCATATGGCTGGGCTGATATTGCTTGAGCAAGCTTTTCAGCATGTTGATGACACCGTAAATGGCGCCTGTGGCTTCTCCTTTGGAGTTGGTCAGGTGCGGTGGCGCATGATAGGCACGAAACAAATACGACGAACCATCGACCAGGATCAGCGGATTTTCAGGGATCTGAGACATAGTTATAGGGATCCTAAAATTGGAAGTTTTAAATCTGGGTTAGCATGCCATAAGGGCGGGAATAAAACGAGTCTGACACAGTCCAAAACAGCCCATGAAAAATGGGGATGGCCTGTGGATAACTTTGTAGATAAACACGCGCTATCAGCCCACACTTCAAAAAGAAGTCTAGGAGATATATTTAAAACACTGAATATAAAAGGAAATTTCTTTTTACTCTTTTATATGCTTTAAGCTAAGATTGTGGACAGTGACTTTGGAGTCAGTTTACAGCCTGCAATTGAATGGCTATAAATTCACCGCTTTTTCTCAAGCGGACGCGTATACTAACACAAACGTTCAAAGATCAAAGCAGATCCTTTATATTTTTTTCTAACTCACGTAATGACAAAATTGCATATATCGAAAATTAAAGACCTTAAAGGGAGATCCCGATGAAACAAGTAGCGATCATTTTAAGCGGTTGTGGCGTCTTTGACGGTGCTGAGATCCATGAATCTGTCCTGACTATGCTGCACCTCGAGCGCCTCGGTGCGCGTTATCAGTGCTTTGCGCCGAATGTTCAGCAGCACCATGTAATCAACCACCTCACAGGAGAAGAGCAGGACGAGCAGCGTAATGTGCTGGTAGAAGCGGCGCGTATTGCGCGCGGTGAGGTCGCAGATCTGGCCACACTGGATCCCAGTGAATTTGATGCCTTGATCTTGCCTGGTGGCTTTGGGGTGGCGAAAAACCTCTCTGATTTTGCCTTTAAGGGTGCACAGTCCAGCATCCTGGCAACGGTCAAAGAACAATGTCAGGCTTTTCACCAACAAAGTAAGCCTATTGCTTATTTATGTATTGCCCCGGCACTGATTGGCCACATTCATGCCAAAGGCACACTGGCGACGATAGGCAACGACGAAGCCACGGCTCAGGCCGTTGAAGCTTTAGGTGCCAGTCATATCAATTGTGGCGTGTCTGACATTGTTGTCGATGACACGCATAAAGTGATCAGCACACCGGCCTACATGCTGGCAGGCTCTATCAGTGAAGCATCAGCCGGTATTGAAAAAGCGGTGCAAAAACTCATTGAACTGGCGTAACGCAAAATAAGGCGGCATCACGCCGCCTATTCTATTGTTCGAAAAAACACCACAGCTGCAAAAATTCTCCCCCTTCACCCTGTGATTTTTTGCCCTAACGCAATAAATTTTATTTTTTAGTCGCTTATAATCAAGTTTACGTTTTATAAATTAGTTGGTGACGTTATAATCGGCTTAATTCCGTCATCCATCGTGATAGATCACGTTCAATTTGAAGTGAGCAAGGTAAATGAAGAAACTTTCAGCAGCACTGTTATTGCTATCTACTGCGGCAATCGCACAGCCATTCGACAATTCTTTAACTGAAGAAGCGATTAAAAAGCGTCTTGAGCCTGTAGGCTCTGTCTACCTGGCGGGTGCCGAAGATACTGCTGCCGCTGCCCCAACTGGCCCACGTACTGGTGAGCAAGTATATCAGGCTTCCTGTTTCGCTTGTCATGGCACAGGCGCGCTAGGTGCACCTAAAACAGCTGATGACTGGGCACCTCGTATTGCTAAAGGCAACGACGTACTACTTGACCACGCGATCAATGGCTTCAATGCCATGCCACCTCGCGGTACCTGTATGGACTGTAGCGATGACGAAATTGCAGCAGCCATCGACTTCATGATTAAGTAAATAATCGCCGCATGGGGATGAATAACACATCCCCTTCAATGACGTGTCTTGTCGCAAAATTCTCGACAATTATCACCATATTGTTATTAAAATTTTGCACTTGACCCCTCATTGTAAAAGTGAAAATATAAGAACAATAAATAGACAATAACAACTCTTGGTTTCATCATTGGAAGATCCCAGCGTCCTAGTTCGCAAACTGACTCGAAAGAACCGCCGTTTAGAGTCCTTGCTGAAAAAATATAAACAAAACTCACACCTGCAGCATGCCCTGATCCAGTTATCAGAGCAGGCCAGCACAGTGGCGGAGTTGACGCTGCTATATCCCGCTATTCACAGCATTTTAGAACAATACCTGCCTAGTAAAAGCTTTTATGTGGTGTTACAAAACCAGTTCACTCAGGGGCTGGAGCTTTCTTATTTTGTTGACGAAAAAGATGGTATTTCGGTCCCTTTGCATGAGGCGAACCACTTTAGCCAGGGAATAACGGGCTACGTCTTTAAAAACCGACAAACTTTGTATCTGAACCGCCAACAAATGGAGCATATGAGTGCACAGGGGCTGTTCAAGGCATTGGGCACCCAGGCTGAGCATTGGGTGGGCGTTCCTATTTTCCGCGAAAAAACCATCATTGGCGTTATGGTATCGCAAAACTATGCGGCGGATGAGCATTACAGTGAGCAACAAGTAGAGTTGCTCGAAGTCATGTCTTTGTATCTGGCAACCGCCATTGAGCGCGTCAAAAAACGCGAGCTGTTAGAGTCTGAAGTTAAAATTAGAACCCGTGCTCTGATGCAGAGTAACGAGGCGCTCAATACCGAAATTGAGCAACGTAAGCGGGCACTGGAACGGCAACAGATCCTGTTTAAGATAGCAGAGCTGGCAACGCAGTTCAGCGACATAGACGACGTATACCAGCAAGTTCACCAGATCATGCGCTCTATTACTTTTGCCGATAACCTGTTTATTGCGCTACATGACAAGGCGTCTAACTGGCTCACTTTCCCATATAGCGTGGATGAGATGACCCAGTACAAGCCACGGCCCTTTGCCAATGGCTACAGTGAACTGGTGATCACCACTGAGCGCAGCCAGCTGATCGACACTAAGCGGGCACAAGTACTGATCGACAATGAAATTGTTAAACGACCCGACAATTACCAGCTACAAAATGCCGCCACCAGTTGGCTGGGCGCCCCACTGAAAACGGCAAAAGGGGTGATTGGTCTTATCGCCTGTCAGGCCTATAACCATGAGTACGAATACAATCACGAGGATGTTGAATTAATTTCATTTGTCTCGAACCAGATTGCCTCGGTTTTACAAACGCATTTAGCCAATCAGGCACTCAAGGCCAGCAACCTGGAGCTGGAACATCGGGTTGCTGAAAAAACCAAAGAGTTGCGTCAGACCAATTTGCATTTACAGATGCAAATTGAAGAGAGAAAAAAGATTGAGCAGCAGCTGTATCATGATGCGCATCATGATCCCCTGACCACGCTGCCAAACCGTTTGCTGTTCCTGACTCAGCTGGAAAAAACCTTACAAAAGTACCAGCGTTACCCGGACAATAACTTTGCCGTTTTATTTATCGATCTCGATAAATTTAAAGACATCAACGATGAACTGGGTCACCAGGCGGGCGATCAGTTCTTAATCTGGGTCAGTAAAGCATTTTCGGAATGTATTCGTGAGCACGACTTACTGGCCCGTCTGGCCGGTGATGAATTTGTGATCCTGCTGGATCATCTGAGCGATCGCCAGCAGGCAGAAGATGTTGCCAAACGTTTGATCAGAGTGATGCAGCAGCCGTTTTGTATGAAAGGCGTATGTATGCAAAGTGGCGCCAGTATTGGTATTACCTACAGCAACAAAGACTACAAAAATACCGATGAGATCATCCGTGATGCCGACGCGGCTATGTATTACGCCAAAAATGCCGGTCGCGGGCGCTACGAGTTTTATCATCCACTGCTCAGCGCAGCCAGCACCCAAAGCAAGCAAACGGAATACCACCATCTCAGCGCTCTGCCGGTACACTTTCGCAGTACCGAAATCGTCAATATGGCCAATCATGGCCAGCAGATTGTGATGTTAGAGGCGTTCGGCGAACACCCGGTTCTTGGCAGCACCAGCTTCGACATTCTCAAAAAATTTGCCGCCGCTAAAGATGAGCAACTAAAAATCGAAATGCAGCTGCTGGGTCAGGCACTCGAGCAGGCCACAACCCTTGGCAAAGCGCAAACTGCCGATGTGCTGTTTGCCTGTTCATGTGCCATTTTGGAAAGCACCACCTTTGGCGAGCTGAAACAATTACTCAGCCAGCGTGCCAGCAACCTGTGTTTGTTGTTTGATGAAAGTGAGATCCGCTACGCATCGAGTATGCAGCTGGAAAACCTCAAAGAGCTGTGCAGCCTGGGGATTGCGGTTGGCCTGAATGACTTTGCCAAAGATCGCTGCGATCTGGCGCTGCTCAGTCATATTGAGTTTAAATATTTGCTGCTCAGTTCAACGTTCAGCAAGCGGGTCTTGCAACAAAACAGCTATGACGTGCAGCTCCAGGGGATCCTGGCGGTCACGGCGCTGAAGTCCATTCAGGTTATCGCCAAGGGTCCGGCCATTTTAAATTTCAGAAGTCTGCTGGAACGTCACGGACTGAGCCTGTTTTTTGGCAAGCAACAAAGCTTGTCGGGGGCCAGCCAGAGCGATCCGGCCACCGCACACGAATCTCTGCCGCTTTAACGTTTTAGCATCGCCCGCAGATTGGCCACCCGGGCCTGACCTTTCTCCATGCGCTCGGCCTGTGACTGCACGGGCTTTTTACCTTCACTTTGAATATCATCTTGCGGCATTTCCTGCACAAAGCGACTGAGTTCCGGAGTGATCTGTTCACCAAACTGACGACGACTCCTGGCGTAGGTCATGGTCAGCGTCTGCTGCGCCCGGGTTACGCCCACATAGGCCAGACGACGCTCCTCCTCCACATTGTCTTCGTCTATGCTGGTCTGGTGCGGCAACAAGCCTTCTTCCATACCGACCATAAAGACGTGTGGATACTCCAGCCCTTTCGAGGCATGTAAGGTCAGCAGTTGCACCGCATCGCTGTCGTCTTCTTCTTCATTGCGCTCCAGCATATCACGCAGCGTCAGCTTGCTGACCACCTCGGGCAAAGTCATAGCTGGATTGTCGGCATCGCCCGTGAGCATGTCGCTGATCCAACGATACAGTTCAGACACGTTCTTCATGCGCATTTCGGCGGCTTTGGCACTCGGCGACGACTCATACAAATAGGCTTCGTAATTGATCTCCCGTACCATGTCCTTCACGGCTTCCAGGGTATCTCCGCGGGTGGCCCTGTCGCTCAGTTCCACCACCCAGCGGGCAAATCCCATCAGGGCATTCAGACCACGGCCGCTGAGGCGCTGTGGCAGCTCAGGTTCAAAACAGGCAGCAAATAAACTGATGTGCTTATCGTTGGCCAGACTCCCCAGCTTCTCCAGCGTCACCGGCCCGATCTCACGGCGCGGGGTATTCACGATGCGCAAAAACGCATTGTCGTCGTCCTGATTAACCAGCAAGCGCAAGTACGCCATGATGTCTTTTATTTCACTGCGGGCAAAAAACGACATACCGCCACTGATCTTATAAGGAATGCGGTTCGCCATCAGGGCTTTTTCGAATACCCGTGCCTGATGATTACCCCGATACAAAATGGCGTAGTCTTTGTAACTGGTGCGCTTCATAAACTTATGGGAAATGATCTCCGCCACCACCCGCTCGGCTTCATGCTCTTCATCGCGAGTTGGGATCAGGCGCAGTGGATCCCCATACCCCAGCTCACTGAATAGTTTTTTGTCGAACTCATGAGGGTTATTGGCGATCAGAATATTCGCCGCCTTCAGGATCCGCCCGGCACTGCGGTAGTTTTGTTCCAGTTTTATCAGGCGCAGCCCCGGAAAATCTTTGCTCAGCAGCACCAGATTTTGTGGCTTGGCACCGCGCCATGAATAGATAGACTGGTCGTCATCTCCTACCACGGTAAAGCGGGCACGCTCACCCACCAGCAGCTTTACCAGCTGATACTGGCTGGTGTTGGTATCCTGATATTCATCCACCAGCAGGTAACGAAAACGCGCCTGCCAGCGCTCGCGCACTTCGACTGAGCTATTTAACAGCAACGTGGGGATCATGATCAGATCGTCAAAATCGAGTGCGTTATAGGCTCTGAGCTGAGTCTGATAGCGGGCATACAGCTGGGCAAACAACGCTTTTTGCGCTTCACCGGCTTCACGAATGGCGCGCTCGGGCTGGATCAGTTCATTCTTCCAGTTACCAATTTGCATCTTCAGCAGGTTAAGCAGATCTTTGTCGCGATCCAGCTCTTTTTCGGTCAGTTCGGCCAGCAGCTGATGGGTATCCTGATCGTCAAACAGAGAAAAGCCCGGCTTATAGCCCAGCGTTTTCACTTCCTTTTTAATGATCTCCAGTCCCAGGGTATGGAAGGTCGAGACCCACAGCCCTTTGGCTTCTTGCTTGCCCAGTGTCTGCGATACCCGCTCACGCATTTCTTTGGCGGCCTTGTTGGTAAAGGTCACCGCCGCAATGTTGCGCGCCTTGTACTCACATTTTTGTACCAGATAGGCTATTTTGTTGGTGATCACCCGGGTTTTACCAGAGCCGGCACCGGCCAGTACCAGACAGGGTCCGCTGATATACTTAACGGCTTCGTCTTGTTTCGGGTTCAGTTTCATACTCTGTGATCACCTTTAGTCAATAAGCTGCTAAGTTTACCGTAATGCTCAAGTGGATCCCAAGCGCTTTTAACCGGTGACCGCTTTAGGTAAGATAGAGACTATAATCAAGCTTAGAGGCCAGCCCATGATCAACCCAGCAAAAATTGAAGAAATCGCCAAGCAGATCTCCAGTAACATGCCACAAGGCGTGAAAAACCTGGCAGATACCTTTGAAAGCAAAACCAAACAAGCCATTCAAAATAAACTGGCAGAGATGGATTTTGTCAGTCGTGAAGAATTTGATATTCAGAGCAAAGTACTGATCAAAACCCGTGAAAAGCTGACTGAACTGGAAGCCAAAGTGGCCGAATTAGAGGCGAAGCTGGCCGCTCAGGAGAACAACCAGCCAGAATAGTCAATGCTACAACTGGTAGCGCTTGGCCAGGTCCACCAGGGCCCGCTCGTAGTGCGTTGCCAGTTGCTCTTCGCGCTCTATCTGAGTATTCAGCTCTTTGAGCAGGCCATCGGCCAGGCCATACACCCAGCCGTGAATGGTTAACTTTTGGCCCCGCGCCCAGGCATCCTGTACCACATTGGTTCGGCATACGTTACGAACCTGCTCAATCACGTTGAGCTCGCACAAAGCATCGCAACGCTGCTCAGGGTGGATTTCATTGAGCATCGCCTGATGCATTTCTTTGACATCACCGACATGGCGCAGCCAGTTATCTATCAGACCTAAGCGGGCATCTTCCAAAGCCGCACGAACACCGCCACAGCCATAATGCCCGACAATCAGCACATGCTCTACTTTCAATACCTCAATAGCGTACTGCATCACAGACAAACAATTATGGTCGGTATGCACCACCACATTGGCCACATTGCGGTGAACAAACAAGTCCCCCGGCATTAAGTCGACAATCTGGTTAGCCGGTACCCGTGAGTCGGAGCAACCGATCCACAAATAATTAGGATTCTGCTGCATCGATAGCTTGGCAAAAAATTCCGGGTTATTGGTCTGAGTCTGTTTCGCCCACTGGCGATTGTTATTGAGCAAGTGTTGCAGCTGGCTGTCAGACTGACACATGGCTACTCCTTATTCTACTGACTGACACCGTGTCGCCTGGATCAAGATATTTCTGGGTGTCAGTGATTTATGACAAAATTCTGAGAGGCTGACATCATACCCGGCCTGTTCAAGATATAACACCCTGTCGAGCACCAGCCACAATTCAATGGCACGGCGAAAAGCATGACGCACCAGCTCAATGCGCTCCGTAATGCGCTGTCTTGCCCGCCCTTGCGCCAGGTAATGTTCAGCATCAAAGCGTGCCGGTAAGTCTAGCTGTTTCTGCTCAGCCGCCCAGTGACAGAAATCAACAAAGGCACCAGAAAAAATCGCCTTATTCACTGACGGCACACTGAGGTACTGAGTATCGCCAGTGACATCGCGGCGTAGCGCATCAAAAGCCAGCCGCCACTGCACTTCCCGCTTGCGAATTTTGGCCACTCTGCCGGGCGCAGTCACGGTTTCCTGCAGCGCCAACTTCATATCACTGTGTGACAAGACCAAGGGACTGTGCTCAGCAACGTCGCTCATTGGCTGATAAGTGGGCTCAGTAAACAAGTGATAACAACAGGGTGACAAACTGATCTGCTCACATCTTGCGGCGCAAGCCTGTGCCATAAAGGTCTGATGCAGACGGCCGCACGCATGCAGTGCCACAGCCTGCTGGCGTGGCTTAAAATAGTGCGCAACGGGATCTTTGAGCACATCGGCACAATGAAACGTCATCGCCAACTTTTGTTGCTCAGCACTGTGCTGCCCTTGCTGACACAACGCCGCCTGTAGCTCCACACTGTCGACGTGCTCCGCGCCCAGATACGCCAGCAGTCGGCCCAGGTGACCTTTCCCGGCGCACCACTCCAGTACCGGGCGCTTTGCCTGATAAACGTGGGCAACAAAATCCTGTAACTGAGTCAGCTTACGGCCCTTGATGCCATTGCTGAGCCAGAACGGAAATTCTGGACGACTCGCTTGTACCTGAGCCAGGGTTGTCAGCTCTGGCAACGTTGCTAATGCCGGTATATGGGGCAGTAAAAAAGCCAGTAAATCAGCGGGCTCATGGTCCAGTGCCGTCACTTGTTCATCGCTTAGCGACAATAAAGCACTTTTGAGTTCAGGCCAGGGAATATCCGTATGATCGAAGGCCAGCAACTGCCAGTACTGGCGGGTGTCCGCAAGCAGAGCATCCAGGGCTAAAAACTGAGAATGAAAGGAACTGCGCATACAAGTCACCGGCACCGAACGAAACAAAGGGCGCTCATTGTATGCGCTCGTGCCCTGCGCGCAAAGCACTGACCGTCATTTTAAGGTAAAACGCCGACGGCGGAAAAAAATCAGGTGTATGTACATGGGCACACAAATCACCGCCACTATCACCGCTAAGGTCAGCATCCATGACCAGCTGGTTTCTTCATTATCCGGCTCGGTATATATAAACTTATGTTTTTGTTCGTGAAAATTAGCAAGATCAAGTCGATAAAGCTGGGCTATCCACAACCATCGCGCCTGCGACATGGCACCCAGTGCAATCCCCGGTGCTTTAATAAAGGGCATCAGTTTATCGGCCTCATTTGCCAGCGCCGCGATACTTTTGCTTGTCGCATACTCAGCCTGAGTGACCGCCAGTGCTTCATCGGGATTGCTCATGGCATAGCGCCAGCCCTGTAAGGACGCGCGGCGAAACCGGGCAACGGTTTCAGGCCGGTAATTCAGCACATCTTCGGAGGTAAATAAGATATCGGCATAAACGTTCAGGCCAAAATGCTTAGGACAGATCTGCCGGGTAGCCACCCCCTGCTGAGCCAGCTTAAAGGGTTCATTAGAAATATACACCTGTAATGCATCGAAACGCCCGGCAACAAAGTCTTTGATGGGTTCCAGTCCGGCGTACAATGGCAGGCGTGACACATCTATCCCAGCCCGCTCCAGCATCACCACCAGCTCTGCCCCCTCAACGCGTCCAAGGTGGCTGATCTTTTTGTCCACAAAGTCTTTGGGAACATAGATATCACTGTCAGCACGAACCATCCAGCAATAAGGAGAAGACTGGAAAATCGCAGCCAGCGCCACCAGCGGCTTGCCCTGCAAACGCTGCTGCAAAATGCCCGAGTGAGTCACACCAAACTGGGCCTGTCCCGACAGCACTTTAAACTGCTCATCCGGATTATCCTGATCGGCAGGCACAATTTTTACGTCCAGTCCCTGCTGGCGAAAAAAGCCCTTATGCTGGGCCATGTAGTAACCGGCAAATTGAAACTGATGGGTCCATTTAAGTTGCAGCGTCACTTCTTCCAATGCGCTAAGCGTACAGCTCTTGCACAACGCAATGGCCAGGATAAAGTGGGAGTAATTCATTATGGTACGCGCCCGGGGCCTGCCTTGTTACAACTATAGAAGGCACCGGACACAATGCAAAATTAGCTGACGCGACGATCCGCCTGTGGCATATCGTGCTGAAGATACTGTTTAAAACACGGATTATCTGTTTCTTCCTGATACTGGTAACCCAAGCGTTGCAGGTGCTCATCAAAGCGCGCTCGGTCTTGTGCACTGAGCTCAAACGCCGCCAGTACATTGCCCTGCGCCGCCCCGTGATTTCGATAATGGAACAAAGTGATGTTCCAGTTACTCCCCAGGGTCTCCAAAAAGCGCGCGAGTGCACCCGGATATTCTGGAAATTCGAAGCGAAACAGCCGCTCACTGAGCGCAACCGGCGGCTTGCCGCCGACCATATAGCGAATGTGCAATTTTGCCAGCTCGTTGTCGGACAAGTCGGTAAACTGATAGTTCGCCTCGCTCAGACTGGCCTTGAGCTCCTGCAATTCCTGCTCGCCACCACGTAATCCGACACCGGCAAAAATCTGGGCCGTTTCCCCACCGGCATAACGATAGTTAAACTCAGTGATCGCACGGCCCGACAGAGCATGACAAAAGCGTTTAAAGCTGCCTTTGGATTCTTCTATGGTTACGCCCAGCAACGCCTCACTGCGTGCGCCCAAAGCCGTGCGCTCGGCAATATATCGCAAGCGGTCAAAGTTGAGATTGGCTCCGGACAATACCGATGCCAGGGTGAGCCCCTGCTCATTATTGTCTTCGCACCATTTTTTTAGCCCGGCCGTGGCCAAAGCACCGGAGGGCTCTGCAATGGCCCGGGTTTCAACAAAAATATCCTGAACTGCGGCACAAATTTCGTCGGCACTGACAGTGACCACCTCATCACAAAACTGCTCGGCCAGGCGGAAGGTTTCGCTGCCAATGCGCTTTACCGCAACGCCGTCAGCAAAACTACCAACCCGCTCCAGCTCGACCGGATGCCCGGCTTCCATCGCCGCTTTCAGACACGCGCTTTCTTGTGCTTCCACGCCAATCACGCGGATCTCCGGACGCAATGACTTTATATACACTGCCATCCCGGCCAGTAAACCGCCGCCGCCAACGGGAATAAATACCGCATCCAGCTGATGGAGCTGCTGCATCAATTCTCGGGCCACCGTGCCCTGACCTATGATCACGTCTTTATCGTCAAATGGTGGTACAAACACACCGCCTTCTGATTTACATAAAGACTGGGCGTACTCCTGCGCGGCATCAAAATGATGACCATGTAGTACCACCTCGCCCCCCTGGCTGCGCACCGCATTCACTTTGATCTCCGGTGTGGTCACCGGCATAACAATGACCGCGCGATGCCCCAGATGAGCGGCACTTAATGCCACTCCCTGAGCGTGATTGCCCGCGGATGCCGTCACCACCAGGCTGTTTGCCGGTAGTTTGCTGAGCTTGTTAAAAGCGCCGCGCAGTTTGAAAGAATAAACAGGTTGCTGATCTTCGCGCTTGAGCCAGATCTGATGTCCGAGCCGGGCCGAAAGCCCGCTCAGCTCGCTGACCTCGGTTTCCCGGACCAGCGGCGAGACATTGGCCTGCACTACAGCACGAAAATAATCGAGCTCTTTTGCCACCATGATTAACTCAATGCCTCCAGCTTCTCGAAATCGCGTACCGCGCCTTTATCTGCACTGGTTGCTAACAAAGCATAGGCTTTCAGAGCAGGGCTGACATAACGCTGACGGTCCAGTGGTTTATAAGCCATTTTTCCGCGGGCATCTTGCTGCTCTTTACGTGCTTGCAGCTGCTGTGCATCCAGTAATACGTCGATGCTGCGCGCAGGAATATCAATGCGAATGATATCGCCGTTTTCCACCAATGCCAGCGCGCCACCACTGGCGGCCTCGGGCGAGGCATGGCCAATTGACAGGCCTGACGTACCACCGGAGAAGCGGCCATCGGTTAGCAAGGCGCAGTCTTTATCCAGCCCCATGGATTTGAGGTAGCTGGTCGGATAGAGCATTTCCTGCATCCCCGGCCCGCCTTTTGGCCCTTCGTAACGGATCACCACTACATCGCCCTTTTTCACCTTGCCACCGAGGATCCCCTCTACGGCGTCATCCTGAGATTCAAACACCACGGCCGGACCTTCAAAGCACAGCATGTCATCATCGACCCCGGCACTTTTCACGATACAGCCATCCAGCGCCAGGTTGCCGGTCAGTACCGCCAGACCCCCGTCCTGACGAAACGCGTGTTCAACACTGCGAATGCAGCCGCCCTCGCGGTCCAGATCCAGCTCGTCCCAGCGACATTCCTGGCTCATCGCCTGTGTGGTGCGCACGCCCGCAGGGCCTGCTCGATAAAAAGTTTGTGCTCGTTCATTATTGGGATCCGTGGCATCCCAGCGTTTGATCACCTCACCGAGTGTGCCACCTGCCACATGCCCCACCGCCAGGTCGAGCTTATCGGCTTTGGCCAGTTCATTGAGGATCGCCATAATGCCACCGGCACGGTGAACATCTTCAATGTGATACTGCTGGGTTGCCGGCGCCACCTTACACAAGAAAGGCGTAGTCCGGGATAAGCGGTCGATGTCAGCCATATCAAATTCGACCCCACCTTCGATGGCAGCCGCGAGCAAGTGCAATACCGTGTTAGATGAGCCACCCATGGCAATATCTAGGGTCATGGCATTGGTAAACGCGGCCTGGTTAGCAATGTTACGCGGCAGTGCAGCCTCATTGTCTTTGCCATAATAGTCTTCACACAACGCCATAATGCGCTTTGCAGCTCCTTCATATAAGAAGCGACGATCGGCATGGGTGGCCAGGGTAGTACCATTACCCGGTAATGCCAGGCCCAGTGCCTCTAATAAACAGTTCATAGAGTTGGCGGTAAACATGCCTGAACAGGAACCACAGGTTGGACACGCTGAGCGCTCCACTTTGTCTGAGTCTTCATCGCTGACACTGGGGTCTGCGCCTTTGACCATGGCATCAACCAGGTCGAGTTTGATGTCGATGTCGGCGAGGCGTGTTTTGCCCGCTTCCATTGGTCCACCCGAGACAAAGATCACCGGGATATTCAGACGCAGTGCCGCCAGCAGCATGCCTGGAGTGATCTTGTCGCAGTTTGAAATACACACCATGGCATCGGCACAGTGGGCATTAACCATATATTCTACTGAATCGGCGATGAGATCCCTTGATGGCAAAGAATACAGCATGCCGCCGTGGCCCATCGCAATGCCATCATCAATGGCAATGGTATTAAATTCGCGCGGCACACCGCCGGCATCCCGGATGGCATCGGCCATCAGCTCGCTGAGTTGATTGAGGTGCACATGCCCGGGCACAAACTGGGTATACGAGTTCACCACTGCCACAATGGGCTTATGAAAATCACTGTCGGTCATGCCGGTGGCGCGCCATAGTGCGCGGGCACCTGCTTGTTGTCTGCCTTCAGTGGTTGTTTTGCTGCGTAACTTTGCCATGTTGACCCCTTTTTCCAGTTTGCGCTGCCCCATCTGGCAACGGCTTTCCTCATTCCAAAAATTCATTGCCGGACCAGTCAGCCCGGCGTGTATACGTTAATGTACTGGTGTTATTCGTTGACGTAATCCAGCCAGTTTTGCGGGTCGTCACTTTGCCCTTTCACCAGGTCAAAGTAAGCCTGCTGAAGCTCGGCAGTGATTGGTCCGCGTTGGCCATCACCCACCTGAATTTGATCCACACTGCGTACCGGTACCACTTCGGCCGCGGTGCCCACCATAAAGAACTCATCCGCCAGATACAGACCTTCACGGGCGATAGGCTCTTCTCTGACTTCATAGCCACGGGCTTTGGCCAGATGCATAATGGTGTCACGGGTTAAACCGGGCAAAATGCTGGCGGTGGTTGGCGGGGTATAGATAATGCCCTTGCGGATCACGAACAGGTTCTCACCGGCGCCTTCACTTAAATAGCCGTTAACATCCAGTGCGATGCCTTCAACATAGCCATGGCGCTTAGCTTCTGCGGTGATCAGCTGCGAGGATAAATAGTTCCCCCCCGCTTTGGCTGCGGTTGGCATGGTATTAGGTGCCAGGCGCTGCCATGAAGACACACACGCATCCACGCCGTTCTCCAGACTGCCTTCACCCAGATAAGCGCCCCACTCCATTGCCGCAACGGTCACTTCCGCGCGGTGTGATTTTGGGTGTACGCCCAGACCCACGTGGCCTAAAAAAGCAAAAGGACGCAGATAAGCATTGGTGAAACCATTTTTAGCCACCGCGTCTTTACATGCCTGCATGATCTCTTCCTGGGTGAAAGGGATCTCGATGCGATAAATTTTGGCCGAATCAAATAAACGCTGAATATGATCCTTGAGACGGAAAATAGCCGGACCCTTTGGCGTATCGTACGCGCGGATCCCTTCAAATACGGAGCTCCCATAATGAATGGCGTGACTGAGCACATGCGTGGTTGCTTGCTCATAAGGGATCAATTCGCCGTTGTGCCAAATGTATTGTGAAGTTTGTGTCATTACTTAAAACCTTATTTATTATATTGCCTGCTGTAGTGTGTGCAGATCGACTGACTGCACTTCAACAAGCTTATTTAATTGTGACGTCAATAGATAGATGGGTTTGTCACTATCTACCGTCATTTTGACGTGAAATAACTCTTCGTGGCCCTGGAGCTCAAGTTGGGTCAGGCGAAACCCGCGATGACGGGCGACGCGCAAAAAACGCTCGACTGCGATGGCCTGGTTGTTTACCGCTACGGTGAGTTGGTGTTTCATGGTGTTCGCTCCGTCAAAGGAAGTAAAATTAACTTTGCTGCTGCGTTTGCGTCAGCATTTCATGGTTTGCAGCGCCCGGCGGCACCAAAGGCCAGACGTTTTCTTTATCATCGATACAGGCATGCAATATATAAGGCCCTGTCGAGGCCAGTAATGCATCGACCGCACCATCAACTTCATCTGCGCGGGTGATGGTCTGCCCCGGTATACCAAACACCGCTGCAAGCTGCACAAAGTCCGGGTTGTCTGACAAGTTGGTCTCACTATAGCGGCCATCAAAAAAGAGCTGCTGCCACTGACGTACCATGCCCAGGCGCTGGTTATCCAGAATAACGATTTTAACGGGCAAGTTGTTACGTCGTATGGTGGCCAGTTCCTGAATATTCATCATGATCGAGCCATCACCAGACACAGTGATCACCATGTCATCTGGGCGAGCAACCTGGGCACCGATGGCAGCCGGTAAACCAAACCCCATAGTCCCGGCTCCCCCACTGCTCAGGTGGTTGCTTGGGTGACTAAAGCGCATATGTTGTGCGACCCACATTTGATGCTGGCCCACGTCGCAACACACCACGCCGCTGTCTGGCATCAAACGACTCAAGCGGTTGAGCAGATAAGGGGCGAACACTTTGTCGCCGGGGTAGTCGTAGCGCCAGGCGTGTTGTTCGGCCAGCGCGCTGATATGCGCTCGCCAGGGAGCCGGCGTCAGTTCGCCCTGTAATAAAGGTAGGGAGACTTTTAAATCAGCAATCAATGAAGCCGCAGCCGGTTTGCGCTTGCCCACTTCAGCCGGGTCAATGTCCAGGTGGATCACTTTGGCGGCGGCGGCAAATTTAGCCAGATTGCCCGTTACCCGGTCATCAAAGCGTGCACCGATACACACCAGTAAATCGCACTTCTGCACCGCCAGGTTCGCCGCCTGACCCCCATGCATACCGAGCATCCCCAGGTCATACGCATAGTCGGGCTTGACGCTGCCCAGCGCTTTAAGCGTCGACACCGCAGGCATCTGTGTGCGCTGCAAAAAAGCCATTAACTCGGCCTGCGCATCCGCACTGTGAACACCGCCACCGACATAGGCAACCGGCTTTTTCGCCTGCGCCAGCAGCGCATTGGCCTTATCCAGCTCAAAACTCGACAACGGGGTTGGCTGATAAGCCTCGGCCTGCCAGGCATGAAAAGGCACCTGCGCTTGCTGAATGTCTTTTGGGATATCCACCAGCACCGGACCCGGGCGGCCAGACTGAGCGATATGCATTGCCTGCTGTAATACTTCAGCCAGATCTTCACCGCGCTCCACCATAAAGCTGTGCTTGGTGCAAGAAAGTGACATGCCCAGTACATCGACTTCCTGGAACGCATCGGAGCCAATCGCGGCCGTGGGCACCTGGCCGGTGATCGCCAGCAGCGGTACCGAATCCATCATGGCATCGGCCAGTGCGGTGATCAGATTAGTGGCACCCGGCCCTGATGTGGCAAAACACACGCCCAGCTTGCCAGTGCTTCTGGCATAACCAACCGCCGCAAACCCGGCGCCTTGCTCATGACGCGTCAGGTAGTGCTTTAGCGGCGCACCGTACAGCGCATCGTAAATCGGCATGATGGCTCCACCCGGATACCCGAATACCGAACTCACCCCTTGTTTTACCAGCATGTCTATAACCAATTGTGCGCCTGTCATTGTTTTGCCCATTGCCCTTTGTCTTTGAATTTGGCCCTAAAACGAAAAAGCCCCCCGAACTTTTCAGTGCGGGGGGCTTTTTGCTAATACTTTTCGAACAGCACTAACCAGCCCCCGCGGTAATAATAATCACCACGTTGATAACCACGACTAGTAGAGAAACTGTTTTTAACATGTCACTGCTCTTTTTAAATAAACGATTAGGTTGCACATACTTTAGACACGCCTTAAGCGCGCTGCTGTGCTCTTTTTTTATTAGTAACCCGTGAGACCCTAACAAGTCAACCCCAAAAACTATGCTCTTTTTTCATCTAAAGCGAAGCATAAATAAAACTTTATCCAAAAAGCAGCGACTTTAGAGATAAAAAATACCCTTTTTAAACATCCTCTCCCTTTTGAGCTGACGTGAATGATCTTTCCCACACAATTCATTCTTTCCAGTCACATCATTAAATTTTTGTGATTTACTCTGAGAATTGTCTATGATGTGCCCACTTTTTAACATTTGGAGGACGCCATGCCTCACTTTATTCGCCTGACACATCTAATGGGTGTGCTCTTTATCGCCCTGTTTAGCCAGCTTGCAATTGCGCAACCCGCACTATGGAGTGTAGAAAAAAACGGGGTAACCTCTTACCTGTTTGGCACTGTGCATGTGGGTGACAGCAAAATGCACGGCCTGGATAACCGTATCAAAACGGCCATAGCAAACAGTCAGACGGTGGTAGTCGAGCTAAACACGCAAGCCATAGGTGCACTGGAGCTGCAACGCAGAACCCTGCCCTTTATGCTGCAAAAGCAGGGCCGCACCCTAAAAACCAGTTTATCCGCCGAGACCTATCAACAAATCCAGCGCTACTTTTCTGAGCGCCAGATTGACATAGCCCTGTTCGATAATTACCAACCCTGGTTTGTGATGCTGACGATTTTGCAGCTGGAATATCAAAAAGCCGGATTCAGTGAAGAATTTGGCATTGATAAACAAGTCATAGAGTATGCCGCAGGCTTAGACAAACCCATTATGGAACTGGAAAGCCTGGAGCAGCAACTCGCCTTGTTCAGCGCTTTGGGCATTCAAAGCGACGCTATGCTGGTCGACACACTCAAGCAGGTGAAAGACTTTGACAGTTACTTTACCAAGATGATCAACGCCTGGAAAAATGGAGATTATCAGCAGCTTGATGTGTTTTATAAGCTCAGCTTTGATGACAGCAAATATGGTCAGCAAGCCGAACAGGTGATGCTCATTGAGCGTAACAATAACTGGGTAACAAGCCTCACCCCTAAGCTTGCCAACAGGTCTCATTTTATTGCCGTTGGTGCGCTGCACTTGCCACAACAGCATGGCCTGATTAAGCAGTTACAGGCTCAAGGTTTTAAGGTGGAACGCATCAAGTGACTATCTTAAACGCGACTTTTTTGTGTCTCTTTTAAACCTTCTCGATTTACTTCGCGTCTCAGAGATATCAATACCCTACACTCGAAGGACAACAGGATGAGAAAAAATATTATGATTGGGGCACTGCTGGTGCTCAGTGCCGCCGCGCAGGCAAAAGAGACACGCACACTGACACAGACTTTTGAGCTGGCCGACAGTAAAGAGCTGGAAATTCAGTTTCCGATTGGCAAACTCAAAACCGAAAGCCATACGGGCAAAACCATTGAGGTCACCATCGTCCTTGAGCCTGCTGAATACGACCTGGATAACATGGCAGGTGTGCTGGAAGACGTGCAACTGGACAGTCGCCGGGCAGGCGACGACTTGAGCCTGAGCATCAATAATAAGTATGTAAAACAACACTGGACTGTGAAAGTACCCGAGTCGATGGAGCTGGATGTTGAAATTGATGTCGGCAACGTCAAGCTGCTCGGATTAAACAATGATGCCGATGTCGAAATTGGCGTCGGTAATGTCAATATAGAGTCGAGTGCTAAAGACTTTCGCCGCGTACGATTTGACTCGGGTGTAGGAAAAACCCGCGTATCCGATCTGCCGGGTGAAGCCAATACCGACCGTAACATGGTCGGTGAAACGTTGCGCTATCGCGGTGATGGTGAACATAGTCTCGATATCGAAGTAGGCGTTGGCAATATTACTCTGCGTCGCTAAACGATAAAATTTTGCCCAGGGCGCGCTCCAGTGCCGCCTGCTCTACCGGCTTAAACAAATAGTCGGTCGCGCCCAATTGCATGGCCGACTTAATCGCCTGCTCAGAGGTGTTTGCCGTCAGTACCAGGATCGGTGTCGATAACATCAGGGTCTGGCGGATCTCCTTGATGGCTTTAAAGCCATCCATGATGGGCATGTTCAAGTCCATCAGGATCACATCAAAAGATTGATGCGCTAGTACGTCAACAGCCTGCCCGCCATGGCTGGCATGAATGCTAGTTATGGCCATACTCTCAAGCATTTTTTCGATGATTTTGGCATTCAATTGATTGTCTTCTACCAGCAACACTTTACTGTTGCGGGCCACACCACTGACTTGCTCCGGCTCCGGAAGCCGCTTCAAAGGCACACTGAGCAGCGCTTTTGTGCCGTGCGGCTCACGGGCAACAAACGCCAACTCACCAGACATAATCGCCAGCAGCAGGTTGCAGCGTGCCAGACCCAGCTGCAAGCCCTGAAAGTGGTGCCCATTCGGATTGTTTTCCGTGGGCGGTGCATTAACCAAGGCAATATTAAAACCCGGCCCGCTGTCTTCTATTTCACAGTAAAAGCGCCAGTTCACTTCTTCATCCTGCGCGCTGACCTGTTCAACCCGGGCAGACAAGCTGACGCCGCCCTGCTCTGTAAACTTCACTGCATTATCAAGTAACTGGCCTATCACCCAGCTCAGACGTTCATGATCGCATTCAAAGATTTTTTCGCTGTGGCTGTTAAAGTGATAGCTAAAATCCAGGCCTTTCTCTCTGGCTAACAACCGATAAGTAGCGACAGGCTGCCCCAGCGTGTCGGTCAGCCGAGCCGGATGGCAATTCAGTTCAGGTTCCTGTTCGTCAGACAGTCGGTTGTAGTCTTCCACAGACGCGATCAGGGCTTTTAACTGCTGGGCCGCCTTGTTCGCCTGCGCCAGATAACCCTCACGCTGAGATTCCTGGTACAAGTGCAAATACCCTAGCACCGCCTGTAACGGGGTTCGCAATTCGTGGCTGGCACGGGCCAGAAACATCGCCCGGCTTTGATTGGCATGCTCTGCTTTTTGGCGTGTTTGCTGCAACCGCTCAATGGCGCTGGCGATACTGCGCTCCATCGGAAAAAAGATCCACTTAATCTCCGCCAAAAGCAGAAAAAGCCCCAGCAACCACATCAGCAGTTGCAGGTTTCTGAGCCGCTCTATCTTGCCATTGGTAAAGTCTTCGAACAGCAATACGGCATGATCCAAATCTTGCAGCAACAACTGAGAACGGGTGTGAATTTCCTGGATCTGACTTAAACTGGGCTGATTAGCTGCGTTTGATAACAGCGCCATGTACTGTTTTAACTGGTTATCCAAGTCCCCTGGCTGGGTAAAATACCAGCTATGTAGTTCTTCATTCAGGTGCACATAATCGTCGCCATCGCGCATCAGCAAAAAGTCATGGTTACTTTGCAACAGCTGCAATGCATTGCTCAGAGCCTGACGGTTTGCAGCCACATTTTGCTCACCCATGATGATCACATACTCCAGGTGCAGCGCCGCTTTTTGCGACAGCATACGCTGCATACCCGCAATATTAATTACCCTGGCGGCCTGTTTTTGCTGCTCCAGCAGATACAAAGTCAGCCCGGTTGTCATTGTCAGCAACAACAACATAATCACCAACGCGACCAGGTATTTCAGGCGATAGCGCGTAACTAGATTGTTCAAATCATCCCTCCATATGCCAGCCTAATCATCCAGGCGCCAGACTCTTTTCCAGTTTAGATTAAATTTCAAACTTTTGCCGACAGTGGCTTGACACCCAGACGGCCAAAATGTTTCAATGCGCTCGTACCCTATTTTATCCAGACGGCCATGCATCCAAAAAGCGTGGACGTCTTAGGGCTGGAAGAGGTGCGTTATTCAGGTATTTGAGTGGAGGAGAGCAAACTCCCGCGAAACTCAAAGAGGGGAATTAACGCCGAGAAGCACTGCGTTTTGCTTACGTAATGCTTCGGGCGACTGGGTTGAATCCCAGCGACTGTCACCAACACATTTGGTGGAGAGCTTCTGGTCTTAGAAACAATATGGCCAGCGGCCTATTCTTTTTAAGTCCATTGCTCTTCGAATTTTAAACGGTTCGGAGCGGGACTCTTTCCTGACTACCGGACCAGCAAGAAGTTCGGTAGAGATGAAATCACACGTTCAGTTATCTAACCAGTTATCTGACTACCCGTTATGGACGGCTTTGGTCACGCCCTTTGATGCATGCGATCAGGTCGATTATCACAGTTTACAGCAACTCGTCGCACAGCAGGTCGAGGCCAACAATGGCATTTTGCTGCTTGGCAGTACCGGAGAAGGCCTGGCCCTGACCCTGGCCGAACAACGCAAAATCGTCGAGTTTGTCTGCGCGCTCGCACCTGAGGTGCCAATCATGGTGGCCGTTGGCGGCATTAATCTGGCAGCCCAGTTAGAATGGGTTGAGTTTTGTAATAGCCAAAATATCGATGCCCTGCTACTGGGCTCGCCCGTTTATGCCAAACCCGGAGTAGTGGGTCAGACGCAGTGGTTCGACGCGTTGCTCAGTACCGCTGAGGTGCCCTGTATGATCTACAATGTCCCCGGGCGCAGCGCCGTTGCAATCGCGCCCGAAGTACTGACCAATCTGGCACATCACGACAACCTTTGGGCACTCAAAGAGGCCAGCGGCGACATAGTCACGTTTGAGGCCTTTCGCCGTGCCTTGCCTACTTTGGCCATTTACAGTGGTGACGACGCATTGATGCCCTATTTTGCACAAGCCGGTGCGGCCGGATTGGTTTCTGTGGCAGCCAATGCCTGGCCCGCCCAAACCGCAGAGTTTGTTCGCCGTGCATTGAGTGGCACCAGCCCCAACCTGTTTACCACCTGGGCCGATGCCATCCATAGCCTGTTTGCCGTCGCTAATCCCATCCCGGTAAAAACGCTGATGCACTTGCAGGGCCAGCTGGCAACGCCACACCTCAGGCCCCCACTAACACACTTGGAACTGACAAATCACGCGGCACTACATGCCGCCAACGAACAGATTTTATCCTGGAATTAAGAGACTCCCTATGACCTGGTCAACACTATTAGATAATTTAGAAAACGGTTCACAACGTGCAGCAAGTCAAGACGAGCACGGTAACTGGCATGCCAATGTCGAAGTTAAAGAAGGTATTCTGGCAGCCTTTCGTGCCGGTCAAAACACCGAATATCCCGGTGGCTTTGTCGATAAAGACAACCTGGCGCCACGCGGCTTTGCCGCCGAGGATGCGGTTCGTATGGTGCCCGGAGGCAGCAGCGTGCGCCGCGGTGCCTATGTAGCCCCCGGCACCATCATAATGCCACCAGCCTACGTCAATATCGGTGCCTATATCGACAGCGGCACTATGGTCGACAGCCACGCGCTGGTGGGCTCCTGCGCCCAGATTGGTAAAAATGTTCACCTCAGTGCGGCTGTGCAGATCGGTGGCGTACTGGAGCCGGTTGGTGCCAGCCCGGTGGTGGTTGAGGATGATGCGTTCATCGGTGCAGGCTGTGTGCTGGTCGAAGGCGTTGTGGTAAAACAAGGCGCGGTGCTGGCACCGGGAGTGCGCTTGTCTGCCAGTATCCCGGTCTATGACTGTGTCAATGAGCGTACGCTGGAAAAAGGCGAAGCCATTCCCCCATTTGCCATAGTGATCCCCGGTTCGCGTCCGGCTTCCAGTGACTGGGCCAAAGCACAAGGGCTGAGCATGTCCTGTGCATTGATTGTCAAATACCGCGACGAGCAAAGTGACGCCTCATTAGAACTTGAAGAGGTGCTGCGCTAATGACCACTTTGAGTACGCCATTGCACGAGCAACTGACGGCCCTTTGCAGCGATCTTGACACCCCATTTTTTGTCTACGATCTGGATGCTCTGAGCGCCCATGTCAGCCAACTCACTGCACAGAATGTGGTGAAACTCTGGTACGCCGTTAAAGCCAATCCATTATCCAGTGTGCTTAACACCCTGGATGACGCCGGCTTTAACTTTGATGTTGCAAGCCGGGGCGAGCTCACGCAGGTACTGGCTCAGGACATTGCGGCCGAACGCGTACTCAACACAGGGCCGGCCAAATCTCCGGCCCAGATCCAACATTTTCTCGATGCTGGCGTCACCACCTTTGTGGCTGAAAGCCTGAACCAGGTGCGCTGGTTAAACGATGCGGCACAACAACACCAAACAACCTTAACTGTGCTGCTGCGTGTGCAATTGCGCTGGCCAGCAGGCGACAAAAACCCACTCGGGGGCGACAGCCTGACCCCGTTTGGACTCGGGAGTGAACAGTGGCAGCAACTCACGCTGAGCGACTATCCGGCGCTGGATTTTGCGGGTCTGCATATTTTCCAGTGGGGCAATATGCTGGATGCGGCAAAGCTGGCCAGCTTATGGCAACAAATGGTGTCGCCTCTGAAGGCATTGAGTAACCAACTGGGCATGACGCTGAGGATCCTCGATCTGGGCGGCGGATTAGGCGTGCCTTATGAACCGGAGCAGCAACCACTTGACTGGGATCAGATTATCGACAGCCTGGCCGCCATCAAGGCCGAAGCGGGCGTGCAGGAGCTGTGGATGGAGTTGGGCCGCTATGCGGTCGCGCACTGTGGCTACTATCTGAACCCGGTTGTAGAGCAAAAAGAAAACTATGACGAACATCAGCTGATCCTTGCAGGTGGTATCAATCACCTGCTGCGCCCGGCCGTAACCGGACAGGCTTTTCCGGTTCAGGCACTGCGCGCATCTGCTGCCGCTGATCGCCAGTATCATTTGCATGGCCCCTTGTGTACCGCACTGGATCACCTCGGGACGCACCCTCTGCCTGAGGACCTCGGGTATGGCGACTGGCTGATATTCAGCCAGTGTGGTGCCTATGGCTTTACCGAAAGTATGCCTTACTTTCTGTGCCATGAACTGCCGGCTGAATATGTCTTTAAACAGCGCCAGCTGTACTGCATCCGACAAAGTGAAAACGCCGACTATTACCTGAGGTAAGCATGAACACAATCACTCAGCAACACATTCAGGTTGGTGAAATCGCCAACGGCCTGCCTTTGACCATCCCGGTCTACCGACTGCAGGGTAATGGCAGCGGGCCAAACGTGTATATTCAGGCGAATATGCATGGCGCCGAAGTGCAGGGTAATGCGGTGATTTATGCACTGCTGGAGCAACTAAAACACCTCACCCTGGCGGGAGATATTACGCTGGTGCCTTATGCCAATCCGATTGGCTGCAACCAGAAATCCGGTGAGTTTACCCTGGGGCGCTTTGATCCCATTACCGGGGTAAACTGGAATCGCATGTATCATGATCACAACGCTCTGGTACAGCACTGCCTTGCAGAGCACGGTGAAGACTCAGATCAAGCGCTCATCACCGCCTTTCGTACGCAGTTATGTCAGGCAACCGAGGCACTGCTCGATGCGCCTGCACATACCCTAACGACGGGCAAACGTATTGCGCTGACACTGCAAAAACTGGCGCATCAGGCCGATATTGTCCTGGACCTGCACACCGGCCCAATTTCGGCTAAGCACTTATATTGCCCGGAATACGCCACAGACAGCGCGCGCTACTTTGATATTCCCCACGTGTTGTTGATCCCCAATGAATTCGACGGGGCGATGGATGAGGCCAGTTTCTGTCCCTGGTGGCAACTAAGTAGCGCCTTACAAGCGCAGGGCCGCGACTTTCCCGTAGCCGTAGAAGCCTTTACCGTGGAACTGGGTTCTCAGGAAAAAATCGACCTTGACGAAGCGGTGGAAGATGCCAACAGCATCCTCAGCTACCTGACGCACAAAGAAGTGATAGCAGATGGCAGTCATCAACCAAAAGGCATCAAACGCTATGCCTGTGCGCTCAAAGATTACCTGACCTACTATGCGCCCATGGGCGGTATGGTGGAATATAAGGCACCGCTGGGCGGACACATTAAAGCAGGCGACTGCATTGCGCGAATTTTGCGTATGGAGCAGTACCTGTCTGAAACGCCTTTACATACATTGCGCCTTGATAAAGATGCCATTGCCATCCTCCATTTCGCCTCGGCGAGCGTTAATCAGGGCACTGAATTATATAAGTTTTTCACAAACTACTATGAGCTATAGCGGCCCTTACTAACAGGCCAAAACCCCGGTTGGTATGACCTCTAGAAGGAAGCAAAGATTGCGTGAGAGTAGGTGAGCAAACCTCACTTGCTAAGGTGGGGCGGCAACATACGTTGTCGCCGGCCTTTTTAATCTGGCATACAAATTTCATTATGACCCGAGTAACAGTCTCGGCCCGTCGGGCAACCCAAGAAAACTGCGGTATCGCAACCAAACGAGTTACAGGCTGGATAGCCAGAGGCCCCTGCACCAATGTGGGGTGTCTGAGCCAACCCTAATTGCTGATCATGACTCAGTTGTTTAATACGTTTTTTGTTCAGTGATATTTTCATTTCAATCTCCTTTTATGCAGTTTGCTTAACTAACCTACTGCTATGTTGAACAAAAATCAACCACCCATACCTTGACAAAATGACAGATTGTCATGCTTTGTCCTTCTTCGTTTTTTCTTTACCATGATACTATGCTTATCTATTGCTATTGACTAAGGACTGCCTGCTTATGAAACTCAGGATGCTCGCTGCGTTATCTTTGCTGACCTCTTCTGCTGTGCTCGCCACTGAACAGGACGACCCGGACGACTTAGAGCTGATCAAACAATGTGTACTGAACGAGATCATTGCCGGAGATCAACAACAAACCGTTGCACAGCTCAAAGCCTACTGCCAAAAGCTGAACGAAACCCGCCTCAGTAAGCTGGACCGCCGCATGGCACGGGAAATGGTGACAGAAAACAACCGTAATGTACTGACACCACACAACCGCAACTATATTTTGCCGGCGACCTATGTCAAAAACCCAAACTCCCGGCCCTTTGACGGCTTAAAAGCCATCCAGGAGGAAGAAGGCGAGCCTCTCGATCATATGGAGGTCAAATACCAGATCTCGATGAAAGTGCCCCTGTATCGACACTTTGAAGACAAAGATCAGGCGGTGTATGTTGGCGTGACACTGCAATCCTACTGGCAGCTTTATAACAAAGATATTTCTTCTCCGTTTCGTGAAACCAATTACGAGCCGGAGATCTTCTGGGTTAACTTTCTGGACGATGAAAACGTGCTGTGGGGTGACGAGATGGCCATCATTCTGGGCGCATCACACCAGTCAAATGGCCGCAGCCAGCCGAACTCGCGTTCCTGGAACCGCCTTTATGCCAACTTTATCTGGGAATATGAGGGCTTCGTATTTAGCTTTAAGCCCTGGTACCGCCTGCCGGAAGATGACAAGCCAGAGCCGCTAGCGGCAAAAGGCGATGATAACCCGGATATTCATAAATACATGGGTTATTTTGAGCTCAGTGGTGCCTATCGGCATGGCAAGCATGAATTTGGTTTTATGACCCGGAACAATTTTAACAGCGACAACCATGGCGCCATACAGCTCGACTGGTCATTTCCTTTACTGGGCTCTTCGCGGGTGCGTGGCTATGTGCAGTACTTTAATGGCTATGGCGAGAGTTTAATTGACTACAACGCCCATATTCAGCGTCTGGGCCTGGGTATTGCAGTCACCGATCTGCTCTAAGCTCACTATCACGGCCTGCTGGCGCAGGCCGTACCCTTATTTGATAACCACAAATATACCTTCAAATTTCGCCACCAGCACATCGCCATCATAGACGTTCACCGGCACCCGGTATTTCGCTTTGCCCTCATCGTTGAGTGCGCTCAGCTCACCACTACACTCAGCCAGTGTCACCGTCGCACAGGGTGCGGTCGTCAGGGGTTTAAGATACTGAATATTGGCATCCGCCAACACAATATTCCCTTCCAGGGCCAGCTCTTTGAGCGCCAGGTAAGTCGCCCCCCAACCGGTTAAGGTCGCCATGCTGTAAACCGATCCGGCAAACATCGAGTTATGCAGGTTCAGGTTTGCTTTGAGATCGGCACGGGTTGAGAACTGCCAGTCGGTATAGCTTTCTACCTTAATGCCCATCGCATCGCTGATGGGGATCGACTCGCGCCAGGTATCCTGTAACACTTGGGTCCATTGCGGGTGGCGGAACCAGCCCGGCTCACAAGGGCGCTGTTTAACCATTTTCCAGTGCTGCACATCGCCATAAGACAGGTGGGCTTTTTCAATCATTTTGTAGCCATGGCGCTCATAGAAGGCCAGCGCCCGCTCTCTGGCAAACAGCACCAGCTCTTCGGCTTTTTGCGTCCAGGCGATTTTTTCCAGCTCATGCAGCAAGCGGCTACCAAGGTGATGACCACGATGCGCCTCATCAACCGCCATGTAACGGACCTGGGCTTGCTGTTGATTATTAAAATGCAGGCGGGCTACACCAAGCACCTGACCTTCGTTATTTTTGATATAACGATGCTCAGCTTCCTGCTCAAGGTCGTCCTGCTCGCTGCCTCTGGGCTGATCCCAGGGGGCCCGCAAAACCTGCCATCGTAATTGATAATACGCTTGCCAATCTTCACTGCTCTGTGGCGCTGTTATTTGAAACATGGTGACTCCTGTGCTTTTCCTGTCGCCGAGGCGATACGCTCGGCCTGTGCAACCTGCTCCCACTTTTTTACGGGGAACTTTTGTCTAATTTATGGACCTTACCTTACAAGAAAAGTGGGCAACAGGGAATGATTGGCCAGATTTGGCCAATTTGTCATGTAAATTCAACGAAACGCGCTGGCAGAACTGTGAAGCCCAGCTATGCTGATGTAACTATGCAAGATTTTATAACCGAACCCGGCACCATCAGTAACGAGTTTGTGCACCAGAGTCATCAGCTCGGGCACCTGCTGTATTGGCACAAGCATGGCAAAATCAGCATACAGGTACGTCAGGAAAAATCCTTACGCTGGTTACTGATAAACGACACACTGCAATCCGTGATTGAACTCAATCATCCGGAGAAACTGCTTTTTCCGCATTTACAGGTGTTAGCTGCGTTGTGGCAAAAATGCCCCGCGCCTGGCAAAGTGCTGGAACTGGGGCTTGGCGCCGGTGCCATCCGGGATTATCTGCACATCAGCTACCCGGACTGCCAGATCACCTCTATCGATAATAACCCGGATATCATCCACTGCTACAAGCGCTATTTCGGCGGCGATCCTATCTCAAATGTCAGCTGCAGCGATGCCTATCAGGCACTGGAAAACAATGGCCATTATGACTGGATCATCCTGGATTTGTTCAGCCAACTGGATGCGCCGCGGTTTTTGTACGAACACAAGTTTTACACACAAATTCGCGCCACATTGAACGAAGGCGGGCGACTGTATATTAATTTTCTTGCAGAGCATGATTCGCAACTAAAACAGCTCGAGCACCTGCTTATCACCAACTTTGGCAAAAAACCCTTCGTACACAAAGTGCCCGATTACGCCAATCACATTATTTCACTGACACGCTGAGCGCACTCTCGATTACACCGACAAGTTAAAGGTCACCGGGCCATCGTTGCACAGGCTCACCTGCATATCGGCCGCAAAACGGCCAGTGGCCACACGCAACCCCGACGCTTTTGCCTGAGCAACAAAGTATTCGTAAAGCGCTTCGGCTTGCGCCGGTGTGGCTGCAGAAGAAAAGCTCGGCCGCATGCCTTTTTTGGTGTCCGCTGCCAGCGTAAACTGAGAAACCACCAGCAACTCACCTTCGATGTCTCTCAGGCTCAGATTCATTTTGCCCTGTTCATCGGTGAAAATACGATAGTTACTGATTTTGTGCAGCAAGCTGTCTGCACTTTTTTGCTCGTCGGCCTTTTCCACGCCGAGTAACACCAGGATCCCCTGGCCAATTTGACCGACACATTCTCCCTCGACCACCACACTGGCCTGACTGACTCTTTGAATTAATCCCTGCACTGTTACCTCAATGGTTTGCGGATATGATTGATAATGCGCCTAATGTGCCAGCTTACACAGCAGCAGATCAGCAGCGCGACGTATGGCTTCGGAATATACTGCATTTGTGGCGCAGTGCCCAACTTCTTCGAGGATCAGCAAGCGGGCATTGAGTTGATCCGCCAGTGCCTGGGCCATGGCAAAGCGGCAAACATAATCGTGGCGGCTATGGATCATCCAGACCGGTAAATGCTTGAGCTGTTCGGCCTGATGAAAGATCTGTTGCTCTGGAATAAAGCAGCGCGAGTTAAAATAGTGCACCATGATCCTGGCCTGCTGTACCACAGCCTGTTCATGGTCCAGCTGATAGCGCTGTGCCTGACTGCCCACGCTCAGCTGGCGGTCCCAGTCATGCCACTGCTGCGCTGCCCGGCGTACTGCCACTTCGTCATCACAGTGGAGTAACTGCGCGTAGCGCGCCAGTACCGCCTTGTAGTCAGCCTCTCCCTGACTGAACATCTGGTAGCGCTCTGGATAGAATTGGGCGCCAACACCACTGACGCCATACAACCACTGTAAATCACTCTTACACGCCAAAAAAGACGCCCACAGTATTAGGCCCTGCACCCGCTGTGGATGACGCTGAGCGAACAGCAATGCCAGCGTTGCGCCCCAGGAGCCACCGGCCAGTACACACTGGCTGATGTCCAGATAAGACAGCAAATGGTCTATATCTTGTAGCAAATGCTCGGTGGTGTTAAACGTGAGTTGTTGCGGCGAAGACTGGCCACAGCCGCGCTGGCTGTACAATATAATGCGATAGCGTTGTGGGTTAAAATAACTGGCCGAGCTGCGACACAAGCCGCTGCCCGGGCCACCGTGACAGATCACCACCGGGATCCCGGTCTCCAGACCAAACTCTTCTACGTGTAGCTGGTGTCCATCAGACACCGCCAAATGAAAACTCCGTCGCGGCGACTCCAGCCGATATAATTGCGTCATTGCACACCTCTTTATTCTGGTGTGTCTTGATCCTCACAATCCTTTTCGGACAAACAGGCAGTAAATTCGGCCCCTAACAGCACCACCATCCAGGACAAGTACACCCAGACAAACAAAATAGGCACTGTGGCCAGGGCACCGTAGATCACCTCATACGAGGGGAAATGGCTGATATACAGGGCAAAGCCTTTTTTAGTTAGTTCAAATAACAAAGCCGCAAAAAACGCCCCGGGTATCGCTGCCTGATAAGACACGCGTGTATTTGGTACTAAAGTATAGAGCATAAAAAAGCCTGCCATGGAAATAACATAGGGCAAAAGCTTCAATAAGAAACCGCTGAACCCCGGGATCCCCTGATCGGCAAACGATACCAGCGAAACGATATAAGAGGTCACCCCTATGCTGGCACCCAGCAATACAGGGCCCAGTGTCAGTACCATCCAGTAAATCGCGAAGGAAATCATCATAGGCCGGGACTTTTCAACCCGCCAGATGCGATTGAGCGCCGCATCCACATTGCGGATCAGTAACAGCGCAACCGCCGTCAAAAAGCCAATCCCCACCGCAGTCATCTCATTGGCATTGCCGGTAAAGGCACTGATGTGGGATTTAATGGTGTCTGTTGAGGTGGGCACAAAGTTATTAAAAATAAAATTTTCTATCGCATCCCGGGCATCCTGAAAGCCGGGGAAGGCACTGAAAATTGCCACCCCAACTGCCACCAGCGGGATCAGTGATAATAAGGTCACATACGCCAGATAGCCGGCGTTGATGGTCAGTTGATCTTCCTGACAACGTTTAAAAAAGCGCTGCCACCAGTCGGGCTGGCTTCTAACCAACGCACGACATTGCAAGTCAAGACGTTGCAACCGCAGGCGCCATAATTCATTCATCATTACACAGGTTTACAGAGTGAGTTTTGCACATCTTACCAATCCCAGTCATAATTCATAGGGTCAGATTTAAGTATAAGCCGTTATGTATCAACTGCATTAGGAAAGCCAATGAACAATTCTGTGTTAACAACGAGCCTCATTATCTTAAGCCTGAGCCTGCTCAGTGCCTGTCAAAGCGCGTACTATGCCGCCTGGGAAAAAGTCGGGGTGCATAAGCGCGAGATTTTAGTAGACCGTGTGGAAAATACCAAAGAAGCACAACAGGTCACGCAACAGGAGTTTCAGTCTGCGCTGGAGCGCCTGACCACTTTGATTAACTTTGATGGTGGCGAATTGCAAAGCGTGTATCAACAACTCAATGATGATTACCTCGCCAGTGAAGCCGCGGCGCAGGACGTGCGCACCAACATAGACAAAGTAGAGGATGTTGCTGAAGCCCTGTTCTCAGAATGGCAGGATGAGCTGACGCAGTATTCGAGCGCCAAACTCAAGCGCCAGAGCGAGCAAAAACTGCGTCAAACGCAGCGCCAGTTTGAAAAGCTGCTACGCTCAATGCGCGCCAGCGAAGCCAAAATGCAGCCGGTCCTGGATTCGCTCAAAGACAATGTGCTGTACTTAAAGCACAACCTCAATGCCCAGGCAATTGCCGCCATCAAAGGTGAGTTCAGTGGTTTAAAACGCGATATTCAGTCGCTCATCACGGATATGAATCGCTCTATTGAAGACTCCAATGCCTTTATCGCGAGCATGAATAATACCAATCAGCCATAAACGAGACGCCATGTTCAGCAACGGTTAGCTCAGCCTGTTAACCGTTGCTACCGAGCTACCCGGCATAGATCACCTGCAAATCGCAGTTAAAGATGGGGATGGCGGCATAACTGCGATGTCCCATTACCTGATAAGTGGCAGCTGGTTTCTCTCCAAATCGCGTTTGCACTGTGTGTGACGTAACTTGATAGGCTTGCTGGATGGTCCCCTGACCGCTATCCCAGATCAGAGTTAGATAAGGATGGTTATAGAGCCACTTCCCTTGCGTCATTGTGTCCGTAAGCAACCAGTCTCCCGTTGTCTTTAGCTCAATCTGAAATGCGTCCAACGCGCAATTGTGTGAAAACACGACCTCAGGCAGAGCCACTTGCGTCAGCTCACCGGGAAAGTACAGGCCGTAGTTTCCTTCACTGAAACGATGATATTCGCCGTTAAACTCCTGCACATCGAGCCCGCTATAGCCTAACGCTTGTACCACCTCAGACAGCTGTGAGATCAGCACATCATTTTGATCCGCGGGAAAACGATTCAGACGGACAGTATCACTGTCACTGTTGTACTCTACAGGCACAGCAAGGTCATTTAAGACATAGTTTATATTGGCCTGCTCTAACTGGCTCACCAATATTTTTTGCTCTGTGTCGTCCAAAGACGAGTGAAACACATGTACCACAGGATGAGTGCTGCAGGCGCTCAGCAACACGCACCCAACCAAAGACCATAACCGCATGAAAACTCCTTATTCTTGTTATTATGGTCTGAGTAAATCACAGTCGCTCAAGCGCTGTCCAATATGTCAGCACATCTCGCGGGTTCAATGGCTGCGTGTCAGCCAGTTTTGCACTGCGGTTTTGGGATACACAATCTCTTTAAACAAGCGGTGGCGCTCAAACTTCAGCTCGCTTTCCTGACTGGGTAAGCCAGCTTGTACCTGGCTGTGATGTTCATTAAATCGTGAGATCAGTGTCAATTTGTCTCTGCCCTGATTGAGCTGAGTATTGAGATAACCACGCACATCATCTGCTGTCATTAATCCCGATGCCTCTAAGTTCATCAGATCTTTTTTTAGTGCAGAACGGATCCCCATGGAGTGTCTCCTGTTGTCATAATTTACAAAAGCCGCAGCGAATGACTGCTAAAAGCGACGGCCCTG
Source organism: Pseudoalteromonas rubra (assembly GCF_000967655.1). Classification (GTDB taxonomy): domain Bacteria; phylum Pseudomonadota; class Gammaproteobacteria; order Enterobacterales; family Alteromonadaceae; genus Pseudoalteromonas; species Pseudoalteromonas rubra_A. Next base: position 76,976 of record NZ_JXYA01000041.1, read on the forward strand.
GGCCGCCCGACTCCGATCGGCGTGCAAGATACACACCAAATGCTGCAATTACATTAAAGACACGGTGACAAACGAAAAAGTTTCGTGGTTCACCGCAGCGTCGCGCTATACTGTCGCAAAACATCCAGTGAGGTTGTGATATGAATCAAGAATATATCGAAATTGAGCTCGAAGAAGAGCCAATTGAACTTTGTAACCTGTTAAAAGTATTAGACTTTGCAGAAAGTGGCGGGCAAGCTAAGCAGCTTATTGCGGCCGGATATGTGGGCGTTAACGGCGAACTTTGTACGATTAAACGCAAGAAATTGTACGCCGGTGACACCCTCTATTTTAACGAAGAAACCTTTATGCTGACCCTGGCAGAAGGTGCCACTCCCGCCGAACGCGGCCAGCCAACACCGCCAGCTGCGCACCAAAGCAGTGCACCTTCGGCTTCTGATAAAGGCAAAAAGTCCAGCCAGTCAGGCAAAAAACGACGCAATAAGCAAAAGAATAATGTCGACAGTGTGACGGGCAGAAAGCCCATTTCGTTTGGATAAACCGGAGCGTATCACATGAGTATCTGGTATCGACCTGTCACTTTGGCAGAGTGTCAGGCGCTGGATGAAGGCCATCATCAAAAAGGCACCCTGATGAAAACCTTAGGGATCAGCATCAGTGAAATTGGCGATGATTACCTGGTAGCCACTATGCCGGCGACCCCGGCACACCACAATCCGCTTGGCATGGTCCACGGTGGTGCCAACGTGGCTCTGGCCGAAACCGTGGCCAGCTATGCGGCCAACTTTGTGGTCGACTTTGAACGGTTTTATTGTGTTGGTCAGGAGATCAATGCCAATCACCTTAAAGCATCACGCAATGGTACCCTCACCGCCACAGCCCGGCCTTTGCATCTGGGTCGACGCACCTCGGTTTGGGAAGTGAAAATCGTCAATGCACGGGGCGAGCTCTGCTGTATTGCCCGTATGACCGCCGCCGTTGTTGAACGTCGATGACATTAACCGCTGCCCGTTTGATATATCCATGGACCACGTAGATACAGTGATCATTGGCGCCGGGGTCGTAGGCTTAAGCCTCGCGGCCCGCCTCAGTCAGACCCGCCCGGTGCTGGTTATCGACCAGATGGGACAATTCGGCGAACACACCAGTAGCCGCAACAGCGAAGTGATCCATGCCGGACTCTATTATGATGCGCACAGCCTCAAGGCGCGCCTGTGTGTGCGTGGTAAGGCCTTGCTGTATGAGCATTGCGAGCGCTTCCACGTACCGGCTAAACGACTCGGTAAAATTTTATTCGCGCGCACAGCCGCAGAGCAAGACAAGCTGGCTGCTATCGAGGCGCAGGCAAAGCGCAATGGCGTACACGACCTGACCCCACTTAGCCAGGCACAAATTGCCGAGATGGCACCCGGACTGCGTGCCAGTGCTGCACTGTTTTCTCCGTCTACCGGCATTGTCGACAGTCATCAGTTGATGCTGTCTTTGGTGCATCAGCTGGAGCATGCAGGTGGTAACCTGGTCTGCCACACCCGCTTTGACTCGGCACAACCAACAGCCAACGGATTTAACGTGACCCTGGATTGTGACGGCGAAGACTTTATGCTGAGCTGTAATACGCTGATCAATGCAGGCGGCCTGTTTGCGCAGGATAATGCCAAACGCATTCATGGGCTGGCAGCAAACCACATTCCACAAAGCCATTTATGTCGTGGTCAGTATTTTTGTTATCAGGGTTCCCATCCATTTCATCATCTTATCTATCCAATGCCGGAGCAACACGGCCTGGGGATCCACGCCACGTTAGACATGGCCGGTCAACTCAGGTTTGGGCCCGACACCCAGTTTATTGATAAGCTGGATTACCAGTTGGACGCTCAGGCAAAAGCACGCTTTGTGGCAGCCATCCAAAGCTACTGGCCCGCACTGGATCCTGAACGGTTACAGCCGGACTATGCGGGAATAAGGCCTAAGTTATATCTGGATCAGGGGCAAGACTTTGTGATTGAAGGGCATCAACACCATGGGATTAACGGTCTTATCAACCTGTTTGGCATTGAGTCACCCGGCCTGACCGCCAGCCTGGCGATCGCCGAGTATGTTGAGGCGCAGCTTAAACGCTAGAGCTCTTCGAGCTTTTTGCTGCGCTCCTGCATCAGTTTTTCGATGTTCTGTGCATCCTGCACCAGCTTTTTAATGTCTGTCGGGCTCATGTTGGCGGGTAAATCTTTGGGAATGCGGCCGGCATCTTGCTGCTCTTTTAGCTGCTTAAGAATATCGGTGTTCTCCGCCGCCATAATGGTGATTTTGCTCGGATCCAGCGTCATTTCTTCACTCTGCCCACGGGCGTTTGGCCGATCTGAATAGTGCCAGTTGCCCTGCGCATCCTGCCATTTATAGATTTTACTGGGTTTTTGCTGAGGCGCCGGTTCATCCGAACTGTTTACGATGTCCACGGCCTTATCGAGCTGCTGCTTTGACTCGTCCAGTATTTGCTGGGCCTGAGTTTGCGCCTTGCCGAGGATATCATCCAGGCTCAACCAGGTGCGGCCGTCGGGCCGCTTTAGGACAAACAGCGATGCCACGCCGACCAGCATCACCATAATTAACAGATAAGTTGCGTACTTCATTGCGGCACTCCTTTTATATCGAGGCCATACTTTAACAGTATAGAGCGATATTCGGTAGAGTGACGAAAGCGCATAAAGAAATCACGAAATTTTGCGCAGCCCTTTAGCCCCAGCGTGCTGCGATTAAACTGTAACTGTAATGCCGCGGTATCGACCACCTGATGCACTTTAAGTGCAGTGATAAATTTGGGATTGCTCAGCTGTAGCCAGCGAATTGCGGGCAGACTCATCAGCGCAAAGCGACGGTCCTCTTTCACCGGCGAGGCGAGCGCATCCAGCATCTCCCGCTCAGAGTAAAACAGCTTCTGCTGCAACTGCCCAAGTCTCAGTGCTTCCTCTACGGTCGGATAAGTGTAGCCAAACCGGCCAAGCATAATGAAATCCTGATAACTCTGCGTGGGCACTGCGCCATCCTGATGAGTGATCAACACATCTTTGACCCAGTATAACCCCGGGCTCCAGCACATCGGGCTGTCACCCCGATACCAGGATTCAGACTCCATTCGCACCTGGACTTTGTCGTGGCTGATCAGCTTTTTTGAGCGCTCTTCCGGAATATAATCTACGTCCACCGGCGCGCCATTCAGAGTAAAATGGGTTAACAGCTCAGGGAGCACACCAGGACGCTCTGGATCGCCGGTCACAAAAGGCGGAAAGGCGTTGTAGGGTAAGGCGACACGCAACACCGACAACTCGCTTCCCGTCGGTGACAGGGGCGAGACAGCACTGTGACCACTGATTGACACCAGCAACAGAACAAACAGACTGCATATTGTGCGCATCGCATCCACCTACTCTTTTCACTTGTTAGTCACAGTGTAGCGTTTCTGTCTCATTTGTGACAAAAAAGCGGACCGGGCTGTATCGCCGGGTCCGCTTGTGATATTCGTGCTCTGAAAGAGACGTTTAAATGCCGTCCCCGTCAATGTGCAAGCCACATTCCCGGTTAAGGCCAAAGAAACGGGTTTCTTCTTCGCTCATACCAGGCTCAAGTTTACGGGTGGTGTGCACATCACCCATAGACACATAGCCTTGTTCCCATAAAGGATGATAAGACAAGCCATGTTTGGTCAGATATTGGTACACGTCACGGTTGTGCCAGTCGATGATCGGATACACCTTCACTGTACCTCGGCTGATCTCTAAGATCTGTTTGTCGGCACGGGTCGAAGATTGCTGACGACGTAAACCACTGAACCAGGTGCCTGCCTGAAGCTCTTTTAAGGCCCGGGTCATCGGCTCTACTTTGTTCAGCGTGTTATAGCGCTTAATGCCCTCTTCACCCTGCTCCCACAGTTTGCCGTACTTGGCTTCCTGCCACGCCGGACCCTGTTTCGCGCGATAGACTTGCAGATTCAGGTTCAGTTGCTCAGTCAGCTCATCAATAAACCGGTATGTTTCCGGGAACAAATACCCGGTGTCCGTCAGTACCACAGGAATATCTGGACGCTGACGGGTTACTAAATGCAGCATCACCGCAGCCTGAATACCAAAGCTGGACGACAAAATCGGGTTATCTGGCAAGTTTTCCAACGCCCAGATGACCCGCTCTTCAACACTTTTTTGCGCCAGCATGCCGTTGGCATCATTCAATAAAGCCTGCTGTGAGGCCTTATCCAGTGTCAGGATTTGTTTAAAGTCACTCATTACTCATTCCCAGTATTCCACCACAACTCAAAGCTGTGGTCAGGGGCGCCGAGCGCCCACTGTATTATGCATGGAAGTCGGTTTTAGATACCTTCACTTCAGCCACAATTTCCTTACGGATCACAAAGTCACCAAAACATTCATCCGGCTGACGCTCTTTGGCCCACTGGCCAATCAGCTCGTCCAGTGCAGGCAGGTACACTTCTTCACCGACATTTTCCAGATACAGTTTCGGGATCCGCGTCCCGGCACGGTTACCGCCCAGGTATACGTTGTATTTGCCCGGCCCTTTACCGACAAAGCCAATTTCTGCCAGCATGGCGCGGCCACAGCCGTTTGGACAACCGACTACGCGCAAAATGATGTCGTCGTCAGCAATTTCATGTTTGGCAAGGATAGCTTCCGTTTTTTCAATCAGATCAGGCAGGTAACGCTCGGCTTCTGCCATGGCGAGCGGACACGTTGGCAAAGACACACAGGCCATCGAGTTTTTACGCTGCTCAGTATGCGCATCATCAATCAGGCCGTGTTCACGGGCCAGCTGTTCGATTTCGGCTTTTTGCTCAGCCGGCACGCCCGCGATGATCAGGTTTTGGTTTGCTGTCATGCGGAAATCGCCCTGATGGATCTCGGCAATCTTGCGACAGCCGGTTTTCAGCGGCTTGCCCGGGTAATCCAAAATTCGACCACTTTGAATAAAGACCGTCAGGTGGTGCTTACCATCAATGCCTTCAACCCAGCCAATGCGATCGCCACGATGGGTGAATTCATACGGACGGCTCGGTGCAAAGGTCACATCGGCACGTTTTTCTACTTCCGCTTTAAACGCATCGGTACCAAAGGTATCCAGCGTATATTTGGTTTTCGCATTCTTACGATTCGCACGGTTACCCCAGTCACGCTGTACACCCACCACGTGTTCGGCTACCGCCAGCGTATCGTCCAGGCTGATAAAACCAAAGTCATCGGCCTTACGTGGGTAGGTGTTCACATCACCATGGGTCATGGCCAATCCGCCGCCCACCAGGACGTTGAAGCCAACCAGCTTGCCGTCTTCGGCAATGGCGACAAAGTTCAGGTCGTTAGCGTGCACATCCACTTCGTTATTCGGTGGAATAGTCACTGTGGTTTTGAACTTACGCGGTAAGTAAGTGCTACCTAGCACCGGTTCTTCTTCGGTGGTTTCCTGCTTTTCACCGTTGAGCCAGATCTCGGCATAGGCACGGGTTTTTGGCAGTAAATGCTCAGAAATGCGTGCCGCCCACTCGTAGGCTTCCTGGTGCAGTTCAGACTCAACCGGGTTGGTGGTACACAGTACGTTACGGTTTACGTCACCCGCAGTAGCGATGGAGTCAATGCCCACATCGTTCAGCGTCAGGTGCATTTCTTTAATGTGTGGCTTCAATACACCGTGGAACTGGAAGGTCTGACGCGTGGTCAGACGAATGCTGCCATACTCGGTTTTTTCTTCAGCAAATTTGTCAATCGCCAACCACTGATGCGGCTTGATGATCCCGCCGGGCATCCGCGCACGCAGCATGACGTTGTGCATCGGCTCCAGCTTTTGCTTGATACGCTCGGCACGAATATCGCGGTCATCCTGCTGATACATACCGTGGAAACGGATCAGCTGGAAGTTGTCGTCAGTAAATCCACCGGTCAGCTGATCGCCCAGATCGGTTTTAATGGTGCCACGCAGCAGGTTACTCTGGGTTTTCAAACGCTCGTTATCAGACAGCTTGGCGTTCGGGTCGAGCTTACTGTTGGGTTTGTAATCGCTATTGCTCATCTTTATTCCTAAATTCTTACACTGTGACGGTGTGTACAGACTAATCCCGCAGGATTAGTACACGTCTTTTTGATAGCGACCCGCGCTGCGTAACTCTTTGAGATACTCTTCAGCTTCCTCGTCGCTCTTGCCTGCATACTGCTTAACGATGTCTACTAATGCCTGATGAACGTCCTTGGCCATACGGCTGGCGTCTCCACACACATAAAAGTGCGCACCATTTTGCAACCATGTATACACGTCCTGACCCTTTTCGCGTAAACGGTCCTGAACGTAGATTTTTTCTGCCTGATCGCGGCTAAAGGCCAGATCAATGCGATTCAGTACGCCCGATTTCACGTACTTTTGTAATTCAACCTGATACAGGAAATCCTGAGTAAAGTGCGGGTTACCGAAGAATAACCAGTTATCGCCCTCAGCATCGCGTGCCTCGCGCTCTTGCAAGAAGGCGCGGAATGGCGCAATACCGGTACCCGGACCGACCATGATCACGGGCGTATTGTCATCTGCTGGCAAACGGAAATTGTCGTTATGCTCACTAAACACTTTAACTTGCGTGCCTTCCTCAACGCGGTGCGCCAGGAAGCCAGAGCAACCGCCCTGATGGGTTTCACCAAAGGCGTCAAACTCCACCAGACCCACAGTCAGGTGCACTTCTTCTTCCACTTCAGCCTGGCTCGACGCAATAGAATACAAACGTGGCTGGATCTTACGACAGCTGTCGACCAATGCCTGCGCACTCAGCGTACCAGGCTGTTGTTTGATGATATCGAAGATCTGACGCGCTTCGATGTACTCACGCAGCGCCGCCTTATCACCAGCCAGTGTACTTAGTTCTGCGTTATTCGTTGCAGCCGCATACTTTTCAACAAAACCAGGGTAAGACTGAGTCAGCTCCAGTTTTTCAACCAAGGCAGTACGCAGTGTCAGTGTCTCGTTACCCAGCGTGACTTCGCTGTCGCCTTTAAGACCAAGCAGGGCGATCACCTCGTCCACACGTTGTTCGTCATTGAGGAAGAAGACCCCCAGTGAATCACCTGGCTGATATTGAATGTCAGACCCTTCGAGCGAAATTTCGACGTGGCGAACATCTTTGGTCGAGTTACGGCCAGTGATCTTCTGCACCACAGAGATTTCTGCGCTGAACGGGTTTTGTTTGGTGTACTGGCTGGCATGGGCACCGGCCGTTGCCAATGGCATGGCCACGACGTTAGCACCGCCTTGTTCTTGCTGTGCCTTTAGCGCAGGTTCAAAGGCATCGAGTGCACTGTCAATCCAGGCTGTTGCCTGCTCTTCATAATCTACGTCCAGATCGGCACGGGCAACCACAGATTCGGCACCCAGCTTTTGCAAGCGCTCTTCAAAATCAATGGCCGTCTGACAGAAAAACTCATAGCTTGAATCACCCAGACCCAGTACCGCTACTTTAACACCATCCAGTTTCGGGGCTTTTTTACCGGCCAAAAAGGCGTGCAAGGTTTCTGCGTCTTCAGGTGGCTCACCTTCACCATAGGTCGAAACAGCCACGGCAATAAACTGCTCTTTCTTCAGCGCCGCAGGCTTGTAGTCAGCCATATTAACCAACTTGGTTTGCAGACCGCGTGCTTTAGCGGCACTTTCTAGTTGCGCCGCAACCCCTTTGGCATTGCCGGTTTGAGAGCCGTACAAAATCGTCAAAGGTGCCGCTTCTGCAGCAGCTGCAGGTGCCTGTCCTAATGTGCCGGCAAGTGCGGCGGTGTTGGCGTTGGCAGCCAGATAACCACTGACCCAGGCCTGCTGGATCGGATTAAGTTCCGCCACTAACCCCTGTAATTTTTGCAGTTGTTCTTGTGTCAGCGGACTGGCCGCGGCACTGAGTTGACTTAACAACATGATGATTGTTTCCCCATAACCCTTAGATAGCTTGCCCCGCCGAACTGCCCGGCGGTTCCACCCGCGCCCATAGATGCAATTCGGTCATTTTCTTAGCATGCAGGATACGCAACTCACCGCGCGACAAAAAGAACAGTATCTGCTTTGTTATTCCATTTGGTTATGGATATTCAAAAACTCCAAATAAAACAGATTAAAAATCATTGTACCGATTTTTACAATTAAAAAGTTAACGACAATGTAACAGAAACCCTTTAAACTCCCACTCGGTTTTTAACAACCAAACAACAATATAAATTAAAAATAGAACACGGGAATAATAAAATGATTACAAGAAAAGGGCCTTTGTGCCTGACAATGGGCCTGGCTGGCAGCGCGTTAAGCCTGCTCAGTACCATGGCATGGGGACAGGTAGACAACGGAGATTTCGAGCAGTGGCAGCTGGGTACACCCAGCAACTGGACCACCATTGATTCGGGTATCTCATTGACTACCGAACAGAATCGCGTTTACAGCGGACAGACGGCGGCGGCCGTCAATGTGCTGACAACAACGCAGGGGAATACCGATCTGGCACAAACCGTCACGGTTGAGGCCGGTAAAACCTACACCTTCAGTACCTGGGTCTACCATACTGAAGGCGGCGTCAGGGCTCGCCTGGTCGCTGACGGTTATCACAATTATTCGGATCCGCAACAGTTAAACCAATGGCAACAACTGCGCCATGATTATACGGCCACCAGCAATGGCCAAATCACGGTTGGGCTGCGTTTTTATGACGTCAGCGGATTTGACGGCAATGAAACCGTCTATGTTGATCACTTTCAGCCCAGCGGCACTACGAGCACACCGCCACCAACCGGTGGTGCCTGCCAGGCCAATGCGCTGACCTTCAACCTGACCACAGACAAGTACGGTGAGGAAACCAGCTGGGTAATTAAAAACGCGTCGAATACGACCGTTGCCAGCGGCCAGAATTATGGCGCTAATCAGAGCTACAGTGAAAACCTGTGCTTAACCGATGGCTCATACACTTTTACGATATCTGACAGCTATGGTGACGGTATTTGTTGCAGTTATGGAAACGGTTCATATAGTCTGAACGGTTCATCCGGGACGATAGCGTCGGGTAGCCAGTTCACTTCATCGGCTTCACACAGCTTCACACTGGGCAGCGATAATGGCGGTGGCGACGGTGGTGGTGATACCCCTACCGGCTACTACAGTGCCGCAGCTGGTTTATCAGGTTATGCCCTGAAAACGGCCCTGCACAACATCATTGCCAGCCATAATAATCAGGGTTATGGTGCTATCTGGTCGTTCATCGATCAGTACGAGCGCGACCGCTACTTTGAGAACAATGGCACAGTGCTGGACCGCTATTCTGAAAAGCCAAGCGGCACGGACAGTCACGAGTTTACGGCGGTGGGCGATCAGTGTGGCACAGCCCGCATTGAGGGCGATTGTTACAACCGTGAGCATTCATTTCCGAAAAGCTGGTTTGGTGGCAAAATTGAGCCAATGAACTCAGACATTCACCATATCTTTGCCTCCGACGGCTATGTGAATAACCGCCGCAGCAGCTTCCCGTTTGGCGAAGTCGGCAGCAGTACTTATGTCTCAAGCAACGGCAGTAAAGTGGGCAGCGCCTCGGGCATAGGTTACAGCGGTACTGTGTTTGAGCCGATTGATCAGTTCAAGGGCGACTTTGCCCGCGCCTACTTCTATATGGCCACGCGCTATCAGGATCGTATCAGTAGCTGGCAGAATTATTCCAGCTACAGCGATGCGGTCCTTAATGGCAGCAGTGATCAGGTCTTTGAGAGCTGGGTAGTCACTATGCTCAAACGCTGGCATCAGGCCGATCCGGTTGATGCACTGGAGCGTGCCCGCAACGAAGGTGCCTATCAGTTCCAGGGCAACCGCAACCCGTTTGTGGATCACCCTGAGTTTGTAGAGCAGATCTGGTAGACACAATTTCAACTCTAAAAAGCAAAAATCCTACTAACATTAAGCGGCCTGCATCACATATTTGGATACCACTGTAGGCTGCTTAAAATACAACCACCTTCTCAAAGTAGTACGCTATCAATTATGTTATGACATGGAAACAATTACGCAGGTCTATACTTGAATACTTGCGTTTGATACAAACGCTTAGAAGGCCTTAATTATGAGGGGACCCCCAAAGCCTATCATTACTATGGAGATGGTGAAGTTTGAATATTTTAACCTCTCTACTAGCTTACTGCAAAAGTACGAAAATTTGACAAAAATGTTGTTTCTTTGTAAAGTTACCCAACTGTTAAATTTTTTTAATACTTTAAATCAATTGGCAGTCCAAGTAAGACTTTAAACATAGATTAAGGATATCCCTATGAACAAAAGACTAAACAAGCGTGATAAACTAGTCACAAAGACCAAAGCGTCTGCGCTAGTTATCTCTCTTGCGCTGGTCGCAGGTCTAGCGGTTGCAAAAAGTGAAGTAAAAGCTACTGGCTTGAATAGTCATGTCAGCAACGGTAAGCCCGCTTACCCCCCTATAGAGCCAAAAGAGACGAAACCTCTTATAGATATTATTTGGGGTAAACTCACGGCATAGAAAGTTTGATTGGCCGCGTTTTTAGAAGTGTTGAATATCACGGCCAATCCCAAATTTAATAAGAACACTCAAGAGCTTGCTTCATTTTTTTGTGTCTTAACATCTCATGTTGAAAATACGAACACCCACCCATTTTATTTTTTATTTCCATTAAATCACTTTTGTGAGTTTCATACCCATGAAATACATGTAAGCTATAAAGTGCCAGCTTTACCCACTCTATTTCGTCAATAATTGGGCGCTTTTTAAATTGCTCAATTTCCTTATCATTTAGTAAAGAGCTGTCTGAAGCTATCGCCAGCGCAGATCTTAACCGCTTTCGTGATTCATAAAAATCATTTTCATTAGGTGCCAAGTCGTACCTAATCATATAAAGCTTAGCTAAGTTCAAATCTCTAACGGCTTCATTGCCTTTACCAAGTTTATCTATTGATAAGGTTTTATATCTAGCTATTGCACCATCAATACCACTTCGAACTTTCATCACTCGATCGTCTTTAAAGTTTTCTAACGACTCAACATTATTCCAAGCTTCAATTATTGCCATAATTAAGTTAAATTGAATCGTGTAGGTATGTAGCTGCTCGTAGATCTCAGGGTTTTTCAAGCGCGCATATCCTTTTCCAACTCGCTCCCCAGCCAAAGCGTAAATCAATAAAAAAGGGATAAGAATTGTACATGTGAGCCCTACCGCCCATTTTCCTGTAACTTTAAAGGGCCCAGCGGTTACTGAGTTTTCTTCATTATCAAGCTCTGACATACTTCTTTCCTCTTTAAAACATGCATTGAAATGTTACCTTTATCTAATTTTTTTAATTCAAATTCCTGCTCAGACCACATAGCTAAATACTACTTACTTAACAATTAAAGCTATGGATATTGATGATATGGCCCGGTGAATTGGAGTTAAAGGTATGCTCCTACAAAAATACAGTCATGGAGCAAGCTTGTGATTTAAATTACTATTTGACAAAAACCTACTAATTTTCGCCATAATTTAGACAGTCAAGATGCTCTGATAACCACTTAGTAACCTGATTTGAAAAGGCTAAGACAACCACTCCATCACTTACCACCGCAACACATAGTGCAAAGTAACTCAAGCATACCTTACAAATCCAACCAAGCCTCCCTTCGCTCTTTGTATAAGCGCTTTATTCGCTTCTTCATAACCGAAGTTTCAATACTTGGTATTAGTCACTCTTTTGTTAACTTATAAAATGCACACAGTAAAATAACACAAAAACACAAAGAAAATCACCGAACAGAAACAAAAAAATGTAGTGAAGTTAATCAGTTCCGGAGACAAGCTTAATCTTCCAATCATACTTCAACTGCGAGTCACGAAAGAGTTTAGCCAGCTTCCCCCTTCGCAACTTCCTTTCCAAAGAGGAGCTTGTTGATAAAGTTCAAGTAGCGTCAGTAACACCACGATTCCAACTGTTTCTCTGATATTCTGGCATACCTAGTCTAGCCATTCTATTGAGCACTTTCACTTTGAGCACAGCTTCAGCATGCTTCTGATTGAATCGACAATTTTCCAGCTTGTCATGCATCAACTGTTTATATCGGTACATTGTCGTTCCCGCAAGTGAATATCGGTGGTAGCTCGCACACTTCTCCACTCACAGCTACCTAAATACTTTGTTCAAATGAACGCGCTGTTGCGAGCGTGTCCATCCTCCAACAACTGAGCGTTACACATTGGTAGGATCACTGCTTCGGCCTTTTTGGGTGCGACTTCGGCATAAAAGCCCATGGTACCACAGGCGCCATCCGCTTTTACCAAGCCGATCACACAAAGCTAAATTAGCTCAGTGATTTAGGAAGCAACACCCAATTACAGAGATTTTACACTTAGATAATACAGTCAAGGCAAAACTACGTAATGGTGGCAGGTGAATGTAGTTAATTCGGTAAACAGCCATGTCGGCCCTCCACTGACAAGGTATCAGTGTGACCGGTAGTGCCAGATCTAAGCTAATAAAAAAGCGAGCATACCAAGGTATGCTCGCTGAAGAATAAAAAAACCGGCCTAGTCCGTTAGACCGTAACCTACTCAACGGGTTGTGAGCTAATAAGCTAAGGCAATGGGCTGGCCACTGGCTGTTATCTTGGCTCTATGGTTAAGGGAGAAAGAGTAATTTTTGCGTTGTTGCTGGCGCCCATGTAACCGCTGTAATTTTGGCCTTCAAACAAGGTATAAAACACATCCACATAGTCATCATCATTGCTGAACCAGTGGTCCGGCATCGCTTTGATCAGCTGATTAGTCAGCTGAGGAATGATCGCATAACCCTGCACATTAGGATCCGGAATGGTGCGCATCACCTGAGTGACGATATCCAGGAAAGTCGTCGCTAAGTCTTTGTAATTGGTGTTGTCATCCTGTTCCATCAGCAGCACATCGGCGGCCTGCCAGCGATAACGCTCCCAGTGGATAAGGATTTGATTCGGCGTGTAGTCAGTGCCGTCATGATCCAGGTAGGGCATATCTACAATATCCAGAACTGGCTCATCCCGTGACGGGCTTACCCCTGTGACGATGCCATAGACTTCCGCTTTACCCAGTACCCAGGGCTCCTGATCATTGTTCAGGCGAATACGTTTCAAAACACTGGTCGAGATGGCTTCAGACTGAATCGTCATTTGGTTCGTTTGCAGCATCTCGGTAGAAAAACGCTCAACCGATTGCGCTTCTCTGGCACTGCTAAAAATGTTTTGCATCACGGCCAGCCCTTCACGGCGCACTTGCTGTTGATCCAGCTCCAGCACAAGCACCGGACGCTGTGGCATTTGCTGCGCATCTAACAGATGCAGCTGACCATCACTGTCATAGGCTTCAACATGGATCCAGGTTTTATCATCCCCTTTCGGTGCAAAGGCGATCAACGGCTCTTCGCCTTCCTGCCACTGGCTCAGCATGTCAGCAGAAGCCAGACGCAATTGGTAGAGGTTGCTGTCGCTTTGTGGCAAGCCTTTCAATACCCGAGTTTGCGTGCTTGCCTGTCCAATCAATGACTGTGCCTGTTGTGATACCTGCATATCCTGCACCGTCAGGCGTGGCTGACTGGCCAGCGCTGACTGCCAGCGCGGACCCTGCTGCGACAACTCTTGCGCCAGAGACTTCGCCATCACTTTTTTAATATCACTGACCTGAAAGGCCTGTGGATTAAAGCGGTCAATTTGCGCCAACGGCGCTGCTAGGTTACTCACTGTCTCAACCGGTGCTGCGGTTGCGCTCGCTGCTGCACTCAGGCCCAGGGCCAGTGCAGATAAGGTCATCTGAGATATGCGTTTCATTGTTATAATTCTCCAGAAATAATCCTGTTCCGGCCTCACCTGAACCACGGGAAGCCACCTCTCGTGTGCCAGTTCAAGATAAAACACGAAAATCAAATTATCAACACATTAATATAAAATTTACATAGAGAAATTAACAAAAAATGAATATATTTATGTTTTTTAAGAACTTTAAATATTAAAAAATAAGTAAGAAATAGATCTTTTAGGCAACAAGAGTGATGACTCTATTTGGTTTGGTTCATTATTAGTGGCAGAGAAACAGTGCCAAACAGGCAATATACCGGCAACACTGAACCTGCGAGATTGAGCAGGCCAGACCGGCTGAGTGCATGAGTTTAAGCAGGAGTCATTACTTCTCGTGAGGGTACAAAGCGCTTTCCATACCAGCACCGGTTGCACCGAAGACAGAGCGCCGTCGTTAAGTATCTAGACGCGCGCCTGAGGCTGCTCACCTAAGCTGGTCGAGCCTCGCAGACGCAGGAATCATTACTTTTCAGCAGGATACAGGGTGATTTCCATACCAGCACCGATAGCTGAGATACGTAGTAAAGTATCAACATGCAGCGCCTGAGAATAGCATTTAGGCTGCTCTCCACAGCTAAAACCAATATCAAAGGTCCGCTTCGAACATCCCAGCCACTGTTTGAGTGCAGACTTAGAGCATGATTCAATGAGTTCACACAAATGATTGATGGCTTTGTCCGGGCTCGTTACCTCGGCACTGGCCTCAATTCTGGCCAGCTGGCGATACTCATCCTGGTCATAGTGCAGTACCACGGCGTTCTTTTTAAGATCCGCAACCAGGGCAGAAATATCCTGCTTGGATTCTAACTCTAAGTCGACATTTAAAAACTGGATTTCTGACATGACGGGGCAATTACCTTGTTTCTTTTTTGAGTGGTTCGCTGCCAGATCCAGGTCATGTTCAGCGCCAGAACACGGTCGATTGGCAGGTGCGACAATATGTCACTACTGATTTTACGCGAATTCTCATAAGCTATCAGCAATTTTGACGAAAAAACACCACTATGAATAAGTCCAGCTTCAAATCTATCCGAAAATTCCACAAACTGGCAGGTTACCTGCTGGCATTACAGATCTTTGCCTGGTTGCTCGGCGGCCTGGTTATGAGCGCCATTCCTTTGGATATGGTACATGGCAAACATCTGGCTAAGCGCACGCTAGAGAATCCTTTTACTTACGTTGACTACACCGCTAACCTCAACCAGCTGGCGAACCGTGTTGCAGGATTTAACAGCCTGACCTTGCATCACTTTTTAGACCAGCCGATAATTGTTGTCACAGGCGCTGAACGCGCCTATTTCACCTCTGCTGGCGCGCCCTTCCCTACCCCAAGCGAAGCCCAGATCCGCGCCAATGCTCAGGCGCATTACCTCGGCAATAGCCTCATCGAGTCAGCACAACTGCTCACCCAAGGTCCCCGGGAAGTACAGTATCGCCCTCAGGTGTGGCAAGTCACATTTGCCGACACACTCAGTACAACCCTCTATCTGGATGCACAAAGTGGTCAGGTGATCACCGTTCGCAGTACGCTGTGGCGTATTTTCGACTTTTTCTGGATGCTGCATATTATGGATTATGACGAGCGTGATGATTTCAACAACCCCTTGCTGATCACCTTTGCCGCAAGCAGTGTGGCGTTTTGTCTCAGTGGTATCTTGCTGTTGTTGCAATCCCCGCCCTGGCGCAGGCGCCGTCAGCAAATCCGCTAGCTTCTCGCGCCTTACAAAGCGACCTGTTCTTAACCCGGGTTATGGCTTACACTCATTATTTGTGCAGCCGTTGACATTAATTAACAGTCAACCCGGTCTATCTGTTGTATTGTACAAAAAGTGTTGATAGTTTTTAGCGCAATGAATAGACAGGATAAACCATGATGCAATTCAGCAACTTATACCTTGCCATCGGATTGGCCCTAACCCTCACCGCACTCTCTGGATGCGGTGGCGGTGGTACAGAGAGCGGTACTGGCAGCAATTCTGGCACTGTAACAACCCCTGATAATAACAATAATAATGGTGGGGATGCCGGTGTTGACTCAGGCGGAAGCAGCACTGAGCCTAGCTGGCAGGCCGGCGTGTTTCCACCCGCGACAAATTTCATCAACTTCTGTGCTACCCCGCGCACCGGGCAAGACCCCTTCAACAATAATCAGCCCTATCCCGACAAAGCCGGGACCATGATGCATGAAAAAATGTGGTTGCGCTCGTTTAGCAACGAAACCTACTTATGGTATGACGAAATTGCTGATAACAATCCGAGCGATTTCAGCACCGTGGCAAGTTATTTCGCCCAGCTCAAAACAACTCAGCGTAATCCGGATAACTCACTGAAAGATCAGTTCCATTTTTCCACCACCTACGAAGCCTATCAAAAAGAAAGTCAGTCAGGTGTCACCACCAGCTATGGCATTCAATGGTCGGCTATCAAAACCGCCTCGCCAGATCGTAACTTTACCATTGCGTATATCGAGCCAAACTCACCGGCAGCAGCCAGTGGCCTGCGCAGAGGCGACCGTCTGGTCAGCATTGATGGCGAAGACTTTATAGATGGTGATAATGTCACGCTGTTCAATGAAGCCCTATTTCCCAGTGCTCCAAAGGCCTATACCTTTGTGTTCCGCCCTATACAGGGAGAAGATAAATCAGCCACAATGACGGCCGTCGACTTTGAGCAAAGCCCCGTGCAAAATACCAAAATCATACCGCACGGTGGAAAAAGCTTTGGCTATGTGCAGTTTAATCAGTTTATCCCCACTGCGCAGGCGCCTTTGATCGCAGCCTTTGATACCTTTAAAAACCGTAACGTCGATGAGCTGATACTGGATATGCGTTACAACGGTGGCGGCCTTGTCCACAGTGCTGCTCAACTGGGTTATATGGTGGCCGGTGACAGCTCACTGAGCCGCAATTTCGGGGTGACTACCTACAATGATAAACGCCAAAGTGAAAACCGCGTCTATACCTTCGAGCCTCGCCGAATAGACTGGACCCGCAACGAGTTTATGAATGACACGACTCTGCCCAGCCTGAACTTATCCAAAGTCTATGTACTAACCACCGACGATACTGCCTCAGCGAGTGAAATGGTCATCAACGGCCTGCGTGGTATTGATGTAGAGGTGATCCAGATAGGAACCACCACACGAGGTAAACCCTATGGTTTCTTACCTGCGCCCAACTGTGGCATGGTGTATTACACCATTCAGTCTAAGTCTGCCAATGAAAAGGGCTTTGGCGACTACGCCAATGGCTTCACCCCGACACCGGCCAGTCAGGTAAGCGGTGAAACCGGATTGGATGCGAAGGTGCCAGGCTGTCAGGTGAGCGATGATTTAAGCCATGCGTTAGGTGATGAGAATGAACAGCTGCTGGCAACCGCCCTGCATCACAGCGTAACTGGGACTTGCCTGGTCAATGAAGCATCGGGGGTGTCTGCCAAGCCTGATAACGGCGAGCAGGCAAATGAGCATAACGCAGTGACATTGCCATTCAAGCCTTTACGTCATGGTGCTATCCACACAAACCTCAAAGGACAATAACCATGAAATATTCGGGATGGTTTGCCAGTTTACTGGCCTTGCTGCTCACAGGTTGCCAGACCAGTAAAGCGGCGCCTGTCTATGCGGCCTTAATTGAACAAACCACCCCGGATATGATCCGCGAAATACAGCACGCCATCGTCGCCCTCAAGGGCGGCACGGCTCCTCAGCTGGCGCACAATGTGTTTATGCAGCACTCCACGTTATTCCTTGAAAAAGGCAATCCACTGGATCCCTATGGACAACCCATTGTCGGCAACAGAGAAGGTGGCATAACCGGTTTTGAACTGCAAAAACGCGGCGAGCAGTGTGTGTTATATTACCCCACAAGCGGAGAATATCGGGTGCTGCCTTCGGTGCCCTGCGTGATCAACCCGCAACAGCCTTAGCATGGCAAGCGCGAAGCCTCGCTTTGCGCCAGAGCGTGCTTGCAACCTTCCCCTATATCGGTAAACTGGCTGCCACTAATTGAGGGAGTCATATGTCGTTATCACCAGCCGAATTATTCACCCCCCAGCTGTCATTTGCCAGTTACAGCAGCGCGTTTTGCATTGCCGATTATCAGGACAGTGATTTTGCCCGCTATGCTCAACCGTTGCCCGATAAACTCGGCCGTGCTGTTGCCAAGCGCAAGGCCGAATACCTGGCCGGACGCCACTGTGCCAGTCAGGCGTTACAAATGCTGGGATTGCCTCATACCGTGATTGCCAGTGCCGACAATCGTGCGCCTATCTGGCCAAAAGGCATTCAGGGCACCATCAGCCATACCCAGGAAGTAGCTATGGCGATGGTCAGTGATGATCCCAAGGTACGGGGATTAGGCATAGACTTGGAAAGGAAAATGTCAGACAAACAGGAGCGGGAGCTACAAACCCAGATCCTGGCAAAGGCAGAGCAGGCAGCGTTCGAACAGCTGAGTAAAACACAGAGCTGCCCGCTGACGTTGATCTTCTCCGCCAAAGAAAGCATTTATAAAGCGCTCTACCCTGTGGTACAACGCTTTTTTGGCTTTGAGGCAGCATGCCTGATTGAGCACAGCGATAATCAGCTGCACTTTGCGCTCACCGAGACACTGCATGAGACCCTGCCACAGGGCACCCGGATCAGCGTCTATTACCAGCTCAGTGACGAGCTTGTACTGACCGAGTGCTGCCTGCGCGCCGCGCCCTAAGCCAGCGCCGTTTGCTGTGCTGATGACTCAGCGGGCGCCGTGCTGGCAGGCTCGCTGAGACAACCGTTGTCCATTTTAAGTAGCCGGTCGGCCAGGCCAAAATACTTGTCATCATGGGTTATCACCAGCACGGTTTTGCCCTGAGCGCTTAGTTCTGGCAACAGCTCGCGATAAAACACGTCTTTAAAGACTGGATCCTGATCCGCCGCCCATTCATCAAAGATGTAAAACGGCCTGTCTTCCATATAGGCCACCACCAACGCAAGGCGCTTACGCTGACCCTGCGAGAGCTTTTGGGTGGTAAACGCACCGTCTTTAATCGCCACTTTATGGTGCAGGTTCAGCTTGCGGATCAAGGCATTGCCTTTCTCTTCCAGCGCTTTTCCTTGACACCCCAGGACTCTATCAAAGAGATAAAAATCACTGAATACTGTGCTGAATAGCTGGCGATAATCATCGAACTGCGCCGATTGCACCGCTTGCCCGTCAACCAGCACCTGTCCCTGCTGCGCTTCAAACAGACCGCACAACAATTTAGCAAAGGTGGTTTTACCACTGCCGTTGCCGCCCACCAGATAGACTAACTCGCCTTTGCGTAGCGTCAGATTAATCGGGGTCAGGGCAAACACTTCATCACTTTGCTCGTGGTAATAACCGTGACTTATGTCTGTCAGGGTAAGCTGGTTAAAGTCATTCATGGCCTCATTGCTGCTCGGCATCAGCGCCATGTCTTTGGTTAACGTGGCGATGGTATTGGCCGAGGCTTTCGCGGCAGCAGCTTTGGGAATGGCGGCCAGCATCACCTCCAGTGGCGTCAGCATATACAAAAATAACAGCGCAAAGCCCGACATCACCTTACCACTGTCTGCCCCGGGCGCGGACAGATAAAACAGTGCGCCACCGATAAAGGCAAAGACACTAAAACCGCCCCAGGATGCCGCATAGTGATACATGCTGGCGCCCTGCACCCGGCGCTTTTGCAATAAAGTAATGGTGCTGCCAATCACATCCTGAAAGAAGGTTTCACGCTTTTTACGGTGTAGCTTGAGCTCTTTTGCGCCGGCATAAATGGCATCGAACTGATCGTATAAAGTGTCCTGAATTTTCGCCGCCTCGGTCACTTTTCGAAACGCATTGGCATTGGCCAGACTGTAGCCTACTGAGCCCAGTACCAGCGTAAGCAGAGCGAATAAAAATACCTGCCAGTCGAGCCAGGCCATGTAAACAAAGCTGCCCAGCACCACCATGGCATTACTGAGAATATTCGGCAGGCTCTGGAAAAACTCCGCCACTTTGAGGCTATGCTCGGTCAGGCAGGATTTAATCTTGCCAGCGCCCTGCGCTTCAACATGACTGAATTGCGCGCCTATCACGTGTTCAGCTACCTCGCGGCGCACCGTGGCCTGACTTTGCTGGCTAAGCTGCTCAGCGAGTAATTTAGAGGCCAGTTGCAGGCTCACTCCCAGACAGGCCAGTACGGCAAACCAGATAAACTGCTCAGAGCGGCCAGCCTGATCACTGTTAATGATTTCGTTGATCAGTGCAACCAGCGACACGCTGATCAAACCAAACAACACACTGCTGAGTGCGGTGGCGATAAAGCGCCACCAGGTATTACGGATCAATTTTGCAAGCACGGGGTCTCTCTTCTTTGCTGACGTGGATTTGCTTTAGGTGGTGACGAACAGGGAGTAAAAAAATTCACCCACAAAACGTCTAGGTATCGGTATTTGTAGCAAATCAAGCACGAGGTCCGCTTGCTTCCAACATTACAACCGTTTTTTCAGGGGCCCTTTCGGGAATATGGCGAGGCCGTCACTTTGTCACAGAGCCCGGACTTGCCGACACTGGCACAGCAATTTGCCGAGATAACGGCGTTAAAGAGCGCCATAGCTGGCTGGGCACGTGCTGAGGGGATAGATTCGCCCCGGGCACAAGCCTCTGTCTGGCATATGCGCTATTGCGTTAGGGTGCTGCCGAGCGTGCTGCTCAGCCACAGCGTGCTCAATCGGAACTTGCCTATAGCGGCGCAGCACGTGCAACTGTGTTTAACCACACAGCGGCTGATGCTGCCAACGTGTGGCCAGCCAGTTGCGTCTGCCAGCTGCACAGCCGAGAAATATCATTCGCTGATCTTTGCCCACTTTGCCCCGCTGCATGCCTTTCTCAGTCGCCATTTTAGCGTCACAGAGCGGGTATTGTGGAGCAATCTGGTGTTTCGCCTGCGCCACATCAGCACCACCATCGCCAGTGTGTTGCCTGATGCCTCTGGGCTGCAACAGGATGTGCGCTCCCTGCTGAGCCAAGATTGCTGGCAGGACAAGCCCAACCCGCTATTCAGTGCGCAGCGTAACGAATATATGGTCGCAGGCAAGCGGGTACGCGGTGCCTGCTGTTTGCTGCACGCCCACCCGCACAAAGACTACTGTGGCGACTGCCCCAAGCGCCCGGAGTTTATGGCGGCACGCAAAACCGCCCGCAAGCAAATTGCCTGCGGGACTAAATCTTTTTCGCAATGAGTCGTCTTGGTCACATCTCGCTGAGTGCAGTTTGCATCAGCGTTGCTATCGACAGAGTCAACAGAGGAAAGTAAACCATGCATGCTGGTCAATTATCCGAGCCCACCCAGACGCACGAACTTGGCGAGTTCCGGCCCGAGCAGGACTGTTTATTTGTGTCCGGGCCGTCATGCCTGATAAGCCGCGGTGTGGCCAGACGTTTTACCTTACCCATCAATGACAATGCGGCATTGACCAGCAGACTTAAGCAACAGCTGGACGAACATGCCGCCAGAAGCAACGGCCAGGCCATTGCCTTCGGTGTGGTGCCGTTTTGTAAGCAACAACAGGCTCAGTTTATTATCCCGGAGCAGGTCAGCACGCTGGACAAGCAACTGTTTGCACAGTGCCTGAGCGCACAACAGGCTGGCGCGCAGACGCCCAATCGTTTGCAGTCGGTGCACTACAAACAGGACAGAGCTCATTTTGAGCAGACCGTGCGCGACGCCAAAGAACTGTTTGCCGATGGCCAGCTGGATAAAATCGTCCTCAGTAAACAAGTAGAACTGCACTTTGAACAGCCGCTGGACCAGGTGGGCGTGCTCTCACAACTGCTAACGCAAAGCCCCAGTGGCTATCACTTTTCTATTCCTGCTCAGTTGCATGATGCCCATACTGAGCAACATGCCGGCGTACTGATGGGTGTGAGCCCGGAGCTGCTGCTGCGCAAAACAAACGAGCAGATTTTTAGTAATCCGCTGGCCGGGTCCATTCCCCGCGACCCTTGCCCCAGTGTTGAAGCCCAGCGCCGCGCTACCTTGTTCGCGTCGAAAAAAGACCGTTTTGAACATGCCGTGGTCTTGCAGGACATGGCCCAGATCCTCGGCCCGCTCTGCAATCAGTTGCATATCCCTGAGCAACCCGATCTGCTCAGCACGGCGACTATGTGGCATTTATCTACCGTGATCGAAGGCACACTCAAAGCCCCCGAACAGAGTGCGATTGCACTGGCCAACCGCCTGCACCCGACACCGGCGCTGTGCGGTAAGCCCACAGCGCTTGCGTACCAACACATTGACGCGCTGGAAGGTCATGGCCGCGGCCTGTTCTCCGGGATCGTCGGCTGGTGCGACAACCAGGGCAATGGAGAGTGGGTGGTGGTGATCCGCTGTGGTTACCTGCAAGCCAACCTGGCGACCCTGTTTGCCGGTGCCGGCATTGTCGCCGCCTCCGATCCCAGCTCAGAATGGCTGGAAACCGAAGCCAAATTAAACACTATGCTGAACGCGCTGGACGTACGGCATGCCTATCACTTAGCAACGAAACACACACTATGAGTATTGAATATACCCCGTGGCCCGAAGATCTGGCCGCCCACTACCGCGCCCAGGGCTACTGGCAGGATAAACCGCTCACCAGTATTTTGTACGAGCAACTGGCGCACAACGGACAAGGCATTGCCGTGGCCGATGCCAATCGACAGCTGAGCTATCAGCAGCTGGATGACTACAGCTCAAACCTGGCAGCGCAGCTGGCCAGCCAGGGACTGCAATCAGGCGACACGGCGCTGGTTCAGCTGCCCAACTGTGTGGAGTTTTACATCAGCTAT
Organism: Pseudoalteromonas rubra; assembly: GCF_000967655.1. Classification (GTDB taxonomy): domain Bacteria; phylum Pseudomonadota; class Gammaproteobacteria; order Enterobacterales; family Alteromonadaceae; genus Pseudoalteromonas; species Pseudoalteromonas rubra_A. The sequence goes on from NZ_JXYA01000041.1 coordinate 99,659, forward strand.
TTTGCGCTGCTTAAACTCGGTGTTGCCCCTGTGTGTGCCCTGTTTAATCATCAGCGCACTGAGCTACAAAGCTACTGCGAGATTCTGCAGCCCAAGCTGTTGATTGTCTCATCAGCTCAGGCGCTGTTTGCCGATGAGTCGTTCACGCACGAGCTGTATAATCGCTTTGCCTGTATCAGCCACATCATGGTCGATCACAGCAAAGGCAATAGCGAACTCAAACAGGCCTATTTACAAACGCGTACCTTTAATGCACCAAAGCTCAATCCAGAAGATGTGGCGTTTTTCCAGCTCTCTGGCGGCAGCACCGGTACTCCGAAACTGATCCCGCGCACCCACAATGATTACCTCTATTCTGTGGTCGCCAGCCGGGATATTTGCCAGCTGCATGGCGACACCCGCTATTTATGTGCCCTGCCGGCACCGCATAATTTCCCGCTCAGCTCACCCGGTGCACTGGGTGTATTCGCCGCCGGCGGCTCCGTGATCCTGGCCTCCGATCCCAGTCCCAGCCACTGCTTTCCTTTAATTGAACGCTTTGCCATCACCCACACCGCACTGGTGCCACCGGCCTTGCAGCTGTGGTTGCAACACGCCCAGCAAAGCCAGCATGACCTGAGCAGCCTGGCGCTGATCCAGGTTGGCGGTGCCAAACTCAGCCGCACTGTGGCCGAGCAGGTCAGGCCGTTGCTGGGTGCCCAGCTTCAGCAAGTCTTTGGTATGGCAGAAGGACTGGTCAACTACACCCGCCATGACGATGACGACGAGCTGGTACTGACCACTCAGGGTCGCCCGATCAGTCCCGACGATGAAATCAAAGTGGTCGATGAGCACGGCCAGCCAGTCGCGCCCGGTGAAGCTGGCAGACTCCTGACCCGTGGCCCCTATACCTTCAGGGGCTATTACAAGTCACCTCAGCATAACGCCAGTGCATTTGATGCAGACGGGTTTTATGCCTCGGGCGACCTGGTAAAACAACTGTCTTCCGGCCACCTGATTGTGGTTGGGCGTGATAAAGATCAGATCAACCGGGGCGGTGAGAAAATCGCGGCCGAAGAAGTGGAAAACCATTTGCTGGGCCACCAGCACATCGAGCAGGTAGCCATTGTCTCTATGCCCGATGCCACCCTGGGCGAAAAAAGTTGTGCCTTTGTGGTCGCAGCCGAAAAGCTCACCCCGCTGCAACTGCGCAAGTATCTGCGCCAGCTGGGGATCGCCGATTTCAAAGTGCCCGATAAATTCCAGTTTGTTGCCAACTTACCCCTGACTGCGGTCGGTAAAGTCGATAAAAAAGCCCTGCGCGCCACCTTCGACGGCCAGGCCTGATTAATAAAAGAAGCAAAAACACCATGAGTATTCCTAAGCTATCCCATTACCCGTTACCCCGCGCTGCGGAGTTGCCCGAAAACCGCGTTGACTGGCAGCTTGATGCCAGCCGTGCCGCCTTACTGATCCACGATGTACAGCATTATTTTGTTGGCTACTATGGCGACAACAACCCGCTGATTGAAACCATGATCAGCCACATCCAGCGCCTTAAACAGTTCTGTTACGAGCAAGGCATTCCGGTCTTTTACACCGCGCAACCGATCAAACAGGGCCAGCATGAGCGCGGGCTGCTGAGCGATATGTGGGGCCCGGGCTTGCAAGACCCAGCCCAGCAACCGATTGTTGATGCGCTGGCCCCCTCCGAACAGGACGTGGTACTGACCAAGTGGCGCTACAGTGCTTTCCAAAAGTGCGACTTTGAACAGCAACTGCAAGAACGCGGCCGTGATCAGCTGATGATCGTTGGTATCTATGGCCATATCGGTGTGATGACCACCGCGGTCGACGCCTTTATGCGTGATATTCAGCCCTTTGTGATTGCCGATGCAATCGCCGATTTCAGCCGCGATGAGCACCTGATGGCACTGAACTTTGTGGCCGGGCGCTGCGGTAAAGTGGCGACGGTTGCCGAGATCCTGGGCGAAGAAACACAGGACATCACCACGCTTGAAGGCCTCAAAGCGCATATCCTGCCACTGATTGATTGTGAGGAAGATGAATTTGATGAGCATGAAAGCCTCATCGACTATGGCCTGGATTCCGTACAGGTGATGAACCTGATTGCCCTGTGGCAGCAGCAAGGCATAGAAACCAACTTTATTGAACTGGCCCAGATCCCGACGCTGGCCGCCTGGGTTGAGCTACTCGAAGAGCGTAAGGAGGACTGATGTCCAGCGCTTTGCCATTAACCGACTCGCAGCAGGCCATGTGGCTGCTGCACACCATCAGCGGTCGGGGTACCTTATTTAACGTCGCCGAATGTATCGAGTTTCAGGGTCAGATCTCGGCAACCATGTTACAGCAGGCACTGGCCCACGTTTGGCAAAGCAGCGACTGTCTGGCGAGCCGGTTTGTCCATGACGCCAGTTTTGTGCCTCAGCTGCGTCCGAACAAGGACGTGCCGCAGATCGATATTCACACTCAGGACACCCAGCCAGAAGACATTCAGGCTTTTGCCAATGACTTTGTTGCACCGTATATGGCACAGAGTTTTTCACTGCCCGATGAGGCTTTGCTAAAGCTGACGCTGGTACGCACGCCAGAGCAAGATCTGCTGTTTATTGTCGGCCACCATTTGCTGCTCGACGGCTACGGATTTGGTCTGTTTACTCAGGCACTGAACCGCAGCTATAACGCATTACAAAAAGGCCGGGCATTGCCCAATCTGCGCTTTGGTACACAAAGCCAGTTGCTCGAATGGCAACGCAGCGAAACCTATCTGGCCCGTCAGCAGGTGGCCAAAGCCACGCTGATCGCCTGGCTGGAAAACGCACCGCCACCACAAAGCTTTAGTGCCAAAGATGCGGACGTCACCGAGGCGAACCGCCGCCAAAGTGCCACTTTGAGCCGCGCAGACTGGCATACCATTCAGTCGGCCGCCACTTTGTGCCAGGCCGCGCATGCCGAGCTGCTGATCGCCGCCGTGTGCGCCGCGCTGGTTGCTAAATCCGCTCAGTACCATGTCACCCTTGGCATGATCATGATGAACCGCCAGCATCAGGTAGAGCTGAGCACGCCCTGTGTGCAAAGCAACGTGATGCCGCTGCCGCTGGAGCTGGATGCCGAAATGACCCTCAGCCAGTGCTGCCGGGTGATCAATCAGGGGATCAAAGCGCTGAAATCACTGCAAACCTTCCGGGTAGAAGAACTCAAGCGCGAACGCAACAAACAAGGTCTGAGCCCGCACGTATATGGCCCCACGGTTAACCTGTTGCCCTTCTCAAGCAGTCCAAAATACGGTGCGGTGTCGTGCCAGTCGCATATTCTCAGCGCCGGTGCCACCGACGACATTATGCTGCAATGGCATTTATTGCAGGACCAGCCGGCGAAACTGGATACCGACGCCAATGTTGCACGCTATTCAGATACTGAGCAACAGCAGGTGCAGGCGCAGATCTTTGCCGCTGCCCGTTGCTGGTCTGCACAACCAAACCGCACACTCCATTCAGTGATCGAAGAGCTCAGCGCAGGAGCAGAGTATGCCGTTTGATGCCAGACTCAAAGAGGAATATCGCGATAAGCTGGTGTGGATCAGTGGGGTTGGTCAGGGTATTGGCCTGGCCGCGGCGCAGCGTTTTCATGCCCTGGGTGCCAAAGTGATTGGCTTTGATCGCCAGTTCAGCGACCTCAGTGTGCTGCATCGTGCGGTGGAGTGCGATTTAGGTGCACCAGAGCAGCTCGCTCAGCAGCTGGACACGCTGATCGCCCAAGGCCTTGCCCCGTATAACCTGATCAGTATTGCCGGGGTACTGGAGCTGGGCGATTTAGAGCAGCTGACGCTTGCGCAGTGGCAACACTGTCAGCACGTCAACAGCACGGCTGTGTTTACCTTTTTACGTGCCTGCACCCCTCACTTTAAACAACAAGGCACAGGCGCGGTGGTGACCGTCGGCTCCAATGCCGCAAATACGCCACGCCAGCAAATGGCGGCCTATTGTGCCTCCAAAGCTGCGGTGACTCAGCTGACCCTCACAGCCGGACTGGAACTGGCCAACTTCGGTGTACGCTGCAATGTGATAGCACCCGGCTCGACACTGACACCAATGCAAACGGGCATGTGGCAAGATGATCAGGGCGCCCAACGGGTGATCGATGGCTTTGCGGCCCAGTACAAATTGGGGATCCCGTTACAAAAGCTGGCCACGGCCGAGGAAATTGCCGACAGTATCGTGTTTGTGGCATCCAGCCTGTCTTCCCATACCACTATGCAGGTACTGACCATTGACGGTGGCGCGACGTTTTAGCGTCTCGCCCCATGCTCCTGAGCAATTAGGTCAACGCCTCCAGCTGCTCAGCCTGAGCATCCATGATTCGTTGCGGGTCAAGACAAAACGCCTGGATCACTAACTGATAGATGTGCGCCAGATCGGCAATGTCCTGGACGTCGGCCGATTCGTTCACCTGGTGGATATTGTCGTTTCTGAGGCCAAATTCAATCACCTGAGTATGACTGGAGGCAATAAAGCGCCCGTCGGAGGTGCCGCCATCAGTGGTCAGTACCGGCACCTGTCTCACCACCGCTTCGATGGCATTGCAGATCAGGGCCACAAACTCATCCGCCTGATTAAAATACGGCGCGCAGGGGCGCTGCCACTCGATGTCGTAATTTAAGTCCAGGTCCAGCAAAATGTCGTCGATCAGGCGCTTCAGCTCCGCTTCGTTAAAACGGCTGCTATAACGAAAATTAAAGCAGACATCACAGGCGCCTGGCACCACGTTATCTACAAACTCGCCGCTGTTAAGCTGAGTCACCTGAAATGTGGTGCCCGGCATCTGCGGGGTGCCTTTGTCCCATTCCAACGCCAGTAAGCGTTGTAACAATCGTGCGGTATGATGGGTGGCATTGTCGCAGTTGTGCGGATAAGCCACATGACCCTGACGCCCGTACACCCGGATGTGCGCAGACAAAGAGCCACGACGACCAATTTTGAGTACATCGCCCAGCGTTTTGCGACTCGATGGTTCACCGACCAGGCAATAATCCGGCAGATGATCGACCCCCTGCTGCTTGAGATGGCTCATCAGCGCGGCCGTACCGTGCTCCGCCTCGCCTTCTTCATCACAGGTGATCAAAAACATCAGGCTGCCACGCGTACACTGCGCCAGAATAGACTCGACGGCAGCAATAAAGCAGGCAATTGCGCCTTTCATATCCGCAACGCCACGACCATACAAGCGGCCATCCTGAATGTTGGCGGCAAAGGGCGGACTTTGCCACAACTCCAGCGGGCCCGGCGGCACCACATCCAGATGTCCGGCAAAAGCCAGTGTTTCACCGGGGCCAAACACGCGTTTAGCCACCAGGTTGCGCACGCCCTGACGAGTGACTTCGTGGCAGTCAAAGCCAAGCGACTGTAACTTGCGCACTAAAAAGCAGAAGCTGCCGGCATCGTCCGGGGTAATGGATTTATAACGCACCAACTTTTGAGTCAGTGCAATGGCCTGTTCACTTAATGTCGCACAGCGTTTCAGAGCCGTTCCGGCAACTTGCATATGGCTTTACCCGTTTATTCTTAGTTATTGAAATGATGGACAAAAGTAAAACCTTTGCCCCGGTTGATTAGCTAGACGAGCCGATGGGTAAAAAATTCATATTAATTGCCGGATTTTTGCCCTGGATCAATGCGATTTTTTTCACTGCGCTTTGTGCTGATTTCCCCTACTTCAGCCCTAAAGAAACGCCCGCAGCCTTCGTCCTTAAAGGCAAGAAACACTATTTCACGCAGCTTTGCGTGTGGTTAAGGTAATCAAAGGCAAAACAATGAAACTATACGACGTGATTGGGATTGGATTTGGTCCCGCCAACCTGGCTCTGGCCATCGCCCTTCAGGAACAAAATAAACTGAGCGATCGAGTCTGCTTTATCGAAAAGCAGCAGGACTTTTTGTGGCATGGCGGCATGTTGCTGGACAACACCACGATGCAGATCTCGTTTTTAAAAGATCTGGTCTCGCTGCGCAACCCAACCAGTCACTTCAGCTTTATTAACTACCTGCACCATAACAAGCGTCTCGACAACTTTATCAATCTGAAAACCTTCTACCCGTCACGACATGAATTCAACGATTACCTGGGCTGGGCCGCCAGCCACTTCCGCGACTATTGTCATTTTGGTGAGCAGGTGTGCGCCGTAGAGCCGGTGCTGCTGGACGGCCAGGTTGATCACCTCAAAGTGATCAGTCGCGACAGCGAAGGTCAGCAAAGTGTGCGCCTGACCAAGCACCTGGTGGTCAGTGTGGGTGGTTCGGCCAAAGTACCGGCGCCATTCAATGCCTTACAGGATGCCGAGAACGTCTGGCATTCGTCACAATATCTGCATAACAAGGATAAAGTGCAAGACGGCGATCGCGTTGCGGTGATTGGTGCCGGTCAAAGTGGTGCCGAGATCTTTGCCGATCTGGCAGCGATGACCGAGCAGCCTGAGGTCGATATGATCATGCGTGCCGGTGCGATGAAACCTGCCGATTCCAGTCCGTTTGTTAATGAGATCTTTGATCCCGGCTTTACCGACGTGGTCTTCAGCAAGTCGCCGGAGCAAAGAGATCGTTACTTTAACGAGTTCCGCAGCACCAACTATTCAGTGGTCGATGAGCCACTGATCGACCACATTTACGCCAGCCTGTACCAACAAAAACTCAACGGCACAGAGCGTCTGGCGATCCGCAACCGTACCAGTGTCAATGCAGCCCGCATTAATACCGAGGGTAAAGTGGTTCTGGAGCTGGAAAACATCCATGGTGTCAGTCAGGTGGAATATGATCAGCTGGTGCTGGCCACAGGCTACCAGTATCCGAGCCGTTCACCGCTGCTTGAGCAGGTGAGTGAGTGGTTACAACCAAACATTACACGCCAATATCAACTGGAGACCAGCGAGCAGTTCAAGCCCAAGATCTTCACTCAGGGTGTGAATGAGCAGACCCATGGGATCAGTGATTCTCTGCTGTCTATTCTGGCGGTGCGATCCGCTGAGATTGTCGACGCCCTCGAGCTGTGATCTCCCTGTTACGGGCTTCCCTCGGAGCCCGTTTTTTTCCTTTCCAATCCCCACTTCATATACGCCAAACGCTTATTTACCCCTGAAAACACATAAAAAAACCGCTTTGCAGCGGCTTTTTAAGCGGTAGCGGGAGGTTAATCCCGCTGAGTAAGTTTGGCTATCAAATCGGCCTGAACCGCTGCGGCGCGGATGATCTGCTGGTGATCATCCTCTGTGTGGGTCGCCGTCACTATGCTGCCCAGCATGGTTTGATAGGCCGCCGTCGCTGCGGGGTCGGCATCCGTTGACCACCAGGCGTGCGCCCGTTCGGTCACGCCATCCAGGGTGTAATCCGGCTGATGTTCTGTCGGCGTCATTCGGGCCAGTCGATACAGCTCAAACCCGTCGGACAGCAGTTTGCCAAGCTCCTGCTGTGGCAGCAGTAGCAGCTCTTCATTGAACAGTTCAGCAAAACGAGTGCGATGCGCCACCAGCCAGCTTGCCAGCGTATCTGCATCCTTCAGGTCTTGCTGTAACGCCTCGCTGAGCTCTGCCACAAACGCCTGATGCAATGCGGCGTCGACCGATTGGGCTGCCCCACCAATCCACTCCAGCACCCAGTCGGACCAATTCAGCTGCGTCGCGGCAAAGTCGCTACACGGGTTCCAACTATCCACCAGATACACCTGACGCACGTTGCGCCCCTGCGCTTTAAGCGTGCGGGCCACCAGTACTGCCAGTGCGCCACCCAGTGACCAGCCCATCAGATGGAAAGCCCCGTGCGGCTGCGCCGTCATCAGCGCCTCAGCGTAATGCCCGGCCAGCGCCGTCAGGCCATTAATGTCTGACAGGTTCGCCGCCGGCGCCACCCCGACGCAATTAAACTGACCCGTGAGCTGCTCGGCCAGCGGGCGGTATGGCGCAGTCAGGCCATTGCCTTCATGGAAACAATACAAGGTCTCGGCTTTGTCCGTGTGCGGGTTCAGCGGCTGCAATACGGAGTTATCGGCGTTTTGCATAGTCGCCACCAGCGCCGCCAAATCACTCGCCTGCCACAGTTGCTTGAGTGCCAGCGGCTGCTCACTGCGCTGCTGCCACAGGCTGATCACTTTCAGCCCGGAGATAGAGTCGCCGCCCAGCGCAAAGAAATTATCCCGACGCCCGACCTGTGCCACGCCCAGCACCATTTGCCAGATCTCGGCCATCAGGGCTTCAGTGTGGTTATGTGGCGCGACATAACTGACTTCACTTTGCAGCTCAGCCTTAGGTAGCGCCTTGCGGTCTATTTTGCCATTGCTGTTCAGCGGCAAATCGCTGAGTGCCATGATCACCGCAGGCACCATGTAGTCCGGCAGACTGGCTGTCAGCATGGCTTTGAGTGCGGCTTCATCGGGCAGCTCGCCCTGATGGCCACTGACATAGGCCACCAGACGCTTACCACTGGGGGTGTCATCCGCGACGACCACGGCCTGACGTACTTCAGGGCGCTTGCGCAGCAGGGTTTCGATTTCGCCCAGTTCAATCCTGAACCCACGAATTTTCACCTGATGGTCGGTCCGGCCCAGGTATTCCATCAGCCCCTGCTCGTTCCAGCGTACCAGATCGCCGGTGCGATATAAGCGACTGCCATCATTGGCAAACGGGTTAGCCACAAAGCGCTCGGCGGTTAAGTCTGGACGGTTCAGGTAGCCCCGTGCCAGGCCAATTTCTTCGGCCAGATATAACTCGCCCACCTGTCCCGGCAACACCAGATTGAGGTGACTGTCGAGCAGCCAGGCCTGACGCTGGCCGACCAGTTCACCTATCGGCGCATACACCGCATCAAACTCGCTGCCCGGCAGGGCTTTCCAGGTCAGTGGCGTGACCACAGTTTCGGTCGGACCGTAACCATTGATAAAGAAGTCAGGTTTTAATACCCGCTGGGCCAGCTCAAAGGTGGCCTGTGGCATCGCATCGCCACCAAAACAGTAGACCCGAACCGGCGGCGGGTTGCCGACCTGCTCGACATGGGCTGCCAGCTCACGCAGGAACACCGGCGGGAAGACAGCTATAGACACCCGCTGCTGATGCAGGTTCTGATAGGTTTCGTGTAAGTCCCACTGGCGCTCAGGGCGGATCACCACAGCCGCGCCATGGGTCAGCACCGTCAGCCAGCGCTCATGCGCACCATCGAAACAGAACGACATAAAGATCAGCTCGCGATCACTGGGGCGCATTTCATAACGGCGACCAATGCCGCGGCAATGTGCCGCGATAGACGCCCGGCTGACCAGCACGCCTTTAGGATTACCCGTCGAGCCCGAAGTGTAGATCAGATACGCGCCCTGCGCCGGACACACCGCTGGCTGCTGCCATTGTTCGCTCAGTTCGATGTCGGCAAAAGGGTGTAACGTGGCTGAACCGGCAATGTCATCCAGGCTGTTGTCGCTGGTCAGGATATGGGCCATCTGACTGTCCTTGATCATGTAGGCCAGACGTTCCTGCGGATAACTGAGATCCATCGGCACATACACAGCCCCGGCTTTGAGAATGGCCAGAAATGCCAACGGTAAATCAATCCCTCGCGCCAGTGCCACACCGACGCGCTGCTCAGGCCTCACCCCCTGTTCGCGCAGGTAATGGGCCAGCTGACTGGACTTGTCGGCCAGCACTTTGTAGCTGTAGCTGCGCCCGTCGCAGATCACCGCCTCGGCATCTGGCGTCAGCTCCGCCAGGCGGTTGATTGTTGACACCACATCCTGATATTGCGTCGCACCGAGCTGTGGTACTGCACCACCCGGCAGATAAATTGGCTCCACCGCGCCCGAGTGCAGCGGTGTGATAGACTCACCAAAGCCCAGACCCTGCAAGGTCTGCTGCTGTGTCTCGCTGACCAGTGAAAACTCAGACAAACGCGCCTGCGGTGTCTGCAACATAGCCAGGATCAGCGTTTTATACTGCGCGGCCAGTGCTTTCACATCAGCTTCGGCAAGCTCACTTCCCTGATAGCTGAAGTGCAGTCGCAGGGTGTCTTCCTGAATAAAGCTGATGGTCAGCGGGAAGTTGGTTTCTTCGCGATCTTCCAGGACTTCAAAACGGGTCTGACGTGCTTCCTGTTGTAACATCGCCTCATCAATGGGGTAGTTTTCGAATACCAACAGGGTGTCGAATAAGCCCTCGCGACTGAGTTCCAGTGACTGTGCTGCCAGCTTCTGAATGTCGTACAGCGGCGTAAACTCATGCTCACGCACCGCCAGCGCCGTGCTTTGCTGGGCCTGTAGCCAGTCGTTCAGCGACTGAGCCGGATCGACGCATGCAACCATAGGCACGGTATTGATAAACATGCCCTGGATGGCGTCATGACCGGCCAAATCGTTTGGACGACCCGAGGTTGTGGCACCGAAGCACACAGTATCGCGACCCAAATAACGGCTCAGCAGCAGCGCCCAGGCGCCCTGCACCAGGGTATTCTGGGTAATGCGATGATCCTGACAAAAAGCCACCAGCTGGGCAAATTCAGGGGCAGACAGGTGCACATCAAAGCCACCAAACTGGCCGCTCTGAGGCTTGTTCAGGGTGCCGCTCAGGTAACTGGGCTCTTCCAGTGGCGCCAGTTGTTGCTGCCAGAAGGCGCGATTTTGCGCTTCATCCAGTTGCGCCAGGTAAGCGATATAATCGCCATACTGGCCCGTCACCGGCGGTAAAGTTTGCCCTTCGTAGGCCATCAACACTTCACCCAGCATGGCGGCGCGGCTCCAGCCATCGGTGAGAATATGGTGCATGGTCCAGACCAAAGCATGACGACCGTCTGACAGCTCGATAATGCGCATTCTGCTCAGGCCCGGTTCGCCTTGCAGATCAAAGCCGCGACGCGACTCTTGTCTGGCAAACGCTTTCAGTTCTACCTCAGAGACCGCCCGGTCACGCCAGTCCAGCACCTGCCAGTCAAGCTCGGCTGACTGAGCGACATACTGTAACGAGATACCGTCGACATCGACAAATCCGGTCCGCAGCGTGTCGTGGCGATCCACCACCTGCTGCCAGGCGGCTTTAAAGCGGGCCATATCCAGACCCGTAACCATAAAGCAGCTCTGGTTAACATAGGTTTCGCCCCCCTGATAGAGGCTCTGGAACAGCATGCCCTGCTGCATCGGCGACAAAGGATATAACGTACTGACGTGCTCAAGTGCCAGCGGCAGGTTGTCGATTTGTGCCTGGCTCAGCCCGCTAAGTGGCAGATCGGATGGCGTAAAGGTCGCCTCAGCCACTGCGCACTGAGCCACCACTTCTTCCAGAGCACCTTGCAGATGCGCGGTGAAGATCTCCACCTGCTGTGCAGGCACGCGTTGTGGCGCGTAGCGAACCAGTACCTGTAACTGACCTTCAGTGACTTGCGCGGTGATCGACAGCTCTGTGTCCATTTCATAGTTCGGATCCCAGGCCGTGCCGGTGGACTCAGTAGCAGGTCGCCAGCCGGCTTCTTTGCTGGCCACGTTGTCGAGCTGGCCGAGATAGTTAAACTCTATTTCAGCGGGCGTCTGAGCCGCCAGTTCGCTGCGCTGCGAAGCACTGCCGTAGTAGCGGAAAGCACCATAACCTACGCCTTTGTTCGGGATGCCGCGCAACTGCTCTTTGTTGTACTTAATGGTGTCGGACAACTCGGGAAGACGCGTCAACAACACCGGGAACAGGCTGGTAAACCAGCCCACTGTGCGACTCAGATCGACCTCATCATTCCATGGCTCACGGCCATGTCCTTCCAGGTTGATCTGATGCTCAGTTTGCGCGGTCCAGCGGTATAGGGCCTCGCTCAGTGCGCTGAGTAACAGGTCATTGACCTGAGTGCGGTAAGTCTGCCCCGCCTGGGTTAGCAGTGCCGTAGTCGTTGCCGTATCGAGTATCAGGGTAGAAATATCCGCGGCCTGATACTGGCGACTGCCCGCCGGGTTCAGCTCGGGGAAACGGGTCTGCGGCGTCGCCATTTCCTGCCAGTAGGCATATTCAGCCGGATGCGCCGAGGCATAGCTTTGGATCTGCTGTGCCCAGAACTGATAGCTGTGACTTTTTGCCCCCAGCTGTGCCTGTTCCGATTGCCACAAGGTGGTCAAATCTTCCAGCAAGATGCGCCAGGAAACCCCATCGACCGCCAGGTGGTGGATCACCAGTAATAAGCGCGCAGTGCCGTCGTCAAGACTCACATGTACCACGCGTAGCAGCGGGCCATTTTCCAGATCCAGACTGCGCTGCGCCTGCTCGGCAATGTCACTCAGTTCGCTGATTGAGGCACGCTGATACCAGATGCTTTGCGCCGCCATATCGGCACTGACATCGCGATAACTTTGTTGCCATTGTCCTGCTGCATCACGAATAAAACGCAGTCTCAGCGCGTCGTGCTGGGTCAGCAATTCAGTCACCTGTTGTGTCAGTTGCTCGGCAGTCAGCGGCGTCGCCAGCTCCAGCATCACCGCCTGGTTCCAGTGCTGGTAATGCGTCATGTTGCGCTCAAAGAAAGCCTGCTGAATTGGCAACAGTGCCACCTGACCACTGACATTTTGCTGTGGCAAAGCATCCGCAGTGTGCTCCGTCATCACTGGTGCCAGTCTGGCCACCGTTTGCAATTCAAACAGCTGTTTTGCCGTCACGGAGAAACCGCCCTGACGCAGTCGGGCAATGATCTGTAAACTCAAAATGGAGTCGCCACCCAACGCGAAGAAGTTGTCATCCCGGCCAACCTGAGCAACACCCAGCACACTTTGCCAGCTTTCAGCCAGCAATTGCTCGGCCTTGCCCTGCGGCGCAACATATTGCACGGCACTGTTCAGCTGTGGTTTTGGCAGTGCTTTTCGGTCGATTTTGCCATTGCTGTTCAGCGGTAACGTATCCAGCACCATGATCACGGCCGGCACCATATACTCTGGCAGTTGGGCCGCCAGTTCTGCTTTGAGCGCGTCGACCGCCAGTTCGACGTCCGCTTCGCCCGACACATAGCCTACCAGACGCTGCGTCGCGCCATCGCGGTCGGCCACTATGACCGCTTCCCGGACACCATCTATGGCGTACAAGGCCGCCTCGATTTCGCCCAGCTCAATTCGGAAACCACGAATTTTAACCTGATGGTCGGTCCGGCCGAGATAATCCAGCTGGCCTTCGCTGTTCCAGCACACTAAGTCGCCACTGCGATACATGCGGCTGCCATCATTCATAAACGGGTCGGCCACAAAGCGCTCGGCGCTCAGGTCGGCACGGTTAACATACCCCCGTGCCAGACCCGTACCGGCGATATAAAGCTCTCCGGCCACACCCGGTGGGCACAGATTCAGTGCCCGGTCGAGTACA
>NZ_JXYA01000042.1 GCF_000967655.1 Pseudoalteromonas rubra
TAAGCTTTCCGTTTGGCTTTCACTTCACTTGGCTCGTTGCTTTTCAGCGTTGTGCCCCGTGTCGGTGGATGCGCATTATAGGGAAATCGAAACTCAGCGCAACCCCTTTTTTGAAGAAAAGTGAGAAAAACGGCGCGTTCGGACATTAATTGTACGAAACAGGTGTTTTTTGACATAAAACGTCGCTAAACCGGCCTGATTTCAGGTCCATAAAACGCAAAAAGGCCAGTCAGAGCGTTCCGACTGGCCTTTATCAATCTGGTTTTAGGTCGTTTATAGACTTAGAACTTGTATTCGATACCTGCACCCAGGTAGTCTTCTTCTACACCATTGTCTTCATCAACACTTGAGTAGAAGGCATAAAGCTTTGCAGCTTTGCTCAGCTTGTGGTCGATACCCACAGAAATACCATCAACCTTATCGCCCTTATCAAAGTCGATAACCTGATATTGTAGTTTCAGGGTATTTGCGCCGAAACCGTATGCCGCGTTTACCATGTAACCGTCTGCCTCATCAGAGCCATCAACTTTCTCTTGCATCTGGTACATTGCGCCCAGTTTAAAGTCAGCTACTTTACCCTGTACTGAGAAACGTACTGCATCATAGCCTTTTACTTCGCTGTCAGTCGCAACCGCAGCATAGAAGTTAGTGCTCTTCAATTTTGCATCGCCATAAGTAAGCGCTGCTGAATAACCGTTTTCGCCATCTGTGCTGTCTTCAGCGATAAAAGTACCAAGCACTTTAAACCCGCTGAAGCTGGCTGACTTGTAAGAGATAGAATCACCAAGACGGTTTTCACCTTTAAACAGGTTCTTGATATCCGCTTCCAGGTCATTGAACAAGTCCAGTTTACCTTGTGACTGTTTGAAAGCCGTATCGTTACGGCCAATCACGACCTCACCAAAACCGCCTTTCAGACCTACATACTGGTTACGTGCCGTAATGTTGTCATCATCGCCTTTTGAGTCGGCATCAGATACGTCAACCTGGAACTCTAATTTGTAGATAACTTCAAGACCAGAATCTAGCTTCTCTGATCCTTTTAAACCAAAGCGTGATGCGTTGCTTTTCACTTCAGTGAACGAGCCTTCACCTTCGTCTGAACTCTGTACAGACAAATTCGCTTTACCATATACATCAACATCAGCGTAAGCGCTTGCAGATAAAGCACCGAAAAGAGAAACAAATAATGCTGATTTAGATAATTTCATGTGTATTTCCTCAAGTATCACAACACGTAATTTTTTAGACAGGCGCAGTCTGCCAGTGATAAGTGACAGAAATATTACACACAAAATAAAACTGACATTAAATTGTCAGCTGACCATCATAAATAATTCAATAATCTGTAACCTAATCAGGTAAAGACGCCAACAGGCTGGCAATCGTTTCTATCTGCTCCAGTTGATCATTGTCCTTGTGATAAGCAACATAAATCTCCCGCGCATTCTGCTCTACCGATTCAATATGGAATAGCTGTTTCTTCTCTATTGATTCAACCGCCAGCGCACGGGGGATAAATGCTGAGCCTCCACACTGCATGATAAGGTCCAGCGCAATACGACCGGTACTGGTTCTGAAATAAGGCGGTGTGCTGCCGGTAAACTGTTTTGCATGCCACAATGAAAAGGCCGTTCCCCAGTCTACGTAAACATATTGCTTGTCAAAAAAATCTTCGCTTGTCGTTTGCGCCATTGTACTGACCGGGATGATGGCCAGGTGCTTAATTTGTTTCACCACCAGCTCATCTACCTTGGGCGGATCAAACAATACGGCAATATCGAGCGTGCGCTCCAGCAACAGGCGCGTACTTTCTTGCTGGGCTTTGACCTCGGCCACCAGCGATACCCCAGGCATGGCGGCCACGATATGGTTAATCCCAAACTGTAAAAACGCGTCCCAAATGTTCGGGGTACCCGCCAGGGACAGCTGTTTATGCATGTTATTAGCCAGTGCCACATCGACTTTGGCTCGCTGCATCCCGGTTAAGATCATATTGGCATGGGGTAACAAACGCTCGCCCGGTGCAGTCAGCTGAATATTATTGCGCTGACGGATAAACAAATTCACGCCAAGGCTTTGTTCTAATTGGCGGATCCGGAAGCTCACAGCGGATTGAGTAATGTATAAATTCTCGGCTGCACGACCAAAGTGACGGGTCTTTACTACTTCGACAAATGTTTTTAATAGATCTAGGTCCACATAGCCCCCTTACGATAAAAAAAACTCGTTTAATTATTTCCGCACTATGGTCCATACTCCTGCCAAACAATGCTGAGGATTTCACCATGAGTCAAAATATAGCGACCCTGAAAGAAGCTTTTGCTACAACAAAACATTTCTATGATGATATTAACTTTCCCCGGGGGTTTTCACGAAGCGGACACTTTACCCTGCAAGAGTCTGATATTCTGGAAAACCATGGTGCGTTACTTAAGAGCTTATACACTAAAGCCTGTGATCCGCAAAATGAATTTCAGCAACACTTTGTGGAGGTAATGGGGGGATTAGGAAGCCCGGAAAATGCCATGGAAAAGACCTGGGCCAAATACCTTAAACTGACAACCTGCAAAACCAAGTTTCATACTTTGTTTGGCCGCTCTAAGGTCAATGCAAATAAAGAAGAAGTCGAAGCGGTGGCCACAGAGGCAGACGACGATCTGTAAAACATCACAAGGAGCACAGGCAGTGCCTGTGCTCCCTCCTTTATCATGCCGTAGCAAGGCGGCGTTGCGCCTTACCCGTCCGGTAAGAGTCAAAGCTAAATAGCGCTAACGCTGACCAGATAAACGCGAACGTTAACACCCGCTCTGCACTAAACTCTTCGCCATAAAACACCACAGCCAGCATAAACATCAGACTGGGGCCAATGTACTGAAAGAATCCCAAAGTAGAATAAGGGATGCGTTTTGCAGCCGCGGTAAAGCATAATAATGGCAAGGTCGTCACCACACCGGCGCTGATCAACAGCAGGTTGGTGAGCCAGTCATTCAGCATCATATTGCTGGTGTCGCTGGGTGTTAGCCACCACCAGTAACCTAATGCAATGGGCAGCAGAATAACGGCTTCAATCAGCAAACCGGGTAAGGACTCCACCGCCATGGTCTTGCGCAGCAATCCATAAATTGCGAATGACCCGGCTAAAGAAAAGGCGATCACTGGAAACGAACCAAAGCTCACTAGTTGCAGCACCACCCCGACAAGGGCCAGCGCAACCGCAAACTGCTGGCGAGGCCGCAAGCGCTCGTGTAGAAACAGCATGCCTAACAGCACATTGAGTAAGGGATTGATATAGTAGCCCAGGCTGGCATCCAGCATATGGCCATTATTCACAGACCAGATAAACAAACCCCAGTTAAATCCCAGCAATAAAGCCGTAACCGTCAGCATCAGCATCAATTTAGGCTGGCGCAGTACCGCAATGACTTTATGCCAGTTCAGCTTAACCGCGATGATCAAGGCAATAAAGAGCACTGACCAGACAACCCGATGGATAAGAATTTCAAGCGCATCGACCTGATCCAGTGATTTAAAATAGATGGGGGCCAGTCCCCACATCAAAAACGCTAAAACGGCAAAGGTATACCCCTGCTTCGTTTCACTACTCGTTCCCATTCATTTCTCCCAAGCACAACATAAATTGGCCTTCTGATTGTTCCCACAGATGCCAAGCGCGCAGTATACCGCAAACTGTACCCGCCAGTATGATTTTCCTGTGATCAAAAACAAAAGACATCTGACGTAAAACCCACTAAAATGCGCTCGATGGAAAATCTTGCAACTCACTCAATCGACACACCGCACGGCGTACTGAAAGAAGTTTTTGGCTACAGTGACTTCCGTGACGGGCAACTCGACGTCATTCAGGCGTGCCTGGACGGGCGCGACAGCTTAGTGTTGCTGCCGACAGGCGGTGGCAAATCTTTGTGTTATCAGGTACCCGCTTTACTCTTACCCGGCACCTGTATTGTGGTGTCTCCGCTTATCTCTTTGATGCAGGATCAGGTTGCCCAACTCAAGGCGTTAGGGGTCAGCGCGGAGTTCATCAATAACAGCATTGACCGGGCACAGCAGCAAGCCATTTATCAGCGTCTGCATCAGGGCGAGATCAAGCTATTGTATGTCGCACCAGAGAAAGTCTTGCAGAGTGAGTTTATAGAACGCCTGAGCCATCTGAAGCTGGGTTTATTTGCCATCGACGAAGCCCACTGCGTATCGCACTGGGGACACGACTTCCGGCCCCACTACTGCCGTCTGCATGAGTTAAAACAGCGCTTTGCTACAGTACCAATGATGGCGCTGACGGCGACAGCCGATTTAGCCACCCGCAGTGACATTGTCACCCAGCTCGGCTTGCACACCCCGTTTATCCATACCGGGAGTTTTGACAGACCGAATATTCGTTACACCATCGAAGAAAAGTTCAAACCCCTGTCACAATTGATGCGCTACCTGCGTACGCAAAAAGGGCAAAGTGGCATTGTCTATTGCTCCAGCCGTAAACGCGTTGACGATATATCAGAAAAGCTGGTTGAGGCCGGCTTTAACGCTGCGGCATATCATGCCGGCATGACCAACGAGCAACGCCAGTTCGTGCAAAATGCCTTTGCCCGCGATGACATTCAAATTGTTGTGGCGACCGTGGCGTTTGGTATGGGGATTAATAAATCGAACGTGCGTTATGTACTGCATTACGATATTCCCAAAAGTATTGAAGCGTATTACCAGGAAACCGGGCGCGCCGGACGTGACGGCCTGGCAGCGGAAGCCATCATGTATTTCGACCCCGCCGACATTGGCCGGGTAAAACGCTTTTTTGAAGACATTGAGGACGAACACCGCCGCAGAGTTGAAGAGCAGCGCTTTAACTCAATGGCCAGCTTTGCCTCGGCACAAACCTGTCGCCGCCAGATCCTGCTCAACTATTTCAGCGAATATCAGCGCGAACCGTGCGGTAACTGCGACATTTGCCTGAACCCACCAAAGCGCTTTGACGGCACTTTGGTCGCTCAGCAAGCATTATCCTGTATCTATCGGGCAGAGCAGCGCTTTGGATTGGGCTACATTGTCGATGTCCTGCGCGGTGCCAACACCGCCCGGATCCGGGACAATCAACATCACACACTGAGCACCTATGGCATAGGCAAAGAACACAGTAACGAATACTGGTTGAGTATCTTGCGACAACTGATCCATCACGGACTGGTCGCACAGGATATCACCCAGGGCGCGGCACTGCGCCTGACTGAAGGAGCCCGCTCGGTACTGCGTGGTGAATATGCGCTGCAACTGGCACAACCGCGACTGGAAGCCAAGCACGTTTATCAGGATAAACTGGCACAGTTCAATTACGATAAAAAGCTGTTTGCCAAGCTGCGTAGCCTGCGCAAAGAACTGGCTGATCAGGACGATGTACCGCCCTATGTGGTATTCAGTGATAAAACCCTGGCAGAAATGGCGCAGCTGCTCCCGACCAACGACAGCGAGTTCCTGAAAGTCTCTGGGGTTGGCTTTACCAAGCTCAGTAAATATGGTGCGCCCTTTATGCAGCTGATCCGCAATTACCTCGACACCGATTAACCCGATATACCAAGTGGAGTCACAGTGACAACGCACATTGATCACCTGGCAGATCCGGACACTATCCTGATCACGCCCTCAGCACTGCCTGACGCGGATGAATTTGAACTGTGGGGGCAAATTTTCTTGCACCTGGATGGCCTCTCTTTACTGGAGTTTCACCAGGGCGCCGACCGCCATCAGTGGCGATTTACCTGTGCAGGTCACCCCTATAATCTCAATTTTGAACACTACAGCGAGAGTATCTGGATCGCGCCGGAAGGCCTTGGTGCAACTGAACATTTGCCGAACCTGGTAACATTATTACGGTTAAATTTACAACAATAATATAGACTTAGTTGAGCAGCTGTGGCTAACATAGGCCATAATAAAAAGTACGTTAACTAACGACAGGCTGTTCTATGGGTTGGGTTGTTCGCGCTTCAATACTGACAATATTCACATCACTCGCTGCCACCTCTGGGTTCGCTGTCGCAAGCACGCCAGTGAGTGCGTCTGAGCAGTGCGGCAACAACCGCGCCAATGCACCAGAAGACAACAACCTTCATCGTCAGCTCGACAGCGAAGATACCCTGCCGGAATTACAAAATGCATCCGTGGTCAGTATTGAGCTTAAACAACTCAATGTCTTTGATACCTCTTTACCGGAGGAAGACAATGCGGTGTTTCGCTTTGCTAACCGCGCCCATATCACGACCAAACCCGAAGTGATCCGTAATTTGCTGCTGTTTACCCAAGGCGGCGAATATGACCCAAAACTGCTGCGAGAGTCTGAGCGACTGCTGCGCCAGCAACCCTATATCTATGATGCCAGGATATTTGCCGAGCAAACCTGTGATGGAGAAGTCGCTGTCACCGTTGTAACCCGCGATCTCTGGACTTTGCTTCCGGATATTAGCTTTAGCCGTAGTGGAGGTGATAACTCAAGCCGCCTTGGTTTTCGCGAGTCTAACCTGCTGGGCTATGGGAAACGCCTGTCGCTTACCCATATTTCTGACCCAGACCGCAGTGGTTACCTGTTTGTCTATGACGACCCGCAAATACTATCAAGCCGTTATCAGGGGCGTCTGGAATACGCCGATAACGATGACGGAAAAGTCCACTACGTTGGCGTTGAATACCCGTTTTTTTCGATAGCGACGCCCTACAGCTATGGCGTCAGTAATTTAAGTAATCGCCGGGTTGAGTCGTTTTACAATTTGGGAGAGGAAATCTCGGAATACGAGCAACTGAGTGAAGTCTCCAACCTCTACATTGGCCGCTCTTTTGCACTCAATAACGACTGGACACGCCGACTGCTGCTGGGCTATCGAGATGAAAAGCAAGAGTTTGCCCGACTGCGAGACACCACCTTGCCCATCGCTGAAGATCGTACACTGCGCTACCCCTATATTCAGGCACAGTGGTTTGAAGATGCCTACATTAAAGTACGTAATTTTGATTCCATCTATCGCACCGAAGATTTGAACCTGGGCTGGAATATTAACGCCCTGCTGGGCTACTCCGACAAAGAGCTCAGTGATGACGACAGCCGCTGGGTTATGTCATTTAATGCCAATAAGGCACATTTCACCTCTCAAAACAGTTTGCTGCGCTTTGCCTTCAATCTGCACGGATACTGGAACAAGCGCCAGAGCGAAGCGGAAAACCTGTTGCTCAGCTCGCGGGTACAGTATTACCTCAATACCAGCTTGCGTCAGTCCTGGTATGCCCAGCTTGAGGTGCAATACGGCAAACATCTGAGTGCCGACCAACAGATCACCCTGGGCGGTGAAACCGGCCTAAGAGGCTATCCGAGCAATTACCTGCAGGGCAACCGGCGGATTTTACTTAATCTGGAGAAACGCTATTACTGGGAGTACGATTTATTGCAGCTGTTTAAAGTCGGTGGTGCCGCCTACTTTGATATTGGCCGGGTTGATGGTCGTCCCTTAGCGCCTCCGTTAGCTGGTGCACTCGACGATCCTCATTCACTCACTCCGGAGCAGCAATATGCGCTAACCAACCAGATCCAGGGCCAGTTTTTAAAAAACATCGGTCTGGGATTACGGCTTGCACCGAGCAGGGCAAACTCCGGTTTGGTGTTGCACCTGGATGTTGCTACACCACTTGATGGCCCCGACAACATCGACTCAGTGCAATGGTTATTCACGGTTAAAAACCGCTTTTAACCCATCAAATTTCCCTGATATCATGCCGTTTTAATTGCATCCCAACGGATAGGCCACATGCCCGAAACGCTTACGACCTTTTTACTCGCTGAGTACAAACTGATCGTCACCCTGCTTTTTATTTTCCTGTTTCCTTTGCTACTTAAACTGGCAATTAAAGTGCTGCATAAGATCACCCGGGGGAAAATCGATCTGCACCGTCAGCAACGCGCCGAGCTGTTGTTAAAAGGTCTGGTTGGCGCGGTGTTACTGTGCCTGCTGTTGGTGTTCTGGGGCATTGAATTGCGCGGCTTACTGGTACTTGGGTCTTCGCTGTTTGCCATGCTGGGCGTAGCCATGTTTGCCGCCTGGTCTTTACTCAGTAACCTGACTGCCTTTTTGATCATGTTTGTACAAAATGACTATCGTCTTGGCAACTGGGTGAGGATCATAGACGGCGCTAACTTCATTGAAGGCTGCATTGTAGAAATGGGGTTGATGAATGTGGTGTTACGGCATGTCGACGGACACAAAGTGGTTTATCCCAACAACCTGTTCGTCACCCGCCCAGTATGGGTGCTCACCGAAGCCCCGGCCAAGCCAAAGCAAATTGCTGAGCGACGAGTGCTTGGCCCTAAAAAATAAACATCCGCGCCGGTTGTCATATTAGGGTGATATGACGCATGATATACAGAAGCTGTCCGCTCTAACGGGTAGCATTGATGAGGGATTAAATCTGCCGCCAGCCGGGTTAACAGTGTTGTCTTCAGAACGAAGCACAGACACACTTTTGCCCGGACATCATGAGATTTTCTCTTCTCAAAGCCCTGCATTTATTATGCGGTTGGTATCACTTTCAAACTGAACAAGGAAGGCGTCATGAATACACCGAAATTGTGTGCACTGGTTATCGCAAGCGCATTGCTAGTGTCAGGCTGTAAAAGCTTAGTCCAGAAGGGCAATAAGTTATACGAAGCAGGGATGTACGATCAGTCTGCTGAGTTCTATGAACAGGCACTGGCCGAAGACCCGCAGGACGTTGAAGCACGCCAAAGGCTCACCTTAGCGCGAAACAAAATCATCGACCGTGGACTGATTGATGTGCGTATGTTGCGTTTGTCTGGCAACTACACCGGTGCAGCCCTCAAACTGGAGGCGTTATTACGTAATCAGGTGAGCTGGCATATTGAACCCGTCGGGCCGATGGCCGAAACTCAAAACGAAGAATTGCGCTACGCCACCCGCTGGCTGCAACAAGAAGCTTTGTCGCTGTCGCGCTCCGCTTTTCCTGATCCATTTCGTTACTTTGAAATGCGCTATGCCTTTTTGATTGCCAATGCCAGACTGGGCAACACCTTCGCCCAGTATCAGGGCCAGTTACAGGAAAATGCCGAGCGCCAGTGCCACAAGCTCAAAGCGTCGCAGGGCCAGGATCGGCTCTTTTTACAGCGCTTTTACCGCAAATACTGTCAGGCCTGGAACATCACCAACTCAGCAGCCTCTCAGGTGAGTGACAGAGCACTTTATTCCGGGATCCGCATAGCACCCAAACTGACCGTACAACTGCACGATACCAGCACCCAAAAACAACGCCTGCAAACCGTTTTGTCGCAGCTAAATGAAGCCTTTCGGGACAGCCTGTGGTATCACCCACAAGGGGAGAAGGAATTTGCGCTCAACGTTCATGCGACTTTTAAACATACCCGCGATGCAAAACTGGTAAACCGCCAGAAGCACTACACACTGGAACAGGCGCAGCCTAACCCGGCCGAGCCGGGTTCGTTGATGGAAGTCGAGGTGACAAAAACCTACCAATATCCAGTGACAGAGTTTACGGAATACTTCAGCCTGGACATCATGTACCAGGGTCGCCTGGGTCCACAGCAGATAGAGCACAAGGTCGACGATAGTCAGGTGCATTATACGCAAAGCCATTATGCAGACTTTGTGCAATTAGACCTGGCGCCACAAAAAGCGCACTTTTTGGACGTCAACACGCGCCTGGACAAACAGCTGTCTGAGCTGCGAGCGCAGTTTAAAGCCGATCTTGATAGCGTCTGGCAACAAACCTACTGTGAAGACAAACTCGGGGCGGCCAGTGGCGAGCATGTATTACGCTGCGCCAAGCTTGCACCACATCACGAGTACGTTAACAACTGGTTCAATCAGCACTTTGGCTTAAGTTATCAGGCTATGTCGAGCCTTTACTCGCTTTAGCCTTTATCAACAGCGCTGCCGGGCGCAAGCTGTTGTGGCGCCACGCATGGCTCGCCGCTGACAAAAAACACGGACGGCGAGTTTTTACCGCACAGCTTCCAGGCCAGTAACTTAGCCATCAGGCGCAATACCATCACCTTGTGTGAGCGCGCGCCCTTGAGTTCATCTGGCACCCGTGCGAGTGCATCACGACAATAGACACTGCCGGTGGTCGGGCCGACCTGTTCGTCCAGTGACTCCAGCACAAAGCTGTGCACTATCCCGACCATAGGCCAAAAGGCACTAAAACAATTACCCACCGGGGTGTTACAGCATTGGGTATAAAAGCGATAAACGCCTCGTTGGGTTAGTTGCAAACAGGCCAGCTGGGCCTGTCCCTGAGAAATAGTGATATGCGCCGGAGGCACCTGATAAATATCGGTACCACCAAATTCATTAAGACAGTCCGCGCGTTCCAGGTGCTGTAAATAAGCCCGGCAATCCTTGCAATAACATGTCAGACGGTTTCCTTGCCAATGCGGGTGCGCAGCAATACGCCCACGCACCTGACCGCACCGGCACCCCAGTTTCATCCCTTCAACCATACCTGACTCCTGTTGTTAATTTGATATACCTTGTCATTTTCACTGCATACACTCCCCTACTCCATCAGAGATGATTGTGCTGAGCTGGCAGATTGGGAACACAATACTTGGCGAGATACCTACTTCATGCTAACTTCTCGCACAGTTTAGACTAACAGGAAGCATCTTATGCCTAAAGCCAGTGAAATAAAAAAACACGCCGCGATTGATTACAATGGTCGCGTCATGATCGTCCGAGACATTGAGCGCTCAGTACCGCAAGGCCGTGCTGGCGGCAGTTTATACCGTATGCGTATGTACGATGTCGTGAATGGCGGTAAAGTTGATGAAACCTTTAAAGCCGAAGAAATGCTGCAACTGGCAGACCTAACGCGTCGCCCTGCGATGCTGTCTTACATCGATGGCGAAGAGTATGTATTCATGGATGAGGAAGACTATACTCCTTATCATATTCACAAAGATTCCATTGCTGAGCAGGTGCTGTTCATCAATGAAGAAACCAAAGGTCTGCTGATTGTAGTTGTAGAAGGTACACCGGTTTCACTAGATTTGCCTTCAAGTGTTGAGCTGGTTATCGAAGAAACGGCCCCTTCTATCAAAGGCGCTTCAGCGAGTGCTCGTACTAAGCCGGCAACCTTAACAACCGGGTTAGTGGTACAGGTACCTGAACACATTTCCAGCGGTGATAAAATTAAAATCAACACTGCGGAATCTAAGTTTATGAGCCGTGCAGACAGTTAAGTCACAGACAATTAAGTCATAGACAGGTAAGTGCTTGGTGCTCAAGGTATAAACTGATGGGCACCTAATTTGGGTAAACAGAGTCAACCAATTTATGAGATAGCATAGCCGTTTTGCACAAAAATCGGTAATATAAGCCACAATAACACATTAATCGGACACGTTTGTGGTCATACTGGGGTGTTTCACCACCAAGTTGATAGATGGAATTGAACACGGATGAAAACAAGTAAGCTGAGTATCAGGCTGTTATGGTATATCACCCCTCTGGTGATACTGCCATTGTTATTGCTCGGCGGCTTTACACTGACCAATGTCACCAGCTCGACCCAGAAGCAGGCAAAACTCATTGTCAGTCGCTTTGTTGAACAACAACAGCAAAAAATGTTCAACTACATGGAAATCTACCAATCCACCACTAAATTGCTGTCGACCTCTCCGGTCCTCAGTGACTATTTGAGCTTACCCGATCAAGAAAGCCTTGAAAAAACCCAGCGCTTAGGGGCACTCATGGATGTATTTGCCAGCTACAGCGAAGCCTATCCGGATATCCTGAGCATTAACCTGGTAAATGAACATGGTCAGAGCCATGCATTCTATGCCAGCAACCTCAATCGGGCGCCTCAGTCTTATCCCTTTTTTGCCCAGGTCAGGCAAAGCAACCTGCGCCAGCAGCAGTTTATGCAGGCGTCACAAGACGGCGGCACGCAACTTTATTTTGTCCAGCAGATCTATGGCGTGGATTTCAACCTCAACCGGCCTCAGCGCGAGGGCTACATTATTGTTCAGGTTGCCCCCTCGCTTATCAGTAGCAGTATTCTTGAAGCGCCCTATGACAACACCTTAAATCTGCTGGTGTCGGCATCAGGTGAAGTCCTATTCAGCTCCGACAGCCATTTTAACCAAAGCTTCCTGAGCGTAGAGGAAATGGCACTGGTCAATGCACTGGCAGATAGAGGTAAACTGGACTCTCTGGTCTTGCCGTCCATTGATAATCTCAGGCGTATGACCTATAGCGCACAGCTCAGTGGCGGTTATTATTATATCTCAACCATTCCGAAGACCATTTTATATCAGTCGGGCAAAGCCATCAGTTTAACCACCGCATTGATCGTGATTTTATCTGTGATCACGCTCCCAATCCTGATTTTCATTGTGGTCAGAAACTTACTATTAACCCCAATCGAGCTACTGGGCGAAGCCAGCCACCGGGTTGGCGATGGTGATTTGTCGGTTGCATTACCAGCACACGATGATGACGAAGTAGGTATCTTGTTTGATGATTTTAATCACATGATCAAACAGATCCGGGATTTCCAGGGGGAGCTGGAAGACTACAAATTACACCTCGAAGAGAAAGTCGAAAACCGTACCCGGGCGCTGGAAGAAATGAATCGCCAGCTGGAAGTGGCCATTGCCGAAGCCGAACAAGCCAGCCAGCTTAAGAGCCGCTTCCTGGCCAATATGAGCCACGAGATCCGCACACCGCTGACCGCCATTATGGGATTTACTGAGCAGATGCTGCATTCTCCCACTGCCACCAATTCAGCCCTGCACTTAGATACTATTTTACGTAACTCCAGGCACCTGCTGGAATTGATCAATAACATTCTGGATCTATCTAAAATTGAGGCCGAAAAGCTGGCTGTTGAACAAGACCCCATTGAACTGCTTCATTTACTCAAAGACGTGGAGTCGATCATTGCCCCTATGGCAGAGCAAAAGCAGCTCGGCTTCACCGTGCACTATGCCTTGCCACTGCCTCAGCAACTCTATAGCGATGAAACCCGGCTTAAACAGATCCTCCTTAACATCGCTACCAACGCGGTTAAATTTACTGAAACAGGCAGCATTGAGATCAGCGCCCGTTATCGCGCAGACACTGCCAGGTTCGAATTTGAAGTCAAAGACAGTGGTATTGGCATGTCACAAGGCGAAATGTCGCGGGTGTTTAAACCCTTCGAGCAGGCAGACTCAACCACCACCCGACGTTTCGGCGGCACTGGCCTGGGCTTATGTATCTCCAAAAACCTCGCCCAGTTACTGGGAGGTGATGTCAGTGTAGAGAGTGCTCAGGGAGTTGGCAGCCGCTTCACTATTAGCGTCGCAGCGAATCACCCGGCAGCAGAATTTGCCTGGATTGAGGACGAAACCCAGCTGGCACACGATCATGTGGTATCCACGCAACAACTGGATCAAACTCAGCTTGAAGCCGATATTCTGCTTGCTGAAGACAACCCCGACAACCAGGAGCTACTGACCTTATTACTCGGTGCCTGGGGACTGAAACCCGATATTGCCAAAAATGGCGCGCAAGCCGTGGAGATGGCACTGGTTAACGACTACGACCTGATCCTGATGGATATGCAAATGCCGGTCATGGGCGGCCTGGAAGCGACTGAAATGCTTCGTCACGCCGCTTTCGACGGCCCTATCATTGCCCTGACTGCCAATGTGATGAAGCATGACATAGATACCTACCTGGCGGCAGGTTGTGACGCCACACTCGCTAAACCCATTGATCGTGAAAAGCTTGGCGCCGTATTGCTGAAGTATTTACAGTTGGAAGAAGACAAGAGTTCGCAATGGAACTCACTGCTGCAAAGTGAAAAGTATTTGCAGATCAGCCGCAACTACGTAGAAAAACTCCCCGATCAGCTCACCCAGCTGGAACAGTTCTTTACCGATCAGGAATGGGAGTCACTCAGAGCGCTGGCGCATAGCCTCAAGGGCAGTGCCGGATGTTTTGGCTTTAGCAACATTCACAGCGCGGCCGGCGACTTAGAAACCTGTCTGCGCGAAGATAACCCAAGCAAATGGGAATATGCCATGTTAAGCCTGACACAGGCCATCAGATACACTCTTGAGCAGGAACATGCCAACCTTGAATAACCGGGCTTGGGCAACAGAAATACGTTCAGCGCTTTCAGTCACCGCTCAGTTCGGGATCAAGCAACACTTTGCCCATTAACAGAGCATCTTCTTTCCCCTGTGCTGTGGGGTAGTAACTCTTACGTACGCCCATCTCTGTGAAGCCCGCCTTACGGTATAAACCTATGGCCGCCTCATTGCTTACCCGCACCTCTAGAAAGATATTTTCGGCCTTGTCTTGCTCACACCTTGCCTTAAAGTGCCCCAGCAACTGCCAGGCCAGGCCCTGCCCCTGACACGCAGGCGCAATGCAAATGTCCATCAGGGTAAAGTCCGGGCCTGCCCGCTCACCGACATAAAAGCCAACCAATTGCTCGTCCTGATACAGCGCGGCATTAAAGTAACGTCCGCCTAAACAGGATTGCATGGTCTTGCTGGTCCAGGGATGCGTATGACAGGCCTGCTCAATTTCCATCAGCTGTTGCAATGGCAAGCTTGCCAGATGATCCGCATGAATAGAGACCGTCATGATTGTCCACGCCAGATCTGTTGCCACAAGGCACGCTTTTGCGTCGCGCTCAGTGATGCTTCCGGTATAACCAGATGTGCCTGCTGCGCGCGCCGTGTCCAGCTCAGAGGCTCACCAGCAGCAACGCTGAGTTCGCTGACATTGGCAGCCAGGCAAAGATCCTGTTGTAACTGCGCGCTCAACGTTAGCGCCACCGCTGTGGGTTCAACTGGCTGAGGTGCAGACGCCGTGGGCTGCGGGTTAGGATCAAAAGCAGATTTGAGTTTAAGTGGCATTATACCAAGTAACTGAGCCTGAGCTGCGTGCATGCAAAAACACCGGAAAAATTAAATGCTGGGGATTCTAGAATATGCGTGCAATGACTGCAATCTGAATTGTATTAAATACGGTAATAATCAGGAAATAAGAAAGGAAGTGGCAGGGGCGGCAGGACTCGAACCCGCAACCATCGGTTTTGGAGACCGCTGTTCTACCAATTGGAACTACGCCCCTGCAATGTCGACGCATTATAATGAGCAATTTGAAAAGGTAAAGAGAAAATATCAACTTTTGGATCGTTTGCTGATTTTATCAGCAAAAAGGGCGAATAGTTACCCCATTCGCCCTTTTCTTAACCTACATCAGGTTATCTGATGAGTATTTATTCCCACTCAATCGTCGCAGGCGGTTTACCTGAGATGTCGTACACCACGCGAGAAATGCCGTCGATTTCGTTGATGATGCGGTTTGACACCTGACCCAGGAACTCATACGGCAGGTGAGACCAGCGTGCTGTCATAAAGTCGATGGTTTCTACACAGCGCAGCGACACAACCCAGTCATACTTACGTGCATCACCCATCACACCTACTGAGCGTACTGGCAGGAATACAGTGAAGGCCTGAGACACTTTGTGGTACAAGTCAGCCTTGTGCAGCTCTTCAATGAAGATAGCGTCGGCACGACGCAGCAGGTCGCAGTACTCTTTCTTGATTTCGCCCAGAACACGTACACCCAGACCAGGACCCGGGAATGGGTGGCGGTATAGCATGTCGTACGGCAGGCCCAGTTCCAGACCAATTTTACGTACTTCGTCTTTAAACAGCTCGCGCAGCGGCTCTACCAGGCCAAGCTCCATATCTTCCGGCAAGCCACCTACGTTGTGGTGAGACTTGATCACGTGCGCTTTACCTGTGGCTGACGCCGCAGATTCGATCACGTCCGGGTAGATGGTGCCTTGTGCCAGCCATTTCGCGTTAACACGCTTGCCCGCTTCTTCGTCGAATACTTCAATGAAGGTATGGCCAATCGCTTTACGCTTATCTTCCGGGTCATCAATGCCTTTCAGGGCATTCAGGAAGCGGTCTTCCGCATCGACTTTAATGATGTTCAGGCCAAACTTATCGCCGAACATATCCATTACCTGCTGGCCTTCGTTAAGACGTAGCAGACCATTGTCCACGAATACACATGTCAGTTTGTCGCCGATGGCACGGTTGATCAGCATAGCCACTACAGATGAATCAACACCGCCAGACAGGCCCAGGATCACTTCATCGTCACCTACCTGCTCTTTAATACGTGCCACCGCATCTTCAATAATCTGGCTCGGTGTCCACAGTTTCTCACAGCCACAGATATCCGTCGCAAAGCGCTCTAGCAGACGTAGACCTTGTTGCGTGTGCGTTACTTCCGGGTGGAACTGCACGCCGTAGAAACGTTTCTCTTCCCAAGACATTGCTGCATGCGGACAGGTTTCTGTTTTTGCAGAAGTGATAAACTGCTCAGGGATCTCGATGACCTTGTCGCCGTGGCTCATCCACACATCCAGTTTGCCGATGCCGTCTTCGATGTGATCTTCAATCGCTTCAAACAGGGCACAGTTACCCACTTTTTCAACTTTCGCGTAACCAAACTCTTTCTTATCCGAGCTGTGTACTTTACCACCCAGCTGCGACGCCATGGTTTGCATGCCGTAACAAATACCAAGCACAGGCACACCGGCATTGAACACATATTCAGGCGCGCGCGGACTGCCTTCTAAAGTCGTAGACTCCGGGCCACCTGACAGAATGATACCCTGCGGATTAAATTCGCGGATCTGCTCCTCGGTTACATCCCAGGCCCATAGCTCACAGTAAACGCCGATCTCACGGATCCGGCGGGCGATCAATTGAGTGTATTGAGAACCAAAATCTAAGATCAAAATACGGGAATCATGGATGTCTTTGCTCATTGATAATCTCGTTTGTTAGGAAGCGATAAAACTAGTAAAGCAGAACAACTGAACTTTACCTAAATGACCGGGCAAGTTTGCCTGCCCAACGCATATTGTTTGTCTCCACCTTGCCTGAAGGCAGACACTAAAATTAAGAAGGGCCGGCAACCGCCAGCCCATTTTTACCCGCCGGGATTAGCCCATGCGGTAGTTAGGAGCCTCTTTGGTGATCTGTACGTCATGGACGTGCGACTCACCCATACCAGCAGAGGTCACGCGGACAAACTGAGGTTTAGTGTTCAGCTCCAAAATGGTGCCACATCCAGTCAGGCCCATGGCACTGCGGATCCCGCCCACTTGTTGGTGAATGATGGTGGCGATTGGGCCTTTGTAAGCCACGCGGCCTTCAATGCCTTCCGGAACCAGTTTTTCAGCAGCGTTGCTCTTTTGGAAGTAACGATCTGACGAACCTTCTTTTTGGTTCATCGCGCCCAGTGAGCCCATACCACGGTATGACTTGTAGTAACGACCCTGATACAGCTCAACTTCACCCGGAGCTTCTTCAGTACCTGCCAGCATAGAGCCCACCATAACGCAAGATGCACCAGCAACCAGAGCTTTAACTATGTCACCAGAGAAACGAATACCGCCGTCAGCAATGACTGGAATGTCACGACCTTTCAGGCCATCTACAGCATCTGAAATTGCGGTAATTTGAGGCACACCACAACCGGTTACGATACGTGTGGTACAGATAGAGCCAGGGCCAATACCCACTTTAACCGCATCAACACCGGCGTCTGCCAGTGCAACCGCACCTTCAGCCGTCGCCACGTTACCCGCAACAATTTGCAAGTCCGGGTACGCTTCACGAGTTGCTTTAACTCTGTCAATCACGCCCTGAGAGTGACCGTGTGAAGTATCGATAAGCAATACGTCAACACCCGCAGCAACCAGCGCAGCGATACGCTCGTCGGTACCGGCACCCACACCAACCGCAGCACCTACGCGCAGACGGCCTTGCTCATCTTTACACGCATTTGGTTTTTCCTGTGCTTTTTGGTAATCCTTAACGGTGATCATGCCTTTAAGTTTGAAAGCGTCGTCGACCACCAGGATTTTTTCAATGCGGTGCTCGTGCATCAGACCCAAGATCTCTTCGCGTGATGCGCCTTCTTTTACCGTCACCAGATCAGACTTTTGCGTCATCACCGAAGACACAGGCTTATCCAGTTTGGTTTCAAAACGCATATCACGGCTGGTGATAATACCTTCAAGCAGGTTGTTCTCACCCACGACCGGGAAGCCTGAGAAGCCGTTTTCTTCAGCCAGCGCCAAAGTATCGGCAATGGTTTTGTCTGCGGTGACGGTAACCGGGAAAGACACAATCCCCGCTTCGTACGCTTTTACTTTGCGTACATTGCGCGCTTGTTCTTCAATGGTCATGTTCTTATGGATGAATCCAAGGCCGCCTTCCTGTGCAAGTGCAATTGCAAGGCGTGCTTCAGTGACTGTATCCATAGAGGCAGAAACTAATGGCAAATTAAGTTCAATACCACGAGTCAGGCGGGTTTTTAGGTTCGCAGTGTGTGGTAGAACAGTCGAATGAGCGGGTACTAAAAGTACGTCGTCAAAGGTAAGGGCTTCTTTTGCAATTCTTAACATGTGTGCGGCATCTCTCAAGTGAAACTGAGTATAAGGAATTGCGAGCGCATTTTATCAGCGTTCCTTATGCGAGTAAATAAAATTTAGCAAAAATATGCTAGAGTATTCGTGAATTTTTTATGGAGCTGAGTATGTCGTTGCCACAACAAGAAAAAGTTTATTCGGTCTCGCGCCTCAATCGTGAGATCCGCAGTTTGCTGGAACAGGGGTTCGCTTCTTTGCAGCTGACCGGCGAGATCTCCAACTTTGTCGCCCCGGCGTCCGGGCACTGGTATTTTTCTCTTAAAGATGACAAAGCCCAGGTAAAAGCCGCCATGTGGCGTGGCAACAACCGCTACTGCCGGTACCGGCCACAAAATGGCGAGCAGGTGCTGGTTCAGGCCCGGGTATCGGTATATGAACCGCGCGGTGACTACCAGCTGATTGTCGAGCAGATGGCACCGGCAGGCGAAGGCCTGTTAAAACAACAGTTCGAAGCACTCAAGCTGCGCCTGGCGGGCGAAGGCTTGTTCAGCAGCCAGCATAAACAACCCCTGCCTGCGCGCATCAATCGGGTGGGCGTTGTCACCTCCCCGACCGGCGCGGCGATCAGAGACATTCTGTCGGTCCTGAAACGCCGGGCACCGCAACTGGAGGTAGTGATCTACCCAACTCAGGTGCAAGGTCAGGAAGCCCACCACCAGATTGCAGCGCAAATTGCTCTGGCAAACAGTCGCAATGAAGTAGATGTGCTGATTGTTGGCCGTGGTGGTGGTTCTCTGGAAGATCTGTGGTGCTTTAACGAAGAAGCCGTGGCCAGAGCCCTGTTTGCCAGTCAGCTGCCGGTGATCAGCGCTGTCGGCCACGAGATAGATACCACCATCAGTGACTATGTCGCCGACCTGCGCGCGCCAACGCCTTCTGCCGCAGCGGAGCTGGTCAGCCCCGATGGCGCGGAAATTCTGGCTCAGTTACGCCAGCAAAAACAGCGTCTGGCGGGGGCCATGCAGCGTTATGTATCCCAACAAGGGCAACAACTGCACAATGTACACCAACGCCTGTTACTGCAACATCCACAAACTCAGCTGATGCAGCAGGCACAAAAAGTGGATGAGCTCAGCAGCCGCTTACACCGGGCAATGAACCACCAGCAACATCGGGCACAAAGCCGTGTTGCACTGGCGCAGCAACGCCTGGCGCAGTTTCATCCAGAGCAGAAACTGCGCTATGCCAGAGCGCATCTCGACAGCCTGAGGGATAAGCTCATTCGCGCGATGCAGACCTCGCAACAACAGCACCAGCAACAACTGGCGTTACTGGCGGCCAGGCTCGACAGTGTCAGTCCGTTGGCCGTTTTGGCACGAGGCTATAGCATTACCAAATCAGCGCAGAAAGTCGTTAAATCAACGCAGGACGTGGCAGTGGGCGATGTGTTAACCACTGAATTGCACGATGGCCGCCTGCAAACGCAAGTGCTGGAGGTCGCGCCACATTCACCAGACAACGAACGCGCGACGGACTGTGATTAGTATTCAGTACTCAGTTCCCGAATGCTTTTAGTGCTCAGGTGCACTTGCATTCCCTGCGCGGTTTGCTGCGCAGCACTGACCTTGAAGTGCTGGATCCAGGGGGTGTTAAAAAGGCGGTCGTTAAGGCGCTGCCACTGCATGGCATCGACGCCCTGACTACGCGGTACAAAACTCAGCTGACAGACGTGACGCTTGCAGCCATAACTGGCATAAGCAAAGTAATGGCTGAGATCACTGGTATAGAGAAAATCTCCGAGCTGTAATTCCAGCTCATCGGCCCACAGCGGGTCGCGCGATTCAGTTTGAAAGATATCTGCCAGCTGACGATTGATGTTGCCGGATGCAGTTGAATGCGGTGGCTCACTTGGCGGCTCGGGCCTTGCTGCGGCCTGTGTCTGTGCCAGCTCCCCCTGCAATTGTTGCACCTGCTGGCGCAACGCTGTGAGCTCTGCAAGCGTGTCTGTTGTTGTCGGTACAGTGGCCTCAACGGCGTCATTTGCCGGGTTAGCGGGAGGCAGCGGCTTGTCGGGATGCGTCTCCATGACTGACGCTGACGAGCTGACAGGCTGTGCTGAAACCAGCCACCAGGTCAGCGGTGCAGCAACGGCTGCACCCAATAGCATGTAACCGATCTTTTGGCCCAGGTTATCCATCTGCACCGCCTGTGATGTGTTCGATGCTACAGCATAGCGCTGGTATGAGATTCGTTACGGGCGATCAGGTCCTCATCGAGGAAGTTCTGATCCATCGATTCGGCCGGGCAGGCACATGGCGGTTTGCCTACCACTTTTGCCGGTACCCCTACCACAGTGGTGTGTGGTTCAACGGCTTTGAGTACCACGGAGCCGGCGCCGATACGTGCACCCTCGCCCACTTCAATATTACCCAGTACTTTTGCACCTGCGCCGATCAATACGCCTGCGCGTATTTTCGGGTGACGATCCCCTTGTTCGTTACCCGTACCGCCTAAGGTCACCGATTGTAAAATAGAGACATTATTTTCGATTACTGCGGTTTCACCAATGACTATACCAGTCGCATGGTCAAACATAATGCCATGGCCGACTTTACAAGCAGGATGGATATCAACACCAAATACTTCGGATGTACGGCTCTGGATAAAACGTGCGAGCTCTTTTCTGTCTTGCCGCCATAAGCAATGGGCGAGTCGGTGTGCTTGTATTGCATGAAAGCCCTTAAGGTTTGAAATAACGTTAAGATAGCTATCGGCAGCCGGGTCACGATCTTTAACCGCTTTTATATCATGGGCGACATGGGTCAGCATGCGGTCGCAATCTACAAACGCCTGGTCGAATAATTCACGAATGGTGAACGCAGATACTACGGCGTCTGCCAGCTTGTTCGCCACGATAAAGCTCAATGCCGCACCGAGGCATTCATGATTTAAAATACTTGAGTAAACATGGCTGGCGAGCAGCGGCTCGCGGTCTACTAATTCGGTCGCTTCCTGACGAAGCTTTTGCCAGATCTCGTGTCTCATAAACTGCACTATTTAAATTATTCCAAAGCCTTTGTCTATCTTACCCTGCAACGCGGTAAATTAGCAGTGATAGTCAAATGCTTATTGCATCAATTTGTTATTAATTATAACCCGAAATAGCGAACAGAGGATGGGAAACCAGGCGGATACCAGACCCGCCTGACAAACTCAGAGCCCGGTAGAGGGCTCTGATGGGGCGTTACTTAAAGACCGCTGCTGCGTTCATCACCTCGATGTTAGCAGCCGGAATAGCCAGTTTGTAGTTGGCAATTTGCTTATCTTCATCGATAAGCGCTTGCGGTTTTTCTGCATTGTAATGCATCGGAGATTCAGTCTGATTGACCAGACGCGCTTTCATATCAGCCGCATCGCCGGTCACAAAGACATAGTGAATGTTGTCACTTTGCAGATTTTCACGGATCACGCGATTGACGTCTTCCACGCTCAACGATGCCAGCTGGTCACGCACATAGGTCACAAACTCATCCGTGTTATAGAACTGGCTGTCCAGCGCATAACCCAGCTGACGGTCCTGACTGGCCACCATCTGCGGCACAAAGTTGCTCAGGAAGTTGCGAGTCGCCTCGAAATCGCCTTCCGTCATGCCCTCTTTGATCAGCTTATCCAGCTCAAACTGTGCAACCCGCGTTGCAAAGTGAGCGTCGTTATTAGAACGCAGCGGACGTAACCATACCTGGAAAATTTGCTCAGAGCGGCCCAGGTTGGCATCCGGTTTGGTCTGGAACATACCGCGCGGGAAATACTCAATGTAAGCATAATCACCATAGTTCATACCACGCACCTGACGAATACGCTGGAACAGGTAAGCGTTTGAGTTACGGTGCTCACCAAAGTAAGAGCGCACCAGCCATAAGGCAGTCCAGTCTTTGCTGCTGCGGATGGTATCGATTGGGAAGCCAAACGATACGGCCGTCGATTTCGCACTTTTCTCAATGATGGTGGCATGACGACCCGTCAGTGCCGGCGCATCCGGAATAGTCAGGCGCGCTTCTTCGCCTTTTGGCAGCTGGGCCAGATCGCTCAGCATACGTGCTTTCAGTTGCTCATCCAGCGCCCCGGTGATCCCCACATTCAGCTTTGCCTGAGTCAACTGACTGCGGTAGAAGGCTTTGACATCATCGAGCGTCAGCGCTTCGAGATCAGACAAATCGCCCAGGTTATAGCTCTCATACGGATGGCCCTGATACAGCTTGTGGTATAGCACCTCTTTGCCCAGCTCTTCATCGTTAGACGCCTTAAGGCCTGCCTTAATGTTGTCGATCAGCTCTTTTTTCAGGCGTTTGAAGTCATCTTCACGGAAGCCCGGGTTAAGTAACTGCTCACTGACTAAGGCATACCACTGAGCGGCATTGTCCTTGTGCACCCGACCACGCAGAGACAGCATTTCTTTATCAATCTGATAATCGAAGCTGCCGGCAATCGGATACAGGGCTTTTTGGATTTCTTTATAGGATTTGCTCTGCGAGCCACCATTGGCAATCATAGCCGCTGTCAGCGCTGCCACGCCTTTTTTGCCTTGTGGATCGGCCGCAGCCCCGGTGTAGAACAACAAGTTCACATCCACCAGGGGCGATGCATTGGTGTTATCCAGAACGGAGAAATGACGTTGTTTAGGCTCACTGAGCTCAGCAACCAGCTCATCCAGCGCCACTTCTTTGTCAAACCCTGCCACTTCAGGCAAGTCTGACATAGTCACCGTTGTGCGGCCACTGTCGACAAAATAGCGGTTGGCAACATCGCGAATGTCTTCTGCGGTCACAGAGTCGCTGGTCGCATATAAGGTGTTGATCACTTCAGGGTC
Source organism: Pseudoalteromonas rubra (assembly GCF_000967655.1). Taxonomy (GTDB): domain Bacteria; phylum Pseudomonadota; class Gammaproteobacteria; order Enterobacterales; family Alteromonadaceae; genus Pseudoalteromonas; species Pseudoalteromonas rubra_A. The sequence goes on from NZ_JXYA01000042.1 coordinate 23,366, forward strand.
GCGCTCAAAGTGCATGTACTGCGCCAGCATACTGGCGATCGCCTGTGACGAGTCTAAATCATTGGCAAAGCTGTACTTGAGATTGGACTTCAGCGCCGCCAGTTTGTCGCTGTCGACCAGCTCAGTGCGTGCTGTAGCATAAGTGCGGTTGATGGCGTCACGTACTACGGCCAGGTCACTTTCTTCATTGACCTTCACGAAAACATGCAATAGACTAGGATCTTTGGTCTCAGCATTGTAGGTAAACATCTGACTGGCAATTTGCTTGTCGACCACCAGCTCCTGATATAGCTCGGAGTTTTCTGAGAAGTACAGTTGCGAGATCAGATCCAATGCCGCACGGTCTTTCTTCTCAGGCTCCCATGCAGCGCCTTTATAAGAGACCAGTAACCAGTGACCCGGCAGGCCGTCATAGTGTTCATGCACATATCTGGCTTGCTGTTGTTTGGGTTCAACCGGAATATCAGCAACATAGTTGCCGCGCTGCCAGCCGCCCCAGTGTTTTTTCACCATCTCCATGGTTTTTTGCGGATCCACATCACCCACAATCACGATAGAGACGTACTCAGGCTTATAGAAGCGCTCAAAAAAGATCTGACCATATTCCATTTGATCCGGCATGGCTTCAATGTCTTCGAAAAAGCCCATGGTGGTGTGCTTGTAGGTGTGCTTGTCAAAGGCTTCTTTGCGCACCGCACTCAATAACTTGCGGATCGGGCTGGCGTTGTTCTTCAGGTACTCGCCTTTCACGGTCAACGCTTCAGTGCGGAACTGAGACTCGCTGTAACTGAGGTTCTGGAAGATATCGGCTTTGATCTCCAGCACCTTATCCAGATGCTCTTTAGAGAAATTCAAATGATAGTTAGTATAATCGTTGGTGGTGTATGCGCGGTTATCCACCCCGGAGTTTTTCAGAATGTCGGCATAGACATCCTGTGGGAACTTCTCAGAGCCCTTAAACATCATATGCTCAAAGAAGTGCGCAAAGCCAGTGCGGCCAGGCTCCACTTCGTTACGCGAACCAACAGATACCGGGATCTGAAGCGAAACCACATCCGGATAATCGGTTTTTACCACCATCACGCGCAGACCATTGTCCAGCTCTTCGAGCACATAGTCCTGAGCGAATACTTTGTTGTTAGCCTGAGCCTCGACGCTGGTTGGCGCCTGCTGAGTTGATTGCGACGTGGCTGCGCAGCCAGCCAGTGCCAGTGACACAGCCAGGCTGGTTGCCAGTAATTTAAATTTCATATGCTTCCCTAAAATTTGCAGTGATTCTTATTATTGGCCCCTGTATTTAGCGGCCCATGGTTGCCAATTATGCCGCAATCCCGCCTTAATTCATCTTTACGCGCCCAATTTATGTAAAAAAATATGAACTGCATGACGCTCGCTAAACTCATCTGCAAAACAAAGGTTTGTTTCCTTGTAGTGAAAACACTATGAAAGAATTTCATCGCCATTGAATTAGTTTCAAGAAAAAAATCTATCTAGACGTCTAAATGGCTGCTATATTAGATCTCAGACACTGAATTTTTGCCGGAACCAAGACCATGGCGTTATCACTACAAGAGAAAATCTTAGACCCAAACCAAGGGGTATATTTGATTGGTACGACTCCGCCCAAATCTGGTACGGAGCAGGAAAAAGTTAAGCGTATTGCCACTAAGCTGCTCGACCGCTTACACGAAATTGAATACGACGGTGTGGTGGTTTACGACATTCAGGATGAAAGCAGTCGCACTAATGTGCCACGCCCTTTTCCGTTTAAGGAAACCGTCGACCCGTGTGAATACAGCCGTCTGGTTAAGTCGTTGTCGCAGCTGGATGTGATCACCTACAAAAGCGTGGCACAGCGTGACAGCGCTGAATTTACCCAGTGGCTTAGCACCACCAAGCAGGAGTTTGGCCTGAACAACCTGGTGCTGGTTGGCTCGCCGTCTTCACAAGGTAAAATCAACTTACCATTACCAGAGGCCTATCAGGCACTCGCTCAGCATGAAGAAAACTTTTTCCTCGGCGGCGTCACCATTGCGGAGCGCCATGCTTCAAAACGTAATGAACATGAACGCCTGATTGAAAAAACCACGCAGGGCTGTGAGTTCTTTATTTCTCAGGCAGTTTACAATGCTCAGGCGACCATAGATTTGATCACCAGCTATGCCCGAACCTGCAAACAGCAAGGCATTGAGCCAAAGCGATTGATCCTGACCTTTACCCCGTGCGGGGGTGAGAAAACGCTGCAATTTATGGAGTGGCTGGGGATCTCAGTGCCCGAGGCAACCAAGTGGCGTATGCTGGATGCGGACAACACGCTGAGCGAGTCGATCCGTATTTGCCGCGAGAATCTGGATTCAATTTTGCGTAGCTGTGCCCACCTGGATGTTCCGCTGGGGCTGAACATAGAGAGCCTGACCAACCGTAAAGAAGAGATAGACGCGTCGATTAATCTCTATCGCCTGCTCAAGGCTACCATGGAGCTGACTCTGGCGGAGAAGCAGATCGCTTAATAATACCGATTTGGAACCAATAAAAAACCGAGCACACAGGCTCGGTTTTTTATTCTCAGACATCCGTTTATTCCGACTTTTGCTCTCTGCCAAGCAGGGCCATCGCGGCTTCTTTGACGTCTTTTTGTTGATACAGCACCTGATAGATCTGCTCCGTGATCGGCATCTCGATGCCTGTGCGTTTTGCCAGTAAGTACACTTCTTTGGTATTGCGATACCCTTCCACCACCTGACCTATGCTCTGCATCGCTTCTTCGACATTTTTGCCCTGGCCCAGTGCCAGACCAAAACGACGGTTGCGAGACTGATTGTCGGTACAAGTAAGGATCAGATCGCCAAGCCCCGCCATACCCATAAAGGTTTCAGAGCGTGCACCAAGCGACAATCCGAGTCGGCATAACTCCGCCAAGCCGCGGGTGATCAAGGCAGTTCTGGCATTCGCGCCAAAACCGAAACCATCGGACATACCTGCACCAATGGCAATCACATTCTTCACCGCACCGCCAAGCTGAATACCAATGAAGTCATCATTGCTGTAAACCCTGAACGAGCGGCCACAATGCAGCAACTTGGCCAGTTCAGCCCGAAATGCTTCGCAGCGAGACGACACTGAAATTGCCGTCGGTAACCCCGCGGCCATTTCTTTAGCAAAGGTCGGCCCGGACAACACGGCTAGTGGCACCTGCTCACCCAGTACGTCCAGCGCCACATCCTGAAGTAAACGACCGGTATCCGGCTCCAGCCCTTTTGTCGCCCAGGCGACTTTTGTACCAGGCAGTAAATGAGGCTTAATGGCCGCCAGAGTCTGTGCGAACGCATGACTGGGCACCACCACTAACACCAACTTGCTGGCCTGAACGGCTTGAGTCAGGTCGGCTTCCAATTGCAGTGACTCAGGGAAGTCAATATCCGGTAAATAACGGGCATTCTGACGCGAGCTGGCTAACTGCTCGATAGCAGCACTGTCGCGCCCCCAAAGAGTAACCTGATGACCGTTGCGGGCAAAACAAATAGCAAGGGCGGTGCCATACGACCCCGCCCCCAATACGGTCACAGCTGATTGTGCTGTATTCATCACTTATGCGTCAGCAGGTTGCTCTTGCGCGGCACGTTGCTGCATGTACTGAGCAAATAGCGCGTCAAAGTTAACCGGTGCCAGGTTCAGTTGTGGGAAAGTACCACGGTTAACCAGGCTAGCAACGGCTTCACGAGCGTATGGGAACAGAATGTTCGGGCAGAATGCACCTAACATGTGCGCCATTTGCAGCTCTTCCAGTTCACCGATTGAGAAAATACCCGCTTGCTGAATTTCGCACAGGAATGCGGTCTCTTCGCCTAATGACGCAGTCACAGTCAGTGCCAAAACAACTTCGTATACACCTTCGTCCAGCTTGGCAGAACGTGTATCCATGTCCAGCTTCACTTCAGGCGTCCACTCTTTTTGGAAGATAGCCGGAGAATTCGGCGTTTCGAAAGACACATCTTTGGTGTAGATGCGTTGAATGTTAAATTGTGGACCTTGTTGTTCTTCTGCAGCAGCTGCGTTGTTTTGCTCTGTCATTGTTCTTCCTAATTATTCGTCTTTATTTAATGTGGGGCAGCACTGCGGGCCCGTACCCGCAGTGCTAAAAATTACTTCAGTAATGCGTCCAGCTTACCTTGCGCTTCAAGCGCCACCATGTCATCGCAACCGCCGATGTGCTGCTCTTTGATGAAGATCTGCGGCACCGTGTGGCCACCGTTGGCTTTGTTGATCATCTCTTCACGCAGCTCGGGTTGAGCGCCGATATCATACTCGGTATATGTGACACCTTTGCTATCCAACAGCGCCTTAGCACGGTGACAGTAAGGACAATAATCCTTTGTATAAATAACAACTTGGTTCATATTTACTCCTATTTACCCGACGCGGTTGGCAGGCCTGCTGTTTGCCAGGCGCCAAAGCCACCCGACAAGACATATACTTGCTCAAAGCCGGCTTTATACATGTTGCTGGCAATGCCAGATGCGGTCATGCCAGTGTTACACACCAGTATAATGGGCTTAGTTTTGAACTTTTCAAGTCCTGCAAAATCATTTTGTTTGGCTTTTTCCACATTCATGTGCTCACTGCCCGCAATGCGTGAGTTGTTAAACTCTTTTTGCGCGCGCATGTCAAACACCTGGCCACCCTGACGGTTTACCAAAATAGTCAGCTGCTGTGGATTGATCTGAAGGATCTTGGAAAACATGCCTTTTAACCAGCTTGAAACCAACATAGCCGCCAAAACCAGCCAGATAATGCTGAGAATGGGATTTCTACCTAAAAACTCGATGTATTGTTCCATATTGTCTTTACCAACCAGGAAAATGAAATTGCTCGCGAGTATACTTTCTTACGGGCGCTGGTACAAACATCTGTGATGTAATGTCTCCCCAGCAAGGCATAGCACGCGCTCGCTCACAGCAAGCCATGTAGCTCAGCTTAGCGTCCCCCGTGGCTGATATGAATTTTAAAGTGGTTGAGGATAAATCACGCCCAGAGGGCTGAATATTCATATAAAACAAGGTATCCTATGGCCAGATTTCGTGCACGTTTCAGGAGCCCAAATGACTGCAAAGAAAAAACCTCTGGTATTAATGATCCTAGATGGCTGGGGATACCGCGAAGACGCTGACAGCAATGCAATTCTGGCGGCCAACACCCCGGTATTGGATGAACTTTGGCAAACGCGTCCACGTACGCTGATCTCTGGTTCAGGTTTAGATGTAGGACTACCGGACGGTCAGATGGGTAACTCTGAAGTCGGCCACGTCAACCTTGGTGCTGGCCGTATTGTTTATCAAGACTTTACACGTATTACCAAAGCCATTGATGACGGTGAGTTTGAGCACAACCCGGCACTGGTTGAGAACATCGACAAAGCCGTAGCCGCTGGTAAAGCCGTCCACCTGATGGGACTGTTGAGCCCAGGTGGTGTACACAGCCATGAAGACCATATTGTTGCAGCCATTGAGCTTGCCGCCAAGCGCGGTGCCAAAGCAGTTTACTTCCACGCCTTCCTCGATGGTCGTGACACACCACCACGCAGTGCTCAGGCTTCAATTGAACGTATTGAAGCAAAGTTCGCAGAACTCAAGTGTGGCCGCCTGGCGTCAATCGTCGGTCGTTACTTCGCGATGGACCGTGATAACCGCTGGGAGCGCGTAGAAGCGGCTTACAACCTGATGGTTTGCGGTCAGGCTGAATATCGTTATGCTGATGGGGTCAGTGCCCTGAATGCAGCGTATGAGCGCGACGAAAACGATGAATTTGTGAAGGCCACCGTGATTGCCGCCCAAGCGCAGGAAGCAGCCACCATTAATGATGGCGATACGCTGATCTTCCTCAACTTCCGTGCTGACCGCGCCCGCCAGATGACCCGCGCGTTTGTGGATACCGACTTTAACGGTTTCAGCAAACAAAAAGCTCCGGCGTTAAGTGGTTTTGTGATGATGACGGAATACGCGGCCGATATTAACGCGCCCATCGCCTTTGCCCCGGAAAAACTCACCAATGTACTGGGCGAATGGCTGGCAAAACACAACAAAACGCAGCTGCGTATTTCCGAGACCGAAAAGTACGCCCATGTGACCTTCTTCTTCAGCGGTGGTCGTGAAGAACTGTTCGACGGCGAAAAACGCGAACTGATCCCGTCGCCTCAGGTCGCCACGTACGACCTGCAGCCTGAAATGAACTCTGCCCTGCTGACCGATAAGCTGGTCGAAGCCATTCACAGTGGTGAGCACGATGTGATCATCTGTAACTATCCAAATGGCGACATGGTTGGCCACTCTGGGGTGTTTGAGGCCGCCGTGAAAGCCTGTGAAGCCGTTGATGCCTGTATTGGCCGTGTTGTAGCTGCACTGGAAGAAGTCGGCGGCGAAGCCCTGATCACTGCAGATCACGGTAACGCAGAGCAGATGGTCAACAACAAAACCGGTCAGGCCCATACTGCGCATACCAGCGAGCCGGTGCCGTTCATCTATGTTGGCCGCGATGCTGAGCCACAAACGGGTAAAACGCTGAGCGATGTCGCCCCGACCATGTTGCACCTGCTGGGTATGCCACAACCCGAGGAAATGACTGGCTCACCTGTCATGCGGCTGAAGTAATCTATGCGCCGTACGCTTGCTGTACTCTCGGTCTGTTTGTTGCTGCCCTTCACCGGGCAGACAAACGAAACCCGCACCAAAGCCGATCTGGCGGCGGTGCAGGCCGAGCTAAAAAAGAGCCAGGCCGCTTATCAGCAACAACAGGCCAGCTTTAGTGCGCTACAGAGCACCCTGCAATCCTTTGAGCTGGAAATTGCCAAAAGTGCGAAAGCACTGGCACTGACCGAACAAGGGATCAGCGAAAACAAACAGCAGCAATACACGCTGCAACGCGAAGCCAAGCAGCTCGAGCAGCAAAAAAAACGCCTCCAGCGCCTGCTTGCTGCGCAACTTAAAAGTGCCTATGTCACGGGCAGTCACGATTATTCCAAGATGCTGCTGAACCAACAGCATGCTGCGGCGCTGGAACGCACCATCAGCTACTATGACTACTTTAACCAGGCCCGCATTGCTCAGCTTGAAGCGCTTAAGACTGTATTTGCCAAACTTGCGGAAAACAGTGCACAGCTGGAGCGTAAAAAGAAGCAACTACAAGCGTTACAAGGTCAGCAAAAAGCCCGTCAGGACGAATTGCTGCTGGCGCAAAACGCACGCAAGACCCACCTGGCAAAGCTCAACGATAAACTCAGTCAGGCCAAAGCCGCGATTGCCTATCTGGAAGAAAACGAGCAAACCTTAATTTCGACCCTGGAGTCCTTAGCCGCCGAGCAGGCCGCCAGCCCCGAGCAATATGTGGCACAACTGCAAGGGCTGCAAAGATTAAAGGGCAAGCTTGCCTGGCCGCTGGATGGCCGCCTGAAACACAAATTTGGTCAGCGTAAGCACGTTGGCATGAACTGGAAAGGCGTGGTGATCCGAGGTAGCAATGGCACACCGGTCAACAGTGTGGCGCCGGGTCAGGTGGTCTATGCCGACTGGTTGAACGGTTTTGGCTGGGTCATCGTATTAGATCACGGGGAGGGCTTTATGAGCCTGTATGGTCATGCCCAGACCCTGCTTAAAGATGTGGGCGATCAGGTGATGCCGGGCGAACCCATTGCCCTGGTAGGACAAAGCGGCGGACAAACCGATCCTGGTCTATACTTCGAAATACGGCATAAGGGAAGCGCTGTTGATCCAGTAAAATGGTGCAGATCCAGTTAACTGACTAACCGATGCTGCCCCCCAGTGAGGAGCAGCATATGATGACTCCATGTGTTCAACCTATTAAAGACCGCCTGTGGCACTGGCTATTTTTATTTGGCCTAGTGCTCAGTCTAGTGTGTCTGCCACTGAGTGCCAGACAGCTTTCCAGCGAGCAAATCGATGAGATCCTCTACCATATTCATACCTATTACGTGGAAGATCTGCCACTGAGCCATGTCAGGAAAGACAACTTTGGCGAGTTACTCACTCAGCTTGATGACTATTCAAAGTACCTGGACGAACATGAGCTGGAAGCCCTGTTCAGCGCCGCCAATGGCCGCTACACCGGACTGGGTATTGAAGTCGAAGAAGTTGAGGATGGCGTGGTCATTGTTGATACTTTGCCAGGCTCTCCGGCGGAAGCAGCCGGTATCGAAGGCGGTGATAAACTGGTCGCCATCAATACCCATGATGTAAAAAGAAAGACCATTGCAGAAGTGTCTAAACTGCTACGTGAAGCCCAGTTCTCGACCATTCAGCTGACCGTTGAGCGTGCTAATGCGGAAGTGACCCTTGCCCTCAGACGGCAGCAAATCACGCTGCGCAGTGTTTCCAGCCAGCTCTTGCCCGGCGGGATAGGTTACGTGCTGCTGAGCAGCTTCAACAATCACAGTTATCACGACATTGCCCGCCATATCAGCATGCTCAACAGCCATTTGGGCCAGCCACTTAAAGGACTGATCATTGATTTAAGAGACAACCCGGGCGGCACACTCAACAGTGCGGTGGCTATCTCAGATCTGTTTCTTCAGGGCGGCACCATAGTGTCCACCCGCGGCCGCTTTTATGATGCCAATCAACGCTTTTTTGCCGCCCAGGGCGATATACTCAACGGCGCGCCCATGCTGGTACTGATCAATGAGCAATCCGCATCGGCAGCCGAAATCCTGGCAGGCGCACTGCAAGACAACAGTCGTGCGCTGATCCTCGGCAACCGCTCCTATGGCAAGGGCTCTGTGCAATCGCTCATCCCTATAGGCAACGGCACCACGGCACTTAAACTGACCACCGCTCGCTACTTTACCCCCTCGGGGCAGTCCATTGAAGGAACCGGGATCCAGCCCGATGTGGTTTTTAGTAAACAAGTGCTTTTAGAACTGGATAAAGACGCTATAATGGCTGGTGAAAAAAAGGTCAGAAAAACCTTTATTGCCAACCTAGATAAACATTGGCAAAAAGCGGAAAAGCTATTACAAAATCATAATTTACAACAATAATTCAGGATAGTGCGCTTACTTATAACGAGCTTTTTGGTGCTTTTTCTCTGCGCGGCACCAAGCTATGGCAACCAGGTTGCCATCGTCATCGATGACATTGGATATCACGAACGTGACTTAGAACTGCTGGATTTGCCCGGCCAACTTAGCTACGCCATTTTACCCCATACCCCTTTTTCGCAGCGCTTTGCCTATCAGGCGAGCCACAAACGCCGCGAATTACTGTTACACATTCCCATGCAAGCCCTCGAAGACAAAACGTTGGGGCCAGGCGGCCTGACGCTGGATATGCGTAAATGGCAGCTGCAAACCACCCTGGGACACGCACTGGCCACCCTGCCTCAGGTAAAGGGAGTCAACAATCATATGGGCTCGGCATTGACCCAATACATTGAGCCGATGAAATGGACTATGGAGCTGCTGAAAAAACGCGGGCTGTACTTTCTTGATAGCCGCACCACCGAGCTCAGCCAGGCTCAGCATGTGGCAAACCTGTATGGCGTTGCCAACGTCGCCCGCCATGTGTTTTTAGACAATCAAACCCATCCGGATGCGCTGCGCAAGCAGTTTGATCAGCTTAAAGCTTTGGCCCATCAGCAGGGCTATGCCATCGGGATAGCACACCCCTACCCACAAACCCGGGCGTTTCTTGCCACGGCACTGAGCGAGCTGGCCAGCGAAGGCATTGAACTGGTTCCGCTGTCACAGCTGGTTGAACACAAGTACATCCAATTAGCAGCCGTCAAGCACACATCCCAAACCTCGGAATAATACCAATTTCACTTAATACCTGTTCAATTTGAAGGAGCAAATGTGACGCTAACGGTGTTAAAAATTTCTTATTTAGAACGACTAAACATCAAAATTTTTGCCTAGTTATCGACCCTATTTTCTCGCCTCAAAATAGAACCCTTAATTAAGCAAATTGGTATAAAATCAGCCAAAATTGATCTGGCACCACTCATGTGCCGCCTGCGTCGGCTAGACTTAATACAGATTTCATGTTCGTTTTAAGGAAGTGCTTATGTTAACCACAGTTGCCGATTTAATGACCCCAGATCCACTGGCAGTCAGTAAAACCAATAACCTCAACGATGCGCATAACCTGATGCGCGAAAAGAACATTCGCCATATTCCCGTGATTGACGACGATGGCATGCTGGTTGGTATGCTGACACAAAAGATCATGATTGCGAAAGTGATGGGGATCATTGCCACCTATGGCACCAACGCACTGGAACGCAAAGAAAAACAACAAAAGGTTGCCGAAGTGATGGCCACCGACTTTGCCAGTGTACGGCCACACCAGAGCCTGCAAGAAGTGGTACGCTTTTTTGTTGATAACCGCCATGGCTGTATGCCGGTCACAGACGAGGATGGCAAGTTGCTGGGCATTCTGACCTCTTCAGACTTTGTTCGTCTGGCCGCGGCCTTACTGTCATAAAAAAGCCCCGTGGCGGGGCTTTTTCATAGCGCTAACTGGCTATCAGGCTTTCGCTTGCAGTGTGCGCGCAACGGTACGCATACCTAAGGTTGTTGCACCCGCAGCCCACTGAGAGCCGGCATTGTTCTGGAACGAGGCCGCCAGGTCGATGTGCACCCAGCCTTGCCCTTCGTTTGGTACAAAGCGAGACAAGAAACCAGCCGCATTCGAAGCACCACCATAACCGCCGCCTTTTTGTGCACGGCTGTTCGCGGTGTCCGCATAGGCAGATGGACAGTTGTTCTGATGCCATTTTTCCAGTGGCAACGGCCAGGCCGCTTCAAACTCTTCCTGCGCATATTGCTGCACATCACCGACCAGCTCTTTGTCCAGACCGAACAAGGCATTGTATTCCTGGCCTACCGCCATCAATGCCGCGCCAGTCAGGGTTGCCGCATCAATGATCAAAGGCGCGCCGGTTTCGCCAGCCGCCATCAGACCATCGGCCAGAACCAGACGCCCTTCAGCATCAGTATTGACGATTTCAACCGTTGTACCGTTTTTATAGGTCAGGATGTCCCCCAACTTGTACGCATGACCTGAGATCAGGTTTTCAGCACAACACAGGCACAGTTTAATGCGCTTGTCGATGCCACGCTGAATGGCGATCGCCAGACCCGCAGTGACCGTCGCGGCACCGCCCATGTCGCATTTCATGGTCAACATGCCTTCGCTTGGCTTGATTGAGTAACCACCCGAGTCAAAGGTGATCCCTTTACCAACCAGCGCAGCCGCAACCGGAGCGTCTTCATCGCCGGTTGGGTTGAAATCCAGTTCCAGTAACACAGGCGGGCGCTCACTGCCACGACCCACTTCATGGATCCCAATCCACTGATGCTCAAGCAGCGCTTTGCCTTTGATGATTTGATAGCTCACATTCTCTGGTGCCAGAGATTGAATAAACTCAGCCGCTTTACCGGCCAGGCTTTCCGGATAAATGTCTTCTGCCGTGCCATTGATCATCTGGCGCGTCCAGATAGCAGCCGTTTTCAACGCTTGTAACTCAGCCAGGTCAGACTGGGCATTGTCACAGAAAGTCACGCCATCTAGCAGCTTCGGGCTGACAAAGCCCTGATAAAATGCCCACTGAGATTCAGTGCACCAGGCATCCCCTTGCAGCTCAACCGCCAGGATCCCTTGCTGTGCCACACTACGGCCTGCTTTTTGAATGGTCTTCAGTGTCTCCTGCTCACTCAGGTGTACCAGTGCACCGTCCTGATCGTAGGATATAGTCGCATTGCCGCCCCAGTGTGCCGCCGGGGCCTGATCCGTCAGTCGAACAATAAATTTATCAGCCATATATGATTTCACTCTTGCGCTTATTAGTAATTTGCAGTGTACACTAGCGAGCAAAATGCCCCAAATGAATGCGATTAATCTATGAAGTTTCACGCCCCCCTGGCTAAAGCCACCCTGCTAAAACGGTATAAACGCTTTTTGGTTGATTTACGCAGTGACACCCAACAGGAATTCACCGTGCACTGCGCTAACACCGGTAAGATGACGGGCTGTGCCGACTCGGGATTCACAGCGTATTATTCCACCAGTGACAACCCAAAACGCAAATATCCTCACTCACTGGAGCTCACTGAAAATCAAGCGGGTGAACTTATTTGTGTCAACACCGCTCTGGCCAATAAGGTCGCCATTGAAGCCATTACGCAGGATGTGATCCCACAGCTTAGCGGCTACCAAACCCAGCGCAGCGAGGTAAAATATGGCACGGAGAATAGTCGCATCGATATCCTGCTCCAGGACGAAGACAAACCCGATTGCTATATAGAAGTAAAATCCGTCACTTTGCTTGAACAAGGGCAAGGCTATTTTCCGGATGCCCAGACACTGCGCGGTCAAAAGCATCTGCGCGAACTTATGCAGATCCGACAACAAGGGATGCGCGCCGTGCTATTGTTTGTTGTCATGCACAACGGCATCAGCAGTGTGAAGCCAGCAGCGCACATTGACAGCCAATATGCCACGCTGATTGAGGAAGCACAGGCGCAGGGCGTCGAGATTTATGCCTACCGGGCTCAGGTATCAACGCAAGACATCACACTGAGCGAAGCACTCCCCTTCGCAATACGTTAAGCGAGTGCCATGCCAGGCAGTGATCTGGCGGCATAAATTGTGCAGTATAATGAGTATTAAGCTTGAAAGTGAAAAAATTGCCTCCATATAGCTGCAAATGTCAGTGTGACCCCCATCAGTCGCGCTTTTGTGATTCCGATCATGCCTTCAAACCGGGAGTGGTCTAACAAGCAAAAAGTGTTTGCCAAGGGGTAAAGATTTTGCTATCTATAGCCGCCGGCGTTAGCTGGGGTTGTTTATTAAGGATTTAGGAGAATGCTATGCCAGACCAGAAAAAACTAGGGTTGTTGGCTCAAGCCGGTTTAGAACCTTATCAGGAAAAGCCGGGTGAAGAATATATGAATGACGCACAACGTGCGCATTTCAAAAAATTACTGGAAGCGTGGCGTAGCGATCTTCGTAACGAAGTTGACCGCACCAAAACGCATATGCAAGATGAAGCGGCAAACTTCCCTGATCCAGTCGATCGTGCGGCACAGGAAGAAGAGTTCTCGCTGGAACTGCGTACACGTGACCGCGAACGTAAGCTGATCAAGAAAATTGAAAAAACACTGCAACTGATCGAAGACGACGACTTCGGTTATTGTGATTCATGTGGCATTGAAATTGGCATTCGTCGCCTTGAGGCCCGCCCGACAGCGGACCTGTGCGTAGACTGTAAATCAATTGCAGAAATAAAAGAAAAACAACAGGGCCGAGGCTAACGTACGTTTGTCTTAGCTATGCTACCCCAGTTTAATAGCGATTATCTGTCCGGGAGCTATCGAGGTCGATTTGCTCCCTCTCCCTCCGGTGCACTGCACTTCGGCTCTCTGATAGCCGCCCTTGCAAGTTTCCTGGATGCCAAAGTCAATCAGGGCCAATGGTTGGTTCGCATGGAAGACATCGACACGCCTCGCGTGGTTGCCGGTGCTGCCGATGACATTCTCAGGACTCTTGAAGCCTATGGCCTGCACTGGGATGGCGAGGTGGTATATCAAAGTCAGCGTCACGACTTATACCAGGATGTGCTGGCACAGCTCAGTAAAGCAGATCTCACCTATCCATGCAGCTGTACTCGCAAGGTGCTTAAGCAACGTGGCGGTACTTATGACAACCACTGTCGGGATCGTCAGTTAACGGCACAAGGCAATGCACTGCGGCTTATTCAAACCCAGCCGGTTTATGCATTTACCGACCTCCTTCAGAGCGAAGTCGAGCTAAATAGAGCACTGGCCGAAGAAGATTATATTGTAAAACGCCGCGATGGCCTGTTTGCCTATCAGTTAGTGGTGGTGGTCGATGACATTGACCAGCAGATCACCCGGGTTGTGCGCGGTGCCGACTTGTTAGAGCCCACCGCGCGCCAAATCGGCCTGTTCAGGCAGCTTAGTGGTGCAGCCCCAGACTATGCCCATGTCTCGCTTGCGGTGGCTCAGCCTGGCTTTAAATTATCTAAGCAAAATCATGCACCCGCAATCGATAATACCCAGCCACAGCCAGCGTTGTGCGCCGCTTTAGGGTTTCTGGGCTTACCTGTCCCGGCGGATTTACAACAGCACTCAGTAGCACAGATCTTAAGCTGGGCGCAGCAGCATTTTTCACTACAGGCTTTGCCGCGTCATCGCGAGATCCAGGTCTCTTTGCACCAAGACGGCCACTATGATTTTACCGGGTTAACGGCCTGAGCCCAGCGGGCTGATTTGGGCCAAACCTGAAGGTTCACTACTATGTTGGATTTTTAAGCATGAATCCGCCCCCGCTCCTTCAATTTGACCCCATTTGAGTATATGATAGCGGGCCTCGTTAATTCGCCTACACTATACAAACTAAAATAAGTTCTATGGCCGTATGGCGAGTGTGCATGCATGATTGCAGGCATTTTTACACGCATTATTGATTGTTCAGGGTCGTTAGGAGAGTGGTTATTATTTCCAAAATTATTAAGCTTTGCCGTCAGATAGTTAAAGGCAAAGATCCGGTAGGAACCGTGACATGCAGCACTACACCTGTGTTAATTCCACGCAGTGAGCATGCTATCTCGCGCAAACAATTTAGCCCCAATGCAATCAAAGTATTATACCGACTGAAAGACGGAGGCTATGATGCCTACCTGGTCGGTGGTTGTATTCGTGATATTTTGTTAGGGATTGAGCCCAAAGATTTCGACGTAGTGACCAACGCAACACCTGAACAAGTTAAAAAGCTGTTTCGTAACTGTCGCTTGATCGGCCGCCGCTTTCGCCTTGCGCACATTGTTTTCGGCCGTGAGATCATCGAAGTAGCGACCATGCGTGGGCACCACCAGGCTCAGGACAATCCGGATCCGACCAGTCAGTCTAGCGATCAAGGTCAGCTGCTGCGCGATAACGTGTATGGCACCATTGAAGAAGATGCACAACGTCGCGACTTTTCAATTAATGCACTTTACTACTCAATTAACGACTTCAGCATTCGGGACTTTGCCGGTGGTATTGCGGCCATTGAGCATCGTAAAATCGAACTGATCGGCGACCCTGAAACCCGATACCGCGAAGACCCCGTGCGGATGCTGCGTGCTGTGCGCTTTGCCACTAAGCTGGATATGACCATTGCCGGTCCGACTGAAGCGCCTATTGCTGAATTAGCGCCTTTGCTGGGTAACATTCCTGCGGCGCGCCTGTTTGAAGAAACCCTGAAACTCTTTTTGGGCGGCAAGGCCGAAGCCAACTTTTTGATGCTGAGAAAATACGGCTTGTTTAAACAGCTGTTTCCAGCCTTAGATGCGATTTTAGATAACCCGCAGAGCGAATTTGAAACGACCTTTATCCGCAAAATGTTTGCCAATACGGATGAGCGTATCAATGCCGATAAGAAGGTCACGCCAGCCTTTATTTATGCCGCACTGTTGTGGTTCCCGTTGCGCGACCGTTGCAACACGCTCACCGCTGAAGGCATGAATGAATACGACGCCTTTATGCAGGCAATCAGCCAGATTCTGGCCGAAAATGCCCGCCATATCGCCGTACCAAAACGCTTTACACTGGGCGCGCGCGATATCTGGCATATTCAGCAACGACTCGACAAACGCGGCGGTCAGCGAGCCTATCGCCTCAGCTTGCAACCCAGATTTAAAGCGGGTTACGACTTCTTGCTGCTGCGGGTAGAAAGTGGTGAAACGGACCAGCAAGAGTTAGCAAACTGGTGGACCGATTATTTACAACAAGACGTGTCTGGACAAAAAGAGATGGTGAAAAACCTCGGCCAGCGCTCAGGCGGCTCGGAAAGACGCAGACGCCGTCCCAGAAACAAACCACGCAGAAAACCTAATCCGGAATCATGAACACCGTTTATATTGGACTGGGGGCGAATCTCAACGCCCCTGAGGCACAGCTACGTAATGCGCTTGACGCCCTGAGTAAATCGCAGGAACTCACGCTGGCGCAGGTCTCCAGCTTTTATGCTTCAAAACCTATGGGTCCGCAGGACCAGCCCGACTATGTCAACGCTGTGGCAAAGCTCACGACGCAATTATCCGCCATTGACGTACTCGACTTGCTCCAGCAAATTGAGCTGCAACATGGCCGAGTGCGCAAAGCCGAACGTTGGGGTCCTCGCACCTTAGACTTAGATATTCTGCTGTACAACGATGCACAAATAGCAACGCAACGATTAACCGTGCCACATTATGGATTATGTGAACGTGAATTTGTGGTCTTCCCTCTTTTGGAGATTGCCCCCAAACTCACTTTACCAGGCGGACAGGCACTGGCAGACATCGCGGCGTCTTTACCACATAACGGACTGACTGCCATTAGTCAGTACGACGAAGCCGCATCGCTTGCATAGCAAAACCTGAGCGACACAGTGTGCTCAGTATTGAATTGATCACAAAGGGGGAAATATGGCTAAAGTAACCGTTTCAACATTGGCCAAGAAAAAACGTGAAGGAACAAAAATCACGGCACTGACCGCATATGATGCCAGCTTTGCCAAACTGTTTTACGACAATGGTGTTGATATTATCCTGGTAGGCGACTCTCTGGGCATGGTATTACAAGGTGGTGAAGATACGCTGGCGGTTACCACCACAGATATCGCTTATCATACCCGTTGTGTTCGTGCCGGTAGTAAAGAGCTGTTTGTGATAGCCGATATGCCCTTTATGAGCTATGCCAACCCGGCGCAAGCGTGCGAAAACGCCGCGACTTTGATGCGCTCAGGGGCCAACATGGTCAAACTGGAAGGCGGCGAATGGCTGCTTGATTCTATTCGCATGCTGACGCAGCAAGGTATTCCGGTATGCGGCCATTTAGGCCTGACCCCGCAATCAGTCAATGTCTTTGGCGGATTTAAAATTCAGGGCCGTGAAGATGCACAGGCAGAAAAAATGATCGCCGACGCCATTGCGCTGGAACAAGCGGGCGCCCAGCTGTTAGTGGTAGAGTGTATTCCTTCTGCACTAGCAAAACGGATCAGCGAAGCGCTGAGCATTCCGGTCATTGGGATCGGTGCGGGTAAAGACACCGATGGCCAGATCCTGGTGATGCATGACCTGGTTGGTATCTCGGCAGGCTATATTCCTAAGTTTTCGAAAAACTTCCTCGCCGAGACTGGCAATATGCCAGCAGCGGTCGAAAAGTTCTGCACCGATGTTAAAAGTGGTGCATTTCCCTCTCAGGAACACGAGTTTAACTAATGCAATCAATTACAGAAATAAAATCTCTGCGTAGCCAAATTAAAGCCTGGCGGCAACAAGGACAAAGTATTGCCTTTGTGCCGACCATGGGCAATTTGCACCAGGGGCATTTTTCACTGGTTGAAAGGGCCAAAACCCTGGCAGACAAAGTGGTGGTCAGTATTTTCGTCAATCCGATGCAATTTGGTGCCAACGAAGATCTGGATAACTATCCGCGTACGCTCACTCAGGACAAACAGGGGCTGGCCGAGCTGGACACAGACATCGTCTTTACCCCAAGCGTCGAGGCTATCTATCCAAACGGCCTCGACACACAGAGCTATGTCGATGTACCAGGTGTATCCGAAGGCTATTGCGGCGGCAGCCGTAGCGGCCACTTCAGAGGCGTTGCAACGGTCGTCACTAAGTTATTTAACCTGGTGCAGCCCGACTTTGCCTGCTTTGGTGAAAAAGACTATCAGCAGCTTCAGGTTATCAAGACCATGGTGCAGGACTTGTCGATGCCGATTGAAATCATTGGTGTCCCTACGCAGCGGGAAATTTCCGGACTGGCAATGAGCTCACGTAACGGCTACTTGTCAGAGCAACAAAAAGACACGGCGAAAGTACTCTATCAGGTATTGAGTGACACGGCGCAGCAGCTCCAGGATGGCGCGCGCGATTTTGCAGTGCTGGAGCAGACAGCAAAGTCCAGGCTAGAAGCCGCAGGCCTCAAACCCGATTACTTCTCGATTGCACAAAGACAGAACCTAAAACCTGCTACACTGGAAGACAGCGAGTTTGTGATCCTGGCTGCCGCTTACCTGGAAAAGGTGAGACTAATCGACAATATCCAGATCCTCTCCGACGCATAACAATGTAAAGGATCCCGCCGCTTGGCAAAAAAGCGCGATGGGATCCTCACCTTATTTACTCTCTTGCAGGGACTGTCTTATGAAACCACAGATATCGATTATCGCCTTGCTACTGGCAGCAGGCTGCAGCAATACCAACTCTCCGGAGCTGAACCAGTGCGCACAGCAAAATTATCAGTGTGAGCAAAGCTGTGAGCAACGGGCTAACCCGCAGTCACTGGCCATGCAAGTATGCAGTGATCAGTGCATCGAGTCCTTTAACCAGTGCAAAGCGCAGGCTGAACAGCTCACGCAGCAGTCTCGCAACAGTTCCTTGTATTAATGTACTTTTTTAAAATACGCGTTTTAAAAAACAGACATAAAAAAACCGCTCAGTGAGCGGTTTTTTCTTTCCATGCAATGCTTATAGCAGACCCAGCTTTTTAAGCTCTTTGCTTGCAAGCTGGCTAGAAAGTGGTACATAACCATCTTTCTCTACAATCTTTTGACCTTCTTTCGACAGCACCATTTTCAGGAATTCCGCTTCGATTGGCGACAACGGCTTGTTCGGGTGCTTGTTCACGTATAGGTACAAGAAGCGAGACAGCGGGTATTTGCCCTTAGCAACATTATCCAGTGTTGCATCAACAAAGTTATCGCCTTTCTTCGCCAGAGGTACTGTACGTACACCTGATGTCTTATAACCAATACCTGAGTAACCAATCGCGTTCACAGAAGAAGAGATTGACTGAACCACAGAAGCAGAACCAGGCTGTTCGTTTACGTTGTTACGGAAGTCGCCTTTACACAGGGCTTTTTTCTTAAAGTAACCGTAAGTACCAGATACCGAGTTACGTCCGTACAACTGGATATCTTTGCTACCCCAGTCACCAGACAGACCTAAGTCGCTCCAGCGCTCAACCTGCTCAGACGCACCACATTTACGTGTTGATGAGAAGATAGCATCTACCTGGTCGATACGCAGACCCTGGATTGGGTTATCTTTGTGTACAAATACAGCCAGTGCATCGATAGCAACCCGTACTTCAGTCGGCTTGTAACCATAGCGCTTTTCAAACGCTTCGATTTCTTTCGACTTCATCTTACGGCTCATAGGGCCGAAGTTTGCCGTTGCTTCTGTCAGAGCCGGTGGCGCTGTAGAAGAACCCGCAGCCTGGATTTGAATGTTTACGTTAGGGTAAATACGTTTGTATTCTTCTGCCCAGAACGTCATCATGTTAGCCAGCGTGTCAGAGCCCACAGATGAAAAGTTACCAGAGATACCGCTGGTTTTGTTGTACTCAGGTAGATTCTTATCAAGTGCAGAGGCTTGAGCAGATACCAGTGTTGTTACAGCCACACCCATTGCGGCAACTAAGCTTTTAAATTTCATTGGGGTCACTCCAAATGTTCTTCCCATTTAATTTCTGAGCACATTGTGCAGAAAACAAATGACAATAAAATTACTCTCAAATGACACTTTTATGACTTTCAGTATTTGTCATAAAAATACGTTTTTCTTTTTCGAAGGCAAATGAGAAACACGAGCCTTTGCCCAGTGTACTGTCGATTTCCAGATGCGAATCATGGCGCGACAACACGTGCTTGGTGATGGCCAGACCGAGCCCGGAACCACCGGTTTTACGGCTGCGTGCCTTATCAACCCGGTAGAATCGTTCAGTCAGCCGATTAATGTGCTCAGGAGCAATCCCATCGCCATTATCAATCACAGAAAAGCGCGGTCGCTCGCCGTCTATAAACCAGTTCACGGTAATGTTTCCGCCAGGTTTAGTATAATGAATGGCATTAAACACCAGATTAGAAAAGGCACTGCGTAACTCATCCACACACCCTTTAATATCCAGGTCCGGGTCGACGTTAAATGCAATTTCGTGATCTTTTTCCTGATTCAGCGAATTGGCTTCGGTCTGGATGAGCTTCAGCATTGCAGGCACATTCACGGCCTTGTCGTTGTCCTGATTACGTTGTCCTTCAATGCGCGATAAGGAGAGCAGCTGATTAACCAGGCTGTCCATTCGCTTGCACTGCTCTATCATGGTGTGATGCGCTTTATTCCACATTGCTGGGGGCGGTATCTGGTCGCCTTCCATCATCTCCAGATAACCGGTGACCACAGTGAGTGGGGTACGCAATTCATGAGACACGTTGGCGACAAAGTCTTTGCGCATTTGCTCCAGCTGCTTCAGCCTGGAAATGTCTCGCACCACCATCATAAGCTGCTCGGCATAAGGCATCACACGGAACTCTAATACGCGCTCTCCGCCATGCCCCGATTCCATCTCCAGGGGATCATGAAAGTCATGAGCCTGCATATATTTAACGAACTTAGGATCGCGAATGAGATTATCAAGACGCTGGCCATGATCGGTTGGCCACTGCAAACCCAGTACCTTTAAAGCAAGCTGGTTACACCAGACGATGCTAAGATCCTGCTGCATCACTATCACGGCATCGGGCACGGCTTCGGCCCCTTCACGAAAACGTCGGATCAATTCAGCCAGCTCATTGCGCTTCTTGCGATTGCGATGCTGTAACTGATAGATCCCTTCAAAGATCTGCTCCCAGGCACCCGATCCTTCCGGCGGGTTAAAACTGCGCTGATTGATCAACCAATCACTTAAGCGGTACAACTGTTGGTAATGCCAGATCAGCAAAACCATGGCACCGATAAAAAGCAAGACAAATGGTGCGCCAAGCAAGATCCCAATCAGGGTTAATGGCAGAAAATACAAAAACAGGCGTTTTAATAACGCCTGTTTATCAATCACCCTATACATACAAAATGATCCTAAAGAGAATGCGCCATGGCTAGCCTACCACAGCGCCAGATGCTTTACAGCTTGCTTGAGAAGCGATAACCAGCACCACGTACTGTTTGTACCAGGCGATCGTGACCGAGCGGTGCAATCGCTTTACGCAGACGACGGATATGAACATCAACAGTACGATCTTCAACATACACATTGGTGCCCCACACATGATCCAGCAGCTGTTCACGGCTGTAGACCCGCTCCGGGTGCGTCATAAAGAAGTGAAGTAATCTGAATTCCGTTGGACCCATTTCCAGCTCGTTACCCGCTGAGGTCACTCGGTGTGAAATTGGGTCAAGGCGTAACCCATGTACTTCAATGGCTTCTTCTAATGACGTCGGAGAAACCCGACGCATAACCGCTTTAATGCGCGCCATCAATTCTTTAGGAGAGAAAGGTTTAGTAACGTAGTCGTCAGCACCCACTTCCAATCCCTTGACCTTATCTTCTTCCTCACCACGTGCTGTCAGCATAATAATGGGGATTTGTCTGGTGTATTCGCTTTGTTTAAATTTCTTGGCAATCTGGATACCGCTGCCGCCTGGCAACATCCAATCCAATAGCACCATATCAGGATAAGGCTCAACCATAGCTGCAATTGCAGAATCATAGTCTTCAGCTTCAATGGCCTGAAAACCATTTTGTTCCAACACAAACACCAACATTTCTCTGATCGGCGCTTCGTCATCAACTACCAGTACTTTACGTGACATTCCCATTTATCTCTTACGTTACCGAAGTGGGTTTCATTATTATGACTAAGTATGACAGTTTTATGAAATGCCAAGTGATAAAAGATGACAATTGGGAAAAAAATAGGGCCAACTTAATGTAAGGCTATGGTACTGAAAAAGCGAAGGTTTCGCTGAAAAGCAACGATAACCCGGCACAAACTCGGGGTAAATCCTTGTTTCGTCAGGTTTGTTTTGCGCCAGGGTTAACAAACAACCTGCTATCGCCGCTGTAAAAAGGCGTAAGGTCAGACATACAAGCCATTTAAGTTCATTTACAAATCCGCCAGGTCAAAGGGCAATAAACAGCACAGCAACGTCCGGAGATCAGACTTTGCCCCGTGCGCTGTGCTGCTCAGTTGCGCTCACACTGCCGACCTATCACGCAGGTATCGCAACACCTGCGCAATAAAGCAAAGACACTAAAAATCATAGCGCAATGTCAGCGCCATATGATCCTGATCCGGGTCGTTATCGAGGTCTGTCTTGGTATACCACAGGTACATTCTTGCTTGCTTAGATAAGCTCTTTTCGACTCCAATAGACGTTGCGTCCCCTGAGTCTTTGAGCTTGCCCGAGGCCCCATCGGAGTTTTGATATTGCGCCAGCAGCTTATACCCATTGTCTAGCTTCAGCGCGACGCTGGCCATATAGCTGTCTACTGTATCATTGCTGCCAACCGCTTCACTTTGCTGGTAACTGGCGCCTAAGGTCACCTGAGCTATCTTGCCCTGCACAGTCACGCGGGTAATGTCCTGACCAGCAACCTCTTCATCGCGCGCCACACTGGCGTAAACAGCCGTTTTTTTCAGTTTACTATCGCCGTAGCTGGCTGCCATAGACAAGCCACTCTCGCCATTTTGCTTACTGTTGTCTTCGGCAATATAACTGACTGTAAACTTGAGGTGGTTAAGTGAAGGCGTCGTGTATTGCAAAGTATCACCGAGGCGGTTTTCGCCAACGAAGAAATTCTTAATATCGGCGCTGAAATCGTTCATCAGATCCACTTTGCCCTGCGACTTTTTCATTGCAGTGTCATCGCGGCCCACCAGCAGCTGGCCAAAACGGCCTTTGATCCCCACATACTGAGAGCGTGCTGTGATGTTTTCCTCAGATTTACCATCGTTGTCGTTTTCAGACATTTCAACCTGAAATTCCAACTTGTAAAAGGCAGAGATCCCGGTGTCCAAGTCAGCCGCGCCCTTGATCCCCATTCGTGAGGCGTAGCTTTCTACTGAGGTATCCGAACCACTTCCCGTATCACTGTTTTCGACACCCAGGTGCGCGCGTCCGTAAACTTTGAGTTCTTCGGCCTGCACTTGCACACCAGCCAGCACAGAGCCCCCAAAAAGGGCAGCCAAAAAGCATTTCTTCATACCTTGACCTTAATAAAAACCAATGTGAGCAGAATAGAGTACTCTTTAAAGCTAGACGCTCTGTTTGAGAGATCAAGTGACAAACCGCCGGATCAAAGTTTTTCTAAGTTGAGTTGCCTGAGATCAAATTTATACCAAGGGATCCTGCCAGGATCATATTTTTACTAACGATCGTACGCTGAATTCACGCGCGCTGCGAATAGATTGGACTAACTTATTGATTTTAGATCGATTCCACACAGCACTATGGTCAGATCCAGGGCCTGACTTAGTAAGATCTCGATCCCAAACGCTTCTGCTCTGCTGGCAGTTAGTCAAGATCTGATCCCGGCGCTCGCAGGTAGGTAAAAATCTGATCCCATACAGATCAAACACAGATACAAAAATGCCGCAGTATCAAAGCTGCGGCATGTCTCATTGACCCTATTTTACCGGGTTAGTATTTATTTGATCTGAGGATCCAACTCACCAGTCAGATATTTCAGGTGCATGTCATCCAATGAGATAGGCTGAATGCGACCCGCCTGACCAGCGGTGCCAAATGCTTCATAACGTGCAACACAGATCTCTGTCATCGCTTTGGTCGCTTCAGCAAGATACTTACGAGGATCGAAGTTGGCAGGGTTATGTGCCAGGTGACGACGGATAGCGCCAGTGGCAGCCAGACGTAGGTCTGTGTCGATGTTAACTTTACGCACGCCGTGCTTAATGCCTTCAACGATCTGCTCAACAGGCACACCATAGGTCTCTGGGATCTCACCGCCAAATTCGTTGATCACCGCCAGCCACTCCTGAGGTACAGAAGATGAGCCATGCATTACCAGGTGGGTATTCGGAATACGTGCGTGGATCTCTTTAATGCGGTTGATTGCCAGGATGTCGCCTGTTGGTGGACGCGTAAACTTGTACGCACCGTGCGATGTACCACACGCGATTGCCAGCGCATCAACGCCGGTTTTCTTAACGAAGTCAGCCGCTTCTTCCGGATCAGTCAGCAGCTGGTCGTGTGACAGCTTACCAACAGCGCCGATGCCATCTTCTTCGCCTGCTTCGCCCGTTTCCAGTGAACCTAAAACGCCCAGCTCACCCTCAACCGACACACCACAAGCATGTGCCATTTCTACAGTGCGACGTGTCACGTCAACGTTGTATTCGTAGCTTGAAGGCGTTTTACCATCTTCCATAAGCGAGCCATCCATCATAACAGATGAAAAGCCAAGCTGGATTGAACGCTGACATACACCCGGAGACGTACCATGATCCTGGTGCATAACAACCGGAATATGTGGCCACTCTTCAACTGCGGCCAAAATCATATGGCGAATAAACGGTGCCCCTGCGTACTTACGTGCGCCTGCCGAACCCTGAACAATCACCGGACTGTTGGTTTTATCTGCCGCTTCCATAATCGCGCGCATTTGCTCTTGGTTATTTACGTTAAAGGCAGGAACGCCGTAACCATGCTCTGCGGCATGATCCAGCAATTGACGCATACTGATTAAAGCCATTGTGCTTTCTCCAATTGTTGATGAGTGAAGCTGATATTTCCAAGATCAGCACTCGTACTCATCGATTTGAACGGGATAAATTTTAAGTGCTACACACTCAATTTGTTTTGAGAATAAATGTGAGAGAGTCTCAAAACCGGACCGAACTTGTCGGCCCAAAAATGTGATGCTGCGACGTATTGCGCAGCATCGTGCCTGAATTACGCTTTCGCTCTTTGTTCAAGCATAGCGACTGCTGGCAGTTTTTTCCCCTCAAGGAATTCTAAAAACGCACCACCGCCAGTCGAGATATATGAAATTTCATCGGCTACGCCATATTTATCGATGGCTGCCAGGGTGTCACCCCCACCCGCGATTGAAAACGCGTTAGATTTGGCAATAGCATTGGCAATTGCTTCAGTACCATTACCGAACTGGTCAAATTCAAACACACCAACAGGGCCATTCCAAACCACAGTGCCTGCGTTGGCAATGATCTTTGCTAACGTGTTCGCAGTATCAGGACCAATATCGAAGATCATGTCAGTGTCGCGCACTTCAGCCACATCTTTAATCTCGGCAACAGCAGACTCAGAGAACTCGTCACCCACAACCACATCGGTTGGAACAGGGATATCACCGTCATTTTCACGGGCCGCTTCGCTGAGTTTATTTGCTTCGTCAATCAGGTCTGGTTCGTACAAAGACTTACCGACCGGGTTACCCGCAGCAGCGATAAAAGTGTTCGCGATACCACCACCGGTGACCAGCTGATCAACCACTTTAGACAGTGAATCAAGCACGGTGAGTTTAGTCGATACTTTAGAGCCACCTACAATGGCAACTAAAGGACGTGCCGGATTATCAAGGGCTTTGCCCAGCGCTTCAAGCTCGGCCGCCAGCAGTGGACCGGCACATGCAACTTCAGCAAATAAACCTACGCCATGCGTCGATGCCTGCGCACGGTGCGCCGTACCAAATGCATCCATGACATACACATCACATAATGCAGCCAGCTTTTTCGACAACGCTTCATCGTTCTTTTTCTCACCGACATTGAAACGCACGTTTTCGAATACCACTACTTCGTTGTCTGCGATATCAACGCCATCCAGGTAGTTATCAACCAGACGCACGTTTTGCTCTAACGCGTCATTCAGGTAATCTACAACCGGCTGTAGTGAATACTGCGCATCGTATTCCCCTTCCGTTGGGCGACCCAGGTGAGACATCACCATGACCTTGGCACCTTTTTCAAGGGCAAGCTTGATGGTCGGTAAAGACGCTCTGATGCGGGCATCTGATGTGACCTTACCTTCTTTCACCGGTACGTTAAGATCTTCACGGATCAGAACGCGTTTGCCGTTTAAATCTAAATCCGCCATCTTAATGACTGACATTGACATCTCCTTCAAGAACGATACTTGGTTGTTAATTAACTTGTGTCATTGCTGCTGCGGTATCGAGCATGCGATTCGCAAATCCCCACTCGTTGTCGCACCACACCAGCAATTTCGCCAACCGTTTCTGGCTGACGCGTGTTTGGGTACCATCTATGATACTGGAATGTGGATCATGATTAAAATCCACTGAGACCAGCGGCTCTTCAGTGTAGTCCAGTATCCCACGTAACGGACCACAGGCGGCCTGTTGTAACGCATTATTCACCTGCTCTATGGTGACATCACTGTTCAAAGTCACGCTCAGGTCCATGGCCGTTACGTTGATGGTCGGCACTCGCACCGCAATGGCTTCAAAACAGCCATGAAACTTTGGCAAAATTCGCTCGATGCCACGAGCCAGTTTCGTATCCACAGGAATAATAGACTGACTTGCAGCCCGGGTGCGACGCAGATCCGGGTGATACGCATCGATCACCTGTTGATCATGCATAGACGCGTGGATCGTTGTAATGGTGCCGGAGCCAATCCCAAAAGCATCATCCAATACATTTATGACAGGGACAATACAGTTTGTGGTACAGGAGCCATTAGACACTATGGTGTGCTCGCCGCGCAGCTCTTGGTCATTAATGCCGTACACTATGGTGGCATCGACATCCGCGTCGGCAGGATGTGAAAACAGCACTTTCTTAGCGCCTGCGCGTAAGTGCGCCTGAGCATGAAAACGGGAATGAAATACACCGGTACATTCTAAAACAACGTCAACATCCAGGGCATGCCAGGGTAAATGACTGGGATCGGCTTCGCTAAACAGCTGGATTTTATCATCACCTACTGTCAGATAAGGTGCTTCAAGGTGGACGGGAAAAGAAAAACGCCCATGTGAGGTATCGTATTTCAGCAAATGCGCAATGCCCTGCGGATCGGCAAGTTCATTTATCGCGACGATCTGAATGTCTCGCTGGCGACCAGATTCATACAAAGCTCGCACTATGTTGCGACCAATACGACCAAAACCATTTATTGCCAGTTTGATAGTCATTAAAGTGAGGATCCACCACGTTATGAAAAATTGGGCTCAATTGTGCCACACACCCGGTGCATAGGCCGCGTGCGAATAAATTTCCCAAGCTTTCCGTATTAAGATGGCGCTATTGTAATCGACCAAGCACAAATGTGTAAGAGATATGCAAAAATAATTATGTCAGTTGCCTGAGTAACGCTCCCTGTGCCCCGCCAAGCTGACTATTTTGTGCCAATAACAGTTCGGCGGTACTCAGTGCGTCACTGAGCGCATTATGCTCATAAGCTGACGGTAAAGCATAACGCTGACGGCAGGCCGACAATGTCAGGCAATCTGCGCTAAGCGTTTGCCCCTGCCTGAGCAAGCGGTTTCTCTCTATCTGCATGGTATCGAGGATCCGCAAAGGGCGCACCGTCATCTCGTGCTCTATAAAGGCTCGCTTGAGAAACCCCCAGTCGAGGATGGCGTTATGACAGACTAAAACGCCTTGCTCCAGCACGCCAGTCAGTTGTTGTAATAAGGTGCGCAAACTTAAGCCCTGCGCCAGTGCGTCGTCATCGACCCCATGGATCACCGGGCTTTGCCCCAGCTGACGTACTTCTTTGTTGACGACATGGCGGGCCGTGCTGAGGACGATACGGCCCCGGCGAACTTCGACCCAGGCGGCCGAGACGATTTCATCCCGCTTAGGATCCAGCCCGGTCAATTCCAGATCCAACACCACCAGATTGACATCCACTAGCCTCAGGTGACGGTCGGCATGCCAGCTGCGCAACTGGGTTAACCAGCTCACAGGCTGCCTCTGGCAAATTTGAAAGCACATGCTTGCTGGGCCTGCTTAACCAACTGAAACGCCTCTTTAAGCTGATGACGCTCCAGTGAGCTTAAATGTTCCGGGTTTATACAGTTCTCTGGCAGCCCTTCGCGGTCTATCTGCGTTCGTAAACGCAGCTGAGTTAAAAAGCGCCAGCAGTCTTGCAAATTAGCAATGTCCTCGCCGCTAAGTACCTGGTGGCTTTTGAGCGCCCGCAAGCGCTGCAACGTATTGGCTTTGCTGATCCCCGCTTGCAGAGCATACAAGCGCACTACGTCGTTGATGATCACCACGCCGCGCTTTTTGAGATCCAGATATTTGTGTTTGTGCTTGTCCTGTTGCAACTTAAACTGCTGGAACAAGCCAATAGGCACGGTATTGACGTTGATATCGGCCGCCATCGCGGCATAGAACAATTCATTTTTCGGGATCTCATTGAGGTGATGTAAAAATTGCCCGAACAAAACATCGGATCCGGTGATAAAACGCAGATCAAAATAAATTTTACAGTTAAGCATGGCATGCGGCGTCGGTGCGTGGATCCAGGTGGTGAACCGGTCGCACCATTCACTGAGCGTGCCCCGACACGCCGGGTTGCTGGCCATGATATTTCCCGGACAGGTTCGGATCCCGCACTCATCCAGCTGCTGACAAACAAACGCACCGAGCTGTGCAAAGTAATCTCGTTGCTCATCCGTAACGCCCTCGGGCAACAGCAAACCATTGTCCTGATCGGAGTGCAGGGTTTGCTCTTCACGGGCCTGTGAGCCAAAACAGATCCAGGCAAAGGGCGTGGGCGCAGTGCCATGCTGCTGCTGGTATAAGTCGATCAAACGTCCCGTCAGCGCGTCACTGAGGCCACTCAGCAGCTGACCTATCAAAGAAATGTCTTCTATCTTATTGGCAAAATCACTCAACAGATCGGGGATCTCTTTGGCAAGCTGCTGTACTTCTCCATAACTGCGCGCTTTGTAGATCCGTCCGATCAGCTGCACCGGATCGCTTTTTTGCTGACGCAACAGATCGGTACTGGTGATCATCCCCATGGGGGTGCGATCTTCGTTAAGCACCGGCAAGTGATGAATGTTGTGTTTCAGCATCAGATGCAGTGCCGAAAAGATCCGGTTATTCTCAAAGATGTATTTCGGCCTGACCGTCATGATCTCGCGGATCGCCCGTGCGGGATCTAAGCCCTCGGCCAGTACCCGATTACGCAGATCGCGATCCGTTACCACACCGGTTAACTGATCGTTTTCAATGACCATGATCGATGAAACCCGATGCTTCTTCATGACTTTGGCCGCTTCCTGAATACTGGCCTGGGGTTGCAGGGTTACCGCAGCCCGGTTCATCAGTTCGCTGACCGGGCGTTCGGACCAGCCGCTTGCCGATTCTTTATAGTGGCTGGACAACAAACGTTTAGCGTGGGCACGGACAAAATACTGCTCAAATGGTTTGTACTCACGGCGCAGATAATCAAACGCATCTTGCGGCAACACATAGACCAGCCCCGCCTGCACGACTTCCAGCTGATTGCTGATCGGCTCGCCCGTCAGTAACGAGGGATAACCAAAATAATCGCTTTCGGCCAGCCGGGCGACAAGCTCGCCACGCTCGGAGCGCAAATCAAAATGACCGGAACGCACCAGATACAGCTGTGGCTGTTCGCTTCTAAACCACTGCGCCTGATTTTGTCCGCTGACATAGATGATCTCTAAGTGTTCAACAAAATAATCCGTCGCGCTGTGGGTTAGCTGATCAAATGGCGCCTGTTGCTGCACAAAGGTCAGCACGTCCTGTACTTGAGCCGTCATAACCCCTCCAAAAATGACAACTACTCCATAGCTTGCGCCATGGAGTAGTTGGTTTCTTTGTCATCGGACCGAGTCACAATCCGAGGTAATCAGTATTAATGTGCGTGTGCAGCAGATGACCCCTTCGGGTTACGGATCCCATCCACCATTTGTTTTACTTCAAGTGGTGTTTCCGCAGTCAGCTTCATCACAATGGCTGCAATACCAAAGTTAACTAGCATACCGATAATACCAATCCCCTCCGGCGAGATACCAAATAACCAGTTAGCAGGTGTATTCAGTTCCGGGCTGACAAACTTAAAGTAAATAATGTAAGCCGCTGTGAAACCAATACCACATACCATGCCACTGATGGCACCTTCTTTATTCATGCGCTTGGAGAAGATCCCCATGATGATCGCCGGGAAGAAGCTTGCCGCCGCCAGACCAAAGGCAAAGGCCACCACCGACGCCACAAATCCGGGCGGGTTAATACCAAAGTAAGCTGAGATTGCAATGGCCACCATCGCCGACAAACGTGCCGCCAGCAGTTCCTGCTTGTCGCTGATATTCGGTTTGAGTGTCCGTTTGAGTAAGTCATGGGAAACGGAGGTCGAGATAACCAGTAGCAGACCCGCGGTTGTCGACAGTGCCGCTGCGATACCACCTGCCGCGACCAGTGCGATCACCCAGGCTGGTAAGTCGGCAATTTCCGGGTTCGCCAGTACCATGATGTCACGGTCAATTTTCACTTCATTGCGGCTCGCCGGGTCGTCAATTTTACCTGCTGAGTAGAACATTTTGCCGTCGCCATTCTTATCATTGAATACGATAAGGCCCGTTCTTTCCCAGTTTTTCACCCACTGTGGCGCCTCGGCATAGGCCGTACCACTGCCATCTTTACCATTGATCGTATCAATCATATTCACCCGGGCAAAGGATGCAACAGCCGGGGCTGTGGTGTACACAATCGCAATGAACACTAGAGTCCAGGCCGCTGAAATACGGGTGTCTTTTACTCTGGGTACGGTGAAGAAACGCACGATAACATGTGGCAGACCAGCAGTACCGACCATCAGCGCCGCTGTGATAGCAAACACGTCAATCATACTCTTGGAGCCTTCGGTGTATTGGGCAAAGCCGAGTTCGGTACTGAGCCCGTCGAGTTTATCCAGTAAGTAGGTCCCGGAGCCATCCGCCAGGGTGCCACCAAAACCAGTTTGCGGCAGTAAGTGACCAGTCATCATCAAAGAGATAAAGATAGCTGGAACCAGGTAGGCGAAAACCAGCACACAGTATTGTGCAACCTGAGTGTAGGTAATGCCTTTCATGCCACCAAGTACGGCGTAGAAGAACACAATAACCATACCGATATACACACCGGTTTCGATGTCAACTTCGAGGAAACGGGAGAATACCACGCCCACACCACGCATTTGTCCGGCGATGTAAGTGAAGCAGATAAAAATAGCACACAGAATGGCCACAACTCGTGCCACCTGCGAGTAATAACGGTCGCCGATAAAATCGGGCACAGTGAATTTACCAAACTTACGCAGATAAGGTGCCAGGCACAGTGCCAGCAACACGTAACCACCGGTCCAGCCCATCAGATACACACCGCCATCGTAACCGGCGAATGAGATGATCCCCGCCATGGAGATAAACGACGCAGCACTCATCCAGTCCGCGGCCGTTGCCATGCCGTTTGCCACAGGCGGTACACCGCCACCGGCCACATAGAATTCATTGGTCGAACCGGCACGGGCCCAAATGGCAATGCCGATGTAAAGGGCAAAACTGAGCCCCACAATTATAAAGGTGAGAGTTTGAACATCCATCATAGCGCTCCTTATTCATCCACGCCGTATTTTTTGTCAAGCGCATCCATTTTGAATACATAGACAAAAATCAAAGCAACGAAGGTATAAATTGCGCCCTGCTGCGAAAACCAAAAACCCAACTTAAAGCCGAAGAAACGGACCTCGTTGAGTACATCAACCAGCAGAATGCCGCATCCAAAAGACACCACAAACCACACTACTAATAGCTTAAACATTAAGGCTAGATTTTCTGACCAATATGCTTTTGCTTGTTCTTCACTTTTAAAAGCCATGATAAGTCCCCTTTCGCACACCTGTCGCCGATGTGCTGGTGTTAATGACCTTTTGACTGTAGCAATGGCCCGTCAATAAGAAATTGAGACCTTAGTCGTAACAACAAGGTTACGTTTACGTAAACTGCCGAATAAAGATTTTTCAACCACCATTAAATAATTTAAATTCAAATAGTTAGAAAAATAATGCTGAAAAATGAGTGGTTCCAGGAACACCTGTGCGGGAGATAAGACATTAGTCTAATTAACTCAATAAAAATCGAATAATTTTTTAAAATCAGATGATTATGTCACTTTGGATTATCCGCAAGTGATGCTACTTTAAAGGCACAAAGACAATAACAAGCATTAACGCAAGGGCTCATCATGACGGCTGCACTGATCCTCGTTGCCATCGCCTATATCGGCTTACTATTCTGGCTCGCCAACTGGGGAGATAAGACCACCCCCGTGGCCACCCGGATCAGCCATCACCCTTTTGTGTACGCCCTGGCCCTGGGCATTTATTGTACCTCCTGGACCTATTATGGTTCAGTGGGAACCGCCGCCACCAGCAGCTGGCACTACCTGCCCATTTTACTTGGCCCGGCGCTGCTCTTTGTGTTTGGTCAGGGGTTTTTACGCAAGCTGATCCTGGTCAGTAAAAAGCAAAACATCACCACCATCGCCGACTTTATTTCAGCGCGTTATGGTAAACGTCAGACCACCGCGGTCATGGTCACTATGATAGCTTTGCTGGCCACCATTCCTTACATAGCGCTGCAACTCAAAGCGCTGAGCAGCAGCTTTTTGCTGTTACAACAGGGCACCCCAATCTCTGGCGGCATGTTGGCCATGACGGGCACTTTGCTGATGGCCCTGTTTGCGATTTTTTTTGGTACCCGCAAAGTCGATGTCACCGAATATCGCTCCGGCCTCATGCTCGCCATCGCGTTTGAGTCTCTGATCAAATTACTGGCACTGATGGCCGTAGCCGTTATTGCTGTGCAAGCCCTGTTAACGCAAAACAGCCTCACGGCAGTAAACTTGACTCACTGGCAGGGTTTTGACTTTACCAATTTCAACTTTATCGGTCAGACGCTGATGGCCGCCGCCGCCATCATCTGCTTACCCCGCCAGTTTCACGTAACTGTGGTCGACAACCAGGACCGCCGCCATCTGCGCACCGCTCGCTGGGCATTTCCGCTGTATCTGATCCTGATTGCCGCGATGATCTTACCCATTGCCAGTGCCGCCATTCACCCTAATATAGGCCAGGGCATGGCAGCAGATAGCTTTGTACTGGCGCTACCAATGATGCAGGGCCATCCGCTGATCACCACCTTTGTGTTTATCGGGGGCTTATCCGCCGCAACGGCCATGATAGTAGTGGCAACTCTAACGCTCAGTACCATGCTCTCTAACGACGTTGTACTGCCCCTGCTGTTAAAGCGTAAGTTTAAGAAAAACCGCCTGACCAGCAATTATAAAGCCCGTATCCTGCTGATCCGCCGCTTTATCATTGCCGCGATTTTGGTACTGGCGTTCCTCTACCAGCAATGGTTTGGCCATGGTGAGGCACTTGCCAACATGGGCCTGGTCGCCTTTTCTCTGGTCACGCAGTTGTTACCCGCCATAGTCGGCGGACTGTACTGGCGCAAAGGCCATGCCTATGGTGTGTATGCCGGATTACTGGCCGGCTTTTTATGCTGGATGTTATTTCTGATGTTTCCGGTGATAGAAGCAGGCAGCAGCCTGGACTTTGAAACCCGCCAGACCATCATTACGCGCGGTACTTTGCTGGCGCTGCTGGCCAATATCAGCTGTTATATCAGCTTCTCGCTGGGCGCATATGAGCGTCTGATAGATAAAATCCAGGCAGCCGCGTTTGTCAGCCCCTGGGAGCAGGCCAGTGCAGCCAAACGCCTGAATAAAGACGTGAAAGCCACTGTGTATGACTTTACCGTGCTACTGCAAACCTTTTTGGGAATACAGCGCAGTCAGCAGTTACTCAGCCACTATGCCATTAACCACGATATTGAAGACAGCAATGCCTATCCCAGTGCCGACTTTATCGCCTTTTGCGAGCGTGCACTGACCGGTGTGCTGGGTGCCTCCTCGGCGCGTGCGCTGATCCATGCGGTTTCTTCGGGTAAACAACTCGCCTTTGAAGAAGTGGTCAACTTTTTTGATGAGACTACCCAGGCATTACAATTCAACCAAAACCTGTTGTTTACCTCGCTGGAAAATCTCAGCCATGGTATTTCCGTAGTAGATAAAGACCTCAAACTGGTTGCCTGGAATCGTCGTTATCATGAAATGTTCCAATACCCGGATGGTTTTTTACAGGTAGGTCAGAGCATTGAAGAAGTGATCCGCTTTAATGCAGAGCGCGGTGAATGTGGTCCCGGCGAGCTGGAAAAACTGGTTGATAAGCGTGTACAGCATCTGAAAAACGGCACGCCGCATCACTTTATTCGCCACCGCAGCGATGGTCAGGTATTCGAAATGACGGGTAACCCGCTACCGGAAGGCGGCTTTGTCACCAGTTTCTCAGATATCACCAGCCACATTGACACACAAAACGCGCTGGAAGAGATCAACATGGATCTCGAAAACCGCATCGAGGCGCGTACTCAGGAGGTCCGTCTGATCAACCAGGATCTCAAAGCTCAAATCGCCAGCCGGGAAGAAACCGAGCAGGCGCTGGTTGCTGCAAAAAAAGAGGCTGAG
Source organism: Pseudoalteromonas rubra (assembly GCF_000967655.1). Classification (GTDB taxonomy): domain Bacteria; phylum Pseudomonadota; class Gammaproteobacteria; order Enterobacterales; family Alteromonadaceae; genus Pseudoalteromonas; species Pseudoalteromonas rubra_A. Next base: position 57,760 of record NZ_JXYA01000042.1, read on the forward strand.
CGCGCCAACGACAGTAAGACCCGGTTTCTTGCGCTGGCCAGCCACGATATATTGCAGCCGCTGAATGCCGCGCGTCTTTACCTGGCAGCGATCAATGAAGATAAATTACCGGATAATGACCGCAGTAACCTCGAAAAACTCGGTGCCAGCCTGGATTCTACCGTGCATCTGATGTCGGCACTGCTGGACATCGCCAAGCTGGAACAAGGCGCAATGAAACCGACCCCCCGCCATTTTGATATTGACGATATTATGTCGCCGCTGGCCAACGAATATGCCATTTTATGCCAGGAAAAAGGCCTGGCACTGCGTGTACGTACCAGCCATAAGGTGATCCATAGCGACATTACTTACCTGCGCCGCATTGTGCAAAACCTGGTATCCAATGCGGTGAAATACACCGACCAAGGTCGCGTGCTGCTGGCCTGCCGCCGTCGCAGCCACAGCGTACGTATAGAGGTCTGGGATACCGGCCCAGGCATCTCTGAGCATGAGCAACAAAAGATATTCAATGACTTTTATCGCATCCAAAGTGGTGATAATAAAGGTGTGGGACTGGGGCTCGGTGTTGTGAAGCGATTGTGTGAGCTACTCAGCATGCCCCTGGAAATGCAGTCAATTCCCGGCAAAGGAAGCCGCTTCTGTGTCGAAGTACCACTCGGAGAATTAAAGCAGGTACAGCAAAAAGCCGCCCAAACGGAGCAAAAACCAAGTGCCAAAGCCAGTTTGAACCTGCTTGTGGTTGACGACGACCCTAAGAATCTGGCTGCCATGGCAAGCCTGCTCGATAAGTGGCAATTTAGTTATCAAATGTTTGAAAGGGCAGACAAAGCCCGGCAATATGCCGCTAACAACCCGGCACCCGATTTTATCCTGATGGATTATCAGCTCGATAATGATGAAAACGGGGTTAACCTGATCACAGAGTTAAGACAATGCTGGCATGCAGAAGTACCGGCGGTCCTGATCACAGCGGTACGTGACGAGCCTTTGAAACTGCAAGCAAAACAGGCCCGGATCCACTATCTCAGTAAGCCGCTAAAACCTGCCAAGCTAAAAGCGCTGCTCAGCCACAACGCCTGAGCACAGAATAGGATTAACAGGCGAGCTGGATCTGGTCGCGACCATTGGCCTTTGCACGGTAAACCGCCTGATCGGCCATCTTCAGTGCGTGGCTGAACGGCATGCTGGGGTTTACTTCGCTCACTCCAAAACTGGCCGTCACTCTGATTAGGGCATTTTCCTGGCGCACCTCCATATCCCGAGTGGCAGAACATAACCGACTGGCCACCATATGCGCGTCACTGACCGAGGTTTCTGGTAGCAAGACCACAAATTCTTCGCCCCCTAAGCGACAAAAGCAGTCTTCCACGCGCACCACGTCCAGGCAACACTGGGCAAACTTCTGCAGCACTTTATCACCAGCATCATGGCCAAAATCATCATTGATCCGCTTAAAGCGGTCCAGATCCATCATGATCAGGCTCATTGGTCGCTCTGTACGCTGATGACGACTCATTTCACGCTTGGCATGCTCCATCAAGAAGCGACGATTGTTCAAACCCGTGAGCATATCCTGAAACGCCATTTTGGTGAGCTTTTGCTGCATCTGATACAACTCATGGACCAGTAAGCGCCGGCTGCAACAGTCTGCGACCATTTCTGTGATGGCCACTTCCCATTCCTGCCACTGGCGCACATCTGTGCGCCCTTCACAACACACCACCCCCAATGCAATACCATTTTTAAAAATCGCGGTATCCAGCATAGTGGCAATATCATTGGGCTTAAGGTAAATGTCGGTAAATTCGCTGGTACGGGGATCCAGGCTGGCATTGTCTGCAGCTATCGACTGGCCTGTAATGATAGTGGCAAAATAGACAGGAAAGTCATCAATGCTCAGCACGGGCAGCTGGGCTGGCACATCCAGCCAGTCGGTATTGGCATAGTTGAGCAGCTTAGTAGGCTGGTGCATGTCGTCAAATAACCACACCGAGACACGATCAACCTGAAGCAAAGATTTTGCTTCAAAAATAATATCGTGCAGAAAGCTCTGATGCTCGCCGGAAACATCGACTTCTTGCGAGCTGATCCGCCGCAATTTTTGCGTGCTCTGAGTTAATCGATTCAAAGTTACTACCAAGTCGCAAAACGGGTGAAATGGGGCATCGTTTTAGTACGATGCCATGCCCTTGTTATACACTAATAATATCTCGCCTTCGCCAAAATGCACTGTTTTCTTTGCGCATTACGCGCTCAACGCAGGCTACGCCACATTAGGCCATATACTTTGCCAGATACTTTTTAAACACCGGATCGCTCTGCGCCAGGCCTTTTTGTTCTGACAGGATTTCGTTTAACATCTGCTTTGAGGTGAGCGGATTGGCTAACACCACTCTGAATACCACCGTTGGCTGATGCTGATACTGAGCGGGAGTTAAACGCGTCCGCGAAACAAAAGAGCGCCCCGACTCACGCTGACGTTTTTGCATACTGGCGGTAAAGCGATTGAGTGCGGCATAAATATCGATGCGTTCCTGCTCCTCTGCGCGGTCAATCGCCTGACGGATCTGCTTTGGCACGTAGCGATAGGTCAGCAGACATAGCTCCGGCTCTGAAACCAGTTCAAAGTCCTCGTCTGCGTGGATAAGATCTGCAAAATACTGGGCTTTTTCAATGCCTTTGTCGATCAGCATTTCATAGCCTTTACGGCCAATCACCCGCAAGCACGCATGCACTAACATGGCCATGCCCGGACGACTGCCTTCCAGCGTATGACTGCCCAGGTCTTTAGAACCTTTACGCAGAATATACTCCGCGTGGTGTTCAATGGCATCCGTTGCGGTAGGGTCTTTAAACAGCACTATACCTGCGCCCATTGGCACATACATCTGCTTGTGCGCATCTATGGTGATGGAATCTGCCAGCTCAATGCCCTTGAGCAAGTGACGGTAGTTGTCAGACAGCAAAGTCGCACCGCCCCAGGCTGCATCGACATGGAAATGGCAACCCAGTTCCTGTGCAAGGGCCGCCATTTCTGGCAAGGGGTCAATGTTGCCGGTCTCTGTGGTGCCCGCAACGCCAACAATGGCCATGACCTTGATCCCACGCTCACTCAGTTCCTGTGCTTTGGCACGCATCGCCTCCACACTTACCTTGTTATTGTCATCGGTTTTTACCGCAACAAAGTTGCTGCGTCCAATGCCCAGTACATCGGCGGCTTTGCCCAGTGAGTAGTGGCCGCGCTCAGAAACCAGCACAGCCAGGCCTTTATAGCCATAGTGCAGCATGGCAGCCATGATCCCTTCACTGGCGAGCCCTTTAAAATCGCCATCCGGACCCAGCAAACGGTTGCGCGCAATCCATAAGGCCGAAATATTGGCAATGGTGCCGCCAGAGCAGAACGCACCGAGCGCGGTCTTCGCGCTGTGCATCCACTTTTCATAGAAGGCGTCGTTTTCACCATAGGCAAGATGATGCATCATGCCCAGCACCTGGCGCTCCAAAGGCGTGAATGCTTTTGAAGTTTCTATTTTTACCAGGTTCTGGTTTAGCCCGACCATCAGCTTAGACAGTGGCAGAACAAAATGCGGCAGCGCTGAGGTCATATGCCCGATAAAACTTGGCGAGGCGGTGTGCACAGAGTGCGCAACCAGCTGCTCCATAATATCCTGAGCATAGTCAGAGACAAACATTGGTTCTTCCGGGATCATCGCCGACTGAAAGTCTTTTTCTATCTCATGCAATGGCTTTTCAATTGCTGCGATATTTTCATTCAGAAAGCCCGCCAGATTACTGGAAATTTCCTGCTCTATTACACTTAACGTGGAGCTGGGTGCTTCTGGAACGGTGAAAATACGCATTAAGCTTTCTTCAGAAGCGACTGCACAACGCTTTGGACCCATTTTAATACCTAATCATGCGTGGGTAACTGATATTGGGAGTTACCTTGCCAAGTTGATACGAAATGACTAACTTTACTGTAAAGCGATGGGAAAGTCTGCAATGCAGTCAAAAAAAATGAACTCTGCTTGATAATTTGATGAACCTCTGATGACACCGCATTACGCGTTAAACCCAGTATTTAGTACGACACTTGTAAGGTCTGGGGTTCACAAATAAGGCAATTTCGTTAAATATTTTGTCAGCATTGCCAGAAATGGATAGTATTAGGAACAATCTTTCCCATCAGACTTGAGACTCAAACGGAAACTGACATGAATAAACGGAATTTTGCGCTGAAGGCTTTATCGCTGACCTGGATAGTTATCGGCTTTGTGGTCTTTATCGCGTCTTTGTCGGCCTATGTACTGTATACCTACCACCAAACCCGCAGCACCATAGTTAATGGGATAGACCAGAAACTTCAGATGGCCGCACGCAGCACTCAATTAATACTGGGTGATGATTATCATGACAGGCTCGGTGAAATTAACGACGATGAGTATCGTCACAAAAGCAGGCAACTGTCGCAACTGGCCCAACACCTGGGTGTAGAATACGTTTATGCTATGGTCTACGACGCCCCTTATGTGCGCTTTAGCGCCTCCAGTTACACCCAAAATGATGTACTGCAGGACAAAGTAACTCGCTTGCTGGATTTGTACCCTGAGGCCACTGCCATCAACAAAAGCGCCTTTCGCTCAACACAGCCCTTGTTTGAAATCTCTGAAGACAAATGGGGCCATTTTAAAACCATTTTTATTCCCCATGTAACACGCGACGGCCGGGTTTATTTGACTGGCGCAGACATCAAAACGTCACACATTCAGAGCGAACTGGCCAAAAGTGTTAAAGAGGCACTGTTCACCGCTTGTTTCTTTTTTGCCATTGCCTTGCTGGTAGCCGGGATGTACTTACTGATATTGAGGAAAACCCTGACCACGGACGCCCGTACCGGCTTCCCCAATCGCCTCGCATTAGAGCAGGATCTGGCCAAAAACCCCAACCAGCACCTCAGCCTGGCAATTGTTGCCATTAATGAGCTGGAAGAAATTGTCAGCTTTTATGGCACAGATGTCGGCGATGAGATCATCCGCCGGGTGATGAGCCATTTCAGTGAATTTACGGTGCCCTTTAAAGTCTACCGCCTCGCGACAGCCAAACTGGTGTTGTTGAGCGACGCCACCAAGGGAGAGCATTACCTCAGCAGCCTGATCAATGAATTCCCGACCACAACGCCTATCTTGCAGCAGCCACATTTATACGTCCAGCTCACTGCGGGGATCGCCAGCGGTAATAAACGTCTGCTACTGGAAAATGCGTTTATTGCCTGCCGCCAGGCACAGCAAAAACAACAGCGCGTGTGCATGTATGGACAAGATCCAGCGCAGATAAAAACCATTCAGGAATCGCATATTGCGATTGCCAAAACCGTGCAAAGCGCCTTTGAACAACACCGGATTCTGCCCTATTTTACACCACGCATGGGCATCGAGAGCAAAGCCATAGAACAATATCATTGCACTCCCCGAGTGCTCACTGAGCAGGGACTGATCTTACGTCCTGAGTCTTTTTCTGACGTGATCCGTCATTCCAGACTGAGCTCACAACTGACCAAAGTGATGCTGGAGTTGTGTACTGCACATTTTCGTAAATCGCACCATGCCTGGAGCATGCAATTGAGCTGGCAGGACCTGGCCGATCCACAAATGATGGAATTTATTTTTGCCCAGCTGAGACGCTACCCGCAACCGGCCAAAATTACCTTTGAGCTTGAAGAGCAGGAAGTGATTGAGCACTTTGCCGACATGCGGGTGTATATCAATGTACTAAAAAGCAAGGGCGTGAATATTATGGTGGCATCGAGTAACAGCGGCTTACTGACCATCAGTCGGGTACTCAAGCTCACCATAGACAGCGTTAAACTGACCTCCAGCGTGATTGAGCAGCTTGGTGAAGATACCGAATTACACGAATACATTGAACACATTGCAAGGCTGTGCCATGAGCGGCAAATTGCACTGCTGGTCGACGGTGTACAAAGTAAATATCAACTGGAGCAATTACAGGATTGTAACGTGAAGCTGGTTGAAGGAAGTCTTATCGGCACACCCGGACCACATATCAACATCAGCCAGGGCAATATAGACAAAGATTTACAGGCCAGCGCCTGAACACCGGTGCGGTATCGCCTGACTGCGCACCGGTGATACCAGGCCTATAACTGAGCAATCAAACGGGTGCTGTGTTGCCCACTGGCCCAGTATTTACGCTCAAACGGGGTCATGGCTGTATCGCTTTCATAGGCACTGATCTCGGCCTTTTTACCGGCCAACTCAAGGCTGCGGGCAAACTCCTCAACGTAAATTGACCAGTTACTGCGTAATTCCAGTCGGCCACCCAGCTCCACGATATAAGGGAAGACCGCCGCACCATGCCAGCGCCTTTGCAGGTGTTTGGCTTTAGGCCAGGGGTTGGGATAGAGCAAATAATGGTGCGTAGGCTGCCAGTTGGCCTCACAAGCCAGGCGCCAGAAGTCATTCAAGTCCGCCTGCACCAGAATATACTGACCAGACTCCGTCTGTTTGTATTCAATATCATGCTTTTCAAGGCGGTGCTCTGACTTATCAATACCTATAACCAGGGCATCCGGATGCAGTTTTGCCAGGTTTGCTGTGCTTTCACCTACCCCACAGCAGGAGTCCAGAATAATGGGGCCATCGTATGCCTGCACTTTTTCATTCACCTGCTCAAAAGCCTGTTGAGTATGGGCCGCAATGGGCTTTTTGAATGGTGTGTTGAGGTGTTTCTGAACCACTTCGTCTAACTTTTCGTGGAGCCCAGCCTGATTACTGGTAATGCTTCTGGAGTTTGCGTCTGACATAACAGCGTATCAATGCTCATAGTCTGAAAAAATAATGGTGCTATTTTATCTCAGTCAGCCCGATTAAGTAAGCGGTGTGGCAGAGCAAACTCTGCCACCTTTCAGATCAATGACGTAAACCAACGCCTCGCTTGATCAGGTTCAGTGCTATTGCAAATAACACAGTGATAAAACCAATCAGCACGCCAAAGGCCAGCGTGATATTGACATCAGACACACCCAGGAAGCCATAGCGGAAGGCATTCACCATGTAGATAATCGGGTTGACCTGAGACACGCCCTGCCAGAACTCCGGCAGTAAAGTGATAGAATAAAACACCCCGCCCAGATAAGTGAGAGGTGTCAGCACAAAGGTTGGAATGATACTGATGTCATCAAAGCTATTAGCAAAGACCGCATTGATCAGACCACCCAGCGCAAAGACTGCCGAGGTCAGCAATACCGTTAGTACTATCACCGCCAGATTATGAATTTGAATATCCACAAACAGCAAACTAACCAAAGTAACTATCAAACCTACCAGCATGCCACGGGCCATACCGCCGCCCATATAACCCAGCACGATAATGTAGTTAGGCACCGGGGCCACTAACAACTCTTCGATGCTTTTCTGGAACTTAGTGGAATAGAAGCTCGATGCCACATTGGAATAAGAGTTGGTGATCACCGACATCATAATAAGACCCGGCACAATGAACTCCATGTAGCTAAATCCACCCATTTCACCAATGCGTGAGCCGATCAGAGAGCCAAAGATCACAAAGTATAAGGTCATGGTGATGGCCGGTGGCACCAGGGTTTGCACCCAAATGCGTAGGAAACGGATACATTCTTTGATCCAGATACTTTTCAGTGCTACGCCATAGTTTAAGATTTTCATTCGCTGCGCCCCTGTTCCAGTAATCCGACAAACAATTCTTCCAGGCGGTTTGCCTTATTTCGCATACTCAGCACCGTATTGCCCTGCTCATTGAGCTGGGTAAACACCCCATTCAGACCCTGAGACTTAGCCACTTCGACTTCCAGAGTGTGGTCATCTGTCAGCGTATACTCATAGCCCTCTAGTGTTACCGGGTTGATGGGTGCTTTAAGGTCCAGCACAAAGGTTTCTTTATCCAGCTTCGCCAGCAAGGCTTTAATGGTGGTGTGTTCGACGATTTTGCCCTGATCGATAATGGCGATATTGCGACACAGCAGCTCAGCTTCTTCCAGATAATGGGTGGTGAGAATAATGGTGATCCCCTGCGCGTTGATCTCACGCAGGAAGCCCCACATAGAGCGGCGCAGCTCGATATCTACTCCGGCTGTGGGTTCATCCAAAATCAGCAGCTTTGGCTCATGCATTAAAGCACGGGCAATCATCAGACGACGCTTCATACCGCCCGATAAGGTGCGGGCCTGCTTGTCTTTTTTATCCAGTAAGCCCAGTTGCTTCAGGTATTTTTCAGCGCGCTCATGGGCCAGCGCCCGCGGCACACCATAATAGCCGGCCTGATTGACCAAAATCTGATTGAGGGTTTCAAACTGATTAAAGTTGAACTCCTGCGGCACCAGGCCAAGGTGAGACTTGGCCGCTTCCAGGTCGGTATCTATGCTCTGGCCAAATACTTCAACCTGACCCGCCGTTTTGTTCACCAACGAAGAAATAACCCCTATGGTAGTCGACTTACCCGCACCATTTGGGCCCAGCAACGCGAAAAAGTCGCCCTGCTCAACCTGTAAATCAATTCCTTTAACGGCTTCAACGCCGTTGCTGTAGACCTTACGCAGGCCAGATATATTTAATGCCTTTGTCATCTTATTGTTTTTCCTCACATCCCCATGTTGTTGTTTTCACTTGTTTGTATCAATACGCTGTATAACCGAGCAGCTTCACGGCTTAGCTTCAGTCGCCATAGCCCCAGCGTTTCGCCAGCTGATGCTCTATGCCTAAGTGGTCTAGAATGCGCGCTACCATAAAATCGACGAGATCCTCGATACTTTGTGGCTGGTGATAAAACCCGGGCGCCGCGGGCATAATAGTGACCCCAAGGCGGCTTAGTTTGAGCATATTTTCCAGATGAATAGCACTGAACGGCGTTTCTCTGGGCACCAGAATAAGCTCGCCGCGCTCTTTGATCACCACATCTGCCGCGCGCTCTAGCAGGTTGTCGGATGCCCCCATGGCAATCGCCGACACGCTACCCGCGCTGCACGGGCAGACCACCATTTTCTTCGGCGCCGCAGAGCCCGACGCCACCGGACTGAACCAGTTGTCTTTACCAAACACCTGAACTTGCCCAGCCTTGGCCTGATAGAGCTCACTGAGCTGCGCTGTGGCCTTGTCTTCGTTACCAGACAGTTTGATGTTAGATTCGGTGTCCAGCACCACTCGGGCAGCACTGGAGATCAGCACATAAACCTGATAATCCAGTGCCACCAGCACTTCGAGTAAACGCAGCCCATATGGCGCGCCCGATGCGCCGCTGAATGCCAGCGTAATGGCTGGCTTAAATTGTGACATAACTTTATGACCTCTTTTCGCGCAGTGCACTTAACACTGCGGTGTGGATCCCATTAAACCCACCGTTGCTCATGATCAAGACATGCTCACCCGGCTTTGCCTTGGCCGCCACCGCCGCGACTATGTCATCGGTGTTGTGATAACAGCCATAGCCTGCCTGCTTAGCAGCCTCTTGCAGTGACCAGCTCAGATTGGGCGGCTCAAACAGCATCACCTCATCGGCTGCCGCCAGCGAGTCCATCAGGGTTTGCTGATGAACACCCATTTTCATGGTGTTAGAGCGCGGCTCCAAAATCGCAGTAATGCGGGCATCGCCCACTTTGGCGCGCAATCCCGCCAAAGTGGTTTCAATGGCCGTGGGATGATGTGCAAAATCGTCATACACACACACGCCGTTTACCTCTCCCAGCAACTCCATACGTCGCTTAGGCGAGATAAATTCACCGAGCGCCTCAATGCTGACAGCAACGGGAATACCCACATGACGCGCAGCCGAAATAGCCATCACGGCATTTTTGACGTTATGCTCGCCAATGGCCTGCCAGCTCACTGTGCCCTGGCTTTGGTTGTTCAGTAACACCTCAAACTCGCTGCCATCGGCTTTACACAGGCGGTAATCCCAGTCGCCACCCAGGGTTTCTTGCTGGCTCCAGAAGCCTTTGTCTATCACTTCGCACAGGGGTTTATCCGCTGCCGGGTAAATCGCTTTACCCTGCGCAGGTAAGGTACGAAGCAAATGGTGAAACTGGGTCTGAATGGCGGCCAGATCGGCAAAAATATCGGCGTGATCGAATTCCAGGTTATTCATGATCAAGGTGCGCGGCAGGTAATGAACAAACTTACTGCGCTTATCAAAAAACGCCGTGTCGTACTCATCGGCCTCAATAACAAAAAACGGGGTATCACTGGTGCGTGCCGACACGCCAAAGTTTTGCACTATGCCACCGATCAGAAAGCCTGGCCGCAGCCCTGCATATTCCAGCAACCAGGCCAGCATACTGGCGGTGGTGGTTTTACCATGCGTACCAGCTACCGCCAGTACCCAGCTGTTTTGCAGCACGTGATGTTTTAGCCACTCGGGGCCTGAGGTATAAGGCAAGCCGCGCTCCAGCACATATTCCACACAGGCGTTCCCCCGGCTCATGGCATTGCCAATCACCACCATATCGGGTGCCGGGTCCAGCTGAGCCGGATCATAGCCCTGGGTTAATTCAATGCCAAGCGACTCCAGCTGAGTGCTCATAGGTGGATAAACGTTTTGATCGGATCCCGTTACCTTGTGGCCCAGCGACTTCGCAATGGCCGCAATGCCACCCATAAAGGTGCCGCAGATCCCAAGAATGTGAATATGCATGATTTAATTAACTAATTAGCTGACTAACCCGCTTAGGTTATCATACTCGTCTGAACCTTGGCTGGTTTTGTGAGCGGATCTCTACAAAACACTTTTGCAGCTGGTACAAAGTCGCCACAGCAGGCATAAAAAAACCGGCTTAAGTGCATCACCTAAGCCGGTTTTTAAATACAATTTTAACGGGCTACTTAATTAAGCAACACCGTACTGGTCACGATACGCTTTAACCGCTTCTAGGTGCTCGGCCATATCACCTTGCTGCTCAAGGTAAGTGATTAGGTCAGCCAGTTTCACGATAGATACCACAGCGGTGTTAAAGTCGCGCTCAACTTCCTGAATGGCAGACAACTCACCTTTGCCTTTTTCCTGGCGGTCAAGGGCGATCAACACACCGGCCAGATCGGCTTCATTGGCTGCAATGATCTCCATCGACTCACGGATAGCCGTGCCCGCCGTGATCACATCATCCACCAGCATGATACGACCAGCCAGCTCAGAGCCTACCAGGTTGCCACCTTCACCGTGCTGCTTTTTCTCTTTACGGTTAAAGCAGTAAGGCACGTCTTTATCGTAATGATCCGCCAGAGCCACTGCAGTCGTCGTTGCAATCGGAATACCTTTGTACGCCGGGCCAAATAGCACATCGTACGCAATGCCAGCATCTTCCAGTGCAGCGGCATAAAAACGTCCTAAACGCGCCAGGTCGCGACCGGTGTTAAACAGGCCCGCATTGAAGAAATAAGGGCTGGTACGGCCAGATTTAAGCGTAAATTCACCAAACTTCAGCACCTGCTTTTGCAGGGCAAATTCAATAAAGTCTTTTTGATACTGTTTCATACGATACCTTCTTATTTTCGAATGCTTATGCCAGCGCCTGTTTTTGCAGGTCAATGATCTCACGGATTGAATGCTTAGCCAGTGCCAGCAGCTCATCCAGCTCTTCAAATGAGAAAGGTTCGCCCTCGGCTGTGCCTTGTACTTCAATCAGTTTGCCGGTTTCGGTCATGATCACGTTCATGTCGGTTTCGGCTTCTGAGTCTTCCAGATATTCCAGATCGGTAATCGCTTCGCCGTTGTAAACGCCGACAGAAATAGCCGCAATCATAAACTTCAGTGGGTTCGCGTTGATCATGCCCTTGGCACGCATATGAGTCAGTGCATCAACCAAAGCAACACAAGCGCCGCTGATAGACGCAGTACGTGTACCACCGTCGGCTTGTAGGACATCACAGTCGATAGTAATGGTGTTTTCACCCAGCGCGCTCAAATCAACCGCAGCACGCAATGCACGGGCGATCAGACGTTGGATCTCCATGGTACGGCCGCCCTGCTTGCCTTTTGCCGCTTCACGGCCATTACGCGTATGAGTAGAACGCGGAAGCATCCCGTATTCTGCAGTGATCCAGCCTTTGCCCTGGCCTTTCATAAAACGCGGTACACCCGCTTCAACAGTGGCAGTACACAACACCTTAGTGTTGCCGAACTCTACCAGCACCGAGCCCTCGGCATGCATAGTATAGTTACGTGTAAAAGTTACCGGTCTGATTTGATTTGCAGTTCTTTCGCTTGGACGCATCCACCTTCCCCTATCATCAAAGTTTCGCGATATTATAAAGGGTTCCCAGGCGCTATGCCATGCGGATCGCGAATAATTCACACCCAGCCACTAGAGCTGACCGATGTTTCAGCTATAATGGCGGTGTTTCGTTCATGGCGATGTGTGTGTTCAGCAACGACAGCGCTGACCCTTAGGTCACCACATGCAGACACGCCACAACCTTAAATTAGATTAGGAACTTATATGATCCATAGTATGACCGCTTATGCCCGTAAAGAGATCAAGGGCGACTGGGGCACCGGTGTGTGGGAGATCCGCTCCGTAAACCAACGCTATCTTGAAACCTTTATCCGCGCACCGGAGCAATTCCGAGGCCTGGAGCCGGTTATTCGCGAGCGCCTGCGCAAACACTTACAGCGCGGTAAAGTGGAAGTATTTTTAAAGTTCACCGCCAACCCGGCTCACGTAGGTCAGCTGTCGATCAACGAAACCCTGAGCAAGCAGCTGATTGAAAACGCCAAATGGGTGCAGTCGCACAGCGGTGGCGAGATCAATCCAACAGACATCCTGCGCTGGCCAGGCGTCATGGAAGCCGAAGAAGTGGATCTCGACACAGTAAACAGCGAGTTGTTAAAAGGCTTTGACGCCCTGGTTGAGGATTTTAAAGCCGCGCGCGCCAGTGAAGGTAACAACCTGGAAACCATGATCACCACTCGCCTGGACAGTATTCTGGAGCAGGTTGCCGTTGTTGAAGGCCATATGCCGGAAGTCGCTAAATGGCAGCGTGAGAAACTCACCGCTAAGCTGGAAGACCTGAAAGCCGAAATCGACGAGAACCGCCTGGAGCAGGAACTTATCTACCTGGCGCAAAAACAGGACGTGGCAGAAGAACTCGATCGCCTCAAGTCACACGTTAAAGAAACCCATAAGATCCTGAAAAAAGGCGGCGCATGTGGCCGACGCCTGGACTTTATGATGCAAGAGTTCAACCGCGAGTCTAACACTCTGGCGTCTAAATCCATCAATACCGAGATCACCAACGCCGCCGTTGAACTCAAGGTACTGATTGAGCAAATGCGCGAGCAGATCCAGAATATTGAGTGATTAAAACTAAACTCGTTGAAAGGCCCCAGCTGTTGGGGCTTTTTAGTTCAACACCCCGCATTTCATTGCCTCTGTCGCCCCTCATGCAGATATAACAAAATGATTAGTATACTCTTTAATGAATGCTCAACGTTTTAAGGGCGTGCGCAAAGCTGCGGAAGTGTTCACTAAGCCTGGTTGCGGGCACTCCCGCCATCAACACGCTGATCTCATAAATTTGCGCTTGTGTAGGCTGGATAAATGAACGGTTATAGCCATCCCCCCAATTCGCCAGCTCTGATTTAATCTGGCCTTCATTAAACATAGAAACGACCTGTTCGTTTGACATTAGCATCAGTAAAAATACCACTCTTTCCCACTTATTGATTTGATGAGACAGCGCGACACATGCTCGTGCGGTATACGGATGGTCTGAGCCACAAATGATATCCATCAACGCTTTCGCATTCAGGTAGACCTGTGTTTTTACAATCAGTCTTGCTGCCTCCTTACATACTGAAGGGGAGGGATCTTTTAGCCCGTTCAACAGATAAGCCTTACTATTGCGGGAGTCTAACTTCAATAAACTGTTTAGCGCCTGTTTTCTGACAGAGGGTGTTCCATGCTGATAAAAGAATTTTATCTTGTCTAGTGCATCAACACACTTAAGATAGCCAAGCCCCCAGATAGCTGCCTTAGTACTTGAATCTTTAGTAAGATGCTCCCTGTAAAATGCCACAACATCATTACCATTTGCCTGGCAGTGCTTTACAGCCAGCTCACGTACCGACGAATGGCGATCAACTAGCCCTTTTTCAGCTACCTGAGCACTGTAGTTGGCCATTAGCAGGTGCTTCAATGAGGCTTTGCGGATTGGCATAAACTTATCATTTAATAGGCTTAGGTAGTACTTCTCCAACACTTGCGGATAGTGAACGCCAGACCAGCGAAAAGCATGGGCTCTGACTAAGGCATCTTTACTCGCAAAGGCCATAGGTAACAGCATTTGGGCATCAACAACCTGATGTTCAATGACTAAATTCAAGCAGAGCCTGGCTACATAAATGTTTGCGCTTTGCACAGCTGCCAACAAATGGCCTCGGTTTGTTTCTGTTAACAGCAAAGTCTCTACTTGCCGAATAACATCTTGATGATTGGCTCTGTGGCAGCCCTGTAGATGATATACTTGAGGAAGACACTGAATAAAGGCCTCAACATTTTCGTCTACCATCAACTTGCTCAACGCTTTTACTGCCGCATCTCTAACTTGAGGCACCCAATCATTCACCCGGATAATTAGACAGGGAATAGCCACCGGATCCCCCATCATACCTAGCCTTAAAACGGCGTTTTCTCGTTTGTGACCGTCATAATCCTGACTCAATTTAATGAGCTCTTCAATGGTCGCTACCTGCTCAGATTGAGTATTTCTATTTAAGATTAATTTTTTCAAGTGACTGAATAATTTCTGCAAGTCATACACATTAGTGCCTTTTTTAAATATGCCCGATTAATCTGTCGGCTAGCCTAACGCAACAAGGCATAACAATAAACTCCGCCAAGTCTCCCGTGGTTTTTCTCTGGATTTTTAGCTGACACCCACTGATAAACTCACAGACTAATTGTGGGCAGTCTCAAAGTCGAACCTGCCTAAAAGCCTTCACGCCAGTTTGAGGTGGCTGTCCATGTTGCTCTCCGTGCTAACTTTAAGAATAAGAAAAGTAAGAAGTTTCAGAGCCATTTTCCGCACCTCAGAGAGGCGCGTATTGAATATGCGATTATTTCAATGGCTTCCAAGCAATGTAAGTTCAACCCAGCCGTAGCTTTGCCGGCGAGCTGTCACAAATCATGACATTGCACTCTATAATTCACCGGTAACGGTGAATTATAGAATTACAACTAACATCAACACATAAAATCACCATTAACGGTGAACAAACTTGTTATGAATTCACACTAACCTAAAATCACTGGTATTGATGAATATTGATGCAAAGCGATGGCAAAGAAGGTGACTATCTCAGAAATGCCTGAGACAGAATTTATTGAGAACGCGAATATATTAGGGCAACTGATTAAAGCAAAGCGTACGGCAATGAACATGAAACTCGTTGACTGTGCTGCGCTTTGCAATGTGGGGGTCAACACCTTGTCGCGCATTGAGAATGGCAATGACAATTGCACCCTTGCTGCTGTGTTTGCAGTTCTACACGGACTAGGTATCAAACTCACGTCACCGTCGCTTTCCCCTCTATCTACAGCGCAAGATGATAGTCTCCCGGTCAGTAATGATGAATGGATATGAAGACTATGGCAGCAGAATATACCTTGTTAGTCTATTTGGCAGATAAAGTCATCGAAGCTCTAACACAACAGCAATTTGTCGAGGCAATTACTCAAGCGCCTCATTTTACCGAAGACGATAAAAGTTACATCACAAAGGTGAGAGCGCATATTTTGATAAGAGCGCAGCATCTGAAATCACAGGCACCAGACATACCAAATATCGAAGTATGACAATTGAAAGTAACAGAAAAAGAGTATCAGACACACTCAATACGAGTGCGAACTTTTGACAGCACACAAATTGCCCCGAACTGTGATAAATACCCCTCAAAACCCATTGAAAAGCCCCAGCTGTTGGGGCTTTTTTTTATTCTATTGAGAATCGGAAGGTATCTGCCAACAGCGGCAATAGATTGACTTTTCTGGGCTCACTCTTTTCAGAGAAACTCCGTTTTGGTTCTAAAGCAGCGAAGCCCCAGAACTGTAAAAACCGCTCGATAAAGCGCGATTCAGTCACAATGCGTAAGTACTCTGGTGGTGATAAGTAGCGATCAACAGGCATTGACAGGAGCAAATCGGGGAACGCTGTATTCAACTCGTCAATCAGCCGCCCGACATTTGCATGGCTTTGCAGACGCCATAACATAAACAGCCAGAAGGTGCGTAAATCAAAATCTGTATCAAAGGCATCGAGATAAGCCCAATTGTAGCGACTAACAGCGGCTTCCAGCATAGGTTTAAAAAATGCCTGAATACCGTGTTTTTGATAGTCCTTTTGCGCCGTCTTTTTCACATGGTATTTGCCGCTGCGACGATAAATAATACCAGCAATTTCAGCCAGAATGCGGGTGTAGTGCAGCGCATTGAATTTATCCTCATTGCTACCTGCAAACTCGCAGATGCTGATATTTTTTACATAGGGCGCTTGTCCTACAGTAAATTCATCTCTTAAGTCACTGGCCTGCTTGACCAGCTTTATCGGTAAGTTGCCTTTACTGGTCGCTTTAAACGCGCCATCATTTTGCATGGCTTCGTCAAGGATCAAGGTTAAATAGCGCATTACAGGACTGGCAGACACGTCTTCTGGCGTACAGATTTTCACCCTTTGCAATTCATCGAACGGCGCATAGAGCCAGTTCTGCATTTGTGTGGGCGATAAACCACAAAAATCCGAAAGAGGTTGATTATTCCGCTCATTGTTTTTGTGCTGCAATGCGACATTAAGCTCATCAATCGTCAAATCGGGATTCATGGCTAGTAAGGCGTCAACATCGTTAGACACTTCGCCATGCTGCTTGGCAGTGTTATTCATACAACACCGTTTGTACTTTTTTCCACTGCCGCAGAGGCAAGGGTCATTACGACCAGTTTTCATCATCCTTTACTCATTATTTTATTGCTGCCATATGTCAAACATATCGCTATCAGGCCAGGGAGTAAAACCGCCCTGCACCGCCAAATTGATAGGCTTGCAGCGTATCGAGCAAGTTTTGCGAGAATTGAATTTCAGTCGCAGAGGCACCACTGGCTTTTGCCGTAGCAACACGTGCTTTTTGTATGGCAATCACATCGACTTTGTTGTTTTCTGCTTTGGATAATGCACTCAGGGAAACTTGTCCGTCTCCCTGATTTAGCCCTGTTTTTGTCGCAGTATAGTGTAATGACAAAGAGGCGTGCTGCCCCAAAGTAAGTACGCCTTCGTCATACAAAGTTTTTGATGCATCAGACAGCTCTTTCAACGTCATGCTGGTAAAATCAAATTTATCATGATCCTTATTGCCTGCTGTCATCTCAGATAGCGGCAAAGTCTTGCCTGCTTTTTCATCACTTTGAATCGATTGTGCCTGATACAGGCTTTGTACACTTACCTGACCTTGAACCTTCATTCTGTAAATCCTTTTTCGGTGTCGCCCACTCTATTGAACAAGTTAGCAAACTTTATGCCTGAAGTTGCCTATCGGCTCAGAAGTAAAAGCGCACAACCCCATAGCTCCCTCTCTCGACTATCTTTGCCATACTAAGGTAGAAGTTCAGATATCATCTGCTCCACCTGGTGGAGTTCAAAATAACGTGTGCCTGCAGAATGACTAAGGGTCATCCCGGCCTGGCAGGAAGTGACAGCTTTACATGCTGATTTTTTATTCGATTTAGGTGGTCACACCAATTGAAACACAACCTGGGTACAGTTAACATCATCGTGTAGTCAAATAAACAAGGAATATGGACATGACAAAAATGACATTACTCAGCAGGCAAGCTCTCATCTCCAGCGTAGCGGTGCTTTATCTCGCAGGGTGCGGCTCATCAGACTCCAGCGCTGCACCATCGTTACAGAATAAAAATGAGCGTGCAGAAACAAAAACACAAGTTTGGAACATTGATGCTTACGCTCAACATTGTACCGGAGTGGCACAACAATTATGTCTCAGGGTCAAACCCTCTGATGAGGAAAGCTATTCATTGCATTATGGCTTGATTGAAGGGTTTGAATATCAATGGGGCCACCAATACCAACTAGAGGTGACAGAGTCTGAGGTCAATAATGCGCCTGCCGACGCTTCAACCAAAAAGGTGCAACTCAAAGCCATTAGCTCGGTAAAAGAGGATAGTATTGGGACTGAATACATTCTGTCAGATGTAAATTTACAGCAAGATACGCTGGTTTATGATGACAAAGAACAAGGCTATCGTTTCCTGGGTAAACCCTTCAGCTGCACCGAATATGTGGACTGTGACCATTTATATTCTATGCGAGAAACCGGTGCCAAAGTAAATCTAACCTTCCGTTACGAAGGTAACGCCAATATCGCTCTGCTCAACTGGAATTAATAGCTGCGGCATCTACATTAGTCGATGCCACATTATTTAAGGCGCAGAGGTCCACTTTGACTCCATTGACTTTACCATTACGGTTGAGGACATCTATTTGCGCGTACAAAACGAAGATGTGCAGGCTTTACCCGTTACAGCTGAGTGACCACATCCCGGCGCCTGGCCTGTTTATACATAAAGTGGAAAAACAGCGAACTCAGCATAAATAAAATGACACTGGGCAGGCTTGCGAGCACCATCTGGCTTGCTTCAACAGGGATGCCACTGGCCAAAGATCTGAGTAAATACATAGATCCACTGACAGGGATATAAAGGCTTAGTTCACTTTCTATTGGCACCAAAAACACCATGATCAGGAGCAGCTGAACAAAAGCAATAAAGGTACTCATCTGTTTATTTACCAGGGCAATGGCACCTAACAGGTAAGACACCGCAAACCCTGCTACAACTATCTGCAAAAAGACCCACAGCATCATAGGATGAAAGCGTATTTGCAGGTCAAAATACCAATTGATAAATACAAACCCAACTCCCACAACCAGCAACTGATACAGCACCAGCACCACTTTGCGTGCCAGCAATACACTAAATAAGCTTGTCGCTGACGTTAAAATATGTGGCAGCGTGCCCAGCTTGGCGTCTTCAACAACCTCTTCAGCGGCGGCAGATGAAATACCAACCGTCAGTGTCCACAGGTAATACCCCAATACCAAAGACTCCATCCGCTGCAATGATAATGCCCCGCCAGACAGGTAAGAGGCGCCCGAAATAACCAGGATGAGAATGACAGCAGCAAAAACAATACTGGCATAAAAGTTCAGCGGATATCGCTTTGCGGTCACCCACTTTCGGTGCAGCTCCAGTCCGAGCAAGGTAATAAAATTCATGATAAGTCTAACTCCCTGCGGATCAACCCTTCCAGACTGGCCTGATGTTTTTCAACGGTGACAATATTAAATCGCGTGAGCAATGCCAGCATCTCATTTAGACTGCTCACGGAGGTGTCAAACCTGATTGACTGTTCAGACAATCGCTCACACTGCATAGGGAGCACCTCAGGAAGCGGGTGTTGTGTTGTAATGGTGTACTGCTCACCGCAAGTGTTAGCCAGTAAGGTTTGTGTATTGCCAAAGCGCACCGCTTCCCCTTTATTAAGCAGTAATGAATAATTACCAAGTCGCTGCGCCGTATCCATCTGGTGCGTCGCTATCAGGACAATGGTGCCTGTCTCTTTGACTT
This sequence comes from Pseudoalteromonas rubra, assembly GCF_000967655.1. GTDB lineage: Bacteria > Pseudomonadota > Gammaproteobacteria > Enterobacterales > Alteromonadaceae > Pseudoalteromonas > Pseudoalteromonas rubra_A. The sequence goes on from NZ_JXYA01000042.1 coordinate 77,441, forward strand.
GTTCAATACATAGTTCAAACTCTTTCTGACTCTCAATATCCAACCCCAGAGTAGGCTCATCAAGCAGTAAGACCTTTGGGTTGGAGATCAGTGAAAGGCACAATGCGAGGCGCTGTTGCATGCCTCTGGATAGCAGTTGCACCTGCTGCTCTGCTTTATCTGATAAGCTAAACGTCTGAAGAAGTTGCAGCGCTGTGTCTTTTGCAACCTGCCGTGATAACCCTTTTACAACGCCAAAATAGCGAAGATTTTCAAATGCCGTCAATTTGGGGTAAAACGCCCTGGAGGAGTCAAATACAAACCCGATATCATGCGCCTGCAACTTTTTGTCCGGGCCAAAACACACACTGCCCTGATAGTCGTGAGATAAGCCTGCCAGTATTTTAAACAAGGTGGTTTTGCCCGCGCCATTGGGGCCTAAAATGGTTAATACCGTACCCGGCTCTACTGAAAAAGACACCTGCCTGAGCGCACAGTGGGTGCCATAGTACTTAGATAAATTGGTGATGGTTAGCATACTTCACTCATCCCAGCGTATTTGCTCAAAACCTGCCGGGGCTGCTTTGTAGCCTACTACTGAAAGTATTTCTAATCGTTCATAAACGGTCTATAAAACAGGTTATTAGCTGATTGTCTAGCACTTATCTTAGATCCAGGTGCGATTATGTATATCTTCATAAAAAAAGCGCTGAACGCGCTTTTTGTTTTAGCAATTAAGCTGGCTTTAAGTCGAATAAACTATCTGGAATCTGTCAGGTAACTCAAAGCCTCCTGCACTATAAAAACCCACAGCCTTCTATAACTACCTTTGTTCAACTGTCGTGTTTACATGGGGAGTCCATTGTCCTTTCGAAGATGATTTGGCAAATTGAACTCTCCGCGGCAGACTTGGACTTCCGACCCACCATCCACCTTTCACAATTTGAATGCTCTCTTTACTTAGTAGTATTTTCATTTCTTACGTAATCCTCTCTTTGCTCTGCCTTGACCGTGTAAGTTAGTAACGCCATGCTATACAAAACATGCAGTACAAGCATGATGTTGTCTCGGAAATATAACTTGAATGGCGCGGTATCGATGAAGTAGTACTTGTAAGCCAGAACTTCTAACCATGCTATGAGGTTTGTCAAACAGCCGATAGCCAAAAGTATCAGTATTAAGCACTCCTGAGATGTTAACCTTTGCAATTCATAAACTTTACTGAAGTACACATGACCAGTTAGATTAAACAACTTTAGCGCCACATTTCTCCTATAAACAATGGGCATTATGAAAACAAATGTCACTATGATATCAACAATATAGTAGTGCGTTTTCCACTCCCAGATTATAGGTCTCAATGCAATATCAACCAGTTCAATAGCCATAAAAGCTAAGAGAAACCAGCGCGCAGTCACCACCCGCCAACTGAATATAAGTGCGACGAAAATCATAGCCAGTGGCAAATATTCCGCTATCAAAATAAATTCCTTCATAACCTACTCCTTTTCCGGCTTTTCATCTGTTGAAGGACTTTGTTCTTCAAGGTCGGTTAACTTCAGTACGCCGGTCAGGTCTTTACCAAAAACCAGAAACAGTTCGAACATCTGAGCGTAACTCATATCGGTTTTGCCGGATTCGTAATTGCTTATGGTGGCCTGGTCGACACCCAGCCGCCTAGCCAGCTCTTGCTGAGACCAGCCTCTATGGTGTCTTAACTGGCGGATTGAGCGCTGCACATAGCGCCTGAAATTCTCCACTTTGTGATTGCGCTTATCAGGACTGTTTTTCACGCGCATGCATCTCCCTATTTATTCCTGCAGCTAACCTAGCAAGCAAAACCACAAATAGCAGCATTTTAGAAACAAAGTTAACACTAACACAAACCCTTTATGAATACTTTTATAAGCCCATTCGATAGTGCTGCTTGTGATACTCCCTCAGCTTGCTGTGCTTAAACTCACATCACACACTTTATCTGCAGTTAAATTTTGCTCCCGGCCATTGACCTGTCTATAACTTCATAGTTTATCGTTTTCATTCGTTACCGCCTGACAGGGTTTTACAAAGTCAGGCAGACAGGAGGAGCCGGATTTGATGTATCGAATTTCTGAGCTGGCAGCGCAGCTGGGTTTGTCGCGTTCTACTTTATTGTATTACGAAAAGCGCGGACTGCTCTGTGGCCGTCGCGCCAGTAATGGTTATCGGCTATATGGCGAGCAGGACCTGCAAAAGGTGCGACTGCTACAACAGTTACAGGCTGGCGGGCTGACGCTGAGTGAGTGCAAACAAGCGCTGGAGGCCAAACTAGACCGCACGGTACTGAGCCGAAGGCTCGCCGAGCTGGAAGCCGAGATAGCACACAAGCAACAGGCGCACAGTTTGTTGTCGGCGCTGCTTGGCCGTGGCTCGCTGCGCAACTGGCATACACAGGCCAACAAACTGGCACCCGATGCACATCGAAACTGGCTTGAACAACAAGGCTTTGATGAACAGCAAAGCCTTTACTTAAAATGGTTATCAAAAGACATGAACGAACACGATACTTATATGGCCGACTTTATGGCGGTCTTTCATCAGTTAGAACGCTGGGGACCTGGCAATGATGCCGATACGCACAAGGCGTTAGCGCATATTCCCTTTGCACCACAAAATGTGCTGGATATCGGCTGCGGAAAAGGCTTTGCCAGCGAGTTGCTCGCCCGTGAAACGCAGGCGCGGATCACAGCGGTAGATAATGAAGCTGAGGCAATCCAGAGTCTGGTGCGGCGACTACAACATAAAGGGCTGGATAAACGCGTAACGCCGCTGTGTGCCAGTATGACCGCACTGCCCTTTGCGCCTGGCAGCTTTGATCTGCTCTGGGCCGAAAGTTCGGCTTATATCATGGGCTTTGCGGCGGCGCTGAATGCCTGGCGCCCGTTTCTGAGTTCAGCCGGTTGTTTAATGATCAGCGATCTGGTGTGGCTAAACGATACACCCTCAGAACAAGCACGTATATTCTGGCAACAGGAGTACCCGGATATGCAAGCCATTGCGATACGGCTGGCACAGATTGAACAAGCAGGCTTCGAGGTACTGGCGCACTTTACGCTGAGTCAGCAGGCCTGGGCTGATTACTATGAGCCGCTCAAAACCGAAGTCACACGCCGCCTCAGCCACCAGCCCAACTCTTTGGCACTGCAGGATATGGCCCGGGAAATTGCCATCTATGAGCAGTATCTTGGCGAGTTCGGCTATCAGATGTTTGTGCTGCAACGCACGGATTGAGTACCCCGGTGCTGGTAAGTTAAACGATATGGCATTAAAATAACGCTTTTGGACAACCAGCGCTGTGCTTATGCGCACATCGCTGCATTGCAACCTGATAGGTCTGACGTATGCCACATCAAAATCGCGGTAATTTGTTTATTCTTTCGGCGCCTTCCGGTGCCGGAAAGTCAAGTTTGATTAAAGCCCTGCTGGAAAGACAAGATAAGGTCCGGGTCTCGGTGTCTCATACAACCCGTGCGCCTCGTCCGGGTGAGAATAACGGCGAGCACTATCACTTTGTCTCGGTCGATGAGTTTAAGACGCTAATCAACCAGAATGACTTTTTTGAGTGGGCACAGGTATTCGACAACTACTATGGCACCTCTAAGCAGGCAATTGAAGCCCAGTTAGCTGCCGGTATCGACGTGTTTCTCGACATTGACTGGCAAGGTGCCCGTCAGGTGCGCGAGCTGATGCCTGAAGTAAAAACCATTTTTATCCTGCCACCTTCCAAACAGGCTCTGGAAGAGCGTCTTAATAGTCGGGGTCAGGACTCTCAGGAAGTCATTGCCTCGCGCATGGAGCAAGCTAAATCTGAATGCTCACACTACAATGAGTTTGACTACCTGCTGGTTAACGATGATTTTGCTACCGCGCTGAATGAACTAGAGCATATTGTGGTAGCAGCACGACTGGAGCTGAAAAAGCAGCAGCTGAGCCAGCACGCGTTGATCGCTGAGTTATTGAAATAACCCGCTTTCATCGTGCCCTGTATCGAGTTTAGGTCTGAGGCCTGCCCGCACGGCAACCCCAGACCCTGATGGCCGATATTTTTTAACCATATACTTGGCGAATCCGGTGCTTTTTAGTAGACTAGCCCTTTGCTAAATGTATTGAATTTTTTGGAGTGCTTCGATGGCTCGCGTAACAGTAGAAGACGCAGTAGATAAAATTGGTAACCGTTTCGACCTAATTCTTGTTGCAGCGCGTCGCGCTCGTCAGATTGCAGTCGGTGGTAAAGACCCTATGGTTGAAGCTGAAAATGACAAGCCAACCGTAATCGCATTGCGCGAGATCGAAAAAGGCATGGTCACCAGCGATTCACTGGACATGATCGATCGCGAAGAGCAACAAACTCAGGAAGCTGCTGAGCTTGCTGCTGTTGCTGCAATTGTGGGTGGCAATCGCTAATCCACTGCGACCTGTATAACAATAACGCCAGCTTTTTTAGCTGGCGTTATTGTTTCTGCGCCACAGGCCGCTGAACACCTCATTTTCAGACTAATAAATTGGTTAGTCGATTGGCTTCGAAGTCAATTCATCGTATATTCAGTACTTAACTTATTATTAATACCAATCAAGCAACATAGCCTGAGCGCAGGATATGCTATTGCGTCATTGGTGTAACTTCGCTGGAACATTGGAGTGTGAATGTATCTGTTTGAAGGCTTAAAGAAAAAAATATCAGAGTATCTGCCACCCGAAGATGTGGAACTGGTGCAAAAAGCCTACGTGGTTGCCCGCGAAGCGCATGAAGGGCAAACCCGCTCCAGCGGCGAGCCTTATATTACCCACCCGGTTGAAGTCACGCAGATCCTGGCCAGTATGAAGCTGGACCATGAAACGCTGATGGCGGCCCTGATGCATGATGTGATTGAAGACACCGATTTCAGCCAAAAAGACCTGGCCGAGATCTTCGGCGATACCGTTGCCGAGCTGGTGGCCGGCGTCAGTAAGCTGGATAAACTCGACTTTAAAGACAAAAAAGAGTTCCAGGCCGAAAACTACCGCAAAATGATCATGGCCATGACCCAGGATATTCGGGTTATCCTGATCAAGCTGGCTGACCGCACGCACAATATGCGGACTCTGGGCTTTCTGCGCCCGGAAAAGCGCCGCCGGATAGCCCGCGAAACCCTGGAGATCTTTGCTCCCATCGCCAACCGCCTTGGTATTCACGATATTAAGAACGAGCTGGAAGATCTGGGCTTTGCGGCTTTATATCCAATGCGTCACAGAGCACTTAAATCAGAAGTTGCGAAAGCACGCGGCAACCGTAAAGAAGTGATCAGCAATATTCAGTCTGAGATTGAATCGCGCCTGGAAGAAGCTGGGATTGATGCCTCGGTCAGTGGCCGCGAAAAACACCTCTACAGCATTTACAAAAAAATGCTCAACAAAGAGCTGCTGTTCAACGAAGTGATGGACATTTATGCTTTTCGTATCAACGTCAACAGCATAGATACCTGCTATCGGGTGTTGGGTGTGGCGCACAACCTGTATAAACCCATCGAAACCCGCTTTAAAGATTATATCGCGGTACCCAAAACCAATGGTTACCAGTCTTTGCATACCTCCTTGGTGGGGCCGCACGGTATTCCGGTGGAGATCCAAATTCGTACCCACGATATGGATCATATGGCCGACAAAGGAGTCGCAGCACACTGGATGTATAAAAAAGCCGGTGACAGTTCGGGCCACACCGCACAGCAACGCGCCAGACAATGGATGCAAAGCCTGCTTGAGCTGCAGCAAAGTGCCGGCTCGTCGTTTGAGTTTGTTGAAAACGTTAAAACTGAGCTGTTCCCCGAAGAGATTTATGTCTTTACGCCGGATGGGCGGATCATTGAATTACCTATGGGCGCCACGGCGGTCGACTTTGCCTATGCCGTTCACACCGACGTAGGAAACACCTGTGTTGGCGCACGGGTTAACCGCAAGCCTTACCCACTGAGTAAAGCGCTGGATACCGGCCAGACTGTTGAGATCATTACCAGTTCGGGCGCACACCCTAATGCCACCTGGCTCAACTTTATCGTCACGGGTAAAGCGCGCCTGGGCGTACGCAACTACCTTAAGAGTCAGCATCAGGAAGAATCCATCCTGCTGGGCCGACGCTTACTTGACTCCGCACTGGGTGAACATAAGCTGGACGATATTCCCACCGAACAGATAGACAGAGTACTGGAAGAGCATGAGCTCAATACCGTCCTGGAGCTACTGGTAGAAATTGGCAACGGCAATATCATGAGTATGCTGGTGGCTAAACGCCTATTGCAAGCCGATGATGCCATTGAGAGCCTGGCACAAAAAGCCAAAGCACCCATCATTGGTACCGAAGGCATGCTGGTGACTTATGCCAAATGTTGCCGCCCGGTTCCGGGTGACGACATTACCGCTTATGTCAGCCAGGGTAAGGGCTTAATGGTCCACCGCCAGGAATGTAAAAACATCAAAGGCTGGCGTAATGAACGCGCCAAGTACTTTGTGGTAAAGTGGGAAGATAACCCCGAGAAAGAATACATCGCAGCACTGCGGGTTGAGATAATCAACCACCAGGGTGCGTTGGCCAAATTAACCAATGTGGTTGCTAGTACACAAGCCAATATTGTGGAGATAGCAACCGAAGAAAAAGAGAGCAACCTGTACGTGATAGACCTGGGTGTCACCGTTAAAGACAGGATCCATGTGGCGAACATTATGCGCCGGATCCGGGTGATGCCAGATGTACAACGTGTAACCAGGAAGCGATAAAGGAAAGACTATGAATAAAGCCATTATTTCAACCGATCAGGCGCCGGCGGCAATCGGCACCTACAGTCAGGCAGTTAAAGTCGGTACGGCGGTTTACCTTTCGGGGCAGATCCCTTTGGTGCCTGAAACAATGGAAGTAATCTCTGAAGATTTCGCAGAGCAAACACAACAGGTATTTAAAAACCTCACGGCCGTATGTGAAGAAGCCGGCGGCCAGCTACAGGATATGGTTAAGGTAAACATCTTCCTGACCGATCTGAGCAACTTTGCCACTGTGAATGAAATCATGAGCCAGCACTTTAAAACGCCTTACCCGGCGCGTGCTGCCATAGGTGTTAAAGAGCTGCCTAAGGGCGTACAAATTGAGATTGACGGCATCATGGAGCTGCCTTCAACCAATTAATACCCGTACCCAGGTTATACAACTACCAAGCCCGCTTTATGCGGGCTTTTGCTTATCAGAGCGCCGAAATTTCATCATCTTAACTTTGATCTTAAACACTTGACCGCATACTATTAATTTAGCAATCTGGTGATATGCAGAGCGCGTTGTGCGACTCTGAAATGGCCGCACTTTTTGGCAATTTGAGGTATTTGGCATCGTAGTAAGTGATAAGCAATAAGGATAAGCCTGTGTTTAAACTCGCAAAAAATGGCAATATATTGATGGACGTCGCTTCCGCGTCGCCCCCCAGTGCAGCGTTTGTGGTTGAAGCACTCGAGCGCTCACCTTATGCTGACTGCGCAATCGATCACGAGTCCATTGCAGCTTACTTTAAGCAAGATACCCCCGCTGCGCAGCTGATTGTGGGGCAACAAAAAGATGCACACATAGAAGTGGCACTCAGCGAAGACAAAATGCAGGCCATCGCCAGACTTACCACAGCTCAGGGTGGCAAGATGATCAGCCTTGAAGATGCCAAACGCGCCATCGTTAAGGTGGGCGTCACCCGAGGCTATAAACAAGTCTACCTGGAAAACTTGCTCAAGCAGCAGCTGGAATCCCCGCCGGGTAGTGAAGTCACCGGTATTGTCGCCCAAGGGCGGCCACCTGAAAATGGCACCCCGGCCAAGCTCATGCCGCATGTACAAACATTGAAAGAACGCCTGAAACAACCTAAATTGCGTGAAGACGGCACAGTCGATATGCGCGACTTTGGCGCTCTGGCAAGCGTTGCGCCCGGCACCTTGTTGGTTACGCAAAGGCCGGCAACCCCAGGTAAAGAAGGTTTTACCGTTACCGGAGACAGTATAGCCCCTAAGCCCGGAGACAGCTTTCAGCTGATGGCCGGTGAAGGCACCGAGATCTCCCCGACCAACCCGTTGCAGCTGGTCTCGACCATTGCGGGCTGCCCGTCCGATATTCCCAATGGCATGCGGGTAGATGATATCTTTACCATTGCTGATGTTAATGTGCGCAGTGGCCATATTGAATTTAGCGGCAGTGTGCTGGTTACCCGCAATGTCGATCCGGGCATGAAAATAAAAGCCCATGGCGATATCACTGTAATGGGCACCGTAGAATCGGGCGAACTCATTTCGGATGGCAACATCGAAGTGCGCGGTGGTGTGATTGGCCATTTGGATCACAGCAACGACGATCAGGGGCTGACCTGTCGCCTGATAGCCAAAGGCGATGTTCAGATCACCCACGGTCAGTACACCTACCTCGAAGGTCAGAATGTCTTTATCCAAAAGCAAAGTAATCACTGTGATATCAAAGCACGTAACCTGTTGCAGGTTGGTCTGGATGAATCGCCCAAAGGTAAGCTCATTGGCGGCACTATTTTTGATGCTAAGATGCTGGTGGCGGGCGAAGTTGGCAGCAGCTCAGGTGCAACCATGGCGATTTACCTGGCACGCAGTGGCATGGAGATCACTGAACGCACCGATCTGTGTCTCAAAGAGCTGAGCCAGACCGATGAGCAGATCAATAACCTGCAAAAGGCGGTCGAAAAAGCCGACCATGTAAAAGATGCCGAAAAGAAAAAAACCTTGCTGGCAAAAATCGGCGCGACACAACAACATTACTGCAAACAGGCCGAGGCACTGGAACATCAGCTGTCGGAACTAGATCATACCCTGCACGACTTGCTCGATAACACCCAGCTGGTCGTCAATACCTCTTTGCACTCGGGCGTCGAGATCCATATTTTCGACAAAGTGTATAAAACCACCCGCAGCTACCCCCCGTGCAGTGCCAGACTGATTGAAGGCAAAATCGAGATTGAATTTAAGATGTAAGGGAGCCCAACCGGGCTCCCTTACCGTGTGTCGCCATCGCGTCTAAAGTAACCCAGAAACTTCAGTTTTAATGTGCTCAGGCCACACACCAACCTGGACCTGACCAATATGTTGTTTTTGCAGTAACAGCATCACCAGACGAGACTGGCCAATGCCGCCGCCAATGGTTTGTGGCAACGCTCCCGCCAGCAGGCTCTGATGCCAGTCCTGCTCCAGTCTTTGCTCATCCTGAGTCAGGCTCAGCTGACGCTGCAGACTGTCCGGACACACCCGGATCCCCATGGACGAAATTTCAAACGCATCTTCAAGAACCGGGTTCCAGACCAGAATATCACCGTTGAGGCCCTGGTACTGATCGCATGTGGGCGTCGACCAGTCATCGTAGTCCGGCGCTCTGACGTCATGGATTTTGCCATCACCCAGCTCGCCGCCAATCCCAATCAGAAATACCGCACCATACTCCTGAGCAATCGCTTTTTCTCTTTGTTTGGGCGTAAAATCCGGATACATGCGACGCAGCTCTTCACTGTGTACAAAGGTGATGTGCTGCGGCAAAAACGGAGTCAACCCGTACTCAGAGGCCAGTTGCTGCTCGGTTTCACGAATAGCGCCGTACAGAGTTTGAACCGTTTCTTTGAGTTTATCCAAAGAGCGCTCTGACTGCGCACAGATCACCTGCTCCCAGTCCCACTGATCAACGTACACAGAGTGGATGGGCGACAGCTTGTCTTCGTCCGGGCGTAACGCTTTCATATGCGTATAGAGCCCCTGCCCTGCGCCAAAGCCATAATCGCCAAGTGTTTTACGCTTCCACTTTGCCAGTGAATGCACGACCTCAAAGTCGCTGTCACTCAACGTTTTCACCTTCACCTTAACGGCTTTTTCGGTGCCGCTGAGGTTATCCTGGATCCCGTCTCCTACTTTTGCCAGGATAGGTGCCTGGACTTCAATCAGACCTAGCTTGTCAGTCAGTTGTTGTGAAAAAAGTGCTTTTGCACGGGCTATTTGCTGTTGTGTTTGCAGATACTGTTGCAACATATCGGTTTCCTCATTCCCAATGGTGTTGAATAACGGTGCAGGCTTGCTGCGTTAAATCTATCCTCAACAAAAACGAGCAAAGATTCAATACTCCATAACAAAAACACCTTTACACTATTTTTTTCGTTAAAAATTCGCTTTAATAATTATTGAATCAATAATTAGCGTGCAAAATATCCATGGAAAATTATCAAATCGATAATCTCGACCGTTCTATCCTTCATGCCTTAATGGACAATGCCAGAACTCCCTATGCTGAACTGGCCAAACGCTTTGCCGTCAGTGCAGGGACCATTCATGTGCGGGTCGAGAAGATGAAACAAGCCGGTATTATCGTCGGCACCCGGGTCAGCATAGATGCCAAACAGCTAGGCTATGATGTCTGCTGTTTTATCGGCGTAAACCTCAAACATGCGCGGGATTACCCCGCTACTATTGAACAACTGGAAGGGTTTGAAGAAGTCGTTGAAGCTTATTACACCACAGGCAATTACAGCATTTTTATCAAAGTGATGGCGCGCTCTATCGATCACCTTCAGGATGTGCTGATCAACAAGATCCAAACCATAGAAGCAATTCAGTCAACCGAGACCCTAATCTCCTTGCAGGCACCAATCATGCGTGAAGTAATGCCTTAGGGAGGCGCTTTTTGTTATAATCGCGGCAATTTTGTAGTTAAGAGCTGTAATTGATGGAAGAAAACCGTTTTCAGCGCGTGAAGCGCATTTTGGATCAACGCCAGACTGATTTAACCGTGTGCCTGGACGAAGTCCACAAACACCATAATCTGTCGGCCATAGTGCGTACAGCCGATGCGGTCGGCTGCCATCATGTGCATGCGGTATGGCCGCAGGAACAAAGACGCCTGACCAATAACACCTCAGGTGGCAGCAAAAACTGGGTAGAAACCCATATGCACGACGACATAGATCAGGCCGTTGCCGCAATCCGTGCGCAAAACCCGGGTATTCAACTGCTAGCGACTAACCTCAGTGATACCGCCGTAGATTTTCGCGAGATTGATTATACTAAGCCAACCGCCGTCATTGTTGGACAGGAACGTTTAGGGATCTCAGACCGGGCACTGGAACATGCCGATCAGCATATCGTGATCCCAATGGCTGGTATGGTACAGTCATTAAATGTCTCGGTGGCTGCGGCCTTGATCTTATATGAAGCACAGCGCCAGCGTGAAGAGGCAGGGCTGTATCAGCGCAACGATATGCTCGACCCGGCAATCAAACATAAGTTATTGTTTGAAGGCTGTCACCCAATCATTGCCAATCGCTGCGTAGAAAAAGGCCTGCCCTACCCGGCACTGGATGAAGTTGGGGAGATCGTTGCCGACGAGGCTTTCTGGAACACACTGAAGTTCAGTCAAAAAGGATAATTATGTCGCACCCCAATTTAGCCCAGTACGCCATCACCGACCTCAAGGGAGTCGGCCCTAAGGCCGCAGAGCGGCTGGCCAAATTGGGAATCCGCAGTGTGCAGGACATGTTGTTTCACCTGCCATTGCGCTATGAAGACAGAGCCAGAACTTATCGTATCGCCGAGCTGATGCCACACCTTCATGTAAGTGTGGAGGGCGAAATTGAGCAGGCTAATATCACCTTCGGCAAACGCCGTATGCTGGTGTGCCAGATAAACGATGGCACCGGCCGTATTACCCTGCGCTTTTTCAACTTCAGTGCAGCGCAAAAAAACGCCATGCAAAGCGGTAAAATCATGCGCTGTTTTGGTGAAGTGCGCCGTGGCCGGGTCGGCCTGGAAATGGCCCACCCAGAATACAGTATTCGCGATGAACTGAGTGATACATCGCAAGGTGCCGATACCCTCACGCCGGTTTACCCGACCACGGAAGGGCTTAAACAACTGAGCATTCGTGCCATTGCCGAGCAGGCCGTTGCTTTGCTGCACAAATACGACATTGACGATCATTTGCCGCAGCAGTTCCGCCCCAATCAGCTGAGCTTAAAAGAGGCCCTGCTGACGCTCCACCAGCCACCTCAGAACGTAGCACTGGACCAGCTGGAGTTGGGACAACACCCGGCACAACAACGCCTGGCGTTTGAAGAATTACTGGCACAAAACCTTAGCCTGCTGCAACTCAGGCAGCAAGGCCAGGCCGTCAAGGCGGTATCACTGCCGCCCAATAATCTGTTAGAAACCGAATTTCTGGCTCAGCTGCCCTTTAAGCCTACCGCGGCCCAAAGCCGGGTGGTAGCCGAGATCAAAGGCGACTTACAACAGCCCTACCCTATGATGCGTCTGGTACAGGGTGATGTTGGCTCAGGTAAAACCCTGGTCGCAGCACTCAGTGCGCTGACCGCCATTGCCAAGGGCTACCAGGTGGCATTGATGGCACCAACGGAAATTTTATCCGAGCAGCACAACATTAATTTCCAGAACTGGTTTGCGACACTGGGTATTGAAGTGGTCTGGCTGGCAGGAAAAACCAAAGGGAAAGAGCGCGAGCGAGTACTGGAGCGCATCAGCTCAGGTCAGGCGCAAATGGTCGTGGGGACCCATGCGCTGTTTCAGGAGCAGGTGCAGTTTAGCAATCTGGCCCTGATCATCATTGATGAACAACACCGCTTTGGCGTTCATCAGCGCCTGTCCTTGCGTGAAAAGGGCAAGTTTAACGACTGCTATCCGCATCAGCTGGTTATGACGGCCACGCCAATCCCACGGACACTGGCCATGACTGCCTATGCCGATCTGGAAACCTCGGTGATCGATGAGCTGCCACCAGGGCGCACTCCTATCACAACCGTTGCAGTTCCGGATACCCGCCGCGAAGAAGTGATTGAGCGAGTACGACGCGCCTGTATTGAGCAACAGCGACAGGTGTACTGGGTCTGTACTTTGGTTGATGAATCAGAAGCCTTGCAATGTCAGGCAGCCGAAGACACCGCAGAGCAGCTCACCAAAGCCCTGCCGGAGCTGAATATAGCCCTAGTTCATGGCCGTATGAAAGCGCAGGAAAAACAGCAGATCATGCAGGACTTTAAGCAGGCGCAAAGTCATGTACTGGTTGCAACGACTGTCATAGAGGTAGGCGTCGATGTGCCCAATGCCAGCCTGATCATTATAGAAAACCCGGAACGCCTGGGCCTGGCACAGCTACACCAGTTGCGTGGCCGGGTTGGCCGTGGCGACATCGCGTCGCATTGCCTGCTGCTTTATCATGCGCCTTTGTCAGCAACGGCACAAAAACGGCTGGGCGTGCTGCGCGACAGTAATGATGGCTTTGTTATTGCCGAACGGGATCTGGAGATCCGTGGCCCAGGTGAAGTACTGGGCACTCGCCAGACCGGCCTGGCCGAGCTGAAGATTGCCGATCTGAGCCGCGACAAAGTACTACTGCCTCAGGTGCGCAGTCTTGCCTTCACTCTGCTGCAACAGCATCCTCAGGCAGTTGAGCCGCTGATCCAGCGCTGGCTGCCCAACCGCAGTGAATTTGCCATGGCTTAGTCACGGATTAGCCATGGCTTATTTAAACATCTCTGAGCGTTCAATGACTTCAATCTGATAGCCGTCGGGATCGGCAATAAAGAAAAAGCGTGCTACCAGCGTATCGCCGTTGTAAAACGACTTAATTTCTTTGGGCTGATAACCCAGTGCCAGTGCCTTTGCATGCACTGGCGCTAACTCATCTACCACCACAGCAATATGACCATAGCCGTTACCTAGCTCATAGGGCTGCTCAGTGCCATGGTTCCAGGTCAATTCCAGTTCAAAGTCAGCCTCCTGGTTACCCAGGTAGACCAGGCTAAAATCATCAAACTCAATACGCCTGCGCTCGCCCAACGCTAATACATCGTGATAAAATGTCAGGGATTTTTGCAAGTCCATTACCCTAACCATGCTGTGAATGAGTTTTGCCATCAAGGAGTCCTCTTATGTGTGAATTATATGCCTCGGCCAATCCAGCCAGCTATGAGGTGATACGCCGCTCGATGCGTATCCAGGGGGCCGTAACCAGCCTGGCACTGGAGCGCCAGATCTGGGACCTGCTACAGGAGATAGCAACCGCAGAGCAGCTCAGCGTAGCTGAATTTGTCTCAACTCTGTATCAGGAAGTACTTGAACGTCAGGGCGAAGTAAAAAACCTTGCCTCTTTGTTGCGGATCACCTGCTTAACCTACCTGGCCGATCATACGCGTAGTCGCAGCTAAGTAGGTAGTATCTGGCTACTACATTGATATTAGGCTTTTGCTTATTGCTAAAAGCCGATAAACTTATCTTTACTCATTCTTAGTAATCCTTTGAATTGTGTGAACTATTTAGGCACAAGGTATAGCGCTATCTTATGAAATCTCATTTAGGCCGACGCGCATTTTCCAATATGGAGCTGTACACCCTGTTTAACGGCTACATTTATGGTGATGAAAAACAAAAGCGTGAACAGCCGAAGCACTGGCATTTTTGGTTGCCCGTGCTGGCATATTACACCGGTGCCTACAGTGACGAGATTGGCAATTTAACGCTTTCAGATATCAGCAAACAAGAGCAGGTTCACGGTTTTACCTTCCATACTCATGGTAAGTTACAGGCCCGCTTTGTGCCCATTCACCCTGCACTATGGCACGCTGGATTACAGGACTATCTGCACTTTGTAGAACAACAAGGCCACAGCCGGCTGATGTTTGATTTACCCGCTAAATCAGGCCGTTTCAGTGAAAAAGTCAGGATCTGGTTTTCCGGAGAAGGTGAACGACTGGGTTACTTACAAAAGTGTGGTCTGCCCAATGTCGACCAGCAAGGCATGAAAACTGCTATCAGCAGCCTGAGGCTGAACTTTGAACAGCAGATCCATATCTCGGCTATCCAGCAAGGCAACAAGGCCGCCATGCTATATTTGCTAGGGCTAAAGAATGATGGCCAGGTTCTCACTCAGCCCCAGTCACACCAGCTCAAACAGATCCTCACTCAGGTCAGGGTCATTAACCCCAACATCCACTGGCAGCGCTTTACGGAGCGTCATGGACACTAGGCATAACCTTTGCCCATATTAGTAATTTGCCCACGGATCTGTTGCTGTAAAAATCATGGCCATAAAAAAGCCCGACATCATGCCGGGCTGTTTATACCTAGATGGTGAGCATCACTACAGTGACTTCACAAACTCACTAAACTCATTGCCAAGCTTCTCGTCGCGCATCGCATACTCAACGATGGCCTTCAGATAACCCAGCTTATCGCCGCAGTCATGCGCTCGGCCACTCATGTGGAATGCTTCAACAGTTTCACTCTCCATCAGCATATCAATTGCGTCGGTCAGTTGGATCTCACCACCGGCTCCAAGCGGTGTGCGCTCCAGGAGTGGCCAAATATTACGTGACAAGACATAACGACCCACCACTGCCAGGTTGGAAGGTGCCTGGTCAACCGGAGGCTTTTCAACCATATGCTTGATTGGCGCACTTTCACCAGGCTTGAGTTCTACTCCCTGGATATCTGCAATACCGTACTTATTGACGTCTTCCTGTGGCACGGGTTCCAGCATGATCTGACTAAGCTTAGTCTCAGAAAATCGATGAACCATAGCTGCCAGGTTTTCCTTGCTCTGATCCGCCGTATACTCGTCCAGGATCACGTCAGGTAAAACCACCACAAAGTCATCATCACCAACTATGGGCTTAGCACACATAACAGCGTGGCCTAACCCCTTCGCTTCACCCTGTCTTACATGCATGATAGTAACGCCATCCGGACAGATTGAGCGAACTTCTTCAAGCAGTGTGCGCTTAACGCGCATTTCCAGCGTTGCTTCCAGCTCAAAACTGGTGTCAAAGTGGTTTTCAATGGCATTTTTTGACGAATGAGTGACTAAGACGATTTCGGAAATGCCCGCAGCTGCACACTCTTTCACTATATACTGAATAAGAGGTTTATCGACCAAAGGCAGCATCTCCTTGGGAATAGCCTTTGTCATAGGTAACATGCGCGTACCAAGTCCAGCGACGGGTATTACAGCTTTCATAGTTCATCCATTATTACATTGAGATGGTGGAATATTTTCTCACCATATGAATATTCACGTGGCAGACTATTTTAATAGAATAAGCTGCCAGTGCAAGTTAAGTAACATGCCTTTCGTACAAAGACATAAATAAAAAATGCCCGCACACACAAGGTGTCGGGCATTTCTGGAAATATTTTATTGCTGTCAGATGCTAAGGTCTGTATGCGCTCTTAAAGGCCAGCACGTTTCTTGATAGCTGCAATCAAAGCAGAACCACCGTGACCGTTGCTCTCGGCCCAAGCAATATCAGCACCGTCTGCTAGTGCACTTTTAGGCAAACTTTTGACGATAAATTCACCTGCATCTACCGCATTACTCGCGATGGCATGACGCAGCATGTTGTTGCCATTACATTGCACTGAGTCGTATACGTTACGGATTTTAACCCGAGAGCTCTTTAGTGTACTACGGATACGTCTTTTATCGTCAGCCGCAATGTACTCACACAAAGACACTGCTAACTGATCGTTCGCTTTGCTCGCAAAACTTACTGTTAACGCAGAAACGCCAAGACTCACACCAATAACTAAAGGAATTACTTTCATCACCAATCACCTAGTACTTTTTTCGTAAGAACAAACGCTCAATATTGTATCAACCAATACAATTGTTAGCAACAAAGTTATATTCCTTTATTTAGAGTTACGAACTTATAACTATACAAATTTTTCTCATCTGCTTCAAAAGCTTCGCACGCAACCTGGTGCCATTCTCCCACCTGAGTATGGTCCGGAAAGCGCGTGTCGCCTGAAACATCCAAGTCTATGTATGTTAAATAGAGCCTGTTACTTAAAGGTAGAAACTGTTCATAAATATTTCCACCTCCAATGATCATAACTTCTTCACATCCGTCCACCAAAACCAAAGCCTCGTGTGGAGATGAAACTACTTCAATACCCTCGGCGCTGTAATCTGGGTTGCGGCTGATCACAATATTGCGCCTGCCGGGGAGCGGGCGACCTATCGATTCAAATGTTTTACGCCCCATAATCACAGGTTTATTCAAGGTAACTGCTTTAAAATGTTTCAAGTCGGCCGGTAAATGCCAGGGCATGGCGTTATCATCGCCAATGATACGTCCATTTGCCATTGCAGCAATCATTGATATTATCACAACATACTCCACTCATACTTTTATACTAAAAAAGGGCCCAAGGCCCTTTTTATGCCAATCCGCTTCAGTGAGTTCTAATGCGGATTGCGCTTATCGTTCGTAAACGACTTCTACGTCGTAGTCATCTTCATCCCAGTCATCCCAGTCATCCCAGTCATCATCGTTATCCTGGGTAGCCTGACGGTGGTATGTATCCCACTTAAACTCGACTTCTTCCTGTTCTTGCTCTTCGAACTTATCGCGTGGCATGCTATCCAGCAGCCCCTGAATGTCGTAGCACAACTGCTGAGTATTGAACTTATTCGCAGCAGAGATCCGATATACATGCTCTGCATCCAGCTCTTCAGCAATGCGCTGACATACTTCTTCCAGCTCATCTTCTGCAAGCAAGTCAATTTTGTTCAGCACCAACCAACGTGGCTTGTTGGCAAGTTTAGGGCTGTACTGATGCAGCTCATTGATGATTGCGAACGCATTATCAACAGGGTCTGTTCCATCGACAGGCATGACATCGACAACGTGTAGCAACACACGGCAACGTTCCAGGTGCTTCAGGAAGCGGATCCCCAGACCTGCACCATCTGATGCGCCTTCAATCAAACCTGGAATGTCAGCAATCACGAACGACTTGTTCGCTTCAGGGCGTACTACACCCAAATTTGGCACCAAAGTCGTGAATGGATAATCAGCCACTTTGGGCTTGGCAGCCGATACACTGCGAATAAAGGTTGATTTACCTGCATTTGGCAAGCCTAGCAAACCTACATCGGCCAGCAACATCAGCTCCAGCTTCAAGTTTCGCACTTCGCCAGGCGTACCCAGCGTTTTCTGTCTTGGTGCGCGGTTTGTACTCGATTTAAATCGCGTATTACCTAAGCCATGATAACCGCCTTTAGCGACCAGTAGTTTTTGTCCATGTTTAGTCAAGTCGCCCAGACACTCCTGCGTATCGACATCGGTCACGCGTGTCCCTTCCGGCACTTTCAGGATCAGATCGGTCCCTTTTTTACCTGTCATGTTACGGCCATGACCATTAGTGCCACGCTCGGCACGATGGAAACGCTCAAACTGGTAGTCAATCAGGGTATTGAGGTTTTCGTCTGCTTCAAGATAGACGCTACCTCCGTCTCCGCCGTCGCCCCCATCCGGGCCACCGTCGGGTACAAACTTTTCGCGGCGAAATGAAACGACACCGCTTCCACCGTCTCCGGCTTCCGCGCGGATCTCTACTTCATCGACAAACTTCATGGTTACTCTCTTACTGGTTGTTCAGCACCTGCTATTATAGCAAGTTCATAGCGGCTTGATCAGCATGGTCAAATGCCTAACTACCGGTCTGTGGCGCGTATTTGACAGGAATAAGGTTAGAGCAAAATTCAGACTCTGCTCTATAAAAACAAAAAACCCCGCCTAAGCGGGGTTTTTCAGTATTCTTTTTACCGATTACTCAGCAATGATGCTAACGTATTTACGGTTTAAAGGACCTTTCTGCTCAAAAACAACTTTACCGTCTGCTTTTGCGAAGATTGTGTGGTCTTTACCGATACCTGCGTTAGTACCAGCGTGGAACTTAGTACCACGTTGACGAACAATGATG
Source organism: Pseudoalteromonas rubra (assembly GCF_000967655.1). GTDB lineage: Bacteria > Pseudomonadota > Gammaproteobacteria > Enterobacterales > Alteromonadaceae > Pseudoalteromonas > Pseudoalteromonas rubra_A. Next base: position 96,230 of record NZ_JXYA01000042.1, read on the forward strand.
TTACCCGCAAGTACTGATTCGCCACCGAAACGCTTAACACCTAAGCGTTTACTTTCTGAATCGCGACCGTTACGAGTACTACCAGCTGCCTTCTTATGTGCCATCTTTCTGTACCTCTAAAAATTAAGCGCTAATGCCAGTGATTTTAACTTCAGTGAACCACTGACGGTGGCCCATCTGCTTGCGAGAATGCTTACGACGTCTAAATTTAACGATCTTAATTTTCTCGCCACGACCGTGAGATACAACCTCAGCTGTAATCTTACCACCGTTTACGAACGGCGCACCGATCTCGATTTTTTCACCATCAGCTACAAGAAGTACTGAATCAAATTCAATTGATGCACCAGTCTCAACGTCTAGTTTCTCTAGACGAATTGTTTGACCTTCAGTCACACGGTGCTGTTTACCACCACTTTGGAAAACCGCGTACATAATTAACTCCGTCTGTGCGCCCTCAAATCGACGCAACTTAATATTCTTCAATAGGGCGCGAAGTTTACGCTAATGTGCTACTTCGCGCAAGCCCTAGATCGCAAATAAATGAATAAAAAATAGCTAACTTGAGGGCGTAATAATATTTTCATTTATTCTAACGAAAAGGTGTGATAAGCCAAGCTCTTTTTTGCTTTTTACGCACAGGAATTGTGATCACAAACAGACCTAAAGAACAAAAAACAAACAAAAGCACTGATTTTTTAACCTCTCTCACGGCAAGTTATCGAGTCGTGGTGATTTTTAATGTACACTGGCGACTCGAACATCCCTGAATGAGGCTTTAGCTCGGAGCGTTATGGATATCAAAGCGATCCAGAGATTGATTGAGCAAGACATGCTTGCCGTTAATCAACTTATCAGCGACCAAATGCAGTCTGACGTCGCACTGGTTAATCAACTTGGCTTATATATAGTCAATAGTGGCGGCAAACGGATCCGTCCTATGCTGGCACTTTTGGTTGCCAAAGCACTGGGCTACCAAGGCGATAAGCACATTACACTGGCGACTATCATCGAATTTATCCACACCGCCACCTTGTTGCATGACGATGTGGTCGATGAATCAGCTTTACGTCGTGGTGAGCCTACGGCTAATGCCGAGTTTGGTAACGCCGCCAGTGTTTTGGTTGGCGACTTTATATATACCCGCTCTTTTCAGTTGATGGTTGGGCTGGAAAATATGGAAGTGATGCAGATCCTGGCCGACGCAACCAATGTGATTGCTGAAGGTGAGGTGTTACAGCTGATGAACTGTAATGACCCGGACACCACAGAGCAAAGCTATATGCAGGTAATATATAGTAAAACAGCCAAGCTATTTGAAGCCGCTACTATGCTGCCAGCTGTTGTTTTGGAAAAGCCTGATGCAACAAAAGAAGCCCTCAAACTCTATGGTATGCACCTGGGCACAGCCTTTCAGTTGGTCGATGACGTCCTCGACTATAGTGCCAACGCGGAGCAACTGGGTAAAAATATTGGTGATGATTTAGCCGAAGGTAAGCCTACCCTGCCGCTAATCTACGCGATGCGCCACGGTAATGAAGCTCAGGTCATGCAGATCCGTGATGCTATCGCCAATGGTAACGGGCTTGATAACCTGACCGACATCCTGGCAACTCTTGAGCAGACGCAAGCGCTGGAACATACAATGGAGCGTGCCCGTCAAGAGTCACAAAAAGCGATTGAGCAACTTAGCACCTTACCCGAGTCAGAGTACAAAACGGCCCTGATCTCACTGGCTAAGCTGGCGGTTGACCGCAGTTACTAACGCTGTATACAGACATTAAAAAAGGCTGCAAACTGCAGCCTTTTTTAATTGGGGTGATCACCCTTCTTTTGGGCGGTAACCTTCAATCTCAACATCTTTGCCTTCAAACAAGAAACCTACCATTTGCTCTTCAAGCTGCTGACGATGCTCAGGATCCATCATATTTAAGTGCTTCTCGTTGATCAGCATAGTCTGCTTATGCTGCCACTGTTGCCACGCCTCTTTACTGATATTATTGAAGATGCGTTCGCCAACTTCTCCCGGATACAGCTGAAAATCAAGTCCGGGCGCTTCTTTTTGTAACTTTTGACAAAATACGGTACGTGCCATCTCTTTACCCTCTTTAAATTCGTTGTGATTAAGTTTACCCCATTGCCTTTAAGACTTTAACCAACTTTTTAGTTGGTGCCGCTAAGCCTACCTCTGCTGGCTGTGCCAGTGCGTACCAAAGTAAAGGGTTATCGTGAACACAATCGGGGATCGCGCTTAGTTCGACAACGACCGGAGTGATAGTCAATTCAAAGTGGGTAAATATGTGGACAAATGGCGACAGCGTTTGCCGAGCGCCCGAAACCCCCTGCTGCGCCAAAAAGGTCTCAAGCTCTATCAACTCACTAAACTCAAAGAAACCAAACAAGCCACCCCAAATGCCACTGCTGGGACGCTTTTCCATCAGTACTTTATCATCCGCACGAATGATTAAATGATAAGCGGCTTTTTTGGGTTTAACTTTTTTCGGTTTAGAGTTTGGAAATTCCTTCACTCTGCCTTGTTGATATGCCTGACAGCGGCTGACCAAAGGGCAAGCCTCGCAGTCAAAGTTACTGCGACTGCACAGACTCGCCCCTAAATCCATCATCGCCTGGTTGTATTCAGATACACGATCTTTTGGTGTCAGCGCATCTGTAAGTGCCCACAATTCATTTTCGACCTTTTTAACGCCGTACCAGCCTTCCACCATAAAAAAGCGCGCCAGCACACGTTTTACATTTCCATCCAGGATTGGGTGAGGCTGACCCAGAGACAAAGAGAGCACGGCCCCTGCCGTAGAGCGGCCAATCCCAGGCAGCGCCATCACGGCTTCTAACGTTTGCGGAAATTTGCCCTGATATTCATCGCGCACAATTTTGGCAGTTTTATGTAAGTTACGCGCACGTGCGTAATAGCCAAGGCCGGTCCAGTGATGCAAGACTTCGTCTTCGGGTGCATCGGCCAGGTCAATTATGGTCGGGAAACGTGCCATAAAGCGCTCAAAATACGGGATCACAGTCACAACCTGAGTTTGCTGTAACATTACTTCAGACACCCAAACTTTATAAGGGGTCTTTTCAAGTTGCCAGGGCAGCGTTTTACGTCCGTGTAACTGATACCAATCGACAACCTGCTTGGCAAACCACTGGGCTTGCTCATTATTTACTGTCATTGCGAGACTCTGCTTTTACTTGCTAATACACGCGCCAGTGTATGAAGCTTTTTTCAAAGGTCAAGCTCTTGTACTTGGCGCTGCGAATAGCGATAATGTGCGCCCATTTTTTACACCGAAGATGAAGACCATGAACGAATCGAGTAAAACCGCTCTGGAACAAGCCGAGCAGGAAGGCAAGTACATTCGCAAAGTACGCAGCTTTGTAAAACGTGAAGGCCGCCTGACCAAAGGACAAGCTGCCGCCATTGAGAAATGCTGGGCAACGATGGGCCTGGAGCACGCTCAGGGTCGCCTGGACTTTACTGAGGTGTTCGGCAACGACAATGATGTTGTGGTTGAAATTGGCTTTGGCATGGGTAAATCTCTGGTTGAAATGGCAAAAAACACGCCAGACCAGAATTTTATTGGTATTGAAGTACACCGTCCGGGTGTTGGTGCCTGTTTAATGGAAGCCGACGAACAGGGCGTCACTAACCTGCGCGTATTTGAGCATGATGCGGTTGAAGTGCTGGCAGATTGTATCCCAGACGCTAGCCTGGCAAAACTTCAGCTGTTTTTCCCGGATCCATGGCACAAAAAACGCCACCATAAACGCCGCATCGTTCAGGCCGAATTTGTTGAAAAGCTCCGCGCTAAGTTGCGTATCGGGGGTGTTTTCCATATGGCAACAGACTGGGAAAACTACGCAGAGCATATGCTGGAAGTCATGCAGTCAGCGCCTGGTTTTGCTAACCAGTCTGACAGCAGCGACTATGTACCTCGTCCGGATTTCCGCCCTCTGACTAAATTTGAGCAGCGCGGTCACCGCCTCGGTCATGGTGTATGGGATCTGATGTTTGAACGTACAGCCTAACCTGTCATTGCAACCGGGGCGCCCTGCCCCGTCTTTTGTGGACCTCAGATGCAAAAATTAACCAACCCCAGCTTATTGCTGCTGCGCAACGAAGAAGAGCTGACAGGCCAGCATATTTTGGTGATCAACCACCAGCGTGATGGCTTTTTATCTGAACTAAAACAGTTGGCTGTGCAGGCAACCATTAGCGCCTTCAGCTATGATTTTGCCGCTCATCAGGCTGCGACTAAAATTGCCGGTATTAATAGCTATGTTTCGCACAGCCTGCCTGCGCTCAATGATGTCGATCTGATCATTTATTACTACCCAAAGTCTAAGCCCGAAGCGCAGATGATGTTCGATAATATTCGTGCGCTGTGCTCTGACAAAACTCGCTTACTGGTGGTTGGAGAAAACAAAGGCGGCGTTAAGTCGGCAGAAAAGCAACTGCAAGATAAATGCGAGGCACACTATAAACTAGACAGTGCCAAGCATTGTATTTTATATGAGTTTGCCCAGCTGCAACCTGAGGCCCACTTTGATATTGCCAGCTACCGGCAAACCTTCACCATCGCGGTTGCCGGGCAGCAGTTTGAGGCTGTCAGCGTCCCCGGGGTATTTAATCATGGTAAGCTGGATGTCGGGACCAAATTACTGCTGGAAAATCTCGAGTTGCCCGCCCACGGCAGCATGCTCGACTTTGGCTGTGGTGCCGGAATCATCGCCACTTTTGTATTGAACCAGTCTCCAAAAATTCGCTTCAGCTGCCTGGATGTCAATGCTCTGGCTTTATATGCCTGTGAGCAAACCTTAAACCTGAACGGCCATAAGGCTGAGCTGGTGCTAAGCGATGGGCTGAAACAGCTAAAGGGTCGCTTTGATGCCATTATCAGTAACCCGCCTTTTCATACTGGTATAAAAACTGACTACGACATTGCCGAAGGATTTATTCAAGGGGCGGCTGCTCACATGAATAAAGGTGCGCAACTACATATAGTTGCAAACAGTTTCCTGAAGTATCCTCCGCTGATTGAAGCGCGTTTTGGGCACTGCGATATCCAAGTAAAAAACACCAAGTTTGCCGTTTACCGGGCCCGACTGAATTAAGCTCGGGCCAGCTCAACTTGGCTGTTGGGCTGGCTGTATTGGCATACTCAGAACATTCTGACCCTCCTTTAATTCACAGTCTGCCAGCAAAGCGCTGAATCGTTTCGCAAAATGTGAGCTTTTTTGTGTTCTATACTGCTAAACTAAAGTGAGTGAATAGCATGCAAGCGGGATTTGTGGTCTCCCAATGGGTAAATACGCAACAAAAACAAGTATAAGAAAAGTGCTGATCAGTGCCGTCATGCTAGTAACGGCGCTGTCTTTGTCCTTGTCTATCTCAATTTCAACCTATCTCGACGTTAAAAAACAAAAGCAGCTGATCATCAACAAGCTGGAGATGATCGCTGAGATCATTGCATTTAATGCTCAGGTAACGCTGATTTTCGACGACAGAAAAACCGAAGAAAAGCGCCTCAAGTCGTTCGATAAAGTCGACCTGGTCAAGAACATTCACATCTATGCGATCGATGATGTGACTAATCGGCCGGTCTTCTTTACCAGCTATAACGCCAGCAAGACTCCGCCGGTTCCACTCAAAGTCAATCAGATAGAGGAACTCAGAACACCGAAAATATCGGAGGACTACATAGAGCTGATCCTGCCCGTTGAATACGAAGGTAATATAGAAGGCTATGTTTATCTGCGCGGTGGTCTGGAGCATCTGGCTGAATACATCAACAGAAAAATCCTGGTCGATATCGCGTTAACTCTGTTTGTGCTGGTGCTGGTGATGTTTGTTGCCCGGGGGATCCAAAAGCGCATTGCCAGCCCGATTGAAACGCTCTCTGTTCTGTTGCAGGACGTGTCGAAAAATCACAACTACGCCACCCGGGCGGAAAAAAGTGACATTGAAGAAATTAATATCCTCGCCAATAACCTCAATATCATGCTTACCCGCACGCAAAATCAACTTGAGCGCCACCAGGCTGATAAACAAGAGATCAAACAGCTTAACCAGAGCCTGGAAGAAAAGGTCAATCAACGCACCATAGCGCTCAGAGAGGCAAACCAGGAGTTGCTCAATACACTCGAGCGCATGCATCAGTACCAAAATCAAATCGTTGAAAATGAGAAAATGGCTTCACTGGGCCAGATGGTTGCAGGCGTTGCACACGAAGTTAATACACCCATAGGCCTGGGTGTAACAGGCTCAACCTTGTTGCGCGATAAACTCAGTGATATCGAAGTCGCCTTCCAGCAAAAAACGCTGACCTCAAAACAGCTGGAGCGCTTTATCAAAGAAGGGATCGAAAACCTGGATCTGATTTATCGAAACCTCAACCGTGCCGCAGATCTGATCTCAAGCTTTAAGAAAGTGGCGGTCAGCCAGGACATAGAGATCAATTCAGATGTCAACATCACTAAATTGCTCAGTGCAGTCATGGGGGCGATGCGCACAGAGCTGGAAATGAAGTCACCTCAGATTGACATTGACTGTCCACAAGAGCTTACCATTAGAAGCAAATCAGGGTTGCTGCAGCAGGTGTTTGAGCAACTGTTTTCAAATTCACTGTTACACGGCTTTATGAGCAACGAAAATAACGAAATTGCTATAAAAGTGAACCGCGAAGAATCGCAGTTAACGATTGTGTACAGTGACAATGGTGTCGGTGTACCAAACGCCATCAAAAAGCGTATCTTTGATCCATTTGTTACCACTCGCCGGGGAGAAGGTGGTAGTGGTCTGGGCATGCATTTGGTATACAACTTGGTCACTCAGGCGCTGGGTGGCAGTATCACACTGCAGGAAGATTATAAATCAGGTACGCAATTTGTGATCAGCTTACCTCTGAAAGGAGGTTCGCAGTGAGATATATGTACCTATTTATTTTTTGCTCTTTTGCGTTTTTTCCTACATTTTGTTTCGCAAAATCGCCCGAAGAGATCCGTTCAGCCTTTTTATATCAAATGGCAAAGTTCATTGATTTTCCAGAGCAAAAAAATAAGAAAACCACTCGTTTTTGTTTTTATGACATCACAAGCGGACCAGGTGCTGTTTTATATAGTAACCGTACCCTAAAAATACGTTTAAAGCCGATTGAAATAATCGAAGTGAAAAAGTCTGAGTCACTTCGGGAACTTTCCCAACGATGTGATATCACATACATTGATGAAACATTGGAAGATGATATACTGTCCGCTTGGACCGATACAATGGCCCTAAGTATGGTAACTGTGGGCGAAAGTATCGAATTTTTGGAAGGGGGTGGGATTGCGTCCTTGGTCCAGGAAGGGAGTAAGATAAGGCTTTATATAAACAAGCAAGAAGTCACTCAGCACAACTTTAAAGTGCTTTCACGGTTGCTTGCCGTCTCCAAGTTTTATCCTAACTGATTTTACTTGTTAACAATTGAATATACTCCTATAATCGTTAACATTCGGTTTTATTATATAACGCCGAAGTTTTTGTAAATACAATATTCCGAAAAGGTTAATTAATAATGCAAACGCCAGTCATTCTAATTGTTGAGGATGAAGACGTAACTCGACTGAACCTCGTTAGTTTATTTGAAGCCGAAGGTTATAAGGTAATTGAAGCCATTGATGGCGATGATATGCATGAAAAATTGACATCGAACGATGATGTCAACTGTGTGATCATGGATATTAACCTGCCTGGTAAAAATGGCCTTATCCTGGCTCGTGAGTTACGCCAGAAGAAAAACATCGGCCTGATTTTCCTAACAGGTCGTGACAACGATGTCGACCGTATTTTGGGTCTTGAGATCGGTGCCGACGACTATGTTACTAAGCCTTTCAATCCACGTGAGCTTACCATCCGCGTGCGCAACCTGATCTCTCGTACCGGCTCAAGCCCGGAAGAGTCAAGTATTGACAGCAATGGTGTCATTACGTTTAACGGTTGGGAACTGGATGAAAATAGCCGCTGCCTGACTTCACCAACGGGTGAAGCAAAGCGTTTGCCGAAAGGCGAATACCGTGCATTGCGTCTGATGCTTGACTCACCTGGTCGTATCTTTAGCCGTGAGCAACTGATCAAGCACATGACTGGTCGTGAGCTACGTGCTAACGATAGAACAGTAGACGTAACTATTCGTCGTATTCGTAAGCACTTCGAAACCGACAACAATACTCCTGAACTGATCAGCACCATTCATGGTGAAGGCTACCGCTTCATCGGGAAGATCGATAGCCAATAAGTTTGCGTTACGAGTTTTCAGCGAGTTTTGCAATTAATGAGTGAAGGGCAGCCTGCCCTTCTCTTATTTTCACTTCCAACTCATCCAGCCAATCTGCACGCTGCCCGGTTTCCACCTGAGCCCCTTCAAGTTCCATCGTTTTGGCATGTAACTGTACATTCTGCAAACCGACTGAGCCTGCGGCCCCTTTCAGCTTATGCGCCACCGACACATAGGTCTCGGTATCATCACTCTGGTTTGCTTCATCAAGCTCGTTGCAGTAAGTCGGGTTAAGGCGGGTAAACAGATCACAGCTGCGCTTGAAGGCCTCTATGCCCATGGATGAAACAAAGTCAGTGATGGTTTCAACGTCCAGCAGGGCTTGCTCTTGCTCACTCAATTGTAGCGGCTCAGACTGAGGCGAGGCTTGCTTGTCTTTACTGGTCTCAATACCAAATAGCTCTGCAAGCATCTTATCCAGCTTAGTCGTATTGATGGGTTTGGCCAGCGCGCCCTGAATATCGATCCCCTGTAGCTCTTGCTCGGCACTACGCACGTTGGCTGTCAGCGCAACAATGGGCAGCTCATCAAAATGACTGTCGGCACGGATCTGCCTTGCCACTTCATCACCATTAATATCCGGCAGCTGCATATCTAGCAGGATCAGATCCAATTCATCTTCCGTTTCCACCATCGACAGGGCGTCTTCACCGGTCTCAGCCCACACGACTTCGTGCCCGCGCTGCTCCAGTAAGTTAGTGGCAATTTCGGCATTAAGCGGCACGTCTTCGACCAAAAGTATATACAGGCTACGACCGGCATAGCTCTGCTCGTTAGGGGCTGTGCATAGCTCCAACGGCAACTCAACATCAAAGCGACTGCCCTCTCCTTGCATACTGCTGACATGAATCGTGCCTTTCATGGCGTGCACCAGGGCTTTCGTTACCGCCAAACCAATTCCCGAGCCGATGGCATTATTGCCACTTGCATCAGGCGCTTTGTAATACATATCAAAAATACGGTCTTGCTGATCGGAGGGAATACCAACGCCCGTATCGATAACACTGATAGACAACCAGGGGCCATCTGAGCGGTTTTCACGGCGACACTCCAGCGTAACGCCGCCTCTGTGGGTAAATTTCACCGCGTTGTTGATTAGGTTCCAAAGTACTTGTCGCAGTCGGGTCGGGTCCAGCAAGGCGTAGATATCCAGCATGCCTGTGCGCTTGATATTAAACTCAAGACCTTTTTGCTCCGCAATCAACCCTGCAAAGTTGACCACATCATTAATAAAGTCCGACACATTAATACTGTCCGTCGCGATATCCAGCTGCTCCCTATCTATCTTGTCGAGATCGATAATGTCGTTAAAGATATTGCCCAGGGTTTCAGCACTGGAGAATACTGTGTTACACCAGCTCTTCTGCTGCTTGGTTAGCTCAGTGTCGAGCAGCATGCGCGTCAAACCGACAATACCATTGAGCGGTGTGCGCAGCTCGTGGCTCAAAGTGGCAATAAATTTCCCTTTGTCTTTATAGGCTGTTTCCAGCGCCTGCTCCGCTTCTTTACGGCTGGTAATATCACGACCGAACGCCAGCAAACCAATGTATTCGCCATCATCGTTAATGAAGGGCAGCTTGCGCATCTCAAACCAGCAGTTTTCGTTTGCCACCGGGTATTCTACGTCGACATTAATTGACTGTTGGGTTTCTATCACTTGCTCATCGGTCTGCAACACTCTGGGAATGTCTTGCTCACCAAATACTTCCTGCACAGTGTGGCCAATTAGCTGTTCACTGGTTTTGCCAATGACTTGTTCAAACTTCTTATTACAACCGGCAAATACCCCGCGCTCATCACGGTAGTAAAAGAGATCCGGAGAGGAGTCTACAATACTGCGTAATAGCATGCTCTGTTGTGCCAGCTCTTGCTGAGTTTTGCGTCGCTCAGCTATTTCTTTGCGTAGTTCGGCAATCGCCCGATGCTTCGCATGCAAGGCCATTTTCCGTTCATCTATCTCATTGTTGAGCCGGTTAATGTTGTCTTTGAGTGTCTGGTTAAGTAGTTTTTCTTGTTGTGTAGCAGATTCCAGATACTCTTTTGACGCATCCAGCTGACGCATTGCATAGATGGCAACGGAGAGCAGCAATGGCGAGGTTAATGCGGCAAATATCACCACCGACAACACATTGACCAGCGTGACTTCGCCAAGCGCAACATAGTAAAACATGCACGCCAACACCAGAGACACCACCAGCACAAATGCATAGGCAACCACGCCTGCCCAGCGGTCTCCGTAATTCTTAATCAAATTAGATAAAATTCGGGCCCAGGTCCCAAATGAAGAGTCAAGCATAATAAAATCACCCAGTTAACGCCTTACATTATACCTGACCCAAACGCAGAAGCGAGTGACCAAAAGTCGCAAGCGCTATTGCACAAACCAGAATGACCGCCGCAACCCGCTATTTCTCTGCCTTTTGAAGGTGTTTAGAAAGTCGACCCCAGCGTATGAATTTTTGCACACTTGGGCGATTTTTTTACCAGAAATTTTCCAACGCGCTCGGCAAGTTGTGACATTTTGGTGTAACATGCCCCACCCTAATAGTCGTGATTAAGAGAGTTCAAATGCCAACTTCAATGCCTGACATTGCACATTCTGCGGACGCCTTACAAGAAGGTAAGCTGGACTGGGTCGGAATGGGAAATATCGAGCTACCTTTATTATTATCCAGCAAAGGCATCAATGACACCCCGGTAACCGCTAAAGCGGATGCATTTGTCAGCCTAGACAGGGAAGATGCCAAAGGTATCCATATGTCACGGCTATTTTTGGCACTCGATACCTTATCTTGTGAACAAACACTCACACCAGGCGCAATTCGCTCGGTATTAGACAGCTTTATTACCAGCCACGAAGGGCTGAGTCACAGTGCTAAAGTGACCTTTCATTTTGAGTTGCCGCTGCGTCGTGCATCGCTACTGAGTGGCAAACAGGGTTGGAAAAACTACCCGGTAAGCATTACGGCCAGCCTTACTGACGGCCGGTTTAGCCTGGAGCTGGCTGTTGATGTTACTTACTCATCGACCTGCCCCTGCTCTGCTGCCCTGGCGCGTCAGCTGATCCAAAACGCCTTTGAGCAAAAGTTTGCCGGTCAGTCACTCGACCATGCCAGTGTGCATGCCTGGCTGGGCACCACGGAAGGGATCTTAGCCACGCCACATTCGCAGCGCTCTGTTACTAACATCAAAGTCAAACTAGATGAAAACTGTCAGGCCTTTGACATTTTGGGTCTGGTAAATCTGGTAGAAGATGAGCTAAAAACGCCGGTGCAGGCGGCAGTTAAACGCGAAGACGAGCAAGAATTTGCCCGCCTTAACGGACAAAACCTGATGTTCTGTGAAGATGCGGCAAGAAAGCTTAAAGCTTTGTTTGAAGCAGAAAATTATCAGGACTACTATATAAAGATAAATCACTATGAGTCTTTACATGCACATGATGCAGTTGCATATGCTGTAAAAGGCCTGAAAGACGGCTATCGCGCTTAAGCCAGCAGCGTCCCGCCTTTTCTCAGCTCCGCTCGGCGAAGTACAGATCGCCGAGCAAAATTGATAATCTCCCTCCTTCCACTCACTTTAGGCACACTCTTTGCTTAATAATTTCAAAGTCAAATTGTTGTCGTGGAGTGATTTATGGAACTAACATTATTATCTATTCTGGCGCTGGTCGTTATTGCTTCCATTGTTATTTCAAAATACACGGATACCGGCGGTAATCCCTATCCGTTTAACCGTAAGGATTCAGTGTTCACCACAGTTGAAGCCTCCTTTTTACAGCTATTGGAGCGCTCGGTTGGTGATAAGTTTAAGGTTGTCAGTCGGGTTAAACTCATTGAAATCATCGAGTGCAAGCCTGGATTATCTAAAAAGGCACGCCGTTCAGCCATTACCAAAGCACAAAACAAACAGCTTGATTACGTGCTGGTTGATAAAGAGACGCTCAATATTGTTGCTGCCGTGGACTTGGTCAACAACGCCAACAAAAATGGCCACAAAGCACAAAAAGACTGGTTTGTCAGCGGTGCGCTCGAGTCGGCAGGGATCCCACATATCCGTATGAAAGTGAAAAGTGGCTACAAGAGCGCAGAAGTGCGCGCTGCCATTCTGTTTAAGCTGGGTAAGAAACCGGAGCCACAAGCCAAGCCGCGTAATCGTAACTACAAGCCTGCAGTACTGTCACCTTCTCAGGCCAAAGCCGCTTCTACGCAGCTGGCAGAGATCTAATCCCCCCTATTCGCTGTCGGCCCCAGAGGCTGACAGCAAAACCGCATACTCGCCTAACGTCATATTTTCTAAAGCTCATTTTGATATATAATGAGCAACACAGTTAAAAAATAAGAGAATATTATGAAAATAGGCATTATTGGCGCAATGGAGCAGGAAGTCACCATTCTGCGTGGCGCAATGAAGAACACACAAACCGCAACCAAAGGCGGCTTTACCTTTTACCACGGCGAGCTGGGTGGTCATGAAGTGACGTTAGTTCAGTCAGGTATAGGTAAAGTAGCAGCAACGGTTGCCACCACGCTGCTTATCGATAACTACACGCCAGATTGTGTAATTAATACAGGCTCTGCCGGTGGTTTTGACCCTGAACTAAATGTTGGTGATGTAGTTATCTCATCACAAGTAAAACACCATGATGTCGACGTTACTGCGTTTGGTTATGAGCTGGGCCAGGTTCCCCAAATGCCAGCAGGTTTCAGTGCACACCCGGCTTTAGTCGATGCTGCTCAGCAAAGTGTCGGTGAGCTGACAGACATTCAGACTAAAGTTGGTTTAATTTGTACAGGTGATTCTTTCATGTGCGATCCGGCGCGTATCGACAAAACACGTCAAGATTTCCCGCAGATGCTGGCCGTTGAAATGGAAGGTGCAGCCATCGCGCAGGCCTGTCATGTGCTGAATACCCCGTTTGTTGTGATCCGCTCGTTATCAGACATCGCCGGCAAAGAATCGCCGCAATCGTTCGAAGCTTACCTGGAAATCGCCTCGGTGAATTCTTCTAAGCTGGTGACTGCCCTGTTGGCAAAACTGGATCAGGTTTCGCTTTAAGGTGTTAGCTGAACAACTGCAAGCCCATACGGGCTTGCTGATTTTTTTGCTGGCAACGCTCAGCGCAATCGGTTTCAGGACATCCAGTCTGTATCACCCCAATGTAGTGATGACATTGCTGTTTGCCAACCTGGCTCAAAAGGTTTATCGCCCTCAGTCCCCTGGCAGTTACCAGTGGCTATCCGGCAGCCTGGCATTTGTGCTGCCCATTTTAGTCATCCTGCTGCTGCTCGCCACACTCGGTTATTTGTCTTTCTATCCACAGTGGCTCGGTGGTCTTGTCTTATTTCTGTGTCTTGATATTCAGCACGAGCGCCGTGCCAGGCGTATTGCCGTTTTACTCAAACAACAACAAAAAGCAGCAGCACGTCAGTTACTTGGCGCTATGGTCAACCGGGATGTCGAGAAACTTTCCGTGATGGGCATTTGCAAGGCATGCCTGGATAGCCTGGCACTGCGCGGTATACGGCATTTTTATCTGGTCATTGTGTTTTATCTGATCGGCGGCCCTTTACTGGCACTGAGTTATAAATTAATGCTGCTCTGTGACCATGCCTGGCGCAGCAAAATGCGACCGGATGCGTCATTTATCAAGCCTCTGCAAATAAGCTTGAGTATATTGGAGTGGCTGCCCGTCAGAGGCTTAATCATCATAATGGCTCTGACCCAAAACCTGAGTAAAACTCTCCACTATCTCAAACATTATGGTCAGTTTTACCGACCCGCGGGCTCCGGCTGGATCCTGAGCCTGTTCGCAGCTAACCTCAATACACAGCTGGCGGGGCCTCGCTTTTATCAACAGCAACGCTTTGACAATATGCGCATTGGCAGCGACGCGCCACCCGAAGCCGAGACCATTGACCTGATGCTCAGACTGCTGGCAACCTTGCGCTGGTTTTTCCTGTGCGCCCTGTGTTTGTGCTGGCTTACCGTCAATATTCTCAGCCATTAAAAAGGGCGGCCAAATGGCCACCCCTTACGTTTATGCTTACTTGATTAAAGCAGCCGATCACTCAACGCTGATTTTAGCGAACTTGCGTTTACCTACCTGGTAAATCGCAGTTGAGCCTTTTTCAACGCTCAGCTTAGAATCGGTGACTTTCTCTTCACCATTGAGTTTAACCGCGCCTTGCTTAATCATGCGCATTGCTTCTGAGGTACTGGCAACCAGACCCGCCTCTTTCAACACATTGGTAATGAAAGTCGCTGGTTCCTCAATAGTGATGGTCACTTCAGGGATGTCATCTGGCAGGGCATTTTTCTGAAAACGCTTGATAAAGTCCTGATGCGCAGCTTCTGCGTCTGCTTCGCTGTGGAAACGCGCAATCATTTCTTTGGCAAATTCAATCTTGATGTCTCTTGGGTTACGACCGCCAGCTACTTCTTCTTTAAGACCGGCAATGTCCTCCAGCGACTTGGCACTTAGCAGCTCGTAATAACGCCACATCAACTCGTCTGAAATCGACATCACTTTACCAAACATATCGTTTGGCGCGTCTGTGATACCAATATAGTTACCCAGTGACTTAGACATCTTCTGCACGCCGTCGGTGCCTTCGAGTAACGGCATCATCAGCACAGTTTGTGGCTTCTGCCCTTCTTCTTTTTGTAACTCCCTACCCATCAACAAGTTAAAGCGTTGATCGGTACCACCGAGCTCGACATCCGCTTGCAATGCCACAGAGTCCCACCCCTGCACCAGTGGGTAAAGGAATTCATGGATGGCAATTGACTGGCCGCCGGCATAACGCTTTTTGAAATCATCACGTTCTAGCATGCGCGCAACCGTTTGGCGTGCTGCAAGCTTGATCATGCCCGCACTGCCTAATTTTTCCATCCACTCGGAATTGAACGCGACAGTCGTTTTGGCCGGATCCAGGATCTTAAATACCTGCTCTTTATATGTTTCAGCGTTGGCTAACACGTCTTCACGGGTGAGTGGTTTACGAGTGACATTTTTACCCGTCGGGTCGCCAATCATGCCGGTGAAATCACCGATCAGGAAAATAACCTCGTGACCTAAGTCTTGGAAAGTTTTTAGCTTGTTAATAAGGACCGTATGACCCAAGTGCAGATCCGGGGCTGTTGGATCGAAACCCGCCTTGATCCGCAATTTTTTACCTGACTTCAGCCTTTCCTTTAAATCTTCTTCAATCAGAATTTCTTCAGCACCACGCTTTATCTCTGCCAATGCCGTTTCTATATCCACAGTTGTCACGCCAACCTCACTCCAACAATTTAATCAGTTAATCGCCCGATTTTAGCTTATATTCGGGGCAGTTTAAATGTATAAAAGACTGGTATTTGCGCATTATTACGTATATGCTGCACTATTATTTGCAATAATTCTTGACAGCGGAAAAGGCACGTTATGGTACATGCAGTGCACAAACTCCCAAAAAAACACAAGTTGCTGATCCTGGGCTTGCTGTCAGCAATGGTCGCTATTGCACTCATCCCATCTGAGAAGGCAACAGCCTCCCGAGATCACGACAAAGACGCGCTCGAAGTGGGCAAGCGTTACGAGCTCCCTTTGAATGTCAGTGAGCAACAGCCTGAACTGACAGAGCTCAGCGAAGCGCCAGCTGCTGTTGAACAGCCACTTGCGCCCGAAGCCCCCCAATACGACTTCGTTGATCACCAGGTTCGCAATGGCGACAGCCTGGCGGTGATATTTAAACGCGCCGGATATTCAGCACAAACACTTCATAAACTCGTCAACACCAACGCCGAGACACGCAAGCTCACCAAGATCCACCCTGGTGAAGTACTGAGTTTTGCCAGTGATACGCAAGGTGAATTGCTGCAGCTCAAATATGTGTTGTCTAAAACCGACACTTTGCTGGTCAGCCGCACAGATGAAGGCAACTACGCCACCCGTATTGAGAGCAAAGAAATCGAGACGGTCGAAAAGTCTGCCGGTGGCGAGATCAAGTCCAGCTTCTGGACCGCTGGTATTACCGCGGGCCTGTCTGAGCGTCAGATCATGAACTTTGCCCATATCTTTGGCTGGGATGTCGACTTTGCCAACGATATTCGCAAGGGCGATCAGTTTTCTCTTATCTACGAATCACATTTTGTGGACGGTGAAGAGATAGGCACAGGCAAGATCATCGCGGCTGAGTTTATCAATCAGGGCGAGCGTTACACAGCTGTGCGCCACTCTGACGGTGACTTCTATACTCCAGAAGGCCGCAGCATGAAGAAAGCCTTCCTGCGCGCACCGGTCGATTTTAAGTATATCAGCTCTAACTTTAACCCACGCCGCCTACACCCGGTCACCGGTCGTGTGTCTGCCCACAGGGGAATAGATTATGCCGCCAGAACCGGTACACCTGTAGTATCAGCGGGTAATGGTAAAGTGATCAAGTCGGGCTATAACCGTCTCAATGGTAATTACGTGTTTATTCAGCACGGTAGCCAGTACGTGACGAAGTACCTGCACCTGCACAAACGCCATGTTAAACAAGGCCAGAAGGTCAAGCAGGGCCAGAAGATTGGTACTGTCGGCGCGACCGGCCGAGTTACAGGTGCTCACCTGCACTATGAGTTTTTAGTTAACGGAGTGCACCGCAACCCACGCACCGTCAAGCTGCCTAAGTCGCAACCTTTGCCTGCGGCAGAGCTGGCAACCTTTAAGCCGCTGGCACAGCAGATGCTGGCCAAGCTGGAACGTAATCGTGAGTTGATGTTAGCTTTGAATAATTAAGCTGTGTTCGAGCGTTACAAAAAAGCCACCGTCAGGTGGCTTTTTACGTTATGAGGTTAAGGTTAAGAACCCGTTACCTTCAAATTGAGGAACTTCTCCAGCCCCTCAGGATCGGCTGCCAGCATCTGAACTTGCTGAGAAAAGGTGTTGAAATCCATTGCCTCATCGACAGAAACATTCACCTCTAGGCTATTAAGACCCGTTGCAAAATCGCTAAGCCCCTGCTTGACCTGCTCAGAGACAGGCACCTGCATAAGTTGCATTGCCAGCATATGCTGAAACTGCTCTTTGGTCAGCCCTTTGTTAGCAAGGAGCTCAGTTACCAGCGCATCCAGCTTGGGCTGTCCGGCAATCGCAAAGGTCAGCTTTTGTGGCTGTAGCGTCTGTACCGCTGAAATGAGCTTGCTCTGCATCTGTAATTCCTGCTCCAGCGTCAAATCACCACCTTGCTGCTGCATCTCCAGTGAAGTGGCCATCAACTCGGCGCTGTTGCCCAGGTCAAAATCAAACGTTAGTCCTGCCACTCCCGCCGCATCAACAGATGATTTGAACTGGCTCTTGCCGTTGTCCGGGTTGTAACGTAAAGACGAGGTCAGCGCATAGCTGGTATCAGCCAGGGTGGCGACCTGCTGCTCAAGCTCTGCAGCCAGCACCGGGCTGAGTGTGACGTTCGTCAACTTAACCTCTGTAAACTCACTGATTTTATCGGCTTCATAGCCCTGCAAGCTGAACTCGCCAATGTTGAGCAGCGTCTGCTGCCCAGTGGCTTCTTTGATCACCAGAGACTGAACTTTAACGGTGTTGGTAAACAGATTATAAGATGAGCCCTGGTGCTCGATCAGCAGCTCAGATTGCTCTGCAAATTGCGCGATCTGCTGCTGCACCGCCAATTCTGCCTGCTGATTTGCATATAGATGTGCACCAACAACAGCGGCTGACATGACACCACCTAACGCCAGCATGATCGTAGATTTTTTCATTTGTATAGATTCCCTTTAAAACAAGGCTTCGAGCGCATCACTGAGGCTGGCAACGGCGACCACCTCCATTCCCTCAATGGCGTCCTTTGGTTTATTCGCAATCGGTACGATAGCACGTTTGAAGCCATGTTTCGCGGCTTCGCGCAGTCTTTCCTGGCCACTGGGTACCGGCCGGATCTCTCCGCCCAGGCCCACTTCACCAAATACCACCATCTGACGTTCCAGCGCATGGTTTTTAAAGCTCGACACCAAAGCCGCGATCAACGCTAAGTCGGCACTGGTTTCAGAGACTTTAACGCCGCCAACCACGTTGACAAACACATCCTGATCCGCCACCTGCAGACCACCGTGGCGGTGCAACACCGCAAGCAACATGGCCAGACGATTTTGCTCCAGACCGACAGTAACACGCCGTGGATTGGCCAATTGGGAGTAGTCCACCAGCGCCTGAACTTCCACCAGCAGTGGCCGGGTGCCTTCCCAGATCACCATGACCAGAGAGCCGGGAGTTTGCTCTTCACCCCGGTTGAGGAAAATCGCCGAGGGGTTACTCACTTCTTTCAGGCCCTGCCCTGTCATGGCAAAAACCCCAAGTTCATTGACCGCACCGAAACGGTTTTTATTACCACGCAAGGTTCTGAAGCGACTGTCGCTGCTACCTTCAAGCAAAATAGAGCAGTCAATACAGTGCTCCAATACCTTAGGCCCCGCCAGTGAGCCATCTTTGGTGACGTGGCCGACCATAATAATGGCAACCTGGTTTTGCTTCGCAAAACGGGTCAGGTAAGCGGCACTTTCTCGCACCTGAGAAACACTGCCCGGCGCGGACTGCACATCACTCATGTGCATCACCTGAATTGAATCAATGACCATAATGGCCGGCTTTTCACGCAATGCCAGCTGGCAAATGCTTTCGACGTTTGTTTCGGCCAGGGTACGTAGTTTGTTAGTTGGCAGGCCCAAACGCTTGGCGCGCATCGCAACCTGCTGCAAAGATTCTTCACCTGTCACATATAAAGTAGACATAGATTCGGCCAGCAAGCACATGGTCTGCAATAATAAGGTACTCTTACCAGCACCCGGCTCACCGCCAATTAAAATGGCACTGCCTGGTACCACGCCCCCCCCGAGTACACGGTCAAACTCTTTGAATCCAGTTGAAAATCTGGGCAGTGATTCAAGGTTAACTTCGTCCAGCGTCTGGACTTTGGCTTCCACCACGCCAGCATATCCAGCCATAGTTCCGCCGCGCGGCGCGGCCTTCACAGAGGGGACTCTGAACTCAGTTATCGTATTCCAGGCTTTACATTCAGAACATTGCCCTTGCCATCGAGCAAATTCCGCTCCACAATCACTACAGACAAATGCGGTTTTCTTTTTTCCCATAAAAATCAAGGCATAGTTATTGCTTAAATTAAAACTCAATTAAGCTTAGTTCAACAGTAAGCGTTAATACTGACATAAATTTGGCAAAGGCTGAAACAATAACCGGGTAAGATCTGCTGATTTAAAATGTGTACCTATGGCTGAAGATAAATTACAACAATACCAAGACTTAATAGATGAATTAAAGATTGATCTCGGCGATCCGAATTTTGACTTTATCTTCAAGCAAAAAACAGCGCAACTGAGCAAACCAGACCAGTTTTTGCTGAAAATGGAAATGACCCGGCTGTCTCAGCCCGTCGCGCGTTTTATCGACCTGCGTGGTCAGGTATCTGGACAAGTAAAACCTTATGAGTACGAAGGCAAGCAACACTTTATGGACGATGTTGCGATCCGGGTGTTTGAGCAAGAAGTGGCTCGCTATGGCGGCTATACCTTAGCCGTTTACGAAGCGGTGATGAACACCGACAATAACTTTAAAGTTATGCAAAAGCAGGCGGCCCAGCAGCAGGATGAAGATACCCCCGGGCAGGATCTCTCTCAGGCCACCCAATACATCCGCTTTGCCTCTTACGAAAGCCGCATAGAAGAGCGGATGAATTACTCTATCAAGATCACGGTGGAGTTTGGCAATCAGCGGCTTGCCAATGCCAGTACCTCGGACATTTCTCTCAGTGGCGCAAAAATCAAACTGGCACCCAACTATCATTTACATAAAGGCGATTTGGTGTCACTGCGCCTGGTTGGGCTGGAGCAGGACTTTGAGCTTGGACTGAAAAGCGGGATCCAGTATGAAGTGGTCGCGGTAGACCCCGTATCCAATGAATACAACCATGTACGCCTGAAGCGCACCTTTGTCGAAAACAACAGTGGCTTTGATGACTTTTTACAAAGCTTTATTCATGGCAATAAGCGACGCTACAAAATTAACCTGGATAACACCATGGATGCGGTGGTATGTAAGGGCTATGAGCAGTATTACCTGCCCCGCGTAAATTCGTTGTTCGTATTTTTTAGTCAGGCTAAAACCATGCTCTACCCAAGCCTGGTACTGACCAATGAAAACAACGCACACATCAACTATTACTTTGAGGATGAGCGCAAAACCTCCTCTTTATACAGTGTCTTCAACCAGCAGCGCCTGGATATGCTCCTGCAGCGCCCTGAGCCTGTCAAAGAAGCCTATTGTTACACATTTACCCATGGCAAAAATGGTAAAATTTATTTTTACTCGGCGTTTGACTGGGAGCTTAAGAAATCGGCTGAATTGCATCACTTATTTATGGGCTTTGGCAGTCAAAAAGACAGCTGGCGGATCTTTAAGGTTCAGCTGATGCCAAGCCATCATGAAGATGCCTTTATTCCGCTGTCTTTGCCCTCCAGCGCCGGCAAAAATGTTGAGAAACTGAATAAGCGCCCAACGCCCCGGGTTCAGGGGTTGATTGAAAACGTTAAATACCTGATGACGCTCAGCGATATTACCACCGAGCAGCAAACAGCCTATTATCAGGCGCTACAATACACGAAAGAGCAGGTTAACCTGATCAAGCAATTTGGTCACGGGAAGGCCAAAGTGCCCCCGCCACTGGAAGTCGTTGCGCTTGAATATGTCAACCTGCGCTCGCACAAGCGCTATCTGTACAAGACAGCTGTGGCTGTCGCTGCAGAGGATGGCGCGGTGTTGCATGGCCATACCCGAGATTTCTCGGTGATGGGCTTACAGGTGGCACTGGATGAGCCGGCGACACTGCAAAAAGGCGATATTGTGCATCTCGACCTGCCCGAGCTGCAAAAAATTACCAAACAACATAACCTCACTAAACTCAGGTATGAGGTGATGGCGGTCAACAAGGCAAAGACCATCATTAATCTGAAAGTGAATATTCTCAGTAATGTGCAGCATACCGCCATTACGTTTTTTAAAATCTTGATTGAAAATAATAAGAATAAACTGCAACCGTGCGAAGAAGCCCCCAGGATCCCCGGGTTGTCGCATGCACTGCGCAACATGGTTACTAAGAGTATTTGTCAGTTCCCGCTGTACCTGCACAAATCCGCAGCCCATTTTAAAATTGGTGCGATTGGTCAGGGGCTCTATCCCACCACACTGCACAAGATTTTGCTCAGTGAAGTGATCCACCATAACCATCAGGAGTATGTGCAACCCCATGGCTTGCTGCCAAGCGACTTTATTGGCGAATATCTGAGTGAGCGGCTGCGCAAACAGTCACGTCAGGACAAGCCGCTGCAATACACGGTTTTCTTACGTTTTGATCCAAAGGCGCAAACGCTGCAAGAAGCACTCAAAAGTCAGTGCATTGCCGCTGGGGAATCGCTGGATCCCTTGTTCTTGTTTATCAAACGGGCACTCAAGAAAGAGTTATTGTTTGTGTTTCATCTTTATATTTCCAAAACCGGTCGCCCGGATATGGATTACCTGGCCAACGAGCTGAGATACGTCAGCCATTATGCAATACACAAGGCTAAGGGACTTGAGGAGGCATTATGGAATGTTGCGGGGGTGTGCGACATGATTGAGGTAACGGATCAGCTGCTGCCCACATTAGATGTTGAAGACAATCAGCTGGCAGCTATGCTTGAGCGCAAACGAGCCTGGCTGGCCACTCAGCCGGGTTCATAACCGCCTGACAGGCCAGCTTAGCCAGCCTGTCATGCATTTTTGAGTTAACTCAAACCGCCAAACAAAGTCAGCAGTGCGGTCAATACCAGGAAGAACAGGATATTGCGCTTAACCAGGCGCATCATACAGGTTGCTTCGTAGGTGCAACCAAAAAACTGCTGCTCTATCTGCTCTGCGGCTAGCGCAATCTCACTCACCACCTGCCGGTTTGGCGTATCAAAATCCAGCAAGTATTTTAACCAACACCCGGTTCCTTTCGTGAAGTTACCTATGATCAGATAACCAAAACTGGCAACCCTGGCTGGTAACCAGTTAAGCCAGAACAATAGCTTAGTGAATCTTTTGGTATGAGTCCCGAGCAAACTGCGCAACAAACTCACCTGAGCCGGTAAATCGTCTTCCTGACGCTCCGTGAGCGTCTCAACCAGATAGCGCACACTTGCATAAAGCACAGCTCCAGGTGCACCCAACATCACAAACCAGAACATCACCGCACAATAATGTTGAAAGTTGATCCATACCAGCGTTTGCCCGAACGTTTCACCATTGCGCTCTGTTTCGGTCCGCTCCTGGCCCATTTGCAGTGCGTACAGTGTGACTGCTTCTGAGTCTCCCCGGGTCAGAGCATTGAGGTATCCTTTGTATAAGCGGCGATAGCGGCCACAGCCAAAGCAAACCAACAAGATCAATACATTGAGTATTAACTGAAAGAGCACAAAGTCTGACAGGTGATATACCAGCGCAACCAATATGGTAGGCAGCACAAACCAAATCATGACCCCAAAATCTGAACCAAACATGCCCTTTTCACTGAGCTGTTTCTTACTCAAAGCCAGATACTTACCCAAATAAAAGTCAATCTGCCAATGTTCTGAACGGGCACCCAGGCGCTCGATCACTAAAGCTATTATGATAGAAATCAACATCATGTCCGTTACTCTTGTTTTATCAATGCAAAATACTTGTGCCAATCGAACGCCACACCCGGATCGTACTTGCGCCCGGGGGCAATATCACTGTGGCCAACAATTCGCTCCGAGGTCAATGCCGGGAGTTGCTGCTGTAGCCATAACGTCAGCTTAGCCAGTGCCTGATATTGGGCTTCAGTGTATGACGTTGTGTCTGTTCCTTCCAGCTCCACACCAATACTGAAATCATTGCAGTTATCTTGTCCAGCAAACTCAGATACTCCGGCGTGCCAGGCCCGCTTATCGAACGGCACGTACTGGATGATGGCACCGTCACGGCGGATCAGGCAATGGGCTGACACCCTCACACCACGCAGTGAATCAAAACTGGGATGTGCCTGACAGTCCAGCGTGCCCATAAATAAGTCGTCAATGTAATGACCACCATATTCTCCCGCAGGCAACGAAATACAATGCACCACCAGTAACGATGGGTTACACGCTGGCGGGCGTTCATTATAATGGGGAGAGCGTCGCTGCTGTGCGCCCGGATACCAATTTAACTGCATAAATAGAAATACTTAGCCAATATCGCTGTGCTCTTACCTTAGCAAGTTTGCCATACTTTCACTATGTTATTTTGACACTGTTCAAAGGATTGCGAAACAGCCTGTGGTTGCCGTTAATAAACGACATTGTCATTAACTGGCGTAACGCAGTAGAATTAGGCTATTGAATAGCAAAGCTAAGATTACCCATGATAAATGAACAGATCCCGCAGCTGGTTAAGCTGGCACTTGATGAAGACCTGAATAATCAAAGCGCTGCCGATGGTGACATTACCGCAGCCCTGATCCCCGCCTCACAACAAGCAAAGGCCTATGTGATCACACGCGAAGCGTGTGTGTTTTGTGGTAAGGATCTGATCCTTGAGGTGTTTAGACAAGTTGACCCCAGTGTACAGGTGAATGTGCTGGTCAATGACGGTGACACATTGACGCCAAACCAGCGTATTTTTGAAGCAACGGGAAGCGCCAGGGCGATCCTCACCGCCGAGCGTACTGCCCTGAACTTTGTGCAAACGCTGTCGGGCACAGCCACTGCCACCGCGCATTCAGTTGCTGCACTTGCCGATACCAACACACAGCTGTTAGATACCCGCAAAACCATTCCGGGCCTGCGCGCATTGCAGAAATATGCCGTGACCTGTGGCGGCGGCAAAAACCATCGCATCGGTTTATTTGATGCCTTCCTGATCAAAGAGAACCATATTGCAGCCTGCGGTGGCATAGCCAAGGCAGTGGCACAGGCCAGACAAAATCACCCCGACAAGCCCGTTGAAGTAGAAGTTGAAAGCCTGACGGAGCTGCAACAGGCGCTAGATGCCGGCGCAGATATCATTATGCTTGATAACTTTACCGTTGAAGACATTCAAATTGCCGTTAAACAAACTGCAGGTAGAGCCAAGCTGGAGGTCTCGGGTAATATGACCTTAGATAAGCTGGCGACTTATGCGCAGGCAGGTGTTGATTACATATCAAGCGGTGCGTTGACGAAACACCTGCAGAGTATAGACTTGTCTATGCGCTTTGAGTAACAGGTGTAACGGCTTTGTAAGAAAATACAAAGCCAGCTCGTTGACAAGCATGAGAAAACACTTTTTAATACGAACAAAGAATTAGCACTCAAAAAGTGTGTACTCTTATAAACATGCCAGCATGTATATTAACAGCAATTGTAACTTAGGCAGGTGTGTAAACTGGTTCTTGTTAAGGCCAGGATCACCACAACTGTCATAGTAATGTCGTAGACTGGTGGATAACATGGTGATTTTTTCTCGATAAATAACAATATCGAGCACTACGCCAAAAGAATGATTACCCAGTTTGATTTACAACAAATTTATTATAAGACTAAAGGCCTATACTTAGCCTGAACGCAAAGAGCACAGATTTAATAAACCCCTGGTGTGAGTGGTTGCTGGCATCGGGTCTAACATCCCTTAGGAGACACATCATGACGCAAAGACAACAGGGTGGTTTTACCCTTATCGAATTAATGATTGTAATCGCAATCATAGGTATTCTTGCTGCCGTTGCCCTACCGGCATACCAGGATTACATCAACCGTGCTAAAGCCTCTGAGCTTATCGCAGCTGCCACTATGCCTAAAGCGTGTGCAACTGAAACAGCACAAATTGGCGGTAACCCATCTGTCTGTGACGACGATTTTGAAGGCACTCAATATGTCACCACACTGGTAATTGACGATGCTGGCCAGATGACAATTACAGGTACAGGCGATATGGATGGTCTGGTTGTGACACTGACACCGCAAACCACAGCTGGTGCAGATGCTGCAGACACAGACTTCACTGGTGGATTCCAAATTGCCAGCTGGAAGTGTAATGGCACTGCAACGGCTCCGGCTCAGTTAAGCTGGTTACCTGCAAGCTGTACAGCAAACTAATCAATAATGCTGAATTATTGCAAGAGGGCTTTGCCCTCTTGCAAGTAAGCTCCTTATGAATCAACCCGACAAAAACGCAGCCAAAGTCGATACCTTTATCTGGGTCGGCGTAAGCGCCCGTGGTAAACGCCTGCAAGGCGAGCTCACAGGCACCAGTGTGGCCCTGGTTAAAGCGCAATTGCGCAAACAAGGGATCACGCCCTCTAAAGTAAAGCGCAAACCTAAGCCGCTATTCGGGTTAAGCAGCACCCAAAAAATTACCCCTAAAGACATTGCCGTCGTTACCCGGCAAATTGCCACTATGCTGACCGCAGGCGTAGCGTTAGTACAGGCACTAGATATGATTGCCTCGGGGGCAAAGAACAAAAGCCTCAGTAAGCTTATCACCCACATTGCCGATGAAGTAAAAGCCGGTCAGCCACTAGCCAAGTCGCTGCGCAGTCATCCCAAATATTTCGATGAGTTATACTGCGACCTGGTTGAATCGGGCGAGCAATCAGGGGCACTGGATCGGATCTTTGACCGGGTTGCCCTGTATAAAGAAAAAGCAGAAGCACTTAAATCCAAAATTAAAAAGGCGATGTTTTATCCCATTGCGGTGCTTTCCGTCGCTTTGATTGTGACCTCCATCCTGTTGATATTTGTTGTGCCTCAGTTTGAAGAAATTTTCACCGGCTTCGGCGCGGAACTACCAGGCTTTACCCTGATGGTGCTGGGCATCTCTGAATTTATGCAAGAATACTGGTGGCTGTTCCTGATAGGTCTTGGCGGGGCCGGATATGCCTACAAAGAAGCCCTGCAACGCAGCGCCGCAGTGCGCCACTTTAACGACCGCATGGTGCTGCAAATTCCAGCCATTGGCGAAATACTTAAAAAAGCGGCAGTTGCCCGCTACGCCAGAACCTTATCAACCACCTTTGCGGCAGGCGTGCCTTTGGTCAATGCGCTTGAGTCCGCTGCGGGTGCTTCCGGTAATATCATTTACAAAAATGCCATTTTAGACATCAAAGGCGAGGTCAGCTCAGGTAATCAGATGAACTGGGCCATGCGTAATGCCAAGATCTTTCCCGATATGGTGGTACAAATGGTGTCTATCGGCGAAGAGTCTGGCGCACTCGACAGCATGCTGGCAAAAGTAGCCAGTATTTATGAGCAGGAAGTGGATGATGCGGTCGATGGGCTGTCTTCATTACTCGAACCTATGATCATGGTGATCCTGGGCGTGCTGGTTGGCGGCTTGATTGTTGCTATGTATTTACCTATATTCCAGCTCGGCACCGTCATTTAACAATAACAAAGACTTTATTATGCAAGAAGTTTGGCACCTTATGGAGCAGCAAACCTGGTTTTGGCTGCTCACTGTCGCACTAACCAGCCTGTGTATTGGCAGCTTTTTAAACGTGGTGATCTACCGCCTGCCCGTGATGATGCAGCGCAACTGGCAGAGCGAATGCCGGGTCATTCTGGAGCAGGCACCCCAGCAAAGCGAACCCACTACATTCAACCTCATGACACCGGGTTCAACCTGCCCCAAGTGCAACAGCAAAATAAAACTTCAGCACAATATTCCGCTACTCAGCTGGGTATTTCTGGGGGGCAAATGCGCTTACTGCCAAACTCCCATTGCAAAACGTTATCCCTTTGTCGAGCTACTGACCGGCGCAGCGTCGCTCTGGCTGGCCTGGCATTTTTCTGCCACCCCACAGGCTTTGGTGTATTTGCTGGTGACCTGGGTACTGATAGTCCTGATCTTTATCGATATCGACCATATGCTGCTGCCCGATCAGCTCACTTTGCCCTTGCTCTGGTTTGCCCTGCTGGCCGCCGTCGCAGGCATCACCATACCTCCTGCCGAAGCCATCACAGGCGCAGCCGTGGGTTATCTGAGTCTGTGGAGTATTTACTGGGCGTTTAAGCTACTCACAGGTAAAGAAGGTATGGGCTTTGGCGACTTTAAACTGCTGGCAGTCTTTGGTGCGCTAATGGGCTGGCAGTCGCTGCTCATTATTGTTTTGTTATCCAGTGTGGTTGGTGCCGTCATTGGTGCAACTCAACTGGCCGTGCAGGGCAAAGACAAGGCCACCCCAATCCCCTTTGGCCCTTACCTGGCCATTGCCGGATGGCTGACGCTGTTATATGGTGAGCAACTAAGTCGCTGGTATCTTTCGTTGTTAGGAGCATAACCATGGCCAACTGGATCTTAGGCTTAACCGGCGGGATCGGTGCCGGTAAAACCACTGTGTCCGACTACCTCAGTCAACAAGGGATCTGCGTTGTGGATGCCGATGTGGTGGCAAGAGAGGTCGTCGAGCCTGGCAGCCAGGGGCTGGAGGCCATTGTGAGCCATTTCGGCAAGCACATCCTGACAGAGGAAGGCACGCTGGACCGCCAGGCACTGCGCGCTATTATCTTTGCCGACGAAGATGAAAAAAACTGGCTGAACAACTTGCTACACCCGATGATCCGCGCCCAGCTGCTGGCACAATTGGCGCACGCCGACAGCGATTATGTTATTTTATCGGCGCCTTTGTTGTTTGAGAATACGCTGGATAAATACTGCGATAAAACCCTGCTCGTCGATGTG
Source organism: Pseudoalteromonas rubra (assembly GCF_000967655.1). Classification (GTDB taxonomy): domain Bacteria; phylum Pseudomonadota; class Gammaproteobacteria; order Enterobacterales; family Alteromonadaceae; genus Pseudoalteromonas; species Pseudoalteromonas rubra_A. The sequence goes on from NZ_JXYA01000042.1 coordinate 124,292, forward strand.
CCTGTGGAGGTGCAGATAGCGCGCACCTGCGCACGAGACAATGCCCACCAGCAGCAGATTGAGCAGATCATTGCAGCGCAAATGAGCAGAGCCGATAAGCGCGCGAAAGCCGACTTTATTCTCGACAACAATCAACCGCTTGAAGCGATGCAAGCACAACTTGCTGCCTTACATAAAAGCTTTTTGCAGCTTGCAGAGGCCAATCATGCGTGATGGGTGGCATACCCGCCCACACCTGGCCCGGTTTGCTATTAATTCACTAACCGGATCACCGCATTTTTTGCTACATTTAGTGTAACTCGTTGAAGTCTTAAGAGCATTATGGAACATCACTCGCCATTACTGAGAAAGTTTATTACCCTTGGCAAACTCACTGCTGAGCAGGTTAAAGCCAAACAAGCCGATGCCCACTCAACGGCAGAGCTCATTTGTCTGTGTAGCGGCATGAGCAGCCAGGAGATGGCCGAGCAATGCCTTGACTTGTTCAGGGTCCCCTATTTTGATCTGAGCGGCTTTGACATTACTCAGGTCCCCAAAGAGCTGGTTAAAGAAAAGCTCATTCGCCAGCATCATTTGCTGCCGCTGGTGAAAAAGGATCGCAAACTCTTTATTGCGACTTCAGATCCTACCGACTACGGGGCTTTTGAGAACTTTGAATTCAGCACCGGTTTGCAATGTGAAGTTGTGGTTGTCGACTATAAACTGCTCGACCAGAAAATTGACCAACTGTTTGACGATAACAGCAGCCTCAGCCTGAGTGAGGATGAATTTAAAGAATTCGCCAGCCTGGATGTTGAGGACGAACCCAAAGCACAAAACAACGATGAAGAAAAAGACGACGCCCCTATCATCGTTTATATCAATAAGATCCTCATGGATGCGATCAAAAAAGGCGCATCGGATCTGCACTTTGAGCCCTATGAAAAGAAATACCGGGTGCGCTTTCGTATCGATGGTTTGCTACATGAAATGGCCAGTCCGCCTCACGCCCTCTCCAGCCGCTTATCGGCCCGTATCAAGGTAATGTCTCACCTGGATATCGCGGAAAAGCGCAAGCCACAGGATGGCCGCATTAAGCTGAAGATCTCCGAGCGCAAGAGCATAGATTTTCGTGTCAGTACCCTGCCAACCATGTGGGGTGAAAAAATCGTAATGCGGATCCTGGATTCATCCGCCGCCAAGCTGGGCATTGAAGCGCTTGGTTATGAAGCGGATCAGAAGAGCATGTACCTGAATGCACTTGAGCAACCACAGGGGATGATCCTGGTCACCGGTCCGACAGGCTCGGGTAAAACCGTGTCGCTTTATACCGGCCTGAATATCCTCAATAAACCAGAGCGTAACATTAGCACTGCGGAAGATCCGGTGGAGATCAACCTGGAAGGCATTAATCAGGTACAGATCAACACCAAAGCAGATATGACCTTTGCCAATGCATTGCGGGCTTTCCTGCGTCAGGATCCCGATGTCGTCATGGTTGGTGAGATCCGTGACCTGGAAACCGCTGAAATCGCCATCAAGGCTGCCCAAACCGGCCACTTGGTGATGAGTACCCTGCACACAAACTCTGCCTCAGAAACCCTGACCCGCTTACTCAATATGGGTGTACCTGCCTATAACGTGGCCAGCTCAGTCAGCCTGATCATCGCTCAACGGCTGGCTCGCCGCTTGTGCCCCAAGTGCAAAGAGCCGGAGCAGTTGCCCACCGAAGAGCTACAACGCCAGGGCTTTACTGCTGAACAAATTAAGAATATGACCCTCTACGCCCCCAAAGGGTGCGATCATTGTACCGATGGTTACAAGGGCCGGGTTGGTATTTATGAAGTGATGAAGATCACACCAGAAATCTCACATGCCATTATGGAAGGTGGTAACTCACTGGAAATTGCCGAGCTTGCCGCGAGCCAGGGATTTGCGAATCTGCGTCAGTCCGGGTTGAAAAAAGCATCGGATGGGATCACGTCTCTGGCCGAGATTAACCGGGTCACCAGTTACTAATTATTCTGCGGCCCGTGACGCCCAGACGACCACACAGTACAATAGAGAAAAATTGTTATGCTGAGGCGCTTATGTCTGTTTCTGTAAAATGCCCTACCTGCCAGGCTGCCGTGGTCTGGTCGGCGCAAAGCCCACATCGTCCTTTTTGCTCTAAACGCTGCCAGCTCATAGATTTAGGTGAGTGGTCTGAAGAGAACAATAAAATCTCAACACCACTCAACAGTGCCGATCTGTCGCCGGAAGCCGCCAGAGATATGGTGGAAGATCTGGAAGCAATGCTGGCCAAAAACGACGATAATTTCTTTAAAGAATAATCTCTGCCCGGTAGTCATCCGGGCAGTTTCTCTTTTCACAATCGTTACGAAGACTGGTGTTGATGGTGCTTTTTAGCCATACGCTTGTGACGCAGCTGCTTGAGTTTGGCGCGCTGCTCTTCAGTTAAAATATGATATACCTTGTGCTGTGTTTCCAGCCGGATAAGCATCATTTCACGCTTCTGTGGCTGAAATTGCTCCAGCAACAGTTGTGCCTGTGCTTTGTCGAATTGTTCTGCCTCAATCAATGATTTAAACGCCTCATGATGCTCACCTTTGTCTTTGTCACCGCGCAAATTTTTCACCTGCTCGCGCTGCGCGTCAAAAAGGCTTTTTAACTCATCCTGCTGACTTTGGGTCAGACCCAGGTGCTTTACCGCACGCTTTGATAGCAGCATATGGCCCATACTTTTCATCGGCTTCATATTAGCAGCTTTAGGCTGCGCCTCATTCACGTCGGTATCGGCCAGTGCGGCACCACTGCCGGCCATCACTGAGGCCAGTAACAGTGCTTTAACTGTGTGACGGATCTTGGTTTTGGTGTGTGTATTCATGGTAGCGTCTCCTGTTAAGTTGGATATCACTTTAGCAACGCCAGAGCAAAGCAACGTCAAGGTTGTGTAAAGTTTTGTCAAGTGCTGTTTCAGCCCCCACACATTCCTAGATCATCCCCCTAATGTATTGAGCGTAAAGAAGTGTAAAGTCAGTCACCTTACTTCTATAGTAAGGTAAGATAGACACAGGAACAGAGACTGAGTAACAGTATGAGCGCCAATGTACTGATAATTGACGATGACCGGGGCCTGTGTGAACTCTTGCAAGAGTATCTGCAAAGCGAAGGGTGTAATGTTTATGCCGCTTATACCGGCCCTGAGGGGCTGGATATGGCACTAACCAGAGAGTTTGATGTGATCCTGCTGGATGTCATGCTGCCCCAGCTGGACGGCTTTGAAGTGCTTAAAGCACTGCGCGCAAAAAAAATGACGCCGGTGATCATGCTGACGGCTAAAGGCGATGATTTTGACCGTATCTTTGGCCTGGAGCTGGGCGCAGATGACTATATTCCCAAGCCCTTTAATCACAGAGAGCTGCTGGCACGGATCAAGGCCATCACCCGGCGCATTGCACACCTGCTTAATAATTCCGTGGCACCCAGTTTCAAATATCAGGATCTGGAGCTGGACCTCGCTTCACGCACTGCCAGCATCAAGGGCACACCATTACCACTGACTGGCACAGAATACGAAATGCTGCATCAGCTAATTAAATCGGCTGGCCAGCCGGTGACCAAACAAACCCTGTCACACACAGTGCTTGGCCGCCCTTTAGCACCTTATGACAGATCGGTTGATATGCATGTCAGCAATGTAAGAAAGAAAATCGCACAGCACAGTTCGCATACCTATATCAAAACATTACGTGGCTCAGGCTATATTTTCCTTAAGGCATAGAATGAGGAAGTACTTACTAATAAAAGTATTCATGTGGTTTTGGGGAACGATTGCCGCCACTTTAGTGCTGCTGATGAGTGTTAGCCTGTTGCAACCCAAGCTATTAGAAACTCGCCAGCTAAGCCCGGCTATGTTAAAGAATCTGCACCACCTGCAACGAACTTTGGAACGCCGTGCTGACAACCGTCCGGAGCAACCTCTTGCCACTTTACTGCCCGGTCGTAACCGCACTCACGGGCCAAAAATTTACTTACGCCACAGCGACGAATTAAAAAGTGTGCTGAGCCACCCAGCTTTGCTGGAATGGGACTTGTCGCTCCTGAACTTTACCGTCAATGCCCCCCCGCAGGTTGTCGACACCGAGCAGTACCGGGCTTTTGGCCCGCTGGATATTCGGCTACAGGGCGAATCGTATCAGCTTTTTCAACTGATGGATCACCGCGATCCCAGGGTGCTGACAAAGATCAGATTACTACCGACATGGGTGAAAATACTGATCCTGCTGCTCGCCAGCTTTGGCTTTAGTCTGTGGTTTACCCGTGGCCTGCTCAAACCAGTCAGACAGTTACAACAAGCCGCAGCTGCACTGGCACAAGGTAAACTGGATACCCGCGCAAACATCAGCACATCACGCCAGGACGAACTTGGACAGCTGGGGAAAGACTTTGATCTGATGGCCAGCCACCTCGAGGCACATGTCACACAACAAAAGCGCCTGCAGGCAGATATCTCTCATGAGCTCAGATCTCCGCTCACTCGCCTGCAGATGGCAAATGGCATAGCCAGCGATAAAGCACCAGAATCGCTCATGCCCTATTTGCAAAGAGTCGAGAAAGAAGCACATCTGCTTGAACATATGCTGAGTGATATCCTGCAATTATCGCGACTGGAATCTCAGCAGCAACAAGTGAGCCTGCATGCAATATCACTGGCTGACTTGCTGGACCCCATCCTGGACGATGCCAGTTTTGAGAGTCAGCAACTGGGCAAAGAGGTCAACTGGGAAACATTACCCGACCTGACCCTGACAGTCGATGACATGCTACTTGGCCGTGCGTTTGAGAACATATTGCGAAACGCCATAAAGTACGCAAACAAACAAATTACACTGGATGCGCAATGTGATAACAACCGGCTGAGCGTGGCGATTTGTGATGACGGACCGGGAGTCAGCGATGCCATGCTGGAAAAACTCTGTATTCCTTTTTTCAGAGCCTCAGAAGCACGCACACCAGAGGGAACTGCGGGCTCAGGCGGGTTTGGCCTGGGACTGGCAATTGCGCAACATGCCATAAAAGTGCATCATGGCCGTATTCAGTTTAGTAACCACGGTGGTCTGCGTGTCACCGTAGAGCTACCAATAGACAAGCATGTTTTATAGCGAAAGTAAGCACTTATCCGATAATCTGGCGCAAATAGAAGCGCACTGGCAAGCCTGCCAAAAAGGCACCTTTGACAGCCCGGTCGGGCCGCTCTTTTATGCCAGCCATATACCCGAGCATGCCCGGTTTGCCGTCATACTGGTCAACGGCCGGATAGAATCGGCACACAAGTATCAGGAGTTGATCTGGGAGTTTGGCCGCAATCAGGTTGCCGTTTTCACCTATGATCACCCTGGTCAGGGCCTGTCTGGCCGCTTTCTTAGCAACCTGCACATTGGCTATATTGAGCGTTTTGCGCAGTACGGTGATTGCCTTGATGCGTTCATCAACCAAGTCGTCTTACCTCAGTGGCACGGGCAAAGCGTAATTCTGGCCCATTCTATGGGCGGCGCTATCACCTGTGATTATCTCACACGTTACAGCAGCCCCGCCGTTGGCGCCTTTCTCAGCGCGCCTATGCTTGCGATTAATACAGCACCCTACCCAGCCTGGCTGGCTCAGGGAATTGCTACCACAGCCTGTGCGTTAGGGCTGGGACAAAGTTATGCCGTCGGTCAGGCGGATTACATGCCCAAAGCCTTCGCAGACAATGAGCTGACGCAGTGCGAACTGCGCTATTCGATATTCAGGCAGTTATATCAACAGCACCCTGACTTGCAGCTGGGCGGGGTCAGTTTTCGCTGGTTGCAGCAGGCACTGCAATTTACACAGAGCATGGTACAGCAACGCATTGATCTGCCAGTGAGCATCGCCAGCGCACAACATGACAGCATAGTTTGCTCCGCCGCCCATACACATTTTGCGGCCAACAATGCCGCTTGCCAGCTACACCACTACCCGGGTAAACACGAGCTATTATGTGAGAAGGACACAGTCAGACGAGCAGTGCTGAACCAGTTTTATTCGTTTGTCCACCAGCTCATTGGGCAGGGAGCGACAACAGCCCCCTCTTTGTCTGACTATGTGACCGGTGATACCGCCAGTGACACCGGATCCTGATGGATCAGAATGTCCATCTCCGACTCAAACGCCGCTTTAATATGGGCCACCACTTCATCACTGATCTGATGTGCGCGGGCTAGCGGAATATGGTCGTCCAGTTCCAGGTGCAGTTGTACAAATTTCACTTTACCACTTTGCCTGGTTCTTAGGTCGTGTACCCCATAAACCTCTTCATGGCTGGACGCCAGCAGAATGATCTCGGTTTTTTCTTCATCGGGCAGCTCTTTGTCCATCAGATGATCTGCGCTCTCCCGGGCAATTTCCCAGCAGTTATAGAGCAAGTAAGCTGCCACCCCGATGGCGAACAGAGCGTCTGCGTGCTGAACCTGCCAATGGCTCAACAACAGGGCCGTAAGCACTGCCAGGTTAAGAAGAATATCTCCTTTGTAGTGTAAGGAGTCGGCTTTGATGGCGATTGACTGAGTACGCTTTACAACCTGGTGCTGTACAACGACCACCGCAAATGTACAAGCAACCGCAAACAGGCTAACCCAAACCCCCAGCAGGCTGTGCTGGATGGTTACCGGGTTAAATAAGCGCTCGATGCCATGAAAGGTCAAAAGACAGGCTGAGCCCGCAATAAACGCGGCCTGACCGAGTCCAGCCAGTGCCTCAGCCTTGCCGTGACCGAAGCGATGATCATCATCAGCCGGGCGAAGCGCGTAGCTCAGCACCAAAAAGCTCATCATAGATGCACTGACATCAAGCAAAGAGTCAGTGAGTGATCCCAGCATGGCCGCGCTGCCGGACGCCAGCCACGCCCAGGCCTTGGCCGCTATCATCAACGCCGCCATGACCAGCGTAAAGATACTGGAAAATCGAACTAAAAAGTTATAATTATGGGTCACCTATTACCTCAACAACCTCGTTAAACTCCGGGTTAGGCTTATCTTATAGTGTAAGTCATGAAAATGAAAAATTAGTGACGCTGGATTGAATAGTTAGACAGGTAGCGCTACTTCAATTCGCTCAGATATCTTCACATCTTTTAGCCCTTGTGCAGGATGCGTTATACTGCATGCAATATCATTTTGAGGTTTTCCATGTTAGACATCGTATTATATCAACCTGAAATCCCCCCAAATACGGGCAACATCATTCGCTTGTGTGCCAATACCGGGTTTTCTTTGCACCTTATTGAGCCTCTGGGCTTTGACTGGGACGACAAACGGGTCAGGCGTGCCGGTCTGGATTATCATGAATTCAGCGAAGTAAAACGCTATGCTTCACTGGAGGAGTACCTCGCAGCGCGCAAGCCAAACAGAGTGTTTGCCTGCACCACGAAAGGCACCCGATATCATCATGAACCAGACTATCAAAGTGGTGACTGCCTGTTGTTTGGTCCAGAAACACGGGGCTTGCCGGAAGATCTTATTTTTTCATTGCCACCCGAGCAGCGGCTGCGGATCCCCATGCGACCAGACAGCAGAAGCATGAACCTGTCTAATGCAGTTTCTGTGTTTGTGTATGAATCCTGGCGCCAGATGGGCTTTGACGGGGCTGTGTGAAGGGCATTACGAATGAAGCCACCGCTTAGGTGGCTTCTTTGTTTTTATCTCTAATTCAGATTCATTTCCTGAATGATTTCATGGGCAATCGGTGGCGTCGTGCTCACAGGTTTTTCGTGCTTGTTGGCCTTGAGCTGGCCTTTTCTGTGTTTTAGTGCAGCGTCTAATTTTTTAGCTGCATTGGCAATGGCCGGATACATGACGTCATCCTCTCCTTTTACGGATATCCGGGCTCCTGAATAATTAGTGTTGATCTCAGTATAAAATTTCTTGTGTTCCTTACTAACTATGACGTCTATCGACAACAGCGACGGGAAGTGGTTAGCAACTTTGGCAAACTTTTCATCTACGTGTTGTTTTACTGCTTCTGTCATATCTACATGGTGGCCTGAAAGATTAATTTTCATAAGCGCTCCCTTTTGTTGTTTACCTATAACTAAGTATTGGAGCGAAAGACACAATTCTCAAGCATAAATTTCAGATTTTTGTCATCAAACTGAATTTATTTGTGATAGATCACAGTTGCAGATCTGTTGCTGATAAAACGCTCAAAAGGGCGTTGGCAGGGTGCAAATGGTCCGGGCTGATAATAGGATCAGCCCGGCTTCTTAATGATAAGTTTATTTGTAGGTCAGATAGGCTTCGCGCAGCCTGGCTAGATTGGCATAGACATAACTACCAGACAGTCGGCCTTGGTTAAAGTAGGTGCGATCCAGGCTAACAGAGGTTTCCGGGGTATAAGCCTTCTTGTAAACCAACGCATTGGTGTCTTCACCAATACGTGTGCCCACACCATGTCGCCATGCCTGATTGCCCTTCACCTGACCATACTCAGACACTGCCATATCTTTTCTTGGTGTCAGTGGAATACTGAAAGATAAACCGGCTACCCGTACGTCCGTATCGTAGGCGTAGACTGACACATAGCTGTCACCAAACCAGAACTTGGTCTCTACCTTCATCCCCTTGTCGCGCTGCCAGAATTCGCCCCCGGACAGGTGGAATGAAATGTCTTGCTCAACCCAATGATACTGGTATCCCATAACATGATAGTCACGGTCTTCATTGTAATCTTGATAGTCGAAGAAACCATAGGTGTTATAGAGCTTATGGCGTCCAGACGGACTCATCCAGGCAGTTTCGTTGATAATGCCAGTGTAATCATAATATTCACGGAAAAAGCCCACCTGAGTTTGGTTGTACAAGCCAAATGGCAAATCCAATGTTTGATAGAAGACAGCCCGTTCCAGACCATTTCGTTCACGGCGCGCCTCAAAAATATCACCGGCTTCAAAGTTTTCTGTGTCAGCAACCACGGTTTGTGCTGTGATATTGACACCTGCGCCACGCCACAGCGGGATTTCAAGATCCGCCCTGAGCGCTAATGAGAAGTCATACACACCCAACTCAGTGGCATACGTTGAACTCAATGCCGGACCTAAGGTCAAACGCGGCTTGAAGTAAGGACTGTTAACCGCACCATCCCCTATCCAGGCGACGCCACCCGGAACATCCATCATACCCTGGCGAATAACGACACCCGGCGAGGTCCCCTCAGCGATAAACTGTCGATAGCTGCTCACCTGCCCTGACAAAGATAGCAATGGAATATCATGTTTGCTCAGCTGGACTGTATAGCTTGCACTGTCATCACTGATATATTGTGCAACCCGACCCAGTACAACCCCTATCGCATCCAGATCATTGCGATTAAACACTGGGTTTTCGAACTTAACTACAATAACAGGTTCACGATTCATACCCACCTGAACGTTCTCAAACCCATCTGCAACTAGCGCCTGCTTAAGCGCCCGGATCTCAGTGTTCAATTCACTGATATTCACTTCCTGAGCTGAGCTAGATTCATTACTTTGCGCTTTGGAGGCCACCTTAACTGGCTCAGAATTCGCAACTTCACGCGGTTTTCCGGGTTGTGCGCCTTGCTCTGACAAATGTGCGACGACATCGGCATTATCGGGCGCAGGTTTTATTGCCTGATAGTCTCTTTGTGACTGTTCTGATAAAGGCATAGAGAAATTAATACCATAATAGGTATCTTCATCGCTGTGATCTGTATTGCTGTAGAATCGACTTGTCAGCGTCAAAGTGCCAAGATCAAACAACCAGGCTTTAGGCACCGTTACACGAGCCGCCGCATTCACAGCTTCTGCGTCATGCTCAAGCTGCAATGCAAACCACTCAAGCGGCTGCCACTCAACCCCAGCAAATACACCATCCATCATACCAATTTCGCTTTTACTGGTGCTTATCCCGGTCGAAAAGCGAAAATCTAGCCAGTCTTTTGAGGCAACAGCAAAGTAAGATTCATAGTGGTTTGCGGCTCCACCAATGTCTTTCCCGCCAATGGCCAAATCAAACCAGTCCTCAGGAATAAAAGGAATTTGATACTTGGCATTGAAAGACAGGTCCCTTACTTGACTGTCGCCTAATGCTCTAGTTCTAAACATGTTATCATGCATAGTATTAGCAGCAATTTGCCCGCTTACTTCTAATCCCTGCCACAAGCCTGCAGAAAAAATGTAGTTATAGCCGTCTGCAAAAGTAGTGCCCCTATAATCAAGCTGGTTATTGTATCCAAGATCAATCTCACCAACCTCTAAGACCTCCGCAGAAGGAGTATTCACTAGGCCAGAAAAGCCAGTGAAGCTCTGGTAATGCTTGGGTGGTACTTGAGCAATAACGATGAAAGAGCAAGTCAATAAGCCACTTGCCAAAATAGGAGTTAGTTTAGACATAGTCCTCTGTCCGATTAAAGTATTATAATAAGCTAAAAATTAGACCACAGCATACCATCAAAGTGATTACGGTTATGAATGAAATGATCACGTGAGTCGAAATTATCAACATGCTTTCAAAGGCTAAACAATAAACCGAGTTGATGATGTTTCTGGCGTTACAAATTAAAGCCTTATATTGCAAGCAACATACAGGCGAGATAACACTGCCAGCTCTCGCACCAACAAGCTGCCTTATTTTAGATTAACAATATTTTTTTTGGGTAAACTTTCAAGTTGCTGCCTGGCATTCCAAACCAGGTCACAGATACCATCGGTGGGGTTAAAACCAGTAGGAGCTTCCAATAACAGCTGCCTAATAAATTCATGATCGAAGTCGTGGCATGCTTTATCCAAGGAACTTAAGATTTCTTCAAGCTCTCGCAACGGTAACATAGCTTCTTTAGCTGTCATGATCCTTTCATGCGACGTATGTTCAACATTTTCACCAATCAAAAGCTCTTCATATAACTTTTCACCCGGTCGCAGTCCAGTGCATTTAATTTCTATATCTCCATGTGGATTGGCTTCGCTCTTTACTTCAAGGCCAGACAAATGCACCATTTTGGTTGCAAGGTCCTTTATTTTTACAGACTCTCCCATATCCAGCACAAATACATCACCGCCTTTACCCATAGCGCCCGCTTGAATAACCAACTGGGCCGCTTCAGGAATGGTCATAAAGAACCGGGTAATATCAGGGTGGGTAAGCGTAATTGGCCCACCCTCTTTGATTTGCCTGCGGAATAAAGGCACTACCGAGCCAGAAGACCCAAGTACATTGCCAAATCGCACCATACAGAAACGGGTTTTATGTATACCTTTGCCTTTATTTTGCGCCAAACCTTGCAAGCAAAGCTCTGCCATGCGTTTAGTAGTGCCCATTACATTAGTTGGACGGACCGCTTTGTCGGTACTCACCAATACAAAGGTTTCAACCTTAGCATTTATTGCCGCCTTAGCCGCATAATAAGTACCAAATACATTGTTTCGCACACCTTCAACCACATTGTGCTCAACCAATGGCACATGTTTATATGCTGCAGCGTGATAAACCGTTTGCACACCAAAGGCAATCATACACGTTTCTAAGCGGTTGATATGCTGTACCGAGCCCATAATCGGAATAAGCTCAATCCCTAGCCCTTTAGATTTGATAAACTCATTAAGTTCTTTTTCAATTGAATAGAGTGCGAATTCAGTAAGTTCAAATAACACCAGCTGTTTTGGTGATTGCTTGATGATTTGACGGCAAAGCTCGGATCCTATCGACCCACCGGCACCGGTAACCATTACTGACTTGCCTTTGATATTGGCATCCAGTAAACCTTGCTTTGGCGATACAGGATCGCGGCCTAGTAAATCTTCTATTTCGACGTCTTTAATTTCGTCAAGCGTTGCTCGACCTTCAACCACATCAAGCATCCCAGGGATGGTCATGACCTCAACAGGTAAATTTTCAAGCTGAGCAAGGATCTCTTTACGTCTTGCTCGGCTTTCACTTGGCATAGCCAAGAATATTTTTTTAACTTTTCTGCGCTCAATCAAACTAAAAACGCCATCAAAAGCAATGACAGGAATCCCTTGTAAAATAGCACCTTGCTTAGTCTTATCATCATCAATAAAAGCGCTTACATAATATTCTTCACCGGCCCCTATAGCAGGTGCAAGTTGCCGACCAGCAGAGCCTGCTCCATAAATAATCACTGGTGTTTTGTTAACCGTAGCTAGACGGCCAACCATAGCACGCACCATAATACGTGAGCCACCAACAGACAAAACCAACAGCCACGCATAAATGACAGGCATAGTACGAGGAATAGTGACGTGGGTGAAGAAGGAAGCCATCACGAGTGCTACCGTACTAATCATTGCTCCAATCAAAATAGCACCAACGGCATGTGCACCTACGTAGCGCAGCACGGCTCGATATAGTCCAAGGTTGATAAAAGCAAATATACTAATCGGTAGTACAATAGAAAGTAACAGCCAATTCCCCACTTCAAAGAATGGAACTAAACTGTCCAACCGAACGACCAACGCCAACCAAAAAGCACTAAAAACAAAAATTGAATCAATACATAAAGTGATCAGTCGCTTTTTTGAACGTGATACATTAAGAAGAGTACGGAACCAACTATCCACTGTAAATCCTTGAGCTAACAAATTTCAATCACATAGACTAATGATTTAGTTATAGGCAGTAAATATACACAGTTTTTCAACAACTGTCATTTCAGAATTATTAAATTAGTTGCCTATTGCAGCTCAACCAAACCACCTACAACCCCGTCATTCCGAACTTGTTTCGGAATCCACTGTTTTATAGACCCTGTAGTCTAAGGTATCCCCAAAACTAGTGCTTATATATCAATAAGATGGTGCTTGTGTAAAATATTGAAAAGAAGGGGAACATTCATGATGTCTTGTGATCTTATGAATCGCCAAAAAACAAAAAATAACATAACACCATGAATGCTTTTACTATTTTGCACAATATGCTCCGTGCTGTCACCCTGCCAACATACACAAAGCCAGATTTAATAGAGCTGGACCCCATTGGTTAGACACATTAAGCCATTTTTTAGATGAACAACCTTCCTTTATGCTGCGAACTTCTGTGTCGCATGGTATACCTCATCAGACGTTTGCTTTTCCAAACTCTG
>NZ_JXYA01000043.1 GCF_000967655.1 Pseudoalteromonas rubra
TGAATATATCCAGTGCAGCCACTCTCACGCTCCAGCTAGTTTCTACAAATTGAGCTATTTGCTACCGTCAACGGTGCATTACCAGCTAAAAGCCCAGTATACATCAACACGATCCCCATCAAAGGGGCAGCAAATATTCCAGCAATTGAAACGCCCACCGCAAGCATTATCAAACCACCTAAACCGGCACAACGATGATCTATGGCCCGGTAATCAAGGAGCAAGTCGACTAGGAGCAATACCGTAATTATTGCTGCCACATAGAACAAAAAGCTCAGTGCTACCGTACTGATCGCGCCAGCTACAAATCCTAACCACGTTAAAGTTCCCGCCGCATCATCAGATAAGAAGCCCCCGTTGGCCCCCCCAGAAATTTTATACGCCCCAGCCCCAGAATCCTGATCATAAATCACATACCCAGAACCATGCCATGTGCCAACCTGAACAGGACGCTCATGCAATAGCACTGTTTTTCCTGCCTGAACAGCGATGAGAATTTCACTCCTTGCCTGACTATCAATTGTCACTTGTTGTAAAGAATCCAGGTTGGACTGGGTCAGGGTATAGATCTTTTGTCCTAAATTGGAAGCGATGTTTAACGCAGCAATTGCACTGACACCTTGTCCAGTATTTCCTCCCTTGGTCAATAAAATTTCCGGAATACGATTTTCCAGATAAGAAGAAATACCACCGATATGCTTATTAAAAGTATGCCATGTATCCCAGCAATTAGTACTGGATTCGGTGTTGTTGCTCAATTGATCTACATCCATCGTAAAACCAATTGGTTCAACACGAAAAGGAACTCCAAACCGGTAACTCACAGATAAATTGGTTGAAAATGTGCCATAACTTGGCTGACGGTAAGTCACCATCTCATCTACTACGCTAGCGATGACGTTTTGTGCTTGTGTGCTAGCAAAATAGGTATAAATCCCAGCCTGGAGAAAACTGCCTACGGCCTCGTGACGAGAGATATTACTCGTCTGCCCACTTTCCAGTCGCTCTTTTAAGCGTATGAACTGATTTTTCACATCTCCCATTATTTCTCTGCTAACACCATGCGCATCTATACCAATCCCATGGTATTCACCCGCAATGAGGGGACTGGCACTCAATTCCCAGCCAAATCGGGGGCTCCAAAAACCCATAGATGCCTGCAATTCATCGCCAATTGCAAAATTGCCCCCGGATACAACTGTATTGCCAGAAATACTAATTTCAGCTTTAACGTTCGCTAATCCATAAGGAAATGTCTTTGGTAATTGTGACACATCACTCAAATCTGAGGGCAAGTAGTTTCTTAAGACCTCACTGTCCGCTCTTGTTGCCGGGGTAAAGGACAGTGCTGTTTGATAGCCCAGAATCTCAGGTAAACTTTTCTCCAGCCTAATATGAGTTTGAGGCAGGCCAGAAGCACCCGATTGCAACTCATACTTGAACTTGTGACGTAAGTTATCAGGAATGTGTTTTAATGCCTGACTGGCCCGAATAGTATGGTAGGGCAGAGTGGGTAATACCACTCCATTTTGCTGAAGTATTACTTTTTCCCCCAACACCTCCTGAACAGTAGCACCGGGAAAAGACTGTTCTAAGGCATTTTCCAATTGTAACTTTGCGCTTTGCAACTTTGACTCAAGCCCTCCCCGGTTTAGGTGTTTAACCCAACCTTCAATCTCATTCTGCTCAGCTCCATCCAGTAACGAGTCTGTCAGGCTGCGCCCATCCAACTGTAGTGCAGCCTTTAAATCCACGCCCTCACTATACTCATACTGCTTAAAACTCGGATCCGCCGCATGCCACTGACCATCTTGGTAAAACTCCACCCAAACGTGTTCGAGACCGTAGGAAACCACAGAGTCTTCGGCACCTTTAATAATCACATTAGGGACACCGCCTTGCCCGAGCAGGTTTTGTGCGGCTTCAATAACCGCCACACCGCCTACCCAGTTTTTCACCTGTTCGGGATCTACCTCGACAGAGCCATATACATAACGGGCAGGCACACCCGACAGGCGCAGCAGCGATATCATCAGGCTGGCCTGATCAAACGCATTGCCTCGCTGGGTCTGACGCGTATAGTCCGCCCCCTGAATGGAACCAAAAGCCGGGACATATTCAATATGGTTGTATACATATTGGTAGATTTGCACGGGATCAGAGTTCAGGCTTGCTGCCAGCTGTTCAAGCTCAGCCGTACGTGCGGTATCCACATTCAATGCCAGATAGGCACTGAGGTCCTGAGACTCAGCCCGCTGCAATGCAGACATTGCCAGGCTCTGAGGTGCAATGCCTAACCGCGCCTGCAGTGCCTGGATACTGTCTGCCGGACGGTGTGCAACGTTTGGCAAAGGGCCAAAGGGAAGCTGGTCATTGTCGTATTGATGGTGCGAACGACCAAACTGAATATTACTCAGGTACCTCTCCAATGCCTGTGCATCCGCGAGGTTTGCACGCTCCGCCAGGGTCTGGCGCTTGAGGTTGTCGGCAATCACCGGCCAGTGCGCCTCATAGGCGGCCAAAATCCGCTTGTTCAATGTCATTGCAGTCTGATCCTGCTCAGCCATTGCCTCAGCCAGTTGCTCGTGGATCTCTTTGTGACTGAGCGCGGCCAATGTGCTCAGCTGTGCTCGCATCGCCTTCAGCGACTGGCGATATATGGTCAGCGCCTGCGCTCGCTGAGCGGGCTTATCGGCATACTTGTTCACGTAATAAAGCGCTTTTTCCGTGTTGTCTTTAAGCACCTCGAGCTGCGTCATGAGCTGATCGGTATATGCTACCTCGTGGTCCTGCTGCCCCATGGCATGGCGCATCGCCAATGCCGAAGGTGAATAAAACACAAACAGCATACATAACACCAGGCTGTAGGTGATGAGCGCCAGAATACTCCGCCGGGCGCGTATATCTTCTAACTGAATTGAATTATTTGTCATAATCTTTTCCCTGTTAACGACACTTGCGGCGATTGAACGGTCCTGGTGCCGTCACCGCGATATTAAACTGCTGTGAAACAGACTGGCCGGTAATATCACGCACGCTTACTGTCACGCTGTGGATCCCGACCTGTGTGGTCTGCGGCTGCCAGGTAATAACCCCCAACGCATCAACAGCCATACCTTGCGGTGCGCTTTGCAATTGATAAATCAGGCTATCGCCATCTGGGTCTTGCGCCGTCAAGGCGTATCGGTACACTTCATCCGTTTTTGCCCTTCCCGGTGGCTCACTAGTGATCACCGGCGGTTGACTGTCCCCCTGATACCGGATGGTCAGGTTAAATTGCTGCTCGGAATGGTTACCCACAGGATCTGATACCCGGACTTGCACTGTATGAACACCTAAATCCGCAACATCAGGTTGCCAGGTGAGCTGGTTTTGTGTATCCAGCTGCATACCGGCCGGTCCATCAAGTAACTCAAAAGTTAAGGAGTCACCATCCAAATCCTGTGCACTAAGAGGATAAAGGTAATCCAAACCAGAATAGCCACTCAACACTGGCTGGCTGGTAAATGCCGGTTTATCGCCGGCATTGACGGACACATTGAACTGCTGCTGTACATAGGCCCCATACTCATCAATCACTCTGACGGTAATGCTTTGTGCGCCAGCCTGAGCCAAAGTCGGCGTCCAGCTGAGCAAGCCCTGAGCACTCAGAGTAACGCCCTGAGGCACGTCTCCTAAGCGATACAGAAGCTGGTGACCGTCTTCATCGGTGGCACCGATCTGATACAGATAAGTTTGCCCAACAAAGGCACTAAAATCTGGCGATGTATGGATCACTGGCGGATGGTTATTGGCCAGCGCTCTGACTAACACAGAAAATCGCTGTGTAACGCCTGCACCAAGTGCATCCTCTGCAAGTATCTCAAATTGCTGGCTGCCCAGTGATGCGGCATCCGGTGTCCAGAGCAGCTCATTGTTTGCATCTAATACAGCCCCTTCGGGCGCACTTAGCAACGAAAAGTAAATGGGGTCACCGTCCGGGTCTGTAGCGCTGAGTTTATAACTGTACAAAACATCCACAGCCGCAATACCAACTGGCGTACTGGTAAACCCTGGCGCCTGATTAGACGGATAGTAACTAAAGGTAAAATGTTGTTCAGCAAAGATCCCCTGCTCGTCAATTGCCCGCACGCGTACGGTATGCAACCCATCGATTTGCGCACTTTGCGGCCACACCAGCAATCCCTGAGGTCCTACAGTCATGCCTTCAGGTGCCTCAGCCAGTTGGTAGGTGAGGGCACTCCCTTCCGGATCTGAAGCCTCTACCTGATACTGTAAGCTTCCATCATCGGCACCCACAAACTGAGCTGAGCTAGTAATCACCGGAGGTTGGTTGATGCTTTCAGAGACCTGAAGTTCAAATGCTTGTACAGTGGTCACACCACCTTCACTGGTTGCAGCTATCGCAACGGCGTAAACGCCAGACTGTATCGGTGTCCAGCTCACTGTACTGGTTTGGACATTCAGAACCATTTCCTGTGGCGCGCTTATCAGCGCCAATGTAGCTGGCACCCCATCTGATGTACTCACTTGTATCTGATAGCTAAAGGTATCGCCAAGTGCCATAAAGGTAGACGGAACAGACGTGAACTCTGGCGCCACACCGGTGCTTCTGACTACCAGATTGAATGACTGAATGGCAGCCAGATTCTTATCGTCAATCACTTCGATGATCACTTCATGCCCGGCCTCAGTACTGGCCATATCCGGACGCCAGACCACCTCTCCCGTTTGCGCATCAATCGTCATTCCTTCGGGTGCAAGTGCCAGCTTGTACGTCAGCGCTGCGCCACGATCACTGCCAGCGACAACCTGATAGTAGTAACTGGCACCTACTTGTGCATCCCTGACAGGTGTACTGCTGATAATTGGCGCGCGCAAGAAATCAAGTACGGTTACTTCAAATTGAGTGGTCACAACCTCCCCCGCGAGATCCTCTATCGCCGCCTCAATAAGGTGCGGGCCTACATCAGCCTGACCAGGTCGCCAGGTGATCACCCCACTGGAAGGGTTGATTTCCATCGCCTGTGGTTTATTCACTAAGCTAAACAGCAAACCTTCACCTAAATCTGGATCACTCACTGCTAATGTTTGGCTATAGCGCTCACCTACTTCCAGCGTGACCGGTGCGACTTGTGCGATTTCTGGTGCAGCATTAATGTCCTGAACATTTACAGCAAACCACTGACTATCGGTCAGGCCTTCACTGTCGGCAACCGTAACCTGCGCCACATACGCTTCCAGCACATTATTATTGCTGACACATTCATCACTGGCCGTTGCCACCACCACACGCACTTTGCCATTAATGGCTTGTGGTGCCAGATCGCTTAACTGCACCGAAGTCATTGCTCCGACTTCGACTACCCCGGGAGACACCTGACCGAGTAACTGATCATTGCTATAAAAAGCAACCACAGCATCATCTAAACTGACTGTTAATCCCCGGTTTCTAAGCGTTACGCTTAGCGTTAAAGCGCCTGATGGGTTTTGCTTCACCGATAGTAAGTTAGGCTGCAAATCAGACTGTAGGATCGGTGGTAGCTGATCAACGATTTCTTTGACTTTGATATCCACCAAAGCCTTCGAGAATGACGAGGCCCGCAGGCCACCAGCGCGCAAAAAGTTGAGATCCCAGGCTGCACCGCCTGTTAGAATAGCCAGATCAACATAGTCACTTACCGTCGTGCCATAACCGGAGGTTGCGGTGGCATTTTCACAGGTGTAGTAATCTCCCTGCCCATCGGCAACATATCCCACACCATTGGCGGCAATGCCAATTGCAGACGTGCCGTCACCGCATTGAAACGTCGCGTTGACCACTGCATTTAAAATCACGTTTGACTCTTGAAGACGAACCAACATACCATTTATGTCCAGCGCAAGCGTATTATCCCGGTCTTCATCAGTGACCAAAATCAAGTTATGTGCGGTTTCATCACGTAAAGGATACGTATCGAGGGTCTCGGACATAGCCCGATATCCATCTTCCGTACCACCATATAAACGCAATTGACGCGACAATTCGGTAAAACTATCCGCCTCAACCACATACTGCTCCAGATAGGTTTTGTACGAAGGACGAGCTTCATAGCCGACCAAACCATACAAATTACTATACGCATTGCCAACGCCCACATCGCGTAAACCTGCTTCTAGTGCGGGCACAAGGTCATCCATCCAACGATGCTCACCACTCATAGACCCTGACTCATCAACAACCAAGAAAATGTCGGCGGCTCCACTGACACGCGTTGTTTTATCCTGAACTATGCGGCAATAGGGATTGTCAGCTAAACGCCCTTGTGGCAATAACTCAGGCGCAGGCCAGGCTACCAGTCCGTTGTTTGGGTCGATACTCATCCCCGTTGGCGATTGAGTTAAAACATAGCTCAGCTGCTGGTCCCGGTCGTCCGTAGCACTGACCGGATAGTGGTAATCTTGAAACTCATCAACCAGTTCAACGGCTTGTGATGTAATCTCAGGTGCTCGATTGCCCTGAGTAGTAAGTCGGACAATAAATTGCTGAATGCCACTAAGCCCCGGTAAGTCCGTTACCTGGACAGTAACCGAGTGTTCTCCAAGTTGAGACTGCTCGCCTACCCAATCCAGCAGCCCGGTCTGAGGATGGATCTGCATTCCTTCAGGGCCGTCAATCAGTTCAAACTTGATAGGATCCTGATCAGGGTCCTGAGCTATCACGGCATATTGATAGTGGACACCTAATATCGCCTCGGTTATGGGTACTGAAGTGATCATCGGTGCCTGGTTGCCTGGTGCGCTCACTTGAATATTAAAGCTTTGAGTATCACTGGCCTGTCCGTCAGTCACCCGCACTACTATCAGATGAGTCCCAGTTTGCGCAGCCCCGACCGGCCAAGTTATTTCACCACTTTGTGCATTAATTTGCATACCCACAGGAGCCTGTATGAGTCGATAGCTCAACGTGTCTCCGTCGGCATCGGTCGCCATTACCGGATATTCATAACGTGTATTAATATCAGCCAGTGTAGGTGGCACCGAAGTGATCACGGGAGCATAGTTGTCCGGAGCGTTAACCGTAACAACGAACGACTGAACATCGAAAGCCGCTTTGTCATCTGCGGCTCGCACAGTAAATGAATAATGCCCAGGTGTGACCTGCTCGGTCTCCCAGCCGATCAAGCCTGTCCATTCATTGATTTGCGCCCCCTGTGGCGCTAGCTCCAATTGATAAGAAATAGGATCCCGATCAGCATCTTGCGCGACGACCGCATAGCGATAAGTGTCCGGCCATTGTACCGAGATATTAGGGTCTGAGACGATAATAGGGGCTTTGTTAAAGCTGACCAGGTCTGATAAATCCCCCTGAAAACGCACACTACCCAAGTGCATAGACCCGTGCCAGCTGTTAGCGATGACGGTTGCCTGCGCATCTCCGTGTGGCGCTTCTATGTCGGCATTTGGTGCCAGCACAACACCTTCAATACTAATTCCGGCGATACTCAGCGCTGTAGCCTGATAAAAATTAAAAATCGTTCTCGACCTGTGCGGCAACAAAGTCGCCAGACTTTTATTTTTAAAGACAACGCTGTCACCAGAAACGTTAAAAATAACCGTCGCGTTATCTGGAATACACTGGACATCAAAGGTGTGAGCTACATTGGTTTGACTGCCATCCAGAGTAAACACCTGGGTGTCACTGTGACAATCTCCTTTTAGGTATAAGCCACCCCACTTAAACTCCACTGTTCCATTCGCTGTGGCCTCACTAAGTTGCGTAGAGACAGCCTGAAAATGCGGCTTACTATCAATAATTGATGTATCCAGAGGCTGATTTTCAATCTCTGTTCCGGCTGGTAATCCAGACAACACGGGATAGGCAAAGTTGACTTCACCAGCTACTCTCACCTGGCCGTGGTAAAGGCGGCCATTATCAAAAGTGGCATTGCCTTCAACCAACAGCCCATAACCCGCTGTCAGCGTGGCTGCATGTGTCGCCAGACCATAACCATTCAGTGATAGATCTCCCCCCACGGCCAGGCCACCTTCGGCATGTCCGCTCCCCGCAGTAAAATCGCTAAAAATATAAGCACTATAATGACTGGCAGCGGTGAGAACGCTATCCTCCTTCGCCTGAAGTGGCGTGAGTATAGTCACCGACAACAACATAGTAAGCGACGAAATAAGCTTCCTTTTCATCCTTTTCCTCTGTTCAAATGTTTTTGAAAGGTCAAATACAACCGTGTCTAGAAAATGTACAGGCGGTACTGTAGCAACAAAAAGCACAATTTATAAACAAAAGGATGAGGAATTAAATCAACTTTGTTTTACATCAAGTCTGAGCATGACTTCGGCTCAGGGCATATAACGCTATATGTCCTGCGCTTTTAACCAGGTCATAAATGCCTGTAAGCGAGCCAGGCGAGCCGAATTAGGGTCGTACACCAGGTAGCGCTTCACCGGGTTTGGGTGGGGCAGTTTGAATGGAATAACCAGTTCGCCACTGTCGAGTTGACGACGACATAAGTAGGGCACCGCCAGAGTCACGCCATGACCGCTGGCCACTGCGCTGAGTGCCATATCCGTGCTGTCTACATAAGTCCAGTGAGGGTGGTCGACATACCCCGTTACCTGTTGCGCCTCAAACCAGCTTGGCCAGTCGTATGCGCCGGGCAGCGCCAAAGATACCAGCCAGGTTGCCAGCAGATCGGCCGGAGTATTGAGTGGTAATGACTGTGTTAGCTTTGCCGAGCATATCGGCAATACCGGTGAAGCACCAAAATACTCGCAGGCCAGCGCGCCTGGGGTGTGCTGTTCGACCTGTGTGCCAAAGCGGATCGCCAGGTCAATGCGGGCGTGTTGTAAATCTTCAAAGCTGGCGGATGAGTGCAGGCGAATGCGGATCTGCGGATACAAACTCGCGAATTCCTGCAATCTGGGCATCAGCCACAGGGTATTAAATGCCTGGGTAGAGCTGATGCTGAGCTCTCCCGCCAGCTCCTCCTGACGCAGGCAGTTTATGCCCTGATCTATCCTAGTTAAGGCAGGTCCGGTGTGCTCCAGCAAAGTTTCACCCGCACGGGTTAGCTGCATATTACGCCCGGCTCTGACAAACAGTCGCTGCCCCAGCTGTTGCTCCAGCAAGCGCATTTGCTGGCTGACCGCAGCCTGTGAAATACACAGTTCAGCCGCAGCCAGGCTATAACTCTGGTGTCTTGCCGCGCACTCAAACGTCACCAGCAAATTGATATTTTTAAACACGACTGAGGTAATTCCGGCTTCATGAAAAGCCGTATTATAAGCAGAGCTTATAGTACAAGTCGATTTTTATCGTTGGTCTTTAAGCGCCTATATCCGCACTATGAGGTCCGTAAAACAACAACCTTATCAGCGAGACAAGATGCAAGCATTCAAACAACTCCATCAACAAACAACCCCGTTTTTACTGGCTAATGTGTGGGACGCGGCCAGCGCCAAAGCAGCGCAGCAAGCAGGGTATCAGGCACTGGGTACTTCCAGCGCGGCTGTGGCCAGCGTACTGGGATACGAGGACGGTGAACAAATGGCTTTTGAGGAGCTACTGTTTATGGTTACTCGGATCAGCAAAGCGACCGACTTGCCCCTGAGTGTTGATATCGAGGCCGGTTACAGTCGTGACCCACAACAAATTGCACAATTTATTGAAAAACTGGCAGAGCTGGGCGTGGTGGGCATTAATTTCGAAGACAGTGTGGTCATCAATGCAACGCGCACTCTGACAGATAGCGATGAATTTGCAACGCGTTTAAAAGCCGTTCGCCATCACTTAGCAACACAACAGACCAATATGTTTATCAATGTGCGCTGCGATGCTTTCTTATTGGGCCTCGACAACGCCCGCGAGGAAGCACTGCACCGGGCCCAACAATATCAGCAAGCGGGCGCCGATGGCTTGTTCCTGCCCTGTATTACCGAAAATGCGGACATTCTGGCCATAACAAACGCCTGTTCACTCCCTTTGAATGTGATGGCAATGCCCGGATTATCAGACGTTAACACGCTTGCCGGCCTTGGGGTTAAACGGATCAGCATGGGCAACTTTGCGTTTGAAAAGGCGCATACTCACTTGACTGACATGCTCACGCAGATCCGCTCGCAGGGCAGTTTTACCGCCTTATTTGGCTGATCAGCTAAACTGAACTCGCGAAGGCCAGTGCTGCGCCCAGGTGTGGGTTGGGGTTTCTTGCTGTGCTTCCAAAGCCGCGACCAAAAAGTCGAGAAAAACCCGTACTCTGGCAGGCAAATATTCTCGCTTAGGGTAAATGGCGAACACGCCGCCCTCTGGCATGGGAGCCCTGAAAGCGGGATAGAGGGATACCAGCGCGCCGCTTTCCAACCCCGCTTTGGCCAAAAAGTGTGGTAACTGCGCAAACCCCAGGCCATCGGCACATAATTGCGCCATGGCCTCACCATCATCGGTAATATGCGTGCGGTTTAGCTCACTGAGCTGATATTCACCCTGCTCATCTGGCAAAAAAATGGGTTGCAGCTGCTGCGTCTCTTTGATTTTAAAGCCAATCCATGCGTGCTCAGTAAACTCGGCATAATTGGCTGGTGTGCCATATTGCTCAAGATAGGCAGGTGAGGCGCAGACCACAAAGTCCATCGGGCTCAGACAGCGGGCAACCAGTCGGCTGTCTTTGACGTAACCGGTACGTAATGCCACATCAATATCCTGCTCAATGATATCCACATGCATATCGTCAAGAGACAGCTCCAGTGTGATCTGGGGGTAACGCTGGCAAAATGTTTTGAGTAGCGGACGCAAATATAAATGGCCATAGCAAACAGCACTGTTGACCCGCAGCCGTCCTTTTGGCGCATCATTGTGCTGCCTGAGTTCTTCTTCGCAGCTGCTCAATGCCTGGATACTTGAGCGTACAGTTTGCGCGTAGTGCCGTCCGGCTGAGGTGATCTTCAGTTGCCGGGTAGAGCGCTGAAACAGGGTCACACCCAGCTCAGCTTCGAGCCGACTCACGGCTTTGCTGATAGTTGACGGATCGGTGTTGCAAACTCGTGCTGCTGCCGCAAAGCTCTGCTCGTCACAGGTGGCCAGAAACAAGGTCAGTGATCTCAGTTTATCCATATAATCAGTCCTGTGCGTTGGGTAAGCACCACACTATACCTCACTATATCAGCAATAATTCATGAATAGTATTCACGACTAAATGGCCAAATCGCTGGTTTTTCCACCTCACCTAACCGCCTAGAGTAATCACAAAGTGACTCAGGAGGCGACAGACTATGTTACAGCACACTGCGAACCATGCAGACAACTCAGGATTCAGTTATTTTTGCCTGGCATTCGTTGCCATGGCCGGACTAGCCTATCTCAACTTTTTACCCGCCGTAGTGGATGCGCTGGCAGGCGGGATTGGTTTTTCCGCACAGCAGGCCGGTACTCTGGTGGCCAGCAATGGTTATGGCGCATTAGTGGGCAGTATCTGCGCCATCTTTGTGGTTCGCCATGTTGGCTGGAAACCCACTTTACTGTTCACCTTCATCGCATTAGGCGCTATAGAACTTAGTACATCAGCCTGGAGCACTTACACAGGTTTGCTGGTCTGGCGATTTATCGCCGGGGTACTGGGTGGTTTTAGTGTCGGCATTTCATTTGCCATCCTGGCGCGTTTAACCAACCCGGACAGAGCCTTCGGCACCTTGCTGTTTATTCAGTTCAGTATCGGCTCTGTGGTGATCTATGCTGTGCCTGCACTTGAGCGCCAGCTCGGCGGCTACGCCGTGTTTTATATCATGGCCGCTGTGGTTTTTATTGCTTTGCTTTTCTTGCCCTTGCTGCCAGCCTTGCCAGCGACACATAACCCCAAACAGCATTCAAATCGTCCGCGTTTCACAGCCAAAAGTGCCCGGTTGCTGCTGGCGATGCTGCTCTATTTGGTTGCAGCCAGCGGGATTTGGGCGTTTGCGGGCCAGATGGGCCTAAGTGCAGGCCAGTCTCAAGCCCAGATCAGCCAGATCATTGCACTGACCGGTTTACTGGGACTGGCAGGCGCGTTAC
This sequence comes from Pseudoalteromonas rubra, assembly GCF_000967655.1. Classification (GTDB taxonomy): domain Bacteria; phylum Pseudomonadota; class Gammaproteobacteria; order Enterobacterales; family Alteromonadaceae; genus Pseudoalteromonas; species Pseudoalteromonas rubra_A. The sequence goes on from NZ_JXYA01000043.1 coordinate 12,041, forward strand.
TCCCCATTCTGAAACCAGGTCAGACACACCGCACACTGTATTTATGTGGCGGTATATTGCTCTCTTTTATGGCAGCCTTACTGCTCATTTATGCGCATTTTGACCTCGTCTACATACTGGCGTTAGCGCTGTTATTTTTTTCCTGGCCCGCGGTGCACGCTTATCTGCTCGCCCTCATCGCTGAGCAGGATAGCTCAGGACAGCTTTCATCCGTCGCAGCCGTGATATCCAGCATTGGGGTGGCATCTGGCCCACTCCTTGGTGCGGCGCTATTAAGAAACGATATCTATACCATGATGCTGTGTGCCTTTGCAGCCCTGTTTACCCTTTGTCTGCTCTTGCTACAGCGCCCATTAAAAAGCCCCGCGCAGCGTCAATCACAGCTAAGTACAACCGCCAACCATAAATACCAAACTACCAGGAGTACCCGATGATCAAATACCTACTGAACAAAATGCTCATATCGATGCAAAAAAAATATGACTACGACGTCACGTATATGCAGGACATTCTGTCCGCGGACCTGAGCGCATTTTTTAAATACCTGAAATTTCAGTCCATGGCAGGCTATCGTGGAGGTCTGCCTGCGGCACCTTTATATGCCGCCAGGTTACGCGCCATCTTATGGGACGACTGCGGCCCTTGTACTCAGCTGCTGGTCAATATGGCACTGGAAGCGGGCGTGCCTGCAAACCAGGTCAGCGCAATCGTCAACAAAGACCTGGCTGCATTGCCTGATGAACTCGCTCAGATAGTGGAGTTTACCGATCTGGTGTTAGACCATAATCCCGGTGCTGATGACATTCGCCCGCATATCCGTGCCATGTGGGGAGAGCAGGGGCTGATTGCCATCGCGTTTAGTATCAGCTCCTGTCGAGTCTATCCGGCCCTTAAATATACCTTAGGATATGGTAAAGCGTGCAGCCGTGTGGTCGTGAATGAGCAAACGCTGACGCCGTCAGACAAAAACCGTTCAGTAACAGGATAATGCTATGCGAAGTCAAACCACCACAGTCGTCGCCGTCGTGCTTGGACTGGCGGCGCTGGCCAACGGCGTGTTTATGCTGCTTTACCCGCAACAGTGGTACTGGAGTGTGCCCGGAGTGCCTGACCGGGGGTTCTACAATCAGCACTTTATACGTGATATCGGTATGCTGTATATGCTGATTGGCGGCGCGTTTAGCTTTGGTGCTTTTTATGCCCGCTACCGTTTTCAGCTGTGGCTGTTTCCTGCTTTATGGTTGAGCAGCCACGCGCTATTTCATTTTTGGGAGGTGCTGGTCGGGATCTGCGGGCCGATTTTTCTGCTGATTGATTTTGCTGGCGTCACCTTACCTGCATTATTGGCGCTGGGGTTGTGCTGGCAAGCAAAGAGGGCAGATGAAGATGCATAACAAGTACGCGCTATTGCTCACCCTGCTTATCGGCTGCGGGCTCGGCGTGCTGATCCCCATTACGCAACCCGTGCAACCCGGCACCGCACAGGCCATGATACAAAAAGCCGAACGTACTCTGGCACCATTTGAGCTGCAAAGTGCATACGGCCAGTTTGATCAGCATGTACTGCGAGGGCAGTGGACAATCATGATGTTTGGATTCACACATTGTCCGGATATTTGCCCAACCGCCTTGTCCCGCTTAGCAGCACTGGAAACACAATTAACCGCACTTTCCATCCCATGGCAGCCCAAGTATGTGTTTGTATCCGTCGACCCACAAAGAGACACAGTCACAGAGCTCGACATCTATGTACGTCATTTCAGACCTTCATTTATTGGTGTTACCGGTCACCCAGACCAACTCAAGTTACTCGCTCGAAGCACAGGGGCACAATTTCAGGTAGATAATGCCCCCGACAACTATCAGGTTGCGCACTCCACTATGCTCTTTTTGCTGGATCCGAGCGCGACACTGCGGGGCCGATTTGATATTAACCAAGACCTGAGCGAACTCGCAGCTCAGTTGAAGCGCTTCATTTACATGGCAGGGAGTCAACAAAATTAAGGCCGAATATTCCGAAGTGAATGAGTCTGAAATAAAAAGACGCTTTAGAAAAATAAGGTGCTCGCACTGCTTAGTTTAAATGATATGAACAAAAGGCTTAACTTATTGTGTGCGGGTTCGCTGTAAAGGGGCTTTACACTCTGTGAATGGGAAGTCTAACAGATAAGAAAAAGGCAGCCGCTGGCTGCCTTTTTTCGCGATTAATTCGCTTTTTTGATCGCTTTTTTCAGCTTTTTGATTTTCGCTTCATGTTTTGCGATCTTACCAGTACGTTTTTGTACTTCTTTCTTTAGCTTTTTAACATCAACTTTCTTAGCCATCTTGATCTCCTTTGACCGGTTTCTCTTGTTCTGGCTTGTGCTTTTTCACAAACCGCTTAATAAACTTTCTGATCTCGCGGGAAGAAGATGAATCCAGCTCATTGCACAAGGCAACAAACTCATCTCTTTGCGCTTTATTAATACGCACAATCAACTGTGCATCTTTATTATTTGCCATGCTCTACTTCCTGCTGAGAAGACAACCTGTGTGGTCACCCTCTGTGTATATACAACGTATATACATAATCGAGCACTGTCAACCCGAATAACATTAAAGTGTCATACTGGTTTGTTGTCGGCGTGCGTAGAACATGGCCAGATATGTCTTATTTACGACTCTGTTTAGGCTCTTCTGGCGGTGAGAAACCCATTAAACTGAGTCTCGAAAACATGACGACATAGACAGGAAAATACATTATGAACAAAGCACTTCTTGTTATAGACACTCAGGACTCTTTCTATCATACGCCTTACTGGTCGGAACGCGACCTTGCAGACTTTCAGCACAATCTGACTCAGCTGATAGCGGCATTTCAGTGCAATCAGCACAAAGTGGTAAAAGTCCTTCATAGCCGTGACGATATGCCGGAAAGCCCTTTTAATCCGAGATCCGGGTTTGTTAAGCCTATGGCCTTTTTGGATACGCAGTTTGATAAAACATTTTATAAGTCTGTACACAATGCCTTTACCGATACAGGGTTGGCTATGTGGTTGAAAAGAAATAACATAGACTGTGTGGCTATCTCGGGGATCCGCACTGAGCAGTGTTGCGAGACCACCGCACGTGTCGCGAGCGACTTGGGTTTTCAGGTTGAGTTTGTCACCGATAGCAGCCAAGCCTGTCACCAATGTGGCATCAGTACAAACACTGATAGACGACATGCTGGAGACTTTGTATGCCACCAGCAACGGCATTGGGCTGGCAGCAACTCAGGTGGGTCGGGAAGAAGCCGTTGTGATCATTGATCTTTCGGACGAGCGTAACGATCCCCTGATCCTCATTAATCCAGAGATAGTGAGTGGCAGTAACAAAGCAATGGGGCAGGAGGGCTGCTTGTCTGTGCCAGATTACTTTGCCGATGTTGAGCGCTATACCGAGGTCACAGTGTCTGCACTGGACCGCAATGGCAAACCCATTGCAGTACAAAGCGATGAGTTTCTGGCCATCGTGATGCAACATGAAATCGACCATTTGTCAGGCAACCTGTTTATTGACTACCTGTCGCCACTCAAGCGTCAAATGGCGATGAAAAAAGTCAAAAAATACGTCAAGGCACACAGTAAATAAAGCGCCTGAATCAATGTACAGCTCAAATAACAGCCAACCAGGGTTAATTTAACATAAAGCCTGGCTGGCTATTGAGGCTCAGCCAATTGCACCTATCCACTGATCCACCTGAGCTTTCGCCTGTTCGGTCGCCACTTCACTGCCAATATCCGGCATACTGATCCCATATGCGGTGATCACATCAATGTTCGTAATGCCAATAAAGCCAAGCACCTGCTTCAGGTAGGGCACCTGAAAGTCGACTGAATGCATTTCAGGCTGCGACATATCGGCACCGGCACTGGCAATGATCACCGCCTGTTTACCTTCCAATAGCCCTTTCGGCCCTTGCTCTGAATATGAGAAAGTCAGCCCGAACCGACAGATCTGATCTATGTAGTTTTTCATCAAGCTCGTGACACTGAAATTGTGCATTGGAGACGCAAAAACAATAATGTCGGCCTGTTTCAGCTCATCAATATAAAGCAATGATGGCTGTGCTATCTCAGTTTGCTCAGCAGTGAGCGCATTCTGATCGCCATAGAAACTATTGAGAATTTGATTATCATAAACCGGCGCCGGGGTTTTGCTCAGGTCTCGTATTGTAAAAGCCAAGGTTTCGTTTGAATTTTGCAATTGTGCTTGCAAATAGTCCGCTATCTCACTGGATACAGAAAACTCATTTGCAGGACTAGACTTAATAATAAGCACTTGTTTTTTCATAAATATAACCAAACTAACTCGATATTTTCGGTTATTATTACTATTTCTCTGATGACCAGAAAGCGCCTAAATTACAAATCAGTTTTGTCTTTATGACAAAAATAAACTAGATTACCTGAGATGAATTGCACCTTGGAACATGATGGATAAACTCAGAGCGCTACGCTATTTTAAACGTGTTGTTGAATTAAACAGTTTCAGTGCGGTTGCCGAGGAGTGCTCGGTTCCGGCTTCCTCGGTATCAAGACGCATCCGTGATCTGGAAGCATCGCTCGGGATCGAACTGGTCAAAAGAACGACTCGCCATGTCAGCATTACCGATCTGGGTCAGCTCTATTACCAGCATATCAACGAGATCCTCAGCAGGCTAAACTACGCCGATGAACTGCTCTCGCAAAGCATGGATAACCCAAGTGGCACACTCAAGATAAGCGCACCGCCCGGCCTGGCTCAGGCACTACTGGTTCCTTTGTTTCGACACTTTAGGCAACAATTTCCAAACATTCTGCTCGACCTGGATTATACCAATAAATATGCGCTATTCGGCCAGGACTCCGTAGATCTGGCTATCAGGGGCGGGCCCATCGACGACGCCCGTCTGATAGCCAGGCCGCTTATTCGCAGTGGCTTTACACTGTGGGCACATACTCAACTGGCCAATGAGCTTAACACTCAATTCGGCTCAGCCTATTGGTCGCTTGATCAGCTATCACAGTGTCCGGCCATCATGTTTCGCAATAAAGCGGCCATTGTGCCTTGGTGGGTACAAACAGAGGACGACTGGCTGCCGGTATCGACACAACCCGTTCTGATCAGTAATGACAGCGCGACCTTACTGGATGCGCTCGCTCACGGCGAAGGTTTGTTGCTGGCACCCGACTGGCTACTCCCGGCGCACCTCAAGAAGCAAGTTACGCCGGTTGCCAGACACCTTAGCTTGTCGCCAGCCAAGACACCACAAGTAGAGATCAACCTGGTATATCAGCATGCCAAATATCAGCTCCCGAACATAAAACTCAGCGTTGACTTTATCTGTGACTATATGCGTACTCATATGGCCGATATGGTAAAATCCTGATCCACGCTAACCCACTGAATTATAGTGTTTAACTTTTACTTTTGAGGTGAGATGTCCGTGCTCACCACGGCCCTCGTCAGATCACTTTTTTACTAACTGAGCGTCTTAATCGTCAAGTTGATGGAAATCTCTGAACTGATCAACAAACCAGCCAATCTTGGGATCGTTCTTGCGCGTCCGATGCCAGTATAGTTTAAGCTGATAATTAGGTACCGAAAGCGGTGGCGGCTGTAACTGAAGGTTTAACCTGTCGCACACCTGTAGGGCATAATGCCTGGGCATGGTCAGCAACATATTGCTCTGCGGTAATAGCGTTGGCGCTACCAGCACATGTGGCGTGACCACAGCAATGGTTCTGACCTTTTTGAGCTTGGCTAAAGCTTTATCAACGACCCCCCGACGCTCATTCCATGGGGCTATCAAAATATGAGGATGAGCCACAAAAGTGCTCAATGTGAGCTCTTGTCTACATGGATGAGACTGACAGCGGGCAGTCACGTAAGCATCCTCAAACCAGCTGAGCTGCATCAGGCCTTCTGAAAACTCCTGTTGATGGGCAAAACCACACACCAGATCCAAGCTACCACTTTCAAGTGCCTGCTCTGCAATGCGCTCCTCCAATTGAACAAAACGGACATGCAGGTTTTTGAACTTGCCAATAAGTTGGCTGATAAAAGGTCGTAAGCACCAGGCGGTATAATCCGTTGTGGCTATTGTCAGAGTATGTGGTTCATTCGCATCGAAGGGCCTGGCTTCTTGCAACCCACGTTCCAGCATCTGCAATGCAGGTAGCACAGTTTGCGCCAGACGATGCGCATGTGCTGTCGCCAGCATTCGATTGTTCACCCGCACAAACAACTCATCACCCAGACGTTCTCGCAGCCGGGTCAGTGCATGACTACAGGCAGACTGGCTCAGGTTAAGCTGCTCAGCGGTCTGTGTCACTGAGCTATTCTCATACAAAGCCGCGAACAGTTTTAACAGGTTAAGATCCAGGTTTGGTAATTTGCTCATTAATTATATGCATTTAGCAAGTGCATTCTATGCACTTTATTCATTAATAAAATGAGCTTACACTGGGTAACAAACATGTCAACTTAGGAATTAAATTGTCGATGAGTATTACCATACGTCACGCTCAGAAGAGCGATGCAGCCACTATATTGCATTTTATCAATGAGCTAGCAGTCTATGAAAAAGAACCAGATGCTGTGCTTAATACCGTTTCTGACATCGAACAAAAACTGTTTGGCGATGATGTACGCGCTCACGCCCTGATCTGCGAGCAAGATGGCGAGGCCATTGGCTTTGCCGTGTATTTCTTTAATTATTCTACCTGGCTTGGCAAATATGGTCTGTATCTGGAAGATTTGTATGTTGCCCAGGATCAGCGCGGGCAGGGTGCAGGAAAAGCGCTAATGAAATTTCTTGCTCAGCTGGCCATTGAAAAAGACTGTGGCCGCTTTGAGTGGGTGGTGCTCGACTGGAACAAACCCGCAATCGATTTTTACAACAGCATAGGTGCAAAACCACAGGACGAGTGGATCATCTATCGCCTGACCGGTGATGAACTCAGGGCGTTTGCCAAGCAGCCTTAGTCGCTCCAGTTGTGCAGATAAGCCTGACAAATTTGGCTCTGCCATCACTATCTGAGGTGTAAAACCAAGCTCGCTTAGCTAAACATACTTGCCCTGCATTTCTTGTAATTCGCGGGGCAGTTCTACGCCTTCACGTTCAGCAATGGCAAACATGGCACGCTGGGTGAAGCCGCCATAGATATTGCCGTCCTTGTCTGTGATCTGCCAATCTTCAATGTCATCGAATTGGCAGGTGTAATTGTGCGCCAGCTTGCCCTGATGTGTCACAGGCGGGGTCACCAAAAAGACGCTGAGTTCATCGCCTTTGATCCCCTCAACGTGCGCGCCAAGGTGCTCGGACACGCCACAATCGCTTTCAAAGTAAAGTTTTACGAAGGCATCTTTGGGAAATTGTCGATACAGGGATTTGAATTCATCTAATGACGCCTTGGCATCTGCCACAGCCTGGAGCAGCAAGGGATCATTTGGATCGGTTTCCAGCGCGGGATAATCCTCAGAACTCGAGCTATAGCGATTGTGTAACCAAAAGGCCAGCACAATAAAAACGACAATTAAACCCCAATACATAGGCTCAAACTCCTTGTGATTGCAACATCTGCTGGTTTGAGCTTAGCAAACTAATTCGCCAGACAAAAGCCGGTATGCTGAATATACCGGCCCACTTTGACTTAGCTTAATTTGATTTAGGCGCTGCGCTGCTGCCCGCGAGGATCCCACCATCCACATTCAGTTCGATACCCGTTACATAGGCAGATTCATCAGAAGCCAGATACAACACAGCATAAGCAACATCACTGGCATTGCCCATATGACCAAGCGGGATATCGGCCGCAATACCGGCAATGGCCGCTTCGCGGGCTGCGCCTTCACCTAACATGGCATCCCACATGGGCGTGAGGATGGCTCCGGGGTGCACTGAATTACACCGGATCGGGTAGTTTTGCTGCGCACAATACAAAGCAACTGATTTACTATGATTGCGCACGGCCGCTTTACTCGCAGCGTAAGCGGCGGCTGCCGGGATCCCCACCAACCCTGAACGAGAAGAGATATTAACAATACTGGCCGCTGCCGATGCTTTCATTAGCCGGATCCCATATTTGCAGCCTAATGCTACACCGTCACTATTGGTGCGTTGCACTGTGTGCCAGCTCTCTAAATCCAGATGTTCAGGATCATGCGGACCTGCCGCTTCCAAAAACCCCGTTATCCCGGCGTTGTTAACCAAAATATCAAGCCGGCCAAATTGTGCTTTGACGAAGGCTTCTGCCTGCTGCCAATGCGACTCTTGCGACTCTTGCGACACATCCAGCAGATGAAAATGGGCATTTTCTCCAAGCTTTTCGCACAGCTGTGTTGCAGCTTCCGTGTTTTTGTCTGTGATAATGACGGTTGCGCCTTGCTCAACAAAGCATGTTGCCACTGCGGCACCAATGCCACGAGCTGCGCCTGTGATCAGGGCAATTTTGTTATTTAATCTGGCCATAATGTTCTCCGTTTATAGCAATCCGTTGGATTGCTGCAAATTGGTATTAAGGCAAAGTAACCAAGGCGCAGTCAAAATAAGAATGGCAGAACAAGCCATAGTGATATCATGCAAAGCAATAAAAGGAATGTAAGCTGAATTGATATCAAAGCATCAAAACTGGCGCGTGGCCACTTTGCTATACCACTATCAATGCGCGCTCTAATGAACGCCCAATTATAGGTTTTGTTCAGCAATGCATTATTGCTGATTCAAAGGGTTAGCAGTTGTGATAAACCACTGGCAGTCTTGCTTACTTCAATTTCTGTGATCTCGTAATTCGCCAGTCCGGCGAGGTAAAAAGGGTCGCTGTGTAGAATGGCTTCTAATTCAGCTTGGTTTTTTGCGGTGGCGAAAATCATTCCTCCGGTTCTGGGAACCTTTCTGCCGGATGCTAAAAACACACCTTGCTGATAATACTGCTGCAAAAACTGAATGTGCGCAGGCAAATGTGCATCAACTTCTTCCAGCGCTACGGTGTACGTGATATTTACGACAAACACGACTTATCGCTCCTGCGACTTTGCATTATCAGCTAAAACTGTTTTAAAAACCGCCACAAGTGTATAAGCCCGCGTTCACTTTGTAAACTAGCGTACGGCATTTAATCATCGCCGAACTCCATTGTTGCATGCGCTATCTTATACGTTACCGTATGCGTTACCGTATGCGTTACCGTGCGCGTTTAGCCTTGGGCGCCATATTCATTAAAAAGCTGTCTTTGTTGACCAAAAAACCGCAAATACTACTGATAACAATAAAGATACCGTACATAGATCCGATATATACCCAGTCATTATTCTCGGCCAGTAACATCACACACGTACCGTCATTGACAAAAAACACGTTTAACACAGAAAAAACGAAGACGCTGCGATAGTAAATCAAATTGCCGGTATGGCTGGCGAAAGAGGAGAGAAGCAGTGCGAATAAACCAAGATAGAACCCGATAACGGACAGTGCGCCCGTTTGATAGCTTGGGTAGAGTGCCAGCAGGGAAACAACGATAGCTGACCAACCCGAAATTCGATATAACATGTTCAAATCCTTTGAATGTAATTGTTAAAATTTGTAATTCTAACTCACCCCAAATTATGAGCTATACAGTACCAAATAGCAACCCATATGAGTTAATTCATTTTCCAAAAGTTTACATTTACGGACCAAAAAGCCTGTAAACACAGGGTTTAACCTATTCGAGATCTCCTAAAACATCATGAACTCTGGCCCTTAACGCGGGTAATACTTCGGCCTCAAACCACGGCCGTTTCCGTACCCATAATTGATTACGCGGACTGGGGTGAGGCAATGCGATTTGCCCGGGTAAACCCGCTTTCCAGTCGGTCACCGCCTGCGACACACTCACAAAATCGGCCAAATGATAGCTTTGCGCATATTGGCCAATCAAAACGGTCAATTCAATTTGATCAAATGCCGCCAGCAGCGGTGCACGCCATGTCTGCGCACAGATTTTGGGGGGCGGTAAATCGCCAGATTTTCCCTTACCCGGATAGCAAAAAGCCATAGGAACAATGGCAAACAAGGTCGGATTGTAAAACTGAGCCTCTGTCACGCCTAACCACTCTCTGAGTCGTCTGCCGCTGGCATCATTAAATGGTATTCCGGTTTTTTGTACGCTCAGGCTGGGTGCCTGTCCGGCGATCAGAATTTTTGCTGTGGGTAGTCCCTGGATCACGGGCCTGGGCTCAAAAGGCAGGTTTCCCCGGCACACAGTACATTGCCGCACACGCTCAATAATATCCAAGACTATTTCCTCGCAACCTCACAGGACCTTGCCAGTATATCAGGCTGCACTCGAATTAAAGAGGGCCAAAGTAAGCTCATAAAATATTCAGGCTCAAGCCGAGTGGAATTTGATATTCCTTTTGGCATTATTATTTGTACATTTAACGCATTTGCTAATGATAATTACTGTTATTTATAGCGCGATTCAGTGATAATTCGCCTCCCTATTTTTGATCAAAGAACAAGTATGCCGCTATCGTCTTACTTTGCTTACTTTACAGCTTACCGACTGAATGTCGTTGCCCGGTTTGCAATGGCTATTTTCGGAGGGTATGCACTCACTGCGCTATCTATCAGCCTGATGAGCTTGCTGCTTCCTGTTTCCAAAGTTAATGCTGTGTTATTCAGTGTGTGCCTGAGTGTGCTCATTCACTGCCTTATATTTATCGCCGTATTTGCAATAAAGTCACTTCGCTTCCTCTGCGGCGGATTCCTGCTGCTTGCTACTTTGCAATTTATGCTGCTCCTGATACTAAGAGGATAATAATGAAAGACAGTTTTTTCCGTTCCATGACCTGGCTACACACTTGGGTTGGGCTGTTGTTTTGCTGGTTGTTATGGCTGGTTTTCTTTGCAGGAACACTGAGCTTTTTCCGCCAGGAAATTAGCTTATGGAGCAAACCTGAGTTGCATCAACACAGCATGGTAGTGCAAAGCTCACAACAAGACTTGCTGGATTATGGCTTTAACCGCTTAAACAGTGAGGCGTCAGATGCTGCACGGTGGTGGATCAGTTTGCCGTCCGAGCGCAATCCTCTGCTGCGTGTTTCGCATCTGCCCTATGCCCAGCCAGGAGAAAAAGCCAGCTGGGTGAATCATAATCTGGCCGCTGACAGCAAAACCCCTATAACGACGAGGGAAACCAAAGGAGGCAGTTTCTTTTACCGACTGCACTTTGACCTGCACTATATGGACCGCACAACCGCACGCTGGATAGTCTGTCTGGCGAGTCTGTTTATGCTGGTTGCACTGATCTCCGGCATCGTGATCCACAAGCGTATTTTTAAGGATATGTTCCAGTTCAGAACCGGCAAAGGCAGCCGCAGTTGGCTGGATGGCCACAATCTGAGCTCAGTACTGGCCTTACCGTTTCACCTGATGATCACCTATACCGGTTTGATCACACTCATATTCACGCTTTTTCCCTATCCGGCACAAACCGTCTATGAAGAGGGAGTAAAGGAATTCAGAAAAGACTTCTACCCGGAGCGGCAGCGCCCCCAGCAAAGTCATGAAACGTTGAGCACACCAGCGTTCGCGCAATCCCTGGATCACTTTTTTACTAACTGGCCAGAGCAACCTATTTCGCGCATCATCATAGATCATCCCCAGGATGCAGCGGCGGTAATGAAAATCTACGGTGCTAACCGCAGCGAAATTAAAGACGAGCAGGCCGTGTGGCTCTACTCTGGTAAAACGGGCGAGCTGCTGAACACTGTGCACCTGGAAGACAGCGCTGCGGCGCAATTGTATGGCGGCATGATTGCCATGCATACCGGCCGTCTGGCCTCTACGGGCTTACGCTGGCTATACTTCCTCTGCGGTCTGGCAGGTTGCGCCATGATAGCCACAGGTTGCGTAATGTGGGCCAAACGGATCCGCGAGCGTCAAAAGCCCACTCAGTCAGCCAGTTTTGGCCTTAAGCTGGTCGAGTCTCTCAATCTGGCTGCCATCATGGGACTGCCGCTGGCTACCGCGGCTTTCTTTTATGCCAATCGATTACTGCCTGTCGGTCACAGCGGCCGTGCCGATCAGGAAGTACTGGCGTTTTTCCTAACCTGGGCTGGTGCTGCCGTATTCTCCGCCAAATGGCGCAGCCAACAAGACTGGCGCACCCTGGCACTCGTCAATGCACTAGCCTGGCTGCTGTTGCCGCTGTGTAATGCGCTGACCACGCAAGGCAATTTGATCAGTTACGCGAACAATGGTCAGTGGGCATTGTTCATGTTCGACATACTCGCTTTGTTGGCCGCAGCCGTGTTCTATTGGCAAAGCAACAAGCTTCAGCCTGCACAGCAAACCCGACCACAGCGCGCACGCGCGGAGCGTGCAGCATGATGTATCTGATTGCGACCTTGTTGTGCCTGAGCAGCTTTACGGCATTCGCGTTGGCAAAAACGCCACATTATAAGGCGGTATTTGGTACCCGGCCTGATCAGACACTTAGTCAGCGCTATCTGATCACAGCCTGGATCATGCTTTTACTAACACTTGGACTGAATATCAGCCAGGCTGTTGGCTATGGCAGTCTGATGTTCTGCGGCCAGATGGCACTTGCAGTGTTGCTACTGGGAGTGATGCTCGCTTTCCGGCCACGCTGGGTAAGATCATTATTTTACCTACTCCCTGCAACAACGCTGCTTGCAACAGTGTTATCCATCCTGTAAACGCACTTACTATAAAATGGGGCTGATTTAATGAAGCCCCATTTTTATATTTAATATCATAAACTTACCATTATTCAGCTGTTATCTCCTGCGCTCGACAGAGCAAAAAATTACCAAGTTGCTTATAAATCCCCCCGTGTTTTCGGCCTCTTTTGCACTTAGATAAACCCGTCCCTTAGTAAAAACCCCGATCTGAGCCGCACTGTACCTTGCTCAAGTTAGTAAAATGATGATCTCATAAGGGTGAACAGCCATATCAGTTGGTAAAAATACGATCTGAGTATAGGTAGAGTTAGTAAATTGCTGATCTCTGTTTCGATCATTTTGACAGGTAGGTTAGTAAAAATATGATCCAGCCCTCCTCGTGATGCTATCAGCTCGTTATTTGTGCGCGCAAAACCGAGCCGCACCATCAAAAATGGCGGCCTTTTCACCAGAACTTGCCTTCATGCTCTTATAGTTAGTAAAAATATGATCTGAACAGGGCTCAGTTAGTAATACGTTGATCTGGATAATGATACAGTTAGTTAATGCGCGATCCGAAATCTCATTTAAGTTAGTAAAATAGCGATCTGTTACGTTTGGGAGGCGATTCGATGGTGTCGCAGCACCAAGTTAGTAAAAATCCGATCTCATCCGGCAGATCCAACTACCTGGATGACCCGTTTAATAGAAGAATAAAAGCACAACCTAAGCAGAGGAAAGCAGGTGATCATTTTAATTGTAGGCGGCTCAGGCGGTATCGGGCAGGCACTTGTAAAACGTTTTGCCAGTGAACAACCCAAGGCCCAAATTTATGCAACATACCGCACCACAAAACCCAACATTGAGTCCAGCCATATTCACTGGGTTGAACTTGATGCAAGCCGGGAAGAAGACGTTCGCGCTTTAGCTAAACAACTGCCAAATGTCGATATGCTGATCAATGCAACAGGGCTGCTGCATACCCCAGACAAACTGCCGGAAAAATCCATTCAGGAATTTGATCCCGACTTTTTTAACGAAAACCTCAAAGCCAACACCCTGCCAACGCTGTTGCTGGCCAAACACTTTGCCAAGGCACTAAAAGCCAAACAGACGACTTATTTTGTTGCCCTGTCTGCACGCATTGGCAGTATCTCTGATAACCAGCTGGGTGGGTGGATAAGTTATCGCAGTGCAAAAGCCGCACTCAATATGGCGCTAAAAACCATCAGTATTGAATGGCGCTACAAACTGCCAAACTGCTGCGTACTGGCGTTTCACCCGGGCACCACCGACACCGCCTTGTCTGTGCCGTTTCAAAAAAATGTGCCGCCCGGCAAGCTATTTACTGCCGATTTTGTGGCACAGAGCCTGATTGACTTGATCCAGAGTAAACAGGCATCAGATAGCGGCGGGTTCTATAGTTATGATGGTTCAGCGATCACCTGGTAAACCATAAATAGCAAAAAACGCATGTTTAATCGCAAATCGCATGCTTGATGGTCAAAAGATCCATAGAATTAAATGAAAACTATTATCATTAGAGGCTTATATGCAGATTACCGCACGCGTTATCGCAAGCGTTATGCTGATCACCACTGTGTTGTTTTACAGCAACACGGGCACAGCGCAAACCACGCAAGTTGAGGTTTACACCCCCAGTGCGACAAAGCAACCCAGGGTGATGACTCTCAGCGGCTCAGTAGAGGCCAGGCACCATGCACAGCTGGCCAGCCAGGAGTCAGGGCTGGTGCAAACTCTACTTGTTGATGCCGGTGATACGGTCAACAAAGGGGCGCCTTTACTCAAACTCGACGCCACACTGGCCGAACTAAACCTGGCCCAGACCAAAGCCGGTGCTCAGGCAGCAAAAATCTCGGTTGATGAAGCGCAGCGACTGTTAGATGAGGTGGAAGCCCTGTCTAAAAAGCAGAGCGTGGCGCAAACGCTGATTGGCGAGCGCACCGCAGCGCTGGCCAACGCCAAAGCTGAGCTGATAAAACAACGCGCCCAGGTCGCTTTAGCCCAGGAAAAGCTCAATCGTCACACACTGTATGCCCCCTTTACAGGCGTCATCGGGCAACGCACCGTGGACATGGGCGAGTGGGTCACGCCGGGCAATTCGCTTTTTACCCTGGTTGCTGAGTCGGACTTGCGGATTGTGGTCAATGTGCCGCAGGAATACTTCCCTCTGTTGCGCTCAACGCCCAACCTGCCAGTTATGGTCACGCCTGATATCAATGCAGCTAAGCCCATCAAAGCACAGATCAGCCGCATCGTCGCTGTGACCGACCCATCCAGCCGCACCTTTACCGCCCACATAGATTTAACCGACTCCATGGCGGTGCATGCGCAATTTACCCCAGGTATGTCGGCCCAGGCCGATCTGCTGTTGAGCGCACAAGACGGGGCTGTGTGGATCCCTAAAAAGGCGGTAAAACAGCATCCGGATGGCGGCAGCAGCGTATTTATTGCCGATAACAACACAGCCAAACGTAAGATGGTAACCGTCACCGCTACACGACCAGACTATGTTGCCGTGACTGGTCTGACAGGAAATGAGCCGGTGATCACCACAGGTATTGAGCTGTTAAAGGAAGGCACACAACTTCAGATAAGCGCCAGGGCAGGTAACTTACAATGATAGAATCAGCGGTAAAACGCGGCACCTTAGTGGCCGTGGTGGTGCTGATCACCACCATTTTGGGCCTGGTATCAGCGCTGAACATTCCCGTACAGATGATCCCGGACCTGGAAGTCAGAACCATAACGGTGCAAACGGGCTGGCCCGGTGCCACGCCTCAGGATGTAGAAAAAGAGATCCTGATAGAGCAGGAGCGCTACCTGCGCAGTTTGCCAAACCTGCAACGTATGATCTCATTTGCCGAAATGGGCGAGGCCACCATAGAGCTGGAGTTCCCGTTCGGCGTAGAAGTCAACGATGCCCTGATCCGGGTCAACAATGCGCTCAGTCAGGTGCCAGCCTATCCGGAAAATGTCGACCAGCCGCGGCTGTTTTCCAGCTCCTTCTCCAGCAACGCCTTTATGTTTTTCCTGCTAAAACCTCAGCCGGGTAACCCATTACAACTGGACATGGACTTGCTGCGAGATTATGCCGAAGATTATATTCGCCCCCGTATGGAGAGCGTCTCCGGAGTCTCTGAGGTAGGCATTGGCGGTGGTGCACAACGGCAGATCCAAATCAAAGTCGACGCCGCACGCCTCGCCCAGCGCGGCATCAGCCTGAGCGATGTCAGAACCGTGATCCGCGACCGTAACCGTGATACCTCAGGGGGTGATATCGAAAGTGGTGAAAGCCGCTACCTGTTACGTGTGATTGGCCGTTTTGAGCAACTCAACGAACTGGAAAACCTTATCATCAAGCGGGATGGCAACGCCAATGTTCTGCTCAAAGATGTGGCCAGCGTCACTTTGGATCACTTCGAAACACGCGGCGTGTCTTATTCAAACGGGGAGCGCACTTTACGCCTGTCGGTACGTCGCGAAAGCGGCTCAAATGTACTCGATATCAAAGAACAAATGTTGCCTGTGGTTGAGGAGATTAATCAACAATTACTGGCACAAAACGGCCTGGAGCTGACCCTGCTCAGCGACGATGTGCGCTATGTAAAAAGCTCGCTGGAGAACGTCTGGACCAACCTGGCGCTGGGTGCCCTGCTGGCCACTTTGGTTATGTATTTCTTCCTGCGCTCAGGCCGTGCGACCCTGGTTGGTGTGATGGGGATCCCGTTATGTACCATAGCCGCATTCTTTGCGCTGATGAGCTTTGGCCGCACCATCAATGTGATTTCACTGGCCGGGGTTGCCTTTGCCATCGGCATGACAGTGGATAACACCATAGTGGTGCTGGAATCTATTGTTCAGGCCAAACGTGAAGGAGTCAGCCGGCGCTTAGCCGCCATCAATGGCGTGAAGGAAGTGTGGCCTGCGGTACTGGCATCCACTGCTACCACAGTTCTGGTGTTCGCCCCAATTTTATTTGTGCAGCAGGAAGCCGGCCAGCTCTACTCAGATATTGCCATTGCCATTTCTGGTGCCATTATCGCCTCTATGCTTGTCGCCATTTTTGTGGTGCCCGTAGCGCTGGCAAATTTTGGTAAAAAACAGGATCTGGAAGAAAAGCGTCAGGTTGAACTGGGCACCTACTGGCTGAAATTATCACAGTTGTTTACCCGCACCACCACTCAGGCACGCATTGCCAGTGCCGCGTTTATTGTGGTTATTATGGGTCTGGCCGCGACGTTAATGCCTGCCGCCGAATACCTGCCGGAAGGGGAGGAACCCAAAGCCTTCTCTATGATGATAGCGCCACCCAACTATAACCTGACCGAAATGGAAAAAATTGGCACCGAGTTGCGCGCCTATTTTGATGGCTATGTACAGGCCGATAATAGCGACTTTTTAGCTGGTAAAACGGCTATGCCACCGCTGGAATACTACGCCATGTCGGTGTCGGTAGGGCGGATCTGGTTCTTAAGTGCCCCGGTCGAGCCGGAGCATATTAATCAGATGATGAATGCCATCACAGACAAGTTCAGAAGCTATGAAGGTATGCGTGCATTCTCTGCGCGTGGTTCAATTATTTCCAGCAACGATGGCGGAACACGCGCCGTGGCTGTCGATATTGCCGGTGCGAATATCACCGATCTGTACAGTGCGGCGGAAGCTGTGTATGCAGAGGCTGATAAACTTTTTGACAAGCCCCAGATCAACTCAGACCCCAGATCACTGACACTCGACCAGCCACTGATTGAGATCCAGCCTCGCTGGGCACGACTGGCAGAGCTTAACCTCGACAACCGGGATTTCGGTTACGCGGTGGCTGCTATGAGTGATGGCGCGTACGTAGACGAGTTTATCCTGAACGATGACAAAATCGACATGTTCCTGTTCAGTGGCGCAGGCAATCGCCAGACCATAGAACAGCTGTCTACCACGCCTATCATCGCGCCCAACGGGCAAATACTGCCGCTCAATGCGCTGGCCGATCTGGTTGAAAGTAAAAACAGTAACTCAGTACGCCGCGTTGATGGCAACCGAACGGTTACTGTTTATATCATTCCACCCAGAGACGTTGCACTGGAAACCGCCGAGCAGATAGTCCGCCAGCAGCTGTTACCTAATCTCTGGCAGCAAGGCAAAATTGCCCAGGGCATTAAGGTCAACATCAGTGGCGCGGCAGATCAGCTGGAGGCCACTAAGTCGTCGCTGTCTGGCAACTTTGTGATAGCACTGGTGCTGAGCTACCTGCTGTTGGTGGCGATTTTTACCCACTGGCGTTACCCGTTGTTTATTCTGGCAACCGTGCCGCTGGGCATGGCCGGTGGCTTGCTAGGACTGGTGACCGTGAATGGCATCAACAGTGCCTTATCGGCAATGGGGCTAAGTAGCTTCCATCAGCCCTTTGACATGATCACTATGCTGGGCTTTTTGATCCTACTGGGTACTGTGGTCAATAACCCAATTCTGATTGTGGATCAGACTCGCCGTTACGTGATGGAGCAGGGGCTAAAGGTCAAAGAAGCAGTTCAGCAGGCTGTGGCAAAACGCCTGCGACCAATACTGATGTCAACCACCACCACCATTTTTGGTCTGGCGCCTCTGGTGCTGATCCCCGGAGAGGGCACAGAATTGTACCGTGGCGTAGGTATTATCGTACTTAGCGGTATTCTGGTCTCAACGCTGCTCAGCCTGACCTTTTTACCGGCATTGCTGGTCGCTGTTATTAAGGATGAAAAACCGGCCTAAAAACAGCAAAGCCCGAAGCGTGACGCTTCGGGCTTTGCTTAATCCGCGATAAAAATCGTGCCCTGCAAATACAACACCGCAAACCCGGAAACCAGCACTCGCTCTTCCCCCACCAGACAGTGCAACACCCCACCGCGCTGCGACGCCTGATAGGCCACCAGCTCATTGCGACCCAGGCGCTCAGCCCAATAAGGGGCCAGTCCGGCGTGAATGGAACCGGTGACCGGATCTTCATCACCACCGTTGGCAGGCCAGAAATAGCGGGAAGTAAAATCGTATTGTTCTGAAGGCGCAGTTGCCACCACGTCAAACGGGGCGAGTTGTTTAAGTACATCGCTGTGGTAAGTCAGCTGCTCGACCACAGCCGCATTATCAAACACCGCAAAGTATGCTTGTCGATTCCTGAGTACCTGCACAGGCTGCTCAGACAACCCTTCCAGTAAAGCGCCGGGGAGCTCGGCTATGAGCTCAGGTTTTTGATTGGGAAAACTCATCTCAATCCGCTGATCGGTCAGCTGATTAACCGTTAAACGGCCCACCTCACGGGTGATAAAGGTAATTTCTCCCTGCACGCCTAAGTGATTAAAAATCACAAACGACGCCGCAAGTGTTGCATGACCACAAAAATCAATTTCTGTCAGCGGAGAAAACCAGCGGATCTCAAAGTGAAAGCCCTGAGCGGTCTCTACCGAGCGGACAAACGCAGTTTCGGAGAGGTTGTTTTCAGCCGCAATGTGCTGCATTGTTGTGTCTTTTGGCCATTGCGTAAGCGGGACCACCGCAGCTGAATTGCCTTTAAATTGTGCCTGGGTAAAGGCATCTACAATGTACATGTCGTACTGCATCGTATCTCCTTAAAGCAAACCTGCTGACACCTCAACAGCTGTGCCAGCACATTCGATCAAATCACTTTAATAGTAAACACAATGATGCCAGACACAATCACTTTTCTTGTCGGGTGACTAACCAGACTAAGCCTATAATTGCCGTCATTGCCAGGCCCGACAGCAGGAAAGGGTCAATGATCAGGGTATCATTGAATGCAAACTTACCAGCCGAAATCTTTTTCCAGCCCATAAAGTGCTGATTGGCGGCCACAACTGCGCCAAAGAATCCCATGACCAGCGCGGCATACTTACCCAGCCAGTGGCGTGCCGCCCCTGAGAACAAAATCAGGCCGAGCAAGCCAATCACTGTGCGCTGTACACGGCAGTAAGGACAAACATAAACGGCTCCCATTAACTCCACCGTCCAGGCAAGCACAGAGACACCAATGGCGGCCAGGCCCAGCCACTTAGCGTGGCGGGTATAGGTTTCTAACTCAAATAACATCTATTTACCTTTCTTAATCAACAAGCTGCGTACACCACTATCTTTACTGGCAACAGCTCACACAACACAATTGGGATATATTATCACATATTCAAAATAAGAATAAGTAAGACTATTTAGATATAAAGAGGATGATTAGAGCGTGGCCGAGCGGCCACATTAAAAATCAAAACAGGGCTATTGCTGACGCTTTTTCACGGTAAGCAGGGCAACGATAAACACCAAAGCAAGCACATCGATGTGAACAGCATTTTCTGAAAGCGCGTCTGCATGCCCCGTAACGCGCACAGTCGAAGAGAACAAAATGCCAAAAGACAATTTGGACTCTGTTAGCCAGGTAAAGCCAATTTGGATCGCGCCCAGCCCCGTGTATTTATAGTTAAGTACTCCAAAAGAGAAGCTGACAAGCTGTAATCCCTGATTCAGTATGGATAGCCAGTACCACCTTACCTGCTCACTGATAGCGGTGTAGCCAGCCGCCGCACTAAGCACAATAAAGGGCAGGCTAATGAGTGACCACCACGACACAAAGGGGCCAACAAACAGGCCAACCGTCATCACCAGCGCAGCCAGTAACTGCATGTACCCTATAAATTTCACCCGCATTTCGGCACTATTAAATACCGAATTTTCCTGCAGCTGTTCGCACGGGCTTGTCTTTTCCTGTCGGGCACTGAGCTCTGCCATCAGGGCAGGGTAATTTTGCGAATCGGGGGTTGTTTGCAGCTTAGCTTCCTCAAGCTCTGCCAGAGTATACTGAGCGTAATCGACTTTTATCATTGTTATATGACCCCAAAAGATATGACACTGGACAAGTCCTTGAGTGTACTCTATTTAGGAAAATTCAGCAGTAAGTATCGTTTGCTCACCCCGACCTCGCCATGTAACTATTGATGCTAGCAGCCCCTGCGAGACATCGGGTGGTCATCGCAGTACTGGATCAGATCCCACAAATTCCCATACACGTCCTCAAATACGGCCACCGTGCCATAGTCTTGTGTCGCGGGTTCACGTACAAACTGAACCCCCTCGGCTTTCATCGCTTCATAGTCCCGCCAAAAATCATCGGTGCTTAAAAACAAGAACACACGACCGCCCGCCTGGTTGCCCACAAAGCGTTCTTGTTCGGGTTTAGAGGCTTTTGCCAGCAATAGAGCAATCCCCTGAGAATTGGGCGGTGCCACGACTACCCAGCGTTTATCCTGCTCCGCCTGATAGGTATCCTCTATTAACTCAAACTTGAGTTTACCGACATAAAAATCGAGCGCTTCGTCGTAGTCATTAACCACCAGTGCCACGTGCGCAATATTCTGTTTCATAGTCACCCTTAGCTTATTTTTGAGGTTGGAACTTCTTGGTCATACCCTGGCTCTTTGGGGCAACCAATCGGTATCCCAATTTTTCGTAAAATACCGGCTCATCGGCAATCATAGACGCACAGTAAATCACAAAATACTGTATATAAAACAGTTAAATATTCATGTTTTTCATCCACTACAAGAAAACGTGAGATAAGCGCATTATGCCTGGCCCGAGAACGCGCTGACTTTGGCGTAAACCCCCTTTACAATCTGCAGCCCAGAGCCCTTTGCATTGCACTAATGCGTTTATATAGGCAAACTAAGGGCTTGAAAATAAGACAATTTCAAAACTCGCCCAGCTCAAGGAACCAGCTAATGAAAACAATAATAACAAAGCTCTCAGCCGCACTCGCCATGCTTTCGGTGGCACAGTTCAGCCATGCGAGTGAAACGCCAGCCGCTTCACCAGACGCACTGCTGCTCACTCAGGTGCAGATTACCAGAGCGAAGAAACCATGAAGAAGTGGGGCAACCGGGAGGCCAAATGGCGTAAACAGGATGCACAAAGAACCGCTAACCTGGCCGCACTGGTAACAGCCGGTGTAACCGTTTTAGCAGGCACTGACGCCGGTAACTACGGCACTATTCAGGGTTACTCTGTGCACAGAGAAATACTGAAATTCACTCAGGCTGGCATGACAAACTGGCAAGCACTGGCAGCAGCCACCACACGCTCAGGTTCCTTTCTGGGCATTGATAACACACTGCAAACCGGTGCTCAGGCAAGCTTTGTGATCCTCGATGCCTCACCGATAAAAGATATTCAGAATACCCAAAAAATTCACGCCGTGATCCATCAGGGCAAAGTGGTGAACCGGGAGCAGACTCTTAAAAACGGATTTTAATCTCGGGCGCCGCCTCCATGAAGCGGCACCTTTCATCAACAGGTACCCTTTTTATGCGTAGTACTCTTATTGGCATGCTGACAGGCCTGTGTCTTTTTATTTGTGCACAGCTCTTTTACCCAAAAGAACAGAATGACAGCGAGAATATCAAAGGTGCAGATTCCATTGTCACACAAGTTCAGCATCCGGACCTGACGAATAAAATGGTCAGCACGACACGCCAGCAACCCGAGCAGGTGCAGGCCAAGTCAGCTGACACACAGTTTAAACAAGCCATGCAAATACGCCAGTGTCGCAACGTTCCGCGTAACGACGAAGCATTCAATCAATGGCTTGAAGAGGCATTATCTCGCGATGAAGTGCACGAGATAATCGAAACCATGAAAACCAGATATCAACGCTGCCTGAACAATACAAGCCGCGATGAAAACTATGTTCAGCAGCTAATAAACGCAGCCCAAATGGGCTCTGATAAAGCAGCCGATACACTGTGGCGACTAGCCCCGACAGAAGTGCATCAGGCACTGAATTTCAGCACACTCACCAGAGATGAGCAGGTTGCTCGCATGAAAGCATTCACAGCACAAAAATATCAGGTGACTGAACAAGTCGCATTGCTGGGTGGGGAGAAAGCAGCCTTGCAGTTGATCCGTGGGTATCAGTACCTGGACCCTGACACAGGCGGACAAAACTATATTCAGGCGCTGGCATACAGTCATTACTTTTTGCAAACCCGCCAGGACAGCGAGGTATATAGTCGCGTTGAGTGGACCAGAAATTACCTGGAACAACGCATGACGCTGGATGAAATCACGCAGGCACAGCAACTGGCCGGTGAGTTACAGCATCGCGAATAAGATCATTAAGCCATACAAGTGAATACCATGTGGCAGCACTTGGTTTACTCGGCCAGACAAAGATCGACAATAAAGCCACCACCGTATACCGACCGCATAATTTGTACATTTTTGCGTGGCAGGATTATCATCCAGCTCCCTGAACGAATAAAGAGGTCTTCATGAAACCCGGTTTGACTGTTTCTGCGTTAACGTTTGCCTTGCTACAGGCGTATTCAGCACAGGTTGCTGCTGACACAGCAGGTATCGACCAGATAGAAAAAATCACGGTTACATCAACCCGTACAGCCAAAGCCAATACCGATCTGGCACTGAGTGTGGGTCAGGTATCCGAACAAACCATTGCTGACGACAATGCGCAGCATATCTCCGAGTCATTGCAAACCATACCGGGGGTTTTGATCAATCAGCTATCGGGTGGACAAGGGCACAATGCCGCTGTGCGCATGCCGATTAACTTTGACGGCTACACCTTATATTTGCAGGATAATATCCCGCTGCAATCCGCGGCCTTTTATACCCATAACGCGCTGTGGTGGACCACCAGTAATATTGGTTTGTCACGCCTCGAAGTGCTCCGTGGTGCGGGGACCAGCCTGCATGGCGCAGGCGCTGTTGCAGCCACAGTCAACGTACTGTCAAAACCCGTCACAGCAGATAAGAATACGCTGGGTCTGACGCTGGGTGAGCACGGTTATTCACGGATAAATGGCAGTACCACCTGGCTGGATGATAACCAGGGTGGATTGCGCGTATCGGCGGCCTACCTGGATAACGACGGCTGGCGAGATCACAATGCCGTTGAGAAAGCCGAGCTGGATGTACGCCACGAATATCAGTTGGACGACAAACAAAGCCTGACAACCTCACTGATCGCTTCATCCCTTGATCAGCAGATCCTGACAACACTCAGCATAGACCAATTTGAGCTGGATCCCTCTCAGTCAGGCCTGCCCGACGAGGTGATCGCTTTAGATCCGCGCAGAACCACGGATTATATGCGACTCAGCACTGAATACTTGTATGAAGACAAAGACCTGAGTGTGTCACTCATTCCTTATGCGAGGCATCGCACATTAGAGCACCTCGCTACTTGGCAGCCCAATTTCCCGATAGAAGAAACGGAAGTCACCACATTCGGCCTGCTGGCACTGGCCAGCTGGTCTCACCAAAACAGTGCTCAAACGACATTAGGCGTTGATCTGGAGCATACGTCCGGAGACACCTATTCGTTTCAGCCCACTACCCGGATCACCACGGGGCGCGGAGCGGCGACTTACCCACAAGGGCATGTGTTCTACGACGACACCACCACCTTTAAAAGCGTGTCACCTTACATCCAGCATATCGGCTATTTTAGCGATGCACTCAGTTACACGCTGGGCGCACGGTTTGACCACAGTGAATACGAGTTCGACAATGCCTTGGTGAAATACAAAGACGACGGCTTTGGTAATCGCTCCATCGCCTCGCGTAAAGACACCTTTAGTCACCTCAGCCCTAAGCTGAGCCTGAACTATCTGCTGAATGCACACTCCAGCGTTTACGCACGCTTCGCCAACGCAATGCGATTGCCCACGGCACCTGAAATGTATCACCTGAAAAGTCGCCAGAGCAGCGCACAGCTTGGCAGCCTGAAAGAAGAAACGTCCGATACTTATGAGCTGGGCTACAAGGCCAACCTGGATGCGTTGTCGATTGAACTGGCTTACTATCTGATGGATGTGGACGACGCCATTGTTACGGCATTCAGTGATCTGGGCGCCTCTTACCGGGTTAATGCTTCCAGTGTCAGACATAAAGGTTTTGAGCTTGGCCTGAATTACCAGTTTAACCGCGCATTTTCTGCCGCGCTGGCATACAGCCAGTCTGACCATGAATTCCGTCATTACATTCGCGATGAGGGGCGGATTCACCGCGAGACGGGCGAGTCGATGGAACAAGATTTGTCGGGTAACAGCCTGCACATGGCACCGGAATATGTTGCCAATTTCCGGCTCAACTACCGCAGTCAGGCCATTAAAGGGCTCAGGCTAACTGCGGAAGCCAAAAGCATCGGCGACTACTACCTGAGCGTTGAAAATACCGATAGTTACTCGGGTTATACGGTGTTTAACCTCAAGGCCAACTACCGGCTCAATAAGCGCGTAAAACTCCACGCCCGGATAGCCAACCTCACCGACAAAACCTATGCACTACAAAACGAGGAGCGCTTTGGCCGAACCCGTATCCAACCGGGCATGCCGCGCACAGCGTATGTCGGGATTAGCTACAATTTTTAACCATAGGTGCACCTTCCTTACTTAGGCCCAGATGCTACTTATATCTGGGCCTACGTAAATCTTGTTTAATCTGTTGGCACTTAACATCCGCTGTAGTACTTTAATCTTTGTGCATAAAACAAACTAACTGTGGCGATGTTTTAACCCTATCCACAACACTTACATTATCCCGTAGCTTTAGTGTTGTTTACTCAAACAGATACAGGTGTAACATGATGAAAAGTAAAAGGATTGTGCTTTTCCCGGTAGCAATTTTCGGTTTCATTGGCTTATCTTGCTCTGCTGAAACAATCAGCATTCTGGACACCAAATATAGAACGTCCACTTTTCAGGTTGGTGCCGGGCAACCAACAATCCTAGTGCATGATCTCAATTCAGATGACAATCCTGACTTAGTTTTTGCCAATACCGCAGATAACAATGTGATTGCGTACCTTGGCGATGGCGCAGGAGGTATTCATAAAAGCGGGACGTTTGACGCAGGAGAAAACCCCTCCGGCATTACTGCGTCTGATTTAAATCGTGATGGTCATGCAGATTTAGTGATAGCCAACCACGAGACCTCTTATGTGACTATGCTGTATGGAAATGGCAAAGGCCGGTTTATGCCGGCACCTTACTCTCCAATAAACTTGAACGTAAAGCCCCACCCACATGTTGTTAAACTGGCCGACCTGAACGGTGATAGCAGAACAGATCTTATAGTCGACAGCCGCACTCATAAAGGGGTTCTGGTTTTAAAAGGTCTGGCAAATGGTAAGTTTCAAACACCGGGCAAAGTCGTGCGCACTGGCGGCGACCCATACAGGGGGTTTGCCATCAAGGATATCAATGGTGATGGTTATCCAGATCTGGTTACACCAAACCAAAACAACATAGGAATAGCCACTAACGCAGGGACAGATAATTTCGCTTTTTCTTTGCATACCTTGCCACAAGCTATCTCTCCATTCGCCGTAGAGCTGGCAGACCTGAACGGGGATAACAAGCCAGACTTAATTGCTGCTAATAATGGTAATGCGGTAACCGTTTTTTTTGGTGATGGAAAAGGTAATTTCAGCGTTGATACAAAGGCCACTATCCAGGCATCTTCGGGTGCAAAGCAAATTGTGACGGGTGACATTAACCATGATGGGATTGAAGATGCTTTAATCAGTAGCTGGTCTGGTGAATTACTCATTATTTACAGCAATCAAGGCAAGCTAAAGGGCACTCGCTTCAAGCACAGCAGTATCCAAAACCCCTGGGGGCTTGCACTGGCAGACCTTAATAAAGATGGCAAAAGTGATATTGTCATTGCAGACGGCACGAGTAACAAAGCGGTGATATACGTAAGTCAGCGGCTCTAGTACGACGCTTAACCGTATCGAGCCGGTGAGCAAGCCCAATACTGGGCCACTTACCGAGCTCGCTTCGCAACTGTTACGATATCATTGAGCCAAACTACCATAATTCCCTGATCAGGCTAATTTTGCCATCTTTAAAACCAAATACGGCCAGCATCGGCTCTTGCTGTTGCCAGCTGCCATCAGCCTGGTTAACACCATAGGCATACTCCACAGCGATGTGGCTTTTACCCGGGATCGTACGTAATACCCGGATCTCACGGCTGGTTGCACTATCGTAGCGGCCGCTTTCAAGGTTGCGTAAAAAAGCGCGTCGCCAGGCGGGCTTATCAAAATTAGCCTGATACTCAATATGCTCGTACTTAACCTCGTCGTGCATAAGGTTAATCAGGGCATCAATATCCGCAGCGGTAGAGCCTTTATACGAGACCGTATCCAGCGCATCAAAATACTGGTTTACTTTGCTCAGCTGACAATCGGTTGTGCAGTCAGCTTTCGCCTGTGCTCCCAGTGAAAGCAAACCTAAAAAGGCGCTGGTCATTATTTTTCTTGTTGTTTTCATTCCACTTCCTTCATTTACCGAGGACATCATTCATGTCTGGTTTACTTATTCAATCCAGAGCTAATCACCATTGTTCGATTGTTCATAGCCGTCAGTTATCGATGGCTCAGTGCCCTGCTGTTCACGGTATACTTGCTTAGCGACACGCAGTCCCGCCAGATATCCGATACTGGCACCACCAAGCCCAACTCCAAGCAACCAGACCAGAGCACTTTCAGTATCAGCCATACTTGCAAACAGGACCAAGTAATATACCGCTGCAGACAATAGCCCGATAACCAACGCAAAGATAAGCGGGAGCCGTTCAGCCCAAATAAACATCATAATTTTTTGTTTTTCTTTTTTTGCATATGACTTTCCTGTGGCGGCTTACCATATCCACTACCGCAAATACCTTAGCATGCGAATACCTTACTTATCACCGAACCGACTGTTTCGGTTGTATTGAATTGTGACAGATTGGCAATCCTAATTGGATAGTTATTCGTTCTAACTATCTAAAAAATATGTAGTTGTAAGTTAACCAGTGAAATTTCTACTACATAAGCTATTCATCATTGCTTACATTTTTACTGGAGTTCGGTGAGGTTATATAAAGCTCTTTTGTTGGTGCCGTACTCAACAGTAATTTTTCAATTCACATCAAATCCAGAGCAAAGATAGCTTGATAACTTATATTAGTGAGCTTTCACCTTGCGCAAAGGCCGCGCTAAAGCACGACTTTGCACGATACATCCATGAAAAGCGTTCGCAGCACGGGGACGCCGAGCCTGCGATGATTATTAATCGTCGTTCGCATGAGGTACTAGTGGAAATACTGATTGCTGCACAATCTAAATCCAGCTAAAACGGCTCATTTCACCTTGCGCAAAGGCCGCGCTAAAGCACGACTTTGCACGATACATCCATGAAAAGCGTTCGCAGCGCGGGGACGCCAAGTCTGCGATGATTATTAATCATCGGTCAGTTAAGGTACGAGTGGAAATACGTCCCTGTAGGGGGCTTCCGGCTTTTCATCCATGAAAAGCGTTCGCAGTGCGGGGACGCCGAGTCTGCGATGATTATTACTCATCGGTCGCATAAGGTACGAGTGGGCACACGTCCATGTGGAGGGCTCCCGGCTTTTCATCCATGAAAAGCGTTCGCAGTGCGGGGACGCCGAGTCTGCGATGATTATTAATCATCGGTCGCATGAGGTACGAGTGGAAATACGTCCATGTGGAGGGCTCCCGGCTCGGCGTCCATGCCTCGCGTTCACAATATTCGATGATAATTAATCATCGGTCGATTAAGGTACGAGTGGACATACGTCCCTGTAGGGGGCTCCCGGCTTTTCATCCATGAAAAGCGTTCGCAGCGCTGCGATGATTATTAATCATCGGTCGCTGCTCACCCAATCAAGTTGCATGTCCCATTGGTGTTGGTTTTCCTTTTTTAACGGGGCCTGGGAGTCGTCTACTTGTTGCAGTACGTTGCTTGCTTCAACCAGCGTTGCGTCGCGGCCGAACAGGTAGCTTTGCTCTTCCACTATGGTTTTGTAGGCTTTGTTGAGTGCCAGTGCACGCTCTTTTGACGGGGTGATCAGCTCGTACAGGCTATCTGCCGACTCAACTTTTTCTTTGTCTACCGTGCCGTCTGCTTTAAACCACTTTTGCAGCATTTCACGGTTCTGGCGGAACTCGTCGCCACCGCCAACACGGTTCATATAAGTCAGGAACTCGCCAAGTGTTTCACCTTTGTTGGGCACATCTTTCATTTCTTTGAGGTTGATATAACCCCAGCCGCGCGCGCCTTCTACTTTGCGGGCAAATGAGAAGGTCTGGTCGTAAGTTGAGCCTATGGTTTTGTGGCAGCCATTACAAAATGCCAGCTCCTGCTTATGCTGTGGTCTCAGGTTACCTTGCTTGTCTTCAATGTAACCATTAATGGTCCAGCCAAAAGTGTTGTTGATACCCTGATCGCCCAGATACAGGGTTTGTGGCAGGTTTCCGAATTCTTTTTCTTTTTCTTCGCGATGATATGAAGAGTTCAGTGACTGGCGGGTCTTAAATCTGTGCTTTTTCATGTAACGCACTTCTTTCATGCGCGGTGCGTTATAAATGCCACCATGTTCGTCCACACCAATGTAACGTACGGTATGCAGGAACTCGGTTTCCTGAGGGTAGAGCATATGCGCCAGCGCATCGGTGGCATCCCCTACATAATGTGATTGCCTGCTTACCTCGCTGATTTTTGTGAGTTGATTGTCGCCGTTTAAATCCTGGCCAATGCGCTGCTCAGAAATTGTAGGAGTAGAGATCTTATCTAAGCCTTTTAACGTCAGCTCAACCAGACTCAGGTTTGCCAGATACACGTCCTGATTGTACACACCCCCTTTTGAGCGAAACGCTTCGGGCAAACGGATCATCACATCGCCCGTAGAGCCGTTAGTGGGCCAAAACGTCGACGGGAAGGGCTTGTAGTTAAACGCCACCCAGCCGCTGCCATCTTTGGCAAAGCCCATTTCATCAAAGGCTTTTTCCGGATAGGCCAGGTTTTCCAGCGGCGTTATTTCACCGCGCCATTGCTTATCTTGTTTCAGCTTTTCGATAAACGGGGTGTAATTATCCTGATTGATCCAGTCTATGATCTCTTTGTCTGGCATACCCGCAATCAAATCTGTCCTGTCAACAAAGAGGTTTTTCCAGTGGTTTTTCAGGCCCAGATCAGAGAATTCATACACGCCCTGCAAGTTGCCATCGCGCATCGCATTCGGTCTTTCTGGCTCTTGCTGATAAGACTGATGACAGGCATAACAAGGGTTATTTACACCATCGGTTTTGGTGTAACACTGGGGCGGGATAACCGACTCTGGGTTATAGACCTCATCGTGCTCCATGTAAGCGGTTGCCGGAATGTCATCACCGGGTTTGTAAGGAGCAGCTTTATGTGCTGACGGCGAGGCGATTAGTTCGGCAGCTTGATTATGATGTTGTGATTCTTCGCAGCCGGTCAGTGCCAGGCCAGTGAGTACCGCCAGGCCGATTACTTGGTATTTCATTTTTATGACGCCCATTTTTGGATAAAAAAATGCGGTGCCACGAACGGGCACCGCGAGTCTTACAGTTACTTAGCGTTAGGATCGTACAACCACAGGGTGTTGTTTTCCTGGATACCGTCTTCACCAATGATGATGCGGCCGTCCTGCATAACAATCACGTTATCAGGCTGAGACAACTGATTGACATCACACTCCTCTGCGCCAGTCATGCTGGAGCGGAATGTCCCCCCCATCACCACAGGCTCAATGCGAGTCAGGTTATAGTTGTTATCGATGTGCGCGCGGTAAACACCACCACAGTCAAGAACACGTGCCGACAACCGGATATCACCCTCATCACCGATCATAGTGTCGTCAATGTCAGCAACACCGATATACATATAAGCCTGCTCAACCACTTCGCCCGGCACTCTGTCCTGACCAGTTACGGCTTCGACTACGCGGTCGTAGTTGATGCTGATCCCTTCCAGCTTGCGCCACTCAGCCGTTGCACCTAATTGCTTGGCCGCCTGGCGAGACTCAAGGAATGCAGCACGGTTATCCATTGGCTTACCCGCCGTAACCAGGCCACCACCCTCGGCAAGCGTTGGGTAGGTTGCTTTACCTGTTGCCCAGGCTTTTACGTCAGCCACAGACAGGTAACTTGTTTGACCTTGAACAAAGTCTGCAGTGCTGATTTCATCGTACTCGGCAATCCAGGCTTCAATTTCGGCATTGGTGCCCGATGCAATTTCAACCCAGGTCACATCAAAGCCAGTCACAGCCGGATCGTTCAGGCCTTTGTCCTGAGTCAGCTTCGCCCCATAAAGCGTACCTGAGCTTAGGTCTTTAGGTTGATCCGCAATGAACTTAAACAGTACACCTCCAGTATCATCCTGAGAGGAGTAAACAGTGCGCTCATCTGGCATGACTACGGAGTTTTCGTGCTCGTAACGACCAATAGTGAAGTGCTTCACAACATCTGGCGTATCAGAAAGCGGATTTTGCACCTCTGCAATATAACCGTAGCGGTAAGGGTTAGGGAACTCAGGTGCAACCAGCTCTTTCATTCTTTCTATCTTCACAAAGGCCGGATCATTCCAACTAGCATGTTGAGTGGTGTCAACGTCAGACCTTACAATCCACTCTTCAGACGTCAGTGGCGTGCCCCAGGGAGATACAGATCCAAAACAGTTCGCAGCGGTGCCTTTAACGGCATCAAAATCGAGCATCATAGCTTCTTCAATTTTCCACTTACCCGTGTCGCTCTTGCTCATTTTAAGGCGGCTCATACCACCCGGGTATGCTTCCCAGTTAGTAAATAAATAACCTGTATTTTCATCGTCAGCACTTGGGATAAAACCATTGAAGTCCGGGTTATCATTTTCAAGGATTTTATCACCTGAAGTGATGCCGTAGTGCACACCTAAGCCATCAGCCAGGCCTTTCTCACCCAAATCCGCATACACATCACCGGTCTGACCCAGGATCTGGTATTCACCAATCGCAGTCACAACTGTTTGTCTCTCAAGCTCTGTCACTGGAACCGGTGAGCTCACAATATTGCGTGGCAACTCGTTGAAGTTAACACCGGTTAGTACACCCACAGTACCGCCGTCATAAGGGCGCTGATTACCATCTACCAATGTATTCGCATCGCTTGGGTGCTGTACATTGAAGAACAGGTCGCCTTGCTCGCTCAGGAACAAACCTGTGACCTCAGCACCTGCTGGCACAGTGGCGATACGGATCAGGCCTGAACCACCGTTTTGACCATCTTTACCGGCAACACCGTCAACACCATTTGTACCATTTGTACCATTAGTACCATTAGTACCGTTCGTGCCATTTGTGCCACTATTACCTTGTTCTCCCTGAACACCTTGCTCACCCTGAACACCCTGAGGGCCTTGTTTACCATCATCACCATCACAGGCGGTTAATGCCACTGTGACGGCAGCGGCGATCAACGAATATGCTATGCGCTTCATTAGTTACTCCGAGTTAGTTGCTACAATTGCTACAGTTATTGTTATCAAGCGCACAACAGGTTGGGATGAACCGGTTACAGATACATTGCTTAAACATTAAATTTTTCAGTCAGTTATAAGTCAGATACAAGACCCCCCAGATAAATCGGTAGCTACATTCTGTGTAAAGGGGGTTTACAGAACACACAGTGGTAAAAACAGATATAATGGTCAGAGTATTAGCACGCACTATTTACAGAGATCATGAATTTACCAACTTACGGATTTGGCGCAGAGCAGGGGTTGCTGGCCATTTATGTTGAGCACCCGCCAAAACTCGCAGAATTTCAAAATTTGAATAAAGTCATAGCGTTACAGACAGGAGAGATAGACTACATTAACCAGCAATGCGGTAACGGCTGGCGCAAAGTGTTTAATGTGTATGCTAAATTTGTGGCTGAGCTCAGCCATCCAGATCATGATTTTACTAACCATCCGGAGCAGTACCCAAGCTGGCAGCAGTATCGGGATAAACGGCTGTTACAGCAAGGCTGTCAGGAGGCTTTGCTGTTTTCTGCGCCAGATCTGGCGGCAAATCGCTATGACTGGCACATCATAGCGGGCCGCACCTATGGCAAAACACTACTCAGAGATCATCTTTTTACTAACTCTATGCACTGGATAGATGAAGAGTTTGCTATCGACCCCGTCAATAAGTTATTGATTTGCCCGTACTTGGACTATCGCCAACTTAGTAATATCAAGATCTCAAAGTTAGTCGCGTTAGTTCGTGCAGGTGCCGCCTGATTTATTGCCTGATACAAGCTAAGCCACTGAATCCTAAAGCTTTAAAAAACATCTGCGCGGTCGAAAAGCCACTTTCATCCAGCAATTCGGCCAGCCGCATTCGATCGAGTGGGTAAAATTCGTGCTCCAGATTATGGCGCATCCGTTCTTCACCGATGTGGGTCAGGCCCATCGCACGGCAGTGCTTAAGCTGAGACTCGCGCTCAAACTGGGTTTCGGGCTTCATCAGATCTGCCAGTAGCAAGTGCTTACCAGGCTTGAGGTTACTATGAATTGACTCCAGCAGTGCCAGCTTGGCGCCATCGTCTGCCACAAAATGCATCACCAGCAGGCATAGCGCTATATCAGCCTGATACTGCCCCGGGCTCAGCGGCCCAGAATGTATGGTTACCCGTGACGACAACCCCAGGTTAGTAAAATTTTGATCTGCGATGGCCAGCATGTCGTCCGATACATCCTGCACAATGAATGTCCAGTTCGGATTACTCTCTGCCAGCTGTAATACTTCTTTGCCCGTACCGGCTCCCACAATCAGAATTTGTGCCTGCTCGGGGAGCAAGGTTTGCAACTGCGCCTGCACCAGTTCATGGAGCAGCTGATAACCGGGCACCAGGCGTTCAATGCGGCTGTCGTAATGGGTTGCTTCGTCCTGTGTAAAACTGGGCATGGTATGTCCTTATCGTTCGCTGATGGTGACCGACGAATAGCCGCCGGCCTGTTTTTGTACTTTTATCTGGGTGGCAACCCGCTCGGTCATTTCCGCCACATGAGAGATCACGCCCACTTTACGCCCCTGAGATTGCAAGGCATCGAGTGCATCCAGCGCCACACTGAGGGTTTGCGGATCTAAGGTGCCGAACCCTTCGTCGATAAACAACGAGTTTATCTGCACCTGGTTGGAAGACAATGAAGCCAGGCCCAGCGCCAGCGCTAAAGAAACCAGGAACGACTCGCCCCCAGACAAGGTATTCACACTGCGCTGCTCATCGGCCATATCGCGGTCAATAATAGCGATCTCCAGCGACTGACCAATCACAGTCAGGCGGTAACGCTTACTCAGGCTGCAAAGATGATGGTTGGCATATTGCAATAAGATCCTGAGCGTCTGGGTCTGCGCCAGGTTGCGCATGGTTTTGCCCGTCGCATCGCCCAGCAGGCGGTTTAATAAATGCCAGTGCTCATATTCGGCTTGTTGCGCCTCAAGTGCCTCATACTGCTCTGCCAGATAGGCTTTGTTGTCATCGTGCTGTTTCAGTAAAGCATTGACGCTGATTAGCTTCGCCTGGCTGCCATCACGCTCCTGCTGTAACTGTGCCAGTCGCTCTGTAAGCTGCGCCTGGCTTTGTTCTGTCACAGGCTCGGCGCGCAACATCTGCAGCTCCTGTTGCAAATGCGTGTGTTTGTTCTGTGCACTGTGCAGCGCTTTACTCAGTGCATCATGCTCGTCCAGCAGTGCCTGCCACTGGTTTTTATCCCATTGCAGCAGTGCCTCAACCTCGTCTTCTGTCATGCTGTCAAACTGAGTTTGCAGCTCCGCCAGCCAGCTCTGATAGCGCGCCTGAACCTTATCAAGCGCTTCTTGTAACTGCTGTTGAGATTGCTGCTTATGTGCCAGCGTGAGGGCCTGAGACTCCTGTGCCTGACGCAGCTGGGCCAGGCCCTGAGTCGCCTGAGTTTGCAGGGCTTCAGCCTGTTGTTGTTCATCCAGCAAAGACTGATGCCAGTTGTCTGCGCTGATCTCAAGTGGCTGAATGGCTACCCGCTCACGCGTCAGCGCATCGCCTTTGTCAGTCAACGCCTGTCGGGACTGAGCCGCTTTGTCGAGCTGCGCCTGCTTATCCTGATACTGCTGGCGCAGTAGCTGAGCGGTGTGTTCGTCTTCACTGATCTTGTGTTGTAACTGACTGATCTGCTGCAGTTGCTGCTGTCTAACCCGCACCTGCTCGCCAAGTGTAGTAATGGCCTGCTCAGGCGCCTGCTCAAAGGCCTGCCACCATTGCGGCGCACTGTATAGCTGCTGAACCTGAGCCAGTGCCTCTTGTTGCTCCGTCTCCAGCTCCGTTTGTCTGGCTTGCCCATAGGCTCTGGCCTGCTCAGCGCGTTCAAGCTGGCTTTGTAGCTGCTGGTTTTGCTGCTCCAGCTGCTGTATTTCATGCTGGCAAGCTTGCTGTTGCTGCCATAGCTGTTGCTGTGTTTTGCTGAGCTGGCTATAGGTTTGCAGCTTTTTATCCAGCTGTTCAAGATGTGCCTGAGGATCGTCGGTGTCACGCAACTGAGCGGGCAGCTGCGCCAGCGCCTCGGCAATTTGCGTCAGCTTACGATTAAGCTGCGCTTCGTGTTGCAGTGCCGCCTGTAACTGACCGTTGCATTGCTCAGCCTGGCCAACCAGCGCATGATATCGCTGTTGTGTCTGCTCGCGGGCTTGCTCGGCTGCCTGATATTGCGATTCAAAGTCCGCAATCAGCGTTTGCCAGTGGCTGTCGATATGCTCCACGCCATAAGGATGCTCCGTCGAGCCACACACCATACATTCCTGTCCGGCAACCAGTTGCGCCCTCAGTGTGCTGATGTTGTCACTGGCACGAAATCGCACTTGCTGCAGATTTTCCTGGGTCAGCAATACTCGTTGTCTGGTCAGCTCATCCTGCTGCTCGGTGTCTTTGAGTTGCTGTTGCAGGCTGTGATGTTGATGCCGCAGGCGGTCAATGTGCAGCCGGTGCTCGCCCTGCTCCTGTTGTAACTGGGCACGCTGTGACTGGTTTTGTTGCGCCTGAGCCAACTGAGTACGCTGAAACTGCAATGTTTCATAATCAAGCTCATTGAGCTCAGACTGAGTGGCACTCAGCCTGGCCTGAATATCTGCCAGCTGCCGGTTCTGCTCGGTTAATCTGGGTTGCAGTGCCTGCTGTGCTTGTTTGTCTTTATCGGCATTAAGCTGTGCCTGTTGTTGTTCTTCCGCCAGCTTATTGAGCTGACCCTGACACGCCTGCCACTGCTTTAGTGAACCGCTTATCTGCCCCCATTGCTCGCTCGCTTGCGTCAACGCAGGGTCGGCCTCACAGACTTGTTGTAACTGGGTAAGCTGTTGACAGTCGGCGTTCAGCTGAGTATCAAGCGCCTCGCTTCGCTGTTGCAACACCTCATGTTGCTCACGCAAGGCGTTATACTCCGCGCTGCTTTGTGCCAGCAGTTGTTTATTGGCTTCACGTTGCTGATCCAGTTCACGCAATGATTGCAGGGCAGGGGTGCACACCTGCAACTGGTTTTTCGCCTCGCTGAGTCGCCCCTGAGCTGCTTGCAGCTCTTCCTCCGCTGCGCGGATCTGTGGTGCATAATCTTGCTGCTGCAATTGGCCAATATCCAGACCTAATTGCTTGAGCCGGGCAGTGGTATCGCGAGCCTGAGCGCGGTTGTCAGCAATCACCTCAACGGCTTTTGCACGCCGGGCGCGGTCGAAATCATCGGCTTGTGCACTCAGGCGCTGCTGACACTGTGCTTGCTCCTGCTCTGCCTGAGCACATTGCTGAGCCAGCTTGTCACAGGCCTGATACCAGTTAATGCCTTGCTCCAGCTGTTTTTCTTCCTCACGGGCCTGTGCGATAGCCGCTGTCAGCTGAGCTGCGGTTTGCTGGTTGTCAGCCAGCGCCTCGTCGCTGAGTAAGGTGACATGATCCAGCGACTGTTTGCGCTGCGCCAGTGCGTCTTGCTTGGCTTTGTGATGCTCAAAAATCGCTTTGCCTATGACACTGAATTTGGCCGTGCCGGTGAGTGTTTCGAGCAGTTGCGCCCGCTCATCACTGTTGGCTTTCAAAAACGCCGCAAATTCATGTTGTGCAAGCAGAACTGCACGAGAAAACTGCTCAAAGTTCAGGCCCAGTAACTGTTCCAGCAGCTGTTTGGCTTCGGTGGTTTTGCTGGCTAGTACCGTATCATCAGCAAGGCGCACCACCTGATGCTCCGCTTCTTTGATACGGCCATCGAGTTTGTTACGGGCGCGTCCCACCCGCCAGCTGGCGCGGTATTGGTTGCCATCCTGACCACAAAAAGTGACTTCGGCGCGGCCACTAACACAGCCCCGGCGCAGTAAATTACGGGGGTCGTTGAGTTTGAGCTCATCGCCATTGAGCATCACTTTGTTTTTTGCATCGGCCTTCAGTCGGGCCGTTTTGCCGTACAGCGCCAGGCATATCGCATCCAGCAAGGTACTTTTACCTGCCCCGGTGTCGCCAGTGATGGCAAACAAGCCGGTGTCTTTTAACGGTGGCTGGGTAAAGTCAATGTCGGCATCCGCCAGCGACGCCAGGTTTTGCACCTGGATCCCAAGTAATTTCATGCTTCCTGCTCCTGTACACTCGCCAGCACCTGCATCAGGCAATCCTGTAAGGCTTGTGGCACGGCCTGCTCACTGTCTATTTGTGCCCGGTATGCCAGCTCCAGCAAACTCACCGGCTCTAGCTTTTCGACCTGACCCAGGTCTTCAAAATGTGGCTCGTCTGTGGCTTGTTGTGCATTGCTGACACGCTCAATGCCGCAAAAGTGCACCTGTTTGTCTGTCAGCGCCTGCTCAATCTTGTGGCGAAACTGACTATCCGTTTCACTGGCATTGAGCCGCAACCTCAGATAGGGCGTTGCAGTGTCCTGGTATTGCGATAAATCGAGTTCACTGAGTAAGTTCATTAACTCATCCAAAGTCGCACCACCGCGCTCGGGGAGTAAAATAACTTGCTTAAGGCGGGGAACGTCAAGGGGCTTTACACTGCTCAGCGCGTTATTGGTAAATTCCACCAGCAACGTTTGATGGCGATAATTACGCTCTGAAAACGACATGGGCAGAGGTGTGCCGCAATAGCGAATAGCCTCACTACCAGCGACTTTTTGCGCCTTGTGTAAATGCCCAAGCGCAACATAGTCGGGGCGCTCACCAAACACATCCGCCGTAATGGCATCAAACCCGCCAATGGTGATATTGCGCTCTGAATCGCCGGAAATACTGCCGCCTTTCGCATGTAAGTGGCCCATGGCCAGAACAGGGAATTGCGCATCCAACGCCTGGTAGGCAGCCTGATAAGCACGTGCAACACCGCGCTGATAGGCCTGCGGATCGTCAGCCTGAGCATCCAGGTCGGCGCTGCGTAAAAATGGCATGGCCACAACCTGCAAAGTACCATTGGCAGTGCTCAGGGTTTTCACCACATCGTGAGGAGTGTGCTTATCAAAGCGACCCACAACATGGGTATCAAACTGACTGAGCAGGGGTTTAGCCGTTTCTATTCGGTTTGCTGAGTCGTGATTACCAGCCGTGATCACAATATGCAGATTGGGGTTGTCGGTTTTCGCGCGCCTGATGAAGGCATAGAGCTGCTGCTCCGCCATAGCTGAGGGCGTGGCACTGTGATAAATGTCGCCACTGACAATCAGTACATCGATTTGATGAGAAGTGAGTGTGTTGCACAGCCAGTCGAGAAAAAACTGATGCTCAGCATGACGGCTGTGCTCGTAAAACTGTTGACCCAGATGCCAGTCGGATGTGTGTAAAACCTTCATGCAGCGTTCCTTAACCTTAATGACGGTTAATATACACTGCTTAGGCGAATAGGTTAATGGCTGAGTTGACGCCAGGCGTAAATCACCACCGGGATCACCAGCAACCACAATGCTCTGAGGTAACGGTTATGCCTGCCGTGTAAACGCTTCAAGGCCGACTTTTCGTTACATGCGGCCACTTTATCAACATAAAAATAGCCATCATCTAGATACTCTTTACAGTTCTGTTCGTCCGCCGGAATGGCAACGAGTTTCTCATGTTTTTTTAGTATGTAGAAATCCATACTGCTCACCACATTTTAAGCTAAACGGGTACTTAGTACAGAGCAAAACCAACGCCAGTTTTACTCGCCGATTGAAAAGTCCGCGATTTTACTGGGAATTTAGTTTCGATTTCAACCATTGAATTTGGCTTTTTTAATTTATTTGTAAAATAGAGACAATAAATTTGCAAAATGGGAACTTGGCACGAAAATTATTGTTATTTTGACACACAGACTCTGTCATTTTTACACACTCAAGATCTTAGCGTCTTGCGTGCTGGCAGTGGCGATGGATCCATTTCATCACATTCATAACCGGTGCACACAATGCAAAAACCTATTGTACTCACTGCATACCGATTATTTTAATCTGGATAACAAGCTCAGCAGTAAAATAACAATATTCCAGGGCGATACGCGCTATGATAGAAGCCTTAAGCAACCAAGAGGTACCCCATGAAGGATCGGCTGATTGCCGCACTGGCATTAATTTGGGTGAACACAGCCACAGCGCACCAGATTAAGGCAGCAATGACGACCGTGCTGATAGACCCGGGCAGTGCGCAGCTCGAAGTGATGCACCGGTTTCATTTGCACGACACGGAGCATGCTGCTGAAGAATTGTTTGGCGAAGACGCCGACCTGTTTAACAATGAGTCTGACAGAGCGCGCTTTGCGCAGTATGTTGATAATAAGGTGGCGTTTAAAGATGAAAGCGGTAAAACCATCCCGCTGACTTTAACCAGTGGCAGCATCGACGGGCAATTTTTCTGGGTTATTCAGCGCGCGCCTGTGCCCGCAACGCTCAACCGGCTGCAAATGCGTCACGACGCACTCAGAGACATTTGGCCTGCCCAGGTCAATATGGTCAATTTCAAAACCCATAATACGGTTCACACTCTGC
Source organism: Pseudoalteromonas rubra (assembly GCF_000967655.1). Taxonomy (GTDB): domain Bacteria; phylum Pseudomonadota; class Gammaproteobacteria; order Enterobacterales; family Alteromonadaceae; genus Pseudoalteromonas; species Pseudoalteromonas rubra_A. The sequence continues at coordinate 51,574 of NZ_JXYA01000043.1, forward strand.
ACTTTAACGCAGACGATGGCTGGCTGTGGGTGGATTTTTCAAAATAACCATTTAACAGAGACGCAGTGCCCGGACAGGTCAGGTTAACAGAATAATGGTCGCCACCTTTGTTCAGGTGGCGACTTGTCGGCTTAGCGCGCTATCTGGCACAGGGCTTTACCTTGTTCAGCCTGCTTACTGCCACACTCAAGAAACACCTGGCCCTGAGTATTGTAAAATTGCCCCTGCCATTGCTGGTCTTTTGCCAGTTCAATGGAAATATAACCAAACTCACCTTGCGTATTGCCCTGTGCACGCTTGCCATCAATCTGGGCGCTGAATCCGCTGTTTGCGCCGGTTGAACTCAGGCTGACCCCACTGTTGCCCACCACCAGTTGAGGGGGACGACCACTATTCTTACCGAAAGCCAGCGATTGGTAAATATGCATATGCCCGGATAAAGACAAGCTGACCTCGGGCGGTAATTGCTGCGACTGAGTGGTTTTCAGTGCGGTTTGCAGCATATCCGTGATTGAGGGCGTGCCAACCGGCCCGCTTTGCCCCCACAGCGGCCTGTGCGTCATCATCCATAACGGGGTTTTCACCCGCGATGCAACTTGCTGCAAGCGGGAATACTGGTCGCGATACTGGCGTGTCAGGGTTTGTGGCGCACGCGAATCGCAGGCATTGGCCGAATCCATCACCCACAATGCCAGCGAGTCTAGCTCAAGCAAGTAAGGGTCTATCATGACAATATGACCGCTGGCCTCGCTGGGCGGCTGGCTGAACTCCCCCTGATAGGGGCAAGACTGCTGCGCGATACCACCGGGCAGGTCTGAGCCTGGCCCCAGGAAATAAAACCAGCCAGGGCCTGCGCGACTGCACAGTTCATGATTGCCTCTGGCAAATACCCAGGGGGCGCTTGCCAGCAAAGACTTAGCCGGGGCGAATAAATCGGCCTGCCAGCTCTGCCAGGTGTCGGGTTTGGGACTGCCGCTGGCATTTTGTGAGTAATAGGTTTCGGTTAATCCACATGAAGGGCCGCCATAGCCGCCATCTCCCGCATCATAAGCGTAAATGTCTTTGCTGATACTGCCCGACGTGCCGCGATAGTTAAAGTCGCCCATATGCAGGATCAGCTGCTTGGTTTGCTTTGCCCCCAGGTCTGCCAGCTGAGCAAAGGGCTGCGCAGCACTTGCGCCTTCGCACACCGAACTCTTACAGCCCGAATCACCAAAGACCTGAATATGCTCAGGAGCCAGCGTGACCGGAGCCAGCTCTATTCCACCGTGAGAGAGCCGATAACGGGTATCCGGATTTATCACAGCTTCACAGACCGTGACCGGAAAGTTATCCGGATCCGGGTTTAATCGTCTGGCCTGCGTTTTTATCGCCTCACCACTTGAGGGCAGCAATTGCGGGCATTGCTGGTCGCTGATATGCGCACCATCGACAATGGCTCTGGCATAAACCTGTACGCCGCCTTTTTGCGTGGGCGCCAGCATAGTAAAAGCGGCATAAACTTGTGGATCGTTGGCAGCACTGTCTGCGGTGCCCATGCACCCGGAGAGTAAAACAAACAGAGGGAGAATGTGATTGCGCATTGTTGTTTCCTTTATTGCGGCTCCATTAGCTTCCTCAGTGTAGACCACAATAAAGCGATATCTATATTACCGCTTATTTCAGTGAGCCCCGCGCGGCACGGTGTGATGGGTATAATGCTCAACCAGTTTGTCTATGTCCGGGCGCAGGCGCTTTATCACACCATTAAAACGCGCCAGCTGCGCTGCGTCGAACAACTCTTTGCGCAATAAAAAGTGCACCTGATTGTTATGGACCGGATAGTCCCAGATATGGAAGTTTTTGATCCCCAGTTTGCGGCCCATAAAGCGGCCAAGAATTTCGTCTTCAATAATAAAGTCGACGCGCTTTTTAGCCAGCATTTCGACGCGCTGCGTACTGCCCGAGATCCCCACCAGCAAATGTCCAAAATCGGGGTTATCGGCAAGGTTTTTGAGCTCCTCACCATAGTAAGAGCCAATGCTCAGCCCAATACGATAACCCAGTCGCAGCAATGCTTTTAAGTCCATTGCCATACGCGGCTGGCGCAGAGAAAACAGGCGCATTTTTTCCCACCGGTAAGGGTCAGAAAACACCCCCAGCTCAGCGCGCTCCTGCACATAGCTGACCATCAGCAACACATCTACAGCCCCTTTACCCAGCTGATCTAAACTTCGGGCAGACGTGGGCAGGCGTAAAAAGCGCGGGCAAATATTCAGCTCACTAAACACCTTGCGGGCAATCTCTACATCCAGCCCGTACGCACCACGTTCATCTACCGCTGTCAGCGGTGGCCAGTCGGCAACAACACCAATTTTAACTTCGCTGGCACACGGCTGCTGCGCCAGAGCCTTTGGCCCGTAAAACAAAAGCCCCACAATAAAAAAGCACCACACTCTGAGATACCACCTGACACCAACCACTCTCACCTGCTTATTATCTGACCTAATTCCTTTAGTTATAGCCATTATCGCGTCAGTTTTAAATCAAAGCAGCCTGTTTGGCCGCAAAGTATGTTCAATGTAATATTTTTGTTATATAAAATTAACACAAACGCGTTTAAATACCGCCCAAAAATGATAATTAGAGTATTTACTTATGAGCCTATCCCGTCGCGAATTCTTTAAAACCAGCCTGATGCTGTCCACCGTTCCCCTCACACTGGGGCTGAGCGGCTGTACCTTTTCACAAAACCCGTTCAGCCATGGTGTTGCCAGCGGTGACCCATTAGATGACCGGGTGATCTTATGGACCCGCATTACCATTCCGCCCGAGGTGCAGGAGCGGGTAGATATGGCCACGCTCAGCGTCAAAGTGCTCTGGCAGGTCTCAGAAGATCCGCAATTTTCTGCACTTGTTGCAGAGGGCTTTGAGATCACCGACGGACAGCGCGATTTCACCGTTAAGGTTGATGCCAGCGGGCTTGCACCCGATACCCGCTATTATTATCGCTTTATCATTGATGAGCTGGATAAGCCCATCACCTCGCCGACAGGGCGCACCAAAACTCTGCCAGCTTACGATGTTAGCCAGGTTAAGCTGGCCATGACGTCGTGCTCGCACTTTAGTTATGGTTATTTTAATGTGTACGCCCGTATCGCGGAAATTGACGACCTGGATGCCGTACTACACCTGGGTGACTACCTGTACGAGTACGGTAACAAAGATGTCTACCGCAATCCGTTCCTTTGGAACCGCAAAGTTCAGCCAGCTCACGAAATGGTGACCCTGGACGACTACCGGGTGCGCCATGCCTGTTATAAAACCGACGAAGACTTGCAAACCCTGCATCAGACCCATCCGATGATCTGTATCTGGGATGATCATGAATTTACCAACGACACCTGGTCGGGCGGGGCAGAGAACCACAATGACGGCGAGGGTGACTGGCAAACCCGTAAGGCCGCTGCAATTAAAGCCTATTATGAGTGGATGCCGATCCGTGAGCCGAGCGACAACAACCGGGAGCGATCTTATCGCCACTTCCAGTTTGGATCTTTGCTGGATCTGAATATGCTCGACACCCGTTTGATCGGCCGCGATCAGCAAGTTGAGATCAAAGATCCGGCGCGCCTGGATGAATCACGCACTTTACTGGGCTATACGCAGGAACAATGGCTGTACGACAACCTGTTTGAGGCCAAGCAAAACGGCGTACAATGGAAGCTGCTGGGCCAGCAGGTGCAGATGATGCAAATTCAGATGCTGGGCAAACCCGTTAATGGCGATGCCTGGGACGGTTACCCGGCTGCACGCCATCGCCTCCTTGATTTTATTGAACAAAACCAGATAGATAACGTGGTGTTCTTAACCGGTGATGTACACTCGTCATGGGCCGCGAATATCTGTAAAAACCCCTATGACTGGCACGAATACAACCGCTTTACCCACGAAGGAGCCATTGCGGTAGAGATCGTCACCTCGTCGGTCACATCACCGTCAATTCCGGTGCCGGGCCTGCAACAGTTGGTAGGCGATGTTGGTAAAATTCTGATCCCGGAGAATCCTCACATCCGCTATATCGACCTGGCCAATCGCGGTTTTGTAACCCTGGACATCACTCAGGACGAGCTGAATGCCAGCTGGCACCATGTGCCGTTCGTCGGCTTTAAGAATGATCAGTCGCACATTGGCAAGCGCTTTACCGTGAAGGCTGGCAAAGCCAAACTGGTTTAATCGCAGCACAAGTGGCACTTTTGCGCTACCAGGTCGCATCAGTGCCACTTTGTGGCCTTATCCGGCTCTGCGGTTGAGTCATATACTACCAAGCGACACATGCTTCATGGTCCACCTGCTGGTATGGCAGTGTATTCAAGTAGATCCCGCATCAAGTGCGTGATGACTGGTTGTGTATGCTAGTTTGTGCGCTACTTGTTTAATCCCCATGCGCGATAAATGGCGGTAGTGTCTTAAGTAAGGCTTTATTAAACCTTTGGCACATTCATATTTTCACTCAACTTTACCCATCACACCCGCCATCCCATCACACCCGCCATCCCATCACACCCGCCATCCCAGCTTCGCCCTCGTCATCCCAGCTTCGCCTTCGTCATCC
>NZ_JXYA01000044.1 GCF_000967655.1 Pseudoalteromonas rubra
CCGGCCCCGGGCACCATTGTTACAGACAGCTTAATCGCTTGATATGACAGTAAGATTAAGTTATCGTAGCATCGATAAAATGCTTTTTATAAATAAAAGCATATGGAACGCGAGTATAGCTCAGCTGGATGAATGAAAAGACGCAATCTTGTTTCTTGAATTTTGACACTAAGTTAAAAAGCAATATGGAACGCGAGTATAGCTCAGCTGGATGAATGAAAAGACGCAATCTTGTTTCTTGAATTTTGACACTAAGTTAAAAAGCAATATGGAACGCGAGTATAGCTCAGCTGGTAGAGCGCAACCTTGCCAAGGTTGAGGTCACGAGTTCGAACCTCGTTACTCGCTCCAATCTCTGATACACTAAGTATCACACAATGCGGCGGAATGGCAGAGTGGCCATGCAGCGGATTGCAAATCCGTCTACCTCGGTTCGACTCCGGGTTCCGCCTCCATTTCCTTCCTTATCTACCTCATTTTTTAAATTCTTTTTCCAGTTGTTTCCAATAACCACACGTAAATTACCGGTATATCGTTTTTATATTGAATTCTCAGGTCTACTAACTCACCGCTGACACTTTCATTAATGGTAAACTCGCTGCTGGTGAGCAGGTATTGCCCCTGCTGATGCTTTACCTCTACCTGAGCATCTATGGTGATCCCTTTGTTTTTGGCAATCTCTGTCAGGGCATCCTGAATAGCAAGCTTGATGGCGGTGCTGAGCAGGTTATCTGAGGTCATAGTGCCATCTTCACCAAACGCGCCTAACACCAGGTGTTCACTGCGTTTTATGTTGGCCATGGCGCTTGTTGTCGGTGTACTCACAGCCTCAAGCACATCAGGCTTATACAGACCAATGAGCGTTGAACCATACTGACAGCTTTGGTGTAGTGCCAGGCGTGCAGGCATACCTTGTGCCTTTACTTCACCATTGCGGTTAAAGCTTACCTCGTGCTGCACAGTGCCGTCGCGATTGATTGCGCGCTCTTGCAGATATTCCGTGGCGTTCACCCGTGCCTGCAGCAAAAAGCTCGCCACTGCTTTGGCATTGCGCTCACTGATTGAGATCTGTTGATGGGGCGAAGCGGTGTAGTAACTCACTCCCAGCACTTGGTTGCGCTGTTCGTTTTCACATAGCCAGGCAGGCTGACAGAGTGAAAAGTCACACAGGCTTACACGACAGCTGGCGCTTTCATCAGGTGGCGTAAAGCTGACATAGCTGTATTGGGTATCCTGGGTATTAAAGGGCGCTGAGTAATAGATGGTATGACCGGAAGATAATACCTGAGTGGACTCATCTGGTGTCACACCTTGCAGATCGCTGCGCTGTAACTCAATAGCATGATAGGCCGCCAGTTTTTTCAGTGCCCGGGTTCGGCTTGCCAGCTCAGAACCATTGGGAATCGCACTGAATGGCGCTGCCGTGCCAATAAAGCCCAGCTGCCCGGCTTGTTTGGGCGACTGAACCCAGCATGGTAAATGCGTGGGCTGACGCTCTCGTGGCTGCTGTGAAAGGGTTTTACAGCCAGTGAGCATGACGGTGCCCACCAGCAGAGCGAACAATACAGATGAGTGCACAGTCGATCCTTGTGAATAGGGTTATTTTGTATTCTCTTTTAAGGGTAAGTCGAATTCTACCATCAGGCCACCCTTTTCTCGGTTGCGAAGCCTTAACTGGCCCTGATGTGCTGTGATGATGTCATGGCACAGGCTCAGACCCAAACCGGTGCCGTGCGATTTGGTGGAGTAAAAGGGTTGCAGTGCCTGATGTAAATTTCCAGACTGGATCCCTGAGCCCCGGTCGACCACCGCAAACCGCAACCGGGTTTGCTCCTGAGCCACCTGCACGGCGATATCCGCCTTGTCACTGCCCGATTCATGGGCGTTCTTGAGCAAATTGAGCAGCACCTGTTCAATCTGAGCGACATCGAAGTGGCCGCTGCACGTCGGCGCAGAGCCGAGCAGGGTGAAAGGGTAGAGTACCTGCAGGCGTTCTAGCAGGGGCGCAACCGGGTGTGCAGCGCAACATGGCGCGGGCAAGCGTGCATATTCGGCATAGCGCTGAATAAACTCGCTCAGATTTTGGGCGCGTTGTGAAATGGTATCCAGCATATCGGGCAGCAGGTCAAGGTGCTTTTGCTGGTTCAGCATAGTCTGCGCTGAGCCCGTAAGGGACTGAATAGGGGCCAGCGAATTATTCAGCTCGTGGCTGATCAGGCGAATGGCATTTTTCCACAGCATTATTTCTTCACGGTTTTGCTCCGCCGAGACGTTTTTGCAGATCACCAAGCTGTGTGGCTGATAGTTCAGTGTTACCGACTCAACCCCAAGGTAAAACGTATGTTTTTGCTCCTGCTGTTCGAAACTTAACATCCCGCTGTAGCCGTTATTCAGCGCCTGCGCCAGCGCTTCAGGCAAGGTATCGCAGGCCATATCCAGCGAGCTGCCAGTCAGGGCGCCTGGCTGTTTGTTCAGAAGCTGACGTGCGGCGGCATTGTGATAAACAATATGACGGTGTTTATCGAGCAGCAGGGTCGCCATGGGCGAGGCCTGAACTATGCTGTCCAGTACCAGCTCTTTTTGATTCAGCTTTTGCTTTTGTTGCTTCAGGTTTGCGCTGAGCTGGTTGTACAGCGCTATCAGGCGGGCTAAATCTGGATCCGAAGACGGTGAGATACGCAGTGACAGATCGCCATCCTTAATGCTTTTGATCCCATCTTCCAGCGTCGCCAGGATCTGTTGACGACGCCTTATCTGACGGCCAAGTAGCATAAACAGGCTCAGCAACGACGTCAGTAAAGTCACAGCACAGGCCAGGACGGCAGGAATGCCCTGTTGCAATGCAATGGCCAGTGCAATCAGCGCAGATGTCAGCACAAACGCTGAGCTGAACAGGACCCGACCCGAAAAAGACCAGCGCGCAGAGGGCGTCATCGTTTGATTCCAAACTTGTCCATACGGCGATACATGGCCTGGCGACTTAACCCCAGGCTTTTTGCTGCATGCGTCACATTGCCCTGGTGTTTATCGAGCGCCTGAGTAATGTCCTCAATGCTAAATTCATGATTCACCATAGCAGAGGCTGCGGTGCTAAGGCCAAGATCCGTCGCTTCTATTTGTTCACCGCAAGCAAGCAGCTCGGCGCGGCCAATCACATTTTGCAGCTCGCGGACGTTGCCCGGCCAGGCGTAGCGTTTGAGTAATCGCTGGGCACCGTCACTCAGCAGCTTGCCCGAGGTCAGAAAATGGTGCGCGAGCGGAATAATGTCGTCGGGTCGCTCAGCCAAAGGGGGCAGGCGCAGCTCAATCATGTTGAGGCGGTAGTACAAGTCCTGGCGGAAGGTGCCGCGGGCGATGGCCTCATTGAGGTTCGCGTTGGTGGCGCTTATCACCCTGACTTTGACTTTTTGTGTCTTGCTGCTGCCAACAGCTTCGAATTCTCCGGTTTGCAGTACCCTCAATAGCTTTTGCTGGCCCGTCAGCGGCAGATTGCCTATTTCATCGAGAAACAGCGTCCCCCCATCTGCAGCGGCAAAACGTCCCTCGCGGCTTTTCGTTGCGCCCGTATAGGCCCCGCTGACCACGCCAAACAGTTCTGCTTCAATCAGCTCGGCAGGCAGCGCACCGGCATTAACGCGAATAAAGGGTTTATCCCGATAGGCACTGTTGGCAACCAGCAGCTCGGCGATTTTTTCTTTACCCGCGCCGTTGGGACCGGTGATCAACACCTGAGCGTCGGAGCAGGCCACCTGTGTTGCGGTTTCCAGCAAAGGCAGCATGGCTTGATCGGCAAAGGTAAGGCCGCTGAGGTCATATTCAGAGCACAACTTGTCTCGTCTGAGCTTAAACTGCTTCTTGCTGCGCGTCTGGGATTGTTGTAGCTGGTACATTTCCAGCAAATTATTGACCGAGCTCAGTAACTTGTCATCCTGCCAGGGCTTGGCGATATAGTCTGCGGCACCATGTTTGATAAGCTCCACTGCCATCTCCAATTGGGCCCAGGCGGTCAGCAGAATAATTGGCAAGTCCGGATTGAGGGCACGGATCTGGTGATAGAGGGCTTTACCTTCTTCGCCTGAGGTGGTGTCACTGGTAAAGTTCATATCCTGGATCACTAAATCGTAATCCTGTGCTTGCAGCATTGCCAAACCCTGCTCGGGTGAGTCGGCGCCTTCGCAGTCGATATCATTAATTAAAAAAAGAATTTTGAGCGCTTTAATGACATCAGTGTTGTCATCAATGACGAGAATTTTATGTTGCATCGCGTTTTTATCGTTATTGTTGTTAAGATGAAAGGGCTTGTCAGCCCTTATATTAATTGGCTTTGGTCACCCTTGCCGGGGCTATCTTAGCGGCTTTACGCACAGGAATATAGACCGCAGCGGCACTGAGCAGCCATACTGCCAGGGCAACCAGTACGGCCAGCCAGGGCTCAACCAGGCCTTGTGCCCGTAAATGGGTCACAAAATAGTTATTAAGCCACAGCGCGGTGAAGCTGCCAAGCACAATACCCACAAAAGCGAGCAAAGCATTTTCCAGCAACAGGGTTTTAAGTACGGTATGCTGGCTGGCACCCAGGGCACGCAGAATGCCGATGTCCCTTTGACGAATCGAGACTGAGAAAGAAACCAGACCTATAATACCAAACCCGGTGACGGTAATGGCGATAACACTGATCCCTATCATAATGAACGCAAACGTGCTGCGGCCATCCCATAAGCGCTTTTTCGCGCGGGCGGCAAACTCCACCCGCTCCACGATGCGCCCGTGTTGTTGATACAGCACATCTTCAACGTCTTTAAGAACGCCTTCGTTGGTGCCTGGTTTAACCCTGATTAAATAGTTGACGTTGTTACTGCCAAAATGGGCCTGAGGGACAATGGTTGAGTGATACCATTGTTGCTCATAAACGGCTCCTTCACCCAGCATTTTATCGGCATACACCCCAACCACCTGATAGGGGCGGCGAGCGCGTTGCAGGTAGACGGTTTGTCCCAGCGCACTTTGCTCACCAAACAGGCTCTTCGCGAGAGTTTCACTGATCAAGACGACACTGGCATAGCGATTTTGCGAGGCCTCGGCAAAAACAAACTCATTGGGGTAGAAGTTGCGCCCCTGCGTAATGGTTAAGCCCAGGGTTGCAACGCCCTGTGAGGTTACGTCAAACTGGGCGTTTTCAAAGCCCGCTTCTTCCTGGTCGATGGTTTTGTACACCAGGTTGCTGCCGGCGACGGTGGCAAGCACCAGCTCGTTACTGGCATACGTCACCTGAGTCACCTCACCCAGCGCGCTGAGATTGGTTAAATCGCGCTGGATCAAGGCCGATTTATCGGCCTGACTGTCGAACACCTTAGTGTAGACGTTGAGTATCTCGACTTCGTCCAGGTGCGAGGGGATCAACCAGTTCTTAAGCGTCCCGTAGCTGATAAAACTGGCATTGCCGACTATGGTCACAGCAATGGCTATCTGGATCAGGAGCATCACAGAGATATTGCGGTGCTTTACAATGATTTTGAGTATGTGTTTGAGTGACATGCGACTATCCTCTTAACTGTGCTGCGGGGGCGATACGACTAGCTTTGATAATGGGGTAAAGTCCGGCGGCAAATATCGCCACAAAGATCCCTACGGCAGCTTGCAGCGCAAACAGCGTGTCCATGCTATACATACGGCGCACCTGCTCGGCGTCGGCCAGATAATCGGCCTGATACAGGGCAAGGTGAAACATAGCAACCAAGCCAAATTGTGCCAGCAATAAACCCAGCGCAATTGCAGCGCCACTGAGCATACTCAGCTCCAGCAGTTGCACCTTGAGAATATACAGTTTGTTTGCGCCCAGCGCCCGATACAGGGAGACCAGTTTGGCCCGGCTCTGGTTTTTAGCCAGTAAAATGCCGATGGTGTTGATCAGGCAAATGGCAAACAGCAGGTAGGCAAACTTAAGATAAATCTGCTCCCAATAAAGGTTGTCGCTCATTCTGTCGTTGAGACTGGCCAGCTGCGTCAGATAGTAAGACTCTGAGTGGCCAAAGCGGCCCTGAGACGCCTGCTGCTGCGTATAGTTGCGCATCCACAGGATCAGCTCTGCATGGCTGTTGTCGTGCTGCATTGGGTCAAGCACCGCCCAGGCATGCAGATAACCGCACTCGGCACTTTTGAGTCCCTGCACATCTTCCCGACGATAACGGGTTCTTGCGGCTTCTTCCTTAGTGCGGCATGGCATATAGCCGGTTCGTGGCAGATTGTTGGCGTGAGCATATCCAAGCGGGACGACGGCCATATCGTTGGCGCGGGCCTGAAAGCGCATATTCTGAAAACGGCGCAGGTAAGCAGACATGTCCATCACACCGACGACCTCCAGCTGACGGTTGTTGATCACCACCTGTTTGCCGATGGAGTTTGCTCCGCCAAATAACAAGTCATTGGCTTTTTTATCTAATACAATTACCGCGGCATCCTGCATGTCCTCGCGCCAGGGCGCACCATAAATAAATGGCACCTGGAGCAGGTCAAAATACTGAGGATCAGCGGCAGAGGCCTCGGCGGTAACCGGCCTGACACTGTTATCAGGCAGGTCGAGCACAAACGAGGTGGTGTAATTGAACGAAATGCGGGTAGTGTCGTTTGCGCTGAATGCCTCAGCCAAGGCGCCTGCATCGCGATAGGTCAGCGGAGGCGAGCGAAACTCAGAGCGCCGGTCAAACTCCGGGTCCATAAAATTCAGGCTGACGTGATACACCCGATCGGCTCTTTGGTCGATGGGAGAATGGCCGCTGCGTGTGACTATGGTGCCCATAGTTAGCAACAGGGTGATGCCAATGGCCAGGTTAAGTACCATCAGTAAGGTCAATTTGCGCTTCTGTTTCAGGCCGCGCCAGGCCAGTTGCATTAAATCCTTCATTGCGGCCACCTAAGAGATCAGTTCGACCAGTTCATTCTTGTTGATATCTCGCAGTTGTCCGTCGAGAATTTGAATGTTGCGATGCGCTCGCTGCGCCAGTTCATGATCATGTGTGACCATCAGCAAGGTGGTGCCCTGGCGGTTGATCTCTTCGAGCAGTTCCATCACCTGTCTGGCCATCAGCGTATCCAGGTTTCCGGTGGGCTCATCGGCAAGCAAAAAGCGCGGTTTACCGGCAAGCGCGCGGGCAATGGCAACGCGCTGTTGCTGACCACCACTCAGTTGTGCCGGAAAGTGACTGGCGCGACCGCCAAGCCCCACCAATTCCAGGCTTTCCTCAATGCGTTGCTTACGTGCCTTGGCCGACAGACCGCGGAAAATCAGCGGCACTTCAATGTTGTCATAAAGATTGAGGTCGCCGATCAGGTTAAATCCCTGGAAGATAAAGCCAATTTTTTCATTTCGCAGGCGCGAGAGCTGCTTGTCACCCAGGGTGCTGACGTCTTCTCCGTCCAGCTCATAGGTACCCTGTTCGAAGTTTTCCAGTAACCCGGTGATGTTCAAAAAGGTGGTTTTACCTGAGCCCGACGGGCCTGTGACGGCAATAAACTCGCCTTCTTCAACCGTGAAGTTAACGTCTGACAGCGCGTGGGTTTCGACTAATTCGGTGCGGTAGATTTTACTGATATTTTTCATGCGTAACATGGGATGATTCCTTTTATTATTATTCGCTGAGGATCACGTGCTGTGATTGTCCAAAAGCTGTCAGGCTTGAGATGATGATTGTATCACCAGCTTGCAGCCCCTGGGTAATTTCTACTTCCCGGACACTTTTGACACCCAGTGAAACCGGGGTCCTGTATGCGGAGTTTTGTTCAATTTTATAGGCGGTGCTTGATGCGCCGGTTTCGACAAAGGCACCACGCTCGACTTTAAGTACGTTTTGCTTGTGCGCCAGGATGATCTGGGCGTTGACCCGCTGGTTCTGGCGCAAATTTCCCGGCTGCTCGGTAAAGCGAATACGACCGCGAACCTGGCCCTGCTCAACTTCGGGGGAAATCGCCACTAAAGTTGCTCCGTATTGTTCATTGTTAATTTGCACATTGGCTTGCAGGCCTATCCCCAGCTCATCAGCGAGGTTTTCAGGAATATAGGCTTCGACTTCCAGCTCATTGAGATTAACCAGCGACATCAGCGGGGTATTGCGTTGCACATGTTGTTTTTGCTGAACGTTCAGGGTGCCGACAATGCCGGATAAAGGGGAGTGCAGGGTCAGTGCCTCAACCTGACGGCGCAACTCCTCGGTGAGATGACGCTGGCGGGTCAGGTTCAGTTCGCTGCTTTTCAGCTCAAAGCTCAGGCGCTCCTGTGCCAGTTGCAGGCTGGCAATGGCATGACGTTCATTCAGTTCGGCGCGCTTCAGGGCGACCTGGGTCTGTTCCAGTTCTTCTTTTGAGATGATCTGTTTTTCTATGCTGCTACGGGCGCGGGCCATCTCACTTTGTGCGGCTTCCAGTTCGACTTTGGCCAGCTCCATTTGTTGGGTGTTATCCAGCTGCTGTTGTTTTATGGCGATTTTTTGGCGACTGACTTCCATCTCCAGGCGTGCCAGGGTCGCTTCTTCCTGGAGTAACTGATTGCGCAGCTCAGGGCTGTCGATGCTCAATAGCGCCTGGCCCGCTGCAATCTCATCACCCGCTTTGACAAACAAAGTGACTGTGCCTGCTGCGATGGCATACAAAGAAGGGCTGTTTGCGGCCATGGTGCGGCCTTCTACGCGCAGGTCCTGGACCATATCACCGCGCACGACCGTGGCGGTGCGCAGTGATTGCAGTGACACTACCTGATCGGCGCTAAGTAACTGATCAAAGCTGCTGTATGAGGCTGTGGTGGCCCCTATCAGTCCAAAGGCTGCTACCGCACTTACCCACCAGCGCGGTAGCCTGCGCGTTGGTTTAATCGCTTTGTCTTGTTGTTTGGTATCTCGGATCATGCCGGGTACGGCTCCTTGTTTTTTCGATTACTTGTTCTTATTACAAAAACAGTGCCAAAGCGTAATGCACTGAAATTATAGAGTTATTTCTCTTTTTGATAGTGGAGTATCAGCGCAGCGGACGGACAGCGGACAGTACGCGGACAGTAGACGGGTGTCCGGACACCGTGTTGTAGCTCAGTGCATAGCCGAGCCACAATACACTGGCTTTGCCGACCTGATCCTGTACCATAGTGATCATACTAAGTTGCTGTTAAGTAAGTGGTAAAGGAGATACGATGATCCAGTTAGACAAGATAACCTTAAGGCGCCGAGACGGGGCTGGGTACAGACATGTGCTGGACAACCTGAGCTGGTCAGTGTCAGGGGCGCAGCAGGTTGCGTTAACCGGTGAAAGTGGCTCGGGCAAAACGACTTTGCTGAATATACTGGCGGGCTTGCTGAGCCCGGACGCTGGCACCATTTGCATCAACGAGCAATTTATCCATACCTACAACGCCACACAGCTGGCTTTGTACCGCCGCACCATTGGCATGATCTTTCAACATTATCAGCTCCTCAGCCCGCTAAGTGTTGCCGACAATATGGCGTTTCAGGCAAGGCTGAATGGCCGCGCTGTGAGTCGTGAAGACATTGCATTGATGGCAAAACGGCTGGGGCTGGGCGATAAGCTCGATGCCTTTCCAACGCAGCTCAGTGGTGGGGAGCAACAACGCGTTGGGATTGCCCGGGCGCTGCTTAATCAGCCCCGCATACTGCTGGCCGATGAGCCTACCGGTAACCTCGACAGCGAGCGCAGCCAGGAAGTGTTAGAGCTGCTGATGGCGTTATGTAAAGAGCAGCAGGTCAATTTGATCATGGTGACACACAGCCGCGCCCTTGCCGCGCAGTTGCCACGACAGGTGGAGTTACGTGACGGGCGCATACATGAGTGAATTGCGTCTTATCTTGCTGACCTATAGCCAGTTTTATCGTCGTCATGCCGGCCTTTTGGTACTTTTTCTGATTGGTTTGAGCCTGGGCAGTGCCTTGCTCAGTGCAACGCTGGGGTTAAATCAGGAGGCCTCGCAGCGCTATCAAACCAGCACCGCGCTGTTAGCCCAGCCCGTGAGTCATTTTATTCGACCGCCTCTGGGGGAGTCGGGCTTATCGCTTTCTCTGTGGCAACGGCTTTCAGCTGCCGGGTTTGTGCAGGCTCAGCCGGTGCTTGAAGGGCGAGTGAGAAGTGATGACAACAAGCTCATTGCAGTGCGAGGTGTGAATTTACTGCAATGGCAAACCGCCGGTGTCACCCAGCCTGCTCAGCGTCAATCTCAGCAGTCAAATACTGAGCATGCCCTGTTCGACACGCTGTTTGTGTCACCCGAGCGCCTGGCCAGGTTACAGCTCGATGAGGCCGTGTTGTACTTTAACGGTGAGCGTGTTCCTGTAAGTCAGCTCGATGGAGCCGGTCATTTTGCGCTTGCGGACATCAGCCTGGCAGACCGATTGCTCAAGGCACAGGGGCAAGTCAGCTATTTCGAAGTGGCGGGGCTGAATGCCGCGCAGTTACAGCAACTCAAGATACTGCTTGGCAACGAGGGCAGGCTTGAGTCTGCCGAGGCGCAAACATTCGATGCGCTGTCGGGCGCCTTTTTCTTCAACTTGCAGGCACTGGCATTGCTTGGCTATGTGGTGGGCGCTTTTTTAAGTCTGAATGCCATCAAGCTTGCCTATCAGAGCCGGTTATCCTTGCAACAGCAAATGGCCACGCTTGGCTGCCGTCAGGGCCAGCTACTCAAGGCGCTGTGCCTGGAAGTCACGATTCTGAGTGTGGTAGCCGCGACATTGGGCAACCTGCTTGGGGTGCTGATGGCCAATCTGATGATGGCGGATATCAGCGCGGTGCTGAGCAGTTTTTATCAGCTGGACCGGTCGCTGACGGTCAGTTTTGACGTTGCGCTGGTGCTCATCGGCACTGTGCTTAATCTGGCGGTTCTGAGCGCATTTATGGTGTTACAAACAACCATTGCACAGCGGCTGACTAAGTGGTTAACCCTGGCACTTTTAGTACTGGCGGGTGTGGGCGCTTTGACGTTATTGGCACTGGCGCAGACCAAGTGGCAGGCTTTGCTGCTGTGCGCGTGTGTGCTGCTGGTGTTTTTTGCGCTGACGCCGCCGTTGGTGCGTCTGGTGTTTCGGGTCCGATGGCCAACTCAGGCGTCTTTGCTTGTCTGGCTCAAAGGCGACAGCCTGACGCAATTGCCGGCGCTATTGAGCTCGGTGCTGGCGATACTGATGGCAATGGGGGCTGCCATTGGCATGCAGGTAATGGTGGGCAGCTTTAGCAGCGCACTGGATGCGCATCTGCAAACCCGCCTGAATGCCGACTTGTATGTCAGGCCGGATAACCCAACCGCGCAGATGCGTCAGGCATTATTGGATCTACCAGATGTGACGCAGGTGGGAGTTTACTGGTCGGCACACAGCGAAGTCCAAATGGATAATGAGACTGTGCCCGTGACGCTGATGAGTTTTGGTGAAGATGCTCGCTATCATCAGCATCTGACCTTACTGAATAAGCAGCCGTTGCATGCCAGTCATCTTAGCAGTGCCGCTGAGGCCATTTCGTGTTTGGTCAATGAACCGGGCATGCGTCGCTATGATCTGGCTGTTGGCACTTTGATCCAGGTACAACAAGGGGAGCGCGCTTTTTCCTGTCAGATAAGCGGTGTTTTTTACGATTACGGAGAGCCGGGGATTAATCTGGTGGTCAGCAGCTCTGTGATTGTGCGTCAGGCTTTTTTGTATGACGCGGTGGGGTTTATGTTGACGTTAGAGCAAGGGGCTGATGCAGAGCGGGTGGCCGATGTGATTAGTCAGCGCTGGTCACTGGCGGGGCACCAGTTGGTCCACAACCAGGTCTTTAAACGTTATGCAAAACAGCTATTTAGTCAGACTTTTCTGGTTACTCATGCGCTGAATATCTGCATTATGGCAATCGCATTATTTGGTGTCTGGGTGAGCTTTTTAACACTTGGACGACAGCAGCTTCAGCCAATGGCGGTACTACAAACTTTGGGGGTGACCCAGAAGCAATTGCTGCTCCTCAAGCTGTGTCAGGCCGGGCTTATCCTGGGCTTAACGTTACTGCTGGCCGTACCACTTGGGATCCTGCTGGGCTGGGTGTTACTGGAATATGTGATGCCCATCGCCTTTGGCTGGAGCATGGCCATGGTTCTCAGTTGGGGCGATATCTGGGGATTTTGTGCTGTGGTGCTTGTATTGGCGCTGGTGGTAAGCGCTATTCCGTTACTCAAACTGGTCAAACGTAATGTGGCTGATAATGTGGCGCAGCTCTGAGGAACCAATTATGCAAAAAGTCAGCTCCCTTTTGTTAGTTTTACTGGTATTAACGGGCTGCCAGCCGGTTGCGCCACCAACCGAGCGCAACAATGCGGCAATGGCCGTGCTGGGACAAACCTTGGGAGCGCCGGTAGATGCCAGTCAGCCTTTGGTGTTTCCCCGTGACCATGGCGCCCATCCCGAACAAGGGGTTGAATGGTGGTATGTGACGGGCAATCTGACGGCGGACGATGGCAGCAAGTTTGGTATGCAGTGGACCTTGTTTCGTATCATTGACCCGGGTTTTTCAACTTTTCAGTCTTCTCCCTGGTGGGACGGACAGCTTTATTTTGCGCATTTTGCTTTGCAGGATGGCCAGACACATCAGGCGTTTGAGCGCTATGGCAGAGCCGGGCAGGTCGACATTCAGGCCAGCCCCTTCATTGCCCGGCTGGGTGACTGGCAGCTGGCCAGTCGGGGGAATGCCTTCTTGCCGCTGCAATTACACACTCAGACGTCCGGGTATGGCCTGGATATTACACTGGCAAACAGTCCGCTGGTGTTGCATGGCGAGCAAGGATACAGCCAGAAAACCCAACAAGGCCATGCTTCTTTTTACTACAGTTATCCCTTTTTACAAGTTACGGGCACGCTTACATACGCCGGAAAGTCTTATGAAGTTACGGGGCAGGCCTGGCTCGACAGAGAATGGTCTTCTGCCCTGATCGATAACCAGAATGGCGGCTGGGACTGGTTCAGTTTACAGAGCCAAGATCCTGAGCAGGGCGCACTGATGGCGTTTTGTACACGTGATGGGCAAGAGGCCTATGCCTATTGCAGCGCCTCAGAGATATCTCCTTCGGGTCAGGTTACAGCCTACCCGCATGAGCAGGTCACACTGACGGTACTGGACAGGGCGCAAACCCGGGGAGTAACGCACCCGATAAGCTGGCAGTTGCAGGTACCCGGCAAAGAAGCCGTGATCATTGATGTATTGCAGCGCGACTCTTTTAATAGCCTGAGCGTACCTTACTGGGAGGGTCGGATCCGCAGCCGCGGTGGATTTGTCGCAACAGGCTATGGCGAACTGTTTGGCTATTGAGGAACCCTTGTGCAGCGCAGATTTTATTGCATAGGGTGAGTTATAAGGTTTTGTTGTAAATGCAGATTTTCTGGTAAAATGCGCCTTTATTAGATAGAAAAGGACGTTACGCCTGTTATGAATAAAATTGTGTGTTATCTGGTTGAGGTGACTCTGTTTTTACTGTGCCTGGGCGTTGGCTCATTACTATCCGAAGCGTCAGGACCCGCTCTGGTAGGATTTGTTTTGACACAGCTGGTTGTGCCAGCACTGCTGTGGGTTGCACTGCGCTACCTGTTTTTTAAAAGCGTATCAGTTTCATGCGATAAGCCGACATGCGGTGGTCGGGGGAGATTGGAATCACAAACAGAATTGGCAGACAACCCTGTTATCAGGGCTGTGATGATAAAGGGACACAGGTGTACCAAGTGCCAGCATCTCATTCACACAGCCCTATTTACGCCAGTTGCGAAAGATAACGCGTAAGTAATGACTCACACTGGCAGCTCAGAGTCTACTCCCGGTCGTACAGGGGCAGGGCAACACCTGAGACGTCAGGAAATTCCAGCACCGCGACAGGGGTAAAGTCGCTTTCTGCGAGGAAAAACGTCGTCAGGCTGGCACGGGAGTGGATGGTAAACTCCCCCACAAACGGCATCATCCAGCCACTGTCGCTGGATAACACGCCGCTTAACTGAGGCACTTTGCCAAAATCCGGGAGCAGGTAGTCGGGCAGCACGTTGTCGCCCACAGAATGGAGCGGCAGATTGACCCCAATCTGACGTGTGTAAGACACATCCAGCATCGGTTGTCCGGTATATTGGTTGGCCAGGGTTAAAGCATGCTGATGCGCTGTGATAGTGATCGACACATCGCCAGCTTGCTTGGGATAGCCCCAGATCTCACGACCAGCTTTAATTGCAATGGGGTTGTCTAGCATCAGGTGCTGGTTGTAAAGCGCATAGTTATGGGGTTTTCCGGCCGCTTGCTGCTGGGCATTGGCAGCACCTAGTGCCGCCAGTACTTTAGCGGTAAAATCCAGCTGGGCACCGGGCTCGGTCATATCTCCCGGGCAGGGCAAAGTGGGATCTTCACTGCCACGGCGTTTTACATAAAAGCTTGATATTGTCTCGTTATAAGCACCGGCCGGGCTGGCCGTGATTTTTTGTGTATACAGAGCCCCAATCCCTTTTGACGCACTGCCCTCACAATGCAGTCGCACCGGCTCCCACTGCCAGTTCCATAAAAAGAACTGAGCAACATTGGCATCAATTAATCCGACGACCGCGCTGGTGGCTTCACCCTGAACATGAAAGGGCATGTTAACTGGGGTGCCATCAGAGAGATAAGTGGTACTGGTGACCGGATAGGTTTCACTGAGATCGGCGCTATGGCCGGTGTTGCTCAATACCAGCATGGCACTGAGCATAAGTGTATTCAATTTCATTTTAGATCCTTTTCTGACTAGGGTTTTCCTTTGGATGGAGGTTGCCTTACACGCACTGTTAGGTCGCAAAAGCGGGACTAGGCTAACACGCTCGGGTGAAAAGTAAATGAAATGGCACAGCGCAGCAGAGGTGGGTGAAATGTATACGAATGTAAATCAGCTATTCTTTCTATCTTTGCAATGCTGTACACTGCGCGGCCAATTCATGGATCAGGTCGGTTATACAAAACTCGCTTTGACCGTACAGGATATCCTGGCTCAGCTCTGAGCCAATAAATTAAGCAGGTAATTATGGTCCCGTTTGTAGTATTGATCACCGTTTTGGTGTGTTTTGTCGGTTACGGGCTCTGGCCACTGGCGCTCAGTGTACTGGGCTACCTGGTATCTGAGCAGTCGCTGGATGCCATGGTGCTGATGTTGTTTTGGTTAAGCATGGTATTTATTCAGTTTGTGGCGATGTGGCACATTGCAAAGAAAAAGCCCAGCGGACGTAAGTTCTTTTTTTACACCGTATGGATTTGTGTCTTTGTGCAGGGGGCTGACTTGTTATTAGCAAGCGAGGATGAGGTGCCCCTGTGGCCGCTGGCGGACTTGTTTATCTACCCGGCGTTAGCGATGTGGGTATTGTATGCCAGTGACGCAAAACAGTATTTTGAACAGTAGCACTGAGAGTAAAAGCATGAGTAAATGTGGTAAATGTGACAGCGATATTTCTTTTATGTCGGTACTAAATACACCGAATCCGTTCAAGCTAAAATGCGGTAGCTGTAAAGCGCCGATCGCGCTGAGTTTGGTGAGCGCGGGCATTGTCGCGGGTATCTTAATGGCGCTGATCAGTGCTATCTTATGGCACTTCTATGGCTCAGAAGGCTTCTGGATAAAGGTGGTGCTGCCAACAGTATTGATTGCAGAAGGCCTTTACTTCGCGGCCATCCGCACGGGCCTGGTAAAAGTAAAACCAGCACAAGCTGAATAAAAAACGGGAGCCAGTGGCTCCCGTTTTGTTGTGCACTTAGCTCAACTCAATTTTGTAAGTTGGTACGGGATTGACCTTTTTGCTCAGATGTCCAAGCAGCAGCCACCAGGCAAACAAAGCCGCCAGCATCAGTGCAATCCACATTACAGCCGAGGCCGGTGCCGTGCTCAGCTGTCCTATCTGGTAGACCAGGGTCGCCAGAATATAGGCAATCGAGGTTGTCCAGCCAATCACCACCCACATCCACTGACTGCCCGACTCGCGCTTAATAGCGCCCAGTACCGCCACACACGGCGTATAAAGTAAGATCAGCACCAGGTAGGCAAAGGCGCCGAGCTGACCATCAAACTGCGCCGCCATCGCACTCAGTAACTCGTTGCCCGCATCTGCGCCTTCTTCAACGGCACCCAGACCCAGTGGGTCACCGAGGTTGTTAAGCAAATCAACGGAATTATCCCACAGGGTCATCACCGCTTCGCTTGCGGCGTCTTTGAGAGACCAGTCACCGGGCTGTTCCTGCGCCCCTACGTACAGGGCATCCATGGTGCCAACAATGGCCTCTTTGGCAAATAAGCCGGTGACAATCCCCACGGTGGCCGGCCAGTTATCCTCTGCAATACCCAGCGGTGCAAACACCGGTGTAACCACCTGCGCAGCTTTAGAGAGCAAAGAGGCGTCGCTGTTTTCATGACCAAAACTGCCATCTGTACCAATGGAGTTGATCATGCTCAGCAGCGCGACCACGAATACGATGGTTTTACCGGCACGGGTGATAAAGCTACGCAAACGCTGCCAGGTGGTCATCAGCAGGTTGCGCCAGACAGGTAAATGATAGGCGGGCATTTCAATAAAAGAAGGGACTTTCTCCTGCTTAAAGACGCGCTTTCTGAACAAATAGCCGGAGCCCACCGCCACCAGAATACCAAACACATACAGGGCAAAGACGATATTAGCGCCATTGACTGGGAAAAAGGCGGCAGCAAACAAAGCGTATACAGTTAAGCGGGCACCACAGGACATGAAAGGTGCCATGATCACCGTGAGCAGGCGATCCGACTCGCGGCTCATGGTGCGGGCACTCATCACCGCCGGGACGTTACAGCCAAAGCCCACAATCAACGGCACAAAAGCGTTGCCCGGCAATCCGATGGAGGACATTAGACGGTCGATCACAAAGGCGGCGCGTGACAGGTAACCACTGTCCTCCAGAATAGACAAACAAAAATACAGCACCGCTATTACCGGAATAAAGGTCGCAACCAGCTGCAAGCCGGCCCCGAAGCCGTCACCCAGCAATACACCTAACCACTGGGGCGCCCCCAGATTGGCCAACAACAGCTTAGTGCCGTCAATAAAAATAGCGCCGACCAGAATGTCGAAAAAGTCGATAAAAACGGCCCCGAAGTTCACGGCAATGGTAAACATCAGGTACATCATAAACAGGAAGATAGGAACGCCCAGCCAGCGGTTAAGCACCAGTTTGTCGAGCGACGTGGTGAAATCAGAGCGAGTCTGCGACATGATGCTGACGCCATTGCTCAGCGTTTTGACGTTTTGATAGCGTTTAATAGTGTCTTCGTTGCTGAGATCCGGCCCCGTATCTTGCTGCTTGCGTGTAGTAGCTTGCGCAGTTTTCAGGTGATTATTCAGCGCGTCGGTCAGTAGCGTCAACCCTTCACCGGTTGAACCCACCATAGCGATCACGGGCGTATCAAGGCGTTGCGCCAACAGCTCAAGGTTAAGCTCCTTACCTTGCTGACGCGCTACATCGGTCATGTTGGCAACCACAATGACGGGCGTGCCCGTTTCCTGCATCTGTGTGGTCAGGACGAGGTTGCGTTCAAGGTTGGCACAGTCGACCACATTGATGATTAGATCGGCATCCTGAGCGCGAATATAGTCAATGGCGATTTGTTCATCCTGGCCCGGATCAATCTGTGCCATGCTGTACAGGCCCGGTAAGTCAATTAACTCAACCTGCTGGCCCTGTAATGTTAGTTCGCCGCTTTTGCGCTCGACAGTAACGCCGGGCCAGTTGCCGACCTTTTGTCTGGCACCTGTAAGACGGTTAAAGAGGGTAGTTTTACCACAGTTGGGGTTACCAACGAGGGCGATTCTCACGTTATCTTACTCCTTGAATTTAGCGGCTTAGCTGGATAAAACGCGCATCTGTTTTACGGATACTGATATAGGTGTTGCCAACCTTGGTCTGGATTGGGCAGCCCAGCGGGGCGACATTTAAGACTGAGATTGCCTCGCCGGGGATCAGGCCCAGTGCCATCACGCGGCTGATCAGGGCTGCATCCGGGTGTTCAATGCCTGCAATAATTGCTGTGTCGTTGGGTTTTAAATCTGCAAGTGTCATAGAGGTAATGCAAACCTTGATAAGAATTATTTATTATTAGGACGCTATGGTACCGCAACTTAAATGTCATAAACAAGCTGGCGAAGTAAAAGAGGAGAGTTATTTTGAGGATTGATAAAGTTATATATTTTAGGTAGTTACGTATATTAAAGGAATGTCACCAGAGTGTGGTGGGGCGCTTCATATTGTTTGCACATTGTTTGCCATCTGTTTGCACATTGTCTCGTTAGGCTGATGATCACAGGCCTAACAGCAACGGAGACAGGCAATGGACTCAAAGCACACGATAAAACAACCCGGCGCACTGAATGTACTGACCGCGATTATGACTGCAGCGCTGCTTGGCGCATGCGGCTCTGGTGGTTCACAGACGCCAGCGGCCACCAGTCAAAACGCTCAGTCAGTCGCTGCAGATGAGACAAGCACGAGTCAGGAAAATGAGAGCCCTGATGGGGCTTCAGATAATGTTGACTCTGATACACACAGCAGTGATGGTGACACCGCGCCGGACTCAGAGGATGAAGATAAAAATGAGGGGGATGCTCAGACGGGACCGGGCGAGGGCGACGGTGAGGAAACCCCGGATCAACACAATACGCTACCTGGTTGGATCCTTAACGCTGATGGTGCAACTGCCGCTGTTATGCTGGATGGGGAGGGACAGCTTGCTCAGGTTAATGTGCAGACAGTGAGCGCGCAGGAGCAATCCGGGCAACATTATACCGTGGTCACTGCATCAGGTATCCCTGATTATCAGGTGACAGTTGATCAGGAGATGCTGTCAAGTTTATCCTCCCGGCCCAGAGCCGCGTCGGATTTTGCCACCGGCTCGCCGCAAGTTGCGATTGGTGATGTGGTCGAGTTCGGTCAGGATATCGGCTATAACAGTAACAGCAGCTGTGCACTGGATGCCGGACAGGGCTATTGGCCGCCCGGACCGGTCTGCCCTGAAGTGATGGATAAAACCGGTACGTTTCCAAATCAGCCCACACAGAACACTGAGAGGTGTGAAACGGGTTTAGGCACAGTCGGGTTTTGGGTCAATGGTACCTCAGTGTATAACTGGGGCGATGGTCATAGCTACAACAATGAAAGGGTATGGCAAACGCTGGCACCGGTTGCTGAACAATATGACGTGGATATGTGTGGCGGTCATGCTGCACAAGGTGACTATCACCACCACTATTATTCGTCCTGCCTGGCCGACATGGTCGGTGACACAGGTGCCGGACACTCTCCTGTTTATGGATATGCCGCGGATGGTTACGCCATATACGGCCCGTGGGAGTCTGAAGGGGAATTAGCTATCAGTAGCTGGGAAGTCCGTGACTATCGCGCCAATACACCGACAGGATGCAGCGATGGCGCACGTAGTTGTGTGCTTAATGACCAATATGATGTCAGCCAGGGCACACGCAACGTTGCCAGTGGACCGGGTTTTGATACTGTGGTGCGCACTTTATCGCGCAATGAGCTGGTGGCCGAAAATGGTTACTTCAAAGAAGACTTTTACTGGAACAGTGCGCTGAGCGCGCAGGGGGGCAATTATCTTGACCAATACAATGGTCATTATGATGAGGCGCGCGGTTATCATTATCATGTAACGGCCCGCAATGATAACGGTAAGCTAACCCCCACATTTCCATACACCATTGGTGATAGATTTGCCGGTGAATTACAAAGTAATGCGTTAACCAGTTGTGGTGGCAGAGGACCCGGCGGTCCGGGTCGTGAATAGGAGTAACATAATGAAAATATTCGCTACTTTAATTGCACTTGGCCTGTTTTTCACCACCATGACGGCGTACGCTGATAAAGACATTCACCAGCACAAAAGCCTGGAAATTGAGCAGCAAAGCCTGCTGCCCCGGGTTGCTCTGACCGTCGTACGGGATGAATCTGATGGTCTCAACCTGAGCATTGACATCGTCAACTATGTGCTTAACTCGCCCGCAGTGGCGGAAAACGTACAACAGAGTCTGACAGGTCATGCGCACTTATTCATTAATGGCGAGAAAAAGATGCGCGTTTATGGTCAATATGTACATCTGCCTGCAAGCTGGTTTAAGGCAGGAGTTAACCAGATCGCGGTATCGCTAAATAGCCATCAACATGAGAACTGGACCTGGAAGGGCAATACCGTGATGGGATCAGTGTTTATCGATCTGGCTGACCCCCAGCTGGTACTGCATCAGTTTTCTTCTCAGCCGTTGCTCAGCCATCATCACCATTGATCAAAGCCGCTGGCTACATTGCAGTGGCCAGCGTTTAAAAGGTCTCTTTGAGCAAGTTAAGCATATCCTCCACCGACAGCTTACTGGCCTGCTCGTTGCCTGCCAGCAATTGATCAGCCAGATCGCGTTTATGCTGGTGTAGCGCCACAATTTTTTCTTCTATGGTGTTTTTGGCGATGAGGCGATAAATGGTCACCGGGCGCTGCTGGCCCATGCGATGTGCTCTGTCTGAGGCCTGCGCTTCAACCGCCGGATTCCACCAAGGGTCCATATGGATCACATAGTCTGCGGCGGTCAGGTTCAGCCCCGAGCCACCGGCTTTAAGGCTGATCAAAAACACCTCGCCATTACCACGCTGAAAGGCATTGACCCGCTCCTGGCGTTGCGCGGCTGGTGTACTGCCGTCCAGATACTGGTAGGTCACTCCGCGTTGCTCAAGAAGCGTTTTGATGATCTGCAGATGGCCCACGAATTGGCTGAAGATCAGCGCCTTATGGTTATTCTGCCGTAATTCGTCAAGCAGCTCACTGAGGGCATCCAGCTTACTGCTGGGCAGCGTGCTTTCACTCATCACTAGTTTAGGGTGACAACAGGCCTGGCGCAGCTTAGTCAGCTCTGCGAGCATTTTAATGCGCTGCTCTGCCGCCGAGCTGGTGCTGGCAGACTCAGTGATCTGATCGATTGCATGTTGTCGCAGCGCCTCGTAAAAGGCCATTTCGTCATCACTGAGTGAGACGGTGAGGTTAATTTCGGTTTTCTCTGGTAGCTCGGTGAGTACCTGGCTTTTCAGACGCCGCAAAATAAAGGGTTTCACCAGTTGTTTAAGGCTTTGACGTGCTTTGTGCGCCGCCAGTTTATCCTGCTCGGCATTTTCCATTGGCTGAGCAAAGCGGGCATTAAAGCGCTTCAGGTTGCCGAGCAGGCCGGGGTTAACAAAGCGAAACAGTGACCACAATTCAGTGAGGTTATTTTCAATGGGCGTCCCTGTGGTGATCATTTTAAACTCACCTTTGAGCGCACAGGCTGCTACGGTGCGTTTTGCCAGTGGATTTTTCAGTGCCTGCGCTTCATCGGCGACAATGGTGTGCCAGTGTTTGCTTTTCAGCAGTTCAGCCTGACGTTGAAGCAGGCCATAACTGATGACCACACAATCGAATGGCCCTGCCTGTGCCAGCAGCTGTTCGCGCTCCTGGCTGCTACTGTGATCGCTGAACAGCGTCATGTTCAGCACCGGCGCAAACTTGCTCGCCTCTTGTTGCCAGTTAAAACACACTGAGGTCGGTGCGATGATAAGCGTTGGCCCTTCACTGGCACGCGCCAGGATCACGGCCAGTGCCTGCAGGGTTTTACCCAGTCCCATGTCATCAGCCAGACACGCCCCGGCGCCCCAGTGCGCCAGGCGCATGGCCCAGTCAAACCCGGCAAGTTGATAATCGCGCAGTTGCGCCTGCAAGGTGGAGGGGACACTGAGCGCCAGCGTATTGGCCTGGTGCATTTTTTTGCTTTGTTCTTCCCAGGCGGGCAGGGTTTTCATCCGCATACCTGTTGTTGCTTCGGCCACCAGACCGCTGGCAAGGGGATGGAACTGCCCCTGATCCGTGACTTCATTGAGTTTTGCGAGCTGACTACGCAGGTCCTGTGACAGGGCGAGAATTTGCTCGCCATCCAGGCTGACAAAGCGGCCGTTGCTGGTGGCCATCAGGCTGAGCAGTTTTTTCAGCTCGATCACCTGAGTATCGTCGACCTGTAGCTCACCGGTCACGTCAAACCACTGATTTTGCTTGGTCATTGCCAGCGCCAGATGCTGAGATTCAAGCGCTTTACTGAGGCGGAATTTTTTCCCTCGCGGCCAGCGCAGCCGCAGCGCAAATCCCGCTGGCGGCGCGCCAACACAGTGCTCGAGCTGCTCCAGGGCTTCCAGCGCCATTTCTGTGTCGTCCAGTTGCAGGCGATTATCTGCCATCGCCAAAAATGCCGGACAGTGCTCGTCCAGTAATTCGAGCAAGCCTTGCTCCTGCGCCAAATCTCGCCGAGTAGCGACGCGCTTGCCGTCAATTTCTGTGGTCAGGCTGGGGCTGCCAATACCGGGGTGCAACATTGGGCCCTGATCGCCAAAGGGCATACTGACGCAATGAAATTCGAGGCCGCCCTGATAAGGAGTGATATTGATCACCAGCTCTTCAGCAGCTTCCACTGTGGTGAGCCCGGTCTCGACGCCTTCAAGGTCGGACTGAATATTCAGCAGCGGGGCGATGGCAGTGATACTTGCGAGCAGCTTGGGCTTGGCGGTCTTAGGTACAACCAGGCCGCTCTCGCCGATGATCTCGGCAACTTGCAGGTGCTGGCGCGTGAACAGGGTAAAGCCGTAGCGGTGCCCCTGCAGCGGGTAAAAGGCGTACTCGCCGGCTCGGGTGTGTTCATCCAGCTGCAAGCGATAGTCTATGCCCTGTGGCAGGTTAGGTATTGAGATCAGCAGCTCGTCACCGTTGTCGCGGATCTGCAGTTCAGCCGGATATTCTGTCAGTTCAATTTCTCGACTAAAATCATCGCCCAGATAGAGGTTGTGGGCGCCAGCGGCCGCGCTAAGCGCACTTGCGCCTTCCAGTTCAAAGGTGCGACCACCGTAATAGCTGTGATTCTCGTACACCCGAATGGCTGCAATGATCTCTTTGTCTTTGTCGTTCAGATAGTCAAACTGCTCGGGCTCGTCGATCAAGCGTTTCAGCGCCACATTGCGGCCTTTACTCCAGCCATTTTTGCCGAGCTTTTGTTCGCGAGGTTTCAGGGTCAGTTCGAATCGTGATTGTTCAAGTTGCCAGATGAGCCGATGGCTTTGTGGCGACTTATCTGCAGGGGCTGTGGCAGCGGGCGACAGGTTTTGCAGCTTTTCCAGTGCCAGCTCCCAGTCGCTTTTTTGCTCCACCATAGCAGCAAAGTTAAGCACCAAACGCTGCGCTATGGGCGGGACCGGCGCCTGATTAAGTACCAGCAGATCTGCGCCCATACAGGCAAATAAAGGTTGCTGCATTGAGGTGAAGGTGGTGCAGGCCTCGCTGAGGCGACTAAGCCTGGCAGCATGCACATGGGCACCCGTCCAGTGGGTTGCAAGGGCAATCAGCAACTGCAACAGCGCAAAGTTAAAGGGCTGCGCTTTCCTGAGCACCTCATAATCTTGATACTGCTCGCTAAATGACTGGCCGTTATTAAGGCACTCGGCGAGATATTCCAGTAAGTTCAAAATGGCATAGTTAAAGGTAGGGGCTTTTCTGTCGGCGGATTCGGTGCGAACCAGCTCGCGAACGGTGCTAAACAGCTGAGGCTGCCCCTGACTTGCCTGGATCAGCACTGCCAGTTTATGGAACAGGCCCGGCAGGCCGCCCAGATATTGCTGTTTGCGGCGGGCAATTTTGTTTTTCGCCACAATGGCTTGTTCAAACAAAGTCAGTGCAGTTTGCTGATCCCCAGAGCACATGGCAACGATGGCACGCAGCTGAAGTGCATAACAACTGGTGTCGTTGCCAAGCGCAGAAATACACGCGTCCAGTTGTGCACGGTACAGATATTGCTCGGCCAGTAAGCAATGCAGCTGTTGATTGTCAGGCTGACGCTCGCACAGTTGCTCGATAAGCTTGAGTGCGGCAAAGTTGTTCTGACAGTCGCTTTGCAATGAATGAACCAATGTGGCACACGCCTGATAGAGCAACTGCGGTGGCAGCTCGGCCAGACGGTCGACGTCTGCTGGAAAAAACAAAGTGCTGATCAGTACCTGATTGGTATTATGGTCCAGATACTGTGGATTCTTGTGAAAAGACAGCAAAGCCGTGGCTTTGTCGTACTGGCCCAGTATCAGCAAGTCGCGGATAAAGCGCTGTTCGTCTGCAAAATCGCGCTCCCATTCATACAGGTTAATGATAGGCACGACTTGTTCGGCGCAATTGAGTGTGCTGATAAAGCGATCCTGACGCAGCGCGTTATAACACAGTGACACTTCTATGAGCGGTGCTACCCTGAGACCCTTTTGGTTGCTGATCAGCAATCCGGCTTCGACCAGCGCCGTTCTTTGCTCCGCCAGCATGCCCTGATTGAGAGCAGGCAGTTCATGCACCTGTGCGTCGACCAATAACTTCAGCAAGCGTTTGAGCCTGCTAATAGCAACCGGTTTGCCAATCAATGCCAGCACCTCCAGCATAATTTGCTGTTCGGCGGGCAATTGCGCGTAAAGTGTCAGAAGTTCCGTTATTTGTGTCTGGCTGAAAGGGGTATAGTGCATGCTCATAGACCTGTCAGGCCTTGCTCCGCAAGTTGTTGTTAATTGCGGAGCAAAGTAGCAGAAGCGACCGCTATGCTCAAGTCAATCTACTTTAGGATAAGGTGTAGTAGCGCTGTGTACCAGCTTCTTCCGAATGTGGCTGGCAAGGGACAAAACCGGCTTTTTCCAGCACTTTGATTGACGCTGGATTGTCCTCTGCAACGCCGGCATTGAGTATCACATTGGACTGAGCTGCTTGCAAATGCGCGACCAGCCCCTGTAATAGCTCACTGGCATAGCCCTGGCCCCAGTGTGCTTCGCCGATCAAATAACCCAGCTGTACCGTGTTGGCCGAAAAGTGCAGCATGACAAGGCCGATAAACTGTGCCTGTTTATTTTGCACTAGTAACAGCCCGCAGCGAGCGAGTTTGTCCGCCAGCCAGTCGGTCAGCTGCGCCGGAGTTTGCGGGCACTGTTGCCAGTCGTCGGGCAAAAAGTGCAAGGTTTTTGGGGTCAGCAGGTGCATGAGCTGATTGAACTGGGCCGGGCTGAGTTCATCAATTAGCCTGGACGCCGGGATGGCTTCCAGCCGGGCTGTACTGAATCTATGCGTTGTCATGCTGTTGCTCCTGTGTGCTTTGCGCTTGCGACATGCCGGCTTTAAATGTCTGGGTCAATTCGAAACCCTTTATGGCCGGTAATGCGAGTGCTTTGAGGGCCAGGCTGCCAACCATAATCAACAGTGCGGTGACCAGCGCATCCAGACTCATGGCCATGATTGTGCCAGCCAGACCGAATGTTTCCGTTAGCGCAGCCAGCTCAGGCAGAGTATAGACCCCGGTGAGCAGCTGCAGGGCTAAGGCAATCCAAAAGCCAAAGCAGTAAGGGCAATGCCAGGCTGAATACAAATAGGCCAGCGGGGCAGGTAAGCGCTCAACCAGCTTAGTGAACCAGGTGCCCCAGTCGGGTAATTTTTCCCACACAAGCACATGGATAGTCAAGCCCATTAAAACGAGTGAAAAAGTCATGCGTGTCTCCTGTAAATCGGTGTATTGTTTTATCTGTGTCTATTATTCCCAATAAAGCTTGGTGATGTTATGGTTGGTTTTTTGCATTAATCGGCTTATTTTAAGATTGTGGGTGGATCAAGATGACCAATCATGTTGCAGCCTGTGGTCAGATGAAAGTGGCCAGGCTGGCGCAGGAGCCACACGGCACACACAGTGAAAGTGTTTTGAGTTTTATCCGCTCGGGCTCGTTGGATATGTTACACGGGGAGACCTTCACGGCCACCGAGGGGATGTTTGTACTGGTGCCCGGCGGGATGCCACATACTTTGTTGTCGGGGTCCGACTTACACGTTCACTGGATGAGCTTTTGCCCGGATTGCCTGGGGCTTGAACCTGGCAGTACTTTATTGCAGCCTTTTCAGCAGGTGCGGCTCGGCGCTTTACCCGCATTAACCTTATCGGCCGAACGTATTGAATTTGTGCAGACCTTATATCAGCAATTTGAGCTGGCGCTTGCGCAATCGTTGCCGCTGGAAGTCATGAAAAGCTTTGTGTTTTTGTTGTTGCACGAAGTGTCACTGGCACTGCAACCTGTGAGTTGGCGTGCGGGTATGCATCCTAAAGTGGTTGCGGCACTGTCCTACATAGAAAGCCAGGGGTTACAGCCGGTGTCATTACAAAGTGTGGCCGACGCGGTGTTTGTCAGCGCACCCTATTTGGCAACTTTGTTTAAGCGTGAAACAGGGTATTCTGTGGGGCAGTGGCTGACTAAAAAGCGCCTTGGTGAGGCGTGTAACCGGCTAATGCATACCCACACACCCATTGCGGTTTTGGTCGAAGAGCTGGGCTGGTCTGATCCCACTCATTTTATTCGTCAGTTTAAAGCGGCTTACGGGGTGACACCTGCTCTGTGGCGCAGGCAGCACAACCACAAAGGTGAGGCGGATTGATAAGCTGGCAAAGTGTGTACTACGTCCAAATGCGATTCACGGAGCTAAATGACTGATCCTAAGTCTCTAATCCTTTTCAGATAAGCAGCACGCATGATAAGTTAGTCATATCATGTTAACGGGTGTTTATTTGTGCGCCTGCTATAATTGCAATCAAGACCGGAAAAGTCCGGTCCTGATTAAGCCGAAGAATCACTGTAATAGGTAAATATACTTTGTTTAAGGAAATTGAAGACCTGAGCGAGAGTCTGGTGCTAATTGTTGAAGACTCAATGCTGACGCAAAAAGTCATCTCATGCTTTTTAGAGGGGATTTGTTCGGTACAAATGGTGACATCCGGAGAAAAGGCGATTGAGTTTTGTCGTGCTACGCCACCGGATCTGATCCTGATGGACTGGGTGCTCGAAGGCATGTCCGGTGTTGAGGCCTGTAAACAGCTACAGGATATGGAAGGATTATCAGATATTCCGATTATTTTTGTGACCTCCAACATCAGCGAGCAGCAGCAGGACTTATGCTGGGATGCCGGCGCGGTCGACTTTATTCCTAAGCCCATCGTCGCCAAGACCCTGATCAACCGGGTAAAGACTCACCTGAAATACAAACAACAGGCCGATACTCTAAAGCGCTACTCTTATTACGATGGTCTGACCAAAGTGTTCAATCGTCGCTTTTTTGATATGGAAGGGGCACGTCAGTTTAAGCAAAGTGTTCGCCAGCAGCATACCTGCTCCGTGGTGATGCTGGATATTGACCACTTTAAAAAGTTTAACGACCGATACGGTCATCTTAACGGTGATGATGCGCTTAAAGCCGTTGCCAGTGCCATAGACGGTGAGATACGTCGGCCTATGGATGGGGTGTATCGCTATGGCGGTGAGGAGTTTGCGATTTTATTGCCAGACACTGAGCCTGACGGGGCGAAACAACTTGCTGATCAATTTGTTGCTGCGGTAAAAGCGCTGGGGATTGTGCATGAGGACTCTGACAGTGGTGTGGTGACCATCAGTGCCGGTGTGGCCAGCAATACTCGGGGTGAGTGTTACCAGGACCTGGAAGCGCTGATCGCTGCGGCAGACGAAGCGCTTTACAACGCCAAACATCAGGGGCGTAACCGGGCCTGTGTGGCAGAAAAAAAGGGCGCTTAGGCCCTTTTCATTTTATCCAATTGACGGCTGCTTAACCCGCCATATTATACAGCAGTGCAGAAACCGCTAAAATGCCGACCAGCAGGATAAAGTAGGTACCCAGGTGGTTGCGATACTGCTTAAGTGCCGGTACTTTAAAAATAGCAATGGTTGGCATGATGAACAGGATCATGGCAATAATCGGCCCAGAGATGGCGCCCATCATATCCAGAATGCTGGGGTTCATGACCGCACAGACCCAAATGGCGATAAACATCAGGCCAACACCTAGCTTATCAATCAAACCCACAGACAAAGACGACTGCTTGCTCAGCAGGCCATTAAAGCTCTCACGTGCGCCCAGGAAGTGGCCGAGGAAAGAAGAAGTAATGGCAATAAAGGCAACCAGCGGACCCAGCATGGCAATAAACGGATTGTCGTACACATTAGCAAGGTAAGACAGCACAGACACATTGGCCGCTTTGGCTTCGCGCATTTGCTCCGGGCTCAGTGACAGCACACATGAAAAAACAAACAGCAACACGAAGACAATCAGCATCAGCGAGGTATTACGCAAAATGGCTTCAGACTTGTGTGAGGCACCATTAGCATAGTGACGGCGCTGCGCATTGGCGAAGCTTGAAATGGCCGCAGCGTGGCTGAATGAAAAAACAATAATGGGTACAGATAACCACAGGGTTTCACTCAAGCCGGCGATATCCGGTGTTGTGACAACCGGCGCTTGCCAGTGCGGGATCAGATACAGTGACAGCATCAGCAGGATCCCAACCAGCGGGTAAACCAGCAGTGCAAAGGCACGCAACAGCAGTTTTTCGCCGCCCAGCATAATGGCAATCATGCCTGCGACCAGCAGAGCGGACAGCAATACCCGCGAAGGCGATGCCATTTCCAGCTGATTTACCATAAAGCTGTCTACGGTATTGGTCAGTCCGACGCCGTAGATTAATAAAATAGGGAAGATTGAGAAGAAATAGAGCAGGGAGATTAATCGGCCAGCGGTGGCACCAAAATGCTCTTCAACGACATCGGTAAAGTCACTATCTTTATTTTTTGAAGAAAGTACAAAGCGCGCCAGCCCACGGTGAGCCAGATAGGTCATTGGAAAGGCCAGCAATGCCATGATAGCCAACGGCCAAAATCCGCCAATACCTATATTGATAGGCAGAAACAAAATACCGGCGCCGACAGCCGTACCAAACAGGCTCAGTACCCAGTTAGTGTCGTGCTGTGTCCAGCGACCCCGACTGCTTTGGGTCATGTCAGTGGCAAGCGCCTCTGCTGACAGCCCTTCAGGGGTATTACTCATACTTGTTGTCCTATGATTAGAATTATATGCGCGCGGATAATATAAAAAATGTGGCCGATATGCATGCTTTCAGCGGTATTTGGGTTTAGAGCGACTAAATAGTCGGCAGGATTGGTGGTATTTTAGTCATTTTGACACCCCGTGGGGATGTTTTGGGGAGAAATTTGACTTTGTAACTTTAAGAGGTACGATTTGAGCTCGGAAAATAAGCTAGTATCATTATAAAGAACATAGTATTTTAGTCTCTATATCATGCCCGGTCATCAAACATCGTCATGTGTCGTGCCGTGATGATGACCAGGCTAGCAAGGTAAAATCTCGTTATGGAAATAATAAATCTTGATCCGCATCACCCGGAAGTGTCGCAGTTACTGAGAGACATAGATGAGTTGATGAATACATTGTATCCACCGAGCAGTAACCAGCTGATCCCGGCGGATGAGTTAGCTGCACCCGGTGTTTATTTTGTTGGCGCCCGCACAGAAACCGCTGTGGTGGGGTGCGGTGCATTAGTGCCACAAACGGCTGAGGACATCGACCAGACACGGTATGGCGAGCTGAAGCGTGTGTATGTTCAGCCACCTTATCGGGGACTTGGTGTGTCCAAGCGGATCATGCAGTCATTAATTGGCCACGCCAGGCAAGCTGGATTCAGGATACTGCGATTGGAAACCGGGATCCGCCAAACCGAGGCAATAGGCTTGTATGCTTCGCTGGGTTTTGTGCAACGAGACGCCTTTGGCAGCTACGAACCCGATCCCCTGAGTGTCTATATGGAGTTGACGCTAAAATAGGCTGCAATATCAATTGCACGCGACGCGCGACATTTTTGCTATACTCCCGCCATTCTTTTTTTGAGTTGTACAAAAAACATGTCCTTTGAATCTCTTGCCTTAGCGCCTGCCCTGTTAGAAGGGCTGAAGGCGCTTGACTTTACCACGCCGACCCCTGTTCAGGCGCAAAGTATTCCAGTGATCCTGGCAGGTCACGATCTGCTGGCATGTGCGCAAACGGGCACCGGCAAAACCGCCGCGTTTATGCTGCCGATTATGACGCGGCTACTCGAGCAACCTGGCTCAGGTGTGCGTGCTTTGATTTTGGCGCCAACCCGAGAGCTGGCACAACAGGTGACACAGCATGCCTGTGCCTATGCCGCTTGCACTGAGCTGGTAACTGTGTGTTTGCATGGCGGGTCGAATATTGGGCCTCAGGAAAAAGCACTGCGTGAAGGCGCTGACATTGTGGTTGCAACACCTGGCCGACTACTGGATCACCTGATCAAAGGCACATTAAATCTATCCGCGATA
This sequence comes from Pseudoalteromonas rubra, assembly GCF_000967655.1. Taxonomy (GTDB): domain Bacteria; phylum Pseudomonadota; class Gammaproteobacteria; order Enterobacterales; family Alteromonadaceae; genus Pseudoalteromonas; species Pseudoalteromonas rubra_A. The sequence continues at coordinate 30,292 of NZ_JXYA01000044.1, forward strand.
GAGTATCTGGTATTTGACGAAGCCGATCGTATGCTGGACATGGGCTTTATGGGCGAAATACGCCGCATTATGCGTAAAATGCCAGCCAGCCGACAAACATTGCTGTTTTCGGCCACCGTTGATGAGGCTATCTTCAATCAGGTCAAAGACTGGCTGAAGGAGCCCAAGCGCATAGGAATTGAAGTACAAAACCAGGCTGCTGAGCGGGTTGAGCAAATTTTCTATGCGGTGGATGAGGAGCGTAAACGAGAGTTGATCGCACATCTGATAGGCAAGCAAAACTGGCATCAGGTGCTCATCTTTACTCGTACCAAAAAGCAGGCCGATGAATACGCCAAAGAGCTGAATAAAGATGGCCTGAAAACCCAGGCGATCCACGGCGACAAATCCCAGGGGGCACGTAACAAGGCGCTGGCACAATTTAAGGACGGCGAAATTCGTGTGCTGGTCGCCACCGATGTGGCGGCACGGGGTATCGATATTCAGCAACTCAATTATGTGATCAATGCTGAATTACCCTATGTGGCGGAAGACTATGTCCATCGTATCGGGCGCACCGGCAGAGCCGGAGAAGCAGGCACAGCCATTTCCCTGGTCAGCATTGATGAACAATGGTTGCTGGAGGAGATTGAAGTGCTGCTGGATGAGCGCCTGACACCACAATGGCTGAGTGGCTATGAGCCCGACCTGACCCGGGAGCCTAAAAATGAGCGGCAAAACTCTACAAAGTCTCGCCGACAGCGCGACAAAAAGCGGGTACTGGGTCAACGTGGAAAGCGCAGGCGATAACGCATAAACACGCACGGTAATGCATCACATCATTTTGAAGAGGTTAAGTCATGACGCAAGCACAGTGGCATATTCATCAGGGCAGTATTGACGATATGCTGGTGGTTGAGCAGCAGATCCCGGAGTTCTCAAACCCCAAAACCCGCGAGCAAATCCTTCAGAGGCTGGCGGGGCGCACTTACCTGGCGTTGATAGTCAGCTGCAATGGCCAGCCGGTTGCTTACAAACTGGGGTTTGAGCAGGCACCAAAGCAGTTTTATAGTTGGCTGGGCGCCGTGATACCAGCGTATCGAGGGCAAGGGATGGCACGGGCTTTGTTACTTGAACAGGAGCGCTGGTGTCGAGAGCAGGGTATCAGTCACATTGAAGTGAAGACCATGAACCAATTTAAAACGATGCTGCAAATGCTGGTGAGCCATGACTACCATATTGCCGAGCTCACCCCTCCAGCAACGTCTTCGCAAACCTTGCTGGATGTTCAGATCCGATTTCGTAAGGCACTTTAATGCTTACGTGCATCAAAGTACTGATTGAGCCCTAAAGCCGCGAAGATAATCGCACTGCCCAGTCCTAAGCTGAACAGATCCGCAGTGCGATTCCAGATCAGGATATTCACCAGGATCCCGGCCGGGATCAACACATTGTTCATCACTGCCAGTGCGCCAACCGACACCAGGGTGACCCCTTTGTTCCAGACAAAATAGCCCAAAGCAGAAGCAACAAGGCCCAGATAAACCAGGATCCCCCATTGCTGAGCAGTTGCGGGTAATCGCGCTAAATCGCCAAACAGCGCAAAGCTGAACAAGGATACGACCAGCGCGCCAAGAAAGAAAAAGCCAAAGCACTGATGATGTACCAGCGTGTGCTGCTCAGCAAGGCGCTTGTACAGAACCTGACCCAAAGCAAAACACAGGTTGGCACCCTGAACAATTATAAAGCCCAGCCAGAAGTCCGGATTAGGCACCGTCAGACGGATCACCACAGCGCCCAGTGTGGCCAACAGTGCAACCAGCAAGTAGCGGGCATTAAATTGCCCTGCAAACACGTCATTGAGCAAAGTGATGTATACCGGCGTCATCACGGTAAACAACAGCACTTCTGGCACCGACAGGAATAAAAAGGCGTGATAATAAAAGCCATACATAGCGCCTATCTGAATAGCGCCAATTGTCATCAATCTTAGCATCACAGGGCGCGCCGTTTGTTGCCAGCGGATAAACGGCAAGAAAACCAGAGCTGCCAGCGCAATGCGGCTCAGAGCGGCAAACCAAAGATCGACCGATCCGGCCAGATATACGCCGATCAGGCTAAACGAAAACGCCCATACCAGGGTGATAAAAATCAGGTGATACATATCAGAGCAGTCAAAAGGTTCACAGGGTAGTCGCAATGATACCTCAGAGTGGCTTGATTTAACTAACAAAAACACCAATGGCCCAGGTGAGTCGGGCGCTGCAAGTGGTCTAACTGCTCTTAGCGGCTGATCACACGTAAACGAGATAGAATATAAATCATCGAAAATACCGAGTAAAATGAGCGTTATAATATGATTTTATTTTATAACCGCCACGCTACAATGGCCTTGTTTTCACATTTATCCCTTCATGATTACCCATGATGTGTATTAAGGCCGCTCTATGCGGCCTTTTTTTTGTCTGCATTTTTGCTAAACCAAAAATAACTTATATACAGGTGGCTGTGCTTTTTTGTCTCCAACAGGAAAAGGTTTGCTTGTCGCACCATTAAAGACAATAAGAGTACCGATGATCCAGGCGCAGCCATTGACTTAACTGTGTTAAGGGCGCAATTATCAACAAGACGAAAATAACCAATCGAAAATACCGAATTAAACAAACGCAATAATATGATTTTATTTTATAACTGCCACGCTACAATGGTCTTGTTTTCACATTTATCCCTTCATGATTACCCATGATGTGTGTTGAGGCCGCTTTATGCGGCCTTTTTTTTACCCTCATTGTCTGTTCAGCTGCGCCTAACCTGCCTACCTTTAAGATGATACTTTTCTGCGGGCGGTAACCTTACTGCCTGCGTCAACTGTAAAAGGAAAAAGGTATGCGTACAATTCCATTGCTGATGTCGGTTGTTTTATCTGTATTCTTGAGTGCCTGTGCATCTATGGGCCCGGGCGATGCCGCGCAAAAGCGCGCAGAAATCCAGAAAATGAAACGAGAGACGCTAACCAAGCTGTATAGCAAAAAACCGGATGTTCGCGCTCAGCTGAGCAATGCGCCGGGGTATGCGGTGTTTTCCAATGCAAATCTGAACATCATTTTTGTCGCCGCCGGTACGGGTTATGGCGTGGTGGAAGATAACACCTCGGGCAAATCAACGTACATGAATATGGCGGAGGGCGGTGTCGGGCTTGGCCTGGGCGCCAAAGATTATCGTATTGTGATGGTGTTTCACACCAAAGCCGCAATGAATCAGTTTGTCGAGTCGGGCTGGACGTTTGGGGGTAACGCCGATGCGGCGGCAAGAGCCGCAGACAAAGGGGCCTCGATCGAAGGAGAGGTCTATTATGGTGATGTGACGGTGTATACATTGACCGAAAGCGGCCTGGCATTGCAAGCGACCATCAAGGGCACCAAGTTCTGGCAAGACAAGGAACTCAACTAGCTCTCAGAATTTAGCCGGCCTTGCAGGCCGGCTGATAAATTTGCTTACCAATTGTCATATTTTCATGCCTGTTTTACCCCGTCCCTTTTACGCTACACTCAGAGAAAACACAGGCACAGGAGGTGGTATGATCTTAGTGATTGGTGCAAGCGGCGCAACGGGTAAGCTGGTTGTTGAGCAGCTGTTGCTGGCCCAGCAACAGGTCAGAGTATTGGTAAGACCAAACAGCGCACAGTTGGAGGTGTTCAGGGCTTACCCGCAACTGGATGTCAGAGTAGGCAATATTGCTGAATTCAGCAGCAGTGAACTGGACACGATGATAAAGGGGGTGACGGCGGTTATTTGTTGTCTTGGGCATCGGGCTACGTTTCAGGGCATATTTGGTCATCCTCGGCGTCTGGTCACAGATGCGGTCAATCATGTGTGTCAGGCCATCGTCAGAAATTACACTGACGTCCCGGTTAAATTTATCCTGATGAACAGCACCGGATGTCGTGATGAAGCAAAAAGTGAGCGCCCATCTTTGGCGCATCGCGCTGTGGTTGCATTACTGCGGGTATGCTTGCCACCTCATCCTGACAATGAAGCTGCGGCACGCACGTTGCGCGCGTATTCGAGCGCAGAAACGGGCGTTGACTGGATCATTGTTCGCCCGGATTCTCTGGTGAATGAGCCTGAGGTCACAGCCTACGAAGCGCATCCATCTCCACTACGCGACGCCATTTTTGATGCGGGAAAAACCAGTCGAGCCAATGTTGCTCACTTTATGTGTCAACTGGTGCTCGACCCACACTTGTGGCAGCAATGGCAGGGCCAGTCTCCCGTTCTTTATAATACCAAGTGCTAGTATTCGATTGTAGTTTTGTAATCGTAACGGAAACCGATGGAAATCGAGTCGAAGTCATCGCCATTGACGAACGACTTGTTCAGGTACTCAAGGTGCACTCTGAGTGCCTTAATTGGGCTCCATTCCAGCGTCACGTTGTAGCCATCAAAGCCCCCGGCAGCGGGATCTGAATCCTGATAACCGTCGTCAAAGTCAAAGTAACCGGTTTTAAGTTTATAGGCTTTGGCCAGTTGATAGGCGAATGACAGATCAAAGGTGTGTCCGCTGCGATCGGCGCCCGGAGCGCGTCTGTCATAGTTTTTGTCCTGATAGGCAACTGCTGCATAGAAGCGGGGAGTAAATTGATAAGCGAGCGAAGTCGCCCAGAGATTATTGTCCCCAAGCTGGATATCGTCTGCATAAACATCGTTTTGCTGATAAGTGATCGCAGCGTGTAAGTCATTGGCGTCATAGCTCAGGCCCACATTGACTAAGTCGTCAGAGTTACTGCCTGATTCACCATTAAACTGGGCCACCGCAACAAAGGTAAAAGGTCCGGGCGTGAGCCGGTAGCTGATCAGGTTATCAACAAAGAACAGACTCTCGGGGTCATAGGCAAACGGACTGTTCGCGTGATTGAAGATATCCACGTACTCAGCAATAAACAGATATTGTGCTGGTCGCTGTTTACCAATACCAAAACGCCCAACGGGGGTATTGAGCGCAGTATAGGCGCGCCGGGAGCGGCCAAAATTGCCTTCATTAGCAACATCAATGCTCCACTCGCCATGCAGCTCTGCACTCCAGTCCTGATCAAATTCGTGTGTTACCTTGAGCCCGGCATGAGATAAGGCATCGCGGACATCCCAGTTATCCTCGCCATTGGTTTCAAGTCGACCATAAGTAGGGCGCATGGTCGCATAGACATCCAGTTGGCGCTTTTCTTCTGCGGGTGGTGATTTTGCAGTTGTAGTTGCAGCTGGGGCCCGGGTTGTTTGTGCCTTGGCAGGTGCCGCTGCGCTGGCAGATTGCGTGTTTTGTGCCGGTTGTGCGGTAGCTGGATTTTGCCGCTCAAAGCGTGCTTTTAAGGCCTTAAGCTGAGCTTCGAGCGCTTCAATATCGGCCATGGTAACAGCACGTTCAGTGTTAGCATGGGCGCAAGTTAAAGGTACGCACAGGGCGACGAGGATGGCTTTAGTCACAGAGGAGATCGCGTGGTTCATAGCAAGTTACCAAATTTGTTGCGTTAGTTGCGATAAATCGAATTATAGACAACACTTTGGTAAAGGGTGATTTTATTTGGCCTAAATTATATGAAAATCCGCAGCAAATTCTCTTTGGCATCGGCGCTTCTTATCTTTGTGATCATACTGGTGATCAGCATTACCACTTACTGGCTGGTCAACAATTCCATGAATAAAAAAACCACGGCTTATGTGAGCGATTCCGCACAATTACTGGCCTTGGGCATAGACAACTGGCTGGCCGAAAAAGCGGCTTTGATAAGGTTGCTGCGCAGCCAGATTGAGGCCGATTTTAGCCCGGAACAGTTTCAAAAAGGGCTTGAATCACCGTATTTTAAAGAGGCTTTTTTACTGTCGTTTGGCACCTTGAGTAATGAGCCTATCTTGAGGTCAAACAATCCGAACCGACAAAACCCGCCGGATGTCGATTTTCGTGAGCGGGGGTGGTACAAGCTGGCCAGAGATAAAGGTAAAACCGTATTTACCAGCCCCTATACGGATGCCGCGACCGGTGAGCTATTGCTCTCAGTCGTAGCACCTATAAATGTTGCTGGCCAGTTTCGCGGCGCCATTGGCGGCGATCTCAGCCTGGATACCATCGCCAAAAGCGTTAACGCAGTTAACTTTGATGGTACGGGCTACGCCTTTTTAGTCGACAGCAAAGGGACCATCGTTTCTCACCAAAATGCCAAACTCAATGGCAAGCCACTCAGTGCTTTGTCACCTCAGTTGCATAAATCGGCAGAGCAAACCTTGTTGGAGGTGACGGTAAAAGGGGAAGCTAAGTTGCTGTACTTCTATCCTTTGTCTCAGCAATACGGTACCGACTGGTATCTGGCGGTTCTGCTCGACAAAGCGCTGGTATTTCGCGATTTGAGAGAGTTGTCTATGAGCACGCTGGTGCTGGCCGTGGTGGCCATTTTGCTGGGCGCATTTTTAAGTCGGGCGTTGGCAATCCAGCTACTTAAACCGTTGAAAGACCTTAACGATGCGATCACTAACATCGCCTCGGGCAGTGGCGACCTGACCCAGCGCGTACGCATTAAGCATCAGGATGAGTGCGGCAAGGTGGCGCAGGAGTTCAACCAGTTTTTGGGCTCTTTACACGCGCTGGTAACTGATGTGAAACAGCGGGCTGATATGGTGGTTGCCAGCTGTGATGAGGCCCGGACGTTGGCAAATCAGTCTAGCTCTCAGCTTACTGAGCAGGTACAGCATATTGAGGGGCTGGCAACGGCAATGCACGAAATGAGCACCACCTCTAGTGAAATTGCCGGCAGCGCGCAAAACGCGGCGATGTCTATAACCTCGGTCAACGAAAAAGCGGCTCAAGGTCAGCAAGTGTTCCAGAAAACACGGGGTGAGATCAGCGCCTTGGCGGATGAAATAAACACCTCACACGAAATGAGCACACAACTGGCGGAATACAGTCAGAGTATTGAAAATATCCTCTCCGTTATAAATGGTATTGCCGAGCAAACTAACTTGCTGGCGCTGAACGCCGCCATTGAAGCGGCTCGGGCAGGCGAGCAGGGTCGTGGTTTTGCTGTGGTTGCCGATGAAGTACGTTCACTGGCAACCAAAACACAAGAGTCGACCACCGAAATCAAGTCGATGATAGAGCAGATCCAGGCCTCGTCTATTCAGGTCCAAAGCGCCATGGGCAGTAGTCGCGATAAAACCTTGCTCTGTGTAGAGCAAACGGAGCAAGCCACGGGCATGCTTAATGAAATATCCGAGGCCGTGAAAGACATCATGGATCGCAATATTCAAATTGCAACGGCCATAGAAGAGCAAAGTGTGGTGATTGAGGAAATTAACAAAAACACCTCTAATATCAACGATATTAGCGTAGAAGTAGGGAGCTTTGCTATTCGTCAGTTCGAGTCGAGTAAAGTACTGGCGCAACATGCCCATGAGCAAGAAGGGCTGCTATCTAAATTCACGCTTTAGCTTAATTCACGCTTTTGCTTGGTTGCGGCAAGTTGTACACTTGCCGCATAGTCAATAAAACAAATGAGCCAATTTTGGACAACAAGAAACACATATGGGTAGATGCCGACGCGTGCCCTGTGGTGATCCGCGAAATTTTATTCCGTGCCGCAGCCAGAACCCAGATGCCAGTCACATTCGTTGCAAATCAGTATATTAAAACACCGCCGTCCCCTTATATTCATAAGCTACAAGTTAGCAGTGGTTTTGACGTTGCCGACAACGAAATTGTACGCCGTATGAACGCGGGGGATTTAGTGATCACCAGTGACATTCCGCTAGCGGCAGAGGCCATAGAGAAAGGCGGATTAGCGCTAAGCACGCGCGGTGAAGAATTTACCCGGGAAAACATTCGTTCCCGGCTGAACATTCGCGATTTTATGGATACCATGCGCAGCAGCGGTATGGTCAGTGGTGGCCCGCCTCCGCTGGGGCAGGCCGAAAAACAACAATTTGCCAACAGCCTCGACCGCTGGTTGCAACAAAACAAAGCCTAATCCCATCGACACCGACTCACTCCGAGCCGGTGTCGTTTGGTCCTTATGCCATATCGGCGTGCATTACTTTAGCCCACACATCAACAAAGTCTTGCACAAACTTCTCGCGGTTATCGTCCTGAGCATAAAATTCGGAATAACTGCGCAATACGGAGTTAGAGCCGAATACCAGGTCGACGCGCGTTGCCGTCCACGCCACCTCGCCACTGTTGCGGTCAATCAATTGATAAGTGTGCTCGTCCTTAGGTTGCCACTGGTACTGCATGTCGGTCAGCGTGACAAAAAAGTCGTTGCTTAACACTTCAGGCCGCTCTGTAAATACACCATGTTGCGTGGCGCCATGATTGGTGTTGAGTACACGCATGCCACCCAGCAGTGCCGTCATCTGCAGGGCTGTGAGTCCCAGCAACTGGGCCTTGTCCAGCATGAGCTCTTCCGGGCTCACCTGATAGGGCGCTTTTAACCAGTTACGAAACGCATCATGCAGCGGCTCCAGGACGGAAAATGCCTCGGTATCCGTTAACTCATCGGTGGCGTCGCCTCGTCCGGGCGTAAACGGCACCTGAATGTCAAAACCTGTCGCTTGTGCGGCCTGCTCAACAGCAAGGTTACCTGCCAGCACCAGGGTGTCTGCCAGACTGGCGTTGTGTTGCTCTGCGATGGGAGTGAGGGTGGCCAGCACTTTATTTAGTCGAGCCGGTTCGTTCCCGGGCCAATCCTTTTGCGGTGCCAGGCGAATACGCGCGCCGTTGGCACCACCACGCCGGTCTGAGCCGCGAAATGTTCTTGCACTGTCCCAGGCCGTCGCAACGCGCTCTGCAATACTCAGGTCGCAGGCCGCGATGGCTTGCCTGAGCGCCTGAAGGTCGTAGCTGGTATTACCCACCGGAACCGGATCTTGCCAGAGGCTGGTCTCTGTCGGCACGTCTGGTCCGATGTAACGTGACACCGGGCCCATATCGCGGTGCGTGAGTTTGAACCAGGCCTTGGCGAATACCTCGGAGAAATAATCCGGGTCATCATAAAAACGCTGCGAAATTTTACGGTACTCCGGGTCTACTTTCATCGCCATATCGGCATCGGTCATGATCGGGCTGTGGCGTTGTTGTGAGTCGGCAACATCCGGATATTTATCTTCTTCTTTTACATTGATGGGTTGCCACTGCCAGGCACCTGCCGGGCTCTTTTTCAGTTCCCACTCATAGTTGAGCAGTAAATGAAAATATCCGTTGTCCCAGCGGGTCGGCTGGCTTGTCCAGGCACCTTCCAGTCCACTGGTCACGGCATGTTTGCCAGTCGCGCCGTCATTGAGCCAGCCAAACCCCTGTGCTTCCAGATCAGCCCCTTCAGGCTCGGGGCCGAGCGCCTCTGCATCGCCATTACCATGGCATTTGCCAACCGTGTGTCCACCTGCGGTCAGTGCAACCGTCTCTTCATCATTCATTGCCATACGGGCAAATGTTGTGCGCACATCTTCGGCCGTTTTTTGCGGATCGGGCTGGCCGTCCACCCCTTCCGGGTTGACATAGATCAGGCCCATCATTACAGCGGCTAATGGATTGTGCAGCTCCCGCTCGCCGTGATAGCGACTGTTGTCGCTGTCACTGGTGGCTAGCCATTCAGATTCGGGACCCCAGTAAATGTCTTTCTCCGGATGCCAGATGTCTTCGCGGCCAAACGCAAATCCATAAGTTTTTAACCCCATAGACTCATACGCTATGGTGCCGGCGTAGGCTATCAGATCTGCCCAGCTCAGTCGGTTCCCGTATTTTTGTTTAATTGGCCAAAGCAGACGGCGCGCTTTATCGAGGTTGGTATTATCTGGCCATGAGTTGAGCGGTGCAAATCTCAGGTTTCCGGTGGCCGCACCCCCGCGGCCATCGGCTATCCGATATGTCCCGGCGGCATGCCAGGTCATGCGGATCATCAGTCCACCATAATGCCCCCAGTCAGCTGGCCACCAGGATTGGCTATCGGTCATCAGCGCATGCAGGTCTTGTTTGAGGGCGTCGAAGTCGAGTTGCTTTACCGCTTCGCGATAGCAAAAGTCTGGGTTCATTGGATCCGTTTTGCTGTCGTGTTGGTGCAGTATGTCGAGGTTCAGTGTTTTGGGCCACCACTTGGGCTGGGTCATTTGCTCTGTAGTGGGGCTGTTATGTAGTATCGGACAGGTACCAGGGCGGTCGTTTGCTTGCATTGCTGTGTCTCCTTTCAAGTCACGGCGTGTTGGATTGCGCTGATCAAATACGGCTGTTATCAGGCGACGGGCTATAAATTATAGTCAAAACATGGTGTAGTTGAATGAAATTCATACGCTACAAAAGCTGATTGAGATCACTAGTGCGGTTTTATGTAGGCAAGTGCTCGAATAAGACTAGACGTGAAGCAGGAGAAAAAATGATAAGAATAATGACACAAAGCGACTTTCAACGTTTCTGGCCAACCTTTAAAGCGGTGATTGAACAACAAGAGACCTATGCTTTTGACCCCGACATGTCGCAGCAGGCGGCCTATGCACTGTGGTGCGAAAAAGTAGACTGTGCTTATGTTATGGTCGAAGGTGACGAGATCCTCGGAAGCTATTATTTAAAAGCCAATGCGATGGGCCCGAGCAATCATATTTGCAATTGTGGCTATATGGTCACAACTCAGGCAAGAGGTAAAGGGGTTGCGCGCACCTTGTGTGAGCATTCGCAAAATGAGGCAAAAGCGCGGGGCTACCTGGCTATGCAGTTCAACTCTGTGGTTGCCAGTAATCAGGTGGCGGTGCAGCTGTGGCAAAGGCTGGGGTATCAAATAATCGGAACAATTCCAAAGGCTTATCGTCATCCTCGTTTGGGCTTCACTGATAGCCATATCATGTATAAATGGCTCGACTAAAAACAATAATGTTATTTCATATCAATACCATAGGCTATAAAGAGGCATTGACATCGCCTCCTGGCCCGCCTATATTGCTGGCAACTTAATCAATCGTGAGAAGGTAAGTTGCGTTTACTACAGGGTCTGCTCAGCATAATTATGATGTTACTGATTGGCGTTCAATCGGTGACTGCTGCGGTCGATCCCGGCAACTTTCATCAACCTGATCAGGCACACCTGCAAACTAAGCACGTTCATGATGACAACTATTCTGTCTCGGACAGGCTTATTTTTGATGAGCAGGGACATGTGATCTCCGACTGTCACCATTGTGGCCATTGTAGTGGCAGTCATACTATTTGGATGTCAGCCCGGCTTGCTATGGTGTCCGGCCTTATCAATTGTGACCCCGCCTTTTTACCCGGCGACACTCAGGTTCGCCGACGGATTGAATCTCAGTTTAAACCTCCCATCGCTTAACTCTGTTTCTCTCTGATCGTATTCAGATCAGCCATATTTTTTGTCGTTTGACGGATTGCTTCCGTGTGCCTGTTGCTATGTGACAACAGGGCAGTGCAATGAGTCAGTCTCCTTTTGCCTGCAACAAACAGGCTGTGGCTTGCCGACAGTTTAGATGTGTGACAAGCCACGAGTTAAGAGGTTTAGATAACCATGAACAAACGTATTTTTAGCTATGCAGCTGGATTACTACTGATATCACTGAGGGTCGATGCGGGTTTAAGTGCCGACCAAGACCACAACCATACAGAACAACACCGCCCTGCAGGTGCTGCTCATGCTGCGCAGCCTCACGCACAAAGTGTGCTGCTTAATCAAGCCCAGCAAGCAAAGATCAATCTAAAGCTGGAGACAATCCAGCCAGCATATGAACGCATGCCACTTTATGCACCGGGCGAACTTAAGGCCAACAGTTACACCAGCTATGTGGTAACGCCGCGGATTGATTCTGTCATTGAGCGCCGTCATGCCGTATTGGGCCAGATAGTTGAGCCGGGCGATAAGCTGGTTACCCTATTTAGCCAGGATATGGCGCAGGCGCAGGCAGATTATCTTATTGCTGCCAGCCAGTGGCAGCGGTTCGCAAAATTAACCGATACGAGCCTGAGCGAAAATCAGCAGGTTGAAGCCAAAGCCCGGTTTAAGGCAACACAGGGTAAGTTATTTGCAATGGGGATGAGCCCGTCTGATGTCAGCCAGTTACAAGAGACTCAGTCGCTGGGCATATACACTTTGACTGCAAAGCGTGGCGGGATTGTTCTGGCGGATAATTTTGCTCAGGGCCAGCGCTTTGAGCCCTCAGAGGCGATTATGAAACTTGCCGATGAATCGTCCCTGTGGGTCGAAGTCAGGCTAGCAGCTACACAGCAAAGCCCGATTGATACCAGCACACCCGTTGAGATTGAACATAATCTTCGGCGTTATCCGGCAAAGGTGATCCAGCAGGGGCATACACTGGATCCACTGACGCGTACCCGGGTTGTTCGTCTGGAGGTAGACAACCCGGACGATACCTTACATGCGGGGATGTTCGTCAGTGCGTATTTTATGTTTAACACCGCAAAAGCGGTTATCGCGGTGCCTGAATCAGCCTTGGTCCGGGGCGCTGACGGTCAGTGGCAAATATTTGTGGAGCATGAGGCGGGTGAGTTTATTGCCACTCCTGTGCTGCGCAACAAGCAGATAGGAGATAGGGTCATTATTGAGTCGGCATTGTCCTCACAGATGATTGAATCTGGTGCCAGGGTGGTTGTTGAAGGGGCATTCTTTGTTGCTTCCGAATTGGCCAAAAGTGGCTTTGATCCACACAATCACTGAGGGCGCGAAAGATGCTAAATAAACTCATTCAAGGTGCAATTGCATACCGTGCTCTGGTGTTATTGCTGGCGCTTATGACTCTGACGGCGGCATTGTGGCAAATACCTCGCCTGGATCTGGATGCTTTTCCGGATGTGACCAATATTCAGGTTGCTGTCAATACTGAAGCGCCCGGATTAGCGGCGCAGGAAGTGGAGCAATTGATCACTTATCCCATTGAAGCAGTGATGTATGCGCTACCGGATGTTGAGCAGGTGCGTTCAGTGTCGAAAACAGGGTTATCCGGGGTGACTGTGGTGTTTAAGGAAGGCACGGATATTTACTTTGCCAGACAACTGGTGTTTGAGCGGCTCCAGGCTGCCCGTTCACTGATCCCGAATTCCGTTGGAACACCGGATATGGGCCCCAATACCTCCGGGCTGGGTCAGGTCTATCAATACCTGCTGGTAGCAGAGCCCGGCTCGGATTTTGACGAGATGGCGCTGCGAAGCCTTAATGATTGGGTGGTTAAACGTTTGCTGATGCCAGTAGAGGGGGTGACTGATGTGTTGTCATTTGGTGGGCAGGTTAAGCAATATCAGGTGGATGTAGATCCTGCACGTTTACTGGCCTACGGACTCACTCAGGCACAGGTTCAGCAAGCCCTGATGGATAATAATCGTAATGCTGGTGGCTGGTATCTTGAGCGGGGTCAGGAGCAACTGGTGATCCGAGGGGTTGGCTGGTTTGCAAGTGGTGAAGCAGGCCTGGCGCAAATTCGCCAGGTGCCCGTCAAGACGGACAACGGCACTGTGGTCCGGGTGAGCGATGTTGCACAGGTTAAACTGGGAGGTGAGATCCGCCAGGGGGCAGTGACCATGACCCGGCGAGATAACGCCGGTAAACAGCAGCTGATGGGGGAGGTTGTCAGTGGGATCGTACTCAAACGTATGGGGGCCAACACCAAAGCGATCATTGACGGGATCAACAACAAAGTAGCTCAGATCACCCGAGCCCTGCCGCAGGGGGTTAAATTTGTGCCGTTTTACGATCAAAGCATGCTGATCGACAAGGCCGTGAGCACGGTCGCCCAGGCGCTGTTGCTGGCCTTCGTGTTTATTGCCGTGGTGCTGGTCTTGTTTTTACTTAATCTGAGTGCGGCAATACTGGTTATACTTTCCGTACCTGCGGCCATCATTCTGGCTTTGGGGCTGATGTCTGTGATGGGCATGTCGGCCAATTTAATGTCACTCGGTGGGTTGGCGGTAGCCATAGGTATGCTGGTCGATGGCTCCGTGGTTATGGTTGAGCGTATCTTGCAACGACACGCTCAGTCGTCGACATCACCCGGCAGTGCCGTCAGACCGTTTCATGAACTGGTGAGCTTAGCAGCAAAGGATGTTGCTAGGCCTATCTTTTTTGCCTCTGCAATTATCTTGCTGGTTTTTTTGCCCTTATTTTCATTCGAGGGCGTTGAGGCCAAGCTGTTTGTGCCCATGGCAACCAGCATTATGTTGGCCATGCTGTGCGCCGTGGTCATTGCCTTACTGGTCGTGCCGCCCTTGGCCTGCTACTTGCTGAAAAGCCGCAAACCAGCGAGGCGCAATCCGGTATTGGATAAGGTCGAAGCGTATTATCATCAGTTACTGAAACTGGCGCAGCGCTACAGCAAAGCACTCCTTAGTGCAATCTCGGTGCTGTTTATGTTCGCGGTATACACGCTGACGCAAATTGGCACTGAGTTTGTTCCGGAGCTGGAAGAAGGAACGCTGAATTTGCGTGTAACGCTGGCACCTTCTGCCAGCCTGGATACGGCCTTATCGGTTGCACCTAAACTGGAACAAACGTTATTGGAATTTGAAGAAGTTACTTATGCATTGAGCCGCATTGGTCGCCCTGAGCTGGGGGGCGATCCTGAGCCGGTGAGCAATATCGAAATCTATATCGGGCTGCGACCTGTTGAACAGTGGAAAAATGCCCATACACGCGCTGCCTTGCAAGAAAAAATGGCAGCGGCGCTTGCGGTTCATCCGGGTTTACTTTTTAACTTTTCTCAGCCGATAGCAACGCGTGTTGATGAGCTATTGTCAGGCGTTAAAGCTCAGCTTGCCATTAAATTATTCGGACCCGATTTGGCGGTGTTGACGCAAAAAGGGGAAGAACTTGAGCATCTGGTAAAGGCAGTATCGGGCACCACGGATGTGGCATTGGAGCAGTTAAGTGGAGAGGCACAACTGGTGATCACACCGAACAGGCAGGCGTTGTCACGTTTCGGGCTCTCCGTTAATGATGTAATGGAGCTGGTCAGCAGTGGTTTAGGGGGCAGCGCTGCAGGGCAGATAGTCAATGGCAATGAAAGGTATGACATTTACGTCAGGCTGGCTGAACCGGCCAGGCGCAACCCCGCTGCAATTGAATCTCTCAGGCTGCTGTCACCCACAGGTGCCTGGGTGAGCTTAAAAGAAGTGGCAAACGTTGAGTTTGCCGAAGGTCCGGTACAGATCCGCCGTGATGACGTGCAGCGCAGAATTGTTGTGCAAGCCAATGTTTCGGACAGAGATATGGGCAGTGTTGTCACGGATATTAAAGCGAAGATGGATAGCGCATTATCACTGCCGCCGGGCTACAGCATTGAATTTGGAGGTCAGTTTGAAAGCCAGCAGCGTGCTCAAAAGCGATTGGCACTGGTGGTGCCCTGTGCCCTGTTACTGATGGCTTTGCTGCTGTTCGTGACCTTTAATTCGCCAGGTCAGGCGGCCCTGGTTATGCTGAGCATTCCACTGGGAGTGATTGGTGGCATCTTTTCTTTATACCTGTCCGGGCAATATTTATCAGTACCGGCGTCTGTAGGATTTATTACTTTATTTGGTGTTGCTGTGTTAAACGCGGTGGTGCTGGTAGAGAGTATTAATCAGCGCATTGCCGCAGGAGAGGACAGAGCTACGGCCATTCAAGAAGGGGCCGCTTCAAGGTTGCGTCCGGTATTGATGACTGCGCTTACCTCCGCACTGGGGCTCATGCCAATTTTGTTATCAGCGGGTGTGGGCTCAGAGGTTCAGAAACCCTTAGCCAGTGTGGTTATCGGTGGTTTGTTTACTTCAACTTTGCTGACTTTGTTCGTACTGCCCGTTTTATTTGACCGTTTCAGTGCTGCAAACTTAAAGAAGGACATCAATTAGTCGCGATGACAATCACAAAGCCGATCTGAGAGTCGGCTTTGTCCTCTGACAGTTTAACCCGACGCTTTTTTATTCAGCAAATAGACCGCGCACAAAGCGCAAGCACCACCCACTGCAACCCCAAGGCTGAGTCGCTCACCAAAGTACCAGGCCGACAATCCCATCGCGGTAACCGGTACGACGAAGACAAAAGAACTTGAGCGGTTGGGACCAAGCTTTTGTGTTGCTAAAAAGAATACGCTGGTGGCAATACTCACCACAACAATCGACAAAAAGAGTAAATGGTGCCAGTAATACGCGGGATACTGTGCGGCACTGGTGAACGGAGCGTGCTTGTACGCAAACCCGTAACTGATCAATGAGGCCCAAAAATACATGAGTGTGCTGAAGGTAATGAAATCCGCATAGCGGGTGCCACGTTGGCTGATTAACGTCAGAAAGGCCCAGGTCAGCGCAGCAAGAATAAAGTACAGATTACCTGCAGCCAATATTTGTTCGAGATTGAAATGCCACACCTCAATCATCAGCAGTCCGCCGCCCAAACCCAGTGCAAGTCCAACGCCCTGACGCCGGTTAATGGCTTGGCCCAGTAAAACGGCACTCAGAATAAAGGTAAACACTGGATTTGAGGTCGTGACCAGCATACCGCCCTTGCCAGGGAGTCCGTCGGCCAGCCCGAGAAAAAACAACTCATTGTATACTGCCAGCAAAATGCCCGCGGGTAACGACCAGGCTAGCGCGCGTCTATCATATTGCAGGCTCAGTAGCTTGAGTCTGTTCATTAACCACATAATCGGCAGCATGCTGATAGCAGCCAGAAACAATCGGTAGAATACGGTGACCTGAGCCGGAGCCACGTCGGCGATTATTTTTCCGGAGATCCAGCTCATGCCCCAAAAAAGCATGGCACAGATCAGCGCAAGTAAAATAGGGGAGTCGTTAGGCTGGTCTTGGCACGTTGTGGTCGACATGATAGTCCTTTCGATTTTAGTCGTTCTTTTGGATTCGCTAGCGTAGCAAATTTAGCTAAAAATGGGGCGATAAATTATAAACATTTATATGCATCTATATAAGAACAAGTCGGGCAATTGGCAGATCCTGAATGTGTTATGGCAGTTTAATCAGCTCCGGCGGCATGTCAGTAACTAGTGTAAGATAAGGGTACGCACTGTAATGGCCCGTAATTGCTTTTATCTGTCAGAAATCTATAGTTTGCACATAGATTATTCAGTCAGAGAATGCTGCCGTGATTACAAATATTGCCGTTACATACGAAAACAAAACATCAAAGCCAATTTTTGCATTTCTATGTCAAAAAGGAGAGATCAAAGCGCTTACCCTGACGCAGATCTTTCCGGGTTCTTCCTATAAGCTGTCAGCTGAATTTGAGGACCTCCATGAACTGGAAGTTGGTTTCGGTGATTCCTGGTCTAATCCTAAACTGGTTATGCCATTAAGTGCAGTGACTGGTTGTAATGAGTTTCAGGTCTGTCTTGATGACAATAATATGATGGAAGTAGAACAGTCCGGTGTTTCAGCAAAAAAGCACAAGCGATACTTTTATGAAGCGGTTTGTTAGTCGAGCGCATCATAAGAGAAACTGACCTATGTCGTTAAGAAGCCTTTGGTAGTGGTACACACTTCTGTGTTTTTCGACATACCCCCTTCCTTTATGGTCTCTGCTAGTACCGTTAATTAACCGCTGGGCAGCTCTAAATCTCTCTCTTTTACTTCATATCGAATCCAATTTAACCTGGTTTTAGTGGAAAATGCCTAGTTTGGTATAAATTTTATTCGAACGCGCCGTTTTTCTCACTTTTCTTCAAAAAAGGGGTTGCGCTGAGTTTCGATTTCCCTATAATGCGCATCCACCGACACGGGGCACAACGCTGAAAAGCAACGAGCCAAGTGAAGCGAAAGCCAAACGGAAAGCTTA
>NZ_JXYA01000045.1 GCF_000967655.1 Pseudoalteromonas rubra
GTTAAAAATTTCTCATTTAGAGCAACTAAATAGCAAAATTTTTGCCTTGTTATCGACGATATTTTCTCGCCTCAGAATAGAACACTTAATTAAGCAAATTGGTACGAATAGACAATAAAAAAGCCGCAATTGCGGCTTTTTTAACTGCAGATTTTGCTGGTTAACACTCGATAATATTAACTGCCAGTCCACCACGTGCCGTTTCTTTATATTTGGTTTTCATGTCATTACCCGTATCGAGCATGGTTTTGATCACTTTATCTAAAGAGACTTTCTGTTCACCACTACCGCGCATTGCGAGGCGTGAAGCGTTGATGGCTTTTACTGCACCCATGGCGTTGCGTTCAATGCAGGGCACCTGTACCAGCCCGCCAACCGGATCACACGTCAGCCCCAGATTGTGCTCCATGCCAATTTCAGCGGCATTTTCTACGTGGACCACGTTACCACCCATGATCTCGGTAAGTGCCCCTGCTGCCATAGAGCAGGCCACACCCACTTCGCCTTGGCAGCCTACTTCGGCACCAGAGATAGAGGCATTCTTCTTATACAAAATACCAATTGCGGCCGCTGTCAGCAGGTATCGTGTGGCAATTTCAGCGTCCACTTCTTTGATGAATGTATGGTAATACATAAGCACCGCAGGCAGGATCCCGGCTGCACCATTAGTCGGAGCTGTGACGACACGGCCGCCCGCCGCATTTTCTTCATTCACGGCCAGTGCGAACAGGTCAACCCAGTCCATGGCTCGAAGCGGATCATTGCTGTTCTCAACATTAAGCTTTAAATACAAACTGGGTGCACGACGTTTTACTTTTAAGCCACCGGGAAGAATACCTTCGGTGCGCATGCCGCGTTCTGTGCAGGCTTTCATCACTTCCCAGATATGGAATAGCTCGGATTTGATTTCCTGCTCGCTGCGCAGTGTTTTCTCATTGTGCATCATCAGTGAAGACACGCTCAGGCCTGTCTCTTTACACATCTCCAGCAATTGCTGCGCATTTTCAAAAGGGTAAGGGGCCGGATTTTGCTCGCGAATATCCAGTGCAGCTTGTTTTTCTGCATCAAACTGCTCATCTGTAACAATAAAGCCACCGCCTATCGAGTAATAGATCTGGCTATGCACCAGCTCAGAACCTGCGTATGCTTGCAGCTCCATTGCATTGGAGTGTTTTGGCAGGGTTTTACGACGATGGAAAACAATGGCGCCTTGCTTGGGAAAAGCGACTTTGTGGGTTTTGTCCAGGTAAATTACTTGCTCACGCTCAATGGTATCCAGGATCTGGGGCACTTGATCCGCATCTACTGATTCGGGATCGTATCCTGCCAGGCCCAGGATCACTGCTTTACCGGAGCCATGGCCGATGCCAGTCTGGCCCAGTGAGCCAAATAGCTCTACTTTCACTGATGTGATTTGATCAATTATGTTGTTGTCCTGCAGGTCTTTTACAAACAGGCGCGAAGCACGCATAGGTCCGACAGTATGGGAAGAGGAAGGCCCAATACCAATACTGAACATATCAAATGCACTAATCATAAACTCTACTCAACATTGCCTCTGAACGGGCGCACATCATAACGTTAATTATTGCATAAGTAACCCATTTCACAGCAAAATTGTATACAGTTTTGGTTGGGCTAAAGGTCACAATTAGCAGTTTGCGGTGAAAAGTGCTTTTATGTGCGCAAACTCATTTATTTAGCCTGTTATTTGGCGGTACTTGTACACTGGTCAGGCCACTCGGATGAGGAGTTGTTGAACTATTTTGGCGGTCGCGCCCCAGAGCAGACCATGCTGAGTCATCAGGCCGTCGAAAGTCACTGTTTTGCCGCGTAACTGGGTTTGAACAGGTTGCCAGGCATGTTGTTGTGCAAGTAACGAAAGCGGCAGGGTAAACACGTGTTCGACTTCGTCACTTTGTGTTTCCCAGCTGGCATTACGGTCTAAAACAGCCAATACAGGCGTGATGCGAAAGCCGGTGAGAGTGGTGTGCAAAGGCAATACGCCAACGGGGTTAACCTGCTGCGGATCCAGGGCGATTTCTTCCTGGCTTTCGCGCAGTGCAGTGGTGATCACTGAGGTATCCTGCAATTCGACTTTACCACCCGGAAAACACAATTGACTAGGGTGGCTGCGCAGTTGAGCACTGCGCTTGCATAGCAGCATTGATGCCTCGCCATCCACTTCAAGCAGTGGCACTAAAACGGCACTTTCCTGACCTTGCCCCGAAACCGGCGTCAGGGTTGAGCCACCCAGACTGAAGCGGCTGATCACGTGTTGTAGATTCATAGAATGGGCAGTATCTTATTCACCTTGTGGTATGTCTCCTGATACTCTAACTCACAGTCCGAGTCTGCGACAATCCCTCCACCGGCCCAGCAGTAAATTTTTTGCTGGTGGCACACCAGTGTGCGGATCGTGATTGAGGTGTCCATCGCCCCACAGGCACTGAGATAACCAATCGAGCCGCAATAGGCGCTGCGTCTGTGTGGCTCCAGTTCTTCAATGATTTCCATTGCGCGGATCTTAGGTGCGCCGGTGATGGAGCCACCGGGGAATGCAGCTTTGAGTTGATCGACTGCGGTTTTTCCCTCGGCCAGCTGAGCCGTAACCGTACTAACCAGGTGGTGTACTGCGGGGAAACTTTCGATTTCAAAGAGTTTAGGCACCTGCACACTGCCAGGTTTGGCAACTTTACCAAGATCGTTGCGTAAAAGGTCTACAATCATCACGTTTTCAGCGCGATCTTTGCTGCTGCGTTGTAAGGTGGCAGCCTGCTGTGCATCGGCTTGCGGGTCTGCCAATCTGGGTAAGGTGCCTTTGATGGGTTTGGTTTCAATTTGGCCCTGACGCACTGAGATAAAGCGCTCTGGTGACACAGATATAATGGCATCATCCCCCAGGTTTATAAATGCGGAAAAAGGTGCTTTGTTGTTGGCGCGTAAAGTTTTATAGGCCTGCCAGGGTGAACCCTGATAGCGTGCGCTAAATCTTTGCGCCAGGTTTATCTGGTAACAGTCGCCACTTTTCAGATACGCATGGATTTTGGCAAATTTGTCGGCATATTCAGCCTGCGTCATATTCGCCTGCCAGTCGCTGGTCAGTGTAAATGATTCGTTTGCAGCAGGATGCTTTTCTATGAGTGAGCGGTAAGTACTGAGCCGGTTATAGCCTGGCTGGGTAACAAAGTACCAGCGGTTAAGCAGGTTATCGTGGATCAGTGCATCCGGATAAAGGCCGGCTATCATGTCTGGCAATGCAATGTCTTGCACTGCATTTTGGGGCATAGTCTCGATATATCTGCCGAGATCATAGCCAAAATAGCCAAGCCAGCCACCACTAAAGGGCACGTCAGTATGTGAGGTGGTGTCCAGCTGCGCCAGTTTCTCTTGCATTAAGGAGAAACCGTCTTGCTCAACATGTTGACCATCAAGATAGAATTGGCCCGACCTGGCTTCGAGTACACACAAGGGCTTGATACTCATGATATCAAACCGGCTATTCTCGTGTCTGGCATCGCTGGAGTCGAGCAAGATTGCCAGCGGCTGAGAGGCGAGGGTATTGAATACCTCAATGGTTGACAAAGAAATGTCTAGTTCAATGGTGTTACTACCTGGATTTATCATTAACTGAACCCGAATGCTAGCCCGAAACGGGCGAGGAGGGTATCATAATTGTCATTGAATCCATAGCGTGTTTGATTGTATCCCATCTTGGTCTCTCTATATAAGTACAGGACTTTAGTCGCTAATCTGTGATAGCGATACTCACGCCTGGCAAGATGGTATATAATCGCGCCTCTCAATAAACACCGGTTTGCCTCGTCACAGGCCGGAGAATAAAGGAACCGTCATGAGTACTATTCGTCAGCAAGACTTCATTGACAGCATCGAAGATGCATTGCAATACATTTCTTATTATCACCCGCTGGATTTTGTTCAGGCTTTAGAAAAAGCGTACGACAAAGAGCAAAGTAAAGCTGCCAAAGATGCCATTGCGCAGATCTTAATTAACTCCCGTATGTCGGCAGAGGGCAAACGTCCATTGTGTCAGGACACCGGAATTGTGACCTGTTTTGTAAAGGTCGGTATGGATGTTAAATGGGACAAGACGGACCTGACTGTACAGCAAATGGTGGATGAAGGTACACGTCGTGCTTACACTAATCCGGATAACCCGTTGCGTGCGTCTATTGTTGCAGATCCCGCTGGTGCACGTAAAAACACCAAAGACAATACGCCTTCTGTTGTGCATATCGATATGGTACCAGGCGCTGAAGTAGAAGTGATGATCGCTGCTAAGGGTGGCGGTTCTGAGAACAAGACTAAAATGGTGATGTTGAACCCGTCAGACGATGTTGCTGCCTGGGTAGAGAAAACCTTACCAACTATGGGGGCTGGCTGGTGTCCGCCTGGCATGCTGGGAATAGGTATTGGTGGTACGGCTGAAAAAGCTGCGGTACTGGCAAAAGAGTCGCTGATGGATCCGGTGGATATCCACGAGCTAATGGAGCGTGGTGCGCAAACGGCAGAAGAAAAACTACGCCTGGAAATTTTTGAGCGTGCGAACAAACTCGGTATTGGTGCACAGGGCCTGGGCGGTTTGACTACGGTTGTTGATGTTAAAATCAAGTCAGCCCCAACACATGCCGCTTCTAAGCCCGTTGTGATGATCCCTAACTGTGCCGCAACCCGTCACGTGCACTTTACGCTAGACGGCTCGGGTCCTGCTGATCTGAAAGCGCCTAAGCTGGAAGACTGGCCAGAAGTGACCTGGGAAGTGGGTGAAGATACGCGCCGTGTTAACCTCGATGAGATCACCAAAGACGATATTCAAGACTGGAAAATGGGCGAGACCGTTCTCTTGTCTGGTAAGATCCTGACTGGCCGTGACGCCGCACATAAACGTTTACAGGATATGATTAATTCAGGCGAAGGTTTGCCTGAAGGCGTCGACTTGACTAACAAGTTCATTTATTACGTAGGCCCTGTTGATGCCGTTGGCGATGAAGTTGTAGGCCCTGCTGGTCCAACAACGTCGACTCGTATGGATAAATTCACCGATCTGATGTTAGAAAAAACCGGCCTGATCGGTATGATTGGTAAAGCAGAGCGTGGCCCGGCAACGGTTGAATCTATCAAGGAAAACAAAGCGGTTTACCTGATGGCTGTGGGTGGTGCTGCTTACCTTGTAGCCAAAGCGATTAAGAAAGCCAGAGTGGTGGCGTTTGAAGATCTGGGCATGGAAGCAATCTACGAATTTGAAGTAGAGGACATGCCAGTAACTGTCGCTGTAGACAGCGACGGAGTGAACGCCCATACTCAGGGCCCGGCTATCTGGAAAGCCAAAATTGAAGAGCTGGATAGCAAGCTTAGTTAAAGCAAAGCTGATCAAATAGGGCGGTAAAATACCGCCCTTTAACCACGCTATTCCCAAGCAAGTGATTCATTAATTTTCTCAGAGTACCACTCAATAGTGTATCAGCTAGCCAGTTTCAAGCGCCATTTTTCTTTATACTGCTGCTAGTTACAACACTGCGAATTATAGGTAATTCTTGCGCAGTTAGACCCCTCAGTTATACCTGGTAATCCACCTCCCGCAACAAGCCTTGTTTTGTCACCATCAAATACAACTTGATTAGGTTTAAGCAACTTTAGCGGTTTTTTAGTCAATTGAAGTTTCATTTTTATATCCTTACAAAGTTATTATTAGTGAACTTGGTCATTACCAAGAATATCACTTTGTATACAATATAATATTTAATCAAGCGTTTTCTGCTATTTTGCTGTGACTTGGATACGGATAGAAGACCGCTCGCTCCTGATAGGAGCTATGAAATGATGAGTTGACTCTGGTTTCTCATCAGACCTCTTATAACCGTAAAAATATTCATACATAAACGAGGGTGTTTACGTTTACGTAAAGAATAACCTGCATGATCCGTAAAAATACTGAAGAATTAAACTGATATAATCCAATCGTGCGCATAATCAAGTCAATATATGGCTATTTAATGTATCATGCAGGCAGCTTTAACGCTTTTAGAGTCAATATCAACTCATATTGTGGATTGGTTAGAGAGTTAGTGATACAGTTCGATGAATTTCAGCGCTATCTGACTCAAAGTCAGTCTATAACGGAGAACAAACAAAGTGGCTGTATTTAACCAAGTTGAATTTGATAACCACGAACAAGTGGTTTTTTGTTCTGATGAGGCATCGGGCCTGAAGGCAATCATTGCTGTTCATAACACTAAGCTGGGTCCGGCGGTTGGTGGTTGTCGTCTGTGGGACTATGCAGATGATGTTGATGCTGTATACGATGTATTGCGTCTGTCAAAGGGGATGACTTACAAGAATGCCGTTGCCCGTCTGCCTTTTGGTGGTGGTAAATCTGTGATCATCGGTGATGCTAAGAAAATCAAATCTGAAGCTTTATTCAGAGCCTTTGGCAAACACCTTGAGCGTCTTGGCGGTAGCTACTACTCAGCTGAAGATGTGAACATCACCACAGGCGATGTGATGACCATGCATAAAGAAACTAATTATGTAATGGGTCTTGAAGGTAAAAGTGGTAACCCGTCACCTTTTACTGCACTGGGTACATTCCTGGGCATTAAGGCGGCTTATCAGCACAAACATGGCCATCAGGACTTATCTGGTGTAAAAGTATCGGTGCAGGGCTTAGGCGCGGTTGCTTATACTTTATGTAAGCATCTGCATGAAGCGGGCGCAGAGCTGTATGTGACTGATATTAACCAGGCATCGATTGATCGAGTTGTAAGTGACTTTGGTGCAACGGCTGTGAGCATTGACGAAATCTACGACCTGGATGTTGATGTTTATGCCCCTTGTGCACTGGGTGCTACAGTAAACGATGAAACTATTCCTCGTATTAAAGCCAGCATTATCGCGGGTTGTGCGAACAATCAGCTTGCTGAATCAAGACATGGTGAGATCTTGCGTGAGAAGGGCGTGCTTTATGCACCAGATTACGTTATCAACGCCGGCGGCATTATCAACGTATACTACGAAACTAAACCGGAAGGCTATAGTGAGGCTGCGGCGACCAAACATGTTGAAGGTATCTACGACACTTTGACAGAGATCTTTGTTCGCTCTGATGCTGAACAAAAATCAACGCACCTGATTGCCGACGAGCTTGCACAGGAGATCATCGCAAACGGTTTGTAATCTTTGCATGAACCTATCAATATAGAGGGGTATATCTCCCTCTATATTGAATTATGAAACAACTCACCTCATCAGATTGGTCCAGGGCCGAACACTTTGATTTTTACCTCGGTTTTGAGCAGCCCTATTTTAGTATTACCACCCGCCTTAAAACAGGCTCACTATACACTCTGTGTAAGCAACGGCAGCTGTCGTTTACCTATAGCTATTTATATTGTCTGAGCAAAGCTTGCCAAAACTACGCACCCATTCGTTACCGTATAGTCAATAGGCGTCCTTACGTTGTTGACAAAGTCGACATGAGTTGCGTGTTTTTGCGCGAAGACAGAAGCTTCCGATTTGTGCCTTTGGTTGCTTGTGAGGATATCCACGACTACATTAAAAATAATGATGCACAGAAAAAGGCGTTTCTTGAGCAGCCCTTGGTAAGTGAACATTTTTTGGCAACTAGCGATAATCCGCAGCAACTTTATCTATCCATTTTGCCGTGGTTCGATTTTACTAGCTTTAGTCATGCCCGAAATGCAAAAGATAACCTGGGCATTCCAAAATGTGTGTTCGGCAAACTTGACCCACAAACCGGTGAATTGCCATTTTCAGTTGAGGTACATCACGGGTTGATGGACGGATTGCATGTAGCAGAATTTATCCAGGAAATAGAAACACAGTGCAAAATACTGTCTGAACAGTTATTAGCCTAAACGCTCATACGTAACTGAATTAGCTGTTGCGTAAAAGTGAACATTAAGTGTTCAGATTGTGCCTAGTAGCTTGATATTAAAAATGAAATTGAGCCCGTGATTGTGCAAAATAAAGGTCGATGTTCAGGCCAAAATGGCTGTAATAAAATGTAAATAAAGTTGCTTTGTGTATGAAATATAAGTGCTTAAGGTTTTTATTCTTGGTTTCCTTGTTAATACAATGTTTTATTTCAATTTATTTCATCGCGACAAGCAAAAATTGTTTTAAACATGAAGTTGACATGGGCAATAGCATTTAGCATTATTGCACGGTTGATACTGCTAAAAGTATCCGGGGTACTCTCATAGAGAGTGCAAAAATTATAAAAGTAACATTACTTAATTGGTTGGGAACTATGTCTGTTAAAATCAGAAAGAGCCTTGTAGCTTCAGCGCTTTTTGGCGCAGCGGCAATTGCAAGCAGCAATGTGATGGCAGATCCTTTGAATGACATACAAAAAGTAGGTCAGCAAACTCAAACGGCTGCTAAAAAGTCTCAAGACAAGATTGATGGTATCTACGGTCAAACTATCGAAATGGTAGCTGAATACCGTGGAATTGTTGACGAAACAGAACTTCTGAAAGTTTACAACGATCACGTAGCACGTTTGGTTGCAGACCAAAATGCAAATATCGAATCTCTAGAACGTCAGATCGCGACGGTTGATAAAACTAAGCAAGACGTTGTGCCTTTGATGTATCGCATGATTGATACACTCGAGCAATTCATCAAAGCGGACGTGCCGTTTGATACTGAAAAGCGTCTAGAACGCATCGAAAGACTTCGTGAAACGCTAACTAACGCGAAAGTAACGACGTCTGAAAAATACCGTCAGGTACTTG
Source organism: Pseudoalteromonas rubra (assembly GCF_000967655.1). Taxonomy (GTDB): domain Bacteria; phylum Pseudomonadota; class Gammaproteobacteria; order Enterobacterales; family Alteromonadaceae; genus Pseudoalteromonas; species Pseudoalteromonas rubra_A. The sequence goes on from NZ_JXYA01000045.1 coordinate 8,778, forward strand.
AAGCATACAGCATTGAAACTAACTACGGTTCAGCAATGGTTGCTTCTCAAGGTTCACTTGAAGTAGGCGGTAAGAACATTAATGTTGACTTCGCCCGTCTGGGTCGTATCGCTTATGTTGCTCAGTCTTTTGACCAGAAGCATGCATGGGTTTGGAATACCAGCAGCAAGCAGTGGGATCAGCTAGGTGAGGAATACCTGAAGCCTGTCAAAGACATGATCCGTATTGCACGTGGTCAGGCTGCCCCAGAACTAGTTAAACTACCTATTTTCGGCGCGGAGTAATAAAACATGAAGAAACTATTTAAAGGTTTTGCCGTTGCTGCAGCATTAACAGTTTCTGCTGGTGGCGCGCTGAACGCACACGCTAGCACTGAGTCTCTGGATAAAATCCTTGAGCAAGTAAAGCAGAACCGTATCTCTGAAGGTAAAATCAACAAAGCTCGTGAACAAGAGTTCCTGTCAGATCGTGCTGACAAGCAAGCTTTGCTGAACAAAGCTAAGCGCGACCTGGCTGCTGAAAAAGCACGTGGCGAGCGTCTTAACAAGCAATTCAAGCAAAACGAAGTTACACTAGCTGAGAAAGAAACTGAGCTTGTAAACGCACAGGGTACTCTGGGTGAGATGTTCGGTGTGGTACGTCGTAATGCTGCTGAAGCAATCGGTGCAATCGAAGCGTCTATCATCAGTGCTGAAAAGCCTGGACGTTCAGAAGTACTTCGTTCACTGGCTGCAGCTAAAGAACTACCAACTACTCGCGAGTTGGAAGAGCTTTGGATTGCGTTCCAAACTGAAATGACTGAGTCTGCGAAGGTTTCTACTTTTGAATCAGAAGTAGCTGAGCTGAGCGGCGATATCAATGTTAAACAAGTAACACGTGTTGGTAACTTCAACCTGGTAACTAAAGACGGTTACGTTATTTACGATGCAGAAAACAAGCAAATCGTACCACTAGGTAAGCAACCTTCTTCAGACGTTCTTGGCACTGTTGCTGATCTTCTGAACACGTCTGCTAGCCAGTACACGCCTTTCGTTGTTGACCCAACGCGTGGTGCTATCCTACGTCTGAACACTCAGCGTGCAACTGTTGAAGAACGTTGGCACCAGGGTGAAGAAGTAGGTTACATCATCACGGCATTGTTGGCACTGGGTGCATTAATCGCTGTTGTTCGTTTCATCGACCTAATGCTGGTTGGTGCGAAGATCAAAGCGCAAATCAAGAATGCAAGCAACCCAAGTGATAACAACCCACTGGGCCGTATCTTGAAAGTATACCATGACAACAAGAACCAAGACGTTGAAAACCTTGAGCTTAAGCTTGACGAAGCAATCTTGCGTGAAACACCTCGCATCGATGCTGGTATCAACATCATCAAGATCCTTGCTGCTATCGCACCGCTACTAGGTCTACTAGGTACGGTTGTTGGTATGATCAAAACCTTCGAATCAATCACACTATTTGGTACTGGTGATCCGAAGATCATGGCAGGTAACATCTCTCTAGCTCTTGTTACTACTGCGCTTGGTCTAATTGCTGCGCTACCGCTAATCCTACTTCACGCTATCGTTGCGGGTCGTAGTAAATTTATCCTACACATTCTTGACGAGCAAAGCGCGGGTATCGTTGCTGCGCACGCGGAGAAGGAGAGAGCATAATGCTAGTCCTGGTGGAGACGTGGGAATCTATCAGGGATTTTGTTGCTACAGGCGGCGATGTATTATACGTGGTCGCAATAGCACTCTTTCTAATGTGGGTATTAATGATTGAGCGCTATTGGTTCCTATTAGCTGAATTTCCTAAAATTAAAAAGGGAATAGTAAGCAGATGGGATGCCCGCCAAGATACTACATCTTGGTACGCACACAGAATCCGCGATGCATGGATTTCTGAAGCGTCTGAAAAATTAGATGAGCGCATGTTGATTATCAAAACATTGGTTGCAATGTGTCCGTTAATCGGTCTACTAGGTACAGTGACAGGTATGATTTCGGTATTCGAAACCATGGCTACACAAGGTACGGGTAACCCTCGATTGATGGCCTCAGGCATCTCAATGGCAACGATACCAACAATGGCTGGAATGGTTGCGGCACTATCAGGTGTATTCTTTAGCACCCGTCTTGAAGCGAGAGCAAAGATGGCTAAAGAGAAACTAATTGATAGCTTGCCACATCACTAGAGAGAGATTTTATTATGGCACGTAAACAACGTTTTCGTGAGGAAGAAGAAGCAGCAGTAGACATGACCCCGATGCTTGACATCGTATTCATCATGTTGATCTTCTTCATCGTTACTACCTCTTTTGTTAAAGAGGCCGGTATTGAAGTTAAAAAGCCAAAAGCTGCGCAGGCACAACAAACTAAGAATGCGAACATCTTTATCGCTATCCGTGAAAACGGTGAGATCTGGATGGACAAGCGTCAGGTTGATGTTGAGCGTGTAAGTGCGAACCTTGAAAATCTGTTAGCTGAGCAACAAACCGAGACCGTTATTATCCAGGCGGATAAAGGCGCGAAACACGGTGTGGTTGTTAAGGTAATGGACCAGATTAAGGCAACTGACGACGCCTTGAAGATTTCAATAGCTGGAGCTAAGTGATGATTCGATTTCTGTTTTCACTTCTTGCAGGTGGGGCAGTAACCTTCGGCTTATTCTTCTTTATGTCCTATCTTATCTCAGGAGGAGCGGATAGGGCTGACAATAAGAAGGAAGAGATCATAGTCGAGATTATGTCGAATCCGCCTGAATCAGATGTGCAGGAGAGGAAGCGTGTACCGCCTCCGCCTCCTCCACCGCCAAAGCAGCCGCCTAAACCGCAGCCGCCTCAGCCTGAGAATGCTAACCCGAATGCAGGTGCGATTGGCTTTAACATGCCTAGCATCGACATTGGTGGCACAGCTGGTGGTTTAAGTGGTCCTGGTGATTTCGGTCGTGACGGTGAAGCAACACCTATCGTTCGTATCGAACCTAAGTATCCGCCTCAAGCAGCGCGTGATGGTAAAGAAGGCTGGGTACAGCTGCGCTTCACTATCAATGAGCTGGGCGGTGTAGATGACATTGAGATCATCGATGCTGAACCAAAGCGTATTTTCAACCGCGAAGCAAAACGTGCGCTACGCAAGTGGAAATACAGACCTAAAATTGTTGATGGTAAGCCGCAAAAGCAACCTGGTATTACTGTACAACTTGACTTTAAACTTAACCAAGACTAAAGGAGTAAGGTATGAAGCAAATGTCTAAAGCAACAGCTCTTGCTCTGATGATGTCTTTGGCAGGTGGTGCTTTAAGCACTGCCGCATTCGCCGCTCCCGATCCTGCAAAGATCGAAGCGCGCAAAAATGCCAAAACCAAGGTTATGGGTGAGCGAGTTGGTAAAAAGGTTATTAAAGCGTTTGACTTGTACAATGAAGACAAAGTTGATGAAGCAATTGCATTATTGCTTGAAATTGACGCGTCTGACGAGTTTGACCGCGCCACGGTAAATCGTTACCTGGGTAACCTGTATGCTCAAAAAGAAGAGTATCAAACAGCAATTAAGTACATCCGTCAGGCAATTGCGCCAGACGTATTGAACTTCAAAGATCAGGGCGACTTGATCAAGCTGTTAGGTGACCTTCTGATTGGTACAGAGCAGTACGAAGGTGCTAAGAAATCTTACTATGACTGGATGGATTTCACCGGTGAACAAGACGCTAAAGTCTATGGTCGTATCGCTCAAGCCAACTATGAGCTGAAAAAGTACAGAGATGTTATTGAGCCTGCGGACCAAGCGATTGCGCTTAACAAAGAAGAGCCTAACAAGTCATTTTACATGCTTAAAATTGGTTCTTACTTTGAGCTGAAACAGTTCAAAAACGCCGTTAAGGTTGCTGAAGAACTGGTTAAGCTATTCCCGGAAGACCCGAAAATGTGGACTCAGTTGGGCTCCTTCTACATGCAAACGGAAGACTACAGAAAAGGTCAGACCGTGATGGAAGTGGCTTATCAGAATGGTTATTTTGAAAAAGAAAACCATTACAAAATTCTGAGCAGCTACTACTCATTGAACGAAATTCCATACAAAGCCGCTAAGGTGATGGAAAAGTCGGTCAAAGAGGAGAAGGTTAAGCGCACTAAGCAAAACGTTACAGCCATTGCCAGCTACTATCATCAGGCTAAGCACATCAACGATGCAGCTAAGTACTATGAAGAAGCAGCAAAGTTTGACGACGATGCTGAGCTATTCCGCAAAGCGGGTAGTTTGTTACTTCAGGACCAGCAGTACAGTGCAGCGGTTGTTCGTCTGAACAAAGCGTTAGAACTGGGCTCTGAGAAGAAAGGTACAATCTACTCTGACCTGGCAGAAGCTTATCTGTATCAGGAAAAGTATAAGCAAGCATACACCGCGATTGTTAAGGCTCAGGAAGATCCTAGAACACGCAAATTTGCTCGCAGCTGGGCCTCTTTCATCAAAGAGAAAGCACAGCGTAAAGGCATCAGCCTTTAATACAGAAAAAGCCCCGCAAGGGGCTTTTTGCTTTTTGGGCGCTCACAAAGGGCCCATTACCTCGAATATATCAATTCAATCTTTACCTATAGAACACTGATTTAAGTGATAAAACCCCTCACTTTCTTTGTTATAATCGGAGCAGATTAGGCGCAGCTATGCCTGGCGCATCTTTGCAAAGTGAACAAGGTGGATAAACTGACATGAAAACCTCTCTGCGTTATGTTTCCTCAGCACTTCTGTTGCTGACGATGATCAGCGGCTGTACTGAGCCGCATGTAAAGCTCTCGCACACAGACCTATCTGAGCAACTTAACCAGCTTAATTGGTTCTCATATCCGGCAGCGTCTCAGACCCGAAAGCCGCTCCAAGGTGAAGGCTCTTTAGAGCTCCCATTTACAGAAACTTATTTAAAAAAGCGCCACGACTTATTGCTGCGCGCAGATCTTGATAATTTTGCTGAAACAGCGGCGCAGGAAGCCCAGTATCTGTCTATACAGCAGCGATATCCGGAGCGCTTCCTACCCTGGCCGGTACATTTAAATCTACCTGTGATTGCACAGGCGCATCAGGTGGCATCGTCTCAGATGGATGCCTGGTACGGCTATGTTGAGGCACGGCTTAATGAAGCCCGGGAAAGTAAAATTGTGCTGAACCGGGTTGAGAGACAGCAGTTACTTGATTACTTGACGTCTGATATAACTACACAGTCCAAAGCTGCGCAAAGCCTGGCTGAGTACTTGGCAAGTTACCGGGTTAGATCATCTTTGGGCATGTACCAGCTGCCTAATGGTAAAGAGTGGTACCAAAGCAAGCTCAATTTTTACAGCGGTACAGTGAACTCGCCAGAAGCTTTGCTCGGCAAGTTACAAAACCTGGCAAGCGAAGCCCGTGAGGGAGCAACCCGTGTTAATTTCAGCCTGAACCCGCCGTTGGTGCACCAGCTATTAGCTGCGTGTGATAAGCGAGCTGGGCTTAACTGGCGCGATGGGTTTGTGTCTTTGCAGCAAACGGCCAGCCAGTGCGAGCAGATACTCACTAACGGTGAACGTCTTTTCGCCGTAGCCATGATGGAAGTGGATCTGGGTGTACATTATTTTGCCTGGTCGCAGAAACAAGCTATGTTGGCACTGCAATCAAGGTTAGCGCTGAATGAAGACCAGGCCTTCGTTGTGCTTAAAGATATCCTTTTCTTCCCTGCGACCAGTTTTGCGTTGTTAAGCCGGATTACTTCTTCTTAGCCACACAGTCAAGGCACCTTTGCGCAGCCGGGTCAACGGCCAGCAGGGTGTCTTCAATTTTCTTCTCACAGTCGCAGCAGTAGCCAAACTGGCCAATGTCCATCTGACAAATCGCCGCTTCAACCTTCACCAGGCGTTCGAAGTTAGGAAACTGACCCGGACAGATCCGATCGCTTGCGATATCAACCCATTCATGTGGCGGTGATGATTGTAAGGTATCGATCAACGCCTCGGTCGCGTGGTTACTGGCTTGTTTTAGATCCGCAAGAAACTCATGCCGGATCTGGTCGAGCTCAGCCTGTAATTTTACCTGATAGTGATGCATTAAATTCTCATTCATGGCGCTCTTCTCCTTTTCTGAGTATCCATTATCTATTAGGCAGCAGGCTCATTGTTATGATTTGAATCAAGCAGGGGGGACTTTGCGTATTTATCCAGCACAGAGATCACGTCGTCTTTGCTTTTCACGCGTTCAATTTCATTAAATCGGGTGTGGGCTTGAGAGTGCTGTAACTTTAAGTAACCAAGCCATTGTTTAGGGCGCGATGAAAAGTACTTGCCTCCCATCTCAGGATCATGATGAATTTATGAGTGCAATATATGATAGACCACTTCTTGCCAGTCATGCGGACGGTATTTATGGCCTGCGACTAGGGGGCTGCTCAGGTTAGGGGAGAGTCAGGGCACCGCGGACCAGTTTTAGGTTTCGCGGGCGCTGCGCGCAACGCATAGCGCCTTCTACCTGCCAAATTTCTCCATTGGCAACGACAGGAATAGTCAGGCGTTCAAGAAGCGGCGTGATTTTCTCCCAATAGGCATTGGCTTATAGCCATCGCGTTTGATAAGAGCATGGTTCACCAGGCTGGATGCGCCAGCACTTTGCAGGGCATCGACAACTTCCGTACTGATTGAATCGCCATCACAACCAAGACGAGTTTTGGCACTGACTTCCTAGTCTTGCGGTTTTGCCTCGCGCACAGCCCGGATGATCTGATTAATTTGTTCAGGTCCTGTTAGCTGAAAATCTAGGCTGACAGTCACCGAATGAAAACGGGTAACTGTCAGGCCAAGTCTGAACTACTACAAACACCATCATTGTCACTTGGTTGTAAGTGACTCTCTAATCAAGAGCTTGATGATAGCTGAAGCCATACTGGATCGCCTGGTTCACAGCGGCTAAGAAATGGAGTTAAAAAGAGAGTAGTTAAGAAAGCCATCCTGGACGCGACCTGATAATTTTGGTCGAAAAACAATCTTTAAAGAAGTTGTGCTCGGCTTATAGCTAAACATGCAGCTTGCTCGAGACGACAAAAATTTATGTTTTTTGGAGGGGGATTAACATAGTCTTGTTGTACCTTTATTGTTATAATGTAAAAATAAGTAGAGCCCTTTGTATCGTTGGGTTTCTTCTTTAATTTTAAAGTTATAGCGACTAGGAAGTTGTATGAAAGTTGATAACATTGTTGCAGAAGTCGGTGCTAATGGTTTTAGTTGGGTACCAAATGTTTTTTCACAAAAGGAGATAAATCAGATTAAGCAAAACCTTTCCAGCTATGTAGATGCAAAGCATGATGGAATGGTTTATGAAAGCGACCAAAAAACAATCAGAGGTATTCATGGACTACATTTGTTTGATGAATTCTTTGCCGATTTATGCCGGCATCCGGCATTACTCAAAACAGCGATGGGGCACCTCAATGAGCCCTGCTATGTTCACCAGTTCAAGGTAAATTCAAAAAAAAGTAAAGTAGGAAAAGCTTGGCCTTGGCATCAAGATTTTATTTTTTGGCAGCGTGGTGACGGTTTCAAGGAGCAAAAGTTACTTAATATAGGCGTGTTGTTGGATGATGTTGAGCTTGAGTCAGGCCCGCTATGCTTTATTCCTAAGAGCCATTTGCTCGGTGAGTTAACCGATGTCGAAGTTCCAGATGGAGGTTGGGATCAAGACGTTTCAGAACAACTCAGTTACACAATTAGTGAAAAAGTCTCTTCAAATTTAATTAATATCTATGGGAAAAGATATATTACCGGAAATGCCGGGGATATTATCGTTTTCGATCCTCAAGTTGTTCATAGTTCACAACCAAATACTTCTTTAAACGATAGGCAGTTACTTTTAATAACTTATAACGCCATATCCAACCGACCTGAAAGTCGAAGCCCTAGACCCGATTTCTTGTGCACCAAAGATATAAAAGAATTGAAACTTGAAGAATGCGATTGAGTTAGTTTTTCATTAATTTATGAATGAATTAATTTAAAAGCTCCCCCTCTTAGTTGTGTTTTAAGTCACTAAATTTCTATTTTGGAGTTGTTTTGTATTATAAAAAATTACACATTGATAATCTCGATGAAATTATTAATCAAAGCCGTTTTATTTTGCAAGAGAGTGGTTTGTTGAGTTTTGACGGAAGTAATTTGTATTACCCTGAGCTTCCTGAACTGCCATTGCTGAACGCTTTTTTATCTGAATCTGGCCTCGATGATGCTGTTTTAGGTGTTGCCCTTAACATCACGTCACCTGAGTCCTCTATGCCCATTCATGTGGATACTGGAGAACTTAATTGGTCTTTAAATATTCCTATTCTTAACTGTGAAAATTCGCAAGTGAATTTTTACACCACAAGTCAAAGACCTCGTTCTTTTTCACTGCCTAACGGAGTGACTTATTTGGGGTTTGAAGACGAAGCTGCTATGAACTTAGCTGACACAGCCTTATGTAAGGATGCAATGGTTATTAATGTTAAACATCCACATAACGTAATAAATAACAGTGAGAAATACCGAGTGATGCTGTTAATTAGGCTTAATGAAGAGTTTGATATTGATTACTTTGATGACTGTTTTTCTTATGATTGATTGTAACTTTACTGATGGGTGATGGTTTTTTGATAGGTTTTATTTGTCTGGGTTAATTTAATGAGGTGGTTCGAGAAATAAAAAATAAGTAAAAAACAAAAGTATAAATAAAGCTAGTTATAAGAATAAATAAAAATTAAAAATAAATATAATTAAAAGCATAAAAGGATTAATTATGTCAGGTAACGTAGGGTACCCTCTTTCCTCTGTTCAAAGGGCTGTTCTTAATGATTATATAATCGGGGAGAAAGTACCAAAGTATCATATTGGTTGTAACGTAGATTGTCACTTTGAGTTCAATGAAAAAGATGTTCTATATGCGGTAAAGAAAGTTAATGCTTTGCACCCAGCGCTAAGAACATGCTTAGTTAACAATGATGGTGAATATAGCCAGGTTGTCAACGATGCTCATGAAGCTGAGTTCAGATTTATTGATCTGTCAGTGGAAGGGCAGACTTCTCGGGAGCATGCTCTCAAAGCTGCCCAGAAGGAGTTTGATGAGCCATATAACCTAGAGCAGAATTGCTGGCGTGCCATAGCAGTAAAATATGCAGAAAATAGGTTTATCCTTTGTTTGGGGTACCATCACCTCTTTGTTGATGGCGTATCAACTGCAATAGTGTTGGAAGACATTATCGCGTTAATAGGCGGCAATGAAGTAAAACCTCGCTCTTCTCTGGATTACAGGAGTTTCATTGAAAGCGACGCCAAATATCTTAACTCAAAGCGAGCGTCTCGTGATAGAGAGTTCTGGAAGGAAGATTTTAGGACTATTCCAGCGAGAGTGTATAAACCAAAAGACAAAAGCTTGTCAAAGTCCTTTCCAAGCATCACTAATTTTAGCTCTATCAGCCGAAATGACGTTGAGCAGCTACGAAATCATGCAGAGTCTCAGGGTGTCGGGTTAGCACATTCGTTATTCGCGCTAGTTGTAGCGTTTATTGCTAAATCAAAAGCGCTTAACGAAGTCACAATAGGTATACCTGTTCACAATAGAACGACGGCAGAACACAAGAAAATCGTTGGGATGTTTTCAGGCCTTATCCCATTAAAAATAGAAGTACCTGAAAATGATCGTTTTTCTGACCTCGTAACGCGAGTAGCTAGAAAGCTAGCTAAGGTTTACCGCTATCAAAAGTTACCAATTTCAGAAATCAACTCGTTGCTAAAAACGATTTCTTACAACCGTAAGCACATATTTGACGTCACAATATCATATGAGCCTTTCCCTTCAGAGCATAAATGTGCGAGAGGAGAGTACAAAGCTTCAAGAGTACCAGAGCCCTACGAGCAAATGCCGTTAGCCATTGCGATTCTCGATTATCATGAGAAAGATGATTTGCAACTGATGACTAACTATAACAGTAATTATTTCTGTAACTCAGAAATAGGCGTTGTGGATAGAGCTATCGCAGCTATGGTGAATAGGCTGAAGACAAGTTTTGACACAAAATTATCTGAGTTGCCTCTTCAATCTGAGCGTGAGTTAGAGGCGTTAGCGAAAGGACCAGCCCCGATCCCAAGTCAGTTTTGTCATAATACACTAACGGAACAATTCCATTCGGTAGTGGAACTATATGGTGACTCGGTCGCAGTGGAATGTGATCGGTTTGTCATGACATATGAAGAGCTCAACAGGCGGAGCACTTTTCTGACTAATACTTTGCGTGAACGCGGAATTGAACAGGGTGATCGAGTTGGGTTTTGTTTATCCCGCTCATGTTTATCAATAGTGGCAATATTGGCTATCGTAAAGCTAGGTGCAACTTATATTCCAATCGACCCGGCAACCCCAGACTCACGAATTGAGTATTTAATCGCCGATAGTGGAATGAAATTAATCATTACTGAAGATGCATATGAAGGAAAAGAGTGTCTACAGACAATTCCGACATTGACTATATCTCAGTTGACGACACAGTCAGAGCTATCATCACAGGAGCTTGTACTTAATTCATTAAATGCTTCAAGCCCTGCTTATATTATCTATACGTCTGGTTCTACAGGAAAGCCTAAAGGGGTTGAAGTATCGCACCATAATGTTCTTCGCTTATTTGATAGCTGTTATTCCGAATTTGAATTTACGCAAAGTGATATTTGGGCTGTGTCTCACTCATTAGCATTTGATTTTTCGGTGTGGGAAATATGGGGGGCTTTATTATTTGGTGGAAAAATGGTGCTTATAAACGAGCAACAACTGCGTTCACCATTTGATTTTTACAAAATTATTGCTGATAAAAACGTAACAATTTTGAGCCAGACTCCAAGCGCATTTTTATCCTTTGATAATACTGATGCTAAACAGAGTTCTTCACTTTCTCTGAGAAGGGTCGTGTTTGGAGGTGAAGCACTGACACCGTCCAATCTAAAATCTTGGTTTGCCAGACACTCTGATCAGCATCCAAAAATGATCAATATGTATGGAACGACAGAGACAACGGTGCATGCTACTTACAAAGAGATAAGTAAATATCATGCCACATCAAGTTCAGAAAGTATTATTGGTAAACCTTTAGGTGACTTAGATATTCAGATCCAAGACATAGGCGGAAATATTCTTCCTGTTGGCAGTATCGGGGAAATGGTGATAGGTGGTGCGGGTGTAAGTTTGGGTTACTACCACAAGCCTGAGTTAAATCAAGCAAAGTTCTATGAGTCTGAAAATAAGACCCGGTATTACCGCACAGGCGATTTAGCCAAGCTACTTCCAAATGGAGAGTTTGAGTATATCGGCCGTATTGATGAGCAAATCAAGCTACGCGGCTATCGAATTGAACTTGGTGAAATTGAAGCACAAATAAGCCAGCTAAACGGTATTTCAAACTGTGTTGTGCAACTCAGGGAAGATGTGCCAGAACAAAAAAGAATCGTTGCTTATCTGGTATGCAATAGCAGAAATGAGGAAACGCAAAAAGAGTATCTGGCGAATATAAAATCAAGCTTACAACGTACTTTGCCAAGCTACATGGTACCGACTGCTTTCATTTGTCTTGATCATTTTCCTCTGACGACAAATGGCAAGGTAGATAAGTTGGCACTCTTGCCACCAGAATCATACCCAAACTGGCAACCTGCAAACGCTTCGTATGTCCCACCAAACACCGAGCTGGAAATTAGAATTTCGCAGTTATGGGCCGATTTGTTAGGCAAAGAAGCGAATGAAATAGGCCGGTTCGACGACTTCTTCATACTCGGCGGAGATTCTCTGATGATGATGAAGCTGATTAGTCAGTGCAACGATGAGTTTAACATTACCCTGTCATTCGGCGATATCTTCGATAACTTAGAGCTCAATCAGTTAAGTCACAAAATTGAACGGTTAGTTGATAAACAAGCACAAACATTATCTCAGCTAGAGGCTCAGGTAGAAAGTTTATCAGAAGAAGAAATAGATGCGATGTTGGAATCTTTGTCATAAAGGAATGAATCATGTCAAGCCAAGACAAAAATAGCTTATTAGAAGAAAAAAAGAAAAAATTATTAAAGTTATTACAAGAAAAACAAAATAACCAAGGCGGTATTGTTAAACCCAATGAACTTAGAAAGGAGTTTCCACTTTCTTATAATCAACAGGGAGTTTGGCTAGTCAATCAAGTTGAGGGAGCGAGTCACCACTATAATGCACCTGCAGTATTTGATATTAAAGGGGGATTTAGTATTGAAACTGCGGAGCTGGCTTTTAAAAAAGTGATAGCAGAGCATGAGATTTTGCGAACAAGTTATCATTTGGTAGATGGCCAGCTGGTACAAAAGGTGAATGAGAGTGCAGAATTTTGCATTCAATCATTTGACTTAAGTGATGCATCAGACGATGAACTCAATGATTTAGTTAAGAAGCAAACCGAGCACCAATTTGATTTCGAAAATGAATTGATGCTTCGAGTTAGCTATATAAAGCGCGCAAATAATAAAGCGACGCTGATATGTAATATTCATCACATAGCATGTGATGGTTATTCTTTGAAACTCATTTTCTCATGTTTCTGCAGGCATTATGAGTCGTTAATTTCAGGTCATGAACTTGAATTATCGAAGCGCCAAATTAGCTATGGAGACTTTGCGGTATGGCAGCGTGAGCGGTTTGGTAACGGAGCAACAGACGAGAACAACCTAGGTTATTGGCAAGCACATTTGGACGGCGCCTTGCGCACAATTCCAATACCTTCATCCGTGTTAAAGAAGAATGCTGCATCTTTGGAAGGTGGGGTATATCACTTTGAGATAGACAGCTCACTACAAAGCGCTATCGGTAAGCAGTTAGAAGCCTATGGTGTGACCTGGCATATGTGGTTACATGCCATATACGCTGTGTTATTGCACTGCGTATCGAGTCGACGTGACATCTTAATAAGAACACCGTTTGCAAATAGAGCAAATAGTCAACTTAAAGATGTCGTAGGTATGTTTACGAATGAGCTACTTTTGCGTACTAAAGTGGATCCCAACGCTCGATTTTCTGACTTACTCAAAGAGATAAAAACAACCAACTTAAATGCACAGGATCATCAAGATGTCCCATCAGAATTACTGATGCAGATGACATCCAGCGAGCATGGCAGTGTAATGGCTGGCGAAAGCCAGGTTGCACTCAGGATTGATGATCATCAGTTAGAATCTTTCAACTTTTCGAACTGTGAACTTATTTTAGAGCCAGTTGAACTGAGATACGTGAAATATGATCTCATTCTTGCAGCTACTTTCTCTAATGCGCAGTTACAGTTGATGTTTGAATACCGAAAAGAGGCCTTTTCTCGAGAGGATGTCGCTGCACTATCATCAGGACTAATTTCATTAATCGAACATGTTTGCAAAGATGAGCAACAAAGGATTGGCGAATTAAGGTTGGTACCAAAAAGTAATAGTTTGATCCCCTCGGAAATCAATCACGGCGAGACGTCTGCAAACTCTTTTATAGAAGCTTTTGAACAAAATGTATTGAATAACCCCAGCTCACTTGCCATCGTTGAGGGGGAGCGCAAGTTACGCTATTTGGAGCTTAATACCGAGGCGCAGAAGATAGCGACAGCTTTACAAGCCAGACAGGTTAAACAAGGCGACTTAGTTGCTATTTCATTACAAAAGAGAATTGAGAACTTGGCCGCAATGATCGCGGTTCAAAAGCTGGGCTCACCTTTTGTGCTTTTAAGTGATAAATTCCCCCATGCTCGCAAGAGCTATATATTAGATGATTGCAAGGCATCAATACTCATTACAGACTCGCAGCATGGTGAATTCAAGCAAGTAATAACCGTACCATATCAAGCGTTGATTACGACTACTTCAGAGTTTGAACCTGTAGAAGTGCGTTTAACTAAAGACAGCACGGCGTATGTATGTTACACGTCCGGCACTTCTGGTTACCCTAAGGGAGCCGAGATAACACACGACGGTATTTTGAATTTATCAGAGAATATGCGCGTTATTATGAACCGGTTTTTTGATAATGACACTTCATTACGGTGGACGACACATGCCACGCCATCTTTTGACGCTTCATTACAAGTGGTATCTCAACTGCCTAATAATGTGACAATTGTTTCATGTTTAAATGAGAATGATCCAAAGAAACTGGTTCGCTTTTTGTTCGAACATGACATCAATGTATTTGACTGTACACCTAGTCAAGTAGAGCTGATGCTGCCATATCTTGAACAATCAGATTCTGATAAGCGCATTGTATTCGTAATCGGTGGAGAACCTATCTCCAAAGCGCTTTGGTTAAAGATTGCTCAGCTGACCAAGGAGACAAACATACGCGCTATTAATGTATACGGGCTGACAGAATGTGCTGTAAATAGCACATTTGCTGAGATCACCGGCGACACCCCTCATATAGGAAAACCATTAAATGGGGTGGAGCTGTGTATTTTAAGTGAGAATGGGAAACCTCTTCCCCAAGGGCTTCCAGGAGAGCTTTATATTGGTGGCAGAGGGCTGGCGAAAAGCTATATTAATAACTTTGAATTGACACAAGAGCGGTTCGTAACGCTTGCTGAGAATAACCACAAGCGCGCATACAAAACAGGTGACCTTTGCCGACTTAATGAATTTGGTAATATTGAATTCTTAGGTAGAGTTGATGACCAAATCAAAATTCGAGGTTATAGGTTAGAACTCAGCGAAATTGAACATCAATTAATGCAGCTTGATGAGATAGAGCAAGCAGTCTCAACCGTTGCCGGAGACGGTGAACATAAATATATTGTGGCTTATCTCAAAGTCTGCGGTAACAGCTCGCATCAAGCCGTGCTGGATAAGTCGGTGCAACACCTTGGCGAGCAACTACCAAGCTATATGTTACCGAGCAGCTTCCTAATCCTGGATCAAATACCTCTGACGACCCATGGCAAAGTAGATAAATCTCAGTTGCCGAATGTGCTTCCCGGCGCTCACTTAGAAAGAGACAAGCTAACGAACGCTTCCAGCACATTGGAAGATAAGCTTTTAGAGCTGTGGCAGAAAATATTGCAGCGACAGGATATTGGCTTAGCTGATAACTTTTTCGATGTTGGCGGAAACTCATTATTGGGCGTCCATTTGGCAAATGCCATTGGTGAAGCGTTCTCCATAGAACTCTCCGTCCGAGATATATTTCAGTATCCCACAATTTCTTCGTTACAAGACTTGCTCAGTGACACGCATAAAACACCTGATGATTCAGAGACGGATTTGAGCGAGGAAAGCTTAGAGCAGCCGGATATCGCGATTATCGGTTATTCAGGGCGCTTTCCTGATGCAAATAACGCAGATGAGCTCTGGACAAATATAAAGGAGGCGAAAGAGTCTCTTAATCATTACTCTGATGAAGAGTTACTGGAAGCGGGAGTATCCCCGGAAGTGCTGAAAAGCGCTAACTATATTAAATCAGGAATAACACTCGATAATATCAAGGGGTTTGATGCCGAATATTTTGGAATGACACCAAATGAGGCTAAGGTATTAGATCCTCAGCAAAGGCTACTTTTCGAGTGTGCCACCGAAGCACTGGAACATGCAGGTTATGGAGATACGCAGTCATCACAAAAAATAGGCGTTTTCTGTGGAACGGGAGAGAGCCAGTATTTCTTTAATCATATTTTACCAAATAAAGACATTATCAATAGTCAAGGACTCAAGGCGCTACATGCGAATAGCCCAGCATTTACTGCAACGCGGCTTGCATATCAACTGAACCTGACAGGCCCAGCTATTAACGTTTTGACAGCGTGCTCAACTTCACTTGTTGCGGTTCATCAAGCATGTATGAGTTTAAAAAGTGCTGAATGTCATACAGCCTTAGCTGGTGGAGCCTCTGTTAGAAAGTTTGCTAAAGAGGGATATCAATTTGAAGATGGAAACATTCTTTCTTCAGACGGACATTGTCGAACATTTGATCAGAATGCTAGCGGGACAAGAGAAGGGGATGGCGGTGGCTTCGTTGTTTTAAAACTGCTCCAAAAAGCACTGGCCGATGGTGATGATATACATGCTGTAATCAAAGGGTCTGCGATAAATAATGATGGAAATGAAAAAGCTGGCTATGTTGCCCCCAGTGTCTCAGGCCAAGCTCAAGTTATTAAAGACGCAATTAAGAATGCAAAAATCCCATCTCATACAATCGGATATATAGAAACCCATGGAACTGGCACTAAGATTGGCGATCCGTTAGAAATAGAAGCCTTAAAACAGGTGTTTGATGGCAAATCTCAGCAGCAAACCCAAGTTGCACTTGGTGCATTAAAGCCAAACATTGGTCATCTAGATACTGGAGCTGGAATTGCGGGGCTTATGAAAGTTATCATGGCTTTGAAAAGCAATTTACTGCCCCCAACGATTAATTTTGATTCACTAAATGAAAATATTGATTTAGGCAAACACCTTTATATCAATAACAAATTAACTCAATGGCCTGATAATGACTATCCCAAAAGAGCGGGTATAAGCGCCTTTGGTGTCGGTGGGACCAATGCACATATCATTCTCGAACAGGCACCGCTTGCCCAAGCAGAGTTAGACGCTGAGCCAGCGCATACTTTGTTGTTATCAGCAAAGTCAGAGCAGGCATTAAAAGATGTTTATAGTCGCCATCGTGCGTTTTTCCATGAACTAGAAGAGTGTGACTCGCCTTATGTCGCATACACCTCTCAAGTTGGTGTCCGTCATCATGAATACCGCAGGGCAATTGTATACAAAAATATCTCTGACCTTTTAATTAAGCTAGATAACTTTGGCTTTAAACGCGTGACTCAAAGTGATAAAGCGCCTTCAACTATCGCGATGTTTTCAGGACAGGGGACACATTTTGAGGAAATGGGTGTTGAACTGTTTAATTCAGAGCCAGTATTTAAAGCATCGATTATCCAGTGTCGAGACATATTAAACCCATTACTTGGTATTGATATAGTCCGTTTATTTGAGGATCAAGAGCAATATCGTGAAGTTATTTTGCAAGGTGAAACCTGGATCTTGCAACCTCTACTATTTGCAATTGAATATGGCATCTACAAGCTACTAGAAAACAAAGGAATTCAGTTTGACGCCATGATCGGACACAGCCTTGGTGAGTATGTAGCAGCATGTATTGCAGGCGTGTTCTCATTAGCTGATGCATTGAAAGTGGTTGTATCCAGAGGTCGGTTAATGCATCAAACGCAGGTAGGTGCAATGTTATCTGTACTTGCTGATCACGAAAAAGTTAAAAGCATTATTGGTCAATGTAATGTTGCTGCGGTTAACAGTGAAAGACATTGTGTTCTGTCTGGCACTGTTGAATCGGTCGAACAGTGGAGAGCCCTGTTAAAAGAGTCTGGCATTCGGACAAAGTTGCTTAATACCAAGGGAGCTTATCATAGCGCTTTAATGGAACCGATTTTGGAAGAATTCAGGGCAGTAATTGAATCAGTACAAATCAATCAACCAACTATCCCAATTGTTTCAAATGTAACAGGGCAATATTTGAATGATGAGGTCTTAACTGCAACGTATTGGGTTGAGCATATTAAGGAGACCGTTTGGTTTGCTGATGGAATCGAGAGAATAGCAAATACATCTTGGCTTAATGATAAAAAGCTGTTCATTGAGATAGGGCCTTCTTCTGGCTTGGCAAGTTTTGTGCGGGACAACTCAAGCCTGCACAGTCCAGACACATTGCAAACGATGACCAAAAGCCAATCTGCATATTCTTTGATACAAACAGTGACAGCTAAAAGTTGGGAGCTGGGGGCACGAATTGATTGGCATAATATGCAGCGACCTAGAAAGATGCGCACAAAGGCATTGCCATGCTATCCGTTCCAACGCAGCACTCATTGGGTTGACAAGATTACACATGATCATGTCTCTGATAGAAAAGTCACTGGATTGACAAGTAACGATGTGAGTGACTATTTATATGAACCCGTCTGGATGGCTAAGTTCATTGATGAGGAGTGTTCTGAGTCAAGGCTAAATCCGAAATCAGCAGTAATATTTGTTGATAAACATGGTTTGTATAAAGGTGTTGTTGAAAAGTTAAAATCAAACTCTTGCCGTGTTTATACCGTTTCTCTGCTCGAGGGAGGCGGTGAAGATGACTGTGTTGACTACTTCATCGAAAAGAACGAGTTTGCATCCTACAGCAAAGTATTAGGTGATATTAAGAAAAAAGAGCCTGGCTTAGACCTGATTATTCATGCATTTAATGTTCAAGCTGATTCAGATTTCGATATTCACAATCAGGATGATTATTTCGAATTGGGTGCTTATAGCTTATTGTACTTAGCACAGGGGCTTCATGAGCATTTTTCTGATCAGGAAAATTGCGTTTTAAAAGTATTGGGTACCAATACTTTAAATGTAGGGCAGAGCGTAAACCCCTTTAAACAAGCACTGACAGCAAGCGTACGGGTGATTGAGAATGAGTTACCCTTTATTTCTAGTCAATTAATTGATGTTTCTGAAGTGATTCAACAGGGCTCAGTTACGCAACTACCTAATAGCTGTATGCAAACAATACTTGGAGAAGTTGAACATCAAGTTGTTGCGATAAAGAATGGCGTGCCTTGGTATCGTCAATACCAGAAAGTATCTGTAACGCATCCATTAGCGGATCCATCTAAGCTGCCTGTTAAAGCCAACAACGTATACTTAATAACCGGAGGAAGTGGCGGTATTGGACTCGAGGTCGCGAATTTCCTCAGTGAACACAGCTCTGTTGAAATTGTGCTTGTATCCAGAACTCCGATCCCTGAACGGGCTAGCTGGAATAGCATTATCGATGGTGAAGATGACACATGGAAACCGGTTGTTGAAAAAATTAAGGCTGTTGAGTCCAAAGGGAGTCGGGTACATACATACACCGCAGATATTAGTGACTGTGAGCAGTTTACACAGACATATCAGGCGATAGTCAAGGAGGTTGGAAAACCAAATGGGATTTTCCATACCGCAGGTGTTCCCGGTGGTAGGCTTTTATCTCTATTATCAAAGCAAGATGCGCAAAAGGTGTTTGCTCCAAAAGTGGCAGGCAGCTTAAATATCCTGAAAACGATTGATTTAGAGTACGTTGATTTTGTTATCAACTTCTCTTCGATTAGTGCGTTAAATGGCAGCATTGGCCAATTTGATTATGCGACAGCAAATGCGTTTCAAGATGGATTATCAAATATAAATGCGCTGTGTCAGCAAAAAGTAAAAACGATTAACTGGGATACATGGAAAGAAGTGGGGATGGCTGTTAAGAGTGTTGCCCCCAAAGGCTATCAGACACTGCTTGAGCAGCAACTGAAGAGCGGACTGGAAAATAATGAAGGACTTAAAGCTCTAAGTTTTGCGCTGTCTTGTAACAAGCGGCATTTAGTTGTGTCAAAGTCATCGACGCCGCCACATTTTGACATACCGTTTGATTTGGAGCTTATCAAAGACGCTGGGCTGGTAAAGAGCAGCGATGACAGCAACCACGATAGAACAATCACAGCTACAGAACAGTCTATGAAGAACCTGTGGAAGGACATCCTGGGTGTAGAAGTGATGTCACGTAGCGACGACTTTTTTGAGCTGGGGGGAGACTCTCTCTCGTTAAGTAAACTGTTAGCGCACATCAATCATCAATGGCAACTCAACTTATCCTTAAAGCAAGCATTTGAAAAAACAGATTTTCATTCCATGCTGCGATTAGTTGAAGGAGAACAAGGACAAAGTGAAGACAATGAGCACAATGCTAAATTGGCGCAACTTTGGTTCGATGTCATCGGTGTAGAAGTGTCATCTGCAGAAGATGATTTCTTCGATATGGGAGGGGACTCTCTCTCATTGAGTAAGTTAGTTGTTCATATTAATCACACCTGGAATACCAATATTCCTGTCAAAGATGCTTTTGAAAGCACTCAGTTTGCAAAGATGCTTGATTTAATTAATGAAAGTGTTGCTTTAAGTGAAGATAAAGACGCTGAAATTGAGGAGGGAGTACTATGAGCGTATTGGATATATTATCAACTGCAAATCAAGCCGGAGTTGAACTATACCTTAAAGATGGTCAGTTAGCCTATAGAGCAAAAAAAGCGGCTTTATCAAATGACTTAAAAGAAGTGTTGAAGTTAAATAAAAAGCAGGTAATTGATTATCTATCATTTGTGGAGCAGTTGAGAGCGGATGTTTGTGTCGCGAGTAAGACTCATGAATTAAGCTCTACTCACTTTGCATTATCAAGCAGTCAAAAAAGTGCCTTCTTTGCAATGCAAAAAGATAAGGCAAGCTACCACTTAAACATGCCTATGGGCATGGACTTAGAAGGCGAATTCTCTGTCTCTGTTTTTAATGATGCTTTAAATGCGTTAATTGAGCGGCACAAAATATTAAAAACTCACTATGTTATTGACGATTCAGGTGTGGCGAAACAAGTAGTTAAGCCTGGTAGTGATATTAAACTCAGGTTTTTAGATATATCTGATCAAACTGACTCTCAGAAAATTGAAACATTATCTGATATTGAAAAGCAAGAATCTGTAACGCCTTTCGATTTAACCTGTGACTATATGGTGCGGGGAATCGTTGTGAAATGCGCACCTAAAAAGCATTCGGTATTTATTACCTTGCATCATATCGCAGCAGATGACTGGTCAATCGGTATATTTAAGAACGAGCTGTCACAAATTTACAATCAGCTCACTAATGACACACCTGTTTCATTACCAGACTTACCTGTTCAGTATTTAGATTATGCAGTCTGGCAAGACAATATGTTTCAAAAACCGAGTATGAGCACGCAACTTGAGTATTGGCAAAGACGTTTGGACAGCGCGCCAATGTTACATTCGATCCCACTCGATAAACCGAGAGGTACGTTGCAAAATCATGAGGGAAGCAATGTCATAAATTGTTTAGACATCAGTGCCCTTAATGCCCTTAAGTCGTTAGCGAGAAGCAATGGAGTGACATTGTTTTCAATGGTTTCAGCTTTGTTTAATGCGTTTTTACACCGTTACACGGGTCAGGATGATCTGGTTATTGGTGTACCAGTTGCAAACAGAGATAAGCTTAGTGTCTCTCCCCTCGTCGGCTTTTTTGTAAACATGTTGCCCGTAAGGTCAACTTTAGAAGATGGGATCACCTTCGCTTCTTACTTGAAGCAATATCAAGATAACCTGCTCAGTGACTTCGAGTATCAACATGTACCTTTTAACATGATTGTTGAAAGTTTAGGTATTCCCGGTGGTAAAGCTCATAACCCGTTGTTTCAATTAGCTATAGTGATGGGTAATAGCGACATAGGAGAGATAAGCTTTGCAGGAGCCACGTCTCGTGACAGAGAACTGGAAGGTCATGCCGCTAAGTATGACTTAGCCTTGAGAGTAGGCGAGGGGGAAGAAGGCCTCAGATTTATTTGGGAATACGCGACAGCGTTATTTGAAGAAGCATCAATTATTCGAATGAGTCATTATTTTACTCAATTTATTGATGCGGTTATGGCGCATATGGACCACCCTGTAGAAGCCATACCACTTGTGGGTAGCAATAATATTAATTGCGTAGAGGCCAATCAACAGGGGCAAGATTCGCAAAGTGTCATTGATGTATTTTTACACGTGGTAAATAGTAACCCTAAACGCTTAGCTCTGTGTGATGAATCGTCTGAATTAACATATCAGGACATTCATGAACGTTCAAATCAGGTTGCTTATAAATTACGGACGTTAGGGGTCAAACTTGGCTCTGTGGTGTCAATTGAATTGCCCAAATCGGTCGAGTTATTTATCTCCGTTTTAGGTGTACTTAAAGCTGGCGCTGCTTACTTGCCGATAGACCCATCGCTTCCAGAGTTGCGTAAAGTTAGCATGATAGAACAAAGTCAGGTCTCAGTTGCTATTACATCTGTTGAAAATGAAAGTGCAGATCACTATGCACAAGTACGTGTAGTGACAGAGTTTCAGGCAATGCCGGCTAGAGATTTGCCTAATATTAATTCGGCGAGCATGGCTTATGTTTTATATACATCCGGTTCCACGGGTCAACCAAAAGGGGTCATGATTGGCCATAGCGGTATTGTTAATTTAGCGAAATATCAACAGTCATACTTCGCGGTATCGCCAGATAGCAAGGTACTTCAGTTTGCGTCATTTAGTTTTGATGCTTCCGTTTGGGAGTGGTGTATGGCGTTACTCAATGGTGCTTGTTTATACGTTTGTTCAGAACGTACCAGAACTTCGCCAGATCGACTGACAGCATATTTGCAAGATAATCAAATAACGCATGCAACCATACCTCCTTCGGTACTGAGTAGCATGAATTCTTCAGTAGATTTTCATTTTAAAGCACTGATCGTCGCAGGCGAAAAATGCTCTGAAAAACTCGCTCATCAATGGTGTGATCGATATCCCTTTTTTAACGCTTATGGCCCGACAGAAACGACGGTATGCGCAACAGTTGGCCGGATCTCAAAGTTAGGAAATATCCATATCGGTAAAGCTATAGATGGCTTTGAAGTCATGATTTTAGACAGGCATCAAAATCCTGTTCCTGATGGTGCAGTCGGTGAGCTTTATATAGCGGGTGTGGGCGTTGCTATTGGGTATATAAACAACCCGGTTCTTACCCGCGAACGATTTGTGATTAAAGAGTTTAACGGCATCGAACGTAGGCTCTATCGCAGTGGTGACTTAGTTAGGGTTTGCCCTGACGGTCAGCTTGAATTTATCAATCGTGTTGATGAGCAAGTTAAAATTAGAGGTGTAAGAATTGAGCTTGGAGAAATTGAACAGCAATTAATGCAAAACGATTCTGTGCGTTTGGCAAAAGCAATTGTGCATAACACCAGTTCGGATAATGCTGAAATACTGGCTTTTGTAACACTCGAAAACCAAAGCACTTCTAAAACATCTAGCTCCCTGGAACAGTATGAATTAGAAAATCATTTGTCTAGAGTACTGCCAAATACGATGTTACCTAGCATGGTTATCGAGGTTGAAGATTTTCCACTGACAAGAAATGGAAAGGTGGATACCAATAAGCTTATCGAATATGCGCAAATGCATCGTTTGTCATTTAGTAGTAATTGCGAAACACAAACGGAACTGACTTTACGTGACATCTGGAGCGAAATAACCGGTACAGCCGCTGAGCAGATAGGCAGAAATTCGAATTTTTATCACGTTGGTGGAAATTCACTATTGATAACAAAAATGCTGATATCTATTGAGCAGCACTTTGATGTTCGGTTGGAAATCGTTGACGTGATCTCAAAACAAAACTTAGCAGAAGTTTCCACTCTAATTGACGCTCGAAAAACGAGTCGAGTGGTTAAGGTTTCACATGACTATCAGTTAGAAGAAGATGAAATGGAAATACTGCTATGAGATTTTTAGAATTACTTGAATGTATAAAAGACCGTCAAATAAAGTTAAAGGTCAGTTCTGAGGGCCAACTTGCTGTCGTCGGAAATAAAGAAAACTTGACTCCTGCATTGGTTTCATCGCTCAAAACCCACAAGGCAGAAGTAATTAACTGGCTAACGCAACACGATAGTGATCCAGGTAGTATTGTGCGAGTGGACTATGGGGCTGAACATGACGCTAATGCTGAGCAACGCGGCATGTGGCTGTCGGAAACAGTTTCCAACGAGCATTCTAAATATAACTTAGTCATGGCGAAGCGAATATCTGGAGAGTTCGATCCGACTGTATTCGAAGTCGCTTTAACAAAACTGGCTCACAGACAGAAAGTGTTTACTACGGGGTTTGTAGAAAAAGCAGGTGCACTAAAACAGTATATTGTTGATAAGCCGCGGATTCATTGCAATTTAATCGACTTGCAAGGTAAATCGAAAACAGAGTTTGCAGCGGCGGTAGATGAGATCCTCATTGCTGAAGGTCAAAAACCGTTTGATTTTAGTGCCGGTAATCTACTCAGAGCAATCTTCATTAAGCACAGCGAGCAAAGCGCAGTACTATGTATAACATCTCATCACATAGCAATGGATGCTTGGTCCGCTGATATTTTTGATCGTGAACTTTTTGAGATTTACGACTCTATCATCCAAGAACGAGCTGTGAATTTACCTGAACTACCAGTTCAATATATTGATTATGTTAACTGGCAGCATGTTCGAAAGAACACCAAGCAATTTGAAAATAGCTTAACGTATTGGCAGTCCAAATTAGCGGGGGCACCTGACGTGCATTCTTTACCACTCAAGGATGGTAGACCCGCGAAGTTGAATGGAGAAGGTGCCCTTTATCAACTCAGTATTGATGAGGACTTAACGCGAAAAGTTAAAGCAGCTGCTGCAGAGTCAAATGTTACGTTATTCAATTTTCTTTTTGCCGTTTACACGTCTGTTATACATGTCCATTCGCAAAGTAATGACATTGTAGTTGGTGTGCCTATGGCTAACCGCCCAAAGAAAGAACTTGAATCTCTTATTGGACTATTTGTCAACAATGCCGCGATACGTATTCAGCTTAAGCAGGACTGGACATTTTTAGATGTATTAGAACAAACAAAAACGGCTGTACATGAGGCCTATGCGCATCAATCAGTACCTTTCGAATCCATTTTGAATACACTCAGTCTTAAAAGGAATGCGAGTGTATTACCATTAATTCAGTTAGTGTTTAATTTTAATGCCAGCAGTTCTGAAGAAACCGCTGTGAGTGATAAAGCGTTTGTAGCTGAGCCTTACTCTACGGATTTGAAAAGAGCTAATTTTGAATTACTGCTCAGTGTAACTGATGAGCTCGATTCACTGTCAGTGCTGTTTGAATACAATACACAGTTATTTGATAAAAAGTTTATTGCTCAGTTTGGACGTAGCTTTGTAAATACTCTGCGTGAGGTGACTCACAACGTCGCTTATACTGGCTCGCAATTAACCCAGGCAGAATCGCGATTAGCGGTGGCAAACTATGCCGAACTTTACCAACAGCGTGTTGAAAATACGGCCACTGATAACCAATGCATACACCAGGTGTTTGAACAGGTTGTTGCCACCAAGCCTGATCATATTGCACTAAAGTTTAAAGAGCAGTCCCTGACATACCGTACGCTAAACGCGCGCGCAAATGCCGTTGCTGCGCAGTTAATTAGTAAAGGGATCTCGAAAGAAGAAGTGGTTGGTGTATGCATTCAAAGAAGCCCTGAGTTCTTTGTTGCTATTTTGGCTGTACTGAAAGCGGGTGGTGCCTACCTCCCCATTGATATTGAGCACCCAAAAGAGCGTATTGAATATATGCTCTCCAACAGCAAGGTATCCAAAGTATTAGTTGATGATATTGAAGTAGGCTATGACTTTGATGGTGAGTGCTTTTTGTTGGAGCACATGACATGTACGGACAATGAGCAAATAGAGCAAAACCCTAAAGTAGAATGCACGTCAAGTAACCTGGCGTACGTTATTTATACATCGGGGTCAACTGGCAGACCAAAAGGTGTCATGATTGAACACCAAGGTGTGGTGAATTTAGCATCATATCATAAGGATTGTTTTGCCGTTTCATCGTCGAGTAACGTGTTGCAATTTGCGTCATTTAGTTTTGACGGTGCCGTGTGGGAAACTGTGATGGCGCTATTAAATGGGGCCAGTTTGCATATATGCAGTGATTTACACAGAAAGTCGCCAGAAGCACTTGAAACCATGTTGGTTGATAATCAAATAACTCATGCAGCGATACCTCCCTCTGTATTGGCGCACATGAATGAAGAGCTGCCATATTCATTTAAAGGCATCATAGTCGCGGGCGAAAAAACTTGCGCCTCAGTCGTAAATCGGTGGGCAAAAAAGTTTGCACTATATAACTCTTATGGTCCCTCTGAGGCAACCGTGGCTGTGACAGGTCGTTGGCTGGCTCCAAATACCGATATTACCGTTGGTTGTGCTATTCCAAACACTAAGGTCTATGTACTCGGGACCGACAAACGAGTTTTAGGATTTGGGGTACAAGGGGAGCTTCATGTAGCAGGTGTTGGATTAGCAAGAGGTTACATCAATAGTAGTGATAAAAATAATAGCAAGTTTTTTTATCATGACGCGCTTCAGACACGACTTTATAGTACCGGTGACTTGGTTAGAATGAACGACTCTGGGGATGTAGAGTTTTTAGGGCGTACCGATGATCAAGTAAAGGTAAGAGGTCATCGAATTGAACTCATTGAGGTTGAAAAGCAAATAGAAACGCATAGCTCAATTAAGTCTTCAAAAGTGATATTTATTGAGGATGGCCCATCTTCTCGCCTAGTTGCGTTTTTCATACAGAAAAAAGGCGCCGGCAGTCTGGCAGAGCAAAGTGCAACAGCTACATTGAGAAATTACCTGTTAGCTGCATTACCCCAATATATGGTCCCGGCTAGCTTTATTTCACTTGAACGATTCCCGCTGACTGTAAATGGCAAAATCGATACAGCTAGTCTTCTTAATCAAGCGCTGAACAGTGAGATTAGGTGTGGTACCAAGCCCCGCACCGATACACAAATTGCCATAGCACATATTTGGGCTGAAATACTTTCAATAGAGGTGAATAAAATATACCTCGAATCCAACTTCTTCGAGCTAGGTGGCAACTCCTTACTGATGGTCAAGCTCAGCAAAATGCTTGATGAGCAATTCAAGATAAAGATCAAGGCGAATGTGGTACTTGGAGCTGAAAGCTTAGAAATATTGGCATTAGGTATAGATAAAGCAATAACCGAAAACCTTATCATAGAAAAAAAACTAAAATCAAAAATTGTATCAAAAGGAATATTATGAATATCAATGGCTTGTTAGAGCTTTGCGCCGATTCGGGGATTTTTTTGTACACAGAAAATGGTGAGCTTAATTTTGAAATGACGAGCGAGGTCTTCCCTGAAGAGCTCAAGAACAAAGTAATTGAAAATAAAAGTGCGATTATTGAATTTCTGAGTGATAAAGCGTCATACGAAAAAGAAGAAAACACCATAGCATCTGCGTATTTAAATGAACAGGGTGAGCATCCACTGGCGTATTCACAACAAAGGTTGTGGTTGATAGACCGCATATCTGGCAGCAGTGAGCAGTATAATTCCCCCAGTGTGACAAGGATAAAAGGGCAATTTGATCTTGTCGTTGCTGAGCAGGCTATTAATGCAATTATAGAGCGTCATTTACCCTTACGAGCTGTTTTTTCAGAAACAGAGGAAGGGGTTCATCAAACCTTCCAAAAAGAAGTGTCTTTTAAAATACAGACCGTAGATCTATCTAAGCTATCTCCATTAGAACAGGCTAATGAATTAAGCTCACAGGTAGAAAGTGAAACCCTGAAACCATTCAATTTAGGACAAGATTTATTGATAAGAGCTGTCTGGTTTCAAGTGGCAAGTGATGAAGGGTTATTAGTTTTTAACATACATCATATTGCTGCAGATGCCTGGTCAGTACCAATTCTTAATAGGGAGTTCATCCAGTTTTATTCTGAAATAAAAGAAGCAGGTATGCTCATAGCACCTAAGCTTGAGATTAACTATTTAGACTTTATTTACTGGCAACAAAAGCAAGTATCTAATGGTCAGTTTGACTCTCAGCTGCAGTATTGGCAAAAGCAATTAAACGCTCTACCTTTGGAACATAGTTTAAAGTTTGATAGCGAAAGGCCTCCTCAAACTACCTTTTGTGGGGGAAGTGTGAGCTTTTCACTTGATGCGTTGCAAAGCGAGCTTTTTTGCCGTGTGGCGCATGAGCATAATGTTTCTCACTTTATGCTGGCTCATGCTTTATTTTCTCTGTTCATCTCTATTAAAGGAGAAAGCGATGATATTGTTGTAGGTACTCCAGTAGCTAACCGATATCAACAAGGAGTCAATGATCTCATTGGATTCTTTACAAATACATTGGTGTTGCGAGTCAGTACCGAGAAAAATATACCATTTAGTCAATGGCTAAGTGAAATTAAGCATATAAATCTTGATGCGCAATCGAATCAAGATTTACCTTTTGATGTACTTGTTGATGAGCTAAACCCGGTTAGAAGTCCAAACTACTCGCCGCTATTTCAGATTATGCTGACTTCAAATAGCACCGAAGAAAATGAGGCTAACCTTCCTGATTTAATATTTTCACCTGAGTCTTTAGATAACAAAACATCTAAGTTTGATTTGCTCCTGGACTTTAGAGAATCTCAAGGCTCAATTTCATTTAATTTTGAATACAATAGTACGCTTTTTGACGCTTCGACCATTGCTTGTTATGCAGAGCAATTTAAATTGCTTTGCAATAAAGTATTAGAAAATACGGACAGTCCAATACATGCTTTCGATTTACTGTGTGATGGGGATAAGTCTTTTCTCATTGATGACATGAATAATGTAAAGAAAAATCATGATGGCCAAAAGTTGATTCATCAATACTTTGAAGACTTTGCAGAAAAAGCACCACACAGGCTTGCGTTACAATATTTAGAGAACAAATATTCGTATCAAGAGATCAATCACAGAGCGAATAAGCTTGCCCATTTTTTAAAATCAAAAGGAGCTGCGCCGGATAAAATAGTTGGTTTGTTGCTGGACAGGCGAGTTGATACAGTTGTAAGCATCCTTGCAGTGTTAAAGACTGGTGCAGCCTATACACCGCTGGATGTTAATTTACCCAGTGAGCGTATTGCGTACATGATTGAAGATAGCAGCGCATCTTTGGTTATCTCTGCGTCTAAATTTACTGCCCATGCCTATCTTAACAATGTTGATTTGGTCATATTAGACAATGTGGACTGTGCGCGAGAGATTAGTCTGTGCTCATGCCAAAATATCGAACCGACTCAGCCTCTAGACATCCACAGTCCGGTGGTCATGATTTATACATCAGGCTCTACAGGTAGACCAAAAGGGGTAACTGAATCTCATATTGCCATCACTAATCTGGTTCTAGGCCAATTTCAGGGAAGTGAAGCTGGTTCTATACCAAGAACCATGATGTTCGCACCTTTTAGTTTTGATGCATCAGTTCATGAAATGGTGACAACTTGGCTTGATGGGGGGGCATTGGTGCTTGCCGGCCAGCAGGTGAAGGACAATTTAATTGAACTGCCAGAGTTTATGGCCAGCAATGATATTAACCGGGCTTTTATTCCTCCTTCAGTAATTAATCTTGTCTTTGATATCGCGTATGACAAGGGCGTAGACTTGTCTGCTTTTAAGTTTGCCGTTGTCGCTGGTGAAGTGCTGAAAATTGGTAACTCAACGCGCCGCTTTCTGATTGAGCATCCTGATTTTGAGTTATGGAATCATTACGGGCCATCCGAGACTCATGTTCTGACAGAGTACAGAGTTAAAAATCAAGATAATGAAGAAATGCCACCCATCGGAAAAATGATCCCAAATATGAATGGATACATTTTAGACAGGCATGGACGTTTAGTGCCCTTTGGTGAACCTGGTATCCTTTTTGTTAGCGGTCCAGCCGTTGGGCCTGGATATCACATGAACCCGGAAATTACACGTCAAAGGTATATCGATAACCCTTTTAAGACAGAAGATGGGTTTAATACGCTTTATAACACGGGAGACAGAGTTCGTTACAACAAGCAAGGCGATATGCTTTTTCTTGGCCGTGCTGATAGTCAACTTAAAATTCGCGGTCTAAGAATTGAGCCTTCCGAAATCGAATACCAGTTACAGAGTATGAGCACCGTGAGCAAGGCGGTGGTAACGGATAAAGAGCTGGATTCAGGTGAAAAAGTACTGATTGCATTTGTTCAGCTAAATGCAGATGAACGAGAAACTAAAGTCGAAAATGACAGTATTGATGCCTGTTTTGACCATCTTAAAAATACTCTGCCATCTTATATGATCCCAAATCGGATTAGTGTGGTGGAACACTGGCCACTCAACAATAATGGAAAAATTGACAGGCAAAAACTACGAGATATTCATCAATCAACGGAGGTTAATGAGGCTCTAGTTACTGAAACAGAAAATAAGTTGGCCTCATTGTGGAGCCGTCTATTATCTTTGCCTGTTGAATCTCTAGGAGGGACATCTGACTTTTTCGCTATAGGAGGCAATTCTTTATTGGCAGTACGTTTGCTGTCAGCAATACAGGAGTGCTTTTCAATTGAAACAAATGTTCAGATTATATTTAGTTGCCCAAAATTGAAAGATTTAGCTGCCCATATTGAAGTACTAATGGCCTACCAGTCAGAGTCAATAAATGCAGAAGATGTACAAAGTGAGGGGTGGCTATGAGTGCGGCAAGTATTGTACTAGAGTCTTTAAAAGCAGGTGTTCACCTATTCTCTGACGGGAATAAGCTTGGTTTTAAATTAGTTAATGGGCATTTCCCTGATGAGCTAAAGTCTAAGATTATAAGTAACAAAGCTCAAATCCTGGAATACCTGAAGCAGTGTGATGCTAATGATAGCTCGTCATTTCCTATGGGTGAAATAAACAAAAGAGCCGCGAATAACGGCGATGTTTTCCCTGCATCGTTTGCTCAGAAGCGCTTATACTTCATTAATCAGTTGAGTGCAGGAAATGAATATAACTCAATAGATTTGTTTAGAATCAAAGGTGATTTTGATTTAGCGCACTGCGAGCTGGCCTTTGTCAGGTTGATCGAACGCCACCTCCCGTTAAGGACAGTGTACTTTGAGGATGAATTTGGAGTACAACAACGGGTTTTAAATAGCGTTTCTTTTAAGTTAGAAAAAGCAAATATCAAGTCAGATGAGTTAGCTGCTGAAAGGTCAGAGATACAACAAGCTGCACAAGAGCTGTTAAATATTGCCTTCGATCTCAAAGCGGACTTGCCAATTAGAGTAAAAGTCTTAGTAAGAAGTAACTCTGAACATATTTTACTACTCTCACAGCACCACATTGCAACGGATGGATGGTCAAACAAAATTCTGTTACAAGAGTGGCAGCAGGTTTATCAGCAGATTTGTGCGGGTGAAAAATCACATTTACCACCGCTGGACATTGATTATATTGATTACACATTATGGCAAAAAGCGTTATTTGATGATGGTAAAGCGGCAAAGCAAATTGAGTATTGGCGAGCGCATTTGAGTGGAATGCCGACGCTGCATAAAGTGGCCACAGATCACCCTCGACCTAAGTCTCCTACACACGCCGGAGCAAACCACAGTTTTAGGCTTGAAAGTAAGGAATATCAGCAGCTCCAAGCGTTAGCCAAAAAATACAACGTAACAACTTTTATGTTGTTACATGCAGTCTTTAGTGTGCTTTTGTATAGAGTGTCTGCACATGATGATATTGTAATTGGTACACCGGTTGCCAATCGACGTAATCGTTCTTTGGAAGGGTTAATAGGACTATTTGTTAATACTTTAGTGTTGAGACTTCGGTGTGAAGCTGACATGTGTTTCAACGACTTTTTGAGTGAAACAAAAAGGGTTATTTTAGATGCCTTGGCAAATCAAGATGTACCATTTGAGCATCTTGTTGAGATTATTAATCCTCCAAGGAGCTTAAGTTATAGTCCTTTAGTGCAAATAGTATTTACGTTAAGTCAAGCTGAGTTAGCGCAACAATCGGCTGGTCCTTTGACTGTAGAGCCGATTAAGCCTGAATGCTCAAGAGCAAAGTTCGACCTAAACTTGAATGCGATAGAGTACAGAGACGCTATTGAATTTAACTTTCAGTATAGTACTGAGCTTTTTTCTGCAGCTTCAATTGAATCTCTTTCCAGTCAGTTTGTAACATTAATCGACTCAATATGTATTGAGCCAACCACACCGCTCAGTCAATTAAACTTACTACCAGGCGGGACTGAACAGGCTTTACTTAAAAGTGTGGTTAGTCGTTATCAAAATTACCCTGCTGTTGATTGTTTGGATAATATTTTTTCTCGAACGGCTGCTCAATTTCCACAACGTATCGCGCTGAGTTGTGGTGCAGTTGATTTGACCTATAAAGAACTGGATGAGAAAAGTAACCAGCTAGCACACTACCTTGTTTCTCAGGGGATAAGCCATAATGATAAGGTAGGTATTTGTTTACCCAGAAGCCATAATACACTTGTTGCTATCTTAGCCATTTTGAAGGTGGGTGCCATCTACGTACCACTGGACCCAGCAAACCCCGAATCAAGGCTTTCTTATATCGCTGTTGATAGTCAGGTTAGCAGTGTGATCACCTCTGCTGATACACCCAATTTGAACCTTTTCGATCACAATATGCTAATTTGCATCGGCTCACTGGCGCTAGAGGAGTTGCCAGTCACTAAACCCAATATAGAAGCTAAGAGAGCAGTGTCAGATCCTGCCTATATCATTTATACATCGGGCTCTACAGGGAAGCCCAAAGGTGTTGTCGTGAGCCATGGCAACGTTGAACGTTTGTTCTATTCAGTCGAGGACAAGTTTGATTTTACCGAACGAGATGTTTGGACCATGTTCCACTCTTACGCTTTTGACTTCTCAGTGTGGGAAATGTGGGGCGCGTTTTTTTATGGTGGCAAGCTCGTTGTGGTCGATGAGCAGCAATCGCGTGATCCTGAAACATTCTATGAGTTAGTTGCTTTGCATAAAG
Source organism: Pseudoalteromonas rubra (assembly GCF_000967655.1). Classification (GTDB taxonomy): domain Bacteria; phylum Pseudomonadota; class Gammaproteobacteria; order Enterobacterales; family Alteromonadaceae; genus Pseudoalteromonas; species Pseudoalteromonas rubra_A. The sequence continues at coordinate 41,310 of NZ_JXYA01000045.1, forward strand.
TAACTGTTTTAAGTCAAACTCCCAGCGCATTTATAGGGTTTGACACCATAGATAGAGAGCAGGCTCAAAATCTGTCGCTGAGGTACGTTATTTTTGGCGGAGAAGCCTTGCAACTATCCAGTCTAAAAGGGTGGTACACACGTCACCCGGATGACTATCCCGCCATTGTTAATATGTATGGCACGACCGAGACCACAGTCCATGCGACATATCGAAAGCTTGAAAAGCAAGACGTTGAACAAAATCGAGGTAGCTTGATTGGTGAAAGCTTATCTGATCTGACGATTTATATCCTGGATACAGCAGGAAAGCTGGTGCCTAACGGGGTCGCGGGAGAGATGTACATTGGAGGTGCTGGTGTTAGCTATGGATACTATAATAAAGCCGAATTAACCTCAGAACGATTTATAAGCAATCCATATTTAGATGGAGATATACTCTACAAAACCGGAGATGGTGCAAGGGTGCTTTCTGATGGTGAAATTGAATATTTAGGCAGGTTAGATAATCAAGTTCAAGTTCGAGGCTTTCGTGTAGAGCTTTCAGAAATAGAAAGAAAGATCCTGGAATTACCAAGTATTACTTCAGCAATTGTAATATACCAGCAAGAGGAAAAAAGTTTAGTTGCGTACATAGTAAGCGAGGTAAATAAGCGTATTAATGAGGCGACATACATTGCTAATTTGAAGGCTGAGTTAGCAGTGGATTTGCCAAAATACATGATCCCTAACAGGTTTGTTGTTTTAGATAAGCTGCCGACTACCGTGAATGGTAAAATAGACAAAAATGCACTCCCGAATGTCACTAGTGCGCTTTCAGACAAGGTTATTGTGGAGCCCAGAAACCACATTGAAGAAGAGTTAGTAGGTATTTGGTCTAAGGTACTCAAAATAGAGCAAATATGTATTTATGATAATTACTTCACGCTCGGTGGGGACTCTATTAAGGTCTTGTCGTTAATTGCAGCCGCAAAAAATAGAGGTGTTTTTTTCTCGGTCCAAGATTTATATAACAATCAAACGGTTGAAAAGCTAGCAACTTTCATAGCAGATACCCGAAAAGATACGAGGTGTGATAGTGCCTCTGTGCCTGACACAAAACCAGCACAACACTACCTGGCTAATCTTTCAGGCCTTGAGAAAAGTAGTGTAGAAGATGCATTCCCAACCACGGTAATGCAGCAGATAATGTTAAAACATCACGGTTTACATGAAAGTGTTGTCGGTGTTTATCTACCTCAAACTGTATTTGAAATAAGACGAAGTCATTTTTCAATAACAGACTTTCGTGATGCGATAGAAACTTTGATTGGACAAATTCCAGCATTAAGAAGTACATTTGTAAAATGCAGCGAATATGGATACATCCAATTGGTTCATAGGCGCTTTAACGTTAATTTTGATATCGAAGATATTAGTGGCTTAGCTGCGCATGAACAGAAAATTCGGGCAGAGGAGTTGCGAAATTTGCAGCTTAGTAAGCCATTTGAAATTAATGATAGTTCAAACTCATTAATTAGATTTGTTGTTATTCGCTATAATGAGTCTCACCATGAAGTGATCGTGTCCTCGCACCACGCAATCGAAGATGGCTGGGGAATGGTTATTTTCTTCAATGAATTGATGAAGAATTATGGTGAGCTCGTTGCAAAAGTACATCCTCAGCCCTCGGTATTGGCGAACAACTCCTTTAAGGAGCATGTATACCTAGAGCAAGAAGCTATCAATAGTAAGGAAAAGCGACATTTCTGGCTTGATAAGCTAGCGAGTTTTGATACGCATAAACAGCTGAATCTAAAGCCTCGTGGTGATCGTGAGGGATTGGATAAAGTTGAAGTAGCCTTTAAAGGCCACGATGTTAAGACGTTGGTGAATGTGGCTGCAGCGCATAAAGCTCAGGCGAAGACACTATTTCTGCAGTGTTTTATTAAGTCGTTGGTAGCGAAGTTCCATACACAACAGTTGTCTATTGATATGTTAACTTCTGGGCGCTCAGAACATTTGAGCAACCCGCTCAACAGTATGGGCTTATTTTGGAGCTTTTGCCCGTTTTTCTATAACTCAGAGCGCAATAGTGAGCAGCAGTTAGAGCAGCTTCAAATTGAGCTCAATGATATCACCACTCATGCTATTTTCCCTTATCAGCATGCACTTGCTGATGAGGCTGAGACTATCCAAAGTCAAATATCGTTTAAGTTTGTCCAATTTCATCATGCAAAAGATCATGAGGGCGCTCAAACGATTGCTGCTGAAGATCGTTTTCACTATCCGCTAAATCTATCAGTCGGACTATCTAACTGTGAGCAGCTATCTAAATTAGAACTTACTTTCAATCAAGCTTATATAACCCAAGAACTTGCGAAAGACATATTAAAAGCAATGGAAAAAGAGCTAAAAAAAATAATTAAGGAATATAAATGAACCAGAACAATAACTTTTATGACCCAATCGACTTTCCAAAATTTAAAGAGATCTTTGATAACTGGCGCTTGATCTCCCAAGAGTTGGCTAACTTGGATGCACCCGTTATGGAAGTCAATAGAGTAGGCAAATCACATGTTGAGGTATACCAAGATATTCTTTCTCAAGTAATGAGTGGGAAAGAGTATGGTTGGGTTAAAGGTTGGGATGATGAAAAAGAAAATAATAACTGGTTGCAACTTGCTCTTGTAATACATGATCAGAAAATGGAGTTTTTAAATGGCAAGCTAGATAAAACGATGGAGATGTTGGGGCGACTAAAAGGCATTAAAGTATGTGCTTTAGTAAAAATGAAGAGTCGCACTATACTTCACATGCATCAACATCCAGAGATTGACAGTGAAAACTTGCTGCAGTTGCATCTCACTTTGGATGCACCTGAAACGCAAAATTACAACTATCTCAATGTTAATGGGGAGTTTCGTCAACACAAAGTCGGTGAGCCGATTATATTTAACGGCGCCAATGATCATTTCGCATTAAACGAATCGTTAGGTAACCGCACCATACTATATATGGAATTCGCAAAAGAAGATTAAAAAATAGTAACCTTGCGCTTACTGGTTTGAATGAATGTAGGTGCAAGGTTTCTTTTAGAAAAGGTGAATTCACATATCATGAATATCTATAAGAAGTTACATCTGCTTACTGTTCTAAGTGGAGTGGCTAGTGGCTTAACTGCACCAATAATTTATATATTTATACTTGATAAAGGTATTGATATTTCCGACCTGGGTATCCTAATCACAGTCGTATCTCTTACAATGGTTCTGTTTGAAGTGCCGCTAGGGTTGTTTGCCGATCGCTATGGTAAGTCTCTGACGTACACGTTGTCTCTAATTTTTAATGTTTTATTCTCCTTTGGGGTTTTTTACTTTAATGATTTTATTTATCTACTCCTGTGTATGATTTTTGCCGGGCTTGCTATGAGTTTGGCTTCAGGAACAATCGAAGCAATGCTCATCAACGGAATAGAGGAGCAAGAAAATAAATCTATTATTGTGCAAAAGAATGTAGCAAATTTAAAAAGTGCCAGAGTGGTTGGAATTGTGATTGGAGCTGTTGTTAGCCTGATTGCGAGTATAATGTACTTATATTACCCTAGCTACTTTACTTCGTTTGACTATATGGAATTTGGATTTATTGCGATGGGAGCCATGTATATCATTCAAATGCCCATAGCGTTAAGTGTAAAAGATGAACCATTCAATCGAAGAGAATCTACATCCCCAACGTTTTTAAGTACATTGTCACATTCAATTGTCAGTGTAAAAAAAGATAAAATAACCAGAACATTAATGCTATCTACATTGCTTTTTGCCATGGGGGTGATAGCGATCGAAAAGTTCTGGCAAATACGTTTATCTGAATTGATTGAAGAGCGTTCTTTACCATGGCTATTTTCAGTTGCATTTATATGTTCAAGCTTAACATCGCTTGCTGGGCATATCCTATCTGTACATATATGTCGTTTCTTTTCAAATAATTTTAATTCTGCGCTCGTTGGTTGTCGATTAGTATGTGGAACAGCATATTTTGCCATTTTTTTGTCAGAATCGATTTTGATGTTTATCATTTGCTTGCTAGTTGTCAACTTTGCATTTTCTGCTTCGCAATCTTTGCTTTCCACTTTACTGCATGAGAATATTGAAAATAGTAGAAGGACCACATTATTATCTTATCTATCCTGTTTTAACCAGGTAGGAGGGATGATAGGCATCGCTGTGATGGCGTTGGTTGTGTCTGGAAATAATATTTCGTATGTATTTATGGCCTCTGGAATTGTTATTATTCTCTCTGCTGGTTTTCACATGAACAGCATTTTTGAAAAAAACTATTGTCCTGAGTAAAATCAATTAAGTTGTGCCGGTTAATGAGGCACAACTTTTCAAGGAATATTACAGTTCTTGATGAAGCACATCCACAACTTCATGTGTACGCTTCAGCCTTTTCACTTTTTCAAAAAGTTCGTGTGCCTGAGGGTACTGAAGTTTTAAGTATCCCAACCATTGCTTGGTACGTGAGGAAAAGTACTTTTCACTCATGCTTTCATCCTGGTGCATGGATGAATGAAGAATGTGGTATACCACTTTTTGCCACACCAGAGGTTGATAATCCTCACCCGCCACATGTGCTTTAATTTTTGCGGCCAGATCAGGTGTTGCCAGGGCTCCGCGACCCAGCATCAGGTTGTTACACCCACTGCGTTGCCTGCAACGCATAGCATCTTCTACCTGCCAAATTTCTCCATTGGCAACGACCGGAATGGTCAGGCGTTCAAGAAGCGGCGGAATTTTCTCCCAATAGGCTGGTGGTTTATAGCCATCGCGTTTGGTACGGGCATGGATCACCAGGCTGGATGCGCCGGCACTTTGCACGGCATCGACGATTTCTGTACTGTTTGAATCGTCATCAAAACCAAGGCGAATTTTGGCGCTGACTTCATGCTCTTGCGGTACTGCCTCGCGCACAGCCCGGATGATCTGATAAATTTGTTCGGGTTCTTTGAGCAGTACAGCGCCGCCTTTGCTCTTATTGACGGTTTTAGCTGGACAGCCAAAGTTCAGATCAACGCCGTGCGATCCCAATTTAACGGCTTTTCTGGCATTGGCCGCCAAGACATGAGGCACTTGTCCAAGTAGCTGGATCCGCACTGGCGTACCTGCTCTGGTCAAGCCGCCATTCAGAAGCTCCGGGCAATAACGGATAAACACACGCCGTGGCAAGGTCAAGTCGACCACGCGGATGAACTCAGTGACACACATGTCGAATCCACCCAGATCGGTCAGTAGTTCGCGCATTTTAAAGTCGACAACGCCCTCCATAGGGGCTAAAAATAGTTTCATTATTACCGCACCAGAAAAAATTCGCGCTATTCTATACGAGAGAAGATGATTTATTAATAGGGAAATGGAGATAAAAATTTCTCAAGTGCTGAAATAAATATCTTCAGTCCGTGGTCTACTAAGCGAATCAACCATTTTTTATTGCTACCGATTGAGAGAGAACAAGATGAAATCAGTTAAGAAAACTAACACACTAGCGATGACATTAGGCGCAGCAGTTGTGACTGCCGCAACCTTCAGTGCACCAGAGGCTGCTGCAAACCCATTTAGCTTTGAGCAAATGACTGCTGGTTATCAGCTAGACGCGGGCGAAGGCAAATGTGGCGAAGGTAAATGCGGCGGCGATGCCAAAGGCAAGAAAGAAGGCAAGTGCGGCGAAGGTAAATGCGGCGGCGATGCCAAAGGCAAAAAAGAGGGTAAGTGCGGCGAAGGTAAATGCGGCGGCGATGCCAAAGGTAAAAAAGAAGGCAAGTGCGGCGAAGGTAAATGCGGCGGCGATGCCAAAGGTAAAAAAGAGGGCAAGTGTGGCGAAGGTAAATGCGGCGGCGATGCCAAAGGTAAAAAAGAAGGCAAGTGTGGCGAAGGTAAATGTGGTGGCCACGCTTAACAGCTGATCAGGCTAAGGAGTGATAATGAATAAACCGTTTGGTATGGTCGGTATGGGTCTGAGGCGCGAGATGTTGGATGATATCCTGGCCTCACCGCCTCAGCAGGTTGACTATTATGAAGTAGCACCTGAAAATTGGATGACGCTCGGTGGCAAGTACGCCGCTCAGTTTTCTGAGCTAACTGCCCGGCATCCTTTTGTTTGCCATGGTTTGTCGTTATCACTCGGATCGCCGGCACCGCTGGATACGCAATTCGTCAGCGATCTGAAAACTTTTTTTGCAACGCACAATATTCGCTGTTACAGCGAACATTTGAGTTACTGCTCGGGCGATGGTCACATGTACGATCTAATGCCTATTCCGTTCACCGAAGAAGCGGTCAAGCATACCGCAGCGCGGATCCGAGAAGTGCAGGACAGACTTGAACGTCGGATAGCCGTGGAGAACGTGTCCTATTACGCGGCACCCGGGCAGCAGTTGTCAGAGCTGGATTTTACTCGGGCTGTGCTTGAAGAGGCCGACTGCGATCTGTTGCTTGATGTGAACAATATTTACGTTAACTCAATTAACCATGGCTATGATGCCAGAGCGTTTTTAGCAGCAATGCCCAGCGAGCGCATCGCTTATGGCCATATTGCCGGGCACTATGTTGAGGCACCAGACCTGCTAGTGGACACCCATGGCGACGCCGTGTGTGATCCGGTTTGGCAATTGCTACAGCAAGCTTATCAAATACACGGTGTATTCCCGACACTGCTGGAGCGTGATTTTAATATTCCACCTATGGCGCAATTGCTGGAGGAGGTCGATCAGATCCATGTTGTGCAAAGTCTGGACAAGTCACAAAGGGGGATAGCCTGATGTCCTTTGAGCAAGTTCAGGCCGAGTTTATGGCCCATATTAAGGACCCTGCAGCGCACCCGGTACCAGCGGGTGTCGAGGACCGGCGCATGCAGGTTTATCGTGATTTATTTTTCAATAATATCGAGGGCTTTGTTGCATCCACCTTTCCGGTACTCAAAAGCCTCTACGATGAACAAACCTGGCTTACGCTGGTGCGCAGCTTCTTTAGTCAGCATGATTGTCAGTCTCCTTACTTTTTAGATATTAGCCGGGAATTTTTGGACTTTTTACAAGAAACATACCCGCCTACACCCGCAGATCCGCCTTTTATGCTTGAGCTTGCGCACTATGAGTGGACAGAACTGGAAGTAGCAATCGCCAAAGAGTGTGAAGCAGAACATCCTATTCCATTGCCTTTGTCTGAGCAATCCGGTTTACATCTGGCACAGGCAGCTCGCAGTGTCAGCTATCAATATCCGGTACATCAAATCAGTGAAGATTATCAGCCCCAGACGACCTCGGGCCCACATTGTTTTATTGTGTATCGGGATCGTGCCTTTGATGTCCAGTTTATCGAAACTAACCCAATGACGGCCTTGTTGCTGCAAAATATTGTTGTTAATCCCGGAATAACCATCAGGGCATTAGCGGCCCAGCTGGCCGAGCAGTTTAGCCAGTTTGACGAACCAACCTTGATTAATGGCGCTGTTCAGACGCTGAGTCAGTTTGTTCGTCTGGGCATATTGGTCGATAAAAAAGCATAATACCCCTTTATCAGCCCTCTAAGTTCGATTATTATGGGCGCCGTTTTGTCGTGCTTAAGCTGAGTGCAGGACAGGCAGCCGAATTTGGGCGGTTTCGTCCAGGGCGCGCTGCCTGCTCACCCAGCGCTTAATAAATAAAGGTAGTAATATGTCTAAAGGTGATTTCAAAGATCCATTCAACGCGAAGTATTTCCTGGCTTTTGTTGCTGTGTTTGCAGGCATTGGTTGTCTGAATGCAATTCTTGGCTGGGCAACGGCGCTGAGCGTTTAATCGCAGCATAACTCCTTCTGTTAAGACAGAATTAAAAAGCCATCCAGACACTGGGTGGTTTTTTTCTATCCGAACATCATGAAATTATCGTAAAATCCACCCTCCTGGCATTTCATGTAATTGCTTTCTTGTTATAATCGAGCTCTTTGATATCAAAACTTATTAAGCATCCGATTATGACACAAGCAAATTTGTCACTGATTAAAGACAGCATCGCGACAGTTCCAAACTATCCGAAAGAAGGGATCATGTTCCGTGATGTAACGACCTTGTTGGCCAACCCGGCAGCGTTTAAAGCAACCATGGACTGCCTGGTTGACGCGTACAAAGATCAAGGTTTTACTAAAATTATTGGTACTGAATCACGCGGCTTTATTTTTGGTGCGCCATTGGCCTACGAACTCGGCTTGCCTTTTATTCCGGTACGTAAGCCTGGTAAGCTTCCGCGCGAAGTGATCAGTCAGTCTTATCAGCTGGAATATGGTGAAGATGTACTGGAGCTGCATGTTGACGCCATTGAAGAGGGCGACAAAGTCCTGTTGGTTGATGACTTACTGGCAACGGGCGGTACTATTGAAGCCACCGCTAAGCTGGTTGAGCGCCTGGGTGGTAAAGCCACCGATGCTGCGTTTGTGATCTCATTGCCAGAGCTGGGCGGCGAAAAGCGCGTGGCAGACATGGGCATTAAAGTGCTGAAACTGGTCGAGTTTGACGGCGAGTAACGCACTATGAGTTATCAGGTTCTGGCGCGTAAATGGCGTCCACAGTCGTTCCACGAAATGATGGGACAGGAGCATGTTAAGCAGGCACTCATCAATGCATTGAATGAGCAGCGACTGCATCATGCCTATCTGTTTACCGGCACGCGGGGCGTGGGCAAAACAACCATTGCGAGGATCTTCGCCAAGAGCCTGAACTGCGAGGTGGGGATCACCTCCACCCCGTGTGGCCAATGTAGTGCGTGTGAAGAGATTGAAGCCGGTAAGTTCATTGATCTTATCGAGATAGATGCTGCATCGCGTACTAAGGTCGAAGACACCAGAGAAATTCTGGACAATGTGCAATATGCGCCAACGCGTGGTCGCTACAAAGTGTACCTGATTGACGAAGTGCACATGTTGTCCAAGCACAGTTTTAATGCTTTGCTGAAAACCCTGGAAGAGCCGCCGGAACATGTTAAGTTCCTGCTGGCGACCACAGATCCGCAAAAATTACCGATCACCATATTATCGCGCTGTTTGCAGTTTAACCTTAATGCCATGGCGCAGAGCCAGATAGTAACCCAGCTGGCGCAGATTTTGCCCCAGGAGTCTGTCAACTTCGAACAGACGGCACTGGAAGTCCTGGCCAAGGCAGCAGACGGCAGTATGCGTGATGCACTGAGCCTTACCGATCAGGCTATTGCACAAACGAATGGTGAGCTGAATTTACCGGCTGTGCAACAAATGCTTGGCCTGATGGACAGCAGCCATGCCGTATTACTGATGGCCGCCGTGCTATCGCAAGACGGTGAAACCCTGTTGGCAGAAGTGGCCGATATTGCGTTGAAAAATGGCAACTTCGCCAGCGTGCTGGATGATCTGATCAGCCTGCTGCATCTGGTACAGCTTACGCAGTTAGTGCCTCAGGCCGCCAATTTTGGCCAGTTCGAGGCTGAGCAGGTAAAAACACTGGCTCAGCAGCTAACACCGCAGGACACTCAGTTTATGTACCAGTTGCTGCTTGCGGGTAAAAAAGACTTAAGCTGGGCACCTGAACCCAGGCTTGGTTTTGAAATGATCATGCTGAGACTACTGGCGTTCGAGCGTGCCGATTTTTCTCAGGCCGCTGGTCCGACGCCTGCGGGACCTGCAAAGGATCAGGGTAAAGTCGGCAAGCTGCGGGATATGTTAAGTGCTAAACAGCGTGGTCCTCAGGCTCAACTCAGCACGCCTGCACCTGAGCGCCAGGATCCCGTGGCACAACATCAGGCAAAGACCTCTGAGCCACAGCCCGTGCCACAGCAAAGTGCAGAAGTAGCAGCACAGCAAAGCCCCGCGCCTGCACAGCAGCCAAATGCACAAGCAGCTCCACAGCAAGCTTACGCGCCTGAGCAACCTGGACAGCAGCCAAATGCACAAGCTGCTCCTCAGCAAGCTTATACGCCTGAGCAACCTGGACAGCAGCCAAATGCACAAGCTGCTCCTCAGCAAGCTTATACGCCTGAGCAACCTGCACAGCAGCCAAATGCACAAGCTGCTCCTCAGCAAGCTTACACGCCTGAGCAACCTGTACAGCAAACTGCGCCACAGCAGCCGATACCATCAGCTGAGCAGATGAATGCGGAACCGGCACATACGGCGCTGCCTCAGCAATCACCGGAAGATGTCTCGATTGAACAACAATATCAGGACATCATGGCGCAGGCCGAATCACAGGGGTATGAGCAACATCAGAGCGGATCTGCGCATCAGCCAGTGCCCACTGTGCAGCAAAATAGTGCGCCCCAGCAGGAGACACAAGCACCAGAGCACACGCCAGTGCAACAGCTGGCGCAAAAGCAGCAACAGGCTCAATCGGCCATTGCCCGCATTTTACAAAACCGGCAGATCTCCGGGGCAGGCAGGTTGCTGGGAGGAGAGGGCGAAGCAAAAAAGTCTGAGCCGCAACAGGGAGCTGGCACGGTGCCCGGCGCTGTTGCGTCAGGCAGAAGATTGCCACACACCCCGCTTGCAGATGATAGCCAACAAAGCGCACAGCATTTGGCTCAACCACAAGAGCAGATCCCTGAGCAACCGCAGCAAGTTTTCCAGCCTGCTGCAGTGCAGCGCAAAGCCAAAAAGCCCGAAATGGCAGAGCGCTTTAAAAAAGATGAAAGCAAGCTGGCACCTGAACTGCTTGAACAGTTAGCACCGCAAGCGCCGGGTGAACAGGAAACTCAGGAAACAACTCTGGATATTCCTGCACCAGAGAACTTTGTCAGCCCAATCAGTGACATTAAATTCGCCCACCAAAAAGATGATTGGGCACAGATGATTGAACAAATGCAACTGGGTGGTCGGGTCAGGCAGTTTGCGTTGCATGCCATGTTCAACCAGCAAGGTCAGCATTGTACTTTGCAGGTAGAGCAGAGCCAGCAACATCTGGATTCCAGTATGCTCAGAGAAAAATTGCACGAAAGCTTGGCTGAGCAACTCAATGAGCCGGTAGAGCTCAATATTGAATTTGTTGACGTAGTGAACAACACGCCATTTCTTATCCAGCAGGATATTGATCAGCAGAGATACCTGCAGGCGGTTGATGCGGTCAATAACGATCCCGTGATCCAGGCCTTTGCCCGTGAGTTTGAGGCCTCGGTAGACGAAAAATCGGTAAGGGCATTGTAATTGCGCAAGTAAGCCCTTATCTTGTATCCCATAGAATTTTAATTTTGAAGTGTAAGAGAGCAGACTATGTTTAAAGGTGGAATGGGCAATATCATGAAGCAGGCGCAGCAAATGCAAGAGCGCATGGAAAAAGCCCAGGAAGAGATTAAAAACCTCGAAGTCGTTGGCGAAGCAGGCGCAGGCCTGGTTAAAGTCACTATGCTGGGCAGCCACAACGTGCGCCGCGTAGAGATCGACGAAAGCCTGATGGAAGACGACAAAGACATGATCGAAGACTTGCTGGCAGCAGCGGTCAATGACGCTGTACGCCGTGTAGGTGAAGAGTCGCAAAAGCGCATGTCAGAAGTCACCGGCGGTATGCAGATGCCACCAGGCTTTAAGATGCCTTTCTAATTGAAAGTTAGAGAAAATAGCGCCTGATGGCGCTATTTTTTTGCTTAAAACCAGACTGTTTCCAACAGCAAAATAGCAAGGACATAAATGAGTAAGCGTGCGCTGGTTTTTCCAGCCAATTTTAAGCTGGTTTTATATGCAATGGCGGCGATGGTTGTGGTGCAGCTGTTGGGGAGCGTGATTGGCTTGCCGGTGGGTCGACTCGGGATCATCCCGCATAATGAGTATTACCTGAGTGGCATTCTCACCGCGCCTTTTGTGCATGGCAGCTGGGGTCACTTAATGAGTAACTTGATTGGCCTCACTATCAGTGGTTATCTGGCCGCGAGGTTACCCAAGTTTAAAAGAGCCACTTTGCTAATCCTGGTTGCGACCGGGCTACTCGTGTGGCTGTTTGCCGGCTCTGGCAATCATATTGGCGCATCTGGCCTGGTCATGGGATATTTTGGCCTGTTACTGGGCGCTGCGCTGTTCAACCGTGATGTGCTTGGCATCGTGAGCTTTATTGCCTTATTGATACTCACTTATTATGCCAACATCAGCTTTTTAGCGACTTTGCTCGATTTCTCAGCGCAGACCAGCAGCTCAAGCCATATCTTTGGTTTTATTAGCGGACTGGGCGCAGCTTATTTGACAAAGACAAGTCGCAAAAGGAGTTTTAAATGTTGAGAGTGAGTCTTGTCACACTGTTTCTATTAATATCATCAGTGGCCAATGCCGCTAGTTTTACTGTCGTGGAAATGCCCAAGTCGAAGTACCTTGCAAAAACACCAAAGATCACGGTGGCATTACCCGCTTCATATTCCTCAAATTCGAGCAAAAGGTACCCGGTGCTTTACCTGCTTGATGGTGAACTGAATGGTGAATTAGTTCATGGCATGTTGCAAAGGCTGCACGCATCAAACGGGTCTTACGAACATATAATTGTTGGCATAACCAGTCAAAATCGAATAAAGGATTTTGCACCAACAGTAAATCAGGATCCGAGAGGACCTGTTGGCGAAGGGGGTGGGGGAGATGCTTTCTTAGATTTCATTGAAAAAGAGCTTATGCCAACCATTGCTGAAGATTACCGCACGGGTCAATTCAATTCGCTTGCCGGGCACTCTATCGCGGGCTTATTAGTGCTCCATAGCTTTCAGTCTCGACCTGCATTATTTCAAAGCTTTTTAGCATTCAGCCCCGCTGTTTGGTGGGGCGCGCGTGAAACCGCCGAAGCAACCAAGAAATATGTGTCATCACAAAGACGGGTGCAAAACTACCTCTATATGAATATAGGAAGCGAAGGCGGCGAAATGCGCGAGGTTTATGATTCCCTGGCAGGCACAATATTAAGAAATCGTCACTTAGACGCAAAACTGCAGCTAGACGAGTTTGATGATGAGTCGCACGATTTTACACTGGCCGTTGGCTTATATAATGCGTTAAAAGGGCTGTTTCAGTACCAACAGCAGCAAGAAGGGAAATAACTATGTATGAATATTTAGTCGGGTTAGCGGTTTCAGATGATGAAGTGTACGCCCAATATCGCGCTGCGATGACGCCTATTTTGCACGTTTATCAGGGCGGGTTTGGGTTCGACTTTATCGTCAGTGAAGTACTGCAATCTGAAACGGATAAACCAATCAACCGGGTCTTTACTATCCAGTTTCCAAGTAAAGAAATGTCTGAGCGTTTTTTCTCAGACGAAGACTACTTGCAGGTAAAGGTGCGCTATTTTGATGCGTCGGTTGCGCACACCACAATTATTTCTAGCTATGAAAAGCACAATTGAAGTGTGCACATTGTCAATCATAAGAATAAATGAATAAGAGCAAGAGTATGATGTTCAGGCAAATAGTCAAAGCAACAACAGGTTTGAACAAGTCAATGTCGTGTTTACCCGCAACTGATATACGAAATAGTGGCCTTGATGTGGGCGTACTGACTAATGACTCGAGCTCTGAGATTTAGGGTTTGACTTTAGAGGTTTTGTAGAGAGTTACAGCAGTATTTTGGCTCTTCTGTTGTAATTGGATCAGATTACTGTAATGGAATAATTAGTGAGGTTTAGGTTATTCTCTTACGGTAACTAATCTAGATGGATAACTGAGCAGCAATACTTGCACTTTATGTTAAGAAAAAAAGGAGAAGAAAGTGAAGGAATCGATTTTCGTAATGTTGTTTTTCAGTGGTTTGTCACATGCTGAGATATTTAAGTGCGTCGAAAATGGACGGGTTAAATATCAAGATAGACCATGCACCAAAGCTGAGGTGCAGTTAGAGACGAACCTCAATAACAATAGTGTTTTTGGAAAAAGTTACTACAAGAAGTGTGCTTTAGAAACGCTAAAAGACGGCATGCGGCTTTTTGTAGCGCCTCATGTACCTAATAAAATGGTGTGTGGGCAGCCATCGGGTGTTACAAAAGAGGCCATTTTAAAGCACATTCCAAATGGGCGTATTTTGCCTGACTCCCCGAGTGAAAACATTATATCTCTTCAGTGGGAAACAAGTAGAGGGTATAAATACCGAATGGAGTATTTTAAAAATGATGGCTTTATTCATAATGCGGTACTGTTTCCACCCGATAAGATTAAGAGCTCCACTGGTACATATATAAACCGCTCAAATGATTTAGATTCAGCAATTTTAAATATGTGCAAGAGTCAATGGCCTGGTGAGTATAGGCAGCAAGAATATTGTGTAAAGAAACAAACTGAAGCTGCTATGCGTATCGGTGCTAGATTGAACGATTATGAAGGTGGCACTGTAGAAAAGAGTATTTTCAACAGCTGTATGAAGAAATGGAGGAAAGGTAAGGGCTTATTGTCGATTGATTACAGGCAAGCTGATTATTGTATTAAAAAGGAAGTTGAATCATATCATAACCTAAAATGACAAGCATGTGTGCGGCTCTGGTGAGGGAATCTAAATTTGTGTAGCTGACTGAACATTCTGATAACGGTCAGTTACTACCTATTTTAAGCACTTCTCAGGGGTAATAAATTATCGATTGTCGTTGCTCTAAATTTACTACAGCCACTCACAAATCAGGCAGCCTTTGATGTTGCGAAAAGGGGTCAAAACCGTAGAAGTTTCTCCAAGGCTTTGTTTATAGCTGTTTTACCACACGGATTCTACATTCCACCTAAGAAGCGTAACGCCGAAAATGGCCACACAAGCGGCCATTCTCGCTCAGCCTCAACGGCTAACTCACGGTGTGTTTTACTACCAATATACTTTGGTTACTTTGAGTCTTCCGCCATCGTTTTCACACATAGCCCCCAAATTTGGGATATAAGTCTGCGAAATTTTAAACCACAATTGAACCTGGTTGCTATCGAGGCATTGGAAGTGATAGTAGCGAAAGTTTCCCGGGTCGATGCCCCGGGCTGGAGCTGTGGCACTGAGTGTCAACATACCCGCTGCAATGGCAAAGAGTGTTATAAGCTTTTTCATGTTAGTTTCCTTCATATATTATTTTGATCCCTCCACAGGCAATGACCTTCTTTGTGTTTTAATGTCATTGAATGTGAACAAGTTTAATATTATGTGATCCATCCTGTGCCTGTCTATGTTTTGCTCAAATTACAAACCAGTCAAATCACTATGTAGCTACATCCTTATGATATAAAAGAGGTTGTTCTTATGGGGTATCTGACAGGCCCATTGTCTTGCTGCAATAAAATAGGGCGTATCGTTTGCAATATGATTCATTTTTAGGTACGTTTAATTAGCACTAAATATACAAACTTTATTTAGCTAGTGCAGAACAATAAGAAAAGCCTTAACCGTCATCTAAGCTGTACCTGGACCAAGGAGGAAGAGGATGTTTGAGTTTTATGCAGCGTTATTAGGCCTGATAGCAACCGTATGGATCACATTCGGTGTTTATATTGCAGGTCGGTTTTATCCTAACTACGATCACATCAATCAATTTTGCAGTGAACTGGGGGCTGCGGGCAGCCCCACTCAGAAGCTGTCTCCCTGGATTAACAATTATCCACTGAGTGTGATGTTTGTTGTCTTTGGCTGGCACGTTACTCAGTTGCCAGATGCCAGTATTGCGTTTTATATCACGGGCATCTTGATCATGTTTCATGGTATTGGGACCTGGTTTGCGGGTTATTTTCCGATGGACAAAGACCCTTACACGCCTACACCCAGCAAACAGTGTTTGATCCACTCAACCGCAGGCTCTGTTGTCATGTTAACCTTAATGCTTGCACCTGTGTTTGTGGCCATCAGCCCGGATTCAGAGCTGGTTGCCCCCTGGTTTCGTGTTTTTTCTGTCCTGACGGTACTTGCCTCGATGTTTTTCACCGTTAAGTTAGTCTCGGCATTTAAAATCAAACGGGGTGCGGGCTTGTACCAGCGCTTATCCTACTGGACTCAGCTCGTCTGGTTGAGCGTATTCTCTTTAGTGTTAGTGTAATGAGTATGGCCCGCGGGGAGTCGCGGGCTGTGAGCTTACCTGTTGTATTAAGGCTTCAGCGCCTCAACAATTAAGAAATCGCCTTCATGACTGTGGTGCCGCGTGTGTGATAATTGTACGAAACCGCTGTTTTGCAGGAGTGATTTTAGGCCATCAAGGGCCTTCAGGTTGGCGTGTACTTCCAGGCTGCCCTCTGTCGGGGCATTCAGATCCTCACACAGCCAGATCTTACCACCAGGCTTGAGCGCCGAAAAAACCAATGCCATTGATTTATCGGGGTTTTGCCAGTGATGCACCGAAAACGCGGCGACGACCAAATCTTGGGTATTATCAGAGACATCCAGCGCTTCGGCGCCCGCTGCAAAAAATTGCAGCTGAGCATTGCTCAGTCCGGCTTTATCCTGTCGCTCTTTTGCCAGCGCTATCATTTTGGGTGTTGGATCGAGTGCTGTTACGCGTACATGCTGCGCCGATTGTGCCAGACATACGCTCAGATATCCGCCGCCACAGCCAAGCTCAACAATATTGAAACCAGGTTGTACACCCGCAAGTTGTGGGATCTGCTGGTGGAAATTCAGCTCGCCCCATTGCTCGTCATAGCTGCTTGCATGTTCATCATTCCAGTGGCTCATAAGTGTTCCTCTTGTAAATGGTATGGTGTCAGTATGCAGCTAAGATGCAGAGCAGGGCAGAGCCCAGGTTATCTTAAAATCGGCTTATTTTAAGATTTGAGTATTGCGCGCAGTTTGTAACGTAAGAAATATTTACAGACACTTTTTTAGTCCACATTTTGTCGAATTCCGTATTAACTAAAGAGACTAATAACACGGACTATGGATACGACGATGAGAAAGCTTTTGATGGTGCTGGCATTACTGACAATGACCGGCTGTTCAACAAAATTTATCTACAAAAACGCTGACTGGCTCAGCTACTGGTATCTTGATGATTATATATCACTGACCGATGAACAGGAGGAGCAGTTTGACACACGTCTGGGCGCCTGGCTTGCGTGGCATAAAACACAGGAGCTGACGCGCTACGCCGAGCAGCTCACTGCGCTGAAATCAGACATAGAAAACAACAAAATTACTCTGGTGCGCATTGAATATCATCAGGCGCAGATGCTGGCGCACTGGCATCGTTTACGCGCAAAAGTGGTTCCGGACCTGGTTGAAATGGCCCCGATGCTGAGCGAGGCGCAAGCCAGCGAACTGTTCGATGCACTTGCTGAGGGAGAAGCTGAGCGGGCAGAAAAGCGCTCAAAGCGTTCTGAGCAGAAAAAACATAAACGCTGGTTAAAAGAGCGTAAGAAAAACCTTAAGCGCTGGATAGGCAGGTTGTCTGCTGAGCAGGAATCGCGCATTGCGCAACTGTACGACCAGCAAAGTAGCACAGCAGATTTATGGTCGGACTATCGCACACGTTATCAGGGAGCACTCAGAGCCTTGTTTGCTCAGCCAGAGCGCGGTGATGCCTTTAAAGCCAGGCTGTCTGAATTGCTGATGGCACCGGAGCAGTTCCGCTCTGAGCAGCTCAATCAGGTCAATGAACAAAACCGCAAAGCCAATCATCAGTATTTGCTGGATGTGTATCAAAGCCTCAGCGACAAACAGAAAAAACGTCTGATATCTGAGCTGGAAGAGGTGATTGAAGACATTGAGTCGTTAGCACAAGACGACTGATACATGCCTGTTTACAGTGATGCAGGGACGCATTCTGCCAGCAGCATGACTTTTTAGTGACATCACCCAGTGGTGTTTGCACCACATGTGATTGCCGCCTAGACTTGCCTGGTTGTCCGCACCACGTCAACACACCACCTACACTTAGTTTCATTTCAAAACAGGCAAGACACACTGCACTTTAAGAAGGAATCAATAAATGCGATGTTCTTTAGTATTTCAAATGATGTTTTTCATTTTTCTCTGTGATTTGGTCCAGGCATCACCGGCTTTAGAGGTGATCGAAGAAAGCGATACCCGGTGGCAATATTCGGGCTTTTGGAAAAATAGCGCACAGGGGCAGTATGGTAGTGGCGGCGCTTATATGGTTGGTAAAGCTGCTCACAACGGGACGCAGGATCAAGGAGAAGCCTACTTAGACCTGACTGCTTATGTACAGTCTGGCTCGGTCAATTTGGCACTGTGCTATGTTCAGCACTCCAACCGATATCGCTCGACCCAGGCTGTTGCTTCAGTTCATTACAGCGAAGGTAGCAAACACCCGGTGCAGTTTTCTCAGGTCGGCACTGTGAATACACAAGCTTGTTATGATCTGGGGTCACATACAGGCGTTGTCGGGTTATCGGTGTCAAATCAGACCGCCGATGCGCAATGGGTGTCGCTGGACCAAGTGCGTATCCAGGCGGCGCAAACACCGCCTGCAGAGCCAAAATTCAACAGCCAGTACACTCAGGCCGACATAGTGCCTACTTTACCACTGGGCACAACGCTTGCGCGCGATATGGTTATTCGCGCAAGTGACTTGGGTGTCGAAGCCCTGACCATGGAGAGTAACTACGGCCTGGCCATTGCGATACTGGACGACCTGGATCAAAATGGTATACCTGAGCTGCTTGTGACAGGTAAGCACAAGTCTGCTAATCACACTCAGGGCCACTTCTTTATACTCTATCTGGACGCATCGGGTGCTGTGAGCCGGGTCCAGTCTGTGGATGAACTCATGCTCAAAGATAGCGGCTTTACGGCGGGGTTCGATGCACGCTACCTGAAGCGGGTCGGCGACTTTGATGGCAATGGCACCACGGATGTGGTTATGGCTGAAAATGGCACCACTTTGAATCCGTCCGGACGCTTTCGGGTTGTGCTTTTTGACACAAAGCTCGAAAACGATCAGCTTTCATATTCTGTAAAGCGTAGCCTGGAATACTCTAACGCCGCAGGTAACTTGCCCGTTGTGCTGACGTCAAAAGCGACATTTGGAGTATCGCCTCATCCGATTGGCGATATCGATCAGAACGGTACGCTGGACTTTCTGACTCTGGCCGTAGACACCGACGGCGACCTGCGCCGTTCAATGGGCCGCTCGCAAGCAGAGAATCTGTATATGGCGCTAAAAATTGGCAACAATGGCGATGTGCACAGTATCAACAATCTATTTTCGCCATTCGGTGGTGCTCCTATTATTGCCGGGTATATGAACAATGATACTCTGCCGGATATGGTTGGGCCTGCCCGAGAATTGAACGCTATTACTTTTCATATTGCGCAGGGTAATTATACCTCCTTTGCTTCTTTCACAACGCACCCCATTACCGTGAATGGGGGTAAGCCATTTCGTGCGGTAACATTTATTCCCGTAGGTGATGCCAATGGCGATGGCTATGTTGACATTGTTTTGTCGGGCTATGAGGTCGGTCAGAGCCCACGTTCTGATATTCGCGGGTTGGTGTTGCTTGACCAACATTATCAGCCATTGGGTGATTTAATCCCCCTGATGGCAGAAGATGAATATCCTGACTTTGGACGGGCAGTCTATAGTGCCCAATCAACATTCGCGGATATGGACGGAGATGGTGACTTAGATATGGTGATAGGGCATATACATGACCCCGACGGGCCATCTTTACACGTTCGTTATTACGAGTAAAACAGACAGCATGGGGGTTGCCCCATGCTGTCTAAATACGGTGTTAATCTAACAGAGTCAGTGCGGTGACGTTACGCACACCAGGCTGGCTCATATAGTCATTTTTCACACCAGTCACACGCAGCTTTTTGCCCAGCAAACTCGGGTTCAGCTGTGGGCTGTATGTCGCGCGCTGTGATGATTCCAGCTTGATGTACAGCTTGTTGCCGGGCGCGTTAGGATCGCTCAGCTCAAGTGCATAAATGTTGTTGATGGCTGAGGTAATGGTGCCCGCTACCACAACCGGTGTACCATTGCTTTTGGCCAGCACTTCACTGACCGTCATATCCAGATTTGGATCCGGGTCTGGTGAGGTGGCAGATGCCTTAGCAATCTCAGATACGTTACGGATCCCAGGCTGACTCATGTACGAGTCGCGCTTACCGGTGATCACCAAGGTCTCATCCAGAATGCTGGGGTTCAGCTGCGGGCTGAACTCGGCGCGCTGGCTGGATTCAAGTTTGATGTTGATAGTCGTGCTGTCATCAGATAAGTCTGACAGAACCAAAGCATAAATGCTGTTCAGCGGAGCTTTGACCTTACCGGTTAAGGTGATGGTTTCGCCCTGAGCCGTTGCCAGTGCCTGAGTTACCGAGAGTGCGCTGGGCGCGATAACCAAATCCGTAACGTAACGGATCCCGGCTTCACCCATGTAGCTATTACGCTTGCCGGTTACCAACAGCGTTTTGCCGAGAATTTCCGGGTTTAACTGCGGGTTGAAATCGGCGCGCTGATTGGACTCCAGTTTCACATTGATGCTTACAGCCGGGTTATTTAAGTCGGTCAGTAGCAGACCATAGATACCGTTTACGGCATCCGTTACTTTACCCTGAACAACCAGCTCAGTACCGGTGGCAGCAGCCAGCGCGTCGGCGACTGATACTGCAGTACCTGGTGTTGGATCCGGATCAGGGTCTGGGTCTACCTGGCCCTGGCCATAGGGTGCATTGAACGAGTTGTCTTTATAGGTGTCTGTATCCCAAGGGTTAAAGCCATTGCTGGGGTTGCTCCAGGGTTGTCCATTGTTGGGATCGAACATTTCCTCTGAGGTCATGGGCACGGGCGTAACACGACCCGGCGTGCGGCCATTGGCACCATCAAAGTGGGTGTAGCTTTCAGGGGTCGCCAGCCAGTTAATGATGTTCACTGATAACACAGAGGCATGACCTGGATCTGTCCAGCCCGGATAGGTTTTCTTGGTATTGCCATTGTCCTGACGACGGTACTTAGGCGTGGCGTCTTCAATGGGGGAAGAATCACCAATAAAAGCCGCTTTACCGGCACCAGATTTCGCGATGGCAACGTAAGGACCTTCTGCTTCACCACCAAAGTACAGGCCCGAATCTTTAGCGTGTCGCCATTTAGTCGGGTTGTCTGTTTCGGCAAAATACACCAGGCCTTTGGCTTTTTGACCGTCCACAATCGCCAGTGTTGCACCGGCTGCCATCAGAATAGGGGCGACGCCCTGAGTCAGACCTTCGGTTTGAGAAGCCGGCTCTACACCGCTGACCCCTTGCTTATAGTCCACGCCGTTAAAGCGAAAACGAATGCCGAAGTTTTCAACCAGCCAGCCCTGTTGTGCGCTTTTCGGGTTGCGCCAGTCACCATAGGCACCGCCCAGGTTGTACTTGCTCAGATCGGAGCGGTTGTAACCGTTGAATACCTCTGTTGCATCCCAGGTATTGAGGTTGCGATCCGCATCGTAATGGTCAGCGATAAAGAAAATGCCTTTACCCGCAGCGACAAAGGTTTCCAGTGCTTGTTGCTCTGCCAGCGTAAATGGACGATTGGTTTCAGCCAGGACAAATACGTCGGCATGTTTAATGGCATCATAGGTAATGATGGCTTCGTTTGCCTGAGTTGAAATGTCGCGGTCGTCATAAAAGCGGATTTTACCGTCGTTGTTTAAATCAACGCCGCGATACTCTTCAACGCGATACCCTTCAGTAACCAGGGCATCGGCAAAGTCAGAAAACGCGCCGTCAATTACCCAGTCAGCATTTCCTTCAACGCCACCGTGTGAGACATCAAAAAGTACGGTTTTGCCATTGCTTTGTTGTGCACTCGGTACTTTGACCGGTGCGGTGTTGTTCCAGTTATAAGGTGTTGCCGCTTGCAGTGCTGTTGCACCCAGTGCAAGCGCGACACCAAGGCCTAAGACTGTGAGTTTAGTTAGTTTCATCATCAATTCCCGTTGTGGATATCAACCTGCCTGACTGCTTTTGCTATATGAGCGTATTTACTCTGTGAGTAAATGGGGGCGAACAGGCACTGCTCGCTGCAAAGCCAAGTTTCCCTGGCAAACACACAATCCTTTGGCCTCAAAAATGGCACAGTCAGTGCAATAGGTTGATAGGATAGTGCCGCATACTGCCTGTGATTGCGGCGCGATATAAAAGCCACGCAATTGCGTGGCTTTTAATCTGTTTATCGCTCTGACACTCAGTTCGCTGGCTGGGTCAGGTCGATTTGATAGATTGCAAAACCATCATCAGTGGTTTTGTTTAAAGGTGTGATGTGGGCAAAGCGCGCACTGAATGCGGCGGCTTTGTCCGACGGTGAGCTGTAAAATACAACATTAGCACCGGCCACAGGTGCAAATGACCAGTTGCTATCTGCGCTTGGATCCATACCGGTCTCTTTGTTTTTGCTTGACTGAAGTGCAATGTAGTCAGCAACAACCTGACGGTTTTCGTTAGGAGAATCGACTACGATTTTCTCGCCTGAGATCCCCGGGAAGTTACCGCCACCCGAAGCACGATAGTTATTGGTTGCAACCAGGAACACTTGCTCGTCGGTTACCGGCTCGCCCTGATAGGTGAGAGCTTTAATGCGGTTGCCGTCAGAAACCTTATTACCTTTGGTGTCGTAACGGGCAGGCTCGGTCACATCAATCTGGTAGCTCACGCCATCCAGTACATCAAAGTTATAAGAAGGGAAGTTGGTGTTAACCAGTACCTGAACTTCCTCAGTGTTGGGCGTAATTTGGTTAAATTGACCGGCCGACATTTCCAGCCATTGTTTAACCTCTGCGCCATTCAGTTTCAGCACTTTTAATACATTCGGATAAATATACAGGTCGGCCACGTTACGGTAGGCAATGTCACCTTTTTCTACGGCTGTAAAGTCATCCGGACCACCACGACCTGCTCTGAACGGGGCGCCCGCAGACAGCACAGGTAGATCACCCAACTCAGTGCCCTGAACAATTGTCTGTGTGTACCAAAGCTGAGCGTCGGTAACTATCTGGATAGACGGGTCGTCATTAACGAGCGCAAAGTAGCTGTTTACTTCATCCGAGATCTTAGCAAATGGCTCGTTAACCCAGGTTTTGGTTTCTTCATGTGCGCTTAAAGCCGCTTTTTCGACCTGTGCATCGTTAATCGCCAAAGATGTAACAGTGCGGTCTTCGTTGGTGACAGAAATTGGCTGTAAGGTCGACTGGGTGTCTTTCACCTGCCAGCCATCTTTGCCGTATTCCAGCGTCATGTCGATGATACCCAGGTTATTACCCCAGAAGCCCGGCATAACCGCGGCAACGCCATTGATGGTGCCTTTTTCATTATCTACGCCATGCTCTTCAAGCCCGGCATATCGCGGTCCCGGGAAGTTGGCGTGGGCATGGCCAAACATAATGGCATCAATGCCGTCGACTTTGGACAGGTAGTAGCTGGCGTTTTCGGCCAGCGGTTTTTTCTCTGCCGTTTCCAGTCCGGAGTGCGGAATGGCGATGATGATGTCTGCACCGGCTGCTTTCATCTTAGGCACATAGTGCTCGGCCATATCGACAATGTCTTTGGCAATAACTTTGCCTTCGAGATTAGCTTTGTCCCACTGCATAATCTGCGGTGGCACAAAACCGATGTATCCGATTTTCAGCGTTTGTGCGTCACCATTTTTATCAACAACCTGCTTCTCTTGGATAACGTAAGGCTTGAACAGTGACAAATCGTTGCTTGGGTCATTGTCGCCATCGTCAACAAATACGTTGGCTGAGATATAAGGGAATTTAGCGTCGTCTATGGCTTCGTCTAAAAACTCCAGACCAAAGTTAAATTCATGGTTGCCGATGTTGGCAACATCGTATTCCAGGGTGTTCATCGCCTCATATATCGGGTGTACGTCACCGTCTTCCAGGCCTTTGATTTTAGCCATGTAGTCGCCAAGTGGGCTGCCCTGGATAAGATCACCGTTGTCGACCAGTACGGAGTTTTTCACCGCGTCACGTGCCTGACGGATCAGAGTTGCTGTTTTGACCAGACCAACCTTGTTGTCTTCTTTATTCGAGAAATAGTTGAAGTTCATCAGGTTGGCATGCAAGTCCGTGGTTTCCATCACGCGCAACTCAAGCAGGGTGCCTGGGGCGATCACAGGCTCCTCAGGTTGCTTGTCATCATCGGTCGGTTGCTTATCGTCGGTCGGCTGTTTATCGTCAGCTGGTTGCTTATCGTCAGTCGGTTGTTTGTCGTCTGCTGGCTGTTTGCCATCATCCGATTGCTGCTCCTTTGCGGGTGTTTTGAATTCGATCTCATTATCGCTATCAGAACAACCGGTGAGTAAAGCGGCACTGCCGCAAAGCATTGCGAATGTTAGTAATTTTAATTTCATAGTCCTGGCTCTGTAATTGTTTCAGGGGCAGTACTATAGAAACCAAAAAAGACAAAGAGGCTAAAAATTCATGGCATCTCTGTGCAATATATATGGCTAGAACATGACTTTGTTCTTTGTGTTAACATCTTGGAAAACAGGCAATTTAAAATTGTATTGCTATGAAAAGTAAAGGTTTAATGACTTTGGTAAGCGCACATGTATGACTCTTTGTGAAATAACATTATTGATTTTTGCGCGCTTGAGACAAACTTGAAAAAGTGCCAGTTCTTAGCTGGTGGGGGCTTTGCAGCGGACAAAATGTCTAATCAATGGTTATTTTGCCGCTGTCATTATTGAATATTTGGTATGAGTATAAATATTCCCGCGCTGCGCAATTATTTTTTGTTAGCCTGATAAAGCTGATCAATGCCTGGAATATTGCGCTCCCAGCGCGGCTTTTGCTCTCCGATATAATGCCGTGCCGCATCCAGAAAGAGCCGGGTTCTGACCGGTAAATCTCGGTGCGGATAAACCGCATATACTGCACTATAGTCTGGCAGGTTGACGTGCGTCAGCAAAGGCACCAGCTGCTCGGTATCTACTCCGTCGGCAAAGAAAAAGGCCGGCGCGGTAAAAAACGCGGTGTGCGATAGTACTTTGCTCATCAGGGCTTCGGCATCATTGGAGCGAAACACTGGCGTAATGGGCTGCTCCTGTGGCTTGCCATCTTCGTCGATATAGCTGATTGCCTCAAAGCGCAGGTGTGAGCTGCTGTATGATGCGGCGGGTAAGTCTGCCAGATCGGCCATGGTTTTTGGCTCGCCGTATGTATCAATAAAGCGTTGGGTTGCCAGGATCAGCATTTTATTGCGGGCAATCTTTCGGGCCACCAGGGAGGAGTCGCGGGGTTCACCAACCCGAAAGGCCAGATCATAGCCTTCCGAGATCATATCCACGACCCTATCATCCATACGTATCTCAACACTGACCTGAGGAAAGCGTTTCTGGAAATCGTTGATGACCGGCATCAGGTAATGTTGGCCGATATAGCTCGATGCGGTAATGCGCAATAAGCCCCTGGGCTCCTGGTGATAGTTTTCCGCCAGTTGCACCGTATCCTGTAACAGCAGGCGTAAATCTGCGGCCTTTTTTACCATTTCGGCACCGGCTGCGGTCAGCGAAAATGATCGGGTAGTGCGGTTGAGCAGTCGCACGCCCAGCTCTTCTTCAAGCTTACCTATCTGTTTGGAGATCACTGAACGGTCTATATTTCTCAGTTCAGCTGCCTTAGAAAACGACCCCTGCTCAACGACTTCGAGCAACATAATCAACCGGCTGGTGGTATCCATAATCTGTCCTTTCAACACAAAGAAAAGTTTATTGGTGCCATTCTGGCACTAATGTTTTTAAAAAACTACCATTTTTCTTCACGGTAATTCTTCGTACCATCATAGCAACTCATACTGTCGGAGAATGTCATGAATAAAATTAGCTATACACTCAGTGCGGTCGCACTTGCTTTGGTGCTCAGCGGTTGTAGCCAGCCAAATGCACAGGAAGGGCAGCAACAGCCGCCACCGCTGACCATTGATGTGGCACAGGTCAAAATGGCCCCGGTGCAGTCGTGGCATACCTTTACCACGCGTTTGCAAGCGCCGGAGCGGGTGGTGCTTAAGCCTCGCGTATCTGGTCAGGTAGAGCAGATGACATTCAAAGAAGGTGAAAGAATTGAAAAGGGCCAGACGTTGTTCAGACTCGACCCACGCCCGTTTGAAGTGCAGGTTGAAACCCTAGACGCACAGCTGGTCAGTGCTGATGCGGCTTTAATGCAAGCTAAAAGCGAAGCACGCCGTGCCAAACAGCTGGTGGCTGAAAAAGCCATGTCAACCGAGCTTGCCGAGCAGCGTGCAGCGACATTGCGCCAGGCACAGGCCAATCGCGATGCTATCGCCGCACAGCTGAAAAAAGCGCGCCTTGATCTGGAGTTCAGTCAGGTTGAAGCGCCGATCAGTGGCGTGATTTCGCGTGCTATCGTAACCAAAGGTAATTATGTGAGCGCCGGAGAAACCACGCTGGCAACCATAGTGTCAGATCAGCAGATCTATGCTTACTTTGATGTCGACGAGCGCACCTGGAGTGACAAGTTTGCCGGTGTTGATGCCACCGATGCGGTAACCGTGCAATTACAGCGTATCAATGGTGGGGCATCGGTGCCTGGCGTGGTTGATTTTATCGATAACGAAATTAACCCCAATACGGGCACTTTAGGGGTCCGCGCAGTGTTTGATGCACAGCAACATGGCCTGAAACCAGGTGCCTTTGCGCGCATCTCTTTGGGCTCGGCTGATGCAGCAACCATGCCTTTGGTGCCTGAGCGTGCCATTGGAACGGATCTGAAAAACCGCTTTGTACTCACGGTCGATGCCAATAACACGCTGCAATACCGCCTGGTCGAGCTGGGTGAGCGCTACGGTGCATTCCGTGCGATTAAATCAGGGCTGGAAGCGGGCGATAAAGTCGCTGCCAATGGTCCTGCACGTGTTGGTCCGGGCATGCCTATCACCCCAAACATGGTGACGCTGAACCTGGATGATACCCGTCTTGTGATTGCACAGCGCGACACTCAGCTGAGCGCTGCAAACTAAGAGGCCATTATGAACTTTTCTCACTTTTTTATCAGCAGGCCGATTTTTGCGGCCATGCTCTCGCTGGTGTTTGTGATCACCGGCGCTATCTCGTTGTTTCAGTTGCCGGTCAGCGAATACCCGGAAGTGGTGCCGCCTACAGTAGTGGTTAACGCCAGTTACCCGGGTGCGAACCCCAAAGTAATCGGTCAGACCGTTGCAACGCCGCTTGAGCAGGAGCTCAATGGCCTGGAAAACATGCTGTACCATTCATCGCAGGCAACCAGCGATGGCCGTCTTACCCTGACTGTGACCTTTGCTTTGGGCACAGACTTGGATCAGGCCCAGGTTCAGGTGCAAAACCGGGTGAACAATGCCTTGCCACGCCTTCCTCAGGAAGTACAACGCCTGGGTGTGACGGCACAAAAATCGTCGCCTAACCTGGCACTGGTGGTGCATCTAGTGTCTCCGGATGGTCAGCAGGATACCTCTTACATGGCCAACTATGCCGACATCTATATTAAAGATGAGCTGAAGCGTTTGCCGGAAGTGGGCGACCTGCAACTGTTTGGTGGTGCCAAATACTCTATGCGTGTGTGGCTAAACCCCGATGCACTGGCAGCCCGTAACCTGACAGCAGGTGATGTGATCAATGCGTTACGTGCGCAAAACCAGCAGGTTGCCGCGGGTTCTTTGGGTGCTCAGCCTTCACCGGATGAGAACCAGTTTCAGGTATTATTGAATGTAAAAGGCCGCTTAACTCAGATTGATGAATTTGAGCAGGTGATCATCAAAGTGGGCGAGCAGGGCCAGATCACACGCTTGCAGGACATTGCGCGTGTTGAACTGGGCCAGGAAAACTATGCGCTGCGCGCTATGCTGGACAACCAGCCTGCGCTGGCGATGCCGGTATTCCAGCGTCCCGGTTCTAATGCCATTGCCTTGTCTGACAACGTACGTGCGACAATGGCGCGTCTGGCAAAAGACTTTCCGGCAGGCATGACCTATGAAATTGCTTATGATCCTACCGTATTCGTACGTGGCTCAATTGATGCCGTTATCCAGACGTTACTGGAAGCCATTTTGCTGGTAGTTGTGGTTGTGGTGGTGTTCCTGCAAACCTGGCGCGCGTCTATCATTCCTTTAATTGCCGTGCCGGTGTCACTGATTGGTACTTTTGCCATCATGCAGATGCTGGGTGTGTCGATTAATACGCTGTCTTTGTTTGGTCTGGTACTGGCCATCGGTATTGTGGTGGATGACGCCATTGTGGTGGTCGAAAACGTTGAGCGTAATATTGCCGACGGCTACAGCCCGTTTGAGGCCACTAAAATTGCCATGACTGAAGTAACCGGGCCGATTATTGCCATTGCCTTTGTATTGTGTGCGGTGTTTATTCCAACGGCCTTTATTACCGGACTGTCGGGCCAGTTTTACAAGCAATTTGCCCTGACGATCACCATTTCAACTTTGATCTCGGCCTTTAACTCACTGACCTTATCGCCTGCGCTTTCGGCCTTGTTGTTAAAGTCGCATGATGCGCCTAAAGATGGCCTGACCCGCGTGCTTGACAAACTGTTTGGCACCTGGTTATTCAAACCCTTCAACCGTATGTTCGACAAAGGTGCGCAGGGTTACGAGAAGCTGGTACAAAAACTGATCCGCATGAGTGTGGTTGTGGGTGTGGTGTACTTAGCGCTGGTGGGTTCAACCGTAGGTTTGTTCAACTCAGTGCCAGGTGGCTTTATTCCTCAGCAGGATAAGCAATACCTGGTTGCGGTAGCGCAACTACCGGATGCGGCCAGTCTGGACAGAACCGAAGCCGTGGTCAAACAAATGCAGGCAATTGCGCTGGAAGTACCTGGTGTAGCACACACCGTGGCGTTCCCGGGCTTGTCGGTGAATGGGTTTACCAACAGTACCAACAGCGGCATTGTGTTTACGCCACTGGCTGATTTCTCTGAGCGTCAGGATCCCAGCCTGTCTGCCCATGCGATTGCGATGCAGCTGAACATGCGATTTGCTGAAATTGATGAAGCCTTTGTTGCAGTGTTCCCACCGCCGCCAATTCTTGGCCTGGGTACCACAGGTGGCTTTAAATTACAGCTTCAGGACAGAGGTAATAAAGGGTTTGAAGCCTTGTTTGCAGCGCTTCAGAATACCATTGGTCAGGCGCAACAACATCCGGCACTGACGGGTCTGTACTCCAGCTTCCGTATTCAGGTGCCACAAATGGACATTAACGTTGACCGTGAGCAGGCACTATTGCAGGGCATCCCGCTGGATGAAGTGTTCAATGCACTACAGATTTACCTGGGCTCTGTGTATGTGAATGACTTTAACCTGTTTGGCCGCACTTATCAGGTCAAGGCGCAGGCCGATGCTGAGTTTCGTGCTAAGCAATCGCAGATCAACAACCTGAAAGTACGTAACGCCGCCGGCAACATGGTGCCGCTGGGCTCCGTAGTTACGGTGACACCCACCACAGGTCCGGATCGGGTGATGCACTATAACGGGTATATGACCGCAGAACTGAACGGCAGCCCGGCGCCGGGGTACAGCTCAGATCAGGCCAAAGAAGCGATTGAATCGGTACTGGCTGAGAGTTTACCGGAAGGGATCAGCTATGAATGGACTGAGGTAACCTATCAGCAAATTCTGGCGGGCAATACCATGGTGTATGTGTTCCCTCTGGTAGTGGTACTGGTCTTTATGGTGCTGGCAGCCCAATACGAGAGCCTGCGTTTACCACTGGCCATTATATTGATAGTACCAATGACGATATTCTCTGCGCTGGCAGGTGTGTATATGCTGGGCGGTGACAATAATATCTTCACCCAGATTGCGCTGATTGTACTGGTGGCACTGGCCTCGAAGAATGCCATTCTGATGGTCGAGTTTGCCCGCGATAAGCATAAATCCGGTGCAACGCATCTGGAAGCCATTATGGAAGCGTGTCGTTTACGACTGCGTCCTATCCTGATGACCTCGATTGCGTTCACAGCCGGTGTGGTCCCTCTGGTACTGGCGTCAGGCGCAGGTGCAGAGATGCGTCAGGCAATGGGTAATGCGGTGTTCTTTGGTATGATTGGGGTAACGGTATTTGGCTTGCTATTCACGCCCGTGTTCTATCGCTTACTTACCCTGAACGACAGCGCGAAGGAAGGTTTGCAAGACAGCGCAAACGAGCCTGTGATTGAAAAATAGCCGTTAACAGGATTTAAACACCTGTCACAATATTGAGTTGTTTGACAGAGACCAAGATGGTTTAATAGCAACAATTGCGAAGTTTTGCCCATAATCGGAAAGTTAAAGTTATGGGCAATCTGGCCTCAAAAGGGTCGAAAAGTGGAGAAAACCACCATGTCAGTCGAAAAAACCACCATGCGAGCACTGGAGCTGCGTCAATGTGGCGCTGAGTTTGACTTAGCGATGGCAGAGCACGCCATGCCAGTGCCGGGAGATAACGAGTTACTGGTTGCCATAGATTATGTGGCCCTGAATCACCTGGACGCACGGATGGCGAAAGACGGATTTTGCCAGTGGCAATACCCGCACATTTTGGGACTGGATGCCGTCGGCACTGTGGTCTCAGCTGCTAAAGGGGTATTTCCCCCTAAAGGCAGTCGGGTATTGTTTAATGCCAGTCTGGCAGAGCAGGGGATGCTGAAAGAATACGCGGTTGTACCCAGCCACGCGGTGTCGGAAGTACCCGATGGCATGAGTGGCGAAGTGGCGGTGTCATTACCCAACGCGGGCATGGCGGCACTGCTGGCTTTGGATAAAATGCAGGTGCAGGACGGCGACTCGCTGGCCATCAACAGCGCACAAGGCGCCGTGGCCCACTTTGCCGTGCAATACGCCAAACAGCGCGGTGCTCAGGTGTTTGCCTTTGCACAGAAAGAGCATCACAAAAGACTGAGTAAGCTCGGTGCAGACTGGGTATTCGACTGCGAGTCGGAGTCGGTATGTGAGCAGATCAAACGAGAAATGGGACCGGGTGGCTTTGACTGTATTTTAAATACACAAGGCGGCGACTCCTTTTTGGATGACCTGCGTCACTTGCGGTTTTGCGGTCGCATTGCCTGCCTCAATGGCTTTGGCACCATTCCCGAAGAGCTGCTGTTTGAGAAAGCGCCCAACATTGGCGTGGTCTCAGTCGCCGGCGCCTGGATGGCCAACAGCCTGTGCGCCCAGCAGCACCTGTGCTTTATGGGCCGCCAGTTACTTGATGACGTCAGCAACGGCCGCATCAAAGCACCTGAGGTCAAACTGCTCGACTTTAGCGTCGACACCGTGCGCGATGCACTAAGCTGCTTGCTTGGGAAAACCTGCCAGCAACGCCCGGTGATCCGCATTACACGCGATTAATCCGAAACGATATTTATGAGTTACAAAGCCCG
The DNA here is from genome assembly GCF_000967655.1 of Pseudoalteromonas rubra. Classification (GTDB taxonomy): domain Bacteria; phylum Pseudomonadota; class Gammaproteobacteria; order Enterobacterales; family Alteromonadaceae; genus Pseudoalteromonas; species Pseudoalteromonas rubra_A. Next base: position 72,565 of record NZ_JXYA01000045.1, read on the forward strand.
GCCTGATGGTCGGGCTTTTTTGTTTGTTGTCCGAGCATGTTTTTACGCTGCATTTTGCAAGGGGAAGTAAGCCATGCTGTGTTGAGATCGCAACACCTTGCCAAATAGGAAAAAAGTGGGTCTAATAATACGCATAAAAAACGTTGTTCAGGCAGGGAATGAGTCACGTTGTAACGGTTTAAGTCACAAACGGTTCAGAATAGAAGTTACTCATCAAAAGCAAACCCCCATAGCATAGACCACACCAGCCGGATACGGCGTGCAGGTAGCGGCCCAGTTCAACAAACGATCATGCGCACGCATGAATACTAAAGCGTTATGTTTTTGAGGAATATCTGTTACATGGAGTATCGAAAATGAGTTTAACAACTGACTTGGTCACATCAATTAAAGGTGTTGTCCCTGCATTACTGAAACCAGTATCGACAGTTATTGTTCCCTTTCTTCCTGATAAATTACTTTCACAGTACTTAAATGGGAAAATGTCGCTTTCTTCATTAAAGAACAATGAAGAGCTTTTCCTAAAGATCAATGCCGATCTTGGAAAGAAACTCCAAGAGGTACAAGTCAAAGCTGTCGATGAAAGTGATCCGTTTTCGAGTATACAACTTGCTGAAAGCGCAAGGCTAATTGAAAACTATATAAGGTATATAGAAACGATCAGATTGTCTTTATCGCACATAAAGAGCCCAGTAGAAGAGAGCGTACCCAACATTGAAGATTCCATTGCTGGAATTGAAGAAAACGAAAATGACGAAGGATATGGTGGTGAACCTTTTGAAAATGAAGAAAGCTCACCCACTTGGTATGACATATTTCGTGAAATCGCAATGCGTAAGTGTGAGGGTTGGCGGCGCGATTTACTCGCAAGATGTGTAGCATTAGAAGCGGAAGAGCCAGGGTCGGTCACATTAAAAACCTTATGGAATATAGGTATACTTGAAACACATTCATTTTTATCGTTGAGTTTGTTTTTCGATAGCTCTGTTTATCTCGATGATTACCCAGTAATATTTTTAGATAGGGATGACTTGATGAAAACTGTGCGAGTTTCGAATGGGGAATCGGAAGGGGTGCTTATACAAGTTCTAACAGGCCTAATTGATGACGGCCTTTTGTCTTTTGGTGAGTTTGAGTTGTCAACAGATGAGGACGTATCAGTCGTTTCTCAAAGTTCACATATGATGCTAAATAATGATCAAAATTCAACAGAAAACAATACGTACGTTAGGCTTGAAGGTTATACATGCACCGACATTGGACTCGAATTATGTAAACTGTATGAACCTTCGTTCAATGAAGTGTCTGAATTAAACATGCAATGTTTGGCTGACTTAGTGCAAGATGCTGAAGGAATTGGCCTGTATAAAAAGTAAACATAATAAACCCATCAATCCGACGCCCTTCCGTCGCGTTTTTTGGGCTCGGCGCGAGCGCCAGTATAGCCCAAAATTCGCTTTGGTTGGTTGCGGGTTATGGGGGGGTTATGTTTTAGTCAGGAAATAGGCGACACTCACCTAAAACGGTATGCTTTTGTTACCCTGAACTGACATGCAGTAAAGGATCCAATAACCTTGTATAACCAAGTTGAACCTGCTTATAGTGGTCTGCTAATTGAAAATATGGAAACCTTAATGTGTTGCCAAGCGGGTTTATGAGAATACGGCACTATGGATTCCTGGCAAACGCGTGCAGAGTCAAGAAACTCGTGATAATACGCAAGCAATGTGGCAGCGAGGTAAGGAGGTTGACAACCGAGGGTAACGAAGCGCTTTGTACAAGTCCACCAAGCTGGCCGTGCAAGTGTTGCCAAACCGGGCGAGTGTACTTGATGTCGGTGTTGCTGGTTGAGAGGAGTAAGGGGCGCGAAGATAGCTGGCGAGAAGGAAAAGCAGAGCGAACGAGATAGCGCCCCGACGTGGTTGCCTGACAAATGAATATAGCGGTGAAGCGACTTTGCGAATGCAACATGCAAGGGGGAGTAAGACATGCAGTGTCGAAATCACAACACCTTGCCAAATAGGAAAAAAGTGGGTCTAATAATACGCATAAATAGCGTTGTTCAGGCAGGGAATGAGTCAGGTTGTAACGGTTTAAGTCACAAACGGTTCAGAACAGAAGTTACTCATCAAAAGCAAATTCCCATAGCATAAACCACACCAGCCGGATACGGCGTGCAGGTAGCGGCCCAGTTCAACAAACGATTATGCGTACTGCGTACGCATGAATACTAAAGCGTTATCTTTAAAAAGGGGAAAGTCATGAGAGAAGTTCGAACATTAGAAGACTTACGAGAGTACCTAGCTAGTAAGTATGATACTGAGTGGGAACACATATCAGTTGAAGAGAAATTGGAAAAGCAAGCCGAAATTTTATGTCGGTTTGAGTTAAGTTCAGAGGAATATAATTATGCTGCTCCTCTGACATTAGCATTGGAAGATCAGTCTGCAAAGAAAACTATAATTAACACGAGTAAAGCAAAAGAAATTTTGGTTAAGAGGAAGTAGTTGATGTCGTTCAATATGGATATAGGTACTTTTATCATCGCTGCAGTTGGGGCTTGGATTGCATACAGTCAATTGAAGAAGATAAATGTGCAGATTGGTATAGCAGTTGAGAATCAGAAGACGGATTCATTAAAAATTGTTCTCGAGATTGAGACGCAAATGAATTCAAGAAAGCTTGAATTTGATAAGGCTGCAAAGTCAGTTAGGGAAGCAAAAAATAAGGGCACATTAGATGAAGATGCTCTAGAGATACTAGGTGACTACTTTAATGCTACTAAAGAAAGTTATTTTAATGCGCTTGATCGGCTGTGTTATTGCATTGAAAAAGATTATATAAGCGATAAAGATTGGCGGACAGAGTATAGAAACTTAGTACATGACATTATATCTTCATATGAAGAGGATTTTGGGGAAGCATCTCCGTATAATAATATCAAGAAAACAAATAAAAAATGGCAGCAGTCATAGGACTGAAATTAAAAGATAACAAGTCAAATCACTCGGACGCAGCAAGCTGCGCCGGTGTTTGAAGCGTTAGCATCTTAGCGAGTATCTTTTAGAGCACAGTGAAAATAGATTATATCTAGTAGTATCAGGAAATAATAAAAATCGACTAAATTTATAGGATATAAAAATATGGATCAAATCATTCAGCTCCTATCGATAATAGGAATGTTTTTTCTAAGTTATGTAGGGCTAAGGGCATTTGGAAAACCCACAACGAAACTACTATTTGATCCAGAAGAAAAACGACAATGGAATACGCTTCTTAAGTCTAATTTTGGTAACTGGTTAACGGGTACCAATATTGTTGGGACTTTAACTTCATTTGCAACAGTATTAGTATTTTTTCTTGGTAATGCAAAAGTGTTTGGTATATGGGTTCTGATTTGTAGCGTATCAATTTTCTTAGGCGGATATGTCACAAACTACTTCACTGGAAAGATATCTGAATTAAAAAGAGTTAAGTGCCTCCTGTCATCATCAAGTCAAACGGGTGGTGTCCTCGCGTCTTTATGTTGGGAAAACACAAAAGATGGAAAGCTAAGTTCTATTCTAGTTAAGTACATCAGTATGACAGGAATAGCTGCTGTAATTTGGCTTGAGTTTGCTTTGTTTTCTGATATTGGTGGGCAGCTGTTTGGTTTTTCCGAAATATGGATGAAATCGATAATATTAGCTTTTTCAAGCTTTGCGGTAATATTTTTTGTTCTAAGGTATGGCATAAGAGGGTTTGCCTTTACAGATATATTTCAAACCCCAATTATCGCTCTCTGTGCCTTTCTCTTAGTTTGCGGTTCTATTTGGTTGGCGTTAAATTCTAGCGTTTCATTTGATAGTAGTCTCATTGCCCCAATTGTAGATGCAAAAACAATCACCCTATTCGTGATACATGTACTATTTCTTAACGCATTTCTAGTATTAGCTACTGAACCACATTGGCTTCGCTTATGGGTATTTCAGGAGAAGGAAACAAAAACCCAAATCGCATCAACATTTTCAACAGCGATTATATGGGCTGTATTAGTTGGAATTGGTTTTATTGGAAGTTCGCTTGCTCAGGGAGAAGTAGGTCCTGGTGTAATAGTCACTTTAGTTACCCAATTATCTAATATATCACCAGTCTTTTTAATCATTTTTTGGTTCGCAGCAGTAGCGGCACTTTTCACTACCTGTGATGCACAGTCTTATTCTTGGCTTGTAGTTAAAAACTATGACACTAATACAGGAAGCCTCCAAGAGTACAATTTGGAAAAATCTAAGCCTTTTTTGTATGCCTTAATTTCTGCTATTGTATTTACGGCTGCATATTTCGTACTAAGAACATATGAAATACCATTTGAAAAGCTGGTTTTTCTCATCATCCCGTTCGCGCTAAATACTTTACCTGCAATTGTACAACTTGCTTTTCATCGCCAGCCTACGCCATATCTAATAATTATTAGTGTAATATTTTTTATATTGTTTGCTGCTGGAGGATTCATTCAGCCAAATAATGAATTACTATGGACGCTTGTAGCAGCTCTTGTTCCAGTTGTAATTTCTGTAGTTTCACCATTTATTGGAAAAAAGATGGGGAATGAAGAATGAATACAAAAGGACAAGATATTATAAATCTCATTATTAGTTTAGGTTCCTTGATTAGTATGTTTATGGGAGTATTAAGCACGTTCTGTGCAATAGCAGTTTGTATTCTGTCCATTTCTTTTTTTATTTACCATAAAATCCCTTGGGCACATAAGAATTGGAAGAAAGAAACAATATCTGATTCAGTAGCAACATTTTATAACTTTTCAAAAGTGTTTCACACCATAGTTGTTTTTACTCTAACTCTGATGATATTTGCATCAATATTAGTGGGCTTTGCCATTAAGTCTGGGCCAAATATAATCTCTACTCAAGCAGCTAATGAAGTTTGGAATAGCAACAACTGGAATACGAGTTTAATAAATTCATCAACTATTCCTAAGGAACTCCAAAAAGCTAAAAAAGATGATCAGCCATATGCGGTCATGATGGACGATATCGAACTTAAAGCAGCTCCATTAAGGACAACTCTATCAGTCTTGGCTGATAAGTTAACCTATGTGTTTCTCCAAATACTAGGAGGAATATTTTTTGTGACATCCGTTATTGTTTTTGTCTTATATCCTACTGAGCAATTAGCAGAAGCTAGAACTAAGCGAGAAGGCTGTTAATATGACTGTGCATGCGTTGTTTCCTATAAGCGTTTCAAATAGGCAATTTTCTACAGAAAGAGTCACTAGTGCACTAAGCCGTCTACCAAAACGAGTGAATCAGATTACGTTTCTCATTGCTGATTGGCTTCAGCTATATAACAGAGCTAGAGATAGGTCTTCGTTTGATGATATTGGTTCAGTTATAAGAGATTATAATGATAGAAATAATGATTTTGTAAATCGCCAAAGGTGGATATCAAATTTTTTGGAGTCATATCCTAATATTTTAAGTGCTTCTACTAAGATAATTGGAATGGAGCATTGCTTTGATGCGCTGTATGCAAATACGTTTAGAAATATAAATATTCTGAGATCTGTAGATGAAGAATTTAGTAGAGATGTGTCAGATGCAGCACAGTTGTTCTTAGGGAATAGCCGAAAAAAAGACAATAAAGCTGCAATTAGTTTGTCTGAGCAGTACATATTAGAAGAGATAGCACTGAATATTCGCCTTCGTGTAAAAGAATTAATTGATGAAGAATACTACATGGGTAAATTTCATTTGCCCATGCTTAAAGTTTACGCTGGAGAATATTCAGCTTCAGTTCAAGATTTGCTTGGTGGCGAAATTCAACATCAAATGCAATTTAAGTTTTATTCTCTTGAAAATAGTGAGTGGAAACTTTGTAGCGAATAAAGATGCTAACAATGGCAATAAACACGGACATTTTTCCGCAGAAGAAATAGGCGACACCCACCTGAAAATGGCGTACTTTTTCTACACTAAAGAACTTCGCCTTTGAATGAGTGTCGCCAGCACGTGAAATAGCCGACATATATGGACGCTCCAGCGATGTCAAGCCGAGAAGGCCTGCGAGATAGCGAATTTTCGTTATCTCGTTCTCTATTTTACCCGCTTTGCCATGTCTGATGTTTGGTCCAGTCCGCTATAAAATGTGTTGCTCTGACATATATCCGGGCTTAACTGATTGTTCAGCGCCCCAAATGAGTTCCGAGCCTGCACACCCTAAAATTAATACACCCACTCGGTCTGTAATGACCGTGCCTTCGTCGGGTTTTGCACAGGCAGGGTTGGACCTTTTTTCATCGTACTTTGGCAAACAGATAAGCGGTTGTCAGTGGCTCACTACACCCACACGGGTTCAGTGACCCTTGTCTGCTCCGAGCTCACCTGACAACCTAACCCTTGATTCATTGTGTCGCCCCCGATTGTGTATATTGAGGCTGATAAGGCTCATTTTTCTGTAGTAATATCCACATCAACCGTAAGCGTGCGGCGAACTACACCTAGAGGCTAACATGCCAGGGCAGTAAACTGTCGATATCGCACTGTGGCTGAGCTAATTCGTTTAAGCAATGCATCACATAGTCGAATGGGGTGTGGCCGTTTGCTCTGGCTGTTTCGATCACGCTGTAGAGGATTGCGCTACTCTCTGCCCCACTTGTGGTGAAGCTAAACAGCCAGTTCTTTCGCCCTATAACGAACGGTTTGATAGCCCGCTCTGCCCGGTTGTTGTCTATCTTTAGGGAGAAATACAAGCGACACCCACCTAAAAATGGCGCACTTTTGATGTGGAGCCTACGCTTAGAACACGCTCAAAGGATTGAGGACAATGGACTATGCCAACTGCAAGGAAGAAGCAGGTTAGCTTAAGCGATACCAAGTATTGTCACTGTATTTCTAGGTGTGTACGTCGGGCGTTTTTATGCGGCGAAGACCGCTTCACAGGCCGTTCATATGAGCATCGGCGAGATTGGGTAGAAGAAAAGCTACTAACGCTGGCAAAAGTGTTTTGCATTGAGGTATGTGGCTACGCGGTCATGAGTAACCATACGCATATCGTGGTGTATGTCGATGATAATAAAGCTGCCAGGTTGACGAATAAGGCCATAGTTCTTCGTTGGCACAAGTTGGGAAACAAGCGACACCCACCTAAAAATGGCGCACTTTTGCTATGCCGTCTACGCTTAGAGCACGCTCAAAGGATTGAGGAAAATGGACTATGCCAACAGCAAGGAAGAAGCAGGTTAGCTTAACCGATACCAAATATTATCACTGTATTTCCCGGTGTGTACGTCGGGCGTTTTTATGCGGCGAAGACCGCTTCACAGGCCGTTCATATGAGCATCGGCGAGACTGGGTAGAGGAAAAACTACTGACGCTGGCAAAAGTGTTTTGC
>NZ_JXYA01000046.1 GCF_000967655.1 Pseudoalteromonas rubra
TCTCGCGCGGGGAATGCAGCCGCTTTACACTATGGAGCGGACGACGAAGACATGTCTCAATCCCCTCTCGCGCGGGGAATGCAGCTAAAAAGACCTTAATCATTGTTCACTCCTTTTCTGTCTCAATCCCCTCTCGCGCGGGGAATGCAGCTCAAACTGGTTTAGACCTTGAGCATGGCGGGTTTGTCTCAATCCCCTCTCGCGCGGGGAATGCAGCCAATGACACGGTTAGTTATCTTACCGATCATAAGTCTCAATCCCCTCTCGCGCGGGGAATGCAGCTAATTGCTCATTGACGACCTGCGCCATGTCAGAGTCTCAATCCCCTCTCGCGCGGGGAATGCAGCCTCGGACAGCATTTTGCCGTTTAGCTCAATGCGGTCTCAATCCCCTCTCGCGCGGGGAATGCAGCTTAGCCGTCACTGGTGACGGCTGCTTATTTGGGGTCTCAATCCCCTCTCGCGCGGGGAATGCAGCGGCCTGCTCTAAAGCACTTGTAATACGAGCCCATAAACAGGCTTTTGCGCTAACCTCGGTCAATTTTGACCTAGGCAGATCCATACTGCATATCAAAATTACACAATATGATAATAAACATAAGCATACAGGAGCGCTAACCTCCCGGGGTTTTCATGAGAACCACAGGTTAGCGCAAACGGAGTTGTCTGAAGGTAGATTCCGCATCAAGTGCGGAATGACGGAGAGTGGTTGGCAAGCACTGTGTAAAAAGCTAAATAGTCAAACGGGGAGTATTCAAACATCTCCAAAAGGAATTGGAGCGTTTCTTCTAACAGTCATAATCCCCTATCAAACGGGGAGCGTCCAAACTTGTGAACAACAGCAAGATTGGGAGCTAGTTGTTTCGTCTTTATCTCCAGTAGTCTCAAACAACTAAGGATCACCCGGCCCGACCTACTTGTGCAATTCTGGGTCTGGGCCGGGTGACAATCCAATTTCCAAATTGTTAAAGAGCGTTGCGTCTTGGCGCTTATTCAAATGCTAATCAGGCGATTAACCGATAGCGGCCGAGGCCGAAGGTGGTTTTGCCGCCTATGCCGATAAGCTCGCCCAGTTGCAGCCAGGGGATGGCGTCGGCTATTTCGCCGCAATAGCTGGACTGGCCTTTCATGCCGCCGAATGGGATCTGCGCCTGTTGCTTGTTTGAAAAACGCTGCCAGTTTTCAAAATACATAAAATCGCTGTGTTCATGCTGACCCAGCACCGGGAGTGATTGGTGTAACCCTTGCAGTAGGGTGTTGTCGTCACATAACCAGAAGCGGGTCAGTAAGGTCAGCCGTCGCTTTATTTGCTGGCATAAAATGGCAAGCGGTGGCGACTTGCGCAGCTGTTGTTGTGCCACTTTGAGCCTTAACGGGGTGACAAATTCCAGTGCCACTTCCTGAGAAAATCCGCTATTCATTGGCGTGAGCCAGCTGCCAAGGACGGATGGCTGAATGCCCGGTTTAAGGCCATCAGGGGTCTGGCTGGCCACACTCAGCAATTGCACCCGAGTGCGAGCTTTGCCCAGCCCGAGTCGACAGCCGGCCTGCAAGGCTTCAACTATTCGCTCTGCCAGCTGGCATGCCTCCGCAAACAAATACAGAGTAAAGTGGATAAGCTCGCCTTTACGCCAGTGACTGCGCTGATCATCTTCAACCACCACCGAGTAAGGTTTGGGCTGGCCTTCGGCATGTTCACCAAAGAGCACAAAAAAGGCATGCTCATCATGGCTTTTTAATGCCTGCCCCAGCCAGCCGTGCCACATGCTGCCTTTAAATACCGGCAATTCGCAATCAGCCCCCAGCCTAAACGACAGGCGCAGGGGTAAAATGGTAAAGTGCCCGGCCACGGCAGAAACCGCATCATTTCTCATACTCAACTCCATATGATTTTTCTAGCGCCTCCAGCAGGCCCTGACGCTCCCTGAGCTGGGCTTTTTTCCGTCTATTGAGGTTGAGATAGTCACATAATGCAGTATTTCTGGCCAATGCAAGTAATCTGGTCGCGATGGCTATATCGCGCTCTTTCTCAGTCAGCTCAATCACAAGTGCGTTAACCTCGTGAGTCAGATTACGTTTGCGATTCACACTGTCCTGATCGGTTTTACCATTCAGGTTCAACAGCTCACTTTCTAATTTCTCAAACCGTAATACATAGTCAGGTTTACTGCTTGATATAGGAGCAATGTCTTCTGTTAGAGCGCTCTTTTTGAAAATGTCTGCATCTATCGTGTTTTCAGGGGCCCCTTCCTCAATCAGGGCGCTTAGTCTTCCTGCTGAAACAATTTCAGTGAGCGGTTTACTGTGGCTAATCGACGGAGCAATACCATCCTTTCTTGGCAATACCTCTTTACCATTATGCCAATCGGGCAGAACCTGTTTCTGCCTGCCAGCCATAGAATCACTATAGGTCATCACATCCGGATCTTTACTTTTCTGGCACTGCATATAGGTAAGGTTCTTGTGCTCGTTATTTTCTACGTCGGCAAAACTTATCATATGCCGGATCTGCGGACTGTTCTGCCACCCTGTTGTTGCCGGGCACTGACTTTCCATTAGGTCTGTAAACGAAGACATCAATTCGCTGATTTGCTCCACTTGCAAAGGTGCTTCGTTGTTGCTTGTTGTCACTGTCATGGCAGCAAAAGACACACCTCCAGCCCCTAACGGTCGGCCATGTCCTAAACTGTGAAGATGCCGCTGCGTATCTTGTGTTTGGCCCATACGTAAAACCCAGATTAGCGCCCCTAACTCTTGTGGTTTAAGGTTATGAAACACAAGGCGGCCACTGAATTCAGCGTTAGGTTTTACCAATTCTAAGTTGCTTTGAACTTTCACTTTTTTCTCAACTGCACTGGGTAAATACTCATTAAAGCGAGGCTGAGCCGGATATCTTTTCCAACCGCTGAGCTTATCCCCATCCCGGTATTGGGCAAGTTCACGTTCAGAATCTGAAACTTTCACTTCTGCATTGGCGTCTTTGTTGGGCTGTTCAAGGTAAGCGCCCAAATAGCTTGCCAGAGGCTGGCCAAGCACCACAGAGCCCGTTGTTTGAAATTGAGCATTTTGGCTTGTCGCATCAGAAAAAAAGACTCTGCTTTTCAATGAAAAGCCTCTGTCTCTCAGTGTACCAAACACCAGTTCAGCCATATCAAAGCAATACTGTGAATCATTCAGGGGCTGCTGAGCTTTAAGTAGCTGCTTTATCGAACGGTCGTACGTCAGCCTGGGCATTTTCGCAAACCCCATGTTCAGTACTGTGTTGTTTTTACCTACCAGTGCAAAGACCGGTATGCCGTACTCAGGATGCGGGTTCTTTTGTAAGTAACTCACCAGATCGGCGTTATTATTCTTGAACAAATTGTTTACGATTGCAGAAGAGTTGGTAAAGCCCATACTTTCGGGCTCTATGTCATAGTACACATAACTGTAGTTGTACCGGGGTTTACGTCTTTGTTCGTCATCTACAGGGCGGTAACTGCTGAAAACAGGTATTCCCTCGAGCTTGCCTTTACCAAAGTTACACGCTCTTAAAACATCAACTAGCTCCCCTTTCTTTTCAGCAGGCAAAGCGAGTGGTTCAATATCAAACCGTATCTTAGGTTTGTCCAGAGGGTACAGCTTGAATTTGTCGCGTGCGGGTTGTTTGTGAGATTGATTGATGAAATGACCTCCTTCAACCTCCCGATTAAATTCATTGTGAAATAGTTTCGTGTGTTCACAAAAGCGGATCTCCCAACATTCGCTCACTGCATTGTACTTTATCCAGGCAGACCGAACTTCACCGCCAGATATTTTCTTGGCGTAGTTGCTGTCTGAGTTAGAAATGTTACGCTCTGCAAAATGCCGTTCATCCACCTGACCAAACTTTCCAAAGCTGGCGATTTCCAGCACGCTGCGCAGCATCCCTTTTATGCTGCTGCCGGGGATGATCGGGTTGCCCTGAGGATCTCTGGCCCATTTTACCCCGGTCGGGGCGTTGTCTTGTTTTACGTGTTCCTGACCAACGCACAGGGGCGTTTGGTTTACCAGCGTATAGTCAATGGTGCCGCTCAGGCCGTTCTCAAACGGCACGTCGTGGCTCACCAGATGTGCCCAGTCGGGCATATACACCCACTTTGACAGGGGCACAAAATGATAAGGGGCATGTACCTGGGCCATTAGCTGATCTCCTTCTGTAAAGCCTGGCTTGTGTGCCAGCCCATAAATTGCTGTGCCACCGGGCGCCAGGCCCATTGCTCTGTGGGCTCTGCGGTTTCACTCAGCAAGGGGGTGTTTTGTTTTTGGTACCACAGCCGGTAAATGGCATGCTGTTCGTCAAGGCCGTCGCGTAACAATACACGCTGATCGCGATACACCTGATCTGCGCCTGCGTCTGTCTCCCTGTGCATGCGCACCAGCCGATACTGCTGTGGTGCTACCAGCCGGGCGCTTAGCGACACTTGCTCGTTACACCACTGACCTTCGATCACATCCTGACGCGCGCTGTCCAGGGTGGTGCACAGCACCAGGGCATCGCGCCACATTGCCCAACCTGCGTTTGCTTCTATCGACTGCACAGACTCCTGTAGCTGCTGTGCATTAACCAGCTGAGACTCAACTATCAGGCGTGCCGCTGTCAGCTCAGGGAGCTGGCTGCCAAGGCGCTTTGCACTGCCCGGCTGGTTTCGTAAGCTGTTATATACTGTTACGCTCATAGCGCGACCTCCTTTAACATCTCTGAATCTTCCCGACTTTCTGCGCCAGGTTGTAGCAGGCTGGTGCCTCTTCCGCTGCCTGCCCCGAGTGGCAGTAAGCCCTGTTCAAGATCATTGAGGGTGGCTTTGAGGGCCTGTTTGGTGGTTGTGTCCAGCTGCTCAAATCTGGCCTCATTGGCCAGCCAGACTCGTATGATCAAAGTCGGCTGATACAGCAGCTCTTCGGTATACAGTGCGCCCTTGCGAACCCCGCCGGTAAAACGGTCCAGGCTGGTGTGGCTGCGCACCTGAATATCTTTCGCCTTGTACACCACTTCGCAGTCATCTACCATCAGGCAGCCGGCAAATGAGTTGTCATGGTCTTTCTCATCCAGGTGGCCAAACAACTCATCCACGCCGGCAACGCGTTTTTGCCAGTCTTCATGGCTGTCCTGTGCTCTGGCTTCGGCGTATAGCTTGTTCAGGCGGCAATAATGAAATGCCACCCGGTGCGCCAGTATGCCTTTAATGGCACTGCCGCACAGCACCACGTGCTGGCCTTTAAGGTGTGGCCCCGGTTCGTCCCATGTCACCCTTGGCTCGCTGTAACACAAAATATCCGGGCTACGGTCTGCGCTCCCCTCAGCTGGTGATTTAAGTCGACTCACCCCGGCTCCAAAGCGCCAGTAATCCAGCCCTTTGACCTTCATTTCGCACAGCGCTTTGGTGGCTGCGGGTAACTTGCCCTCTGGCAGCCAATCCTGAATTGCTGAAAACGGCTCTGTTTGTGCAGCGAGGTTGCTATCTGGCTGATAAAACGCACGCAGTGCCGTGCGCGGATCATGTTCGGATGTTTTTTGCAGCGGTACGTGCTTAACGTCCAGCCCCAGCAACGCCATTTGCCCCAAACCGTTGCGAGTCGAGCCACCCAGTGCAAATTGTCTTTGTTGCCAGACAGATAGCACCTGAGCGAAATAACGCTTTGCTTCGTCCTGCGCGAGGTGCGCCGAGTCAAACTCATACTTAACCGTCAGAACAAAGCGGACTCCGGCGGGCAGCAATAGCTGGTCAAACTTGGCGTTGTGTTTGGCTACACCCCGGTCGTTAATGGCAACTCGCTCGCGATGGTGAGGTCTGGCCTGCAACAGGCTGGCCAGATAATCATCCTGCTCCAGCTGCTGCTGGCTCTGACAGGCCTGCACTGGCTGATGCTGTTTATCCACCACCACACCATGACTGACAGTCAGTGACGAGCGCAGCTCTGAACTGCCAAAAATGGCATCGCACAGTGCTTTACCCTGCTCGCGCAAGACTAACGTACGCCATACCCCTGTAACACTGGTTGCGGGCAAATAAGGTAAGCCATTGGCATCGCGTGCCAGCTGCGTATCAAAATTATGCTCACGTCCGCCTGAGCTTATGGCCATAGGCGCGACATTACTGACCAGTAATCTGGCTAATAAGTAGTGCTTCATTGTGTGACCTCCTCGTTACTCTGCGCCTTTTGCTTGTCCAGCAATGCCTTCATATCCTTTAACCCACCGGGCGTAGCCAATTCGTAGCGGCAGATCTGCTCCAGCAGCTGACGAGCCAGTACCAGCTCTATGGCTGAGCCATCAGCATTACAAAACAACGACTTGCTGGCTTCAGCAAAATGAGTAAAACCATCCACACCCTGCCAGCGAATGCCCCAGCCGTAGTCATCGTTGCTGGCTTTGCAGATATGGTCGCTGTCTTTGTCGGCAACGCCGTCACGACCAAACGCCCGCTCAAACCAGTCATCTGAGGCATGATTAAGCAAGTCTGCAATACGCCGCCACTGATTCTGCGACGGGCCAGCCTGGTAACTGGGTAACACATGATTGTAGCTGCGTGCCTGACGATAGTAGGTCAGCAAGGTCGTGACCTGCTCACGAACCCACATGGCTCGCTCACGCAACTGTTGCTCTCGGGTACCTTGCGCACGCAACCAGTCGATTAATGGCGTTGACAAGTTTCTGATGGCTTCAGCACTAAGTGACTGCGCGCCGCAGGTCGGGATGTCATCACAGCAGAACACCGCTTCGCGACACGGATTACTCTGTGTTGCCCACGCTGGATTGACCATCACCCAGCCCTGACCAAATTGCTTGTCTGTCCCTATTCCGTTTTGGCTGATCTCATGCAATACCTGCCGGGGCACCGCGCTGGATAAACGAAAACTCAGCACACTGCCACGGGTGATCACCCGCTGCTCGCTGTCAAAGCCACCGCGCTTTTGATTGAAGCGGCTCAGGGTATGGGCACGAATAAAACTATGGCGCGTATCCAGGCTGGCACCTTTAAGCTGAGGATGAATATCTTCTCCGCAGGGCATCACATGGTACATCCCCTGCGCGTCTACAAAAGCGCAGTCACTTAAACACCAGAGCGTCAGCCTGTCTGGTTCATCGCTTACTTCTGGCAACGCATACTCAATGGTCTGTATGCGCACCCGGCCATATTCATTTGAGCGTGCCCGGCCAATTCGGAATTCACCGTTGAGGGCATTCGTCACGCGCTGTTGTAATTCAGTGTTTTGCGGATCCATGGCCACAAACCCCACAAACTGCTGCCCGGGGTCGATGTGCCCGTAAGTAAACAGCTGACCTGGGGCTACTTTTCCTGTCTGAGCGCTCAGCGCCGTCTTGGTGTTTTGTCCACGACTTACCCTGATCCGCTGTGCACCTGCAGTCACGTAGTCGGCACGCATTTGCACATACTGGGTATTCGCCTCGCGCACAAAACCAGTGTGAGCATGATTGGTGATGTGCTCTGCAAACTGCGATGTTTGTGGTGCCACAACCGGCGCATGCTTTTGATGATGCCAGGACAATGGCACAGGCAACGCCAGTCGGTTATCCTGGAGCGGATAACACGGACCAAAACGCCAGGCACCACTGTGAAATAACGCCCAGCTTTGTTCGTCACTCAGTTCGCGATACAGCCGTCCCGCCAGCGCACCCAGCAGCGCACTACCTGGAATAAAGTCCAGGCTCATCTGGTTATTCACGGTTGCGTTGCTTTCACTGACCACAATGGGGTCGAGTGTGGTCAGCACAAAATATTGAATGGTCATGCCGCCTCCTTATTCAGAGTCACTGTTACCTGACCAAACCCACGCTGGCGCTTACCACCGAGCTCAGTGATCAGCAATAACGCATCGTCAATACACTGCACCAGCTCAGCTTCAGTATGCAGTGTCTGTAATCGCGCCCAGTTGGGATGATCATGGTTAAAAGTGAGCTCACACACCAAATTAACGGGGACCACAACTTGCGTGGCTCTCAAGCTGGTGTTTCTGGCAACACCGCGCTCGTTGACTGCAGTACTCTGAAGCACCCGATAGAGGTATTTCTGATGAGACTTGTGAAAAGTCAAAAATTGTTGCTCCGCCCTACTAAGCTCGGCACTGCTGAGCTGGATCACGCCCTGACTACACTCGGCCTGCTTGCCTTCATGCCCGAACAGGTAAGTCGCGACGTCTTCGTTATGTTCACCAAACCAGTCATGCTGCGCAGCCGTCTCAAAAGCATGGCGCAGCAACCCTTTAATGCTTTTACCCGGAATATAGGGCAACCCTTGTGCTGATTTGGCCACCAGCGCATCGGCATAGCTGCCACCCTCTTCACCGCTGCCAATATGCCAGTCACTGTGTAGGGTAAAGGTCAGTTGATATGTCATCACGACACCTCCGGTTGTTGCTTTGCCAGAACGCTTTTCACGCTCAGGCGATTGAGCTTTTCGAGCACCATCAAGTCGCTAAGTGGCGTAACCCAGCCGTGTTCGCCCTGCCAGTGCCAGCTTTCCTGTGGCTCTTTGTCCCGCGCGCTGAGCTGCGCAAAAGCCTGCGCCAGTTTTTGCTGCTGTGCTTTGTCGCCATTGAGCGCAAAGTCGCGATAAATCACGCGCTGCACCTCAGCCAGGTCGCCCATGCCAAGATACGTTAATACCTCTCGCCACTTGCTCAGCGTCATAGGTGTGCACTCCTGTGCCAGTAAATCAAACAAAGCGTTCAGGGCTTTTAAGGTCGGATACGACCCATACTCACTTAACAGGTAAGCCCCCAGACTGGTATGCAGCACGTCCTCACCCACTGTGCAGCTCAAATGGCGGGCCCTGAAAGTATCTAACCCATCACTGACCGTATTGGAGACCTGAACAAAGGCCAGTGCCGCTGTGCCATTGGCCTGCTTGGTCAGTGCCTTGGCCTGTTTACACAACTGCTCGGTCATTTCATGGCTGTGCGTGAAAGGGTGTTTGACCTTTTGGATTAAGACCCCGGCACTGGCTGTGAGCTTGCCGCTAAATGTGCTCTCAGCGTTGGCCGCTTTGATCACCTCATAGGTTGGCTTAAGCGCAACCCGCGATGTTTGCTCAAAAGCCGCACAAAACTGCGCGGTGTATTCCAGCGCCAGATCAGCACGGCACAGTAAGGTAACGTCGTCACCCCCTAGCACCAGCGGGCGCATTGGCAACAGTAGCTCCGTCAGTTCGCTGTTTTCTGCTTGCTCTGACAAAACCCGCCTGGTGAGCCACAACGTGGCCTGCTGAGCCGCTTGTTGCGTGGCAATGGCCATGGCCTCAGAAAAATCCCGGAAAGCGCTGCAATACACGCCATCATCTGCGTCACTCAAAGCCTTGTCCAAATCCTGTAGTACCTGACCCATGCCATTGCCATCTATGTGCAGCAGTGCAATGTCCATGTGCAGCTCACGCTCAGACTCAGGGTCATCTGCTGTCGCGCGAGGGGTTAACGGGAACTCAGACTCCAGATCAAGAGGAAAAGCGATTTTCTCAACCAGTTTGGTATCCAGTAACTCCCCGGTTGGTTTAAAGCGCGCCTGCAACGCACCGTCTTTATCGCGCAGATCCCAGTGATTATAGGCCTGCTCGTTATACCAACTGGGCAAGTCCACCAGCTCTTCGTGACGCAGCTTTACTGCCAACGATCCGGTGCGCTGCGCCCGGGCACACAGGGTTGTTGCAACCGGTAAGCTTGCAGGCTGAAAATTACGCGCCTGTGCCAATAAGTAAAGCGCGGCCTGTTTAGCATGTGCAACGCTTTCCCCCTGCGCCAGTGCATCACAATATTCCAGCCCCGGATAAAGCTGAGCAAAAGTTAAGGTCCAACTGTCGCGCAAGGTTTGCAGCGTTTCCTCGTCGTCGCTGCTGGCATAAAACGCACCGCCTTTGCAGCGAAAAAAGCGCACCTGCGGGTCGGGGTCTGGGTGTTCAGGTAACAAGTCGTGACGCAGTTGCGTAGCTTGTAACACCTGATAAAGCACGCTGTGTTCAGAGGAATCAATTAAACGGTCGAGCCGCTCGCTGGCGGCGACCACATCGCGTAATTTACCGGTTCGAAACAGATAGTGCTGGATCGACCTGGCTTCAAATAAGTAGCAGTAAGTCATCTCGGCTCCTTGTGGATGGAAAACCCGCCGACTTCAGGGAGAAACCCACAAATTCGGCCATAGCAACAAGGTAACGGATTGCACACAAAACGGGAGGATGACAAATTTGTCGCTTTAGAGTTAAAACTCTAAAGAAAGAAAACCCTAAAAAAGCACACGCCGGGTGATTTCACTATCAAACAAAATAATACAGTAACTGGCCGCCCCTACATGTTGTACCGGGTTCCGGATAACCGGTCGCAGCCCGAGTATAGAGCCTGAGGGAAACCTTCGCCTGACCCCGGCATTAAACAGAGCGAATTGCGGGTGTTCTTAAGTCGGCCACGCGTAACCTCCTGTAATAGTTATAGCGTGCCTTTGCATCTAGAGTTTATCCAGATACCGATTGGCGCAGCCCCGCTATACTCACAGTGGGCAGCGTAAAATACTGCCCGGTCGGGACAGGTAAACGATGTATGCGGTATGCCCTATGTAGCTTATGAATAATACATGAGTGACTCATGCGTCATTGCAGTTACCTGACAAGGAAACATTGATAAGCGGAAACCGTTATGAGCGATAAGAAAAAACGTAATAAGCAACAACAAGGTCAACTAGTCAACCCTAAGTATCTGAAAAAGAACATAGATAATGCCCCAACGGCCAACGAGGTAAAGTGCTGGACGCAAGATGACTATCAGAGCATTGAACTGGCCACTCAGCGCCTGAAAGAAATGTTTGTTGAAATGGGGCAAAAAACCCGCATTGAACGCGGACAGAAACCCGCTGAGCGGGCGGTTTTTCGTAAGCAGCATGGTATTGCCTACGGCCAGTTTGAGGTTCACAACAAGCTGGATAAGTGTTTACAGGCCGGTGTGTTTGCAAAACCGGCCAGTTATGACTGTGTGGTGCGCTTTTCCAGCGATACCACACCGGATGGCCCGGATCTGCACTCTACTTTGGGCGTGGGGATCAAACTCTTTGGCGTGAAAGGTAAAAAGTTGCTGGGTGACAGCGACAATGTCGACTTTATCATGCAGAACATCGACCGCTTTTTTGTTCGCGATGCCGCACAAATGTGTGCCTTTACCACCGCCGGCGTTATCGACCGAGACTACCCGGCCTACCTGGCCAAACACCCAAAAACCGCCGACGTACTGGATGACATGACCAAATCCGAGGCCAGCTGCCTGAGCGCCCATTACTGGGCAATCCTGCCGTTCAAACTGGGTGAGCAGAATGTCGTTAAATATCGCATTCGTCCGCTCGATACCTACCGGGGCTCACCTGCACAAGGCAATGACTACCTGGCGGATGACTTACAAATTCGCCTGCGACAGGGGGAAGCCAAGTTTGTCTTTGAGATCCAACGGCGTCCGCCCAATGCCTCCGAGAAGGACTTCCCCATCGACAATGCCATGGTCGCCTGGTCAGAAAAAGAAGCCCCCTTCGAGCCGGTTGCCACGCTCACACTGCCACAACAAGATATTTGTGCCATTGGTCAGGCCGAGTTTGGTCGTAATCTGGCCTTCAATATCTGGCGCACTCTGGCCGAAAACGAACCTCTGGGCTCCATAGCTCAGGCACGAAAAGTCGTGTATCAGGCCAGTGCCAATACCCGTCATCAGGCCAACGGCCAGCAGATGAACGAACCCGATGCCATCGACCCAAAGTTTACGGGTAATAGCGACGAAAGCAGCGACTGTATTGTACGGGCCGGTATTTATCCACCGATTGGCGTAATGCGGGTGGGTAGCAGTCAGGAGTACTTTATTGGTCCACAGGTGCCGAATCCTAAGCCTCGGCTGGAAAAAGACGCCTACCGCGATGACGACGGTCTGCTTAAGCGCCAGGCGGCTGAGTTTCGTATTTACGGTTTTAACGCGGCAGGCAAGCCCGTTAAAGAGCTGACTATGGATAACGCCAAGATCAGCTGGCAGGTTCACCTGGCTAATCAGAAGTCGTCCTGGTACGAGTTTCAGCTGGCACTGGATGTACCGGAAGCGGCCGATGCCCCGCCCAGCCTGTTGCGCAACAACAATGTTGCCGATCGCAACCGCTTGTTGATCGACGGCGGCAGCCATAAACTGGACAAAGCCAAAGTGAAAAAAGGCCCGCAATTCCAGGGCGAATTTATGGGCGAAGAAGTCTATCTGGGTGAGCTTAAGTCCGACGAGCAGGGCCGCCTGATTGTGCTTGGCGGCAATGGCGTATCGCGCAACATCAATGGCGATATTGCCATCACGTTTGCTAATAACCAGGGCTGGCACGACGATATTTCCGATGGCCCGGTCACCGCCGAGGTGGAGTATGAAGGCGTAAAATTGCAGGTCGACCCGGCCTGGGTGGTGTGTGCCCCACCAGATTACGCGCCAATGCAAAAATCCGTGCGGACCATGTGGGATCTGATGCGCTCAGTCGCGGTCAATGCAGATATGCTGACTCGCCCGGCGCGACCGTCTTTTAAACACGATATTTTGCCTATTTTCGAGCGCATGACCGACTTAC
Source organism: Pseudoalteromonas rubra (assembly GCF_000967655.1). Classification (GTDB taxonomy): domain Bacteria; phylum Pseudomonadota; class Gammaproteobacteria; order Enterobacterales; family Alteromonadaceae; genus Pseudoalteromonas; species Pseudoalteromonas rubra_A. The sequence goes on from NZ_JXYA01000046.1 coordinate 12,595, forward strand.
AATGGGTGAACGCCGGGTTTGCCGCCGGGTTTGGTTTTAAGGCCCCCTTTAACTACACCAGCGAAGAATGGAAAGCCAAACTGGGCAACCCGTCCCCGGCTTATAAAGAGCTGCGCCGTACCTTGTCGAACAACTTCCGTCGTTACGGTCAACCCGGTGCACAGGCTGCGCAACTGTGGCCCTGGCTGTATGGCGATGCTTTGTCTATTCCACCAACGGGGTCTGAGCGTCAGCACTCCACCCTGTCTGCGTTACAACTGTCGTTTCTGGATCAGTGGGTTGAAGGAGACTTTACCGCCGACTATGTAGACCCGGCAGTTTGCCCGCATGCCGCTGAGCCCGGCGACATAGATAAAGTGCCAGTGGCGGAGCAACCGGATATGCTAACCCGGGGCGCATTAGATTTTTGTCTGGCTGATGCCTTTCATCCGGGCTGTGAAATGACCTGGCCAATGCGTACGGCCGGTATGTATATGGCACCGTTTCGGATTAAGCATGCCGATAAAGGGATCAGTAAAGACACCACCTATTATGGCGCCCAGATCAACGGCGACACCATTACCCTGGCACAGGGGCCGATCCTCGGTGGTCAGGTGGCCGGTGGTATCACCCGCTGGATGGCGATCCCCTGGCAGACAGACACCGCCAGCTGCCGCGATGGCTATACGCCCGATTACGACCCTTACCTGCCCACTTTCTGGCCCGCGCGGGTGCCGAATAACATCCTCAATGTGGCGCGCTATGAAGAAGCCATTAACCCGGCGCTGGACCCGCAAACCCGCGTTGAGGCATTCAATTATCGCAGCGACTGGCTCGATGCGCTGCCCTTATATGGTCAGCCGGCCACTTATACCGCCCAGATCAACAGCATGATCGCCAATTTCGATAAACTGGCTGTGGTCCAGGGTCGACCGGGTGCAACCGACAGTGTAGAGCTGCCCGCAACCATGCAGGTTGGGATCACTGCGGAAGATCACCTGTCCAAAGAGGCGAGTAAGGCAGCTGCCAAAGCGCAAGCCGACAACAAGCTTCAGACTGTTGCGCAGCTGGCCGCAAATCTGGTGCCCAGCCCGGATGGTCAGGATGCAACAAGGCCCGTCATGGCGACTTCGCGCTCTCGGGTAGACCTCGGAGTGATCGAAAAAGTCAGTCGCTTTGCGGCAAACTTTCCCAAGGACTTAAAATAAGGTCATACGCAATGACACAGGTAAAACATTGTCAGATTGCGATCATTGGCGCCGGGGTGGCAGGCTGTATTGCCGCCCTGGCGCTGAGTCGCCACTTTCAGGTCGTATTGATTGACAAGCAACCTGCCTGCCCCGACAAGGTGGGTGAATGCCTGCCGCCGGCTGCGGCGCGCATACTGCGAAATTTAAATCTGCTCAAGGACTTTGAGCAACGCCAGGATTTGCATCTACCACACTATAGCATGCAAAGCCGCTGGGGGAGCGAACAAAACCTTATTAACGACAACCTCAGTAATCCCGATGGCCTGGGCTGGCAACTCAATCGGGCCGGGTTTGAAAACTGGTTGCGCGAGCAAGTAATCGCGCATGACGTAGACACCCTCTGGCCCGCCAGATTACTGGACGCCCAGCCAGGCAGCGACGGCTGGTTGCTATATCTGGCAGCGCAAACCCAGGCCGCTCAACAGAGCATCGCTATCCCCTGCCATTTTGTGATTGATGCCACCGGGCGCCACAGCGCATTTGCCACTAAACTGGGGCTCAAACGCACTGTGCTGGACAAACAAATTGCCCTGTGGGCAAGCCTGGATTGTGGCATTAAAAACCAACTGGCCTGTATCGAAGCAAGCGAGCAAGGGTGGTGGTACAGCGCAAGGCTCCCGGCGCAACGCCGGGTACTGGCACTGCAAACCGACAGTGATTTACTCAACAAAGGCCTGCAACACGATTTGCCGCAGTTTTGTAGCCTGGCACGGACACAACCTGGATTAAAGACATTACTACCACAAGGCATTGAGCACTCGGGCACCATGCAGCTGCATGGTGTGGTATCGGCTAATAGTACCTGTCTGACCCAGGCAGCCGGGCACCGCTGGGCTGCACTGGGTGATGCCGCCTGTAGTTTCGACCCATTATCGTCGCAGGGCATGTTTAATGCCATGGCAACCGCCATGCAACTGGCCAACAGCCTGGGGGAGTATGGCCTGTGCGATGCCGACGCCGCCATTGAAGTAACCCGGCTGCATCAGGCACAGATCAAGTCTGTCTGGCAACACTATTTGAGCCATCGCGCGCATTATTACGCACAGGAGCGACGCTGGCCCGACTCACCTTACTGGCAACGTCGCCAGGCACACAAAAACGCCGAGTTCAGTTGAGCCCGGCGTGAGGTTCGCAATTCAAGTCCTTTTTAAATACCTGTCCATTTTTATATTTGCTCGTTTGTGGGGAGCAAAGGGGTATTATTTTACAATCAGCTGATCTTCATAGGTGTAGATGCTGTTTGGATCTGTCAGATTAAAGACTTTCACCGCCATGGTCTTACCTACTGCGTTTTCACACTCCAGGATTTGATATAACACTGGGTTCTTAGCCTTGTTGTCCACTACCGTGTCCAGTGTAAATACGTCTGAATGGAATGGCCCCTTGCGGTCTTCACCATGGAACAGACCCAAAGACACACCCCGATCTGCAAGAACGCTACAACGGGCGTCATTGTTTTGGTTATCAATCACCAGACGGCTGCTAATGTGGTAAGCCGTGTGATAGCCGTATGAGTATGGCTGATTCACGAAGTCACCCGCAGGCGTTAACTCGATTTGCCAATCAACGATGGGGGCACCCGGCACGTTAACCAGCACCTTGTACCACTCCCCCGCCGCATCATAACAGCTGACATGCAGCACTTTCTTTTCGGTCAGTGTCGCTTCAGGAATAGCAACGCCCATTTCAACTGTATTGCGATCCGCAATCGTCTTCACACCCAGATTCACAATATGACGGCCATCATTTGCAGAATACAGATTTGCAGATTCACAGTAAGCACCTTCACCACGCAGGATCAGTTGCGCTTCAAAGTTGTGCGCAAACTCACCGGTTAGCAATGCTGAGCTTACCGGGCCTGAGGTGTAGTTAGTCAAACGCTCGTATCCATCAGTATCAAACACGTTTTGATAAGCCGTTGCCTGGCTACCAAATGCACTGAACAAAGCGACTGCAGCAAATGACAAAGATAAGGTTTTCATGGTTATGTCCTTTTAGAAAGTAACGAATAAAAATGTTAATGGTTAAACTGTGCAGCGCGGGTCAACAGATTGACAATCGCCTGACCCTTACTGGCTAACTGAGGTCACCATAGCAAGAGAAATTCGCCCCGGACAAATTTCAAAAACAAGTAGATTTACTTGTTGAAAATTAAAAATTATCTAGTTTAATCATAAAGATAAAAACAACACTTGCCGCTGTCATAAGCATTAATCAGGGTTTCAAAAGCTGCTCCTAAGAGACCCTGTTTTATTCTGTTCAAAAAATAATGAAACTTCACCTGAGTCACTTTATTCACAATTCTCTATACCGACAAAGCTTGATCTACGACAAGTAAATTTGTCACTCAGCAGCAAAATTTCTCGTTGAACTGGGGCTTGCGCTGCAGCACCATGCGCCCTACTATTTGCGTGTTTTCTGAAGATAGCCAATCCGAGTACATCGCGGTGGTGTGTTTAGCATGACGGGTCAATGAGCCGGTCATGATGTGGTCACCCCGTGGCAAGGCGATAGAGCAACTATCCAGGATCTGTAACTGATTCGGGTAAAGGTAATACGCTGATGCGTCGTCAAAACCTGAGTCGCTTTGCTCAAGATCTGAAGGGGTGAGCGCGTGCACCACAAACAAGCACCGTTCACATATAGAGCCTGCAGGTCGTTATTCGCTGATACTATTTGGAGTCGCTATGCCTATTCAGCCTCAAGTACAAAATTTTGCTATTGACGCTACCCTTGTTACCGATTTAGTTGCCCAGTATGGCTCACCGTTACTGATGCTTGACTGTGATCAGGTGCGTGACCAATACCTGGCCCTTGCCGAAGCATTACCCGGCGTGCGTTTACATTACGCTCTTAAGCCTTTACCACATCCGGCTGTAGTGCGTACTTTATTGCAACTGGGTGCCTGTTTTGATTTGGCAACCAGCGGCGAAATAGCGCTGGTGCGTGAGCAGGGCGTTCCGGCTGAGTGCACCATTCATACGCACCCAATCAAGCGTCGCAGTGACATTGCTGATGCACTGGAGTATGGCTGTCAGGTGTTTGTGGTCGACAACCTCAACGAGCTGGCGAAGTTTCGCGAGTTTGCAGAACAAGCTGAAGTGCTGATCCGACTGAGCTTTCGTAACAGTGAGGCGTACGCCGACCTGTCGAAGAAATTCGGTTGCAGCCCGGCCGATGCAATGAGCCTGATCCGTCAGGCGCAGCACTGGGGTATTCGGGTTAAAGGCCTGTCGTTTCATGTTGGTTCACAAACCGCCAATGCCGACAAGTATGTCGCGGCTATTCAGGCGTGCAAACAACTGATGGACGACGTGGTGGCTGAAGGCTTGCCTGCACTGAGCTGCCTGGATATTGGCGGTGGTTTTCCGGTATCGTACGCAAGCAACCAGGTGGATATTCGTGCCTTTTGTGCGCCAATTAACGCGGCACTGGCCGAGCTGCCAGAGACGGTACAACGCATTGCAGAGCCCGGTCGCTTTATTGTCGCCGGTGCGATGACCTGCGTTGCCTCGGTGATGGGTCAGGCACAGCGTGAAGGCCGTACCTGGTATTATCTGGACGATGGAATTTATGGCTCTTTCAGTGGGCTGATGTTCGACATGGCATGCTATCCGCTACGCACTCTGAAGACCGCTGATGAGGTTTATCCAAGCGTACTGGCGGGACCAACCTGCGACAGCATAGACGTGATCTGTGATGCCGTTGAACTGCCTAAACTGGAAGATGGCGATCTGGTGATCACCCGCATGATGGGTGCCTACACCAGTGCAACAGCGACCGACTTCAATTTCTTCAAACGCGCCACCACTGTGGTACTCAATGAAGTGATTCAACTTCACCAGGCCGAATTCGGCAGCTAACTCTCCTACCTGTCTGAGGCCCTCCGGGGCCTCACTGCTTTGAAACTGCGCGACCTGTTTGATGCGTTTATTCACGCGACAAAGCGCATAACAACGGAAAGTGCGCAATAAATAACGCGCACTTTTAGTGAGCGATTTTCAATGCTGCCCCACTTTAGCACTGAATACCCATAACCACTCCTGAAATAAGAAGATTAATTACTTCTAACAATACTTGTACTAAGAATTAAATATACCACATATCCGACCAGGTGAGATTTTTTATTCAACCCGTTTGACTTTTGTTCAATTAAACCTAACTTTTAATACAACTCGACACACTGAGTTAACCAAATAAAAACAATTACCTTTATGACAACAGGAAAAACGAATGAAACATTCTTTAATTTGCCTATCGATTGTAAGTGCCCTTTCAAGTACTGCCGCGTCTGCGTCTGAACCCGACTACCAGGGTGCAGCCGCTGAACTGGCAATTAACAACACCTGCATCGTCAGATTCGACGACAAAACAGAAAAACTGGATGTGGAAGGCAAGGCCAGAGGCTTGCTGGCTCGCGCAAACGCTCAGGCAAAACACATTTATAAACATGCAATGAAGGGCATGGCAGTCAATATGAGCTGCGAGCAGGCGCGTGCAACTTTTGCAGCCGAGTCCGCCTCAATGCGCTTTACGCCAGACGGCGCCGTGTATGCCAGTCCGGCCAAAAAACTCGGCAAACCAGGTGGCGGTGGTTCGCAAGGCCAGACTATTCCATGGAGTGTCAGCCGAGTGGGTGGCCCGGTTGATGGCAGCGGTTATACCGCCTGGGTTATAGATACGGGTATCGACGTTGACCACAGTGACCTCAATGTTGACAGCAGCCGAGGCTTCAGCGCATTTAGTAAAGGTAAAAATGCCGGTGTGGACGACGGCAATGGTCATGGTACACATGTCGCCGGCACCATTGCAGCATTAGATAACGGCATCGATGTGGTTGGTGTCGCCGCAGGCGCCACCGTTGTGCCGGTCAAAGTACTCGACTCTCGCGGCTCAGGCAGCTGGTCTGGTGTATTAGCAGGTATTGACCACGTTGCAGCCAATGCGTCACCGGGAGACTGTGTCAATATGAGCCTGGGCGGTGGTTTCAACCAGGAATTGAATGATGCCGTTGAAAGCGCAGCGCAGCAATCAGGTGCTTTCTTTGTGATTGCCGCCGGCAATGAAAGCCAGCATGCCAACAATGTCTCACCTGCCAGTGCGTCACACCCGCGTGTGTATACTATCTCCGCGACAGATTCCAACGATCGCTTCGCCAGCTTCTCCAACTATGGTAATCCGCCGGTCGACTATGCAGCACCAGGTGTCAGCATTCTGTCAACGCGCAGCGGCGGTGGCACAACCACTATGTCGGGGACGTCTATGGCATCACCCGCAGCCTGTGCCGTGATCATGATGAGCAATGGCAATCCAAGAACGGATGGCCGTGCCAGTGGTGATCCGGATGGTAATGCCGACAGCATCATTCATTTATAAGTCAATGACGGCAGTTCAGCTTCAGTGCTGAGCTGCCTCTACAACGAACTAAATTACGCAATCACAGTGCAATTCCCTGCGCTTGCATTGACCGCACACCCGCAATGGCCTGCATGATATCCATAAAATACACATCCTCAAGCAAAGAGATCACATCATTCCATCTTGGATTAAATTCATTATTCTCCCAGCGTCTTAAGGTGCGCTCTTCTATGCCATAGCTGGCAGCAGATTCTGCCTGGGTGTAGCCTCTTAACTTACGCGCATACTTTAATAACTGTGCGCCCCTCGGGGCACGGAGTAAGTCAAATTCTGGTGTCTGCTCCAGATGCGGTGATGGAACGCCTCCTCCCAGAGTAAAGGGGTTGATCATAGTTTCTGTCGGGATCTTACAGGTTGCTGTGCTGGTCATATCCACTTCCTTACTTTTTTACGCAATCTTGTCATGTTACTCAACCACCTAGAGGCAATTGAGTCATTATCTACTATCAGCAATGGCTGTTAACGCGGACTGAATCCTTAAAACACCGCCAATGCGTAATTTATGAAAGATGATAGTTCAATTTTTTACGCAGATCAATGCGTAACTTTCAAATTTTTGCGTAAAAATTTGAATTGCGTTTTCTTATTCAAATTTCTATAATGCCGTACTGCTTAAAAATGTGACACCAAAGGCGTGGTATCAAACAATGGAAAAACAACACAATACGGAAGCTGATATCTCAGCATTCGCAGAACGCGTTGAATATGCAATTAAACCGCATAGCATTCGCGCCTTTGCGTCAAAAATTGATATTTCTGAAGGGACATTAAGACGCATACTCAAAGGCGAAGATCCTAAACTGAGTATCGTGGAGCGCATTGCACACGTTGCTAATGTTGACTTGATGTGGTTGATCCAGGGAGAAACGGCCGCGGAGTGTCCACAATCGCCGATCATTACCCAGCCACTGGTTAAACTGGATGAGTTTAACGAGGCCTTTGTGCTGGTGCCGGGCTATCACGTGTCGGTCAGTACTGGCCACGGTGCGTTTAACGACAATGCGCAGGTTGCGCGTCACCTGGCATTCAGAAAAAAATGGATCGACTACAAAAACCTTGATAAAAGTGAGCTGGCAGTGGTATTTGCCAAAGGTGACTCCATGGAACCCACCATTCACAACAACAACACGATTTTGGTGGATTTGAGTGATAAAAAGCTCAGTGAAGGTCTCATCTATGTTGTTCGCCTGGGTGAAGAGCTCTACGCCAAACGCTTGCAGCAATATCTGGATGGCTCAGTCAGGCTTATCAGTGATAACAAAGAATATGTTGAGCAGGTGGTGCGAGCTGATGAGCTGGAACAACTTGAGATTATTGGTAAAGTTGTGTGGATAGGCAAAGATCTGGCGTAATTAAACGCCAGGCTAGTACTTACCACCCTGTTCATTTGAACTGGTTACTATCTCGCCCTGATAGAGCTGATTGCGGCCACTGCCACCATTAAGGGTATCGTAACCCGTACCACCGGCGAGAATATCATTGCCCTCTTTGCCTTCGAGCACATCTTTGTCATCGCCGCCTATCAGGGTATCGTCGCCAGTGCCACCGACCAGCTTATCACGCCCGGCAAATCCTCTGAGTTCATCATTACCGACACCACCAAATAACCGATCCGCACCGCGTCCACCCATCACCTCATCATCGCCGCTACCGGCCCAGACGTGTTGCTCAATGGACATGGCACGACCGTCGTAACTGTCGTCGCCTTCACTCAAATAAACGTGAATTTGCTCAACCTGATTGGCATAGATAAATACACAGCTGGCACTGTCCGAGGTCGCTCTCATCACTTTAATGCGCCGTCCGTCCAGGGTTAGCCGGTAAGTTTCCGCCTCTGTCGTGCCAACTATATTTAGCACCACTATGTGCCTGACCGATTTTACAGCACGCAAAGACATGCGCTTTAATTCGACAATGGCGCCTCCACCCAGTCCGACGCACACGCCATCGGATGCGATCGCACCGCGAGCACCCACTATGCCCATAAGACCCAATAAAAACGCCACTAAGACCCGCTTAACCATATCCCTACACCCTTTTGAAAGCGTTGTTTAATCTGGCTGAGTGAATCTAGATGCCGAACTAATACCAGTATCACCTATAACCCGATTACCTACTGTCACTCTAGCGACACAGTGTGGACACAATGTGCAGATATAACACAGGGAGTTCATTTTAGTTTAGCTGCTCGACAGAAGAATGGTGAGGCAAAATTATGACGGTGGGATGCAAACCTTGTTGGGTATATGAGTTTTTAGTAAGAGCCCATTACGGGCTCTATGATCAAAAGATCCAGTTTAGCACTCACATGCCCAGTAGCGATTACCTGTTTCTGATTGCGGTGGCGGATTACAACGGAATGAATGTGCGCCACCCGCTACATTAGGGGTTTGTTGCTGTGCCAGTTGTTGTGTATCTGTAAGGCGTTTTAGAGCTGACTTTTTAATTTGTAATTTCATTTTCTTGTCCTTGAGTTGAATTTTTTATGATCATAAAACAGACCATCACAAACAAAATGACATTTTAGGAACAATAAATCAATGATTATTTTACCCTTTATGAATCGTCCGTCATCCACTCGGCCATACGTGCCATAATCTCCTGCTCAGTTAAATCTTCCTGATGCGTGCCTATGGTCCAGACGTGGCCAAACGGGTCCTGCAATGTGCCCGCTCTGTCGCCATAAAATTGATCCACCACAGGCCGTAGCTCGGTAGCCCCGGCAGCAATGGCCTGAGTAAAGGTACTGTCGACGTCGGGCACGTAGAGCATCAAACTAACGGGTGTACCACCGAGTTGCTGTGGACTCTTAAAGTGCATATCCGGGCACATATCTGACAACATCAGATGAGAGTCGCCAATTTTGAGCTCAGCATGCGCAACGCCGCCATCCGGCATAGGCAGCTGCATGATCAGCTCCGCAGCAAAAGCCCTGCGATAAAAGTCTATCGCCTGAGCGGCATTTTCGGTGATCAGATAGGGCGTCAGGGCGTGGTAGCCGTCCGGTATCGCTGAAACTGTCATGATGATTTCCTCGCAAGTTAGACACAGTGCCATGACTTGTCTTGTGGCTGCACGTATGGTCACGTCTAAGCCACATCGCTTGTCAGACAATCTGATCATTTAAAGCTAGCCCAGTTCGCCGAAAAGTCGAGTAATACCCCAGTTCAACACAAACCGCCGTAGCGTGTGTTCATGCCTTTTTCAGCGCCACAAAAAGCGCTAAACTAGGCGCTTTTAAAGCCCGACAGTGAGAGCACGATGCAACGTAAAAAGCTGGTAAACCACCTCAATGAGTTTCTGAAGCCTTTTCAGATCAAAGACTACTGCCCAAATGGCTTGCAGGTCGAAGGAAAAACTGAGATCCGTAAGGTCATCACCGGGGTAACAGCCAGTCAGGCACTGATTGATGCCGCGATTGAAAAACAGGCTGATGCCATACTGGTCCATCATGGCTACTTCTGGAAAGGCGAAGATCAAACCGTTACCGGCATGAAAAAACGCCGCCTGCAAGCCTTACTGGCTCATGATATTAATTTGCTGGCCTATCATCTGCCGCTGGATGTCCACCCGGAAGTTGGCAACAATGCACAACTGGGTAAGCTGCTTGGCCTGACTACTGAGCGTCCGTTAGAGCCCTGGAACAGCAACAGTGTAGCGGTAAAAGGCAAGCTGAGCGAACCTATGTCTGCGACCGATTTTGCCGCTTTGATTGAACAGAAGCTGGGTCGTAAGCCACTACTTAACCAGTCGGGCGATCACCTGATCAGGACCATCGCCTGGTGCACCGGCGGCGGCCAAAGCTTTATTGATCTGGCAGCCAGCCAGGGGATAGATGCCTACCTCACCGGCGAGGCGTCTGAACAAACCATTCACTCATCGAATGAGCAACAGATCCACTTCTTTGCCGCCGGACATCATGCCACCGAGCGCTACGGTGCAAAAGCACTGGGCGAATATCTGGCAACCCAGTTTGACCTGGATGTTGAATTTGTTGATATCGACAACCCAGTGTGACCTATGGCTAAGCGCACGCAACGTACCCTCAATCGCAATGAGGATCGCAATTTTAGCGAGTTAACCGGCAAGTTTAAGAACAACATTTATGGCACCTCCAAAGGCAAACTAAGAGAAGCCGTATTACAGCGCGATCTCGCACAGCATCTGCCCTGGCTGGGTGTTGAGTCAAATAAAACGGTACTGGATGTTGGTGGCGGACAAGGCCAGCTTGCACTGTATCTTGCGCAGCTGGGACATCACGTCACACTGGTGGATATTTCCGACGAAATGCTGGCACAAGCACAACAACAGGCAGATAAGTTGGGTGTCACAGAGCGAGTGACTCTGATCCACGCGCCGCTGCAAGCGCTCCCTGAGCTTTCACTCGGTCAGTTTGACCTGGTGATGTGTCATGCCGTGCTGGAATGGCTTACTGAGCAGCAACAGGCACTGACGCTGCTCACTCAGCGACTCGCCCCGCAAGGCTACTTGTCTTTGATGTACTACAATCGGGCGGCTCAGCGCATGGCCAATATGGTCTATGGTAATTTTGATTATGTGCGCAATGGCCTGCAGGTAAAACAAAAAGTTGGCTTGAGCCCGAACCGCCCATTAGAGCCGCAGGACGTCAATCTCTGGCTGAGTGCCCTGCCGCTGAACAAGCTTTCCCAGTCGGGCGTGCGCTGTTTTCACGATTACTTGCGAGATCCGGACAAAGGTAACAGTCAGTTTGATGACTTGCTTGAACTGGAGCTTAAATATAATCAACAGGAACCTTATGCCTCCCTCGGCAGGTATACACACCTGATGTTGCAGCACCAAGCGGCTACGGACGACCAATAAAAAAAGACCCTGGCACCCATTACCAGTGCCAGGGCCGAGACATGTGTCCAGGTCTTTGATCCTGTCGTCATACACTCACATTGCTCGGCAAGCGCATGTCAATGCCAAAGGTCGGGAGAGCAACGATTTAACCGTGGCACAGCAGTGTCAAAATGTCATCAACTATCCTTTGAATCATTTTGAAAAGCATGATTATCAACCACTTAAGGGGATTTTCTTAGTGGAGAAATGAGACAAAATTTGCCCATATAGCTGCGGGCGCTCGGTCGCTACGCCCTGCCCGCCACTGTCAGCAATCACCTCCAGCATGTCCTGATTATCGATCAGGGTGTAAAAATAAAAAGGCGTCTGGTCGCCCTGAGATCTCAGTTGCTGTAACAACTTCAACCCCGCCAGCGGCTCCTGACCTCGGCCCATATCTGAAATAATCAAAGTGTATTCATACATTTGCATTAGCAAGAGCGCTTCTTCACTGGATTTGACGGTATATACTCCAATATGATGACGTTCAAAATAGCGCTTTTCCTGCAAGTTATTGGTCGGATTATCGTCTACCCAGAGTATGCGTCCGATGGCACCGGATGGCTCGCCGTAGCGCAATTCTTGCATCTGCTCGGTACTGTGTGTCATTAATCCGATAAAGCACAAACAAGCAATCAGCAGCACCGGCAGCCAATAGCGAGTAGGTAAGGCACTATCATTGCGCACACCGCGCATTGGCACAGACTGAGCAGTGACAGCTTGTGTGGCTGTGCCGATGCCAGTTCCGGTTCCGAGCAGGGTACCTGTCAATTCGTGCTCACTGACTTCAATAGCAGGGGCAAACCGGTAGCCCTGACCGCGCACGGTCACGATACAGTTTTGTATAAGCCCCGCGCGGTTTAGCTGACTGCGCAGATCGGAGACCAGCTTTGGCAGCGACCAGTCTGACACCACAGTATTGGGCCACAACAACTTAACCAGCTCGGCATGCGAGCAGATCTGAGGACGGCGCTGCAATAGATAATGAAGAAGCATAAAGGCGCGGTCGTCCAGCTGAGTCGACCGCTCATTGATGATGACGCACTGCGTCGCGATATTCAAACGCGCATTGGCGAATTGAAATTCCATAACCCTGACAATATTCTTGTTATTATCGCACCAGCGTAGCGGATTTCTTATTCACATGCTAGTTACATGCACTTGAATAGTTATCAACTTTGGTCTTACTGGTGCTGTCCATTATACAAAAAAGATCAATTTATAAGTTTTAAAATCAATCGTTAAGCTTATTTTTCGAGCCATTCAAAGGCACGCTGCAAAAATCCAACCGCGTCTTGTTCGATGATCAGGCCATGAGCCATCACCAACCGTTTAGGTGCCCAGTCCAGCATGGTCGCCAGATGTTTACGAGCAGTATCATGATGAAAGATAAAGCTCAGCCGCCAGTCCAGCGGGGTCTGGCCTTCAGGTGCCACCACACCTGCCCCTTTGGCTACAAAGCGCTGGAAGGTATTCAGGCTGTCCGGATCAAAGTTTTCAATCAGATCGGTCACCAGTAATGTGCTACTGTGCGGATGGAAAAAAATCGCCTCTTCCATCGCAGGCGAGCCCGTAAAAAGCAGCGTTTTCAGTGTGTTATCCCAGGGATAGTGACGGTCATTGTCGAGGATCTCATCAAACCTGAGCGTGTCACACTTATCTTTGACCTCCTGGGTGCCAAAGGTTTGTGCTTCCGGATAGGCTTCCTGCCACGGTGCCATAAACAGGTGATGCAGATGGTTTGGGGCCACCAGATAGGCCACAGGCCCCAGCGCATCGACCTGCTCACGCAGCTCTGGCGTTAGGCGAATGGGGCTGTGTACCCATAAACCGCCACACGCCAAGCGCACTATCGTCATGCGGGTAGTGAAAGGCATGGTGAAAAAAGACACGGCTTCACCATCGAAAATCCAAATATTATCGTCCAGCTGTCTCATGCTCATCTCCCTGGGGACCTAGTTTCCCCTTAGTTCATTTACCTAAAATAAGAAAAAGTAATGAGATTAGAGGCTAACATAACTGTCGATAATTTATCCAACCTGATCCTGAGTGAGAAAAATTGATACGTACACTTAAGTTTACTGGCAAACATCTTTGAGTATTTGCGTACCCAAATCGCGCATTACCTGAGGCTCCGGGTGTGTATGAGCAAAGGTGCGTAATCCATAGATACTCACGATAAGGCTCCGTGCTCTGTCAAGGGGGCTGCGCGTACCTGTCAGCTCGCCCTGCTCAGCAATGCGCTCAAACACAGAGCAAAGAGCATTGCGCCACATAGCGCACTGCTCACTGAGAATAGCCTGTGCCTCTTCATCCTGCTCGGCCAGCTCATTCAGCGCTTTTTGCGTCAGGCAAAGTTTTTGTGGGTCGCAGCTCACACATTCATCCACAACATGAGTCATATAGGCTGCCAGCCCGGCTCTGGCGGATGTATGTTGTGAAAACAACCCTTGTAATTCTTCGCCGCGGTCGCGGTTGTACTGCTCCAGCGCCGCCAACAGTAAGCCCCGCTTGTTCTGAAACGCGCAGTAAATCGATCCGGGGTGTAAACCGGTTACAGCTTTCAGGTCCTGCATACTGGTTTTGGCATAGCCTTTTTCCATAAACGCCGTCATCGCGGCTCTGAGCACCTGCTCTTTGTTAAATTCTGCACTGCGCATCTCATTACTCTCCTCATTTCACATGGCGCATTTTACTCATTTTTGAACAAATGTTCAAAATATACTTGAACGCTCGTTCAAATGATCATATCTTGAATAAGCATTCAAAAACTAACCGGGTCCAACTATGACGAGCAAACTATTTGAAACTTATACCTTAAATGATCAGATCTCACTGAAAAACCGCATTCTGATGGCGCCGCTCACCCGCTGCATGGCGGACGACCAACTGGTACCAACCGATGCCATGGCCGAGTATTATGCGCGTCGTGCCGATGCGGGATTAATTATTTCTGAAGCAACCATTATTCGCCCTGACGGACAGGGTTACCCAAACACTCCTGGCCTGTTTACCCCTGAGCAGATAACCGGATGGCGCAAGGTTACCGACGCGGTGCACACCAACGGCGGTAAGATTTTTGCCCAGCTGTGGCATACCGGCCGGGTTGCACACCCGCACTTCTTTGACGGTGACAAAGTGCTGGCGCCCAGCGCAGAAAAAGTAGAGGGCACAGTGCCTCGCATGCGCGATTTAAGCTATATCACACCTACTCCAGCCACGCATGATGACATCTCCCAGCTCATTGCAGACTATGCACAGGCAGCCAGTAATGCCATAGATGCCGGTTTTGATGGTATCGAGATCCATGCCGCCAATGGTTACCTGATCGACCAGTTTTTACATTTCGACAGCAACAAACGCAACGACGAGTATGGCGAGACGCCGCAAAACATGAGCCGCTTTGCACTTGAAGTTATCGATGCGGTTAGTGAGCGCATTGGCGCCGAGCGCACTGCTGTACGGCTGACACCGGGTGCCTATTTTAATATGCAGGCAGATCCTCGTGACAAAGCGGTTTTTGATTATTTACTGGCACAGCTTGAACAGCGCACACTGGCCTTTGTACACATAGGTATCTTTGACGACGCGATGGAGTTCGACTTCCTGGGCGGCCGTGTATCCGATTATGTCAGGGCAAATTACAGTAACACGCTGGTTGGCGTGGGCGGCTTTACTCCCCAAACTGGGGAGCAGGCGCTGCGTGAGGCGCGTTTTGATCTGCTGGCAATTGGTCGACCTTTTATTGCTAATCCGGATTATGTGGAAAAAGTCAGACAAGGCAAACCGCTGACCGATTATTCCGAAGAGATGCTGGCAAGCCTGGTGTAATACCATGCCCATTCGATGCGGGTGAAGAGGCCCGCACAGTTTGTCGGATGCGTACTACTGCCCGGCAGGCTCACTCTGTGTTATCACCGGAAGTTGCTCGGCCTGCCAGTGAAGGTAATCACCGTTGAGGTGCAGCAAGCTGAACCCTTGCTGCGCCAGCGCCTGTTCGAAAATGGCCGCCCGTCGGCCTGAGCGGCAATAGACCACCAGCGTCTGAGTCTTTAGTGTATCCAGCAAAGGCTGATGCTGGGTGATTTGATCAAAGGGGATGTGAATGGCCCCTTTAATATGACCGGCCCGGAATTCTTTTTCGCTTCTGACATCCACGATGACATGGGGCTGCGCCGACATCTGATTTCGCAATAACGCCTACTGACTAATAACTTCAGTGGCAGCCTGAGCAACTAAGCTCAACAAACCAAACAACACACAAATACTTTGCTTAATCATAAAACACCTTTTGCTTCATAGACTTTGGGACTACAACAAGAATAGCAAAAGCACTGCCTGTTCACCCAACGAATAATTTACCCATAAAATAACCAACAAATAGAATAACCTTTCCTAACTCGTCAAGTTTACCCATCACGGAAACACTTTACCAGATGCACATTTTTCACTTTGAAAAACAAACATTTATTTTACAATTACTTACTTGTTTGATCTGGCTCATTGGTCTGACAGCTACGGCTATAGTCTAATACTCAGCGCCCTGATTAGCGACTATTACTAGTAGTTGGGTACGAAAGTACGTGCCAGAGTAAGTAAAAAAGGAACATCAACTCAAAACTTGAGCTTTTACTCTATTTTGCTATATTTTTTATCAGGCTCTACATAGAACAACTTTGCCCCCTCTAAAGGGACACACTAATAACGACGAATAAACAGTGCAAATTTGTCTTGGGAATTAAATATATTGGTTATGAATTCGTCACAATGACGGATGACAATAACATCAGTTCGTAAACCTTTCGGTTGCAGTAAATTGTAACCGGAAACGTGGCTTAGAAGTGCGATAGTTGAGCCGCCTTAAGTTCGGAAGAGCAATATGGAAAGCAAAAAAATCGCAGTCGTCACTGGTGCACTGGGTGGCATCGGTTCAGCTATCGTCAAAGAGCTGGTTAATGCAAACTGTTTTGTTGTGGCTGTTGCCAGCCCACGTCGTACCTCAGCGGACATCGACGCCTGGCTTAATGAACAGTCAATCAACCCGGCAGCCGTTCATGGCATCTTTTTAGATGTTACAGATCATGAAGCCTGCCAACAGCAGCTCAATGATGTCATCGATGAGTTTGGTCGCATCGATATTCTGGTCAATAATGCAGGCATCACACGGGATACCTCATTTAAAAAGATGACCCTGACGCAATGGCAGGAAGTTATCGACACTAATTTTAATTCCATGTTCAACATGACTCACCCGGTTTTTGCGCACATGTGCGCGAACAAATCCGGCCGTATCATTAATATCTCCAGCGTTAATGGCCAGAAAGGCCAGTTTGGTCAGGCCAATTATTCAGCCGCTAAGGCCGGCATGATCGGCTTCAGCAAAGCGCTGGCTTACGAAGGCGCCCGCGCAGGCGTGACCGTAAACGTGGTTGCCCCGGGTTACACGGCCACGCCTATGGTCGAAAAAATGCGTGACGATGTGCTTGAAAGCATCAAGGCACAAGTGCCGATGCAGCGCTTAGCCACGCCAACCGAAGTGGCTCAGTCGGTCGCTTATCTGGCGTCTGAGCAGGCAGCCTATATCACAGGTGAAACGCTGGCGATTAACGGCGGACTTTATATGAACTAAGCGGCGTATATCAGGATTGAGCACCCGCTCTGAAGTACCTGGGCAGTAACGCTACCTATACGGACTTTTTTGATAAACAGGAAGCACACCATGTACAACGATCTAATGAAAACTTTTACTGAGCAAAGCGAACAGTTTTTCTCTCCGGCAATCAAGTTTAACCAACTGGTTGCTAAAAACATTGAGCAACTGGCGCAAATTCAGCTGGATGCAACAGAAAACTTTACTAAGACGTCTGTTGAGCAACTAAAAACAGCTGCTGAAGTAAAAGATGTTAAGTCTTTCATCGACTTCAATGCCAGCCAGCTTACTGCGATGAACAAGCTAAGCCAGCAAATGATCGACGATGGTCAAAAGCTGACTCAACTTGGTAACGAGTTCAAAGAGCACCTTGACGCTATCTCTAAAGACAGTGTTAAAGCCACTGCTAAAGCTTAATCGCTGTCGTCTGCCCCTGCCCTGTGCGGGGGCATTTTTTTAGCCTGTTTTTTGTAGTGGCTGATCCGCTATACCAAACACGACACAAGACACGTGCAATCAATTTTCCTATTAGGACACGAGTAATGGATACCGATAACACAGATCTTAATAAAACGCTGACTGCCTGGTGGCAGTACAATCAAGATCTCTACACTCTATTCAGTAATAACCTGCTCAAAGAAAACCCCGTTCAACAAGCCCTGAATGAGCAAAGTGCCCGGGATTTTGGTGTCTGGTTGAACGAAATAGCGAAGCAGCCAGAAACCTTTGTTCAGCATCAGTTTGACTGGTGGCAGGAACAACTCAAAATCATGCAACAAACCTGGGGCCAGAGCTTCGACACTGAGCAACCAGATGTCATTGAAACAGAGCGCGGAGACCGTCGCTTTAAAGCCGACGAATGGCGTGACAACCCTTGGTTTAACTACATCAAGCAAAGCTATTTGCTGTTTGGTCAGTCTCTGCTGTCTTCTATCCGAGAAACACCGGGACTGGATGACAAGCTCAAAGAGCGCCTGGAGTTTTTTGCCCGTCAGGTGGTGAACTCAATCTCCCCCAGCAACTTTATTTCAACCAACCCTGAACTGCTAAAGCTGACCCTGGATTCCAAAGGTGAAAACCTCATCAAAGGCCTGGAGATGTTTAAGAAAGACCTGGCCAAAAGTGGTGATATGCTGCGTATCAGCATGACCGACGAGCACGCTTTTGAGTTAGGTAAAGACATTGCCACTACACCAGGACGCGTGGTATTTCAGAACCATCTGTTCGAATTGATCCAGTACGAAGCAACCACAAAAGACGTGTATAAAACACCGTTGCTGGTCGTGCCGCCTTATGTCAACAAGTACTACATTCTGGATTTGAAGCAGCAGAATTCGCTGGTCAAATGGTCTGTCGATCAGGGTCATACCGTGTTTATGATCTCGTGGAAAAACCCGGATGCCAGCATGGCCGACATCGGGTTTGAAGATTACGTGGTCGATGGCGTCATTGCCGCCCTGGATGCGATTGAAAAGCAAACTGGCGAAGCCTATGTAAATGCGGTCGGCTATTGTATTGCAGGCACGCTGGTCACCACCGCCATGGCGTACTTTGTCTCAAAACGCATGAAGCACCGCATCAAGAGTGCAACCTTGTTAACCACCCTGCTGGATTTCTCACAGCCCGGCGAAATTGGCGTTTTTGTCAATGAGCCCACCATTTCTGCGCTGGAGAAATACAATTTGCAAAACGGCATCATGCATGGCCACCTGCTGGGTGTGTCTTTCAGCATGCTGCGCGAAAACAGCCTGTACTGGAATTACTACGTTAATAATTACCTCAAAGGTGAGGCGCCGATGGACCTGGATCTGTTGTACTGGAACGGCGACAGCACCAACCTCACTGCAAAATGCCATAACTTTATGCTGCGCGACCTGTATCTGGAAAACCGCCTGGTACAGCCTCGCGAGATTGAAGTAAGAGGGACCAAAATCGACCTCAGCAAAGTGAAACAACCGGTGTACATGTTATCGACCCGGGATGACCACATTGCCCTATGGCAGGCTACTTTCCAGGGCATTCAGCACACCAGCGCCAAAACCACTTTTGTACTGGGTGAGTCTGGCCACATTGCTGGCGTGATCAACCCACCCGCGGCCGAAAAATATGGTTTCTGGTATGGCCCTGACGCGACCGGCGACGCCAATGCCTGGCTCGACAAAGCCAAGCATGAGAGTGGCTCGTGGTGGCCACACTGGGGCAAGTGGCTAAGCCAGTATGTGGATGAAAAAATCCCCAAACGCGCCACCAGCAACAAAGCAAACCCGGGCATTTACGCCGCTCCAGGTGAATACGTGAAAGTTAAAATCTAACCGACATCAGGGCTGCCAATTGGCAGCCTTTATTTTTGTCTGAGCAACTCTCTGTGTCCGCCAGACATCATATGCAAGCCACTCAAACGCACCGCCTGTTTACTTAATCGTGGAAAATCCTGCCGTAATTTATAACTGTGATAAAGATTACTATAAATACTGCTGCGAGACAGTTTGTCGAGCTGACCGAGAAACTCCTTGGCACTGTGTGCTTGTCCCTCAGACGCCTGTGCTCGGCAGCATGCCTGATAGCGCTTTAGCAAGCTAACAAGCGTGAGCCCTGGGTCTTTTTGCCGCAGTGCCAGCTCCGCTTCAATGAAAAACGCAGTGCCACTCCAGTAAACGCGTGCATGAGCGCGCAGCCGCCACATGTCTTCACTCACCCGGGCAAGTGGCCCCGGCGTTTCCCAGGTGCCCAGCCGACCCCGCTCCAGACCGGCCATGATCCGCTGTACATACTCATCTGCATTGATCACCCCGCCATGGAGCATAATGACGTTTTGCAAATAGGTAGCCAGTCCCTCTGCGAGCCAGAAATCCGGATAATCGAGCAAAGGATGATATAAATGGGCCAGTTCATGATACAAAGTCCAGTCGCTGATCAGCTGCTGCGGTGTGGCAAACTGGCTGACGTGCAGCTCTATGCCATCCACCTCAGCGCGGTTAACCGCGCCCCAAGGCACAGGCTCACTACTCAAATACACGCTCTTTAACTTCACCGGCAGATGGGATTGCGCCAAGGGCCCCAGGGTCTGCTCTGTCACTTTTATGCCCTGGTTCAGCCAATCTTTTACAATGGCTTGGCGCTTGTCATCCAGCGCTTGTATACCCTGATAAACCAACTCGGTGGCAAAGGCGTTTGAGCACAGTAATAGTGCAGCTATCAATCCCCGCATAATGTCTCCCGTTGGCGTCTTCCTTTCACCATACCACATACTGCGTGTTTGTCGTGGGCTGAACCTGGGTATTTTACTTATAGTGTTGGGCCCCACTCTATGCAGTGAAAAGTTCACTCGTTAAGAGCAAAATTTCTTGTTAGACACAGCTGTCAATTGCTCGTTTAATGCGCCCCATAACCTATACTCATTTAAATTCATTTTTTACTCGTTAAGGAACGTTAATGACAGATTTGATCTCTTCTGAGCAGGCACGTGAATGCTACAACGTGCGCCACTGGAGCCAGGGCTTCTTTGGTATCAATGATCAGGGAGAGGTAACCGCCATGCCGACAGTAGATAACCCGGGGCACGCAGTTACTTTGACACACATTGCCGCGCAGATTAAAGCGCAGGGCTATGGCTTACCCGCTTTAGTGCGGTTCCCACAGATCCTTGAGCAACGCGTCAATGACATCTGTCAGGCGTTTAATACCGCAATTGCAGACTACCAGTATCCCAAAGACTATCTGCTGGTTTACCCGATCAAAGTGAACCAGCAACGGGAAGTGGTTGAAGGGCTTATAGCCAGTCAGGACGGTAAAGAGAAAAAGCAACTGGGCCTTGAAGCAGGCAGCAAAGCCGAGCTATTGACTGTGCTGGCGTTGAGCGAAAAAACCAGTGCCGTGATCGTCTGTAATGGCTACAAAGACCGCGAATATATTCGTCTGGCGCTGATCGGCGAAAAGCTCGGCCATCGGGTGTATATCGTGCTCGAAAAACGCTCCGAGCTGGATCTGGTGCTGGCCGAAGCCAAAGCACTGAATGTCACGCCAAGACTGGGCCTGCGTGTTCGTCTGGCGTCGCAGGGCAAAGGTAAGTGGCAGGCAAGCGGCGGTGAAAAGTCTAAGTTTGGCTTGTCCGCTTCTCAGGTGTTAACTGTGATCGAGCAGCTAAAACAAGCAGACATGCTGAGCGCATTGCAACTGGTGCATTTTCACCTGGGGTCGCAAATGGCCAACATTCGGGATGTACGTTTAGGCGTAAGCGAAGCGGCACGCTTTTACTGCGAGCTGCGCAGACTGGGCGCTAACCTGATCAACCTGGACGTGGGCGGTGGCCTGGCGGTGGACTATGACGGTACACGCAGCCAGTCGCATAACTCAATGAATTACAGCCTGGCTGAGTACGCCAACAATGTGGTGTACACCATAGGTGATACTTGTCAGCAGTATAACCAGCCAATGCCGACCATTATTTCGGAATCGGGCCGGGCGCTGACGGCACATCATGCGGTGTTAATCACCGATGTCGTAGGCACTGAAAGCTACCAGCCGGAGCAGCTGAGCGCGGTTGCCAGCGATGCCCCGCAGCTGCTACGTAATATGTGGCGTTCGTGGCAGGCACTGAGCGAGCAAAGCGACGACAGAGCCCTGATTGAGCTCTATCACGATACACAGTGCGACCTGGCGGAAGTGCACGGACAATTTGCCATGGGCTTGTTGTCGCTGGAGCAACGCGCCTGGGCTGAGCAGGTAAACTTGCGTATTTGCTACGAATTGCAGCAAAGAATGGACAACAAAAACCGTTTTCATCGTCCGATCATCGATGAGCTGGGCACCAAACTGGCCGACAAGTTCTTTGTGAACTTCTCCTTGTTCCAGTCACTGCCCGATGCCTGGGGCATAGATCAGGTGTTTCCTGTGCTGCCGCTGAGCGGTCTGACACAGGCGCCGAAAAAGCGTGCGGTGCTGCTCGACATCACCTGCGACTCTGATGGTGCGGTGGATCATTATGTCGATGGTCAGGGCATTGAAAGCACCCTGCCTGTGCCTGAATACACGGCGGATTCGCCCTACTTGCTGGGCTTCTTCCTGGTCGGTGCATATCAGGAGATCCTGGGCGACATGCACAACCTGTTTGGCGACACCCACAGTGTGGTGGCCCGGGTGGATGCGCAGGGTCAGCTGCAAATGGACGAGGTCGACGCAGGCGACAGCGTGGCAGATATGATGCGTTACGTACATCTGGACGTAGCGGCATTTAAAGAGAATTTTATTGCCCAGGTGAATACCCGACTGGAAGAGGCCGATCGGGCCATGTGCCTGAGTGAACTGGCGTCGGGCCTGGAAGGCTACACCTATCTGGAGGAGTGCTAAGTGAAGCAGTTGTTCGACCATTGCGATCACTCGTTATACTCAAACGGCATGACGTTTTTGCGTCAGCCCATGGTGCGCGACATCGCCCATATTGAGTCCGACGTGGTGGTATTGGGGTTACCATTTGACTTAGCCACCTCAGGACGCCCTGGTGCCCGCCTGGGCCCGGATGCGATCCGTCGCGCCTCGGTCCACTTAGCCTGGGAAGGTAAACGCTACCCCTGGCACTTTGCTTTATGGGACAAAATTAGCCTGCACGATGCCGGCGACTTTACTTATCCGGTGGGGGATCCGGAATACTTTACCGCGCAGCTGGAGTTGGCGGCAGAGCAGATCCTCCATCAGGGTAAAGCCTTACTTGGACTGGGCGGCGACCACTTCGTCACCCTGCCCTTGTTACGGGCACACCAGAAGATACATGGCAAAATGGCCTTAGTGCATTTTGATGCCCATACCGATACCTACAGTCAGGGCTCGCGTTATGACCATGGCACTATGTTTTTTCATGCCCCCAGAGAAGGGCTGATCTGTCCGGATCACTCCATTCAGCTGGGGATCCGTACTGAGTTCGAGCAAAGTAATCATGGCTTTGCCGTGGTCGATGCGATGCAGGCCAATGATATGGATGCCCACACCATTGCCGAGCAGATCAAGGCCCGAGTCGGCGACCTGCCGGTCTATCTGACCTTTGATATCGACTGCCTGGACCCAGCCTTTGCGCCTGGCACCGGCACGCCGGTGTGTGGTGGCCTGAGCAGCGACAAAGTGCTGAAGATCCTGCGCGCACTGCAAGGGATTAATATCGTTGGCATGGATGTGGTGGAAGTCTCGCCCTCATACGATCAGAGCGAGCTGACGTCTATCGCCGCGGCCACCATCGCTTACGAATTGCTCCATTTGTGGGCCATTCGTCACAAATAATTTAAAGCGCCTGCGGGCGCTTTTTTGTTGCTATCACTTACCTTCATCAATATGAGCATGCCAATACCGACCTTGGCTATCGAATTAGTAAAATGAAAGCAGCAAACACATTGCCCTACAAAACACAGCAATGATAGGGTATAGTCAAATCCGTGGTTAAAATAGATACATATTTGGTGTTTAAATTGAGCGAAGTTTAAGCATTAAAATAAACTTATCTTTATGATATTGAAGGAGCAATCATTGGCCAAAAACCGCCCACTTATCATCGCTGGTTGTTTGAGCTTTCTGGCATCACTGTTTCACCTGCTGTGTATCTGGGGAGGTCCGGATTGGTATCTTGTGATGGGCGCAGGGCAGGCAATGGCGGACATGGCCGCAGCGGGTGATCTTTACCCTACGCTGATCACTTCCTTTATTGCGGTCATGCTTGCAATTTGGGGTGTGTATGCGTTGTCTGGTGCCGGTATCATCATACGACTGCCGTTTTTAAAAACCGCTCTGATACTCATCACCAGTATTTATTTGCTACGTGGAATCGCAGGGTTATTTGCTCCCTTTGCGAGCACATCTGCAGCGATACAGCAAAACTCTACCACCTTCTGGCTGGTGAGCTCGCTCATTTGTTGTGCTTATGGGGCCTGCTACTTGTTGGGCACCATCAAGCTATGGGGTGAAAATACTCACCCCTGAAACGCGGTACTTTGTTGCTTTTAACACAAAACTTCCGTGCAAAAAAACACCCAAACCATGCCTTTTTCGTATCCTCTTTTTTTCCTATCACTGCTAACTTATTTCGGTGCTTTTGGCGAGTTCGTTCAGGGAACAGCCTTTAGCAAGGAAGCAAAATGATGTGTCGTGCCCTGCAACAGACAGAATAAACAAACGCACATCTACTGCGAAAAAATGGATGAAGTCTCTTTGGTCAATTGGAATGGTCAAGCTTATGAAAACACCTCTTTATGCAACCCTCTGTGCCGGGGCGATGGCGCTCGGTTTATCACTTCCTCTGCTGGCAGCAAGCAGCGACAACGCCAACTCCGGCGTGGGGATTAATCTCACTGGTATTAATTACTGGTCAAGTCAATGGACGACGCTGGATGTGATGAAGCATGCCTCTAACGGCAGCGGCCAGCTGTGGGCCACCAGCAATGCCCATACCTGGGAATTTAACACCGGCGATCAGGCACTACTGGATTTGGACGAGCAAGGTTGGCCCCGCACTTTACCTGCGGATTCGCCCGACTCGCCTTTTCACTATGTCACCACCATTATTTATCACGATAACCCGCACCATCCGGTTGGCGAGTTTGTGATCTTGTACGAAGGTGAAGGTGAGCTCTATTACTCGGGCCCGGAACTTATCAGCTCAGCGCCCGGGCGCGACGTGGTGCGCATGACTGCAAATAGTTTTTTCCATTTGCAGATCCATGCCACCGACCCAAACAAGACCGGCAATCATATTCGCAACATTCGCATTATTGCCCCAGGCGGTAGTTGCAGTGACGCCGCGACGGATTACGCCGCCAGTGCGGCGGACTGTGCCAGCCCTGAACAGTTTGTGTCGTTCGAGCACAGCTATCAGGAACGGATATTCCATCCGCTCTTTTTGGATGATATGCGCAAGTTCCGTACTTTGCGTTTTATGCAGCTGCTGAGCACCATAGACAACCCGGTTCAGCACTGGGCGCAGAGAAACCAATACGATTACGCCAGCTGGGCCCTCAATGGTGGCAGCCCCTATGAAGTGGCCATTGCCATGAGTAACAAGCTGGAGGCCGAGCCGTGGTACACACTCCCGGTTCGGGTGGACGATGACTATATCCGCCAGTTTGCCCGATTGCTAAAAACGCACAGCGAGGGGGATTCTGCGATTTATGTGGAGTTTGGTAACGAGCTGTGGAACAACGCCTGGCCGTATATTTTCGACGGCCTGTATCTCGAGGAGCAAGGTAAAGCCCTGTGGCCCAACACCAGTTACCACGATATTGAATATCGCATGAACTACTACGGGCTGCGCAGCACGCAGATGTGCGACATCATTAAAACAGAGTTTGCCGAGGAAGCACAGCGCATACAATGCGTGATGGGCGGCCAAACGGGCGTGCCCTGGATCAGCGAGCAGGCACTGAACTGCCCGATTCACGCAGCGGGCGTCGGCCAGCGCTGTGCCGACAACATGGATGTACTGGCGGTGGGCAGCTACTTTGCCGGTTACTTTGCCGACCAAAAATATCTGCCCATTTTACAGGACTGGGCCAGTGAAGGGGCCGAAGGTCTTAACAAGCTGTTTGAGGAAATGGACTCGGGCGTACTGTATGGTTTGACCTATAACCCCGATGAGCCACCCTGGTGGCAGGCACCTGAGCATGGCGCACTGGCACAGGCCAGAGATAACATTCAGGGCAACCTGGCACTGGCCGAGCAAGATGGCCTGATGCTGGCAGCCTATGAAGGCGGACAGCATCTTACCTATGCCGGAGATATTCGCGATGGCCGCGATACCATCAGCGAAGCCTTGTTCCTGAGTGCCAACCGCGATCCGCGCATGGCTTCCGCGTTTACCAACCACCTCAATGACTGGCAGGCGTCTGGCGGAGGACTCTACGTGGTGTTTGAAAGCATCGGCCGGTGGGACAGTTGGGGCGCATTTCCGCTCAAGGAGTATCAGACCCAGGCCCGTGCGCAGGCACATAAATACGATGCCGTACTGAGCTTTATTGAGCAGACGCCCTGCTGGTGGACTGGCTGCGAGCAAAACGCACAAAGTAGTGGTAATACCGATAGCTTGCCAGCAAGTGAAGACTCGCCTCAGGCCGCGATGTTGAAGCTGAGCTCGTCAGCCTTGTTTGACAGCAATGGCGTTGGCCTGAGATGGGAGTTCAATCATGTTGCCGCGATACCGGTGAAGTTTCAGGTTTATCGCGATGCGCAACTGATCTGGCATACCACCGCCAACAACTACGAAGATCACTGGCTCCCGCTTAATCAGGACTACCAGTACCAGGTTCGTGCTGTACACAGCGAAACGGGCACAGTGATAGCAGAGGCAAGCCTGAATACCAAAGCCGGTGACAGCGAACCACCCACTGCCCCCGCTCAGTTCAGTGTGCAGTCGGATGGCGCTTATGGCGCAACATTGCAATGGCAACCCAGCGCAGATAATCAGGGCATCCGCTTTTACAAGATTATCCGCAACGGTCAGCCCTATACCCTGAGTGATACAGCCCACTTTGACGACCCCTGGCCACCCAAAGGGGAAGTCAGCTATCAGGTTATCGCCATTGACCTGGCCGGCAATCAGTCCGATGCCTCGCCTGTCGGCACCTTGCTGATCCATTAGTCTATTTTGGTTGCCAGCCTCAGCTGGCAACCAATGCCAACTGGCAAAGCCTCATTTATCACGCTTTAGGTGCCGTAAACCAGCCACACATGCCGACACAAGCCACCTAAAACATGCCTTATTGATTGATTTGTCATCAGTCTGACATTTTTTTAAATTTTTTGCTAAAGAAGTCGCACAGCCGGACGATACACTAATCATGGCAGGCAGCGACTATCTCTTCCATCGCCATGACTTTAAAAGCTTTATCAACTTATACCCCAAGATAGTGCTAATCGATACGGCTCGTTCCTGGTTTTTTGGCTTTGAACGAGCAATCCCTTTTTTGATACCAAAACAGCCATCAATACAAACAATAACTTGTGGTTCCGGGCAATAATCACGCTTTGTCGTATAAATGGGCGTCTTCCATCAGCTGTGCCAAAAGGTTATTAACGAACTGATTATCGAGCCTGCCCAGTGAATCATGTAATTGCGCCAATCTCTGATCCCTTTCACTAACAGCCGGGTTGGTTCTCTGCTCATCTGACTTATTTAGTACTTGTTGTGAGGCGCCGACTTCGGAGGCTTCGTTTTGCTGCGCTTTTCTTGGGTTGTATACAGCATACAGTGTGCCGTTGCGCTGTTTGGCTTGCACTTTGCGCTGATGTGCAAGTTCAAATGCCAAAGAGTTTAACTCTTTCAATGACTGGGGTGTTACATCCATACTCATATAGGCATCGCCCAGCGCTCGCTTATCCTGCTCGTTGAGAAACGACGTGATATCACCAACCGCTGCGTTGACGTCGCCCTCTCGGAGGGGCTTAATTTTCAGAGATTCTGCAACATCTAAAGTCATTTCTTCCAGAGTCTTATCATTGACCACTAATTCCGGATACTGCTGCGTCCTAGCACTGTTGAGTGACTGACGCACAATATCTAGCCTTTGCTCATAAGCCATATACTTAGGAGGTACAGCCTCTTGAAGGTTCTGCACTGTGTGAGACATTAAGCTCTGAATGTCATGGGCAGTGCTACTTAGCGTTGAGGTGGAGCCCTGGTTAACAGCAGATCCTGAAGGGTATGCTCCAGACACTGTTGTCTGCGCCGGTTTGCTCATTGCCTGGTTTGTCGTTACGGGTTTGTCTGGTTTAGACGAGTTGATATTTAGCATCCTTGACCTCCCTGGATACTTAATGAGTGCTTTTTGGAATATACACTGAGTGCAGTATGAGCATTTTAATATTTAAATTCAACGACAAACAAACGATAACAGCCATCATAACTAGCCTATAAAAATGCCTCCCTGCTGCACGCCAATTTGAGAGTAGGTGTTACCCTTAGGTTCCATTGCCACACGAAAATGTGCACCGTACGCAGCGGGAAATGCAGTGATAGTACCGGATATCCGTCAAGCTGATTTGGTTCTTACGTACTGTAGCCATCGCTTTATGTCCTCAAGCGTAGCTGGCCTGCCAGAAGTATGCCAATAATGGAGTGGGTGTCATCCTTAGATTTCCTATTCTTAACCCTATGTAGAGTATGTTGTGACAGGCAGTTACACAAAATTGGTTACAGCCTCTACCCCAGAGAAAACAATGCCGCTCACCTTAAGTGAACGGCATTACCCATCCGAAGTGCTTTTTAAGCCAACAGCGTTATGGGCCATCGCTGCACCTTAGAATAGGGTGAAAACCTTGATCATTAAACTTTACCCCTGAAGGGTGGGTCCTGCCCGCATACTGGCTATTGATTGGCTTCCTTCCATTAATAAGCGGGATATTGTCTGCACTCTTTGTAACATTAAGTCAGCTTTCTCAAAGCCTCTTTAGCTCTGCTCAGAAGAGTCAATTCATCAAGATCTTCATCACCACGTAAATCAGGGTCGCCGCAATATGCGTCTACATCAGAAAACAAGTCATTTAGCACATCATAGATATCATCAGGAATTTCTCTTGATTCATTCTTGAACATATCCATGTACGACGCCTCGAATTGACCTGCTGTTACCTCACCAACTACAAACTGGGTCACTAGTAGAATATATGGTTCTAGCCACTCAATAGAGCTCATAACTTACCGTCCTGAAGAACATGCTGTAGCTGCTGTGGGTTAAGTTTCCATCCACTTAAGAAGCTACCATCCGGCTTTTGAATTACCGTTAAACCGGATTTGGGATCTGTGTGGAATGTAACACTGTTTCCCCTATAGCTCCCCTGTATTTCTTTAGTTCCAGAAGAGTTCAAGTGCTTCTGAATTGCTTGATTATATTTCTGAGCGTTCACTTTGCTAAAGTTACCTTCCACTCCAAAGTCTTTAGCATGTTTGAACTTCTTCTGCAACTGTTTACCAGTAGCGGGGGCAACCTTGCTAAAGGTTGCACTGTTTGTAACATCGTTACCAAAACCCTTTTTCCTGTTCTTTGACTTAGCAACAGAAACAGCAGCATCGTAGGCCTCTTTGATTTCTCCATCCGTGAACTCAGTGCCAACTAACAGATCTATCGACGCACCTAGCTTTTCAGCACCAGATTTAGAGCTATCACGAAATACCGTATTCAGGTCATCAACGATGCTAACTGCTTCATCTATTCCCGCTTGTTTAACATCATCCTTGGTAATTTTTCCGGTCTTTTTGTAAACAGCATAAAGCTTCTTGGTGGTCTTCGCCGCCGCAATAACCGCCCTTAAAACCCGCCCATCGGGGTCAATGAAATTTTGCGGGTTGTTACCTGCATAACTATAGGCTGAAAAATGCTGAGGTTCAGTAAAACGCTCATCCACCGCAAAGAGCGGATCTGGTGAAATAAACTGGCCATGAACACTGCTTAGATAGCGCTGTTCAAAGTAGCCCAGCGCGGATATTTCATCAAACTCTTTGCCGGTAAAGCGGTACGGGGTGATGCTATCATTGCCCAGACTCAGGGTTTGATTGCCATAGGGGTCATAGTTTACCGCACTGGTAACACGTGCTCCGGCGTCCAGGCTCAGCTCAGTTGAGGCTAGGTGATTCGTCAGATAGAGCTGCTCAGCCTGATAGGCCCCGGTCCCCTGACGCGACAGCGCAATACGCTTGCCATTAAGGGTGACATATTTGTACAGCTGGCCATGTCTGAACTCAATGTCCCGGTCGACATAAACAACCGTGTTGGTCAGCCCGTCGGCAGCCTTGCTGTATTTGTACAGGCGCAGATTGTCATGGTCATAGCCAAACGCAAGCGTACCGGCATCCGCTGAGACCGATGTCAGACGGTTCTTTCTGTCCCACTGGTAATGAGTAGACCCATCGGTGATTCGGTTACCTGCTGCGTCGTAACTCAGTGCGGTATCCGCACCTTGTGCACTTACCTGAGTCAGTGCATTCGGCCCACCTGGCTCACCGGCGCTGCGTCCCAGGCGCTGCCACGCTGTTTTATCATGTAAGCCACCTCCATAAGCATAGTCTGTGTGGTCGCCACCTTGGGTTAGCCCTGCCAGTGTTTTTGCAGACAGAATCGATTGCTGACTTGCTTGCAAGCGGTTGCCAATCAGATCGTAGCGGTAACGATACTGGGTGCCACCTAACTGGCTATGGATAAGCCGGTACCAGTCGTCATACTCGAACGTTGCCGATGTATTTAGCCCGGCAATCACACTCGAAGACACCCCCAGATGCTGTGCAATTTGCGCTAAAGAGCCCGCGTCTCTCAGGTCGTCAATTTGAGTCAGATTAGATGCGTTGTCATAGTGGTAACGCATGTCCTGATAGCTCAGGTTGCCTTTGGTGCTGCTCAGCCCTGTGAGTCGGAGCTGTGAGTCATACTGGTAGGCACGCTCAACCCCGTTACTCAGTACATAACGTTCAGGCAAACCCGACGCTGAGTAGGTAAATTCAGCAGCAACCCCTGGCACCTCACTGACCAGCCCGCGAATATTATAGCGGTAGGTTAGTCGGGTATTGTCCGGGTAAATGTAAGCACTCAGGCGATTAACCGCATCGTACTCAAAACCAATTTGGTAGTTCTGAACCGCCTTTGACGGCAGAATGATCTGCTTGTTGATTTGTGCAACCTTGCCACGCTGAGTATAGCTATAGGTTTGATTGCCTGCGCTATGAGTGACGGACTTCAGACGACCTGCATAAGCATGACTAGCCGGGTAATAAGCAAATTGCGTGTGGGGTTCAAGCTGTGCAATATTGACCTCTGGCGACCAGCTTGTTCCTTTAGGGAGCGCTTGCTGAGGCAAATAGTAGCTGGCCAGCTGGCGACCCAGACCATCTTGCTTATAAGCAACTGGCAAACCACGGGCATCCATTGTTGCCAGCAGCTGATCGGCCTTATACGCATACCATTTCTGACCACGGTTCGGGTCATTCACGTAAGTTAAGCGTCCCTGCTGATCGTACGCCATGGAGCGCACATTGCCCTGTGGGTCGGTGTACTTGGTTAGTCCACCCAACAAGTTGTAATCATACTGAGTTTGCCAGGTGTTTAGCGAAGACAACTGACCATCAGAGGATACTGCTACGGTCTCATCAACGTAGCGCAAACGCCCGCCGGAGAAATCAAACCCGTCATAAGTCAGGCGTGTCGCTGCCCCAAAGTGAGGGCTGGTAGGGTCGCTTTGCTCTGCATCCAGGTGTAACTCAGATAACGGAGAGTAAGTGACCGATGCAAAAGCCTTACTGCCGGAGCCATTGTTATAACTGTATTCCTGACGTATCACCCGACCCAACGCATCGTAATGGAATCGATCAGAAGCCGTAACTTGCTCCAGCTGATAACCATGACCCGTGGCAAAGTAAGGCAGGTAATTCGCAACGGGCAGACCCCGTTCGTTGTAGTCAACCCGTTCACTGACAATCACCTGACCGGCTCGCTCGCTGTCTGAGCGGACCATCATTTTACGGCTCATACCATCAAGATAAGTGGTGCTGCGGCGATACTGTGCATCAGCTACTTTTTGCTTGGTGATCACTGTATTGTGGTCACTCAGGCCAATGCTGTATGAAAATTCAGAGGTCGGTGAAGTCAGGCTGTCGCCCGCTTTTACGACTTTGGTCAGGCGGCCTAACCCGTCATATTCAAAATACGATTTTTGCTTATCATAATGCTGGTATTCAGTGATCACGCCCAGGCCAAAGTCATAATCCGCTTTGGCGATAAGCGTATCGGTGCCGGTATGCAAATCGACCTGTGTAACATAGGTATTCAGAGTTGAGTCATAGCTCAGGTTCGTTGCATGTCCGGGCTCCTTACCCCACATTGCGCCGTACACGGCCGTAACCTGACCATACTGGTTATACTTTTGTCTCTTTACATCAACAAAGCCGGTTGGGCTGCTTGTATCATACCAATGACGAACTTGTGTCAGCAGACCTTTGCTGAGACTGCCCTGTTGACCGGCAAAGCTTTCATCGTCGTAAAACCATTGCTGCTTAGAAACCAGGTTACCCGCCAGGTCGGTGATCACCGTCTGAGTGGGCAAAGACACTATGCCGTTATGTTGAGACTCCCCAAGCTGAGCGGTAAAGTCATTGCGAATAATACGTGCATCTTGCCACTGACCATCTTGTCGTCCCGATTGCTCAATGTAACGCGCGTTACCATAGTTGTCGTACTCATATTTTTCATAAAGTACGATGGGCTGTGCACTGCTGTTCTCAATGATTTCCTTGCTCGATTGCACCAGCGCAGCAAATTGCACTGAGCGCTCATCGTTCACGCCCTGATGCCAGACGCGTGGCTCATACGTAAAGCGTTGTATGTCGAATACGCCGTCCTCACTTTGACGGGTAAGCTGTGTTAAAGTGCCAGCAAGCACTTCATGTGTTTCACCCACATCAAAGGTTTGCAAGGTTTCCAGTGCACGCTGGTTAGCGCTGTTCGGTGTTGTGGTAACAACCTGTTTAAAACCCCGGAAAGCCTTATCTGGCGCAAAGTAATAACTATCCTGATAGCTAAACTGCTGAACAGAGGTGATACCCGTTGTTTTGTCATTGGTTGAAATTTGCGACAGTACGGGCATAGATACCGGGCTGCTTGTTTGCCACGGCTTACCAGCCTGCTGCGCCTGATACATATATTGTGCAATTGACTGATAACTCAGATCAGTCACCAGCCCCATTCCGTTGTCTACTTTGGTCAGTACATTGGCAGGCTCAGAGCCAAACAGATCGGCAAACAGCACCTTATTACCAAAGCTAGGTAAATGCCAAATGACATCGGTACTGCCATTACCATTGACATCGGCAAGATGGATACCGTCAACGCCCGATAAATGAGGTGAATCTACATTGTATTGCTGAGAGAACGTCGCAGTGGTCGCGTTCTGAGTGCTCACCCCTTTGTTTAACCAAATTCGGGCCCGCGCGCCAAATGCGAATACCACATCGGCTCTGCCATCTGCGTTCATATCCGTAAACTGCACATTTTCCACATTAGGAATTTGTAACGTATTACTAAAGGTGACAGGATCTGCAAAGCCATCGAGTCCGCGGCTTGGGAAATATCGGATTCGGCCATGAAACAAGGCAACCAGATCGGGCAAACCGTCTCCGTTCATGTCTGCAAATTTGATGTTGCTATCAGCAAATTCATAGGCTGCCGTTTGGCTGTGCATAGGCACATTGATTGGATCACTCCAGCCGCTTTGCAGGTTCAACTGTGCAATATGACGATAAACGCGTCCCCGGTTGGCGTGGGCATACAAAATATCCGTTCGTTTATCATTATTGATGTCAATGAGTATCGTGTTGGGGTTATCCAGCTGGTAACGCAGACCATCCAGTCTGTGCGTGGTCTCCCACTCATTCGACTCAGTCAGTTGCTGGACTAACGTATCGCGACTGCGACCTATCAGCAGATCGGTTTTACCATCGCCTGTCATATCCGCAAGATGGATGTTTTTTAAACTAAGACGGTAACTGGATGGCTTTAACATCCTTGCCGGTGCTTGCCACACAGGCTTGCCTTCGCTATCAGAGCCGGCGTTGATCCAGTAAGCGTGATTTCTCAGTCCGGTGTTGAGTACGTCAGTCAGGCCATCGCGGTTCATATCCACGAAGCTAATGTCTGAGCCACTAAAGGGGATCCCGGAGGCACTGTCAAGCTGCTGTGCTTCGTAGTGTCCGGCATATTCGCCGTACTCAAAACTAACGCTCGGCTGACGAATGAGCTTGTCACCAGAGAAGGCTGTAAATGATTTCAGACGAGACTGCGGGTGCCAGTCCGTCGCGCTATGGTAGGTAAGCTCATAATGAGAAATGGCTTTTTCCTGAACCTTAGACGTAATCCCCTTCAGGCGATAGTTCATCACGACAGCAAAGCCGGGTTTGTAATTCACAACCGCGTCACTGCGGCGCTCATACTCCAAAGCGACAATCACATTGCCATCGCTGTAACTTATTTCAATCGGATAAACGGTGTTACTGTTGTCCAGCTTTTGATAGGTGATTTCCAGGCTATTGCCTGCAGAATCGGTGATCTTATCCAGATGCCAGGCAAAAGTCTGGCTATTACCTCTGACTTGTGCAGCGCTGCTACTACCAAAATGCCAAACACTGCCATCCGGAAGTTGTGCCTGCCAGCCCGTCGAGGAAAGTGTATAAATTGTCGGATCACCGGATAACTCCGCCTGATAACGTTGCCCCCCAATGTGAACCAACTCAGACCCGTCCGATAATACAAAGCGCTGAGTGGCAGTACTGTAATCAGGTAACCCCTTGTCAGTTTGATGCTGAATGACAGGAATTGACAGCTGATGTCCGATACCCACCAGCCCGTTGCCGAACCCAGAGTTGTAGTTAATACTCAATTGGGGGCTGAGCGTGCCCCGAGCAGCTGGTAAAGTGATGGGTAATGAGAACCCTCCACTGCCCATGTTTCCGCTGGCAGAATAAAGCTCCCCCAAGCCAAATTGGCTACCGGGTCCAACCGGTAAGCTAATATGTGTTTGTTGCAGTGCCGAATTGTCTATCGCATGGCCATAATAAGACGCACTCAACAAAGACAAGCTTACAAGAAGCAGCTTGTTTCTTAGTTTCATAATAAGTCCTGTTATTTTTTTGGAGAAAGATGATCACCCAAGGGTGATCATCTGATTAGAGGTTAATAATGAGAGGAGTTATTCGCAGACTTGTACAGGTAAGGGCCTTTGCTTGTCATAACCCAATTACCTTTCTGTGGTAGCACATCTTTACCACTCGTCAGCGTTTTCAGAGCCGCTGGATTGAAAATATTAAGGCCGCCAACTTGCTCATAACAACTTGAGTCATATACCCGTGACGCATGCTGATGTGAAATGTCGATCTTAATATCTCGGATCTGGTCCGCAGGCAAATGTTCAAACTGCCCTGCAGCGCCCAGTCTCACCTTCAGCAACCAGTCAGTTGCACCGACATTTTGCTCATTAAAGGCATTAATCACCGACTTTCTGTCATGGTTTGAGTCAATGTGTGCATTTGAGCTACCGATGATCTTGTCGCCATTGATCAACAGCTTACCATTTGTGCCTACACGCCAATTGCGCAGCGGGTAGTGGATAAACTCATCTTTTACCGTATGTTCACCATTTTCATAAACATAAGTGCCCGCATGTGATGTACGCATGACAGACATACCACTCATTTCAAGCTCAACAGGCAGTGTTTCAACCGATGCACCAAATTGTGTCTCGATGTTAACACTGATCCCTTTGATCTTGTTCAGGTATGTACCACCACTTGCAAGGCAGTTCATTGGCTCATAGCCTGGCGGAATATTGTCTACTATGCGGGCTGGCCCACCAAAGTTCTCGTCAAAGCTCTTCGCTGTGCTAAAGCGCAAACCAAGCAGCTCTTGCATTGAAGTACCTTGCATTATTCTGAGCACTTTACTGTTCAACACCCGAGCAAACGCTTCTTCCGCTGTACAACGATTCTGAGAATCAAAACAGGCATTTTCTGGCGTTGGGTTAGGGTAGTAAATGATTTCTCCAAAGAAATCGGTGTCGTAGTAGCCAAAACCGTCTTCCTTGAGAGAGTAGGTACTTACTGACTGCTCAACGGACAGCACATTTTTGGCTGTATTGAATGCTTTCAGCGAGTTAAATACGGCATTCAACTCTTCGGCATTGCGAGCACGCATCACGCTTTGGCTGGTGTGATCACGATAGTTAAACGGCGTATTCCATTTGTTTTCTAACGCAGCCATTGCGTAGTACAACCACTCTTGCGCCATGTCAAACGAATCCTGAGACGTCAGCATTGCTTTGCTCAGACGCTTACCATGGATTGGATCGGCAACATATCGTTTAGCCAAGTTACTTTGTAGCTGTTGCATCTGAGACATCACCCAAGACGCTTGCTTGTAAATACCAACTAAACGCTCAGCTTCATGAGCCGCTTGTAACTCTGCCTGAGCAATATCCAGTTGCAGTGTTTTGGCTTCAAACCACATTTGACGGATACGAATTTGCTCATGTAAATCCAGATAAGCGTTTTGAGCGTCATTAATTTCTACTCGCTCTTCCGCACCCAATCGAGTGCTGAGCGCCAGCAATTGACCTTCTTTTTTAGTACCTTTGATTTGCTTATTAATGGCGTTGATTTCATTAGCAGTTGACACGGCTTGGAGCGCTGCGCCTGCATAGTTACCGGTTGCCAACGACGCGCCGATACTAAGTACAGAGCCAAATAGTGACGACTTACGCGCAGCACGCTGAGCATCAGCCCGTATTTTCGCCAGTTGTACCTGAATGTCTGCCTGCTTGTTACCATACTTAAGAGCAATGTTTGAAATATTCTGATTCAAGTTCTTCTGGTTTAAAATATCTTCCAGAGTGGTGTGGATCAGACCTGGTTCGAACTGAGCGCCCGCCCCTTTTTCAGCCGCAAGTTGGTCACATTTTTCTTCGGTCAGAATACCGTCTTCAGGCAGTTCGTAGGTCACAGCACCATTCGTGGCATCTGTCAGCAAGCAATACCCAACCAGGTTGCGCATTCTTTGATTTGCACGATCAAGGTTTAGCTTAGCCTGTTCAATACTCTGTTTCTGCCAGTGCGCCTGGCTGCCTTCTGTTGGTTCACTTTCTGATAAACAGCTCGCGTTACTTGAAGTACAAGAGAGCACTGAAAACTCCCAACCCAACAACTGTTTGAGCTGCTGATTATACTGAGAGAACTTCTCATTATGGCTTTGTGCTATGGTGTCCTTGGTTTGTTTAAAGGTGTCATAGCTTGACAATGCCGACGTGTACGCTGTGCGCGCATCGCTGATAAGTTTAGGTACTAGATTATCGGAGATCAGATAATCAAAGGTAGACGCAACATTGTGGTTGTGTAGTACAGGGAATGCACCATAAGGTAAGCCAAGCAAGTTGGTTTCACCTTCCAGCCATGAAAGCATGCTCTCAAGGCGCTCATAACTAGCCGTGAACTTGTTATAAGCTACTGGCAGTTCATCCACATCTGAACCATTGGTGATGGCCGTGCGGAATAATCCCGTCAGAACGGCATTAACAATTTGAGCATCCTGGCGCGCATTCGTAATTTGCGTAATTGCTTGGGGATAATAAGCCTCTTGCAGATCTCCCGAAAGCATTCTCGCTTTATAGTACTTGTGCATAACATCAAGCTTCTGTGCCATGACATTATATGCCATCACCACATCTTTGTAGCCACCAAACAGCACATGTACGCGTTCAGTTCTAACGCTACCATCAGCAGAGCGACGCTTAACTTCCTGCAATGCACCATCAGTGTATACTGGTCTGGCCAGCTCACCTTCCCAGTATCGTGGCGAACGCTTGCCTCGCACAGCACTATACGCATCGAGTTGTGTCGCATAGCGCGTCGAAGTATTGGCCAATAGGGTCCTCAACATGGCATAGGCTCTGCCTGCTGCAACCTCAGCATTGGCCAGGTTGTTCAGTTCAGTTTGTACCGAGTCCTCTGCTAGCTTGCTTCTAAGCGCCTTATCCATATATTGATTAGACAGAATCAGTTCGGCTTCTGCCATGTCATGGATAACATCCAGCCATAGCTTATGCACAATCTCATCCTGAGCATATGTAGGCTGTGCCATCATAGCCTCTAACTCAGACTTAACAGACTCTGCGCGATTACGTGCTGTAATATCCCATAACTGGCCGAAGTCCATAAACTCAGGTCCGGAGTTAATCGCTCTGTTGACTATGTCATGGCTGATTCTTGAGCGCTCAAATAAACGTGTTTGATATCTGAATGCAGCACTATCTTTGGCATACAGACCGGCAGCCTCGTCATCCATAGGGATATTATCGGCTTCCTCTTCATACAGTTTTTTGCGTAGCAAATAGGTCTCGTCACGGCGGTTGTTAACCTTGACCGAGGCCGTGTTAGATCTGAGCGAAGCGCCTTCTGTATAGGCTAGGGCTGTCAACTCAAAGGTATGAGTACCAATCGCAAAGGAATTACCAGAAGACCAGGTACATGTTTGTGCATTACAGCTCACATTTTGCTGATGATTATTTACAGTAAACTCATACGCATCCGCATCATTTGCTTTAGGCCAGCTCACGTCAAAGGCGCCAAATGCGTTCTGTGGTGCGCTAATTGCCGGGTTTTTAGGCTTCTCAGGCTTTTCTACGTAGACAGAAGTGGTCACCGAGGATGAACACTCATCAGCTTCGCTACATGCGCTAATCGCAAGCGTTACCAGGCCATTTGGCAGGTTGGTCAAAGACAGGCTGGTATTTTGAGTGGTAGTAACACTGGTACCACGTGCAACACGGTAGCTGTATGGTCTGGGGCCATTCACATTGGCATTCCAGCTCACATTAAAGTGACCATCTTTGTCACACACGTTTTGGCCAGAGGTACGACACTTGTTGCCAGTCAGGGTGCCAAAGGTATTGACCTGCTGAACAGCAAACGGCGTGTTGTCAATGGAAAATGCTGCAGTTGCCGTGTTTGAGCAGGTTTCATTTAAGTGACTGTGTTGGTAACACGCTTTAACACTGGCGGTGTAATTACCGCGAGGCCACGCATTAAAGTTTACGTCTACATTGGTTGCTTGGTGGCGCTGCCAGTCACCATCACTCGTTGTTTTCAGCAAGTAGTAGATATCATGGTCTTTCACGGTAACGCCAGACCAGCTAATCTTGCCCGTTCCTTTATCGACTGTAAAGTTGCCGATTGGAGGAACCGGTGAGCGCTTTATCACACACAAAGTACGTGGTGAAGAAGCACGCAACGGCGTATGCACTGTCACACTGTAGCAGTACTGCCCATCATTTTTGTTACTGAGACTAACATTGTACATGCCACTTGTATTTGACTCATGCAATTGTCGGCCAGCACTATCCATCACCACATATCGAGTTGCTGCGGTAGCACCAGCTGAGGCACTTGACCAATGCAACTCAAAGCTATCGCCCTCAATAATATGACTTGTCTCACCATTCACCTTGGCGGTCAGGTTTGGTCCGTTGAAAGCAAAGTTGGTTTTTACGGTTAGCGTACTATAGTCGCCACAATTGGTATCAGATTTACATGCTCTGACTTTAAACTGGTGCTCGCCATCGTGACTCACGCGGATCGCTTTCTCAGTTACGCTGAGCTTTTCAGGAGTCAAAGTCACACCGTCAGCAGTACCGCTCAACTCATAAAACGCTACATCGGAGATAGAATTCCAGATAAGCGTGAAATCACCTTGCTCCATTGTCACAGTACCGTTCGAGGCCTGATATCGCGTCACAGTCGGAATGAAAAAGGTAATGCCCGAGTTGGCAATCGGTACCAACGCATGACGGTCTTTCACCCCCAAAGTAACAGCATCTGGCCTGGCCTGAACAGTCACCTGAAGCTCATCACTGTAGGCCGAGCACAGGCCGCCTGTAATACAGGCGCGTACTTTATATTTATACGTTTCGCCATTAGTCAAATTGGACATGCTGGTTGACGTTGAAGTCAGCTTGGTATCACTTCCCTCAAGTTGATAATACAGGTTAAAACCATGGCTGCCAGCTTGTTTGTTTACCGGGCTCCAGTTCAGAACGGCTTCATTGGATGTCACAATAACTGACCCAGTTTGTCCGGCAACACCCAAGTTTTGGGGCGTACCAGGGTCCAAAATGGAAATATTATTACTCAGTTGAGAATAACCAGTGCATCCTTTTGAGCTGCCACTGCCATTGCACCCTCGGATCCGAACTGAGTAGGTCCCTGCGCTTGCAAAGGACACTGAATGTGAGCCGCGTGAAGCACTCGCTGAACCATAGTTAGTCCAGCTACCGTTGCCTTTCTTTGTTTGTATTTCTATGGTACCGGCACCATTGAACCCTTGCCAGATTAGTGTATTACTGAGGCTGTAAGTCTTATAATGCGCGAATGCACCGGTACCTCCGGCTATCACATAAGTCGATTTACACTGACTATATTTAGTCGTTTTATAAGCGTGCCTTTTCTCTTCAACACCACCGACTCCAAGCTTAATATTGTAGTACACATAATCAGCACTTCGTTCAAGGCAAAGTGAATAGCGTCCCGAATCTGTGAACTTATAAGACGAAGACCCAGACCCCATTTTCGGAGTACTCTCCACAAAAGAGTGACTACCGTTCGGCTTGGTTACCCGCATCCGAAAGCTAGTTATATCTATATATCTTTTCTGTGGCCATCTACTCAAGTCATTGCTGGGGATGCTTTCAGCATTCCACTGATAGTTGACTGTACTGCCAACCGGATAGTAATTATTTAGACTGGAGGTCGTTGCTGTACGTAAGCGACAATAGCTTTCGGTAAATATCCCATCGTACTTGTTGTCTTTGAATTCACTATCATACGTACTTGTTTTCGTACAGTAGGCAAATGATTCAGCTGAAACCATTGCACTACTGAATAATAACAGTGCTTTAATATTTAACTTCATTGCTTTTATAATCTCCTTTTGCAATGAGATAAGAAGGCCTCAAATTGATAACCAGAGACCAGTGTTGCAGAGCGCGGGGTAAGTATTTACCTTAGACAAAATGTAAAGCAGATTAAGGCGAGAGCATTCGCACAGCTGAAAAAAACGGCTTATTCAGCCCACATTTTATTAACAAAAAAATGCCAACGAGGGTACTCACACATTAGAAACAAAATATACGTCAAATCATACAGTAAACATCCCACCTCGTAATTATACCCGCAAGAGGAACAATTGCAATCCCGCTACATCAAACCATTGATTAATTAAACTTTTGTACACAATGAGTTAGCTAAATAATCATAAAAACAAAATCCAAACACCAAAGTCCCTTTATCATAAAAATGTAAACTTAACGTTTAAGCCAGTCATGTACGAACAATAAAAAAGCAGAGATATCCATGATGGCCTGATACCTGTGATACATCTAACCGCCGGTCTGTATTTAAACAGGCTGCCAATCAATATCGTTCAAGGCCATTGTGCAAACCGCGACTCGTAAATGACTATTGCAATCGCAAACAACTGAAGCTGATCGGCCCAAACCTTGGCCATGTTGAGCAACTTAGTGCAATCAATATAAGCGTTTATTAACAACATGATGCAAAAAGCACATGTGGCAGAGCTTCTGAGCTATTTTTGCACTAGCTACTAGTGAGCAGAGAAAGGTGTCTGGAGTTGTTGCACAGCACGTAAATACTCAGGCTTGTAAAAATGGGGAAGATGTACGCAATACATTGGCTAGTTGCATTTGGCGTGCAAAGGTCACTGGACTGATGAACCGCCTGACTTAAAAGACAAAGGCATATGCGACAATGCATATGCCTTTTTTGATTGCGCAGTTAAGCGCGAATAGAGGTTAAGCTTTACGCCAGGTGGTTTTACCGGCGCTGTCTTCCAGCACCACGCCCATTGCGGTCAAGGCATCACGGGCAGCATCGGCTGCGGCCCAGTCTTTATTCTCACGGGCAGTTTTACGCTGCTCGATCAAGGCCTCGATTTTTGCCACTTCGTCTTCATCCTGGTCACCATGCAAAAAGGCTTCCGGATCTTGCTGAGCAATGCCCAGCACTTCAGCCAGCTTCACCAGAATAAAGGCATGTTCGCCCGCCGCTTTGGTATCTGAGTCTTTCAGCAGGTTGACTTCTTTGGCCAGTTCAAAAATCACAGGCAACGCTTCTGGAGTATTGAAGTCATCGTTCATCGCCGCTTCAAAACGTGCCACAAATGGGTTGCCCGCCAGTTCAGTCTCAACCAGTTCAACACCACGCAGAGCGGTGTAAATACGCTCTAATGACGAACGCGCCTGCTCCAGGTTCTCCTGTGAGTAGTTCAGCTGACTGCGGTAATGGCCGTTGATCAGGAAATAACGCACAGTTTCACGGTCGTAAGCCTTAAGTACTTCGCGTACCGTAAAGAAGTTGCCCAAAGATTTAGACATCTTCTCTTTATTGACCTGCACCATGCCGGTGTGGATCCAGGTATTGACGTAACGACCATTGTTGGCACAGCAAGACTGAGCAATTTCGTTTTCATGGTGCGGGAATTGTAAGTCTGAGCCACCGCCGTGAATATCGAAAAATTCACCCAGGTGCTTAGAGCTCATCGCACTACATTCGATGTGCCAGCCCGGACGACCGTCACCCCAAGGTGACGTCCAGCTCGGCTCGCCGGCTTTGGCTTTTTTCCACAGTACAAAGTCGAGCGGATCGTCTTTGCCTTCAGCCACTTCAACGCGTGCACCCGCCTGCAGCATATCCAGGTCCTGCTGAGACAACTGGCCGTATGCTTCAAAGGTCGAAACGTCGAACAAAACATCGCCATTTTTTGCCACATAGGCATGGCCTTTTGCAATCAGGCGTTCGATCATGGCAATGATTTCATCCATATGACCCGTTACGGTCGGCTCGATGTCCGCAGGCAGGATATTTAATGCCTCAAAGTCTTCGTGCATGGCCTTGGTCATACGTACTGTCAGGGCATCGATCTCTTCGTTGTTCTCTGCAGCGCGCTTAATGATTTTGTCATCCACATCCGTGATATTACGTACATAAGTGACCTGGTAGCCCAGGTGGCGAAGATAACGATTCATCACGTCAAAAGAGACATAAGTACGGGCGTGGCCTACATGGCAGAAGTCATAGATAGTGATACCACACACGTACATGTCTACTTTGCCTTCCACAAGCGGTTTAAACTCAGTCTTTTGACGTGTTAGTGTGTTGTAGATCTGCAACATGTAGCATTATTCCTAAAATTTATCCAAATTCTCTGCAATCATATCACTTGCATTACTTTGTCTCTATAAAAAATCATGGCTAAAAGGCTGGTAAAAATAACAGTTAGTTGACAATTTCGCCGCTCACCCTCTTCGGGACTTTGTAGTTATCAATTTGTGCTATAAAATAGGTTCCTAAATTGAAATAGGTAAATCAAGGACCTGTTATGGTTGTTTTACAAACAAACTTTGGCGATATCAAAATCAACCTGTTCGCTGACAAAGCGCCGGCAACGGTTGAGAACTTCTTAAAGTACGTTGAATCTGGTTTTTACGACGGCACTATCTTTCACCGTGTGATTGACGGCTTTATGGTTCAGGGCGGCGGTTTTGAGCCAGGCATGAACCAAAAAGAAGTGGGTGGGCCGGTTAAAAACG
Organism: Pseudoalteromonas rubra; assembly: GCF_000967655.1. Taxonomy (GTDB): domain Bacteria; phylum Pseudomonadota; class Gammaproteobacteria; order Enterobacterales; family Alteromonadaceae; genus Pseudoalteromonas; species Pseudoalteromonas rubra_A. Next base: position 55,909 of record NZ_JXYA01000046.1, read on the forward strand.
AAGCCAACAATGGCGTTGCCAATAAAACAGGCACGCTGGCAATGGCACGTACGCCAGATCCACACTCAGCTACAGCGCAATTCTTTATCAATGTGAACGATAACGACTTTTTGAACTTCAGCAGCGAAACGGCGCAAGGCTGGGGTTACTGTGTATTCGGTGAAGTTGCCGAAGGCATGGACATCGTGAACAAGATCAAAGGCGTTGCAACCGGCTCTGCGGGCTTCCATCAGGATGTTCCTCTGGAAGACGTTGTGATCGAAAAAGCGTTTGTTGCCGAATAAGCGACCGTTTTTATTGATTAAAGAAACGCGAAGTAACCTAATCGGGACTTTCGCGTTTCTCTGTTCCTCTACCGCTCCAACCTGAAGTTGTCTCCATGCGCAAAAGCTACTTTATTTCTGATCTGCATTTAACCGAGCACCGCCCCGATATCACCGCTGCTTTTTATCGTTTTTTAGAACAGCATATGCGAGAAGATGTGGATGCTCTATATATCCTGGGAGACTTTTTTGAAGTCTGGATTGGTGATGACGAAGGTAACCCGCTGGCACTGGAAATAGCAACCAAACTACGCGCCATTTCCGAGCGTGGTATTAAACTGTTTTTTATTCATGGCAATCGGGATTTCCTGGTTGGCCAGCGCTACGCCGACTTATGTGGCATGACCTTACTGCCTGAGCAAGCAGTGATCGACCTGTACGGCACCCCAACCGTGATTTTACATGGCGATGAAATGTGTACACAGGATGAGGTCTATCAAAAGTTTCGTAAGAAGAGCCGTGGCTGGTGGTGGCCAAGACTGATGTTGTCGATGCCGCTGTGGTATCGCCGCAGAGTTGCGCGCAATGCCAGAGCAAAGAGCAAACAAAGCCAGATGGGCAAAGCGCCTGAAATTTTAGATGTGACCGAAGAAGCGGTACTGGCAATGTTTGCACGCCACCAGGTCAGCAACATGATCCACGGCCATACGCACCGCCCGAATGTCCATCAACACCAGGACAAAACCCGCACTGTGCTGGGCGACTGGTATAGCCAAAGTTCTTATCTAGTCGTCACTGAGCAAGGTCAAAGCCTCACTCAGCATCCCTTTTCAGACTAAACTTGTCTAATTATGCAACCAGCGCAGGCGCACCACTGTGGAATTTAAAGTCGCTGTCTGGCGTTAAGATCAGGTCATTTTCAATGGCTTTAAATTCAGCTACGCGTGCTGCGATATCAAATCGCTGTGGATCGGTGGCATTGGCCACCTGCTGAGCCAGTTCCAGATAATCCTGATAATGACGTGCCTCTGAGCGCAACAACGAGACATAAAAGCGTCCGATGTCCGGCTCAAGGTGTGGTGCCAGTTTCGCAAAGCGTTCACAAGAGCGTGCCTCGATAAACGCACCTATGATCAGCTTATCAATCAGCGCAGCCGGCTCAAAAGTGCGCACATGCTTAATCATCCCAGAGGCATAGCGAGAGGCATTCAGGCTCTGAACCCGCAGTCCCTTCACGTTAATAATATCCAGTACTTGCTCAAAATGATGCAGTTCTTCTTTGATTAACCGTACCATTTTGTCCAGTATGTCCTGGTTATAGGCATACTCGGGCTTGGCCGTTAGGCTGCCAATGAGCTCGTTCTTGCTGGCACTAAACTTGCCATCGCCAACTTTACGATAGACAAAATCTTCATAGGGCTTGATCCAGCCAAGCAGGGTCTGCGCTGAGGCATTGTCCAGGGCATATTTACGGATCAAAAATGCCGCGCTCTGAGCCGCTTTAAGCTCACAATGCATATGGTCAACCAACAGGGCTTGCAGATGCTCAGGCTTTTTCGCTTCATCGATCCAGCTGTCGGGGGTTTCACAACCCAGAAACTGATAAATGGGTGCCAACAGGTCGGCATACTTCTCTAACATGTTTCAGATAATCATTCGCAAAAAATTGCACCTATTCTACCACAAGCGTGCCAGGTGGCACTATCAACGCCTGCGACTTACCACAAGTTTGTGCCAGATCAAAGACGCCGGGATTTCAGAATTGTTTCTTGACAAAAATTAACCAATCTTTCATAACTTAAATGATGTTGTATAAATTTCATACTTACAGGCGCCGCCATTGGCCCCGTTTTTATGGTGATTACGCAGCTTAGCCTCATCGCGCTTTGATGTTACTGAGCTGTTATATAAGACAAGGACTGCACCCGTGATCGCCGGGTAACCAGAACGCGTCAGACAACAATCTTTTTTGAGGGGCTCGTTATGATTTTAAATCATCTGTGGGGCTTATATGCCCACCCAATCGAAGAGTGGCAAACCATAGACAATCGCCACGAAAGCGCTACTTACAGTTTATCTCACATTGCCTTAATCGCCCTGATCCCCAGTTTAATGGGCTACTACTCTTCTGTGTATCTGGGCTGGAAAATTGGCACGGGAGATGCGGTTTTTCTCACGCACAACAGTGCCATGCTGATCGGCATTGCTATGTACTTTGCGCTGATCATTGGCGTGTTTGCTTTGTCTTATCTGGCGCACTGGATGGCGGTGACATTCGGTGCTAAGCCCACTTACACACAAACCCTGGAGTTGTCGGCCTATACTGCAACGCCGGTGTTTATGTCGGCCTTTGCTGCCTTCTATCCGGAGCTGTGGTTTGTGGTTTCGGTGGGACTGGCAGCGCTTGCCTATTCGGTTTACCTGCTTTACACCGGGGTGCCCATACTGATGCATATTCCGGAAGAGCGCGGCTTTATTTACGCCAGCTCAGTGGTCACCTGTGGCCTGGTATTACTGGTGATAATTCTGGCTGCAACGGCAATCTTGTGGACGAACGGCATAATCAGTCCTACATTTACCTAGGGAGCGCGCTTATGCCCCTCAATGGTGCGTAGGTCAGCTCGCTTCCTTTGCTTTTATCCTATAGAAATCTAACAAAAAGGGCCGCAATCGCGGCCCTTTTTTTAAACTCGTTAGGCTAACTTACTCGCCTTCACCGGTTTCCTGATTGTGCAGCTCCAAACTGGCCGACATGGCTTTTTCACGCGTTGATTTTGCCGAGTCATTACGCAGTGCATCGATGCGATTCAGGTAATCCTGGTTCACATCACCTGTGATGTACTGACCGTCGAACACAGACGTTTCAAAGCGGGTGATTTCTGGGTTTTCCAGTGCCACTGCATCTTTCAGATCAGAGATGGACTGGTAGATCAGGCCATCTGAGCCGATGCTGGCGTTGATGTCTTCCACATCGCGCCCATGGGCGATGAGTTCCGCAGCCGATGGCATATCGATACCATACACGTTCGGGAAACGCACTTCAGGGGCCGCTGAAGCAAAGTACACATTCTTAGCGCCTGCATCACGTGCCATTTCAACAATCTGTGCAGACGTAGTACCACGCACGATGGAATCATCAACCAGCAGGACGTTTTTACCGGCAAACTCGCGGTCGATGGCGTTTAGCTTACGACGCACCGATTTCTTGCGCTGTTCCTGACCTGGCATAATGAAGGTACGACCAATATAGCGGTTTTTCACAAACCCCTGACGATAAGGCAAGTTCAGGACAGATGCGATTTCCAGCGCGATATCGCACGAGGTCTCCGGAATAGGAATGACCACATCAATGTCTTTATCAGCCCATTCACGCTTGATCTTCTCTCCCAGCTTGGTCCCCATGTTTACACGAGTCGCGTAAACCGACATATTATCGATGTTCGAATCCGGGCGTGCAAAATACACAAACTCAAAAATACACGGCGCGTGCATGGTTTTATCAGCGCAGATCTGCGAGTAGAACTGACCGTCTTCGGTCACATAGATGGCTTCGCCCGGGGCAACGTCGCGAACGAATTCGAATCCGTCGATAGACAGCGCCACACTTTCGGATGCGAACATGTACTCAACGCCACGCTCTGTTTCGCGCTTACCAAATACCAGCGGACGAATACCGTGCGGGTCACGGAACGCCAGAATACCATGGCCAATGATCATGGCGATGGTTGCATAACCACCAGATACCTGCTGGTTAACTTCGCTGATGGCCTTGAACATATCCGTCGCGTCCAGCTTCATCTTATCGTTACGTCCCAGCTCATAGGCCAGGATGTTCAGCAGCACTTCAGAGTCAGACGTTGTATTAACGTGACGACGCGCCTTGGTGAACAAACGCTCTTTTAGCGCTTCCGCATTGGTTAAATTACCGTTGTGCGCCATGGCAATACCAAACGGTGAATTCACATAGAAAGGCTGTGCTTCCGCCGAGCTGGAAGAACCCGCGGTAGGATAACGCACATGGCCTATCCCAATGTTACCCTGCAGGCGCTTCATATGACGGGTATGAAACACATCTTTCACCAGGCCATTGGCCTTGCGTAAGCTGAACGTATTGTTGTCAATGGTAATGATGCCGGCTGCATCTTGGCCACGGTGTTGCAAAACAGTTAAGCCGTCATAAATCGCCTGATTAACAGGAGATGTTCCGACTATCCCAACGATACCACACATTAAAAATTTCCTCGCCGATTAACGGTTTGCTGAATTCAAAAAGCTTGAGTTATGTTCTAGATAGGAAAAAAACCACTCTATTACAAAGCCAAATTCAGGGATTACTTGGGATGCCTGCCACCACGATGTATCGGGGGCTTTGGTGAAGGCATCCAGGAAAAACAACGTGGCGCTAACGACCAGCACGCCTCGCATCGCACCGAACACAATGCCAACCAGGCGATCGGTGCCAGACAAGCCCGTACGCTGTACGAGTTCACCTAAGATATAATTGACAAACCCACCTAACACAAGTGTCGCAACGAAAAGCATGGCGATTGCGGCGGCATTTCTTAAAAGGGGTTCTGAAATGAAGGTCAGGAAGGTTGCAAGATATTGGTAGAATAAACTGGATATGAAAAAGGCGCCGATCCAAACGACGAGTGACATGGTTTCTTTTACAAAACCTCTCATCAGGCCAAACACTGTCGAGATACCGACAATTGCAAAGATGGCGTAATCAACCCAGATCATATAAACCAATAAGTCGTTAATTTGGGGCGCATTCTATAAGACACGCCCAGCAATTACCAGATCATTTTACCACGGTAAACTGAGTCAGACGGCCGTTTAACTTAGTTAATTTCTTTAATTCTGGGAGCTTAGCTTCGAGTTTGGCTTTATTTAAATCTGGTCCGACAAACACTTTGGTCAAAGTGCCATTGGGTGTTTTAACCGGACGGGTAAAGGTCTTGAAACCATTTTGGGTCAGCTTTTTGGTCAGGGCGTCCACATTGGATTGGTGCGAGAAGCTGCCAAGCTGGATCACATAAGCCATCTGGCTAAAGTTAGAAGACTCAGGACGCGTTAACGGCTCGTGCTTAGCTTCAGTGGTGGTTTGTGCAACCGTGTTTGATTCGACGGGTGCATTAACGGGTTCAGTAACCGCCGTCTCGTTATTGTCAGACGTTTGCTGCGCAACCTCAGGGGTTTGCGGCTGCTCAGACGCCGCTTCGCCTTGTTGTGTTTCAGGTGACGCTATATCGGCACTGAGCTGAGCATCATCTGCTTCAATGTCTTCTATCACCTCTTCCATGGGCTCAGTGGCCAGCGATGCGCGTTCATCTATCCGTGCTTTTAGCTCTATGGTCGAGAACTCAGGACGCTCCGGAATAGGCTTGAACCCTTCTTTATAGTGGACTTTTTCGCCATCCAGAATATTGGGTATAAACACCACCGCCGCTATCACAACGATGCTGGTGCCGACCAGTCGGTTAATAAATCCTGAGTTCACAACTATTGCTCTCTACTTTTGCCAGTACTGCATGGCCGCGGCCACGGTCACAAACGAGCCAAATACAATCAACGCCGTGTCTTTAGGTTGCTGAGGAAGCAGACTTTGCAGGGCCGAGTCGACACTCGAAAATACCTGACTGTGCTCACTGTGCGGTGCTGGCAACAATGTCAGCAGCTGCTCTGCACGCTCTCCTCGGGGACCATCTAATGAAGCACAGCTCCATTTTTCTACCACATCTGACAGGGCATCAATCACGCTCGCTTTATCCTTATCAGCAAGCATAGCGACTAAGGCATGAATTTTAAAGCCCTGATTTTTCAAACGCATTAATTGCGTTCTCAGGTATCGCGCCGATTCCGGATTATGTGCCACATCGGTGTAAACCAGTGGCTGCTGACTAAGTTGCATAAACCGCCCCTCCACTTGGAGTTCAGCCAGCGTTTGCTTTACCAGCTCTGCATCGGGCAGCAAATTCAGCCGGGCAAGTACAGTGAGCGCCGTTGCCACATTTTGTGCAGGAATGGCCGGTTGTGACAAGGTCAGGTCGTGTTCACCATATTGCCAGCGTAAGCCATCTGCCAAAGGCGTGAAGTGAAAGTCGCGCTTTGACAGGATAAGCTCAGCGTTAATCTCTTCACCATAATCGGTCACTGTGTGGGGAATATCTAAATCTCCCACAATCGCCGGCGTATTGGTGCGGAAGATCCCCGCCTTGTCGTAGCCCACCAGCTCACGGGTGTCGCCCAGATACTCTTTGTGGTCAAGGTCTATGGTGGTGATCACGCTCGCATAAGGCGTCACGATATTAGTCGCATCATAGCGGCCACCCAGGCCGACCTCAAGCAGCACATAATCCACCGCATGCTGCTTAAACAGCCACAATGCCCCCAGAGTTCCATACTCAAAGAAGGTCAGTTCAACGTCGCCCCGGCCCTGATCCAATGCATAGAAAGCATCAACATGAGACTGATCGGGCAAGGTTTGACCATTGACTCGGACGCGCTCGTTATAATGGATTAGATGCGGAGAGGCATAAGTGCCCACGCTGTAGCCCTGTGCCAGCAACATGGCTTCCAGACAACGTGCGGTTGTGCCTTTACCGTTAGTGCCACCAATGAGAATAATTTTGCTGTTGCTGTTGAGCAGGTCGATATTGTTAGCGGCCTGCGCTACGCGCTCCAGACCCATGGCAATGTTGGCAGGATGTAACTGTTCTAAATAACAAAGCCAATCATTCAGAGGCGATGATTGGCTTGGTGTAGTCTTTGACATAGTGCGCTCAAATTAAAAAATTTACGCTACTCTATGCTCTTGTTCGGTAGAAGGCAAGTTCATGAACTTAGCAAGGATCCGCGCCAATGAGTCACGTATTTCACGACGATCGATGATCATATCGATGGCACCATGCTCAAGCAGGAATTCACTGCGCTGGAAGCCTTCTGGCAGGGTTTCACGTACCGTTTGCTCGATAACACGAGGACCGGCAAAACCAATCAAAGCTTTAGGCTCGGCGACATTGATATCACCCAGCATAGCCAGTGATGCAGATACACCACCCATAGTCGGGTCTGTCATGACCGAGATAAACGGTAAACCACGCTCACTCATCTTAGCCAGCGCTGCACTGGTTTTTGCCATCTGCATCAATGACATCAAGGCTTCCTGCATACGGGCACCGCCAGATGCTGAAAAACAAACCAGTGGCATATTGTGCTCAAGACACTCATTCACCGCGTCGACGAAACGTGCACCAACCACAGACGCCATTGAACCACCCATAAAGGAGAATTCAAATGCCACAGCTGCAACTGGAATGCCTTTGAGGTTGCCTTTCATCGCAACCAGCGCGTCTTTCTCGCCACTGACTTTTTGTGCCGCGGTGATTCGATCTGAATATTTTTTCGAATCTTTAAACTTAAGTACGTCCTTTGGTTCATGCTGAGTACCCAGCTCAACGCGGCCGCCATCGTCCAGGAAGCTCTCCAGACGCTTACGCGCGCTGATCCGCATGTGATGATCACACTTAGGACATACATGCAGTGACTTTTCCAGCTCTGCTTTGTACAGGATGGAATCACAATCTGTACATTTTGCCCAAACGCCTTCTGGGATCTCTTTTTTACCCGTCGATTTAGCCGTTTTAGGTAAGATTTTTTCTAACCAACTCATTTGCCACTCTCTTAGTGCTCATTCTGTGTTGCTCTCTGCAAATAGCAGATAGATTTTCTCAATTAAAACATGATTAAGACATCAGTGATATAAAAAACTGGTCTTAGTTGTATCAAATAATTAAGACGCTCACACTCGGTGTTGCTTTAGTCAATGTTGGATTGAATTAACGGATAGTTACTTCAGGTAAAAACAATGGCCCCGCCGGCGTTGACGGGATCTGCCAGCGCTCTGGGTAGTCTACATCCACCAGGTATAACCCGTTAGGTTTAGCGGTTGCGCTTGCCTGAGTGCGGTCTTTAATACTCAGCAATTCAGCCATCCACTCTGGCGGGTATTTACCTACCCCGATGTCCATCAAACAGCCCGTAATATTGCGCACCATATGGTGTAAAAACGCATTGGCCTTAACATCAATGACAATATAATCACCAAAGCGGTCGACCTGTAAATGATGGATGTTGCGGCACGGCGAATTAGACTGGCAGTGTACTGCCCGAAAAGAAGAAAAGTCATGTTCACCTATCATGACCGGACACGCAGCCTGCATCAACTCAGCATCCAGTGGATGATAGTAATGGGTTACCCCACTGCGCAAAATGCCCGGGCGATTGACACTGTTGTAGATAACGTAGCGATAGCGCCTGGCCGTTGCACTGAAACGCGCGCTAAATTCATCATGGACTGGGGTTGCATAGCGCACGGCAATGTCGTCAGGCAGCTGAGAGTTGACGCCGAGTGTAAAGGCTTTCATGTCCCGCTCGGAATGAGTATCGAAGTGGATCACCTGACCTGTGGCATGCACACCGGCATCTGTGCGTCCGGCACAGACCACATCGACCTTGTGATTACAAATGCTGGATAAGGCTGTCTCCAGCTCTTCCTGAACACTATTTACATTACACTGACGCTGCCAGCCACTGTAATTACCGCCGTTGTATTCAATCCCCAAAGCTACACGCATAAACTACTCAAACTCTCATTTCGAACTTAGCCGCGCATTTTATGCGATCGCCGCCGATAATACCAATCTCATCGTATCCTTATGAGCGGCGGCTTATTTGATTTGCTGCTTCAGTGCCTGAGCTTCTGCCTGAACCGACTCTGGGCCGTTACTCAGGATCTCCTCAACGGCGTTTTGTGCCGAGTCAAAGTCGCCAATTTCAATATAGGCACGAACCAGGTCGAGCTTAGCAGCATATCCGTCTTCTTCCAGGTCAACATCCGTGGCGTTTTCACCGGCCAGCAACTCTTCAAAATCACCTAATCCTACATCCATATCTGGTGACTGATAGGGCTCTTCCAGTGCCGGTTCGTCATCGCTTTGAGACAATAAGTCATCTATTTCCAGATAGTCTTCGTCTGGTGCAGTCGCGTCTGCACTGTCGTCGATAGGTGCGTCCGTCGCAGGCTCGTCAATGTCCTCAATTTCCAGGTCCTGACCCAGCTCCTCACTTAACAGCGCATCAAAGTCCAGCTCAGGTTCGTCTGACAGCTCAACGTCTGACGTATCTGGCTCCACCGATTCATCCAGTAACGCACTGAAATCAGTGTCGTTCAGCTCTGCCAGAAACTCATCTTCAATGGCAGCTTCGTCGATGTTGATTTCGGGTTCCGGGCTATCATCCTCGTCGTCATCCAGATCAGTTAGCTCATCCAAAAAGGCATCCGGCTCTTGCGGCAACTCAGGCTCAGCAGGCGTTTCTTCCTCAGACGAGTCACTTTGTGCAAACTCTGCCAAGTCCTCATCTGAGAGCATCAGATCGGATAAATCATCATCCAGGTCTTCCAGCTCAAGCTCACCCTCCGGCTCCGATTCCATCGCACTCAGCGCGTCTTCTTCGTTAAACTCAGGGAAGTTTTCTTCCGCCAGTGCGTCGTCTGTCAGGTCGTCTTCTAACAGCGTTTCTTCATCTGCTGAAGCTGTTTGCTCTGATCCCTCTTCAGTTTCCGGCTCCGCCGCGTGTGGCTCGTCATCCTGCGCTGCCAGCGCGTCTTCTTCGTTAAACTCAGGGAAGTCTTCTTCCACCAGTGTGTCGTCTGTCAGGTCGTCTTCTAACAGCGTTTCTTCATCTGCTAGGGCTGCTTGCTCAGGTGCCTCATCAGTTTCCAGCTCCGCCGCTTGTGGCTCGTCATCCAGCGCTGCCAGCGCGTCTTCTTCTTCAAACGCCGGGAAGTCTTCTTCCGCCAGTGCGTCGTCTGTCAGGTCGTCTTCTAACAGTGTTTCTTCATCTGCTGAAGCTGCTTGCTCTGGTGCCTCTCCAGTTTCCGGCTCCGCCGCTTGTGGCTCGTCATCCAGAGCAGCCAGCGCGTCTTCTTCTTCAAACGCCGGGAAGTCTTCTTCCGCTAGTGCGTCGTCTGTCAGGTCGTCTTCTAACAGTGTTTCTTCTTCTGCTGAAGCAGCTTGCTCTGGTGCCTCTCCAGTTTCCGCCTCCGCCGCGTGTGGCTCGTCATCCAGCGCTGCCAGCGCGTCTTCTTCTTCAAACGCCGGGAAGTCTTCTTCTGCCAGTGCGTCGTCCGTCAGCTCGTCTTCTAACAGCGTTTCT
>NZ_JXYA01000047.1 GCF_000967655.1 Pseudoalteromonas rubra
TGCCATCGGTTTCTATCGGTGCCGTGATGGTCACCGCAGACGGCGCAGCATTGTCCAGGGTAATGGTTTGCGTCGCAGCCGTAGAGGTATTGCCCGCCGTATCCGCTTGTGTTGCCGACACAGTCAAGGTGCCATTGTTCAGACCACTGACGTCCAGCTCACTGCCGCTCAGCGTCCAGTTACCGGAGTTATCGGCGGTCACGGTGCGGCTGACTGATGAATTATTATCCGTGATGGTGACGGTAACGCTGTTACCCGACTCAGCGCCAGAACCGGCAATGAGTACATCGTTGTCTTCGGCTGCGTTGACCAGTCCGTCGGTTTCGATCGGCGTGGTGATGGTCACCGCAGAAGGTGCGGCATTATCCAGGGTAATGGTTTGCGTCGCAGCCGTAGAGGTATTGCCCGCCGTATCCGCTTGGGTCGCCGACACCGTCAAGGTGCCATTGTTCAGGCCGCTGACATCTAACTCACTGCCACTCAGCGTCCAGTTACCGGAGCTATCGGCGGTTACGGTGCGGCTCACCGAGCTGTTGTTATCCGTGATGGTCACGGTAACGCTGTTACCCGACTCAGCACCAGAACCGGCAATCAGCACATCGTTGTCTTCAGCCGCATTCACAATGCCATCGGTTTCTATCGGCGTGGTGATGGTCACGGCAGAAGGCGCCGCATTATCCAAGGTAATGGTTTGTGTCGCAGCCGTAGAGGTATTACCCGCCGTATCCGCTTGGGTCGCTGATACGGTGAGTGTGCCATTGTTCAGGCCGCTGACATCCAGCTCACTGCCACTCAGCGTCCAGTTACCGGAATTATCGGCAGTCACCGTACGGCTTACTGAGCTGTTGTTATCCGTGATGGTCACGGTGACACTGTTACCCGCTTCGGCGCCCGAGCCGGCGATCAGCACATCATTGTCTTCAGCTGCATTGACGCGTCCGTCGGTCTCAATCGGCGTGGTGATGGTCACCGCAGAAGGCGCCGCATTGTCCAGGGTAATAGTTTGGGTGGCTGCGCTGGAGGTATTACCAGCGGTATCAGTTTGAGTCGCCGAGACTGTGAGTGTGCCATTATTTAGACCGCTAACATCCAGCTCACTGCCACTCAGCGTCCAATTACCAGATCCATCAGCAGTCACCGTACGGCTCACTGAGCTGTTATTGTCCGTGATGGTCACGGTCACACTGTTACCCGACTCCGCGCCGGAACCCGCGATCAGCACATCGTTGTCTTCAGCCGCGTTGACGAGCCCATCAACTTCGATAGGCGTGGTGATGCTGACCGCTGCCACGCTGGTGTCCACTGTGACAGACAGGCCTGAGCCATCGGCAGTATTGCCTGCAGTATCAGTCGTTCGAGCTGTCATCGTGTGTGTGCCCGCTGATAAAGCAGACGTTGTAATAGTCCAGGTACCTAAGGTTGCAGTACCGGTTCCCACAGTACCATCAATGCTTGAAATTAACGTAATAGCACCGCCATTGGGGCCAGAGCCGGTAAACGTCGCCGTAGTATCGTTGGTGATATTGTCCGTATTAGATGTACCAGTATCGCTGCTTGCATCCAGATCAGGTGTGCCTGGCGCTGAAGGCGCGGTTGTGTCTATCGTGACACTTAAGCTACTGGATGCCGCACTCTCGTTACTGCTGGCATCCGTTGCTTTTGCTGTGATGGCATGTGTTACGCCAGCAGTTAGAGCACTGGTGGTAATCTGCCAGTTGCCACCTGTAGCAGTACCAGTGCCTATAACGGTTGTGCCGCCACCTTCTTGATCACTATAAAGCCTTACAGTTGAACCACTTTCCGCAGTACCACTGAAGGTTGGAGTAGTGTCATTGGTATTGTTGTCGGTGTTTGAAGAACCAGTATCTGAACCAGCATCAAGGTCTGGCGTCGACGGTGCATTGGGTGCCACATCATCATTCACGGTAATCGTAAATGCTTTTTGGAATGTCGTTGTAGAATCGCTGGTTTGTATACAAACAACATAACTTCCAGCCGACAATGCCGCTTGAGTTTCAAGGTTCGAACCATTGATCTGGAAACTACCGTTGTTGGTGTCTGCACTACACGTGCCATTGGCACTGGCGCCACTGCTAACGATAGTATAAGTGTGGCTATCGCTGGTATCAGGATCTGTGGTACTCAAAGTGCCAATATTTGCACCTGCGCCAGTCGCTGACTGATTAATTGATGCCGTATCCAAGCTTATATCGGTTGGATCATCATTTTGCGCAGTAATGGTCACGGATGCCTGATTGCTACCCGTACTATTAGCAGTACCATCATTAAAGGTATAATCGAGCGTTACAGATGCCGGTGGTGCTTCTGAGCTGTTTTGATAAGTGATATTTTGCAACACAGAATCTACGATTGCAGATGTTGCGCTAGTGTTGAACGTCAACACTAACGTGCCGGATGAATTAGTGGTAACTGTACCGACCGTCGTCGAGTTGTAAGTAAAGGTGCTGCTCTCAGTCAGGGTGCCCAGCAGGCCATTGTTACCAAACACATCCTGTGCATTGGCACCGCCGTTGCGAGCAATGGTCAAGGTTGCGTTATTGTAGTTACCCGCGCCGCTGTCGAGCGCGTCCAGTTCAGTGTCGGCAATCAAAACATCTGAATCAATCACCACAGCCGAGCCGTTTTCAACGAACGTTTGCCCGCCATTGAGGTTACTAAATACAGGCACATCATTCGGCGTAATGAAGGTAATGTCGGTATTTGCGCCGTTGTCCGCCACCGTAAAATCAAGTGAGTTGGCTGGCGCATTTGACAAGCTAATTGCCACTTCAATGGAGCTAAAGTCAGTCGCATTGGTATCAACCTGAAGTGTGCTGGTACCATTAAAACGCACGTTGCTGGTTGTCAGGCCAGTGACACTATTGATAGTTATGATGTCACCCACACTCAAGTCGGTAATGGTGTCGCCGTTAAGATCCGACGCGTCGCCAACAAAGTTATCGTTGCCTGCGTTACCTGTCATCGAGTCTGTACCACCGCCCGGGCGGATGGTATCGGTACCGCTACCACCTGTGATGGTGTCGTTACCATCAAAGTCCGTGGCGGTCATATTAATGGTATCACCGCTAAGCGCGCTTGCATTCAGCGTAATTGCACCAGCAAGCGCAAAGCCCACGGCATTAGAAATAGTGACCGAATTACCATTGGAGTCAAAGTTGTCTGTCAGCGTAATGGTAAAGATGTTATTGGTACCAATTGCCAGGTTTTCGATTTCGGAAACACTGGTATTGGTAAAGTTAAACGTGCCCCCGTCCATCAATTTGAGCGTTTCAGAGCCCGCAGCACCGGTAATAGCCGTAGTAAAGTTATTTGCCACATTGGCTGCGTCAATCGCGACAGTTGCGCCACTGGCCAGTGACAAAGTACCAATGTTGGTAAAGCCACCACTACTAACATCCGCACCATCTGATGCACTCACTGTATCACCGGTAGTTGGGTCGCCGACCAGTGAGCCATTAAAGGCACTGCCAGCAATATCAAACGTGATAGCATCGTTAGACACGGTTGCGTCTATCGTGGCCGATGCATTGGTAACTGTGATGGTCCGGGTGTTGGTAGTGTCGTCATTTACTGAGTAGGTCTCAATGCCTGTCAGTGTTGTAAAGTCGCCATCACCACTGATTGTAATGGTCTCAGAGCCTGCTGCCGTCACTGTACCAGTAAACGCGGCATTTTGCGCTGGGCTCATGGTGACGGATGCACCACTGGCCAAGGTCAGATTCACAATGTTGGCAAGCGTACCGCCAGAAATATTCGCCCCTGAAGACATAGACACAGTATCTGCCGTTGTACCATCGCCCGTAAGTGTGCCCGTGTAACTGAGCGTACCCACGTTGAATGTCACGGCATCAGTAGAAGACGATGCGGTCACAGAAGTGCCAGCGGCAGCAACGGTCACTGTACGGCTATTAGTCGAAGAGTCACCGACCGAGAAGTTTTCAATGTTAGCCAGCGTTGTAAAGTCACCGTCGCCAGAGATATTAATCGTTTCAGTGCCTGCTGCTGTGATAGTACCGCCAAATAGAGCTGGCTGAGAGGCCGTCATTGACACGGTTGCACCACTGGCCAATGTCAGGTTTTCAAAGTTAGACACCGTTGCACCAGCAATACTGGCACCAGAATTCATTGACAAGGTATCTGTACCACCAGCCGCATTCAAAGTACCCGTTGCAGTCAATGCAGCTATGTTTATGGTATCGTTGCCACTGCTACCTGTTACATTCTGGCCCGCAGCACTCAATGTGATACTGTTTGCCGCGCCTAAAATATAAGTTTCAATCGCGCTTGCTGCTGTTAAGCCATCGGTCGCTGCAGAGATAGTTATGCTTTCTGTTGCACTGCCGTTAACTGTACTAAAGGCATCATGCTGCGCTTCAGTCATCGTCACAGATGCATTAGCATCCACTGTTAACGTCTCGAAACCACTTACGGTCGCACCGGCAATACTGGCACCATTACCCAGTTGCAATACGTCGGTACCGCCGCTGCCAGACAATGTGCCTGTTGCTGTTACAGAGCCTGTTACAACTGTGTCAGCCGAGCTGCTGCCCGTCACATTTTGTGAAGCACCACCCAATGTAAAGGTGAACCCGGCACCCAGCACATACGTTTCAATGTCGGCATCACCGGAAATCGCTCCATCGCCATCAGCACTGCTGAGTGTAAATTGATTGGTCCCCGCGCCATTAATGGTGGTAAACGATTCATGCTGAGATTCGGTCAGCGTAATGGATGCGCCGCTATCTGGCGTAAGCGTCTCAAAGCCACTCAACGACGTTAAGTTGGCCAGGTTAGTGCTGGTAGGTACAGAGAGAACATCGGTGCCCGTTCCACCGCTTGCCGTAGAGCCGGTGGTATGGCTGGCATTGGCGATAGTCAGGGTTTCGTCCCCTCCCGCAAACGTAATAGCCGGGCTTAGATTTGTGCCATTGCTGGTATTAAAGCCCGCAGCTGTTGAGCTGGCAGCAGTGACATCCGTGACACTGACGGTGGCCGTACGCGTTGTACTGCTCGCAGAACCATCGTTGATCACCACAGTCACAGTGCGTGCCGTCTCGTTTGGCGTACTCGAAGTATTGTTATAGGTGATTGCCTGAAGGAAGGTGGTGACTTCAGCAGGCGTCGCCGTTGCCCCCGTAATAGAAATGGTGTCTTGCAGAGTAATATCTGATGCACCCGATACACCAGTCAAAGCATTTTGTGCAGCAGCCGTCACATTAAGGCCTTCAGATGCTCCATCCTGATCATTGGTCAGTGAAATTGTTATGGTTGTTATGGTGTCACTGTCTGCATCCGTTGCAGAGGCGCTGCTGGCAATGTTAACCGCACCGCTGCCCTCAGAAAAACTGGCACTGCTGTCATTACTGCCACTACCTGTATCCAGATCGACAACAGGGGTTGTGTTGGCGGTCGTAAAATTAAAGGTGGTGTCGTCACTGATCCCCGTGAAGGCATTGCTGGATGTATCTGTTACCGCTCCAGAGTCAATACGGATAGCGTATGTCCGGTTGCCGGTTAAATCACTGGTTGGATTCACGTAGACTTTGTCGCTGGTAATACTCACCCGGCCAGCTCCAGGCGAAGTGGTTGTGCCATCGCTTTCGCTGGCAACGTCAAATACCTCAAAATCACTGCTGTCGGTGACATTGCGGATAGTGATATTACCGCTGCTCAGCGCGATATTCTCATCAAAGTCTATGATGATGTTATTGCTTAGAGAAACATTGGTCGCGTTATCATTCGGGGTTGAAGTACCACCTTCAAACTGAGGCGCCGTTGAATCAGACGCTGGTGCATCATCTACTGTGATGTTGCGGATTGCGAAGCGTGAGTCGTAAGCACTGGCGGGATCTGTATCCGGGAATGAAATGATTAAGGTGTCAATGTCTTGCCAGAGCGCGTTATTAAAATCACTACTACGCGTAAAGCTAAAAGTCGTGCCCACACCTGGCCCTACCGGTGGCGTTAAGTCAACCGTGACCGTTTGCCCACCGTCTTTAAAGCCGGTAAATCGAACCCTGTGTTCTGCATCAGTGGCAGTCGCGCGGACAAAGGTAATGCCATCAAAACTAAAATGTGTGCCTGAACTCTCCAGGAGTTTATAGGCCTTGTCAGTCGCGCTGGCTCCGGAGTTACCAATAAAATTTGCAGCATAAAAAGAGCTAAAGGCAACAGCAAAGCTCTCTGCTGTATAACTGTCTGCGCTCTCACCGCCATCCAAAATAAAGGTTACCGAACCGGCCGTATCGAGAGAAATATCCGGTACGCCACTGGCGCCATCTCTCACATCCGTTGGCGTACCTGTGCCGGAGGAATAATCCAATATCTTTTGGCCTGCCCAGATATTGCCGGAAAACAACGCTGCTGATATACCAGCCGACGTGACGGCGGTGGCAACTTTACTTAATCTCATTTTACTACTCCGTTAATTTATCTGGTCCAGTGACATTTTATCGTTTTAATATTTGCTTCAATTTCAACTCAGTTTGATGACAATCCATTGCTAAAGCGGGCCAACCCAGTGCACGGTCAGCCCAATTCCAGTACTGATTAGTTACGAGGTGGGAAAACCCCGTCCGTTGCAATCAGCCAGTTAACCGGTAATACCGGGTTTAATATATTCAAAGGTGCAGAGCCACCTGTATTAGTGACAGTGACAGTTCCGCCCGCTGAGCCACCACCAGTTACCGTTAGCCCCTCAATAGTCGTCAGATTTGCTGACTCAAAACCTGGTTTGAAGAAGCCGTCACTATTGTTTGCTGCTATATAAGAGCTAGTATCCGGGGTTTTGGTATTTGCTCCATTGGTTGCGACCTGTAGCGTGCCACTTACCGGATTTGTGCCACCAAGCGGCGTGAAAATCGCAGTGTGAGAGTGCGCAGGCATATGAATGATCTCAATACCTACCATCTCAGTACCTTGTCTTTCACCCTGACGATAATCCATACCACCTGGGCGTACACCCTGACCTACCGGACTGCGACCACGCAAGTCTGGCAATGCGTAGGTCGTACGAGCATCACCCCCGTAAATAGTTCCTATCAGAGCAAACAGCGCCTGGTTTTGTGAAATAGCCATCGTCTGGCCTAAACACATTGCAAAGTTTCTAATTGTAAAAGCACCGCCGAAGGTACCCATTGAGCCAATATACGGGTCAGTAGACATATGAATTCCTCTCTAATTCGTAAACATACCCTTTAACGATAAACGCTCAGTACCACTAAAATTCACTCAGTGGTTTATCGACTTGTTGCGAAAAGTTCGCACCTACTACTTTATTTACTGCTTTGCCTGTAAGGCATATATGTGTTGTAGAGCTATCACTGCTCAGCTATCAATCAGGGTTTCCTTCTGGTAAATGGGGCGTAAAAACAGGGGGGATGAAAAACTCAGGCAATTGCACCCTACGCGCTTCTCCGCTCAAGACCTTGTCAAGGCAGATTGTACCGATATCATTAATGCTGACATTGAGCTCCGCCGGATCATCGCTGTCTGCAAAACGCCAGTATAATTCTGTGGTTTTATAACGTAAGAGTGCCATTAACGGGTAACCGTCAAATTCGCTGGGGCTATCGCAGAACCTTTCGTGACAGTCAACGAGCTTCTGCTCTCCCAAAAACTGGACTAACAAGCTTCCCATTCCGGGTACTTCCAGAATACTGCTCTCGCCCTGTGCGACAACTATCTCGCCAGTGCCTTCAACTTTCGCAATACGCTGTCCTTCACCACTTGGTACATCGCCTCCGTTATAAGGAAACAGCGTAAGATCATAACCATATCGGTTGGTCAGATTGATCTTTATATTCATATCTATCTCGCTTCTGAGTTAAAGTTCAGAGCATAGTTAGAAATGCAGGATAATAAGTACATCGGCCAGGCCACTCACGAGTCCTTCTCAACTAAGCTACCATTGTAAAATTTAGTACAAAGGTATCGGTTTGCAATTGATTTAGCGCATTAAAATCATCACAAACTATGTTTTTACATTCGCGCAGAGGAAGTGGGGGCAACGGCCAACCCAGGTTCCAACCCAAACAAAATTGCAAAACGATAGCCATCAAAAATACCTTGCTCTGTTAATACGGTATCCAGGCGCACAGCGCCATCTTTCGTTTTAACCAACAGTCCTTTCACTCTGTCGAGCTCCAAAACGGTGCCAGGCTTAATACCCGTTAGCTGACAATCCATGCTGCTGGCCTGCATAAGCTGCAACATACCTTCACGGAATTTAAACCGGGCACCACCGAGCTCAGCATTGGCAGCACGAGCCAGGTTAACTATTTCACTGCTTGTATGGCGCTGCCAGTCAATCAGTAAATCATCAACCTGAACAAATGCGGCATATCGTGGCTCACACCGTTCACCATCAACCTCAATGTCCTCGCTTTGTGCTTGCCAGGTTAATGTGCCTGCCGCCTGCTGCTGGGTAAACTGCTCAAGCAATGCAGGTACCATCTGGGCAATCTTCTGATGCAAACACTGAGAGGTATCAAACGGGTGAACAGGCAAATCAATATGCGTTGCAATTGCGCCGCCATCTAATTGCTCAGTTACTTCATGAAGCGTGAGCCTGATAGTTTCTGCGCCCTCTTTGAGCTGCCAAAACACCGGCATTGGACCACGATAGTCTGGCAATGCACTCGGATGGATATTCAGAAAACGCCCGGCAAAATAGTCGATGAGCTTAGAGCGGACTTTGTGTCTAAACAGATAAACCAAGCCACTGTTGACACCCAGCCTGTCGAGTTCGGCAATCAGCGCATCGTCTGATTCGGTTTTATATTGCAGCATAGGGATTTGATGGTGGTGCAAAAATTGCTGCAACTGAACAAGATCCGGGTTCGGCTCTGCTTCGACCAGCACTACACAGCCCAGCTGACCCCTTTGCAGCAAATACTGCACCGCGGCCAAACACAAACAGCTGCCACTGAATAAAGCATACTTAGATTCCATCATTGCCTCCTATACTTTAACGGGCACAAACCCAGGCATACCGCTGAGCTGGTAATAAAACTGGACCGTGTCACCGCTGTTAGCCACAAAGTGCATATGGTCGAGCTCTCTGGGCTTTGCATCAACATAAAAACTCATGTCTGGCTTAGGATGCGTAATGCCTGAATCGTACTGATCCAGCCCTTCGCCATCAAACGTGGTGATCTGCGCATACACGGCCAGAATACGCTCAGGCATATCCTCTACCCCGGTTGGCAAAGTAATGGTATTAGCTGCAACCACCCGAACACCATCCTCCAGCGCCAATTCCTGCATCTGCAACAATGCTGATTTGTCGATACGCATCAACTCTCCCAGCTCCACCCGCTCCTGCAAAGCACTCTCTTGCAAGTGCCCGGAGTGACAATATTCAGCGTCTTTCCATTGCTGATTAAATTCAGTTTCGCCGTGAACCATCATGCCTTTAATAGACACAGAGTGCGGGATCATCCAACCATCCATTGCCAGGAATTTAACCAAATGCTTTGCAATCGCCAGCTGGCCTTCGCGCGTAAAACCATGCTGCATCGCCTCGAGCACAAGCAAGTCAATGCTCTCTTGCGGCTCATAGGTTGTCGCGTCTTCTTCTATTATGTCGGCAACAAATTCCCCTAACTGTAAATCACTAATCAGTTGTCTTAGTGAGACAATGGCGCCAGGGTGAGTGTCAACGAACAACACCTTAATTTGTTCACCGTTAAACGCATGCTGCTCTTTGTAGTAGCTAAGCAGCGGTAACAACAAGGGCGCGAACGGGCCACAAGCGGGGTACAAGATAGTAAGAGATTTTTTGTGAGACAACATGCCACGAACGGCTTTATCTATGCCTTTTACATAACCCTGAATACGATAGATGTCTTTGATTGTATGGCGGCAGTTGATTGGCGACATAATCAACCCGGTGGGAGAGATGTACTGTCGTGTTAATAGCTCTTCGCTGAGCTGTGCTTGTGTCATTGACTGCACAGCCTGTTCGTACATGGCCTCAAATGCAGCACTCAGTTGAGCGTGAGTGGCCTGGGTGGTGCTAAAAATGAGTGTCATCGCTTCAGTGAAGCTTTGGGTGAGCGCTTGTTGCCGCTGGGCTGTGGTGAGTTTAGCCTTGAGCAAAGACTCAAGCTGGTTACGAACAGTATGTTTTAATAATTGGTCGACTTTTGGGTCTGCATAATCTGCGGTTGTCACAGAATGCGTCTGATGTTTTTCCATCGGCGCTACCTAAGTATGATAATTCCATAATTACAAGGCACTAAGAGAAGCAAAACCGCCAGCCCTCAGCGCTTGTCAGCGTTCATGATTCAGTCTAGTTGAGTGCCATTAATTTGCGAATTTCTTTATTAAAAATCCATTTTCTGTCGCCCAGCTGCCCGCCACTGACAACAACATTTTGTGTACCATCCAGTGATCTGT
Organism: Pseudoalteromonas rubra; assembly: GCF_000967655.1. Lineage (GTDB taxonomy): Bacteria > Pseudomonadota > Gammaproteobacteria > Enterobacterales > Alteromonadaceae > Pseudoalteromonas > Pseudoalteromonas rubra_A. The sequence goes on from NZ_JXYA01000047.1 coordinate 10,423, forward strand.
AAAAAGGCTGTTTTGCGAGTCGTGCCTGGCCGTAGGTGTACAAAAACGCACCATTATTGTTGAACACTTTGATGCTGTGGGTGCCCATTTCCAGAATGTGCAAATGGCCATGCGCATCAAGCGTAATACTTTTAGGTCCGTTTAGCTGCTCAACCATATCAATACCAAACTCGCCAATCTGGCCGAGTTTTTCACCGTAAAAACTCGTTACGGTAATGTGATGATTGCCATGAACAATCAGGTAAACCAGCTGCTGCGAAGGCTCGATAGCAAAATCACTGACTATATCAACCCCTTCCGGCAGAGCGATTGCCCCTTGCTGATTGCCATAAGCATCAAACACCGCAATCTCTTTGCTCATTTCGAAGTAAACATACAGTAATTCGCCGTAGCGCCTGCTAACGGACGGCTTAAGTGTTAAGGTAACCTGTTCGCCACTGGGCGCCTGCACAGACATTTTTGGTGCCGTAAGGCCTAGTTTATCTAACGTGCCGGCATCAACACGCTGAGTATCTTGTTCAGAAAATGTAAATGTACTGGTGTTAGCTGCGAATGCACTGGCGGGCAGTACACCACTGGCACATAGGAGCGAGCCTGATTTAAGAAAAGTACGACGTTCCATCTATAAATACCTTTAACTACCAAAAAGCCAGCAGATTATTACAAACTGCTGAATAATTGGACATTACACGACATTACACCGCAAGCTCCCCCTACCAATTAAGTACCAACAGGCAAGATAAACATAGTAATTTATAACTTTTAAACCGTTATTTTTGCCAACCCTCAGCCAGAAGCATTTGACCCTCTATTGATAATCGGTAAAGATTACTAGCAGAGAACAACAGCATGTTCAGACTGTTTAGTAACGCTTGATATTGTTGAATTTTACTCAAGTAACGTGATTAGTTGCCGATAATCAATACGACCTTCATCTTTGTGAAATCTGTCTGATGTCAAATAAAGCCATGCTAATGGCAAGAATGTTGAAAAAACATTGTAATAATCGTAATTCTTAACAATAATTTAGAGCTTAGGTTCGAGCCCTGTTAACAAATTAGATAAAAATAAAAGACTATGCCACTAACTCAATTTTCTGATCCTTACATTCAGGATCGCTTTCAGTCGACACAATACGAGCTCATCCACAAGATAGGCGAAGGCGGTTTTGGTAAGGTATACAAAGCAAAGAATAAAAACACCGATCAGCTAGTGGCAATCAAGTTTCTGGCACTTGAGCCACATCTGGACGAAGCCAAAAAGCATCGCTACATTGAGCGATTCAAGCGTGAAACCTCGCTCAGCAGCCAATTGCAACACCCGCACATTGTGCGACTGCTGGACAAAGGCCAGGTAGACGAAAACCTGCTGTACGGCGTGTTTGAATATATAGAAGGCCAATCTTTGCGTGAGCACCTCATCCAGGAAGGTGCCTTAGATGCAGTCGACGCCACCGACATTATGTTGCAGGTACTGGATGCCCTGATCCATGCGCACCAAAAAGGCATAGTCCACCGGGATATTAAACCCGCCAACATCATGCTGACGCAGGCAGGCGCAAAAACCTACGCCAAGATCCTCGACTTTGGTATCGGCACGCTCAGCCAGGAAAGCCGCCATCAGGACTTCGCCACACTCACGCTCACCCAGGAAACTCTGGGTACGCCCTCTTACAGTGCGCCCGAGCAATTGCGTGGTGAACCAGCCTCAGCCAAAACCGATATCTATGTTTGGGGCCTGGTCTTTTTAGAATGCCTAACTGGTTTACCGGCCGTTACCGGCTCCAGCATTGCCTCGATTTACCACAAACAACTGAGCGATGTGCATATTCCACTACCCAGTGCCTTGCTTGGCCACCCGTTATCGGGATTATTGCGTCGTGTGCTACAAAAGAATGCCACAGAGCGGGTGATCTCAGGGGAGGAGGCATTCAATGAACTAAACTCTATGAATGTGTCGAACCTGGTGGGCGTACTGGCAGATGTACAGGCGCAACATGGTTACGACGATGCCACTGTGGTGCTGCGCACCGACGACCCAAGCCATCCCGGCCAGCAGGATTACACCACGCTGACAGAGCGCAAACAGATCACCGTTATGGCACTGCGCCTCAGCGCTAAAATGCTCGATGAAAACACCAAAGATCTGGATGTCATCGACACCCTGTTTAAGTCGCAGCGCAACACCTGCATTGATATTGCCACCCGCTTTGGTGCCTATCATGTGGGCAATCTGGCCGATACTGCGCTGTTCTACTTTGGTTACCCTATTGCCAGCGACAACGACACGCGGCTGAGCGCACGTACCGCACTGGATGTGATCAGCGAACTGGGCAAGCGTAATGCGCTGATGCAGGAAGCCCACGGCGTGCAACTCAACGCCCATATTGGCCTGCACTCGGGTATTTTTGTCACTTACGCCAATGCCGTACCAGAAGGCCATATTGCCAACACAGCCATGCAACTGGCTCGCCATGCTGGCGAACGTCAGATTTTGTGTACCGCAGAGTCACGCGCCATCCTTGAGCCATACAGTGAGTTCGATTATTTCGACAATATGCAGCTGGGTATGGCGTTTGAACAGCAAGCCATTTATAACCTTAAAGGCGAAAAACGTGTAGAGGCCTTTGGCTTTATGCGTGGTACACGCCATCATCACAAGCTGATTGGCCGCCAGAGCGAACTGGACAAAACCCTGTCTATCATTAATAACGAACAACAAACCACCCGGGTTGCCCATATTTACGGTGAAGCCGGCATTGGTAAGTCGCGGTTACTGCAAGAAATTCGTGCCAACGCCGGCAAATACCAGCACCTGGTTGCCCAGTGTTTGCCCGAGCACCAGAACAACGCGCTCTACCCTATTCTGACGCTGGTGCGTTACCTGTTTAACACCAGCAACCTCAGCAATATCGAGGTCATAGAGCTGTTTGTATCGCTGCTTAATGAACAGGACAGCACACTCAACACAGAGACCATTTTGCCTATCCTGCTGGTGTGGCTGAATATTGAGTTGCCCGAAGACATGCAGCCATCGTCACTGGCGCCGGATGCACAGAAAGAGTTGTTGTTCAAAGGCCTGAGTGCCCTGCTGCTGTCGCACAAATTCAGCCTCAGCAACCACAAGCTGTACATCATAGAAGACATTCACTGGGCAGATTCCACCACTTTGGAGTTTATCCACCACTTTGCAGCCAATCTTGGCGATGGCAGCGTGCTGATCAGCACCTCGCGCCAGCCTAAGCCAGACAGCCTGCACGACCTGACATTGCTGGAGCTGGAGCTACATAAGCTCACCGCCAAAGCAACCGAAGATTTCATCGAGCAACTGTTCGAAGGCAAAGCCGTCTCGAAAAACGTACGTGACATCCTGGTCAGCCGCACCGACGGCATCCCACTGTTTATCGAAGAGCTGGTCGATATGCTGAAACAAAAAGCACTGGTCAGCGAGCAAAGCGGCGAAGTCAACTTCGTCAGCCCGGATAAACTCGATCAGGTCCCCAGCAGCCTGCGCGAATCGCTACAGCAAAAACTCGACAGCCTGGTACACGCCAAAGAAACCGCACAACTCGCCGCCACCATAGGCCGCGAATTCGAATACGACCTGCTCGTCGCCGCATCTTCACTCAGCGAAGATCAGATCCAAAACGACCTGAATGAACTGATCGAGAAAGACCTCATCATTCAACAACGCCGAGTTGAGAGCGATAGCTATATCTTTAAACACGCGCTGGTGAGGGATGTAACATACGAAAGTATATTGGACTCGACCAAAAGCAAAATACACCATAGGGTTGCTGAATCATTGGATATCTTATATGAAAGCAAATCAGTTATTGAACCAAGTGTTATTAGCTTTCACTATGAAATTGCTGGTGACTTCGAAGCCGCTGCTGAGTGGTCGAAAAAGTTTACTTTAGAGTTAATCTCAAAATACTCTTACAGGCATGCACTTGAAGTCGCTCAACATACCGAAGAACTTGCCGAGCATTTTAATAGTAAAGAGCAAAAGGACTTACTCAAGGGACAACTACTCGATGCGATTTATCCATGCTTTGTAAGTACTTATGGTACTGCCTCTCCTCAAACCTTTGAGTTCCGAGATAAACTGTTTAGTGTATTCCAATCAGATGTGATAAAAACTAATTCAGATATACACTTTTCAATAAAAAGCAAACTGGATTGGATCAAATTCATGGAGCTTTTTTATTGTGGTGGAGGTCCTAAGACCATTCTCTTTGGTACTGAATTGCTTGAGTTATATCGGAGCAGTAAAGACTATAACAAGCAAGCTGTTACTTTAGCACATTTGATCTTATCGTATCTATTCGAGGGAAGAATCGACGAGTCACTAGAATGCTTTAAAATACTACAAGATGAACTTTTTGAGAAGACAGATAGAGACTACATACTCCATCAATATGGAATAGATATTGAACCATTTTCATACTCTGTTGCCTCACTGAGTTATCTCCATAGAAATGATATTCGCAAGGCAGATCACTGCACATTAACAGCCATTGACAAATCTTCTGGCCATTCTGCGTGCCATGCTACCGCTATGGCTTACTTATTCAGGGCGCTTTTGAATGCTTTCTTGAATAACGATAAAGAAGTCATTGAAGTTGGTAAACTATATTTCACAAAAATTTATGAAGAAAGAAACTTCTCCTATTACCAAGTCTACTTAAACTTCCTCCTTTCTTGCTATGAAGGTAAAATTGACGAATCAGAAGAAGTTATCATGAGTATTGCTGAGTCCCCTCAAGACTATGCCACTGGGTGGTATATAGTTTTCCTAGCACTGAAGATTGCTGAGAATGGTGATTATAAAAGAGCAAAGAAAATACTTATATACTCTTTAGAAAAGTCAAGAGAAAATAGGGAGCTACCAGCCATCCCTATTATATTGAACTCTTTATACCTGGTCGAAAGAGAACTTGGCAATTACTCAGAAGCCAAAGAAGTAATAGAGCAATCTATTGAGTTAAGCACAGAACAGGGTAATTTATTTTTCTTAAACGAAGCCAAAAACCGGCTTAAATCTACTCCTAATATCTAAGGTGAAAAACATGTCAGATCAAACTCCAACTATACAAGAAGATAACTCTCATGGAGACGAAAACCCGCTATGGGGTTTTGAGAAAGATGCAGAGTGGAGAAATGCTTTTAGAAGACTTATCAGTTACTCATGGGTATCTGATGAAAAACTTCAAGAAGTCATTGATAATCCAATAGAAATGATGAGCAAACTGTCTGATTACACGCCTCCTTCTGGTTTATATATCCGATTCAGAGGCCTAAAAAGCAATAAAGAAGTTATTGAAACACCTCCTTACAACGAGTTTAACAAAGAAAGCCTGATTGGATATAGCTATGACGCTAGCTTTTTAGAGAAACAACATCCGATCAATGGTTGGTTGGAAACTGCAGATCACCTTCCTACTGAGGTAATTTTTACACTTCCTCCAGCTCCAGAGAATAATGACATAAAGGCATATGCTTTAGCCGATTATGAAGCTAAAGGAAAAGAAATGCCATTTAGCTGCTGCTAAAATCAACTTTGCAGGAGGGGTTTCCCCTCCTTGAGAATTAAATATGCCAAATAAGATTTTTGATGGAGACAGGCACGTTATAGAGCCAGTTTCGCTTTGGAAAGAATATACTAGTGAGAAAACATTTTCTAAATATCCTATATATTTAAAAAATGTCCCGCATAAAGAGCTCACTATTCCACCTGTTTTGATGATTGGAGAACACTCAGTCCTAAGCAACTGGGGACCCGACATTCAAGTTGCTGCCGCAATCGAAAATGAAAACAGTATTGCGGAAAGGCTCGCTGCAACCTGTTCGAAAGACCAGCTTCTATCAATGAATGACTCTGGTATTGAGCAAGCTTTGCTCTTTCCAAGTTTCGCCATGTACATAGTCAATCATAGTGAAATTGACGCTCAAGCGTCGCTTGATTTTGCTGCAGCATATAACCGCTGGTTATTTGACTATATAGGTTCAGAGACCGATAGGTTGCACGGCGTAGGCGTGATCAGTCGCCATGACCCTAAAACAATGGTGGCACAGTTAGAGACAATCGCTCAGTTTGGATGGCGTATGATCAAACTGCGCCCTGAGATCATCAAGGGCAGATCTCTTGGCCACCCTGATTATGAAGCTTTTTGGGAGCGTTGCGAGCAGTTAGGCATCACAGTAGCACTGCATGGTGGTACACATTTAGCGGGCAGTACAGTTGGAACGGACAGGTTTACTAGCCGATTTGGATTACATGCCTGCTCACACCCTATTGAAATCCAAATGGCTTTCTTATCTCTAGTCGAGTCAGGTGTGACAGAGAGATATCCAAGCTTAAAGTTTTTACTACTGGAAGCTGGCTGCTCATGGGTCCCCTACTGGCTCTGGCGGCTTGACAATATATGCTATACCGAGTTCCCGAGTCTGATTCAACACAACATAAAAATGTTGCCCTCTGAATACTTTAAAAGACAATTTTGGCTAACAATTGAGCTTGGGGAACCCAGTATCGAAGATTGCATCAAAACAGTAGGGGTTGACAACCTAATATATGGTAGTGACTTTCCGCACCCTGACCACCTGCATTTGAATGATATCAACATAAGAAATGAGCTTGATTATCTGACTCCCTCTGAAATAGACAAGATACTGTATAGCAACTATAAAGCCTTAATTTAATATGCATTATTCAAATTACAAATGGAAAAACAAAGCTATAGTTTACTCTGGAGCAAACAAGGATTTTTTCGTTATTTACGAAGAAATCCTATATCAATTTCCTGCTGAGCAGTTCCCCAACTTAGAACTCATTGGAAAACCAAATGTATATGAGCTTGATATCGACGGCGAAATTGCTTTCATGCGTACTTTGGAGTTAATGAAGCGTTTTTCTCTCGTTGAGATAGACGAGGAAATCAATGATTCAATATCAGTGCAGGATATTAAGACTGCTTTAGAAAAGTCAGAAGTTGAAACCTTCAATTCAAAAGACAACTTATACTGTCAAGTTCTGGAAGTTGGTTATCAGAAGTATAAATCTCGACTTATTTATATTTTTGGACAGGTGTTCATAGCAAAGAATAACATCGAATTCGTTGATGCACTTGAACAACTCCTGCTCTCAAACAACCCAATTCGGAACATCGTAAATAACGTTAACGTTGAGAACAAAAAACCACCTTTCATTAAGAAATCAGAGTTGGATGCGGTTATCCTAAGTAAACTCATTGAGAAATCAATTGAAAAGGTTAATAGATCTTCCAAACAAATTATTGTTGAAATTTCGCTTCATGACTGCTCTTCGAAGAGTCATAATGCAGAGCACTTAACAGTAGACCCTTTTTCTCTCGTAAATGAGCAAGAGCCTGAACTAAAATTAAATCCTGTAGAATGCATATTTGACCAGGATGGCGGCTCAAGATCTAAATCCCCAGACGCAACCTTGAATGAGCTTCTGCCATTCGTATCAAACAAGCTTGGTCTTGTAACTCATATAGAAGAGTTTTCGGACTCTCAGGGCAACCCTATTAAAATTTATAGAACAGGGTTTTACAAGGGACCATATACCTCGCTCGGACGTCATAACACCTCACTCGTACAAATATGTTTGGGTAAAGGAGTTGATCCAGTTCAATCTAAAGTAAGTGGTATTTGTGAAGCGATTGAGCGAAAGAATGCCCAATATTGTGGAAACGAATCTAGTACTTTATTATGTCCAGAAGACTTGCCTCACCGCAATATAAGCTTTTCTGAGCTTTTGCCATATAGCCAGACTCAAATCGAGAGCTTTGCTGACCCAAACTCTCAGGATTTCAACCGTAAGCAAGCTGTTGTGAGCTATGAAAACAGCCCTGTCAATTGGTACAAAGCTTGGTCCCTCACAAATAGTGAGTACGCATATATCCCCCTTGTTTGCTGCTTTGCAAACACACCCTTTAATGATGTGAAATACGGTTTTTGGCATTCAAATGGCTGTGCTGCTGGCAACAACAAAGAGGAAGCTATACTGCAAGCACTATTTGAATTAATAGAAAGGGATTCGACCTCTATCTGGTGGTATAACAAATTGGTACGGCCTGAGTTTGATATTTCTCGAATCGAGTCGAGCAGTCTTGCTTTAATAAAACAGAGCATTGGTAGTACACACGATTTTTGGGTGCTGGATATTACCAATGACTCAGGTATCCCCGCCATGGCAGCAATTGGCAAAAATAAAAAAGACAATGGCTTTATTTTTGGATTTGGTTGCCACCTAAAACCAGAAATGGCAGCACAAAGAGCACTAACAGAATTATGTCAATTGATACCAATTCGCGACCAAAACGGCGCTCCCTTTGATTTTAACTCTGTAAAAGATGAAGACTTTTTATACCCTAGCAAACATGTGGCGTCGACAACAGCATACACCGACTGCGAAAATATGAGTATAAATGATTGTGTGTCTCATATAGTAAGCTCACTACATGAGCTAAATATGGAAGTAATAGCCTTTGAATACACGCGAAAGTTCTCACCGGTAAGCACCGTAAAAGTCTTTGTCCCTGGTCTTTGCCACATCTGGCCTCAACTAGGTAACCCCCGGCTTTACCAGACACCAGTAAAACTCGGGTGGTTAGAACAGCCACTCACAGAGCAAACAATAAACCAACAAGGGTTATACATTTAACAAGGAGAAAAAATGGAACTAACGAAACAATTGCTTGACTTTCGTGCAACATACTTAAAAGCCATTGCAAAAGCATGGAATGACGAAGAATTTAGAAAAGAGCTATGCTTGCCCGGAAATGCACTATCTGTCCTAGACAAATACTTCGGTTATAAATGCCCATGGAATATTCAATTTTCTATAAAAGATCTCGGCGAAGGGCCTTTCTATAATGAGGCAAGAGGCGTATATATGACCGACTCTTTATCTTTCGATAAGTTTGTCGTCTCCGTGCCGGAAAAACCCGCTATTCCAAACCCAGCAGAAGCACTTTCGCATTATTATTTCGATAACTCTTGGATATTAGAGAGTATCACTGACGATGTAAATCATTCCAACCTTTCACTGCAACAAGTCTTTGACACATTGTGTGCTTCAGGGCACAAAGACCACCCTGAAAGTGCTTTCATATTTCCCTCTATGAAAGATGGGTTGATCCCAGAAGCAAGTTACGACCTAGGTAACAGCAACACACACTTCGTTGAGTTTGGTGGAGTAATGGCCGCAGCTGTTGCTCTCGCATGGTCAAACACTAAATTTAGCAATAGCCTCATTGAAGAAACTATCTCTCATAGTTCTACAAACACTATTGGTCATGCCACTAAATTGCTAAAGGATTGGCTAGACTATGACTACCCTTGGGATGTAGACCTAATAGTAAAGAAAGATAAGCTTGCTAAATATGCAAGAACTTTTGATGCTGCACTGACACTGCGTTCCGGTGAACAGCTTCGGGGAACAGTTGCATACTTGCTTGATGAATCAACCTTTAAACTAAGTGCGAGAGATCTCTCTGCGTCTCGTGACAAACTTCTTTTTGTACTCGATGAGCAGATTTCACCCAAAGATATTGAATCCATTTCAGTATCAGAGTCTACCATTACAATTGATAAGTGGGTTTGGTGCGTTGAAAGTGAAGGAAATTACCAGCAGGTTCAAAAAACTCCTCTTGGTATTATTTTATCTTTCCCTGAAGCACCAGATGATAAAGCGAGTCAACCTGTTGCTCTAACTCGTTATAACAACGATGGCCCAGGTTTCCCATTCACCTGTTAAAAACATAAATCCATTAGAGTTTTACATGTGAATTTACATGTAAAACTCTATTACCCCTCTACATTAGTTAGTTTTTATGTGTGGAATATTAGCAGCTCAATATAGTAAAACCTCATCATTGAACCTCCCACAAGCTCTTGTATCTATGAAGCACAGGGGGCCAGATCAAACGGGACTCTATTCAGATAAAAACCATAACACTTACATAGGTCATAATAGACTGGCAATTAATGGTGGCAAAATAGCAACCCAACCAATGCTGTCCGATAATACCCCATGGATAATCTCTGTAAATGGTGAGATATATAATGACAGAGAAAAACTAAAGGCAAAAGGAGCTGTATTTCAAACAAATTCTGACAGCGAATATGTACTCAAAGGTATAGAGCTTTTTGGAATCAGCTTTTTATCGAGTCTCGATGGTGAGTTTTCACTATGTACTTACAACAGAGAGAGCAATAGGCTATACCTTGCCCGAGACAGAAATGGCAGCAAGCCACTCTATTACTACCATAATGATGATGATTATTTTATAGCCGCTTCAGAAATTAAAGCTCTACTGTCTGCAGGTGTACCAGCAGTATGGAATAAGCACTATTTAGTTGCAAATGAACGGTTTTTAGTAGGAGCCAAAGAAACATTTGTAAAAGGAGTCTTTTCTGTCCCCCCTGGTCATATAGTTGAGTACACAAATAATGAGCTGAAAAGCTACCCATTTTGCGAGCAATCCCCTTTTAACCCCGATTTATTTGAACAGTGTGATATTTCTTACGAACAGGCAACGCAAGAGTTTAGCCAGCAGTTTGAGCAAGCCGTGAACAAGAGAATACCTCAAGAGCGTTTCGCTTGTTACTTAAGCTCGGGCATAGACTCATCATACATCTGCGCTTTATCAGCTAGACTGAGTGACAAAGCTGAATCATTCAGCATTGGATTTCCTAATAGCCCTTTGGATGAAAGCTTGGCAGCTGAGAAATTTGCTAAGCAGCTCGGGATTAAACACCATATACTTCAACTAGAGCACAACGATCTCATTGGTTCATTTGAAAAATCTATCTATCACGCAGAATCGATAGTGCCAAATTTAAATGTTGCCGCCAAATACCTATTGAGCCGTAAAGTAAAAGAAAACGGAATTAGAATTGCGCTAACAGGAGAAGGGGCAGATGAATCATTGCTTGGCTATCAGTTTTTTCAATATGATTTGAGCTCTCCCTTAACACAACAAAGTGGACCTACTCCGCTTTTTGAAGGTCAAGCCACACTTGAGGCTGCACTGAATTTTACGCCAAGCGCAACTATAAGTGCTACATCAAACGCCCAGTTATTTAAATCACTGCGCTCTGCTGACTTCTCTGAGGCTTGTTACACAACGCACTTAGTCGCACCGCACAGTGACATAGTCAACTCCTCCATTGGATACAGTCAATGGCTCCACTACAACACTGTATATCAGGATTACAACTTGCTTGCTCTGGGAGATAAAACTGAACTGGCAAACTCAATTGAAGGTCGTCAGCCTTTTCTGGATAACTCGTTGGTAGCTTTCATTCACTCACTCCCAACTGCCTTCAAGTATTGCAACGGTAAAAATAAGAGAATTTTAAGGGATGCATTTACTGTGAATTTCCCTCATTTGCATGTAGAGCAAATCAAAAAGCCTTTTTTAGCTCCAGCTAACTTAACCAAAAACATTACACTTTATCTGCTAGATGAATTGCATGAATTGTCTAACAGAGAGTCGCAATTGGGTATTTATGATATAGATAAAGTCATCACCTTTTTTGAGTCTGTTGTAAAAAATCGGACTCAGCTAGAGTTTGCAGAAGACATTGTTGTTTGCCACTTCCTAAGTATTCTGTTTTTGCAAAAGCACTTTAATTTAGAAGCGTAGCTATCATTATGAAACTCAAGTTTAATAGCAAATTCAGCATCTTTGTAGATAAGCATGATAATGTTTTGCTTAATAGCCAAACAAATGAATTTGTTCTGGATGCCAAAAATTTCCCTTACTTCCCACACTTTAAAAATCTAACAGATATTGATGAGCTAGCGAAGAGTGTTCCTGCTGAACTTTTGGCACACTTTTATTATCAAGTAGAAAACGCAACAAAAAGAGGCTGGCTAGTTGAAGAGGCTGATCTACAAGATACGAAACTGGAACTTATCGATGAGATATATGGATCAAGTTGTTTCATACAAAATTTCGCAGAGAACTGGCAGCGCATATCGTCACACTTACAAAATCCTTGCGTACTAATCGAAGATATAAGCAAAGCAACACATCTACAGGAGCATTTCCCCCTGAGGCTTTGTGAGGTATATAAAAATAGTATTTATATTTCACCAACTTTGACATCTGCTGACAAATTAGAGAGTTACTTGGCATGGATTTTTGCCAGCCGTCCACTCGACCTCTTTATGGATAAGTTTGGTATAGGTAAAGGTCGCTTGTTGTCTTTCCCGAAAATACCACAACAGCTATGCTCGCTAGTGAATACACTCAACTACGTTGAAGTGTTGGTTTTTGATATTCAGCATGGCTCATCTGCCAAGTATAATTTTGATAATTTGGAGCGCATATCGCTCTCTGATAACACATCAGAATTATCGCTTAAAAGCACTCCAATCGCCTATGACACAGATGGAGGTTCAAGAGCGTATAAAGCAGAAGACACACTCAAAAAGCTCGCACCATTTATTGGACGTCAACTGGGTTATATTTTTCCTGAAACTAAACTGTCCTCCCCTTTGGACTCAATTAAGATATTCACTTCAGGATTTTACAAATGCCCGATGAAAGCTCCGAAGCTAATTAGTGGTGCCGATTTTGCCCAACAAACGCTAGGCAAAGGCGTCACGCACGAGCAATCCAAAGCCAGTGCTCTGTGTGAAGCAATAGAACGCAAGAACGCTCAGTATATTGGCGATGAGCCAAGTCATGTGGCGCAGGCTCAACAACTTGATGCGCGCAGTTATGATTTTGCACAGCTGTTGCCCTACAGCGAGCAACAATATGCACGATTCTCAGACCCCGCTGATTCTGAATCTCAGCGTAAACAAGCCGCGTTGCCTTATACTGGGGAAGCTGTCAATTGGACTGCACTTTGGTCACTCACGCGCGATGAAAAGGTTTACGTGCCCACCGTTTGCTGCTTTGCCAATACACCGTTTGAGGAAGACCGCTTTGGAAAATGGCATTCCAATGGCTGTGCGGCCGGTAATAACCTAGAAGAAGCCATTTTACAGGCTTTATTTGAGTTGCTTGAGCGTGATGCAACCGCTATCTGGTGGTACAACCGCCTGCCGCGCCCACAGTTTGAGTTAAACGGTCTGGACCCAGATTATCTGGCACCGCTGCACGAAACCATCACCGCAGAACACGACTACTGGGTGCTGGACCTCACTGTGGACACCGGCGTACCTGTCATGGCAGCGATTGGCCGTAACAAAACAACCCAGGGGTATGTATTTGGGTTTGGCTGTCACTTAAAACCAGAAATGGCGGCTCAACGGGCGCTTACTGAGTTATGCCAGCTTATTCCTATCCGGGACCAAAATGGTGCACCGTTTGATTTTGATGCCATTACAGACGACAGCTTTCTACTGCCAGTTGCGCAGGCACCAAGGGGAAGTTATAAGCTGGCTCAGAGCGGCGATCTGAAAGATGACATTCTGGCCATTGTTGAACAATTACACAGCCTGGATATGGAAACACTGGCACTGGATTATTCCCGCTCGCCTATTCCACTGAGCACTGCTAAAGTCTTTGTACCCGGGCTATGCCATATCTGGCCGCAGCTGGGGAATCCAAGACTGTACCAGACACCCGTAAAACTAGGGTGGCTGGGTGATGCTTTGACCGAGCAGACGATTAATCAGCAAGGGTTGTATATTTGAAGCCATAAATGACACTCAACTATTTTCTAAAAAACTAAAAATATGAATAACACCAAGGAAGTAAACTCAAAAGAGTATGATTTTGCAAGCACTCTCGATGAACTAGGGTTCATTGTTTTAAGAAGACTCATCGACGAAAATGAACTGAAGAATGTTAAAAACGCTGTAATAAAAAATGCAGTCACAACAACAAAGTTAAACACAGAAATTTCTAAACTAGATGGCTTTCACAATCTATTTGAAACAAAAAATGTCAAATACCTGCCAATGGGTTTTGAGAATGAGGAGATAGATAACGAAATTTCAATTATCGCCACTCAATATGTAATTCCTTACCTTTCAGCAAGATTAGACAAGGTTTTTTCATATGAGCGTGGTGGTAGCGTAATTACGCTTTATCCAACAGAACTCACTGGTTACAAAGTGCAATATCATCAAGATGAAGCCGTAGAAAACCGAAAACCATGCAGACTACATGCAATTACGCCCATATCTGATTCTTCACTTGATCTCATCGTGCTGTTAGAAAAAACACATAACATTGGCCCATTAAAACATACGCTGTTTGGACCTCTTATTAGGATTGATGATCCTGAACTAGAAAAGTACACACACAATGAAGTGAACATTAGACTTGAAAAAGGTGACATTCTTCTTTTTTATACATCTCTAATCCACCGAGTCAAAGACAATTTTGATAGTGATCTGTCTCATTGGATGATGCGATTTATTATTAACCACTAGATAAGGAAAAATGATGGAAAAAAATATTAAACCTAAGGCTCCATTACTGGCTTTAATCTACAATTTGGTTTTTGTTGAACAGGTATCAAATGAGTTTAACAGGAGCCCTAGAAAAGTTGCGGAAGTCTTTGGACTAAGTGATGAAGAGTTTGACTTTCTTATAACAGCAGGTGCAACAGGCGATTTTAAATCTAAATTAATCGAAAAGCTTGCAGACGAAGTTTCTAATAACCTATCTAGACCACAGTTGTTAATCCCTAATTTAAAGGAATACAAACCAGCCCCAACCCTTTCCGCAAATTTTAATGTCATCCATGATGGCAGTATTGCGGACTACATCCTTGAGAAAAACGAGCAAAATTACCAGAACTTCTTTGATACGTTTGGCCTTACAGACCCTAAAGTACAGCAAGCATTCAGAACAGGGGAATCCGAAGTTGAAGCTATGAGCGAAGCGATTCAGAAAGAACTAGCTACCATTGTGGAGAATGGCAGCCAAAATACTTAAACCTGCACCTATCAACTAACTGATCATAGTCCGCCAGCCCTTGCGACGGGCGGACTAATAGAACACTTAGCGATTTACCCCTTGGCAAACTTAGCGCGTGCGGCGTGTAGCTTTTTGTAGCTGTCGATTAAGCGCAGGTGCTTGTCCAGGCCTTCCAGTTGCATGTTGGTTGGTGTCAGGCCATAGAATTTCACGTCTCCATTGATTGAGCCTATCACAGCATCCATGACTTCTTTGCCGAACATGCGGGTAAAGCTGTGGATGTAGTCTTCAATTTCCAGCTCTTCGTCTAGCGCTACTTCCAGCGTCGCGTGCATTGCCTGGTAGAACAGGCCGCGTTCAACGGTGTTGTCGTTGTATTGCAGGAAGGTTTCGACCAGCTCAATAGCGGCCTCAATGTCGCCCAGCGCCAGATAAATGAGGATCTTCAGCTCTAAGATAGTCAGCTGGCCCCAGACCGTGTTTTCATCGAACTCTACGCCGATCAGGGTGATGATGTCGATGTAGTTATCAAGCTGACTTTCTTCAAGGCGATTAACCAAATCGGCCAGTGCTTCATCTTCCAGCGAATGTATGTTCAGAATGTCTTCGCGGTATTGCAGGGCTTTGTTGGTGTTATCCCAGATCAGGTCTTCTGCCGGGTAAACCTCTGAGTAGCCTGGCACCAGAATACGGCACGCTGTGCCCATATCGGTAAACTCAGCGATATAAGCTTCTTTGCCTAAGTCTTTCAAAATGGCGAACAGTTTGTCGCACTCTTCTTCGTTGGTACCAGTGAAGTCCCACTCCACAAACTCATAATCGTGCTTGGCACTGAAAAAACGCCAGGAGATCACACCGGTTGAATCAATAAAGTGCTCTACAAAGTTCTCCGGCTCAGATACTGCCATGCTGTTAAACGTGGGTTTTGGTACATCGTTCAAACCTTCAAAGCTGCGGCCCTGCAACAGCTCAGTCAGGCTGCGCTCCAGCGCCACTTCCAGGCTTGGGTGCGCACCAAAAGAGGCAAACACACCGCCGGTTTTGGGGTTCATCAGGGTCACACACATGACCGGGAACTGACCGCCCAGAGAAGCATCTTTTACCACAACCGGAAAGCCCTGCTCTTCAAGCCCTTTAATGCCCGCCACAATGCCCGGGAACTTGGCAAGTACGTCTTCAGGTACATCCGGCAGTACAATTTCTTGCTCTATGATCTGCTTTTTCACCGCGCGCTCAAAGATCTCAGACAAACACTGCACTTTGGCTTCAAACAGGTTGTTACCCGCACTCATGCCGTTGCTCAGGAACAGGTTTTCGATCAGGTTAGACGGGAAGTAAACCGTTTCACCGTTGCTGTGACGGGTGTAAGGAATAGAGCAAATACCACGCTCGACATTGCCCGAGTTGGTGTCTATCAGGTTTGAGCCGCGCAGCTCGCCTTCCGGATCGTAGATTTCGCGCGTGTAGCCGTCGAGGATCTCGCTTGGCAGTTCGTCGTTGTCACCCGGTTTAAACCACTTCTCATTGGGGTAATGAACAAACTCGGCGTTGGCAATTTCTTCACCAAAGAACTGATCATTGTAGAAAAAGTTACAGTTAAGGCGCTCAATAAACTCGCCCAGTGCTGAGCACAGTGCGCTTTCTTTAGTTGCACCTTTACCGTTGGTAAAGCACATCGGTGATGCCGCATCACGAATGTGTAATGACCAAACGTTAGGCACAATGTTACGCCACGACGCGACTTCGATTTTCATGCCCAGATCAGACAAAATGCCGGTCATATTGGCGATGGTCTGCTCAAGTGGCAAGTCTTTACCGAGGATAAAAGTGCTGGCATCTGACTCTGTATTTACCATCAGCATAGCCTGTGCGTCGTCATCCAGGCTCTCTACCGCTTCAACCTGAAACTCAGGGCCGGTCTGGATCACTTTTTTCACAGTACAGCGGTCAATAGAGCGCAAAATGCCCTGACGATCTTTTTCAGAAATGCTCTCTGGCAGCTCTACCTGAATTTTAAAGATCTGGTTGTAGCGGTTTTCGGGGTCAACAATGTTGTTTTGCGCCACGCGAATGCCGTCGGTCGGAATGTCGCGCGCATTACAATACACTTTCACAAAGTAAGCCGCACACAGCGCAGACGAAGCCAGAAAATAGTCGAACGGGCTGGGCGCCGAGCCATCGCCTTTGTAGCGTATAGGCTGATCGGCAATGACAGAAAAATCATCGAATCTGGCGTCAATTCGAAGATTATCGAGATAATTTACTTTGATTTCCATGGGGAAGGTTCCGGTGTATTGCAATCGAAAACCCCTATTGTACTTGAGGTTGCAAGGCGGTGCCAATGCTGATGGCACAAATCTACAAACCAGCGCAAATTAAGTCATTAAATGCCTGTTATTGGCCGCAAAGGCATGTTACTTTCTTGGCACTTAAACTCATCCGACAACACACGAGATAACAAGGATTTATTATGCGCAGCTATGTGTGGTTAGCACTTGGTTTAGGGCTTTTTTCCGGCTCTGCTTTGGCCGATAACGGCTTTGGTGTCACTTTATATGGTGGTAAAAGCAGCAACCAGGAATTGCATACCAGTCAAAAAGCAGTGGTTAATCTGGCCGATGAAAACCACTTTGGGGTCAGCTTTGATCGCTATTTAGATAATAAACGCTATGGCTTGTTTTACAGCATGCTCGAAACTGAATTTGAAGATGCGCCAATCCAGAAAGTGGATATGGAATATCTGATGTTTCAAAGCGCCATAGATGTGGAAATCACAGATAATCTCGATAGCTACATCGGTGCCCAAATCGGTGTGAATAAAGTAACTCCTAACTTTGAAGAGCCGGATCACTTTTTTGCTGCGGGCTTTTATGGCGGCCTGAAATATGATTTGGGCGCCGGATTTAGCGCGCTAACTGAGATACGCTGGCTCGCGTCTGCAATTAAAAACTCGTCTAAAGTACGTTGTGATGGCAGCGACGAGGATGTCTGTGCATGGCATTTCGACGGCGATGTACTAAACCAGTTCCAGCTGAATGTGGGCCTGACTTACCGGTTTTAACTCGCTCGGCCGGCGTTATTTCGTCGGTCATCGCATACCTGGTGAAACTGCAACACCAATGCCACCACAGCCAATTGCGCTGAATGTAAGTAGCTCCCGGATCGTTGGCCTAAACAGCGCGTTCGATGGGCATTTTTAAACAGAGGAATGCCCTGCTCCACTGTATTACAACGTCGTTTTTAAATGCTCAATAAACAACCGGGTTTTGCGGGGGGTGTAGCTCGCCTTGGGATAATAAGCCCAGAGCTGTTTAACCTCGGAGCGAATATCCGGCAAAATCGGCACCAGTGCGCCTGAGCTTAATTCCCGCTCAATATAACTGGGCGCAATAAATAGCAGGCCAATCCCCTGCACTGCCGCCTTTAAAATGGCATCCAGATGATCGGTCACAAAATTATAGTTAGTAAACTCAAACAGCCGGCCATCTTCGAGCACCACACCACCCACTTTGTGATAATAGCTGCTCAGCAACATTTTATGCGCTGCCAGGTCCTCAACGCAGGTTATCTCATCGCAACGGGCCAGATATTCGGGCGCGCCAAATAACTGCATTTGATAATCAAACAACCGGGTGCCTTTGTGCGACACCGAATCGAACGACTCGTTGTAACGGGTGATCACCACATCGTGTTGCAGATCCGGTGGCTCGCCCGGTGCCAGTACGTTCAGATGAATGGTGATCTGCGGGTGTTGCGCTAAAAACTGCTCTATTTTAGGCATCAACACACTGCTGCCCACCGCTTGCGTAGCAGCAATTTTCAGGCTCCCCTGTAGCTCAGATTGCTCAGATTGTGCGGTTTCGATCAGGGCTTCAAACTGTGCCAGCCAGTCTCTGGCGCGAGGGAAAAAGTGCAGCCCTTGCTCAGTCAGATTAACCTGCCGGGTGGTGCGAATAAATAAACTCTGTCCCAGATGCCGCTCCAGCCAGTCAATCCGCTTGCTCATGGCTGATGCCGAAATCCCCTGATGTTCTGCCGCCTTGGTGAAGCTGCCCAGCTCCGCCAGAACACAAAAACTGCGTGTTGCTGTTAACCAATCCATTCAATTAATTCCTACAAGGAAATAGTATTTTAATTATTACCTTATTTTTAGGACAAGGAAAGCGGCGTATAGTGCCTGGGTCAAATCCTCTGCGCCTGGAGTGCCTGTGTACTTGTTTACTATGCTCGCTGTTTTACTGATGTCCTGCTCTCAGCTGGTCAGCCAGGTGTATATGCCTGTTTTGCCTGATATCGCAGACAGCCTGATGCTGTCCAATGGCCAGAGTCAGGCAATGATCATCAGCTATTTTATTACCCTGGGCGCGGCGCAGCTGATCGTCGGCCCGCTGCGCGACAAATATGGTGATCGGCCTTTGTTTATCGCCGGGCAAATCATTCTGCTGATAGGCACCCTGTTATGCGCCTTGGCACCAGACAACGGCACCTTTTTAATTGGTCGAATATTACAAGGCGCAGGCTCCGCATCACCGGTGTTAATTAGCCGCACCTTACTGGCTCAACGGCTGTCTGGCGCCAAACTAAAAAGTGCCATGGCAACGGTGGCTATCTCAGCCAGTGTCACTGCCATTATTGCGCCGCTGCTCGGTGGCATGCTTAGCAGCTGGTTTGGCTGGCAGGGGTTATCCCTGGTGCTCATCACTTACTATTTGTTTA
Organism: Pseudoalteromonas rubra; assembly: GCF_000967655.1. Classification (GTDB taxonomy): domain Bacteria; phylum Pseudomonadota; class Gammaproteobacteria; order Enterobacterales; family Alteromonadaceae; genus Pseudoalteromonas; species Pseudoalteromonas rubra_A. The sequence continues at coordinate 30,059 of NZ_JXYA01000047.1, forward strand.
TCACGCTATTTGGGCTGAGCCTGCTCAAGACCCGCGCACCTCAGCCTATTGCGATTAACCCGATGAGCCTCATCAGGCATTACCAAAATATGGCCAGATGCCAGGTTTTTCTATCTCTGGCCAGCTTCAAATGGGTGCCAACCTTTTTGTATTTAACGCTTCAACTGCACTTGCCGTTTTTACTTCAGGAGCGTTTTGGCTTCACCACCAGCCAGACCGGGCAGGCGATGATGCTGCCCATGGTGGGCCTGTTGCTGGGTGCCGTGTTTGCTAAGGTTTTGCAGCGTCATGTCAGCTATATGAAAATTGTCCTGTGGTTGTGGCCGGTCTTACTTATGAGCGCACTGACTTTTCTGCTGGCCAGCGACCACGCCCTGGCGGTGTTACTGGCGTATGCCGCCATCATGCTGGTGTTTGGCGGCTATTTTCCAAGCTATATGCACCTGATTGGCCTGCTTCACCCCACTCAGGCGGGCACTGCCAACGCCCTGGTCGGGGCCATCGAGTTACTGATTTTCTCTGTGATTGCCTGGCTGGTTAATCTGTGGCTGCCAGACAACACACAAACTCTCTCACTGTTGGTAGCCGTGTGCGCCGCGCTGTTGTTATTAAGCTGGCGTACTATCCGCATTCAGCGACCACATTTTGAACACACTTAACGTATACTTTTTGGGATCATTCATGTTCGAAAAACTTCATTTTAACACGGCCCGCCTTACCATTCGGCCATTGCAGCAAGGTGATCTGCATGCCATTTACGAAAGCAGACGCAGCCCCAAGACATCCAAATATATTGGCGAACCGGCCACACTGGAAGATGCTCAGGCCCGCATTGATCAGGCAAGTGCCCCCTGGCAGGCCAAGGAACATGAGCGGCTGCTGCTGGCTGTAGTCAGACGAGAAGACAATGTGCTGATCGGTGAACTCATGTATAAGTTTTTGAGCCACAATACCAAAACGGCTGAGATCGGTTATCGCCTGAATGAAAAATATATCGGTCAGGGCTACGCGTTTGAGGCTGCAAATGGCCTGATAGAAGCTGCCTTTGCGCAGTTTGGACTCAATAAGATCTGTGCATTTTGCGCGGTTGAAAATCAGGCTTCGTGGCGACTGATGCAAAAGCTTGGGATGCAGCAGGAAGCGCATTTACGCCAGCACTTCAAATTCAGTCACGGCTATTATGATGGCTATATGTACGGCCTGTTGCGCAGTGAGCATAGCATGGCTGCAACGGCATAATACCAATTTCACTAAATACCTGTTCAATTTGACGGAGCAAATATGACGCTAACGGCGTTAAAAATTTCTCATTTAGAACAACTAAATAACAAAATTTTTGCCTGGTTATCGACAATATTTTCTCGCCTCAAAATAGAACACTTAATTAAGCAAATTGGTATAAGAATCGAAAAAGGCACCCTTATCAGGTGCCTTGGTTCATGGAAGGACCCATGAAGACTGTTGCGTAAAAATACAAAATTGGGAGAGTGTGCCTGAGTTATATCAGCCGGTTACAGGCGAAACTCCTGCTTAGACAGCTTGCCATCACCATTGCTGTCGAGTTTATCGAAATCTGAACTCAGTTCAGTCGATACAGCCGCTTCTGATTTGCTGATAAAGCCATCGTCATTTTTATCGAACGATGAGAATGTGCTTGCTGCGTGTGCACCCAGGCTGGCCATCATTAGGGCTGCTGTGATCATTAACTTATTCATACTTAGCTCCTTAGCGTAAGATTTTAATCTGTTTTATCTAACCTTGAGGGGAGTGACGCGACAATGGCGCCACTTGGTTTATTGCCCTCATTCAGCTACTGGCGAAATTCCTGCTCGGAAAGCTTACCGTCGCCATTGCTGTCTAACTTGTCGAAAATAACCGTCAGGGTTTCTGAGCCTGCAGCTTCAGACTTTGAAATAAACCCGTCACCGTCGGTATCAAAGGAAGAGAATGAGCTGCTCGCGGCGTGTGCGCCCAGGCTGGCCACCATCAATACTGTGCTTAACATGAGTTTGTTCATCATTATTTCCTCACTAACTTTGGTTAAAAGTGACTAAATTCTTTGGCGCTCAGCGCACCATCGCGATTGCTGTCCAGGCGTCTGAATGCTTCTGCTACGGCTGGGACCTGTTTCGCTTCTGACATACTGACCAGGCCATCATTGTTGGCATCCAGTAGTGCAAAATCCACCTCAGAGGCAAGTACCAGTGCACTGGTAAACATTCCGATTGTTAGTACAAATACATGTTTTAGTTGCATAATAAATCCTCCTGTCGGGGCGGTGTTTAGCTATTGAAGCCAGAAAATTCGCTTTTGCTCAGCAGACCATCGCCATTGCTATCCAGGTCTTTGAACTGGCCCATCAATCTGGGATTTGCTTTTGATTCACTCAGACTGATAGCGCCATCACCATCTGTGTCATACTTCTCGAAGTCACCGCCTGCAATCGCTCCGGTTGCTAGTACAGTCAGACCCAAAGCCGCAATCATTGTCATAGATGTTTTCATGTTACTTTCCTTCTGTTTTTCGTATTTGCTGTTAATGCTGCTGCCGCGAAACCGTTTGGGGTTTGTTGGCTGCGTTTGACAAGACTATTCCAACTTTGATGCCAGCTTTATTTAGTTATTTATTTTCAATGAGTTAATAAAAGGTGGGTAAAAAAGTTCAGGTGGGATTAAGGTGATTTGTTGCTAAATGGCAACATTGTTTAACCTGCGTTTTTGGCTCAACTTTAAAAATCAACAACTTAGACCTGTTGCTATTTAGCAACAGCGGACCGAAATCGCACTAAAAAGCCAGATATTTTATGCAGCATGCCAGCTCAGAACCGCGCGCTCGTGAGCCGCTCAAACAATTTTTTTCTCAGGCGTTGTGGAAACAGGCACTGATGGCGCTGCTACTGGCCCTGGTGCCCCTGTTACTGCTCACCCTGTGGTTTATTCAATCGGTTGCCTATCAGCAACGAGTAGTACAGGATATTTATGCTAATAATCAGAAGGTTACATCAGAGTTTAATGAGCTGAGAAACGCGCTACAGGCGCTCGAAAAGGCCCAGCTGAACAATCAGCTGCTACAAAGCGAAAAATTGCAAAAAAGTATCAACGAAAACTGGCAAAAGCGTAAAAATTCGCTCAAAAAACTACTGATAAAGCTCGAAAAAAGCGCAGCCGTTGCAAATTGGCAACAGCCCCTGTCACAGCCTCAGGCACCAGACAGTAAAACCTTATCAGCCATGGTCAATGTCCTGGCCCAAGAGTCACAATCGCTCCAGCTGGCCCTCGATAACACGCTCAACGAAGCGCTGGCGCAACAAAGTAAGATCCGGCAACGCTTTTTAATCGGACTGAGCATACTGTTACCTGTTTTGATCGGGCTCAGTATCTGGCTGATAAAACGGATCTCCCGCCAGTTGTTTCAGCTGGAGCAGGCCATTGAGGTCGTGGGTGCCGGTCAGTTTGCCACGCCCATTCAACTGTCCGGCAGTCATGAGTTTACTCAGCTGGGTGTGCGACTCGAGCAGTTACGTAATGAGCTGGCCGCCAGCAAGCAACAAAAAGAAACCTTTTTGCGCCATGTGTCGCACGAGCTAAAAACCCCGCTAGCCTCAATCAAAGAAGGCACTGAGTTACTGAATACGCCGCATCTGGGCCAGCTGAACGACAAGCAGCGGCGCGTTACCGGTATTCTGAGCACCTCAGTGACCAAACTCACTCAACTGATTGAAGATCTGCTCACGTTCAGCGCTGCCAGCCATCCGCATAATCAACAGGCGCGCTGTAGCGCCCAGGCAATCAAAGAGCTGCTTGAAGAGCACTTTGCACAGCGGCTGCAAAGCGCAGGTATCCAGATTGACTGGCGTTTTGACCCTGCGCTCACTCACTTACCCGAAATGCCAGTCAAACTGGCGCTAACACACCTGCTTGGCAATGCCATTCAGTATACCCAGAGCCAAATCAGCATAGACCTAACAGACACCCCAGCCCACTGGCAAGTCAATGTCCGCGATGATGGGCCCGGGCTCGACCCGCAAGAAGCCAGGCACCTGTTTAAGCCCTTTGTTCGAGGCAAACAGCGTAATCAGGTTGCAGGCAGCGGACTGGGGCTGGCCATAGTTGAGGAGTGCGTGACCCAGTTTGGCGGCCAGTTAGGGTGGCAAAATACCCATCCGGGCTGCGAATTTAGTATAACTTTGCCAAAACAAGGAAAAAGCAAATGAGGATCCCGCTTTTGAGCTTAGTGCTCATTGTCGTTCTGAGTGGCTGTCAGCTCAGCCCCAATACACACAAAAGTAGCTTTATCGGGCCAAGTAAAACAGTGAGCCCGGACTATGCGTCACTGAACGTTCTGCTCGAGCGTTATTTGCAAGTTTGCCAGCAGGGTTTGCCGCCACAGCATAACAAATCGGCGCGCTATATTGGTCAGGCCGCCATTGAAACCTTTATGCACGACTACTGCAACACCGTGTCGACCACCAGACAGTTACAACTGATCACCGCGCTTGAGCAAAGTCAGCCCTGGCCGGAGCACTACCAGCTGTGGTTTAACACCCTGAAACAACACACTCAGGTGCTGCGGGGGCAAAAAATCCGCCTGCATCGCAGCAATGCCAAACTGAGCCAAATTCAATCACAGCTGAGCCAAACCAATCAGGCCCTGATGACCCTCAAACAGGAGCTTGCCGATATTGAGCAACAAAGACTTCAGGACGTGCCCCTGAATGAGTCCCTTCAGACACCCAAGGAGCAGCAATAATGTCTTACACAGAAATCGAGACCACAGATCCTCAGCCTGCAACGCACAGTACCTCTGTTTTGCTGGTAGACGACGACCCGGCCCTGAGCGAGCTGCTGGCAATGCGACTGGAAAGTCATGGCTTTCGGGTAACGCTGGCCAGCAGTGGGCATGCGGCACTGCGACAACTGGCAAACACCGCCATCGATTTGGTGCTGACCGACTTACGCATGGATAACATGGACGGCCTGGCCCTGAATCAAAAGTTACAGGCTAGCTATGCGGGCCTGCCGGTGATCATGATGACCGCACACGGCTCTATCCCCGATGCGGTAGATGCCATTCAGCAGGGGATCACGGCATTTATTACTAAGCCTATCGACAGTGACGAGCTGCTGGCGGCAATTAACAAAGCCCTACCGGAGCAAAGTACGTCACACGCTTCCGAGCCAGATAATTTTCATGGTTTGTATCACCAGAGCGCGAGCATGCGCCAGCTGGTGCAACAAATTAAAGCCATCGCCCCCAGTCAGGCTAATATTCTGATCCAGGGCGAAAGCGGTACCGGTAAAGAGGTCACCGCGCGGGCTATTCACCGGGCAAGCAGCCATGCCCAGGGGCCATTTATCGCCATAAACTGTGGTGCCCTGCCCGCACACTTGCTGGAATCCGAATTATTTGGTCATAAAAAAGGCGCGTTTACCGGTGCCATTGCAGATAAACAGGGACTCATTCAGAGCGCCGATCAGGGCACACTGCTGCTGGATGAGATCGGTGATATGCCGCTCGACTTGCAGGTCAAGCTGCTGCGGGTTTTGCAGGAAAAAACCGTGCGCCCGATTGGCGGGCATCAGGAGCAAACCGTGAACGTGCGTATTCTCTCGGCCAGCCACAAAAACATTGCGCAGGCGGTCAGCGAAGGTAAATTCAGAGAAGACCTTTATTATCGGCTTAACGTTGTGCAGTTATCGCTGCCCTCGCTCAAAGAACGTGTTGAAGACATTCCCTTGCTGGCGAACCTGTTTTTAAGTCAGTTAAGTAAAACACCCAAACGGCTCTCCCCGGATGCCATGACCGCCCTGTTAAGCTATGCCTGGCCCGGCAATATCCGCCAGTTGCACAATGTGATTGAGTACTGCGTGGCAATGACGCCGGGCAGCCATATTTCTGAGGACAGTGTACTCAATGCCTTGCCGGCGCAGGACGACCGCCAGGCGTTTATCGGGCTTAATGATGCCAAGCGTCAGTTTGAGCGAGATTACATACTGAAAGTACTGGCGTTATGTCAGAACAATGTGCCGCAAGCCGCTAAGCTGGCACAAAGAAACCGCTCAGACTTCTATAAGCTGATGAAAAAACACGATATACAATAATCTCCCCACCGAGCCAACTCATCATGTAGGCCCCCGCTTTTTAGGGTCCTGCATCACCCAACCTCAGCCCGCAGCTGTCACTTTTATTACAGCACGCCTTGTTCAGTCCACAGAAGTTTGTAATATTAATTCAAAGCCCATAAATTGGGCTAATTCGGGGCAAACAGCTCTGTTCACAACTACACTATTATTACAATAAAAACCGAGGTGGTTGCCCATGAGAATGCGTAGAAAGCTGATTTTAAGCTTTGTAATGACCGTTATCATTCCAATTCTTGCTATATCCATCATGAGTATCTCGCGCACCAAACAAGAGTCACTGGACCGATTCTTAGAAACATCGGTCAACGAGATCCGACAAATAGAAAACGCCTTTATCATCTTTTTTGACCAGATGAAGAGCAATGCCCGATTCTTAGCACAAAGCAAAACCGTGCAATCCGTAGGCAAAGACACCACCACTTATTTTGGCGCAGAGAAAATGATGACGCCAGAAGCCTCCGGGGCAGCAGAGGCCGCCATTTTTGATCTGTACACCACCTTTGGCAAAACCCATCCGGAGCTGTTGTTTGTGTACCTGGGCACCCGCGACGGCGGCTTTATCCAGTACCCGGCCGAGCCACTTGGCAACTACGACCCCCGCAAGCGGCCCTGGTATCAGCAAGTGAGCGCCAAGCCATCTGAGGTGGTGATCACTGAGCCCTATAAAGGGGTTACCGGACAGGCCATGGTCTCTGTGGCCACCGGGATCCTGAAAAACGGCGACCTGCTGGGTGTTCAATCATTAGACGTGACCTTATCGACCCTTACCGACATTGTTAGCAACATCAAACTGGGCAATACCGGCTATTTATTGCTGCTCGACAATCAGGGCACCGTGCTGGCCGATCCCAAAAATGCCGATAACAACTTCAAAAATATCCGCGACCTGAGCGACGCCCGATATAAAGCAATCCGCAACGCGGGGAATGCGCCTTTTATTACGCTGGAGCACCAGGACAAAATGTTCAACGCCAAGTTTTATCGCTCTGACGAACTCGGCTGGACCTTTATTGCCATTATTGAAGAAGACGAGATCCTCACTTCGTCTTACAACATGACTTACAGCATCAGTATTATCGCAGTGGTAATGCTGGCGCTGTTTGTCGTCATTGCTATTGTACTGGCCAACAAAATTGTCTACCCCATTGAAATGGTCTCGGACGGCCTCAAAGAAATTGCCCAGGGTGAGGGCAACTTATCAAAACGGCTACAGGTGATAGGCAATGACGAGATCAGTGAACTGGCAACCTGGTTTAATCAATTTTTAAATTCAATAAATGCGCTGGTCAAAGACATTCAGGGCAATGCCCGCACACTCAACAGTGAAGCCCATAATTCGCAGTCGCGGATCAATGATATCCGCAACCAATGCCGCCATCAGGAAAAAACCTCGCAAACCGCCACAGATACCACGCAGTCGATGGCCAGCATGGCCATGACGGTGAGCGACAACTGTGGCGATGCACTCAACGAAATATCCATCACAGAGCAGCACACTGAGACCGGCAATAAGATGATCCAAAACACAGTGACGCAGGTCGCCAAGCTCAACGACTCTTTGGGCGACTCAGCAACCGCCATGAGCAAGCTCGAAAACGAAAGTAACAACATCACCAATATTCTGGAAGTGATCCGTACCATTGCCGAGCAGACCAACCTGCTGGCGCTGAACGCCGCCATTGAGGCCGCCCGCGCTGGCGAACAAGGTCGCGGTTTCGCCGTGGTGGCAGACGAAGTGCGAACACTGGCACAGCGCTCTCACGATGCAACTCAGGATATCGAACAGGTACTGACAAAACTGATAGAGCAGACTCGCAGCGTGTCTGAGCGCATGACCGCCAGTGTCGATGAATCCAAACAGGCCATTGAGCAATCGGAGCTGGCACATCAGGCATTCGACGACATCGCCAGCTCGGTCTCTCGTGTGAAAAACATCATTGCTGACATTTCCCGCCAGGCAAACGCTCAGGGTGAAGCCGCCGAAGAAACCCAGTCTCGCATTCAGGGCGTCAGCCAGTCAGTTCAACAAGTGGGGGATTCTGCCGATGCGTTGCACGCCGGCGCAACCCAATTAGTTGAGCTGGCCAATAACCTTGACCAACTGGTGGACAGGTTTGATGTTGATGACTGAGCTTGAGATATTAAGTACCCCACCCGCAGCGACTGAGTTCAGCGCGCTGCGCGAAAGTGTTGGCTGGCAAAACCCAACCCATGAACAAGTCACAGCCAGCATTGCGGCCTCACTGTACTGGGTGCAATGTCGTAAAGAGCAACAACTGGTGGCCTGTGGCCGGGTGGTCGGCGATGGGCAAATGTACTTTTACATCCAGGACGTCATAGTGCATCCGGATCATCAGGGTTGTGGCCTGGGTCATGTGATTATGGATAGCATTGAGCAATACTTATCGGCACATTGCCACAGCGGCGCAACCGCGGCATTGCTGGCAGCACAGGGCAAAGAGGCCTTCTACCTACGCTACGGCTACGCATTGCGCAACGGCGAAACGCTGGGACTGGGAATGTGTAAGTTTTACTGATTTACCCGCCTGCTCATCACTAAAATAGGCAAGCCCATTATTCGCTTGTCGAGACGTTCTCACGCCTATACTCCCCCGGTGTCAGGCCCGTTTCTTTCTTAAATGCTTTATAAAATGAAGAGCGGGCATTAAACCCAACCTCAAGTGCGATATGCAATACTGAGTCTTGGCTGGTCAGCAGGCGCGCTTTCGAGGCTTCAATGCGCCAGTGATTGACAAAATCAAAAAAGTTCATTCGCAGTGTTTCGTTTAACACCTGAGAAAGGTAGTTAGGAGAGACACCGCTTACTTGCGAAAGTTTTTGCAGTGTCAGATCGGCATCCAGATAGAGCTGGTTATCTTGCATGGCGTGCGTGATTTTGTTGACTATCCGGGCAGACTGGGACTCATCCAGCGCTGATTTGTGATATTTACTGCCAGTGCCTTCACTTAACGCCCCCTGCTTGCTCACCGCATAATCCGCTTCAGGCGCAAGTAATGGCGAGGTTTGCTGCATGGCAAAAAAAGTGATGCTCCAGATCAGTATCAGTGCAATGAGCATTTCGCTGCCCAGCGTTAGTATGGTATGTCCCAGCAAGCTGGACAAAAAAGCCGAGCTCAGTGCCAACACCCAGATACACATGGCGATAAAAACGAGCCTTTTTGCAGCAAATATTCTGGGGTCGTCAAGATTGGAATAACGTTCTTTTAGTGCCGCTCTGAAAGCCAGCAGCCGCTTTGCTATCATCAGCAGGGTTAGCCCACACTCGAACAACCACAAGCACATCAGCACCAGCATAGCACCGGCCAGTATTACAGCGTATAGCCCGCCTGGCACCTCATCTGTGACAAACAATGCCCGGTGTTGCTGCATCGGTAATAAAGCCATCAAACAAGATACTGCCAGTGCAGGCCATATTAAAACGAATTGCTTTAATGTCGCTTTGCTCAGGGTCCAGTGTGTTTGTGCTGTCAGCCCCTCAATGTACAAGCGCAACGCAGGACACAGTACAAACAGCATGGGAAACCCAACCACAGTATAAACCTGATACCAGTCGGGGAATGCAACGGGCACGATTGCATTGAGCGCCAGTACGCCACAGGCAATGAGAAACAACGCCAGCGGCAATCGATACGCACGCGTTGCACGGTTGATCAGCAACACCGGAACACTCATTACCACTTGCCCAAGCAGCATTGCCGTGAGCACCATCACAATAGATTCAGCCACTTCTCTCCCCTGACACTCAATATAAAGTCATTCCTAGTTATTTGTTTTGTTTGCTTTTAATTTTTTCTTTGTCGCAAAACTGTCCGAGCCTTTACGCCAGGACGACACCTTCATTCAGCGCGGCTAGTCTGAGTGCAGCCCTGATACATCAGGGCAAACACCGTGACATGGACCCCAATATGACTTAAGGAACCACGTATGACAATCTCAATGACAACCGCTGACACATCACAGGATGCCCATATTCGCCGCAAACTTGCCACACTGTGGCTGCTGGTCATGCTGAATATGGTTTATGCCGATATTCTGGCCTTTGTCTCGGCCTTTATTACACCCGGCGTTATCGATACGCTGATGAGTGGATATTCCGGCTCTGTTAAGCTATCTCAGCCACTGCTACTGGTCTCGGCTTTGCTAATCGAAGTGCCGATTATGATGATCCTCTTTTCTCAATTTCTCGGCTACCAGCTAAACCGCGTCTGTAATCTTGTCGCTGTCCAGTTGACCTTTGTGTTTGTACTGAGTGGTGTAGAAACAGATCCGTTTTATCTGTTTCTGGCCGCCATTCAGCTTAGCTTATTGTTGGCCATTGCCTGGACAACCCTCCGATGGCGCGCGCCGGCTACATTGCCCCAGGGAAGCACCATAAGTTAGCTCAGAGCACGCCCAACGCACTCAGGGATAAAGTAACACGCAGACTCTAAAATACTCAGAAGGAAACAGACACATGAAAAACGCCTCTTTAACAGCCCTCGCACTGCTTATTTGCAGCACCACAGCCTCTGCCAGTATGGAGCGCAGTCTTGCCGCATTCGAAAAAGGGGATCTGCGCCTGGCGCACACGCTGCTGATACAGCAACACACCACTGACTATCAAAAGCCGTTGCTTCTGGCCCGCATTGCGCTAAAAAAAGATCAGGACGAAGCCGCGCTGCAACACATAGAAAATGCACTCGCTCAGCACCCCAACAATCCCGAGCTCTATTTTGCCCATGTTGAAGTAGTCGCCAAAATCGCTGAGCAGGCAAGTATTTTCAGCGTCTCCGGTTATATTAAAAAGCTCAAAGCCTCGTTTATCAAAGCCGTGGAACTGGCCCCGGACAATGCTGAGTATCGCACTGCGCTTATCAAGTTTTACATTAATGCCCCAGCCATGTTTGGTGGCGATAAGCAGGCCGCTCTGGCACATATTAAAGAGTTAGAAAAGACCGCACCCTTTGAAGCCTTCCTGACCCGCTTGCACCTCGCTGGCATGTCAGATCAAAGCGAAGAGTTCGCCCGCTTAATTGCCATTGGCCAGCAGAGCTTTGACACTGATCCACGCTTCTTTTATACCCTGGGCCAGGTATATCGCGAACGCGAGCAAAACGAACAAGCCTTGATTGAATTGCGCAAAGCCGCAACCCTGAAAACAACCCACACGCAGCAGGAAAAGGCCAAGTACCAGGCATTGGTCCTTATCGGACTGCTTAGCAAAGAATTAGGCAAGTATCACAGCGAAGGTGAGGCAGCACTGCGCCAGTATCTTGAAGAGGCGGTCTACTACTACGATTTACCCGACAAAAGCCAGGTCAAATTCAGGCTGGCCGAGTTAGCCATAGACAGCAGCAAAACCGCGATGGCAAAACAATTATTGAACGAAGTCCTGACAGAAACACTAAGTAACCAGCTACAGAAAAAAGCCCGCTCTGCGCTGAAAAAACTAGCCAGAGCCTGATCCTTGTTGCCACAGACGGGGTTGTCAGGCTCCCTGTTTGTGGTTGATTGGCTGGCAAAGTAATTTATCTGTGACCCTTCTTCCAACTCATTCATATCTTATGTCAGAGATGCAAGTTTGTTATGCGCCAATATGAGTCGGTAAATTTTACACACTCTGTAAATCTCTCCTACATTGAAGTGAATATACCCGGTTTTCATGGCCCTCAAAGCGGAATGAAAATTGAATAGTGTCTATCTGTCTCTCAATTAAGGAGTATTCATGAGCACTGCGCACTACTATCTTACTCTCTGGCTGTTTACTTTGTTACTAACCATGCTTAGCCTGGACAGCGTGTTTCTGTTGCCTTCCATCTGGCTCTGTGCTTCTGTTGGCTGTGTCTATGTGGCTTACGCCCTGGACAGACCGGGGCTATTTCGAAAACGGACCACAGGACAAGTACCTTTTTATATCAAGGTTTTACTCATGCCCTATTTTATGGGGGCTCAGCTTTATAACGCCTGGCAACGATATCAGGACAGTGTACCGCCCGTTCAGGAAGTGCAAGACAATCTGTTTCTGGCTTGTCGGTTATTTCCAAGCGACATTCCTATGCTGCAATCCAAACAGGTTGAAGCCATTTTAGATGTGACCGCCGAATTTGACGGACTAAACTGGTCTGCCGAAGAGCAGGGCCTGTATTATCTGAATATCCCTATTTTAGATCATCAAACGCCCAGCGAAGCTCAGCTGAGGCAGGCATTGAGCTGGCTCAGTGTTATGCATCAACTCAACAAAAAGGTGGTGGTCCACTGTGCGCTTGGACGTGGCCGCTCGGTGTTTGTGGTTGCAGCGTACCTGATGGCCAAAGACCCATCTTTGTCTGTGGATGATGCCATGCAGTTTATCAACAGCAAGCGTCAGACGGCGCGCTTAAACCGTTACCAGCACCGCCGTCTCAGTGCCCTCATGCAGCAGGTGCACGAAACCCCGAGCCCAGCCTTGCCGATGATCATCAATCCCGTTTCAGGCTCGGGAAAGTGGCATCAATACGATAATCAGGTGATTGGCTTGCTGTGCAGCCAGTACACTCCTCAGCTGCACTTTACAGAAAAAGACACCGATGTTGCGGCACTGGCAAGCAAACTGAGCCAAAACACAGAACGTCTGGTTGCCTGTGGTGGTGATGGCACACTGACTGCCGTTGCCCATGCACTGGTTAACAGCGATTGTAAATTGGGGTTTATTCCGCTGGGAACTGCCAATGCACTGGCGCACGTACTGCTGGGCGTACGCAGTAAGGTCGACCCCATTAATTGTGCTTGTGACACTCTGCTGAGCGAACACCACATCCGCATAGACACCATGCGCTGTAACGGCGAAACCGGCCTGCTGGTTGCAGCCTTCGGCTTTGAAGCCCAGATGATTGAGCATGCCAACCGCAGTGAAAAAAATCGCAGTGGTCAGCTGGCTTACATCAGCGGTTTTATTAATGCCGTCTCTGATGGTCAAAAGCAACGCGTGACACTCAGTGTCGATAACGAACCACAGCAAAGCCTGGATATTGCCAGCCTGGTGGTGGCCAACGCAGCTCCTGTCACCACAGTGCTGGCCCAGGGCGCTGGTGAGCCAGATTATCAGGATGGCTTGCTGGACCTGACGCTGATCCGTCACGAGCCGGAGTCGACATCGCGTGCATTGAGTGTGGCACAGCTCATTGCAACGGGTCTGTCTGGCAAAACTGCTCAGGAAAGCGCCATTTCGCACACCCGCTGCCAGCAAGTGGCTTTACACGCAGATGCAGAACAAATACAGTATAGTATTGATGGTGAAGTAAAAAGTGCCGAAAACCTGAACATAGAGGTGAACCCGGATTCACTGTGGATAATGGCACCAAAGCCAGCACCAAATTAATAACAAGGAACCTGAATGAAAACCGTTTTACTGGTTGATGATGACCAGGAATTTACCACAATCGCCGCACGGATCATTGAGTTTATTGGCTGTGACGTTTACACCGCAGGCAGTATTGAAGAAGCAAAACAATGGCTTGCGGATATGCGTTTTGATCATCTGTTTCTTGATTTTATGTTGCCCGATGGCAGTGGCCTGCACCTGATAGACCATATTCGCAATCAAAAGCTGTCAGCGCATATTACACTTATCACCGGCCACCCGTCTGTTAAAGCCGCGCTGGCCAACATGTGCGACGACCAAATTAACTACCTGACCAAACCCATTGAAGCCGATGACGTTAAGCGCGTATTGAACAGAAAAACCGCGGCAAAACCGAGCCAGGCAGACCCCTTTGAACGTCATTTTGGCTGCCTTATTGGCCACTCTCCGGCCATGAAAAAGCTGGTCACTATGATAGAGCGGGTTGCCAAAACCAATGCCAACGTGATGTTGATGGGAGAAAGCGGTGCAGGTAAAGAAGTGGTTGCACAGGCCATTCATAACGCCAGCCAGTGTAGTGGCGAGCAAGTTGCGATTAACTGTGGTGCGATAGCCAAAGATCTAATCGGCAGCGAATTGTTCGGTCATGAAAAAGGCGCTTTCACCGGCGCAGTCGGCCAAAAGCAAGGGGTCTTTGAACTGGCCCAGGATGGTACTTTGTTCCTGGATGAAGTCACCGAAATGCCGATAGAAATGCAGCCCAACCTGTTGCGGGCACTGGAAACAAAAACCGTTACCCGGGTAGGTGGCGCAAAACCCATAGAGGTCAACTGCCGGGTGGTGTCTGCTACCAACCGAACTCTTGCTGAAATTGCGCATAAAAATGTTCTGCGAGAAGACATTTATTTTCGTCTGGCAGTATTTCCCATCGAAATTCCGCCACTGCGCGCACGTCCTGAGGATATTCCGCTGCTCAGTGAGTACTTTGTGCACCAGCTTAATGAGGAATACAAGACCCACTATCAGCTGAGCGAGCAGGCTCACTCAGTACTGGCCGCACACAGCTGGCCGGGTAACATACGTGAGCTTAAGCATTGCATCCATCGGGCCTTTATTATGGCAGACCCGGATACAACAACACTCACGATAGACGAGATTATCAGCTCACCATTTACAACTCAACAGGAGAGCCAAGGACAAGTCCAGCCAGCTGAGCCTGCTGCAACAACCGCCAGCGTGGCAGCCCCGTCCGCCCCCGTTAAAGTCGGAGAAACCATCGAAGAAGTCGAGAAAAAGCTGATTTATCAAACCCTAAACTCGGTTGATGGTAACAAAACCCTGGCGGCCAAAATGCTCGGGATCAGCACCAAAACACTCTATAACCGCTTGAATGCTTACGAGCAATCAACTTCTGAAGACACTCAGTGAAGTGAGGGCAACAATGACAGACAAACCCGATTTAGCAACCCTGATCCATGATGCCAGAAAGCCACTTAACCATATTTCGATGCACGCGGAGCTTATCAAAATCCTGAGCCAACAACCGGGCTCAGAAGCCGAAATCCAGAAATCAGCCGACGACATCATTAAAGCCAGCAAGGCCTGTAGCGAACTGTTACAGACCCTGATGACACAAGACTAGTGGGAGTTGACTTGCACTCACTCACTCAACCAAACCGTATCCAAAAACTGATCTGGCTGATCCCACTGCTGATCCTTATCGGGATCGTGTTAGTGGCCACGCTGGGATTAAAAAATACCGATGAAATCGCCCGGATCCAGGGTAGTTTGCAAAATACGGGCGAGGTCATGCTTAGAGTCGATCAGCTGCACATAGATATTCTTAATGCTGAATCCGGGCAACGCGGCTACCTTATTTCTCAGCGTGAAAGCGATCTGAACCCATATAAGATTGCGCTAAAAAAGTTCGAGCACAGTCTGCAACAGGCGCAGACCATTCAGTCGGAAAGTCCACCACAGCAAAAGCGCCTTGAGCGATACATTCAGCATGCCCAGATAAAGTTTGAGGCACTGTCGGCTAGCGTTGCGCTTGCTCGTGACAATGAGCAGCTTGTGCCACACAGAATGCTGGACGACGTGCGAAGTACCGGACTAGATTTGCGTGCTATGTATGCCACTATCATGACCGAAGAAATGGAGATCCGGAACCTGCTGATGGCGCGGCTGACACAGGCGCGTGAAACCGCCCAGGACAACCTCGTGTGGTTTACTGTGCTGAGCATTCTGGTCAGTACCTTGTTTTTATTTTTTTTACTCAAGCACCTGCACAGTGTTCGTCGTGCCAAAGAACAGCTCGAGAGCTACAACGAACAACTTGAAGACAAAGTCAAAGAGCGCACTCAGGCACTGGAGCTTTACGCCGATGAGCTGGCCCGCAGTAACCGGGAGCTCGAAGACTTTGCCTTTATTGCCTCGCACGATTTGCAAGAGCCACTGCGTAAAATTCGCGCCTTCTCCGATCGCATCAAAGCCAATTACGAAACACTACTGGATGACAGAGGTAAAGACTACCTGTCGAGAATGGACAACGCCGCAACCCGCATGTCGGTGTTAATTACTGACCTGCTCGCGCTTTCCCGCGTGACCACCAAAGGCAAAGAATTTGAAGATGTGGCACTGAACCCGCTGATTAACACAGTACTGGATGACCTTGAAATCGCAATCAACGACGCTAATGCCTGCATTCAGGTCGACCCTTTGCCAACCATTGAAGGCGACCCAAGCCAGCTCCATCAGCTATTTTTGAATTTGTTATCCAACGCCATGAAATTCCGCCGCGAGGGCGTACCGCCACAGATCACCATTACCATGAGCCAGACCACCGCACCTAATAAGTTGCTTGAAGACATTGAATGCGACTGGCTGGAAATTGATGTGACCGACAATGGCATTGGCTTTGCCGCCGAATACAGCGAAAAAATATTTACTCCATTTCAGCGCCTGCACAATCGCAAAACCTATGCAGGCACTGGGATTGGTCTGGCCGTATGCCGACGTATTGTTGAGCGTCATGGCGGACAGATCAGCGCACACAGTATAGAAGGCCAGGGCACAACTTTTCGGATCCTGCTGCCCGACCTTGCCTCTTCTCTTACATTAAAGGACAACGCCGATGAGCAGTTCACCGACCAAACGCATTAATATTTTGATGGCAGACGATGATGAAGACGATCGCTTGCTGACCCAGGATGCCCTGCAGGAAAGCCGGGTGCTGAACAACCTGAACTTTGTGCAAGATGGCGTTGAACTGGTGGCATATCTAAACAATGAAGCGCCGTTCGAAGACAAAACCAAACACCCTCGGCCCAGTATTATCCTGCTGGACTTGAACATGCCACGTATGGATGGCCGTGAGGCGCTGCAAAAAATCAAGAGCAACCCCACACTGCGTTCAATCCCTGTGGTGATCCTTACAACTTCAAAAGAAGAAGAAGACAAACTCAGAGGGTACGACCTTGGCGCGGCTTCTTACATCTCCAAACCCGTGAATTTTGATGGCCTGGTGGAGCTGATGCGTCAGCTTGGTAAATACTGGATCGAAATCGTCGAATTACCTTAGGAGGCACAGATGCAACATGCGCAGGTGGTTAAGCTACTGCTGGTAGAGGACGACGAAGACGACTATATACTGGCACTGGATTACTTACAGCAAATACCTAACTATCTGTTTGAAGTAACCTGGCTCAGTGAACTCGACGAAGTGCTTCAGGCACTGGAATCTGATCAGTTCGATCTCTGCCTGCTTGACCATCAGCTTGGCGGACATACCGGCCTGACCATTCTTGAAGCTGCCAAATCGCTGCCCATCAACACCTCGTTTATGATGCTCACAGGCCAGGCCGACGAGCTGCTGGATGCAGATGCACAGGCACTGGGTGCAGAAGATTTCTTGCTAAAATCTGAGATCAGCAGCCCGCGCTTTATTCGCGCGATCCGCTATGCTCTGTCCCGCCGGGAGCTTGAAAGTGAACGCCTGGAGCGGCTGCGGGCACAGGCCACCAGCCGCGCCAAAGACCGCTTTCTGGCGCACCTGAGTCACGAGTTGCGTACCCCCCTGACGTCTATAATGGGCTACACCGATCTGTTGCTAACCCGCAGCGAACTGGACAATATCAAACCTGAGCTGTCTATCATTCACAACAACAGCCAGCACTTACTGAACCTGCTCAATGACGTGCTGGACTTGTCGAAAATCAACGCCAACAGCCTGCAAGTTGAGCCCAGTGAGATCTGCCTGGCCTCGTTACTTGCCGATCTGCACAGCCTGTTTTCCATGGCGGCGGATAAAAAGGGCCTTAAGTTTGCCATTCACACCGATGTGCCCTTACCCGCTTATATCGAGTCTGACGAGAAACGTCTTAAGCAGGTGCTAATCAACCTGGTTTATAACGCCATAAAATTCACACCAAGTGGGCAGGTGTCAATTGAGGTGCGGCCAGCCGCTGAAGGTAAGCTCAGTTTTTCTATTGAGGATACCGGCATTGGTATTCCTCAGGATAAACTGACACATATTTTTAAGCCCTTTGAGCAGGTGCAGGACAGTACCACGCGCTCTGAGGAAGGTGCCGGCCTTGGACTGGCCATCAGCTCAGCCCTGATCCGCCTGCTTGGAGGAAGTTTACAGGTTGAGTCAAGCGTGGGCAGCGGCAGTACCTTCAGCTTTACTATTGAGCCGGGTCAATGTTCCGGCCAGCTTGGTCAGCTAGATCTGCTCGCCACCACAGTAAATAGGCCTTCGACAAAGATAACGAACTTATCTGGTAAGGTGCTCATCGTCGAAGATTTGCCCGAAATTCGCCAGTTGCTGGGGCAACTCATTACAGCCACGGGTGCCCAGGTCTGCTTTGCGGAAAATGGCAAAGTTGCGTGTGATTTACTCACTCAGACTGATGCGGATTTTGACCTGGTGTTTATGGATTTACACATGCCGGTATTAAACGGCAAAGACGCCATTGTAAAACTGCGCGCACAGGGCATTAGTACACCGATTATCTCACTGACAGCCGCAGCTCAGAAGGGTAACCTGGATACCCTCAAAGCCCTCGGCTTTAACGATACGCTGACCAAACCCATTAACGTTACTCAGCTTGAATCCTGTTTACAGGGCTATTTATCCGCGCAACCCGCGCAAGACACGCTCACTATACAGCCGGGTGATTCACACGCCAAAAATAAGCGGATTTTACTGGTTGAAGACGACCCGGATGCGCGCAACTTAATGAGGCTGCTGCTGGAGTCTCTGGAGTGTGAGGTCATCGCTGCCGGTAGCTGCGCTGAGGGCCTGAGCGAGCTGGACAAACACGCTGATTTTGATGTGGTAATGCTGGATCTGAATTTGCCCGATGGCTCCGGCTTGGCACTGGTTGCAGCGGTTCATAAGCGCCAGAGCCCGGCTAAACTGGTGGTGGTCAGCGGCAGTGAACCCGACCCGGACGCCCTGCTCTCCTACCCGGTCAGCCAGGTGTTACTTAAACCCGTCTCACTTCCCGATTTAGCCGCCATTGTGCAAAACGCATAAAAAAGGCACGCCAAGCGTGCCTAAAAGTCCAGGGAGTAATCTGTGTTGCTCTAAGAGCGTTCATCAACAACAGTCAGCTTGTTGTTAACGCGTTTTACATCATCTGCGTTGGCTGCAATATTTACCACCAACTGCTTCTCGGCGTCTGACTCTACTTCACCGGTGAGCGTTACGGTTTGATTGTCGACATCAACATCAATGTCGGTACCACTGATGTCAGTATCGAACAGCAGACGTGTTTTAATCACTGTCGCGATTTTGGCATCAACAAAGTCAGACTCAACATCGCCTTTGTCATCTTTATCTTCGTCCTCTGGTACCACAGTCAAACGGTTGTCTACTTCTTTTACTCCGTCTATACCAATCACCAGCTCAGTTGCGAGTTTTTTATCAACGCTATGGTCGACTTTACCTGTGAGGATCACTACACCGTTTTTTACATCTGTGTTGATATCGAACGAATTCAAGTTGCCATTGAACAGCAAAGTAGCTTCGGCTTTACCGTCTATCCAGGCATCGCTGGCCTCTTTTTCCCACTGATTGTCAGCAGCATTAACCGCAGTTGTTGAAAAAGCCGTAGCAAAAGCAAGAGTTAAAATTGTGCGTTTCATAATCATTCTCCTTGTGGATGAGTTCACTTTCACAGGTGCAGCTTACATGCCAATTTCCTTAACCATTTAAAATCATACAGTTAGGTAATTCCTTCATCCTTTTGTCTGTATCTTTTACATACCGGCACGGAACTATTTACTGGCAATTTCTACACAGATCAGCGCGATTTTTACTAACTCATTGAAATTAAAAACATCGTTCAATGGCACGCTCCCTGCTGCTATCACCAGATACAAATAAGGAGGCGTTATGTCATTTACACTTACCCCACAAGACTTCTGGTCGCTGATCAATGAAAAGCTCGTCCACTGGGCCGAACTGACGATCAAGAATTTGCCCAACCTGGTCATAGCAACACTCATTTTTATTGTGTTTGTGGTCCTCTCTAAATTCCTTGCTCGCTGGCTGCTGACCTTGCTTAAACGCCTGTTTGAGTCCAATCAGATAGCCGGGCTGATTGCGGGGATCTGTCGTGTGATCCTGGTTGCGATCGGGTTTTTCTTTGCCCTGGATATTATGGGGCTGTCAAAAGCAGTGGCGTCACTACTTGCCGGTGCCGGCATCATAGGCCTGGCAATCGGTTTTGCTTTTCAGGATATGACCGAAAACATGATAGCCGGGGTCGTAATGGGCATTCGCAAACCTTTTCGGGTTGGCGATGTGGTAGAAGCCGGCGACACCTTCGGCACCGTCCGCCGAATTAACCTGCGCAATACTTTAATTGAGAACTTTTATGGTCAGCTGGCCATAGTGCCCAACAAGATCCTGTTTAAAAATGAACTGATCAACTACTCCCGCCTGGCCACCCGACGAATAGAAATAGAAGTAGGGATCTCTTACGCCGATGACATTGAGCAGGCCGAAACTGTGATAGTGGAAGCCATAAACGAGCTGGATGGCGTGATAAAACAACACGAAACCGATGTCTATGCCTGCGGGTTTGGCGACAGCTCTGTCAATCTTCTGGTGTGGTTCTGGATTGACTATCCGGGTGAGATTGGCTTTATGCAGATGCGCCACAAAGCCATTATTGCAATCCACAAAACCCTGGAAGAAAACGACATTCTTATTCCCTTTCCAATTCGTACGCTGGATTTTAACGCCAAAGGCGGTGCCAATCTGGAGGACATGCAAATCAATATGCGCCAGCGCACACACAAACAGCAAGGTGAGAAAGAAGTACAGAGTAGTTAAACGTAAAAGTTACATACACAGGGTAAAGCTTGCATCACCCGTTTAATCACAAAAACATAAACCACTGATATTAAAGAAATTTAAAACTGGTACGGGCAATGCATTAGTCTAAGCAACAAACAAACTTAAGCAATCAAGTAAGGAGTTAAACGATGACACATTCGAACTACGATATGGAACCTTTGAAGGAATTAGTCAAGGTGCTCAATGGTGGCGTGGAGTTTTACAAAGACGCCAAAGACAAAGTAGACGATGAGCGTATCAGTGCCATTTTCAACACCATGATCACTGAAAAGGTTCAGGCAATCTCGAAGTTGCAAACCTACGCGCTGATTGACGAAGGCGAGCGCGAAACTGACTCTGACATGCTGGTTACGTTACGCGAGCATTACACTAAGGTGCTGGGTGTATTGAGTACTGACAAAACACACACCTACATCGCTCAGCTGGAAGAAGTCGAGGATAAGGTGCTGGATAAAGTGGCCGATGCGTTAGAGCAACAATTGCCGCCTCAGTGTGTTCAGGACTTAAGACAAGTTCAGGTCCGCATGCAGGCTTGCCATGACGAAATGAAAGCACTTCAGGAATTGACCGCCTAGTTGTACAGGTCACATCACAGACTTAGCAGGGCTGTTGCCCTGCTTAACAAAACACCGACAGGAGGTTCACATGTTACGTTGGTCACTTGGATTTTTAGTACTTGCACTGATCAGTGCCATCTTAGGCTTTGGGGGCATCGCGGGTGCCGCAGCAGGCATAGCGAAGATACTGTTCTTTGTGTTTATCGTCCTGGTTTTGCTGTCGTTTGTATTGCCTGTGATTAAAAAGCCAAACGCTTAGCAGCCAAAAGTAACCTCATTGAATTTATTAAGGAGCATATTATGAACCACATTATTACTGCACTACAAGCCACTTTATTTATCACCGTTTTAGGTCTGGCCGGTTGTTCTGACGGCCCGGCAGAAAATGCAGGCGAGCGCGTAGATGAAGCCATCACAGATGTACAAAACAAGGCTGAAGACCTGTGCGAGGAAGCCAAAGAAAACCTTAATGCAGAAAACGAAAACTGCTAGCAGAGGGCATGCCAGCTCAACACTGAGCTGGCCCCTTCGTTTACCTTTATTTACTCGCTAACCCCCGCTTGTCTCAGCCTTTTTGTACTTTTGTTTCGAATGTGATTACAATCCGACAACAATTAAGTTAAGCACATTTTGGGCCCCGCTCGCTTTACCAATCAACGGGCCGCTCCCGAATGTCAAAAAGGACAGACATGAGAACAATAAAACTAAGCGCTCTCGCTGGAGCCGTCTTACTGGCCAGCGCATGCAGCCAGACGACTCCTACGCAAAACACAGACACTCAGGCTAGCCAACAACAGGTTCAGCCACCCGTTGCAAAAAAAATACCTCATGTAACCGAGATCCACGGTTACAAGCTGGTCGACAATTATCACTGGCTGCGGGATGACACGCGCAGTTCAACTGAGGTGCTGTCTCACCTGGAGCAGGAAAACCGTTACGCCGACGCAAAGCTTGCGCCGATTGATACGCTGCGCACAACGCTGTTTGAAGAAATAAAAAATAAAATTGCCAAAGACGATCGTAGCGTACCGTTAAAACGCGGTGATTATTATTACTTCAGTGAAGTAAAGGGCGATCAGGAATACCGTACTTACTATCGCAGCCAACACGCCGATGGCAGTGATGCCACGGAGATTTTTAACGCCAATGAGCGCGCCGAAGGTCAGTCGTATTACGGCCTGGGGGCACTGAGTGTGAGCCCGGATGGTAAACTCATGGCGTTTGCGGAAGATACCCTCAGCCGCCGTATCTACACAATCAGCGTGAAAAACCTGGAAACCGGTGAAATCTACACAGATAAGCTCGAAGGCGCTGCACAAAGCATTGAATGGGGCAACGACAATCGCAGCATTTACTACATCAAAAAAGACCCGGTTACTTTGCTGGGTTTCCAGGTCTTTCGCCACGTATTAGGTGAGGACCAGTCAAAAGATGAACTGGTTTACGAAGAAAAAGATAATACTTACTACACTTATCTGACCAAAAGCAAAGACGGCAGTGAAGTCCATATCGTCCACCATGCGACCGAGTCCAAAGGACTCTCTATCCTGGATGCCAATAACCCTAAAGCCAAACCGCAACGTCCGCTGCCACGTACTAAAGGCCACGAGTACGGTATGCTTAAACAGGGCGATTTCTATTTCATTTACACCAACGACAACGCCGTCAACTTTAAGCTTATGAAAGCCCACAAGAATGACGTAGCGGACAAAAGTAAGTGGAAAACCATCATTGCACATAACCCAGACGCTAAGCTCGAAGAAGTAGAGCTGTTTAATGATCACCTGGTGTATCAGTCTCGCGTTGAAGGCATAGGCACACTGAATGTGTTAAACCTGAAAACCCAAAAACAGCAAACGCTGACCTTTAATGATCCTGCCTATATGGCCTCGATGACAGGTAACTACGAGCTGGACAGCCAGTTTGTCCGGGTTAGCTACCAGAGCATGACCACGCCCAATACCATTTATGATATTGACCTCAATACGCTGGAAAAAACACAGCGTAAACAAACCAAGGTTTTGGGCGACTTTAATGCCGATGACTATGCCTCTGAGCGCCTGTTTATTGAAGCCAGAGATGGGGTTAAGGTACCAGTGACGCTGGTCTATAAAAAGTCGATGTTCAAAAAGGACGGCACTAACCCGCTGTTACAATACGGTTATGGCTCTTACGGCTCAACCCGTGACCCTTATTTCCGTGTCAGCACCCTGAGCTTGCTGGACCGTGGCTTTGTGTATGCCATTGCACATATTCGTGGCTCACAGGCACTGGGCAGACCTTGGTATGAAGACGGTAAAAAGCTGAATAAAAAGAACACCTTTAATGATTTTATTGATGTCACCAAGGCACTGGTTAAGTCAGGTTATGGCGACTCTGAGCGTCTTTATGCCCGCGGTGGCAGCGCCGGCGGCCTGTTGATGGGCGCGGTGATCAACCAAGCACCTGAGCTGTATCACGGTGTCCACTCTGCGGTACCTTTTGTGGATGTGATCAACACTATGCTGGACGATTCATTACCACTGACCACCAACGAATACGACGAGTGGGGCAACCCGAATGAGAAGGTCTATTTTGACTATATGCGCTCATACTCTCCGTACGATCAGGTGAGCGCGCAAAACTACCCCAACATGCTGGTCACCACAGGTCTGCATGACTCTCAGGTACAATACTTTGAGCCTGCCAAGTGGGTAGCCAAGCTGCGCGAGTATAAAACAGACAACAACACCTTGCTGTTAAAAACCGATATGGAAGCCGGTCACGGTGGCGCATCGGGCCGCTTTAAGCGCATCAATGATATTGCCCTGAGCTATGGCTTTATCATTGGTCTGGCTGAAGGCAAACTCTAGCACGCTCGTTACACTCATC
Organism: Pseudoalteromonas rubra; assembly: GCF_000967655.1. Classification (GTDB taxonomy): domain Bacteria; phylum Pseudomonadota; class Gammaproteobacteria; order Enterobacterales; family Alteromonadaceae; genus Pseudoalteromonas; species Pseudoalteromonas rubra_A. The sequence goes on from NZ_JXYA01000047.1 coordinate 54,338, forward strand.
CCCGGTTGTTCAACCGGGGATAGATGCCATAACCATCTGTAAAGTTATGGCATACCTCTCCCGCTTTTAAATTCGCTGCACTTTTTTTGACAGGCATGACACATTCAGGTCCTGGACACGACTAACCTAATAACATCAACAACAAAAAGCAGGGACAAAGTGGATACGCAACCTTCATTCGAACAAATGCTCGCTGAGAACGACGGGCGAATACGGTATATCGCTTCACGCTATGGCGGCCCGGGCGAGCGCGAAGATATGTACCAGGAGATCCTACTGCAATTGTGGCGCAGCTATGAAAGCTTCTCCGGGCGCGCATCAATCGGCACCTGGGTGTATAAAGTGGCGCTCAACACCGCCAATTCATTTGTTAGAAACAGGGTCAAGCGCAACGACCTCCACCACAGCATATCAAATCACGTTGCGCAGCAATCTGAAGCTGAGCATACAGGCTGCCAGGCCGATATTCTGACGCAGTTTATGGATCGGCTGGGCGATATTGATGTGGGCGTCCTCATCATGTACCTGGACGGGCTTAAATCGGAGGATATTGCAGAGGTCCTGGGAATAAGCGATAACGCAGTGCGTTCGCGGATCAAACGCATTAAGCGTGAGTTTGAGCAAAACTTTGTAGGAGATGAGTCATGAAACTGGATGATCTAAAGCAAAATTTCGAGCAACAAATTCAATCGAGCAGCTCTGAGGCAAAACTGACATTACAGGTCGACGAACTGAAAGCCAAAACAAAAAAATATCAGCGCGACATTAAGGTACGCGATTTTATGGAGATCTCCATTTCATTGCTGCTTATTCCCGTCTGGCTATACGGCCTGACTATCAGTGTAAACTGGATGCAGTCTTTGGGCTGTGTGCTGGCAACACTCACCAGCTTGTATATTCCATATAAACTGCTTAAAGCCCGACGTCTAACCCCCTGCAAAGATGACAGTATCCGTGCGTATTTACACCAAGAGCGGCAAAGGCTTGCTCAGCAAAAGCAACTACTGGAGAACATTGTCTGGTGGTATATTGCGCCGGTTTTTGTCAGTGTCATGCTGATCACACTGGGTGCCAATATGGATGACGAAGGGGTGATCCGACTCGCACTTCATATGCAAGTGTATTACCTGCTGGTACTGTTTGGCATGGTGGGGATCTACTTTTGGAATAAACGCGCTGCCGAAAAAAGGTTTGGTCCTTTGCTTACGCGCGTGGAGCAGCAGCTTAATGAGTTGAGCAACGAATAAACACATCACGTTGAGCCCCGGCAGGCTTACCGGGGCTCAGCGCACTAGATTACCTGAGCAGGCTCCGCCTGATAAGCCTGATGAAGCAGCGTGCGCAAAGACTCAGACTCACTCAGGCTGTGCCCGGAAATTTCTGCCACCGCCACACCCGGCGTCCAGGAGTTCATCACTACAGCCCCGCGCAGCGATGGCACACGGCTCAAGGTGACCGGCTCGGTACGCTGCTCGATATTAAGTAACCTTAGCTGCCGCTGTAGCACACTCATCATAGTGCCTTGCAGTTTTGGAGCCTGTGGCCAAATCACCGCTTCGCCATCCCAAAAGGCCAGGTTCCAGATGGTTCCCTCACTCAAACAGCCGGTGTTATCTATGAATACCGCATCATCATAACCCTGCTCTACCGCCCTGTGGAGATAGTAAGTTTTGCTGATTTCGCCGACATGCTTAATGTCTGGCAATGGCCGACTATATTCCGTAGCCAGCAGCGTAAGCGGTCCGGTTGGCCCGTTTGCAGGCGCGCCAGTGCGCACTATTATCTCAGGTTGACCATGCATGCTGGCAGAGGTGAACTCTCCATGAGCAGAGTACACAGTTACGGTCAAAAAAGCGTCTTTGTCCGATGCAGCCATAGCAGCGCGCACTGAAGCCAGAATGTCAGCGTCAGGCCGGGCCTGTCCAAACAGCGCCACCGACGCGTTACGTAATCTGTCCAGATGCAAGTTCATACCTTTTACTCTGCCATCTCGTACCTGCATGGCAGTAAAATGTGCAAAGCCGGCAAAGGCCAGGGGGCTCATCTGTGGCTCTTGAATTAACTGGCCATTAAGTACAGTTTGCGGTGTAAAGGTGTGTTCATTCATACAATTAACTCCCGGTTTGAATGCATTGATGGAAGCCAGTACTATAAACCCTGACAGTACTGTGAGAGTCAAGGGAGCAAAATGAAAATTGGTGAATTATCGAAACAAACAGGGATCAGCATACGTATGCTGCGCTACTACGAAGAGCAGGGCTTGTTGCACCCCAGGCGCACCCACTCAGGCTATCGAGACTACAACTCAAAGGACATACAAACACTGACACGTATCCAGCTCTTAAGTGCTGCGGGCATGACGCTCAGTACCATTTTACAGTTCCTGCCCTGTATTCGTGGTGACAGACCTATTTTCGAGCCCTGTGACGAGCTCAGAAACCTGCTACACAGCGAAATCAAAGCGGTTGAAGCGCAAACGGCGCGGCTGGCCGAGAGTAAAGCAATACTGAGTCAGTTTTTAACAGAGATTGAGCAGGGGTAAAGTGATTATCTCTGCACTTTAAAGCTGCATACCACATCTGTAGCGGGGATAAACCACCGCCACCCAAGACAACAGTATTAAAAACACCACATTATGTGTTTATTAAATGAACAAGCCTGATAACATAAAAGAAATCACCTATTAACCAAAATTAGAAGGATACTTTTATGAAACTAAAGTCAGCACTGCTACTGGGCGCATTATGGATGCTCCCCTTCAAATCGCTCGCAGCTATGGACTTGGCCCAATACAAACACCAAGCGTTATACGGAGATAAAAGCCGCTGCATGGGCGCAAGACCACCGATCCTCATTTCAGAGCCTATTGACTATGCCCTGCACGTTGGTGCCATAACCGAGCGCGCCGCAATCTGGGGCAAAGCCAATGGCTACTACCCCGTTCTCAGCAGGTTCAACAATCAGGTGATGTTGATCTGCCAATTATCTTAACTTGCCGGTGCCTCTGACCCTCAGAGGCACTTTACTGCTTAGCTTACTACCTGGTTCACGTGCCCTTCAATACAGCACATGGTTTTCCAGCAAGATGCAGGCTCACCAGTTGCGTGATCTTATCCTTCAACCAGCCAGGACCAAAGTCGGCAATATCATCATGGCGCGCCTTGGGGATGGTCACCACACAGCTACCAAATTCGGCTTGATCTGCCTCGCTGGGTAACACGCCCGGGTCTGCCGCAAAGTCGCTGGCACGGATCGACAGTATCTTGATATCCTTGGTTTTTGGCAGTGGTACACGGCGGTGGTCTAAGGTAATGATCTGTTTCACATAGGGCTTGCCTTCATTGCCCAGCCAGGCAGAAATATCACCCCCATTTGAGTGGCCAACCAAAGTTAAATGATTAAAATCGTACCCAGTTATGCTGCGTTGTAATTCCCCCTGTAAAAACGCCAGTGTTTTTGCACCCCGCTGCCAGTTCTCGCTGCGCGTTTCAAACAAATTACCAGAGACAGACAGCGGTGGATCGCCCGGCAACTCATGCCCGATTGCGACCACCAGGTACCCCTGTTTATTTAGCACTTTGGCTAAAAAGGTGTAATCGGTATGCGATATACCGTAGCCCGCGCCGAGAAACGCCACCGGGCAAGGGGCTTTGTCACTGCACTGTGGGTGAGATTCGGGATAAGTGATCTCAACCACAATGGCCCTGTCACGGGCTTTATCGTAAACGCTGACAGGTTGAACGTCAGCCGCTGCTGTATTCAGCCAGCAGGCAGCTGCCAGACAAAATCCTTTTAAAAACTTCATAAAACTCCTGAACTACATTGTTAAAAAGCCGCATTATGCGGCTTAAAAACCTCCAATACCAGGTTTTGTAACCGGTTCAAAACCTGTTTCCTTTGCTTATGCTGGATGTTATAGCAAGCATCGACAAACTTCAGCGCCAGCAAGATTTGCCGCATGTGCTCTCCCTTTTTGCCGTGCATGACGAACAGGGAGGCACTTGCGGGAAGAAAAAGTTACAGAGTATCGATTTTGTCCTTAATCTGGGCCAGCTGATATTCGTTATCAGCGACCTTCGCGACGTCTTTGAGCGCCAGTTTATAAGCCGCATTGAAAGCCGCCTCACTGGTCGTGACAATGTCCGGCTTCACGCCGACGCCTTCCCAGTTGCTTTTGGTTACAGGATTGATAGCCTTGGCAATAGGAATGCCGGCCCGAAAACCGTTACCCAGCTCGTAGTATTGCCAGGGGTTTGCGCCCCCTTTGGTAACTTCACCCACTAACGTGGCTCTGCCCAGATGCTTCAGGTTGTAGGCAAACTCTTCAGCTGCCGAGAAGGTTCCTTTGCTCGTGAGCACATACAAGGGAATGGTCAAATTCGCCTTCGCAGCGACCTCTTTTATGGTATGAAACTCGCGCGTGGTGTTGGTGGTGCGCCAGTAGATGCTATTTAAATGCGTTTCGGGCTTTAAAAAATAGCTGCTGATCAGCTGTACCATTTCCCCACTACCACCGCCATTTTTTCTCAGATCAATGAGCAAGGCATCGGCATTGGCCACAAACTTCATCACCCCTGTCACGGTACTTTTTGAGTCATCCGTAACATTATCAAAGCCCCAGAAGTCAATATACCCGACGTTGCCAGGCAAGATCTCGACCTTGTTAAAGCCTGAGTTGTTGCGCGCCAGTTTAGCGAACCAGGATTCATTTTTTTTCTGTGCCACAGCACCGCTCGGATCGCGCCACTGCACGCTAAAATGCGGGTCGGTTTTTTTCAGCTCTGTGGACAACAAAGCGGCTAATTCATCCTGAGTAACAGCGCCGTGAAAGGCTGGGTTATCTTTGAGTTGACGTAAACTCTTTGTCAGGCCGGGAATTTTGTCTGTTTCAACATAACTGTTTTCAATTTCATTCACTAAAGAGCTGACAACTTCCTGCTTGTTAAGACCCTCATTAGCACTGCTAATACAAGATAGCAGCGCCAGAGGTAAGCCAAAGTACTGAATAAGCCTCATTTGTAATTCCTTCTAATTATTAGTTATTAGGCAGTTAAGATACCCGATTCAGGAAAACGTTCATTTTTTTCTCGCTGTTCAGGCTTTTTCAGCTCATCGCGGGATTGTTGGGCAAAATAAAGGCGCACCGAAGGGTTATTTTGCCTTTTGCTAACAGACATTAAAAAAGCCGCATTGCGCGGCTTTTCCGTTATTTTTTATATTTTTCGAACCACGCGAGCGTGTGCTCTATTTTACTGATCATCCGCGAAGGACGCCCGGCAATACCATGGGGTGCACCCGGGATTTTCACCAGCACAGAGTCAATCTTACGGTGTTTTAGTGCCTGATAAAACTGCTCGGTTTCAGCCATTGGGGTACGCAGGTCTTCTTCGCCCGTCATCAGCATAGTCGGCGTAGTGACATTGCCTACCAGAGACAGCGGCGAGCGCTCCCAGTAATGATCAACATGCTCCCACGGCATACCTGGGAACTGAGTGGGGATCTGCACCAGGCCACTGTCGGCCGTCAGTACTTTACTTAACCAGTTGATCACCGGCTTAACCACCACAGCAGCATTAAAGCGATCGGTCAGGCCAATGGCATAGGCAGTCGCGATACCGCCCGCAGAGCCACCCGCGATAAACAGGTTATCCTGATCAATAAAGCCTTTGGCAATCATGGCGTCTACGCCCGAGTTGTGATCGGCAAAGTCTTCTTTTGAGCTGTACTTGTATTTCAGCAACATGGCAAAGCGCTCACCATATGAGCTGCTGCCCCGGTGATTATCGTAAAACACCACGTAACCTTGCGCCGCATAGCGCTGAAGCTCGGCCGAGAAGTGTGGACCATAGGCCAGGTGTGGGCCACCGTGGATCTCCATCAGCAGCGGGTACTTCTTGCTCGGATCAAAGTCCGGCGGCGTGATATACCAGCCCTGGATTGGTTCACCATCGAACGATGACTTGTAAGTAATCTCGTGCACTTTACCCAGTGTTTTGTGCGCCAGTAAATCCTCGTTCAGCGCAGTCAACGGCTTCACCTTGCCTTTACTGGTTGTCACTGCCACATCCGCAGGACGCGAGCTTGAGCCTTTGGTAAAGGCAATTTCACCATCAAAGTTGGCACTGAACTGACCGCTCAGGTAAGGCCTGCCCAGCGTGGTGCCCGACAGCGTATCGGTGAGATCTTTGATTTTACCTTTGGTGGTAATGGTGGCCAGCTTGCGCATACCGTGGTCGTCATAGGCGATGGCAAGCTTAGCGCTGTCTATCCAGCTTGGGTTTTGGATTGAACGGTCAAAGTCTTTTGCAATCATGCGAGATTGCTTGCTTTGCCAGTTCATAATGTTCAGTTTGTGATTACGATACGGATTAAGCTCGCCTGATGAGCTCAAAAACGCCAGCTGCTTGCCATTTTCCGAAAAACTCGGAGAGTGCTCACGACCCGGTGCATTGGTCAACTGTGTGATCTTGCCGTTAAAATCAACCTCAAACAGATCGCCTTCTAAGCGTTTGTATTCCCAGTCTGCAATGCGGTTAGCCGAGAACACTATGCCTTTAGAGTCGCTGCGCCAGGCCAGTTTACCACTGTGATGGTAGTTGCCTGAAGTCAGCTGACGAGGCGTACCGCCTTCACTTGGCAAAACAAAAATTTGTCTGTACCCGGGCTTAACCAAACCGCGCCCGTCCGCCTGATAATAGGCTTTATCAATTACTATGGCCGACTCTGACCACTGCGCGCCTTTGGGCTTAGCAGGCATTTTGGCAATGACTGCCGGCTTTTCTTCTACTTTCTGATTAAATGCCAGCCATTTACCATCTGGCGACCAGGTCAGGTCACTTATCCCAGACTGTAACTGGGTCAGCAAAGCTGTGCGGTTTTGCGCAATATAATGCACGTGCACCTGAGTGCTGCCAGACACATCACTCAAAAAGGCGATCTTGCTGCCATCGGGTGACCAGCGCGGCTGATGATAACGGTTTTCGTCTGAGAACAAAGGAGACTGTACGCCGGTTTTGGCATCCACCAGCCACAGGTTTTGTCTTTTGGCGTCTTTCATTACGTCGTTGCTGTTACGCACGTATACCACTTGCTCACCATTGGGCGAAATCTGTGGGTCGCTTGCATACTCCAGCTCAAAAATATCTTCAGCCTGTAGCCCGGCACTTGCCTGCGCCAATACGGGTAGTGTTGCAAACGCCAGCAAGGAGCATTGCAAAGTACGTTTGAGTCCAAAAGGCATGGACAGCCTCCTATTGTTGTCTTTTTAATAAGAGCCACATAGTTATGCAGTGCGCCACAGATGTCACTTGATACGCGATAAAAGCAGATAAAAACCCGATGTGTTATAAGGTCACACTGTTAATGGGCTTTCTGACAATCAGTTAAAGCCACTCCAGCTGTTTATAAGGCCGAACTTTAAGCGCATCCAGACGGCTGGTCAGATTACCTGCATGTAACTCCAGTTTGTGTTCGTCCGGGTCCAGAATATACAAAGAGTTACCTTCACTGGTATTTTGCTTCCACTGCTTTGTGCCACCAGCCAGCACCTTCTGGCAATAGTCGGGAAAGTCAGCGTCTGATACTGTAAAAGCAATGTGCGTATAGTCCGTTTTGGCACTTGGGGTATCGCACGACAGACAAAACCACAACTCACCGACTGATAAGTACGCACCCGTCTCCCATTTGACGTGACCGGTAAAGCCCAATACATCCATATAAAAGTGTATTGATTGTTGTAAATCACTGACTGCAATCGTGATATGGTTTAATCCTGTGATCATGCTCCCTCCAATCTTTACGAATGTGCTAAACGCTTGCACATCACAACCACATTCACACCGCGATAATTCACTCGCTCCTGAGCCTGCCAGCCCAGGCGAGCGTACAAACCACCATCTTGCTGTTCGGTTTGCAAATGCAATTCCCGAACACTAAAAGAGACTGCCAGCTGCTCAATTTTTTGTACCAGTGTCGATGCAACTTTGTTGCCTCTTGCATGGGGAGCAACATAAACCCCACCCAGCCAATGGGTTTTATCCGGATAGATGGTCATTTCATGAAAACGCAGCTGAGCCGCGCCAATGGGCCTGTTATCTTGCATCAACAGCACGATTAAAGGGATAGCGTCCGTTTGCAGATACTCTGTGAGCTTGTCTTCAAACGAAGACAAAGTGGCATCGGGCACGATAGCGCCCCACTGTTCAAAATACCATTTTGCGACCTGCGGCGTGAGGTCGGGTCGTTCGGCGAGAAAACAAAATTCCATTGGTGTCATTCCTTGTCTGACTGATAGGCATCTAATATCACAATATCAATGTCTCAATATTGGTACGTATACGCAAGTGAGAGGCTCTGTCATTACACATACTCGGGCGCAGGTCAGACTCCATTAGTTTGTTTCTAAAAACTCACTTTTGCACTGCATAAATCAATTACTTATGGAATATTTTGGTATAACATCGACCCGCCTTCCTATTAAAGGTACTTTTATCTCATTGCTGGCGCTATTGCCAGCCCCCAATATTTAGGACAAATAAAGAAGGAACATGATTATGACCTCTAAGCTATTACCAACCTGTGTTTCGACGCTATGCATAGGTTCAACGCTTATGTTTGGGCAACTTGCCACGTTTTCAGCGCAAGCTGCGACCCAAAGTGGCCATTGCGAAATTGCCAGAACGGCACCTGGCTCTCCTCCAATGAGCTGGGACAACAATGACTACGTCACGGAAGTCAAACACTCGGTCTTTGGCGCTGAAAGCTGCGAAGCCCCCAACAATGCAACCATTACTAAAATTCATGCCAGCTTTACTGCATTTGCAAATAAGCAAATACTGACACGTGGCCTGCTAAAGGGCGATTATATTCTAAAAATAAACGCTTCTTCGCCATACTTAGCCAACCCGATTTCTGGTCAGGTTGAGGCAACTATGGATGCATACAACGCAAACTTATTAGGCTCTTCAACCGTCAACTTACCTTTCGAAGGTGTCCGATTAGACAATCTGTCGCTCAACCTGACGGCACAACTAAAAAACAGTGTCAGTTTACGGTGTGCAAACAGAAACCCGGCTGAGTGTGAAGACTATATGTACTTCGAATACACCATAGGAATTGATTATGAATATGATGTTCCAGGTGTGCCAGATGCGCCGGGCTGGATAAATGCATCTACTTCAGGCAATAACGTGAGTGTAAACTGGGAGCCTGTCAGTGGTGCAACTTACAAAGTCGCCATTCAATATAACAATAATAGCTGGACCGATTATCAGTATGTTCCAAGCCCTGCATCAGCCTCCTATATGAGCTGGCAAAACTTAAACGATGGCAACCGCCGTTATCAAGTTGTCGCTTGCAACAGTTATGGCTGCTCTGAGCCCTCCCCCATTTCAAATACAGCAACGGTGAGTTCGCGACTAGGTACACCTAATGCACCAACAGCAAGCCTAAGTGGCAATACAGTCATCGTAGATTGGAATGATGTGCCAGGCGCTTATCAGTATGTGCTTTCAATTAAGTTTAACAACAATAACTGGACTGATTTTAGATACTTTAGCGCGCCAAACACATCAAGTATCTCATGGTCAAATCTGGGGTCAGGCAAAAGACAATACCGAGTGAAAGCTTGCACACACAGTGGTATTTGTTTCAACGCATCGCCAGCATCCAATGTTGTAAGTAACTAACCTGCTTGTCTTGTGGGCTACTGTCATTTATTGGCCACACGCTGGTAGCCCGCAAAACTTTTTCCTTATATCCAATCAACCTTTATCTGGCAAAGCCTCAAATTTACTGTGGGGTCATACTGAGTGCGCCTTAAGACTCAGGCAACTGAGAGCAAGGCGGTGCATACGCACCTGTTGACCAAACTAAAACCTTAGCTTATCACTCTTGAGCAAGGGCTTTAGCAGTGCTAGTTTAATATTTATTATCGCAAGCAGCGATGAGCACGGAGCGCTTTTAGCATGCAGTCCAGGCTCAGGCTAATCTCGCTGCATTATTAAAAGGACAGCGAGTCAATTGTTATGGCTACAAGCTACAAATTAACCAGGTTGAAAGCTGGCAGGGATTATATTGCTGACAATTTTCAAACGCCACTTAGCCTGGCTGATATGGCGCAGCAGGCATATCTCTCGCCCTACCATTTTTTACGTGTTTTTAAGCATACTTATGGTGAAACGCCCAACGAATTTTTGATCCGGCTTAGAGTTGAGCAGGCTAAAAAAATGCTGATCACAGAAAATTATAGTATTTCGGAGGTGTGCGAGCATGTGGGTTACACCAGTCTGGGAAGCTTTTCTTCGTTGTTTTTAAAACAAACGGGTATGGCGCCAACTTTGTATCGGCGCAAGTTGTGGGCTTTGTCGGCTGAGCCATTTTGCTTTCCCGCGCGGGCCATTCCTGCCTGTTACGCATTTCACTTTTTAGGCAAATAGCGCAATATTGGAGAAACCTTCGCTGGATTTTATCTATACAATAAAGGTGAACTTTCAATAGGGAATATAACCATGATCACATCCATAGCACATGCAACAATCTATGTCCTTAACCAGGAAGAAGCACTTGATTTTTATAAGAATAAACTCGGATTCGAAGTTGGTGATGACATGAAAGTAGAAGGCGGTTTTCGATGGCTGACGGTTTATCCGAAATCGAACTCTCAGCTTCAGCTGGTACTGGCCGAGCCTAAAGAGGGCCCCATGTTCAGCAAAGACGCGGCGGATAAAATCCGTAGCCTGGTCAAAGAAGGTGCATTTGGCGCGGGCGTTTTCGAAACGGAAAATTGCCAGCAAACGTACGACGCACTTGTCGCCAAAGGCGTGGAATTTATGCAACCGCCCACAGAGCAGCTATACGGCATTGAAGCAATGGGTGTAGACAACTCAGGGAACTGGTTCAGCCTGGTCCAGCGATAAATGAGCGACAGTAATTAGCCGACGGGCCGCGGTATAAAGCCCATCGGCTCGTGACAAATTGCTGAAGGCGCAATTTCAAAGTACCCAACTAGGACGACTTTTTGGTGAGATAGATAAACAAACCCAGGGCAGCCAATAACATGGCGGTACTGGTAATAATTGCCACCGGGTAATATAAATTGCCTGCCAACTCAAGCTGACTGTATTTAATCACCATGATCAACCCTTCCAGCGAAAGCGCTACACACACCATACCAACAAACTTTGGCAGTGCACGCTGAATGCCCGACACTTCTTCAGAGCTGGTTTCGCGCACTTCTGCGTATTCAGCATTGATAATGGTTGCCAGCTCAAATACAGCCAAACCAATAATGCCGGTATTGATTGAGTTAAGGAAAATCTGCATCACTTCTTCACCTGCCAGGAAGGAGGCATAGATATTACTGATCAAAGACACAACGATAGCGAGTGCGAGTAATAAAAAAATTAACGCAAATACCAGTGAAAAAGACCGTTTGAGATGCTCTGTTACAACTTGCTTAGATAGGCTCATAATACGATTCCAATACCTCGACAATGACGGTCATTATTCAGCGCTAAACATGAATAATAGGTTCAAAACGCTTTAATCATTGCACAGCCTGGCTGAAAACGGCCTTAACGAGGTTGCAGCCAACTCTGAGGCTTGCATGTGCAGTTAGGCTCCCGGCCTTCTGAACTGGGACGCAACCCCATTAGCAAAGCTATTCCTTTGCAGCAAAAAGCTGTTCAAACACAGCTCAAAGCAAGAAACCAACCTAGTTGTTAGGTCAATATTACTATTTCGTTAAATTATCAAAGAGGTTTTAATATCTCTTGATCTCGCGAGTATCAATACGCCCATTTTCACATGGGGAACATCCTTAACAAAAATAGCGAACAGCTGGGCTTTTGGGCCTGGCTGAGGGATTGGTATGGCTACTTTACACGCAAGATATAAAACATGGCTGATTAAATTCAGTGGCTTAGCGCTAATACTTTTTAGCCTGGGCGCCAAAGCAAACAATGACTGGCTCATTGGCTCTGGGATCTACGATATTACCGGACCGGCCGCCGACCGTGGCATGGTGGGATATGGTGACGTTGGGCAAACCACGAAAGGCATACATACGCGATTGTGGTCGCGTGCGTTTGTGATTGGCAAACCGGGCACCAGTCAATTCATCTCATTTGTCAGTGCTGACTTACAAAGCATTACGCAAGGGGTACATCAGGGTGTGCTCAAAAAGGTGGCAAGCGATCCTGTACTGGCGCCTTTTTTCAATCAAAACAATGTGATGCTCAGTGCAACCCATGTCCATGTAGGGCCAGGCGGTTATGATCACAACATCATGCTGAACATGAGTGCCCTTGGCTATGATGAAGACAATTACAACACTATAGTCAACGGTATCTACCTGTCTATCCGTAATGCCTTTTTAAGCCGCGACGCTGGCAGCATTCATATTAATCAGGGCCAGTTATCGAATACGGCGGTTAACCGCAACCCCACCGCCTATAACCAGAACCCGGATGCGGGAGACTACTCAACCAATGTCAACGAAACCATGACGCTGTTAAAACTAGTACGAAGCAACGGCCAGGAGATTGGCATGATCAACTGGTTTGGTGTACACAATGTGTCGAGCAATCAAAGCCAGCGGCTTATTACGGGCGATAACAAAGGCGTTGCTGCACAGTTATTTGAAAAGCAAAAAGGCGCAAACTGGCCGCTGTCGGGTCAGTTTGTTGCTGCCTTTGCCAACAGTGAAGAAGGCGATGTATCGCCCAATGTGTGCGGCCCTGAAAATGGCTGTGCGGGTAATAATGAAGCCAACGTAGCGTTATCTGCAAATAAGCAATATAACAAAGCACTGAGCCTGTATAACAACGCAACAGACACCCTCAGTGGTGCATTAGACGTGCGCTTTCAGTACGTTAAATTACCCGGCCTGAGCATCTCGGGGCACTACACCGGCAACGGTTCTCAGTCTTTGTGTGAAGGCGCGATTGGTTTTTCGATGACAGCGGGTGCCACCTATGACGGGCCGTCTGGTCAGTCGGGTGTATTTGAAGGTATGACCCAGGACAACGAAGGGTCAAGCTGGGATCGCACTACAGTGATCGGCGCGGTAGGCGGGGCGTTTAAGTTCATTAACGATTTTGGCGGCCTGCTCGGGTTCGATAAAAATGTACTGGGCAGCAAAACACATGAGGCGTGTCAGTATCCCAAACCTACCTTTTTGCCGACTCAGCTGGGCAGCAGCGCACACCTCTATACCGACACACTGCCGTTTCAGCTCTTTCAGATTGGCAATATGGCGCTTGTGGGTATCCCAGGAGAAATGACCACCATGGCCGCGCGCCGCCTGCGCAATGACTTGCAGGCAGCCCTTGCTCCTCGCGGGATCACTACTGTGGTATTTGCCGGACTCGCCAATGCTTATGGTGGCTATATCACCACCAAAGAAGAATATCAGATCCAGTATTACGAGGGCGCACATACTTTGTTTGGTCAGTACAGCCTGGCGGCTTACCGTCAGATTTTTGCCGCTCTTGCCAGCGCTATGGTAAACAACCAACCTGTCGCGAGTGGTCCCAGCCCGCTGGATTGGTCAAACAAACAAAAAGTGTATGCCATTGGGGTGGTTTACGATGATAAACGCCTGTGGGAGTCTTTCGGGCAAACCTGGAATGATGCCAACAGCAGTTACGTACGTGGTAACACGGTTAAGGTGAAGTTTCGCTCCGGCCACCCTCAGAATAACTTTAAAACCATGTCGAGCTTTATGGAAGTGCAGCGCTATGAAAATGGCGGCTGGTCAACCGTTTTAACCGATAACGATCTGAGCACCAAATTTACCTGGATCCGCGATACCGCAGCGGATTGTATGGCCTGCTCGTTCGCACAGCTGGAATGGACCATAGATGCGGCCATGCCCGCCGGTACCTATCGCATAAAACACAATGGCCACTGGAAAAGCGGCTGGGGTGGAAACATAAAGAGTTATTCAGGCAAAAGCCGAACCTTTACCGTCAAATAAGCTGGCAACATAACAAACTGACCAACCAGGCCACCTCTGCATGGCCTGGTTATCCATTTGGCCATATCTGGCCACGATATCAAGTCCTCAGCCCAACCCCAGCGGTGACACATAATCCACATTGGGCAAATCAAAACATGCATTCATTGTTGCGGCATAACGAAACTGAAACGGCTGCGGCTCAATGTCCAGCGACTTAAGCATCTGCGCCTTAGGACCATCGCCCAGGATCAACATTTTGGGGTCATCCCCGCCTTTTTTCCATAACCGGCTGAGGTATTTATTCACCCTGAAGCTACCCTTAAAATGGGTAGGACTTTGCAGCAAACGATTATCGCGCAGAGAATACAGGTTGGACGAAACATCAAACGCCGTCGCCTTGCCCTGCGTCGGCACCCGCAGGGTAAAATATGGCTTGTCCTCGCCATCATAAGCCCGGATTGTGCTGAACTGGTTGTCTTCTGCGATTTCTACTGTTTCAACGGCTTTGGGCAACCCCCAGATCTGCTGGCCGCGAATGCGGTTCTCTTGTGAGGTAACCGGCATATGAAACACATAAAAGCCAAATTTTTTGAAACCGGGCACCACCATTGGCAAAACCGGCACATTGAGGGATGCGTCAACCATCACCGGGATCGTCATGGCAATTTCATTATAAGGTGCCATACCTAACACCTGCTTATACTGATAGCATGAAAACGTCACCAGCGCCCGCCCTTTGGGCATGGCCACCGGTTTCATCTTCGGGTGTGGCAACAATGCCTGCGCCTTTTGGTAGTCACACAAAAACACACCAATCGCGCAGCTGACATTAGCGTAGAGCGTAGGAAACAAATAGTTTTTGCTAATACTGGCATTTAATTGCAGTGGTGCGTGGTCATGACGAAGTGCAAAACGCTGAAAAAACGGCGCACTGAACTGGGTGCGGTTATCTAATAATTCCGGTGAAAGCTGATAATTGGGTTTCATATTGGCCCCTGCAAATTCATGACTGCTCATAGTGAACAGCCACGCGACGTTGGCCAATAGTAGATTTAACCTAAACGCGTCTGATAATCTGACTGTCTACCCGCTCACAGCCCGTGCGCAACAAAGAATAACAACACGGACAAAATAACATTATGACAACCCATTTAAACCGTGCGGCTTCAGGCTCAGAAGCCTTTATCAGCACCTTATATCGAGAGGCCACGCGTATTGCGCCGGAAAA
This sequence comes from Pseudoalteromonas rubra, assembly GCF_000967655.1. Lineage (GTDB taxonomy): Bacteria > Pseudomonadota > Gammaproteobacteria > Enterobacterales > Alteromonadaceae > Pseudoalteromonas > Pseudoalteromonas rubra_A. The sequence continues at coordinate 69,526 of NZ_JXYA01000047.1, forward strand.
TTACCGGGCCTGGGCGCTCGAGCAACTATCCAGAGTCATCGACTTTGACGCCGCGTTCTGGGGCAGCGGCAACAGTGCAGATATTCACTTTCATTATGTTTGTCATCTTGGTTTAGACGAGCAATATGCCCACCACTTGCAACAAACATTAGCCATTAATCCGATAAAAGAAGCGGTGATCAATAACCTCGGCAAGCCGGTCAATATGCAGGATGTCATCGCCGATGATGCCTTTTATCAGTCTGAATTATATCAAAAATTGTTTAAACCCTATGGCATTGAGCGCATTCTGGCTGCGGGTCATTTTGATCAGGACAATGGCCTGTATTCACTGATCAGTTTGTATCGCTTCGACCGTCAACAGGTGTTTACCGAGCAGGAGCGCCAGTTGCAGGAGCGACTGGTATTTCATCTGGTTAACGCCGTCTCTCACGCCTTTTTTCTGCATTTGCGCGTTGGCAATGCGCTGCAACAAACCCAGGATCAGGCTACGTCTGCCATCTGCGACAGTAACGGGTGTTTCCACCAGGTGCAGCCGCGCTTTGTCGCGTTATTGAATGAGTATTTTCCCAACCGTACCGGGGTGACTCTGCCCTTTGCGATAGGTAAAGACCAAACCACCGTGGAGATTAATAATCTGGCGGTTTCGTTTCGCGCGCTTGGTGAGCTGTTTATGGTTACGCTCAGACTGCCCGGTCCGCTCGACACCCTGAGCCCGCGCGAACGCCAAATTGTTGAATGGGTGTGTAAGGGTCTGACTTTTAAGGAAGTTGCCAAACAGCTGAATGTAGCTCCTTCAACCGTGTCTAATCATTTATACCGAATTTACGACAAGATAGGGATAAACAGCCGCAGTGAACTGGCACAACTGGTGGATAGCCAGCGCGCTGGGTAAAGTGAGTCGGGTCCGGGGCTGCATCAGTGCTAACCGCTGGATATAAGTACACAGAGCACTTATCACACTTTATTTAATCCGCCCGGTTAGAGAGCCGAGTGGCGTTAAGTAGATCCCGGGTCGCAAGCGCCCGGGATGACAAGGGTGTTGATATCAATAAAGGGAGCTGTTCTTTGCTCTAAGTTCACTAATGGTTGATACCTTTATTCATGCACATAAATAGAGATCTCTCGAATCTCAAGGAGACTAATCGTCGTAACCTTTCTCTGCTTGTTCAATCTTTTCGAAGTTACGCTCCCTCGACTCAGCCTTCAATGCATAACTTAAAAAGCACCCACCAACAAAAAACTGGGCGACCATTATAAAGTTGTCTCTCAAGTATAACTTTATATATGCGTTATCAATCCAGGAATATTTATAAGCAAGGACTTCCAACCAAGTGACCAGGTCCATAATAATTGTCAGACCAATTAATAGAAAAATAGTGCACTCTTGAGCGGAAAGAGTCTGCTTCTCATATACTACTTTATAAAACTTAAGCCCTGTCCTGTTGTAAAGCAGCAAAGCCAGATCTCTGCGATAGAAAATTGGTAGTAGAAACGAAATACTCATTAGCGCTTGTGCCAAATAGTAGTGTGTTCTCCACTGGATTATAGTAGGAAACACGATGAAGCTAAAAACGACAACAACTGCATAAGAAAGCAAGAACCATCGTGCTGTGGGTACTTTCCAGCAAAACAGTAATCCAAGCGCAATAAAAATAGGGTGAGTATAATCAGCAATAGTATAAATATCATACATAGACATTACTCTTTCTCCTGCTCGTTCTCTCGAACCTCATCTGAATTCGGCTCAGCAAAATCAAACGCATTGGTCAGATCTTTACCAAATAATAAAAATACCTCAAACAGCTGCACACTGCTCATATCGGTTTTACCGGACTCATAATTGCTGATGGTGGCCTGATCAACGCCAAGCTTTTTAGCCAGGGTGGCCTGAGACCATTTTCGCTCCAGGCGCATCCGCCTGACCGAGCTTTGAATGTAGCGTCTGAATCTTTCTGTTTTGTTCCTTCTTGTTATGTTATTCACACACTTGTACCCTCTCCTTATCCTGTGAGCGAAAAATACCACCCAACAACGCGCACAAGCAACCAATTTTTAACATAAGAAACGAAAACTAGGCACTTTATGAATCTATTTATAAGCCTATTTTTATCAAGGCGTTAAACTACCTGAATTTGGCCCAAAATAGTCCATTTACTTTTTATTCAAATCAGAGGTGAAAAATGGACAAAACTCTGGGTTACAGCAATGCCGCCTGCTCAACCACAATAGCATGGCGCTGAGCCAGGCGCAGGTGATCTTTGTCGTAGCCGCCGCCAATCACAGTAGCAACCGGAATGCCGGCTTGCTGACAGGTTTTGAGCACCAAAGCATCGCGCTGCTCCAGGCCGCGCCAGCTGATATCCAGTTTGCCCAGGCCATCGTGCTCCCAGATATCCACACCGGCATCGTACAGTACCAGATCCGGATTTACATCACTCAGCAGCCCTTTTAGTGTGTCTTCTACAATACTCAGGTACTGGGCATCTTTGAGGTTGTTCGCCAGGCCAATATCCAGGTCGCTTTGGTGTTTACGAAACGGAAAATTCTTTTCGCAATGGATGGAGCAGGTAAATACGTAAGGGTGGTGTTTAAGCATGGCTGCCGTGCCATCCCCCTGATGAACGTCCAAATCAAAGATGAGCACATTATTTACCTTACCTTGCTCTATCAGGGTTGTGGCGGTAAAGGCTAAGTCGTTCACCATGCAATAGCCAGATCCAAAGTCATAATGCGCATGGTGGGTGCCCCCGGCCAGATGGCAGGCAATGCCATTTTGCAGCGCCAGCTCGGCCGTTTTCAGTGTGCCAAGCGGGGCGGTAAAGGTCCGTGCCATCAGTTGTTCCGACCAGGGCAGACCAATGCGGCGCATGGCTTTGTCATCCAGCTGATTGCGCCATAAGTCCCACAGGTAGGTATCACAGTGCACCGTTTCCAGTGCCTCTGGCGACCCCAGTGGAGGCTGATATAGATTGTCGCCAATTAACCCCAATGCCTTCACCTGCTGATATAAATTGGCGAATTTACTCATCACAAAGCGATGATTTGGGTCGAAACTAAATGAATAGTTAGGGTGATACACCAAAGGCAAACGGGTATTAAGGGGTTGGCGATTTATATACATATCCAAAACAAACCAAAACACGGATGGCGTGAGTGTAACGCATCTTTCAAGCTGATAGTTAGTGTGGCACCATATCTGTCCCTTTACTTTGCCTGATTTGCCTTATGGAACTGAACTTTGCCGATTTTTCGCCAACCCAGATTTATCACCTGATGACTCAAACCGTGATCCCACGGCCCATTGCCTGGGTGTTAACCGAGTCGGGCGAGCAAAACTACAATCTGGCCCCCTTTTCTTATTTTACGGCGGTATCCAGCGCCCCGCCTTTGCTGATGTTTTCAGCCGGAAAAAAGCCCGGCGGAGAAATCAAAGACACAGTGAAAAACATCAAAGCCACACAGCGCTGTGTGATCCACATAGCCTCTGAGCAGGATGCGGAGTTAGTGACGCAAACAGCCGCGACCTTGCCCCATGGCGAGTCTGAGGTCACAGCAAACAACATCGCACTGGCTGAATTTAACGGCTTTAGCATGCCGCGGATAGCCCACTGCGATATCGCCTATGGGTGTGAGCTGTATGAAGTACAGGAGATAGGCGATACGCCGCAAAAACTGGTGTTTGTCAAAATAGTCAGTTTGTACCTGAGCGATAAAGTAACCGAGCTGGACCACAAACAGCGGATTAAAGTGCACGCCGACAAAGCCGCGCCACTGGCACGCCTTGGCAGCGCCGAGTATAGCGGGATCACAGCACCGTTTACTAAGGCAAGGCCCGATTAATCAGCAGAGTAGCTAGCTGTTTAAAGCTACCGGCTCGGGCTTTATGATCTGCCAGCGCAGTGAGGAAATCCCTCACAGCGCTTGCCAAATATAAGCTCAACTGACCCGCGTGCTCAGGCAATAACCAGAAAGCCGGCAAACGCGATGCAAGCGACCAGCAGTTGTAAAAGACTGCGAAAATAAACGCAGTTCATCACGACTTCACTCTGTTTTCGTCACTCTTTCAAGAGTTTTACTTAGCAAAGGTTGCATCCCTGTCTCTTTCGTTTGGTTTATGTATACTAGCCGCTTTTAACTCAGCAGAAGAATAATAAGATGATTGGAATAGGCGAAGGGGCAGCCATCAGTGCGGCATTTGTTTGGGCGTTTTCAACTTTGCTGTACAAACGCTTTAGCCACCACCTGAGTCCGTTCGAGTTGAATGTCAGTAAGGGCGTGATTGCTTCAGCCTTGATGGTGCTATGTCTGCTCCTTGTTCAGGACACCGGCTACCCAGCCCAGTTATCGAGCTGGGCCTGGCTTATCGCCAGTGGCGTACTCGGTATTGCCATTGGCGACAGCGCCTACTTTGCCGCACTCAGAAATATCGGCCCGGCGCGCACCTTGGTAGTAGAAAGCCTGGCACCTGCGATTGCGGGTATGCTGAATATGTTGATCCTGGGCGTCTATCTGGGTCCGGTTGCCTGGCTGGGTATTCTAGTGACCACTTTTGGCGTGATGCTGGCGATAAAACCTGGCAAAGCGCAGCCCATTCCCAATCCAAAGCATTACTTTTTGGGCATCGCATTTGCGCTGAGTGCCGCAACCTGTCAGGCCGCTGGCATGGTGCTCTCCAAAGGCGCTTTAAATAATGAATCCATCGGCAGTTTGTGGGCTGCCTTAATCCGCCTTGCGTCGGGCACTTTCTTTGTTGCCTGTCTGGTCGCTTGCCTGAAATCACACAGCCTCAACAAAGCACTCACGCTCAGACAGCTGTCAGGAAAACGCTGGTTATTCGTGGCGGTGTTTTTTGGCACTTTTATCGGGCTGTGGTTACAGCTTATCTCCGTTAACCACACCGATCCGGCCATTGCGCAAACCATTTTCGCAACCGCCCCCTTGATGGTAATGACGCTGAGCCTGATCCGCAAAGAGGCCGTAACCAGAGCCATGCTCTGCGGCGGTGCGATTGCTTTATTTGGGGTGTTTTTGTTGTTGCAGGGATAATATAACGCGAGGGGAATGTGTCCCTCCCCCTACATTTGCGCGGTAAAATAACGACTATATCTAGTTAAATATTGTATTTATAACCGATACAATACGACGCTCGGGATTTATCACATTAATAAGGAAGCACTACTTTGAAGACACAATATCAATTCAGCGCCATCACAATCGCATTAACTCTGGCTATGGCCTGTCAAGCTCATGCAGATACACAAGAGCCGGTGCCCGCAGACCCACAAATTGTCTCGGATACGGACTGGCAGGAGTCATCGACCAGTGTCACAACGCTCAAACAAGTAGGTATTGGTACAACTTCTCCCGGTGAAGCGCTCCACGTTATTGGTAACGCCATTGCCGATGATCCTTTGCAACCAACTCACTTGGTGACAAAGCGCTATGTAGACGAGCAACTTCAGAGCATCTCTGACGCCTCAGCGCAACAGCAGCAACAGATCCAATCTTTGCAACTGAGAGTAGCCGAGCTGGAAAATCAGTATCTGGCTGTTCGCAACGACTACACAAACGTGATCAAGCGTTTGGATAAAATTGAAGACACACTTTCTCCAACAGGTCGTAACTGCCTAGATATCAAAACTCAGTTGCCGGTTGCCAGTACTGGATTTTATCTTATTGATCCGGATGGTGAAAACTTTGGTATCGACCCCTTTAAAGTCTGGTGTGATATGGATTATCAGGGCGGAGGGTGGACCTTATTCGCAAATCACAAAGACAACATAGAGAATATACAGGAAGGGGAAGTCGTCTCACCTGCTGAATTTTCGGTTATGAAGGCGCAAAGATGGCAAGCGCTAAGACAAACCGTCTCGGGCGGCATGATGTTTAAAGATGAACATGGCCGCATTACTCAGGTCTATCAGGCAAAAATGAACAATGCAAACTGCCGGAATATTTACACCGATGAAAGTCTGGCTGAGCTGTCAACGCTGGGAGATTATGGTTTAATTTGGCACCATGAGGACACCAACTGTGATGTATCATGGGACTTCTCAGGTGTTATATTAGGAGACAAAGATTCAACGCGTGCAGCAACTTACACCTATCAGGGTGCCTCTGTTATTCAGGCTCCAAACTCCAAAACTCGATTCGATGTCTGGCCTTACGGCAATAACGAAAGCTCTCGCTACCAGCAGGACGAATTACTGTACTTTGTAAAGTAAATCTCACGTTGCAGGGCACATAGCGTGCCCTGCAAAACATAATGAAGGTTCGCCCATAAATTCAATAAAGCAATTGAGCCTCTTCCTCATTGCGAACTAGCATTCCACTTTATCCACGTTGAACAAATACCGATTCAGAATTCTATCCAGCTCATCGGTTTTAAATGGCTTGCCAAGGTGATCGTTCATACCAATACCCTGGTATTTTTCGACCTCACTTTGCATCACATTGGCCGTTAAGGCGATGATCTTGAGCTGTGACGCATCAAAGCTTTGCCGCACAATGCGAGTGGCTTCCATGCCGTCCATTACCGGCATCTGAATGTCCATTAAAACCAGATCAAACGCGCCATCGCAGGCTTTGATTGCGTCAACGGCTTGCTGGCCATTTTCTGCCACCACAATCTCTAAATTAAACCGGTCAAGGAGTTTGGTGGCCACTATGCGGTTAATATCATTGTCTTCTACCAGTAAGATCCGGAATGTGCGCGTCTGTGTGGCCTCTGGTGATTCATCAGAATTGACTGAGGGCGTCTGCTCTTGAGTTGCCGTGTTATCGCCTGCCTCATCTTTGATAAAAATACTGATCAAATCTTTTTTTAACAGAGGCTTGTAGAGAATTGGATAATCAACCGCAGGCGTTATACTTTGCTCTGAGTGTGCGGTGTAAATCACCACCCTGTTGGGCAATATCCCCAGGGCTTCAAGTTTTTCTAACAGCTCATTGGCTTCACAGTCTGGCAGCACCCAGTCAAGCAGTAGCATATCAAAGGTTTCGGATGACAACCGCGCTTCGGCTTCGGCGCCACTGTGCGCACGCGCGACCGTCAGCCCAACCGAAGTTGCAATATTGACGCTGACCTCCATGTATATGGGATCATCTTCAACGATCAGTATCGAACCTGCCAGTACGACTTTATCTGCCGCTTCGTTTGCCACCGGCGCTTGGCTGAGTGTTGCCATCGGTAGACGAACCGTGAACGTTGAGCCAACACCAACTTCGCTGCTGACGGTGATCTCCCCTTGCATCAGCTCTGCGAGCAATTTACAAATGGTCAAGCCCAGCCCGGTGCCGCCATAGCGCCGTGTGGTCGAAGACTCGGCCTGAGTAAAACGCTCGAACAGCTGCGCGACTTTGTCCTGCTCAATACCTATGCCGGTGTCACTGACCGAAATCTCAACCCAATCACTGGTGGCATCTTTAGGTTGCCGGTGCACACCGAGTGTAATTGCCCCTTCTTCGGTAAACTTAGCGGCGTTAGACGCAAAGTTTAGCATAATCTGATTAATACGAACCGGATCGCCGACATACCATTCGCTGAGCTGGGGGTCGATATCAAAAATCAGTTTCACCCCTTTGGTGTTGGCTATGGGTGTGATCAGAGATCTCAGGTTATCCAGCAACTCTTCAAACTGAAAAGGGGTTTGCTCAATGTGCAGCTTCTTAGACTCGATTTTTGAGAAATCGAGAATATCGTTAATGATGGTCGTCAGTGCATTGGCTGAAAAGCGCACTTTCTCCAGATAATTTCTTTGTACTGAGGTCAGCTCCGTCGCCAGCAGAATATCTGTCAGACCCATAATCCCATTCATTGGCGTTCTGATCTCATGAGACATATTGGATAAAAACAACGACTTGGTTTCGGCTGCCTGGTTAGCCTGTGCATTGGCTTTTTTAAGGCCGCTCATCAGGCGTAATAACACGATAACAACCAGCGTAAAAACCAACAGTAAAAAGAGAAAAATCGACTGTATCATCTGCCAGTAAACAACATCGACTTGCTCACCAAGCTGCTGGGTGTCTTTCAGGATCGCGGTTGACAGTGTGCTATTTTGCACAGGCACCAGTAAGTTGGAAGCCGTTAGCGCGTTTTCCAGAATGAAAGCGATATGCAAACGCATGACCCTGAAACTGCGGTCTTCCTGTTCAAATTGCTCAAGCGAGGTCATAGTGCGCGCGAGCTGCTCTCGTACCTGCTTAATAACCGCGTGCGAATTGGTCACCTGCAAATTAGACACCAGTGCGGCGCTGTGACTCACCACGGTTTGTGCCTGCGCCGAAAACGCGCTTTTTTCAAGCTCCTGTTTTGCGATATAACGATAAGAGGTCTTAAGCATTGAGGCCAGCTGCATATAGGTATCTATCGCATCGTGAAACCGCGCAACCGCCTGGCTCATTTCTTCGCTCAGTAAGTGCTTTGACGTCAGCTCATTATATACACTCTCAAACTCCAGTTGCTTTTGCGCATGTCGGTCAAAGTGATAAATGTTACTGTCCATCGCAGAGAGCGTCTCGAGCGACAGCTCAGTCGTTGCCCGGTTGAGCCGCGTTTTTAGTGCCATTTTTGCCTGGGTATTTTGCAGCTGCTGGTATTGCTCAATGACCTGAGTGCCGGTCCACCAGATCAGCAACAGTACTGTGACTTCAATAATATATTTCACTCTTTCAATGACCTCGGAAGTTCGCCGGAAAAAGCATGTAGTAAGGCTTCCAGATCAGCTACATCCTCATCGCTGATCTCAAGCCCCAGCTGCCCTCTTGCCATCAACCGAATGGCGTCCGACAATTGCGCCACCGAGCCATTGTGAAAATACGGGCCAGTGCTGGCGACATTACGTAAACTCGGTACTTTGAAAACAAACTTGTCCTGCTCATTGCGGGTCAGCTGATATCTGCCAAAATCGTTCAGAAGCTCACCGGGCATACTCTCCAGACGACCCATTTTCTGATAAATATTGCCCCCGATATTGCGCCCCTGATGACAGGTCACGCAGCCAAACTCAACAAATTTGCGATAGCCGCGTTGTTGTTTTGCACTTAACGCTTGTTTATCCCCAAGCAGATAGGCATCAATGGGGGTATTTTCAGAGACCAGTGACATCTGAAAGGCCACTATGGCCTTCGTAATGTTTTCTGCTGTGATCCCATCACTCGATAAAGCTTCAAAGCTGCTTACAAAGTGCGGCTGCTGATTTAGTTTGCCTATCACCTGAGGCCAGTTACTCGCCATCTCTAACGGGTTGTGGATAGGCAATGGCAGCTGACTGGTTAAATCCGCGCTGCGCCCGTCCCAAAACTGTCTGAAATTAAACACGGCATTGATAACACTGGGCGCATTGCGACTGCCCAGTTGCTGATCTATGCCCACCGAAACGGGAAAACCATCGTCTCCACCGTTATATAAATCGTGACAGGATGCACAGGAAGTGGTGTTGTCGGCCGAAAGTAGCGGGCTTTTAAACAAGGCTTTGCCAAGCTGCACCCAGCCTACATCGTATTGCTTTATCCGCGGCAGCGGTTGAATAGCCGCATCAACCCATTGAGGTTCATAACTGACAAGCTCTAAACTGGTATAGACCGAAGACTGACTGTGGCGATGCGGATCAGAAAAGTAAAACTGAGCGGCGAGGAGCAAAAATACCGCTATCAGCGCGCTAAATACAATCACCACATATTTGGTACTCATACATCAGACGTCCTTGAAGCGACTTTTAAGCCGGTGACAAAACGTAAGTATAGACACTTAAATCAAAAACTTCTTATCGCACTCACAGAGTGATTAAGGTATTTGCCATGACAGCGCTGTGTGTGGTTTAAGCTCGTGAAAGGCAGATTTCACTATACATAATGTATTGCGGACCCGCAGGGCCACCTAAGTATTTTTCTTTACACACGCTCAGCCCGGCTTTTTTATAACACGCGTAGGCACCGGGATTCTCGCAGTTAACGCCCAAATATAGCCAACGATACTGGGCATAGTGACGCGCCAGGTAACTTAGTAGGGCCCTCATCGCCGCACTTCCCAAACCTTGTCCCTGATACTGATTGTCGATCACAAAGGCGCGTAAGCCGAGCGCTGAGCTGGGACAATAGGTGTATTTGTCGGCATAGGCTAGATCCAGTTTAAAATAGCCAACCACTGTCTCTTGCTTGCAAATAACATGCAGGTGTGTGGTTTCACAGCGTTCGCTCAGAAACTCTTGCGGTGTGCCGGCAAAGCGAAGCTGCTCTGGGGCAAGCTGAATGGACTCAACCGCATCAATATAAGTAGCGCTAAGCCTGTTAATTGTGATCATCTTCACTCCTTAATTTGTTATATCATAGCAACAACAAGGTGACCCGGACGATTTACATGGGTTCATTACAACACCTAAATAGCACATAACTCATCATTACCATATTAGAAACAAACACCCTAGCGAACAATGCCAAGGGGTTCAAGCAGGCCAGATGAGAGAAAAGACAATTACTGACTTCACTGATACGTGATTTTTGGCAACGAGAGCTTGTTGCTAAAGCGCTTGAGCCCTGTTCAAGTTACAGGCAGAGAAACGAGCTGCGCAATGAGTTATCCAGCCATCGCGTTCTGCGCTTTCCCGCCCGTTACACTACTGCTTGCCTAATTGCTTCAAAAACGCCAGTTTCTGTTGCTCTTGTGCACTGGGTGTATAGGGCTGCCTTTGCAGATCTGACAAATCCACGCTCTCCAGCGAATACGTATCCACTTGGCTGCGGCCAAAACGCGCTTTTTCCTGCGGCGAGCCAGACATGCGCTCCACCACAAAGGTGGTCAGTTTTAATCCTGTTGCCTGCTCTGGTAACACGCTTTGGTGAATTTTAAGTGGCAGAGTCTGCACACCTTCACTTAAACGTTTTCTGGCAACCGCATGCGACAAGGGCTGATCGCCTGCAAACAAATTTGCCCTGATCCGATAAATACCGGCTTCGTGCACCTTCAGTCTGGCGTCAACCAGCAGATCGCTCCCCTGCACGCGCGCCTGCTCAAGATTCAGCAGCTCAGCACTGGGCTGCATATACTGAACCTGCGCCACCAACGGGATTTCATCTCCTCTGACATGCGCGCGAACAGTCAGTTGCAATTCCCGGGGAAAGTCTTTCTTTGCGGATATGCTGGCAAAATAGCGACCTTCTTGCTCTATCAGGCTTTGGGCAGTCAGCACTTTGTTGCTCTCAACTTCGCTGACAGATACGCTGGCACCATAAATATCACTCCCAGTCAGTACTATCTCTATCGGCTCTGGATAAACAAAACGATACTGACTGACTTTGAGCGTCAATACCTCCTCAATGTTCTGCGTGGGAATGGTGACTGGATAAAAATGATTGGGCGTCAGCCTGTCGGCATCAGCCAGTGTAAGCGGCTGGGAGTAAGGCGCATATTGAAGCTGCTGTGCATACAAATCAGCGACTTGCGCTGCCGCCTCCGTCATGGCAACGGGCATATGACGCTCTCGCTGTGGGTCCGGTTTGGTCTGAGCCGCGATGATTGCAGCCTTTTGTACTGGTTTGTGAAATTCTGCGGGCACTTGCGACTTGGCCTGAGCACCAGGCTGAATGGGCTCAGCGTCATCGCTGAGCCACCAGTAACCAAGCCCGATTGCCACACACATCAGAATAATGAACATTCGGGGCTTCATACCTGTCTCTCCTATGGCATAGCATTAAGCATCAGGCGAGACAGGCTGTTATTTGCTGAGTTTTCAACATAACGATAGGTGCTTTTCCAGAACCAGGCACCTGTTTCTTCATTATAGGTGTTGAAGTTTACGACCTTGCCATCAAGCAGCTGTCTGCTGGTCAGAGCCGCAGTCACTTTGCCTTCTGCACGGTCGTTGATCACAGAGAAGTGATCGTATTTATCACTCATCAGCATAGGGTAGTGATGTGGCATAAACCCGCTTACGGCATCGCTCTGAGAGGCTAACTTGCCGCTGGTTGCGATACTGGCACTACAGCTGCCAAAGTTATCGGCACGGCTCGCGCCACACGCCGAGTGGGTTGCAACAACACTGTCGTCGGTGCCTTTAAGGAAAAGTTTGGTTGCACCCAAAAACAGTGTGCCATCGGCAACAAAACGCAGCCTGGGCGTTCTTGCTTCTGGTAACGCCGCGATTTGTCTGGCGTTGTTCACTTTCAGATCGTTAAGGACCCCCAAGCGGCCTTCAACGGAGCCGCCCAGCCAGGCCGTAATAGCGGCCTCTAGCAATGGGTTCAGGCCCGCTGTGCCTTGCGCCACACTGACGGCCAAATCAGCCAGCTCACTGCCACCACCGGCACCGGCGATATCAAACGTGGCGACAATATTCAGCGGTGTCATGCCGGCATTTTCAAGCCAGTTTGCCTGATTGTCTAACAGATAACGAGCAACCAAATCGCCCGTAGAGTGAGTCACTAAAATACAACCCGGCTGACAAGTGCCCTGCTGTGACATTTGCTTTAGCTTAGGCCATACATAATCGCTGGCAATCTTGCCTTCAATGCGCTCCAGCGCCGGCCAGTCAATGCGAACATCCGCATGCTGCGCCCAAAACTCAGACCAGTAAGACGCGCCATCGGCGGGTACATCAATGGGGTAACCAGACGTAATCTGGCTGGTCTGAAGACCGTGAATAAGAACAACTTTATAACCACTTGCAAACGTATTAAATGCCACCGAACTTAGCAGGAAGAGCCAAGACAGACGCAGAAAGTATTTGATTTTGTGCTGCATAATTTCCTCTTTATCCTATTAATATCATTGTGTTCTGTGACCAGTCTTCAGATTTATGCCACCGTGCAATATTGCTATACCTGGGACGTTCCCTTAGGTATCACTGTGCAAAAACAGCACTCATCTGACGTCTGACCTTTTAGTTAAAGCGAATAATAAGCTAATGAGTATATGATCAAAAATCAACCACAAAGAGAATTTAAATTAAACTTTTATTAACGTTTGTAATTTGGGTAATAGGAATTATGAAGAAATTTTGAGGCAGGGCTGGTAGCGAAGTTTTCAGACAGAGCAATGGCAATTGCCGACGGTTAGCCGGCAACTTCAACCCTGTCCCGGCCATGAGATTTGGCCAGATACAAGGCTCTGTCAGCCAGCTCAACCAAGCTTTGCCAGGGGGCACCGTCTTTGTATAACGCTATCCCAAAGCTGGCTGTGATCTGCCTGATAGGCTCACCGGTTTTTTTATCTTTAACCGAAAGCTTGCGAATATCCTGACGAACCATATTGGCAAAACTGACCGCTTCACTGACACTGCTCAGTGACAAAGTCAGGCAAAATTCTTCACCGCCATAGCGATAGGCATCGCCGCGACCTTGGGCATGATGTGCCAGTTTTTCAGCCACCTTGCGAAGAATATCATCACCTTTTTGGTGACCAAAATCGTCGTTAAAGCGCTTAAAATGATCGATATCAACAAATATCAACACCTTCTGCTTACTCCGCGGGTGAACGCAGAAGCTCACAATGTCCTCATCGAACTTACCGCGATTTAACAGCCCCGTGAGTTTATCGGTATTCGCTTCTCGCTGTGAGGCAAACAGTGCTTCTTTGAGTAGCTTGATTTCGTCATAAGCGACTTCCAACTTATTTTGAAAGCCCAATGCATTTTGCTGCATGGCGACGGCTTCGCGGGTTAGCCGGGACACGTATTCCAGTACTTCATCGTAGGCACGCGGATCTTGCTCCGAGCCCCGCTTTTTCAGGTTATGCAATCCATAATGGCACTCTGACAGAAAAGCCGAAAAGTCCTGTGAGGATTCCAGGGTTTCACAAATACCATTTTGGACTTGATCTATGGCGCCCTGGAAAGAATGAGAAATTTCATGAAACAAGGCCAAATCTTGCTGAGAAAGGTACTTGTCAAATAACTCTCTGGCCAGATGTGGTGGACAACTTTGATAGCGGGCCAAAATCTGATCAAACTCAACATTCAGTTCGGGCTGCGACCCCACTACATAACAATAACAAATTGAATAATTCAGTGGTGTCAGTGGGATCCGATTACGGATCATAATGGGGAGCGCCTGTTTAAGGTAGTGCGCAGACTGAGTCAGTGTTGTATCAAATTCCATAAAGGTCCATCAAGTCACATTGTCTGGTGGCAATGTTTTATTGTTTATTTATTGTTCTACTTTTGGAGCCAAACGTGTGCAATACTAAATAATTAGAAAAAATTAATCAATCATATCGTGTCATTTACAAATAAATTCACTTTGCTATCTATGGGACATAAAAAATTCCTCCCCAGACAGTTTTAAAATAATTTATTCAAACCATTGATAAAATTAAAAAAGCTTAGAGTCTCTCCTTTTTCAGGCCATCTTAATTATTGCTTATTACCATACAATGACGTTTTACTTACTCAGTGCCAGACGTGCTGATAACGCAATAAACAAGGTGCCCAGCACACCGTCAAGATGAACCGCCCAACGTTTAATTCCTTTAAAGCGTGTTGCTATGGTTTTCGCCAGATTGCTAAACGCAGCGGCAAACAATAGATTAACGACAAATGCAAACACACTGAGCATCAATCCAAGCGTGATTAATTGCGTACTCAGATCATGATCCGCAGTGGTAAACTGAGGTAAAAACAAGCTGAAGAACAACAGCGCTTTGGGGTTAAGTAAATTATTAAGACACCCTCGCTTTATCAACTCAGCGCCTTTAAGGCCCATGTCGGCCAAATCTGTTTTATCCTGAGAAGGGGTCATACTGCGATGTTTGTACCAATGCAGTAACATTTTCACCCCCAGATAAGCCAGATAGACAGCACCAATTAACTTAACTGCCAACGCAACCAGGGGCATGGTTTGCATTATCTGGCCGAGGCCAAAAGCCACCAATGCCGTTTGTACAAAGCCTGCAAGCAGGATCCCCAACGCAATATATGCCCCAGCCCGAAATCCTTTCGTTGCACAGTAACTGGATAACAGCAAAAGATCGGGGCCGGGGCTTATCACCAAAAAGAAGATGGTCGTGAAAAACAGAGGTAATAAGGTGACATCTATCATGCTATCCCGGGGCCCGAAGCCATTTTAAGATATAAGTTATGATTTAAAGTGTACCCATTTAAGTACATAAAATAAATCATGGTTGCGAGGTTTTTGCGCTTTGTTCAGTTGCTTCTGCCCTGTCTTCGCGCCTGAGATCGTTAAACAGCCCCAGCTGCCAGGGACGCATGGCCAGAAACAGGCCAACACTCTGGCGCTTATTCAGCGGCAAACGGGCGTCCTGCTGATTAAGCTGAGCAACCTCTTTAGTGAGCTGCTCCAGACGACGTCGCACCACACTGATGGTTGCTTCACTATAGCTGCCGCGTAAATAAAACCGAAAGCTATCCTCACGGTTAAAATCTCCCTGTAAAAACTTGGTCAACACCTGCTGTTCAATAAAGCGCTCTAGCGGACCGCCGGGGATCCAGCGAAAATCCTGCGCAACCAGCGAT
This sequence comes from Pseudoalteromonas rubra, assembly GCF_000967655.1. Lineage (GTDB taxonomy): Bacteria > Pseudomonadota > Gammaproteobacteria > Enterobacterales > Alteromonadaceae > Pseudoalteromonas > Pseudoalteromonas rubra_A. The sequence continues at coordinate 84,993 of NZ_JXYA01000047.1, forward strand.
TTATAGCGATTATTGGGCAACAGCTGGATCATATTCAGGCTATCTAACCGTGCCAGTAGACGAATGCAATCGAGCGCATCAATTTGATACTGAGAGACAATGTCTTCAAATTGCCAACCATCACGTACGCACACGGCCACCAAAAACAGTTTAGGGTTTTCCATCAACTCCTGCTCCTGATCCTGGGTGAGCTGGCTCACCAGCGACTGCTTTTGCTCACCGAGCTCGAACAAATCGGCCAAAGACAACTGCATCAGGTCGCAGATCTGCTCGAGTCGTTGCAGGCTGAACTGCTCGGTGGCAAACACACGTTTAATATTAGCCTCGCTCATATCCAGCGCACTGGCGACCTCTTTATAAGTCAGTTTGTGCTGCTTCAGCAGCTGTTTAAGTGTTGAAGTAATTAATGGGATCTGGCTCAAAGTATTATATTCCTATACTTACAGTCTCTAATTACTATACATCTTAAATTTTAGTATACAAATATAATCCCTGCGCTAAATTGGAAAACAAGTCAACGCAAGCCAGATGGTTTGCATACCAGGAGGGAAAGACATGACTCACTTACTTCGTTCAGTTTTGTGTACCGCACTATTAGGCATGGTCTGTACGCAGGCAATGGCCAATGACAGCCATGCATCACAGGCCAGCCATCATGGTAGTCAGGCCAGTAAGTACAGCGCACTTAGCGTAGGTGAAAGCGCCGTTGAAGGCGCAAAAGTGTCTATGATTGCAGTTGCTATCCCCGTTGCAGTAGTCGGGTTCGGTGCAATTTCAGTAGGTATGGCCAGTACCAAGGTCGCCGCAGACCTATCTGACGCCGCCAGCCCAAAACCTTTGCCTATTTGTGACGATGTATTAATTGCAGGACCTGCACCGGCGCAGGCGCTTAACGAGGAGCTGTAACAATGAAATGGATACAAGGACTGTGTATGGCCGCAGCAATATGTGCCAGCACACACATTTTTGCAGGTAGCCAGAATGGTGGCGAAGCTCGCTTTGAAGCAAACCAGATTGCTCAGTTTGCCAAACAGGTCGAGCGTTATGCCGCAGCCCAGGGCGCACACGTGTTTATTATTGGCCGGGTTGGTCGAGCACTGGAAGACTTGCCTAAGGGCATCGAATTTACCCATGTCGCACTGGCGGTGTATTCCGAACTCACAACCACCGATGGCGAGAAGAAACAAGGTTATGCCATTCACAATTTATATCAGCTGAGCGACGACCCCGGCACGAGTCAGCTAATTGTGGATTACCCGGCGGACTTTTTCTGGTCAGTACATGACCTTAAAGCGGCCATAGCGATACCCAACCGGGCATTGCAACAAAAGCTGCTAAACGCCATTGCACAGGGGGTGCCAGAAAAGGTCCACAATCCGCGCTACTCGGTGGTGGCTAACCCCTTTAATAACCAAAAACAGAACTGCACCGAGCATACGCTGAATGTGATCAATGCAGCTTTATATAACACCACGGACATGGCACAGCTCAAAGTGAATACGCGGGCCTATTTTAAGCCGCAAATACTCAATGTCAGCCGCTTTAAACTGGCGCTGGGCGCGTTCTTTAACGACGGCATCGACAGTAGCGACCACCAGGGTAAGGTCAAAACTACGACCTTCCGCGCTATCGCCCAATACCTGAACGACAATCAGTTGCTGGCGCACAGCACCGTGCTGACACCGGATGGACCGGTTGATTTGAAATACCCGCTTTAGGAGAACAGATTATGACGCATTCAACCGCTTATGCACCAAGTAAAGCATTTCGATTGGCCTCGATAGCAGTCCTGCTGATTGGCATTGCCTGTTACCTGGTTGGCCTGTTCAATGCACAAATGGCCTTAAATGAAAAAGGCTATTACCTGATTGCCCTGCTGTATGGCCTGTTTTCTGCCGTATCACTACAAAAGTGTATTCGTGACCGGCAGGAGCAAATCCCGACCTCAAATATCTATTATTTACTGAGCCTGGTCTCCACCGTGCTGGCCATCGTCTTACTGGTATTTGCCCTGTGGCGCGCCGAGTTACTGCTCAGTGAAAAGGGCTTTTATGGTATCGCGTACCTAATGAGCCTGTATGCTGCGATAGCAGTTCAGAAGAACGTCCGAGATGGTCAGGGATTAGTGACAGACACTCCTGCACCAACCGCTAACAACACGGAAGGTGAGGAGTAAGCTGAGATTATAAGGCCGCACTGGGCGGCCTTAAAAGAGTGACGCATGCAGATCTGGTTGAGTGCCATATAAAGCCACTTTTCCCATTCTTTACTTGCATTTAAGTGCTGTTAAGTTTAAATGACAGGCACAAGGATCTGATATTGAGAGACATCTATGGGAAATTTACTGAGCGCACGCCAATTATTACTCGCAGCTCTGTTGCAGAGCTTTTTACTGATCATCCTGCATCAGTCTGTTGAATTCGAATTCTGGCCGGCGCAGTCACCACACTGGCTGTTTGCGGCATACTCCTTAGTCGTATTTCTACCCTCAACACTCATTTATTCAAGTTTTACTCAGCTCAAGCGTGCTTTTTACACTCAGCTCGGCATGTATGCACTGCTGTTCACGCTGTGCGGCTATTACATTGGCAGCCAGCTGTTACCCGAGCGCGCACCTTTGCCCTCGCAAGCCTGGCCTTACCCACTTATTATCTTCCTGGCCTCGGTGCTGCTCGTTCCCTGGATAACCCAAAACGCTAAAGAAAACTGGCTGCCCGACTACGACACCTTAAGCCGCGCCATGGGGCGTTTTTTGCTAGTCTTTGCAGCGGCGCAGTTATTCACTCTGTCGGTGCTGATGTTGTTGATGCTCTGGGCCGGATTGTTTGAGGTTATTGAGATCAGCTTTTTTACCGAGCTGTTTTCAGAACCCTGGTTTTACTACCCGGCCATCACATTAAGCCAGGCCATTGGGGTGATCCAGGCCCGTAGTCGCAGTAACCTGGCCAGTCAGCTGTTCGCCATTTGCCGTAACTTTGCCACCTTATTGTTGCCCGTGCTGGTTGCCGTGGCCTTGCTGTTTATCATCGCGGTGTCATTTAGCGAGCTGGAAACCCTATGGAAAAATGGTGGCAGTGCGCTTATCTTTGTGCTGGTCGGCGCCATAGTGTTGTGCCTGAATTTGGCTAAAGACGCACTGGCACAGCGCCTGTGGTATCGGCGCTTTATCGCGCTGGGACTGGTTCTGCTGCCCTGCTACCTGGCGCTCAGTGGTTGGGGGTTACAGCTCAGAATTGAGCAGTATGGGCTAAGTCTTGCTCGTCTGTGGGCGGTACTTATCGCGCTTATCAGCATGGCGATTTGCTTAGGCTATGTCTGGCAACTAATTGCGTATAAAGCCAGCTGGCACACCCGGCTGAGCACGATTAACCGCCCGGTGACTTTATCTTTGCTTGCACTGTTGATAGCGACCCAAACACCTTTGCTGGACTTTCGAGGCTTGAGTGTTGCCTCTCAGATAGAACGCCTAAAAACGGGCATCACTCAGCCTGCTGATTTCGACCCTCGCTATCTGGCGAACGAGCTCGGTAAGCAAGGGCTGCAAGCACTTGAGGCACTGCAGCAGGAAGTCAGCGACGGGCAACTAAAACGCCGGATCGACACCGCACTGGCTCTGGAAACGCAGCCCCTGACCTCGCAAACCCTGCTGGCACTCATCGAAATGTCTGAGGATGAAAAGCAGGCCTTGCCCCAAGCATTACAAAACGCACTGGAAAATTTTGCCAGGCACAATACACATTTGTTTGATGACGCTACGGAATTGCTACTTAAACCCATTCAGCTGGATAACACACCTGAACCTGAGTATTTGTTTGTCGCCAGTACTCAACAAAGAGTCGAGCTACGGGTTTTTTATCTCGGTGTGATCGATGGCAAACTGGGCTGGCAAAGTGGCTATATGGAACAAAAAATATACGACAGGCAATCACAGGATCTGCTTGATGCACTCAGATCAGACAACTTTGAGCTGGCCGAGCCAAGATTTAAGGAGCTCAAAGTGGGTGGGCAACGCTATCAACTGAACAGCCCGTTTTAACGGGCTGTGAGTTTAGCTTTGAGGTGGTTACGCACGGCCGGCCATTCACTGGCCAGAATTGAGTAGACCGCCGTATCGCGAATGGAGCCATCTGCCAGGATCTGGTGGCTTCTGAGCACCCCGTCCAGTTTTGCCCCCAGGCGCTCGATGGCTCTGCGTGACGCATGATTGAAAAAGTGTGTTTTAAATTCTAACGAGAGCGCACCACAATGTTCAAACAAGTTTTCCATCAACAGCAATTTTGCTTCGGTATTCACTGGCGTACGACGCACCGCAGCACTGTACCAAGTATAACCGATTGAAGCGCGCTTATGTTCAGGTTTAATATCATAGTAGCGCGTAGTGCCAACGATATGGCCGCTGGCAACCGACCTGACGACATAAGTCACCTGATCGTCCGTACTCTTACTAAGTGCCTTTTGCACATAACCTTGCATTTGCTCCGGTGAGGGCACGTTCGCGTACCAGAGCTTCCAGCTTTGGCCATCCTCCACAGCATGTTGCAGATCCTCAACATGCTCCATTGAAAGTGGCTCTAATCGAATATATCGACCTTCGAGAGGGGTATTTTTTATCCACATAGTTAGCTCACAATTATGACTGATAGACTTGTTTAAACTGCGCATATTGCGTTGATTTCATGAAATTTTCACTGTTTGTGATATCGGCCAGCTGCTGCTCAGAAAATTGGATCTCAAAGGTCTCTTTCATAAAATTAAGCAACTCAACAGTATAGTCATGCTCATCGGTTATCAGCGCAACCTGCAACATGATCAGATAGCCATAGGCGCTACCCGCGTTTTGATACAGTCCGTCCAGTGCAATAGCAAACGCTTCGCGCTTATGGCCTAAATGCGCATGCACCATGGCTTTTTCCATTAAAATTGGTGGGCTTGAGCGAATATCTTCAGGCAGGTCTTCAAACTTTGTCAGTGCCTGTTGATACTGCCCCATACTGCGAAACAGGTTTGCTTTTAGCAGCCCGTGATGCACATTCTCGCTGTCTGTGAGCAAAGTCTCGCAAAACAGCTGATGCTGCTCCCCCTCACAGGTTTCAAGGGCGCGGAACAAAGTTTCATGCACAATTGGCAAGGTTTTAACCTCGCCCGGGAGTTGCTGGTACTTTTCCAGCGCTAACTTCGACGCTTTCTTTTCCAGATGCTCGGTCACCACCGCTATCGCTTCTTCATGTCCTGCCGATTTAACCTGTTGATCATATTCAGCGAAAAAATGCACCAAACTGGAGCGATAACTCAGGTTGTTGACATCCACCAGTCTATAATCCTGTTTTGTCAAAGTGATATCGACCAGTGCAAAGGTGCCATTATTGTGGGAAAAAATATACCGGCTCAGCCAGTAGTCACCGACTTCCCGGCTGTGGCTGTATACAATGTGTTCAAAAGAAGCCAGACCAATGATTGCCCCTATTGAAATATAAGCACTCTTCATCGCAAACTTGGGATCTTCCACGCCCAGTTCATTTTTTACGTAAGCTTCACTGGCATGTCGGTCAATCATGGCCAGCAGCACATCTTCATCGGGGTTTTTAAATAAGTATTCCAGCTTTTTGTTGGCTTCATAAATAGTGGTTGAAGTTTCCAAAAACGTGGCTTTGTTGGTCGACGCACAGCCAGACAAAACACAGATTAAAACCAGCAGGCTCAATAACCGTTTCATAGTGACTCTCCGACAAATTTCATCTTGGTTTTATTTTCAAGCTGGTTGATAAAGTCCTTAAATAAGGTGTAGTTAGGGTTAGTCTCAACCTCCATCACTGTGCCACCAAAGCCACTATACTTGTTTGCCTGTTTGATCTTACTAAGGTGAGCAGGCACCGCCTCCACCGGCACAAATTCCTGCAAAGCTTCATACCGGGCATGGAAAGTTACCCGGCGACGGTCGTATTCCATGGCGCTATCAATTTGCACATAAGGGTCGGCAAAGGATTTCTGATAGGCCAGCGCACTAAAGTCTACATCTGCCGGCATCAGTAACGTCACACGCTGAGACAAAGATAAAGGATACGCCTTCGCCAGAGGCTGTTTACGGCGCACTGTTTGAGGGAGTTTAACGTACTGACTGACATTGCCGGCAGAGAGATAAAACTCGGCCGCGCCATTTTCTCCCGGTTGCCAAAAATCAGGCACCCAGTAAGATTCAACTACTGTGATAACATTGTCCCGGCGATTATCGCTAAACGAGATAGGCGTTTTTACCTGCACGCCCGGATAAAATTGCGCGTAGTAGTTCAAAGAATGTTCCTGAAAAACCTTTTTCTGCGATGAGGCCAGCTGATAACGCAGGCGCTCAGCCTGCCAGCCATAGTACTGAGATTCAATCCGCCATTGAACCGGCGAGACATAATCCGGTGCAACGATCATTTCATTGATATCAATACCATGACGGGCGGGCTTGATATTCACTTCAGTCAAGGCATCGGACTGGCTGTCCACCAGCAGTGCACTGCCGTAGTCTGGCTGGTGTAAACTGCTCAGGCGGCTTCCCTGATAGTTAATGGTCGGGTCAACCCAGTATGCTTCACCGTCCAGAGTAAAGTGAGTGATCACATGGTTAAAGGCACTATGAGTAGGCAGATACTCACTAATGTGGGCGCGTTTATCCGTAGAAACCAGAGCTGGTTGGGCGTCAACATCCAGCGCGCGCAACAAGGTATTGAGCAGCAATGTTTTATCCTTGCAATCTCCAAAACGTTTTTCAAACACCTGATGGGGCATGTTGGGTTGATGCGAGTTCACGCCCAATTCCAGACCGAGATAGCGGATCTCATCCTGCACAAACGTGATCGCCTGCTCAATGGCTTGCTGTTTGGGTAAGGCTTTCAATTCGTTAATGTAGGCTTTCAATTCAGGGCTGTGCTCGGTTTTAACCTGAAACAACTCAGCTGCCCAGGATTGCACTTCAAGCCAGGAGTTAAACTCGGTGAACTGAATATAAGGAAAAGGACTAAACCAGCCAGGCAGCTCGTTCTCAACCGTGTGCGCAATGCTGTTTTCAACTTTTACAGTAAAGGTTTGCGTGCCCTCACTTTGCTGATGCTGCACTTGTGTATTGAGGTTGCCAAATACTTTATGCGCCACTTGCTTATCATCTGGCAGGGTCAGTTTAAAGCTCAGTAAGTCAACCGCCACACCCCAGCCCAGGTTATCAAAATAACTGAAACGCTCACCCAACACCGGGTTGCTACCCGATAAGCTGTAGCTGTAATCCAGCTCATCGCCGACCCGAATATCCTGAAGCAAGATCAACGCATCAAACAAACCCAGATACATGTTGTTTTTCTGGTCCTCTTCAGCATTGATCACTTTTATATCCTGCGCTGCTAACTGGTAAACGGCTTTACCGTCTCGCCACACTGTGACATTGTGGAACACCAGTTGCTGATAAGCCGGATTAAAGCGCACTCTGACCGTACTGCCCTCCTGCACCCCGGCTGCATCGGTAAACACAAACCGATTGTGAGAAACCGCTGTTACGCCTGCGGCATCGCTCACCTGACGATCAACCAGGCGATAATGAAGTGGCTTTCTTAAACTTTCAGGTAACGCTGGCAGTGACTGCTTTGAAGCCCATGCTGGAGCCGATGAAATTGTCACATCAGGACGTTCACCGAGCGCCCTGACAGGATTAAACCACACCATCAGGACGATGGCGCATAGGATGTATAGCTGCTTCATAATACTCAACTTTTTACTCATCCCTGAACAGCTGACAGTAGCTATCAGGCATTTTGTGGACACAAACACTTCAGTTTATACAGACAGGCAACTGCCGATTGCACACTACCAGAGCGCTGTATTGTTCTACCCTACTGGCTGGCTAATTTTTCAGAGTAAGCCTGAGTGCCCCATAAAGGAACGGTTGACAAGCTATGTTTAAAACTGCCTGAGGTTTCTTTGGTTGTATAGGACAGATACATCAGTGTCTGATGCTCGGCATCAAAAATGCGTCTGACCTTCATGGCCTTAAAAAACACACTTTTTGATTGCTTGAACACCACTTCACCGGATTTGCTCTTATCTATCTGCGCTATCATTTGCGGCGTAATTTCGCCGGTCTGACGACACGCAATGGAGCTATCGCTGGGGTCGGATAAGCTAAGATCGGCCTCTATGCTGGCGACATGGCATGTCACGCCGGTAACAATCGGATCTGTCATCGAGTGTAATTTAATGTCTTTGAGCGTAAACAGGCCCAAAGAAACATCGCCCACCTCACTATCTGAGCAGCCCAGCAAAAGCAAAGCCAGGCCTGCAGTTAACAGAGTTTTGTTCATTCTTATCCCTTCATATTGACTATTTTCGGTTATAACGAGCTGCACAGGTGGAGCAGTTAGAGTTATTAATCCCCTCTGCCATAAAATCGGGGGGAGCGGACTCTCTACCTAAAACTCTGTCCCTAACTCTAGAAGATATCAGATCCTAAGATGTTTCAAAATACAGTATGCAGATTTCTATAAGTATAGCGGACCTTTATCTCGTGCCATCATTGACCTGTCGACGCACCAAAAGTTAGCGATAAAATCATATTCGGTTGTCGCTGTCAGACAAAACTATGCCCAACTCGGCTGATGATCGTGTCTGAGCCACAGTAAAAATTCATATATTTCAAAAAAGTTCCTTATTTCGTTATTTTATTTTTTCATACATAAAGTAACAAATAGAACTTTTGTTCATATATCGAACTAAAACGCTACCCTAAAGTTCCATTCAAAAATCGGGACAATCAAAATAAAACAATTCCTTTCATAGAGTTAGAAATAAAATTTCGAGTTTAATATTAAATTTAGGGACAATACTCTAAAAACCCAAAATTAACAATATTGCAATTTAAAGACAAACAAATATTTATCAATAAACCAACTATTTTAATATTTGAGTTTTTTATTTAGATTAATTCAGCACCCAAAACGTGCATCAACAACTAATACTACAATAAGGAACTACAGTAATCATGAAGAGCTTTACAATTACCGCTCTGCTTGTAGCTATGTCTGCTGCGACTGGTGGAGCCGCACATGCACATAGCACGGCTGATGGAAACAAAGATCACCTGTCAATTTCAAAGTACTCAGAAATCATTATGCCGGAGAATAATCTTCATCTTCGTCACAATGCTATGAGCGGCGACATGACCGAGGATGACTTTAATCGCATCATTGATGAAATTAATGTCATTTACGAGCCCATCGTAAACTCCCATGGCGCAAACTTGGTATGGCGTCGGAATTGGGACGATAACACAGTAAATGCCTATGCACTGCAACAAGGCAATAACTGGATAGTTTCTATGTTTGGTGGACTCGCGCGTGCGCCTGAAGTGACAGAAGATGGATTTGCTCTGGTTGTGTGTCACGAGCTGGGTCACCACCTTGGCGGCTTCCCATTCAAAGGCACTCGCTGGGCATCAAGCGAGGGGCAGTCGGACTACTTTGCTTCTCACGCATGCGCAAAGCAAATCTGGGCAGATGAGGACAATACCCCCTATCGCTATACGGTAAACGCAACCGCTAAAGCAAAATGTGATGCCACTTATGGCAATTTCTATGACCAAAACCTCTGCTATCGCACGGCCATGGCGGGCTACTCGCTGGCGAGTTTGCTGGCAGCGGGCCGTGGTCAGACAGTAAGCTTTGATGACCGGGATACCAGTGTTGTCTCTCAAACATATGAAGCTCACCCTCAGCCACAGTGTCGTCTGGATACCTACGTCGAAGGTGCATTATGTAAAATTGACAATGATGACTACCTGATCCCAGGCAAAGATGTCACCTTGGGTCGTCAGTCAATTTACGCAGAACTCGAAGCCGCTCGCAACCATTGTGCAAGCATTTCACATAGCCTAAACGTACCTAATGCTAATGACGCCTACCGTCCTAAGTGCTGGTACAAACCTCGCCTCGTAAAATAAAATATTAAGGAAAAATAAATGACTCTTATCAAAAAACTACTTCTGGCATCCGTTGCCTTGATGACTTTGTTAGCAGTAAGTAGCGCAGAAGCTCGCCTCCCCGTAGATTGCGAAATCCCTGAGCCAGGTATGGAACAGGAATTGCGCATTGAATGCGGTGGCGGCGGTGGTTATGATCCAACTCCTGCCGAAACAAACCGCTTTTTAGATCAAACTTATGTTGACCAGCTTAAGTCTCGTTGTAACGGCACAGAGCTGACGCAGGCAGAATGTCGTGATTACCGTAACTATGCCCGTGGTAACTGTATCAACAACACTGAGTATAACTACGCTGTGCAAAAAAACTTTGCGCCTGTTTGTAACCAGTTTGACCCAAGCAAGCTAATTGCGGTTTGTCGCTGTGGCTGTTTTGAGGTTGGTACAAAAATCTCTGCGCGTGAAGGCAAATCTAACGCAATCACTCAGGTAAATGTCGAAGCTCTGTTCAACAACGAACAGAAATTCGATGTGCTAGCCTTTGCAGAAACTGCCACTATGTCTAACGTTCACTTCGACCTTGAGCAAATCGAAGATACTACGAAGGGTCCGGAAGAGAAGCCTCTTGTAATTGTACACACAGAATCAGGTATCCGTATCGGTTTGTCTGAAGAGCACGGTGTGCTTTTAGCATCAGGTAAAATGACTGTGGCTCGCAACCTGCAAGCTGGCGATGATTTAGTAAAAGAAGATGGCAGCACCGACAAAATCGTAGCGATTGAAAGCGGCGCGGAAAATCAGATGGTTTATAACCTGTTAACCACAGCCGAAGAAGAGCAAGGACACCTGGTCATTGCAAACGGTTTAGTGATGGGTGACTTGTACTGGCAGAACATTCTTATGAGTGACATGGCTAAGTTCAAAGTTAGACAGTAACACAAAGATGGCTAGCTTTGGTTAGCCGCTTTATTAAACCCAAACTAACAACCAGCTGCTTTTCACGAGGCAAGCAGCTGGTTTATAAGGATCATTATGCTCAAGAGTCGTTATACAAAACTGGGATTACTTGCTGTCTCCGGTGCCATTTTGATAGCACTGAGTATGCCCAAAGACAATCAGCAAAGCCGTAACCCCGACAGCGGCATGGCCAAAGCTCAGTCTGCTGCAACTAAGATAAAGAACGAGAATAACAACAAGCCGAGCACATACTCGGTTGCAAACCAAAACAAATCTACGCCAGTCACGACACTGCAAACCGCAAGTGCCGACTTAAAAACATATATAGAATTTAGTCAACATGCTGACCGTAGTGAAAGAAAGAAGGCACTTTTTGGGCAATGGGATAGCTCCACAGACATGCTGCAACTGCAAAACACAATTTTGACTCAAAAAGGCTTTGCACAAGAAATGTTTAAAGGCGAGCAAGCTCAGGCACGTTTGCTCGCGATCGAGTACCTGAGTTACCTGGCTCAAAATGGTCAAAGAGATCCGATAGAAAAAGCAATCGGACAACTTTCAGAAAGGCTGAACCAGGAAGAGTGGGTACAGGGAATAGAGCACGACTATGTGGACCTGTTATTTAAATATACAGAAACACTGACGCAAGAAGAGTTAATGGGTGACTTCGAACAAATCGTTGAAAAGTCGGGATACTCCAAGAAAACTCACGACTTGTTTACAACAGGTTTATCGCTATCAGAAACAGTGTTACTCTTGCCTGATGACAAAATGGTCGAACTAAGGAATAGATTGAATCTCATTAAGGAGCAATCATGAAAAACGCAATCTTTATTGCACTATTCGCAACATCACTAAGTGCCTGTGGGAGCAGTAATGCACAAGGTGATACACCGGTAGTGCCTGATAAATCAGTTACGCCAAGTCCAAACCCGACTCCAGATCCCACACCAGCCCCTGAGCCGACACCAGACCCGGATCCCACACCCGATCCAACGCCTGACCCAGACCCTACACCGGACCCGGATCCAGATCAGAAACCGACGCCCGCAGACAGACTTGTTGAGCAACAAGGGGTTATCTTTCCAAAGTTTCCAGTTTTAGAAAGTGATCAGGCCATTATTGATAAAGTAACAGAAATCGTTAATGCCTCAACTTGCGACGGGTGGGAGCAAAACTGCAACATGGTAGAAGTCACCTTTTCACCAGTACCACACAACGCAGCTAAGTTTGACAAGAACCAGCGCATCATGGTGATTGACTTCGGTATGTCTCAGCAAGCCGTATCGGCATACAGAGACAGGGTGCTCGATTTGCTCAGTTATGATGCAGATATGAATTTAGTTGCGCACCGCCCGGTCATTATGATGCCATCTGAAGCGAACCAGGTTTTCACTGAAATTGCCAGCGCCTCGCGCAGTTTGTCAGCAATTGACTTCAGTCACGTATCTGCGACATTTGCCGGTAACTACCTGCCGCTTATCAAGGAAAAAGGCGCACCTTTTTTTGCCGTGGGTGATGGCCACGGTGCGCACGTCGTTTCATTCTTATTTGAGTACAACCCCAGAGCACAGCTTCTTTTGGTTGAAGATGGGCACTGGATGGACAATAGCTCATGTGAGGCACTCAGCAGCGGCGACACTGCGATTAGAGAAGCTGAGCTGGCAAATTTGAGAACCAGGCAAGACCGAGCAATCAGTGGTTTGCAAGCTGCCGTGGAAGAACACGATATTGGCCTGATCAATGCCTCTTTTGGTGTGTCTAAGAGCGTACTGAATGATACCGTAAAGGCCAAATGTGGCGCGCTGCTTGATGACTCAGTTATGACGGCGTTAATGGTTCTGGAGATCAGATACATCGAAAATCTCGCTTCGTTCACGTACACAACGGATGAAAACGAGCAACGTAAAACCTTGCTTGTACAAGCGGGTATCGCAAAGTCACAACGCGCTTTGGTTGAAGATGATGCAGCTTACCCTATAGATTGTGATTCTGACATTCAGCCAAGATTGAGGGTCGCCAATCCGCTTACTTCTATGAAAAGGCTTGGCATCGAGGACATTCCTCTTGAAGGTGTGACCGATAACGCTAAGTTGTCGCAAACCGATTATAATCTGTGGCGTTGTACCGATGTGTATATCCCGACTGGCGGATATAAAGAAAACGGCATTAAATCCCGTAAACGGTCTTATCCGTCAACCCTGTATGGAGTGCTAACTGCCGGTGCCATCTATGCGCCCTTCCACAGCTCTTCTTACTCAACACCGGTTGCTGTGTCTGCGTTGAACTATTTACAAACACAAAGTGACCAATACCTGACACCTGAAATGTTAATCGAGCAGTTTAATCAAGCACAAAAAAAGGTCTTAGATCCATTACAACACGATCAGTTTGATGTGTATAAACACGCGTTTTAATGACTTCATAAGTTACAACGTGCCCTGAGCTACTCAGCGGCACGTTCCTTTATTCACGCTCTTCGCTAAGCACCACATCACCCGAGCATATCGACCTGAAAAACTGGTATTCACTGGGCAATGAGCTAGCTTTATGAATCTATTCATCACTTGAGCAAGGTAACCCATGGAACTGACACACCTTTCAAAAGCCACAGCAGAAAAACTCAAACTACTGGTTGAACGTATAGAACAAAGCCACATCCCCCCCTCCATGCTGGATGAAACCCTCAATATTGCAACCTGGAATATTCGTGACTTTGGCAAACGACGACGCAGCGAGCTGGCCATTACGCTTATCTCGCGCATTTTGTATCAGTTTGACCTGATTGCGATCACCGAGCTTCGAGACGATTTGACCGATTTTAAGCGGGTAATGCAGCAACTGGGACCAGACTGGCAGTTTGTGATCAGCGACTGGCAAAGCGATTTTGGCGGCAACTGGGAGCGCACCGCGTTTGTTTACGACAAACGCATGGTGCAGTTTACTGGTCTGGCCGCAGAAGCGCAGCCAGACAGGCAAAAAGTCGATGACCAGTATATCAGTGAACAATCCTGGTGGCGCGCGCCTTATATGGCTTCTTTTAAAGCTGGCAGTTTCGATTTTATGATACTGGCCATGCACGCCCGCTGGGGCACGCGCCCTGGCCGTGAGCAAGAGCTCGCCAGCTTTGGCGACTGGATAAAGAGCCGCTGGGTCGACAACGCCGATACGGTATTTGATGAAGACCTGATTGTGGTGGGCGACTTTAATATTCCCCGCATTGGCGATCGCTTCTATCAGGCGCTCACCCAATCAAGCGGATTACAGATGCCGCAGGCCCTGGCAGAGATCAACGACACCGCAGCGAGCGCTGGCAATAAACGCTACGACCAAATTTTGCACCGTGCCAGGCATGCGTTTAGTTATGCCGACAAAGGCGGCGTGATTGACTTTGCGGCACAAGGCCTGATGGCTGCGATATTTGATGATACCGGCATTCCCGAAAGTAAATGGACCTATGAGCTGAGCGACCACTTTCCGCTTTGGGTGCAAGTCAATACCAATAATGAATTAGCCATACTTAACAGCATCATACAAAACGAGTAACAAAATATTACCTAAATAATAGACAAGTATTTCATTTAATAGCACAATGCATTTTGACGAACGATACCTGTGTGCTTAATTGCGTTGTCAGCATTGCGGTGTGGGATACTGTCGATGGCGCAGTAAATTGTGCCAGTACCTGTTTACAGATACAGTGCCGAAAGATGTATTTAGTGCTTTTGGCAGATTCCCCCCAGACAGGCAGGATATTAACGCATTGTGTTGTGGTATCTTCGTTAACCAAACTAAGTGTAACGATGACTTCAATAAGGAAGAAGCAATGAAAGACACGAAAACCCTCACGCTAACTCTTCTCTCTGGCGCACTGGCGCTGTGTACTATCCCGCAGGCACTCGCTGCGCAATGTAACATTGTGATCCCTTCCAGCCACCATTTGATCGATGGTAATACGCTGGGCGTGGTCGCTGGTGATACTATCTGCCTGGCAGCCGGGGAACGCGGCCCGCTGCGAATTCGCAACGTTCACGGTGAAGCGGGCAATCCAGTCGTGATCCGCAACGAAGATGGCACAGTCACAACCACCCCTTACGAGTACAGTATTGCCGTCGAGCAATCTTCTCAGCTACGCATTACCGGTAGCCGGGATGAAGCAGGTTACGGTATGCGCCTGGGTGGTACAGTTGGCATTGGTGGGCTCAGCGAGTACATAGAGATTGATAATCTTGAAATCTACCGCGCGCGTTTTGCCGGACTGTTGATTAAAACCGATCCTACCTGCGATCCCGCCACCTGGCAGGAAAACTTCACCATGCGCGGGCTGAGAGTACACCACAACTACATTCACGACACCGAAACAGGCGAAGGCATGTACATAGGCTATACAGGGAAGAGCCGCAAGCTGGAATGTGATGGTGTTGCAACCACGGTGTATCCGCATAAACTGACTGACGTTGACATATACAACAACACCCTTGAAAACATTGGTGCCGATGGTATTCAGCTCAATTCAGTGGCAAGTGATGCAAGCATTCGCAATAACAAGATTTACCGCACCGGCGTCAGCCCGTTTGATCCTAAATACCAAAACACAGGTATTCAGGTTGGCGGGGATAAGGTAACGGTAACAGGCAACCTGATCTATCGCAGTGGCGGTAATGGCATGATGCTCGATGGCGACGGTTTAACCATCCATGACAACCACATTCTGTACGCCGGAGAAAATGGCATTTTTGCCCGTAACCCAGCGCAGCAGGACAGCACCATCAGCGATGGTGAAGCGCATGTCTACAGTGAAAACCTGATTATACATCCGGCCAGTTACGGCATTAAACTGTATGCCGTCAATACCGCAACCCCTAACCTGATCAAAGAAAACACCATCGAAGATCACGGTCAGCGTGACGCGGCCAATCGCCCAATGACTTACTCTTATCTGAATAATAGCGTGTTCAGACAAGAACTGAACAACCGCCATTACGTGGTTGAGCAGTAGTCATAAAACTCTGTTAACAGCAGCGCCTGTACCGGGCGCTGCTGTTTATTTTCTGAATAGCTACTTACCCAGCGAAGCCGTATTCGTCACATACTGATCCAGTTCTGGGTTTTGATGCACACGCGCAATGCGCTGTTGCAGACTGGTAAGCTGACTGCCGCTCAGTCGCTGCTGTTTTACATGCTTCAGTGACAATGGGTTAATAGGCTTACCATTTTTATGTACTTCATAGTGTAAATGGCGGGCCTGCGACAATCCGGTGTTACCCAGATACCCTATTACTTCGCCTTGCTTAACCCGTGTGCCCGGTTTCATGCCCTTAGCAAACCCGTTCAGGTGCGCGTATAGAGTCTCGTAGCCATTGGCGTGTCGGATCACAACCCTGTTACCAAAGCCACCACCCCAGCCTGCTTTTTTGATGGTGCCATTACCCGCCGCAAAGATAGGTGTGCCAACGGGCGCACCAAAATCCAGTCCAGCGTGTAGCCGGGTATAACCGAGAATAGGATGCTTTCGGTTGCCGAATTTAGACGATAAACGCGCGCCATTTAACGGGGTTTTTAGCAAAAAGCTCTGCGCAGGACGACCGTCGGCAAAGTAAAAGCCGCTTTGCGCGCCCTCTGCATCATGGTGATATACCGCCAGGTCTTCTCCCTGATTCTGAAGCCGGGCAAAGCGCAACTGGCCAGCCTGTTCCAGCTGCTGCTCAAGGCCGTCTTTGGTCATTAAAATGGCTTTGTCATACATCAGAGTCAGTGCATCGCCTCGATGTATTTCCCGCTGAAAATCAACAAAATGAGAAAACACGGTGATACTCTGATTGACCACATCCAGCGGCACCGAGTCGGCAATCAGCGACTCGTAAAGGCTTTGAGTAATGGCAACATCGTGCACCGCCTGAGCCGGGCGCGTATCGAGTTGATAGCGGCGTTTTTGCCACTCGCCCGTCATTGAAACACTCAGCCGCTGTGCAAAGCCTGTCGCTACAGTGACTGAATGTAATTGACCCTCAAAGACCTCTATTTTTACTTTTTGCCCAACCGGCAGCTTGCTGAGATCAACCTCAGGGGCCATCAATTTTTGTAACTTGTATGCCTGACGGTCACTCAGACCAAAAGGCTTCAGTAAGGCAATAAATGACTGACCCGCAGACAGAGTTAGCAATTTGTGCTCAACCTGCGGCGTCTGTTCAGGCTCATCAGATACCTGAACAGGCAATATTTTTTCGCTTGTTTGCTCTGTACTTGGTTCGGCCTGTGCCACAGCGGGCGTACACATAGGGCCACTTTTAGCCGCTGTCTGATCAGGTAAATCAGACACAAGCGTGCTTAGCACCATACCCACAGGGATGGCGATCATCAGATGATATTTCATGAATTAGTCCTTCGAGAAAATGCTCAGCGGGTCGAGACGCGCTCCGTCAGCCAGAATTTCGAGGTGTAAATGGGCGCCGGAAACCCGGCCACTGTCACCCAAAGTGCCAATCACCTCACCAGCCGATACCCAGTCACCGGATGACACGGCAATACTATCCAGATGTGCATATAAGCTTTGATAGCCATTACTATGCTGGATAAGTACCACCTTTCCATAGTTGTTGGGCAATGTGACATCATCGGCAACCAACACTTTACCTGTGGCAACGGCATTCAATGGAGAGCCCTTTGCTGCCACCAAATCGACCCCGCCATGAGGCTTGTGGTTGCGAAATGCCGACACATGGCCAAAGTGTGCACTGATCTCATATTCAGTCATTGGCCACTGCCAGTTTGGAGTCTGAGGGCTCAGCAGAGGCCTCACCTGAAAAGAGATAAATGCGCAGCACACGCCTATCAACAGCAGGTTAAAGAGCACAAAACGATGTCGTGCCTTAACCGGCTTCATGATCTGCACCAGACGACTCTTATAATCGGCCAGCGATACGGCTTCAGAGGCAAACCCTGCGACGGCATTGGGTGTCTTATTCAGTGTGCTGTATTTAAGTGCGTCTAACAAAGTCGCCGCGTACTGCTGCCGATTAATCCCATAACGGCCTATGGTTTGTGCATCGCAGCGCGCTTCCATGGCATTGATAAATGCCGCTTCCATTTTGGCAATCGCCGGGTTAAACCAAAACAAACACCGCACTAACTGCCAAATCAGAATCGCAATATGGTCTTTGTGGACCAGGTGCGTCATTTCATGCAGCAGTAAGGTTTGCTGTTTGTGCTGAGGTAAGGTGGTAAAATAGCGAGGCATCACAATCACAGGGTGACGCACACCCGCTGCAAATGCCGTGCAATCTAGGGGTAAAACATAGACAGGCACCTGGCGACCATTAACACGTGTTAAAGGCGCGAGCGATTTATAAAGGCTGGCCTCTAGTGGCTCAGCGCTAGCCATTAAAGCACGCAGGCTGGTGAGCTTGTTCAGTAAGCGTGCGCCCTGGCGAACACTTTGCAGCGCAACCAGCGAAGTTAGCGCTATAAATACCCACAACCAGTCCCACTGTGTGTTGGCAGTCAATAAAATCTCCGTATTTACTTGGAACTTGTCCGTCTGCTCAGCAAAATCATAGAGTATCAAGGGGACAGAGCCGCCTGACGTCATATCTGGCAGAGGAATAAAAGGCACAAAACTCAGCGCCAGCACAGCCCACCATAAATCGGGAGACGCAGGATGGTAGCGACTCAGAAAACGACCCATCCGCACCAGAGCGACACTCAACAGACACCAGATCAGCACTGACCCCAACACTGTAAATAAAGTTGCCAGACTCATACTACTGGCCCCGCTTATCCTGCTCAGACAAAGATGCCAGCAGGTGCTCCAGCTCCTCCAGCTCCTGCGACTCTATCAGCCGGCTATCGGCAAACATAGCAACCGGCAACGGGCCGTCCAGTTCCAGCACATTTTTAGCAAATTCCTGGGCGTAGGCGGCCAAAGTCGGCACTTTTTCAACGCGAGCCGTGTACGACTTTTTATTACCCTGTTCACCAATGCTCAGCAGCCCTTTGTCTCCCATGCGCTCAAGTGTTTTGCGTGTTGAGGAATACGACCAGTTAAAACGCGCTGCAATGGCATCGTGAATTTCTTTGGCGGTGCGCGGCTCCTGTTGCCACAGCAGCTTGAGGATCTCTAATTCGGTGGTATTAGGTTTCATATCTGTTGTTGTTTTAATGTGACACTTGTCGCACTTTAACAGTTAAAAAAGTGCGACACAAGTCACAGTTTTAAAATGACGGCACAAATCAGCGCAACATGACTGATAAATCACCCGTTAATCTGGCACCTCGTTCAAGCCGCTCGTCTTGACTTTCCCAGCTTCTGCTTATATCCCTAAATATATGTGACCGTTCAAAAAGTTGACCTCAGACAACGCCCTTTTTAGCAATCATGGTACTTTTAACGGCTGTAAAATAAGGTGGACCGAGCGCACTGTGCCACCATAATGGGATTGAGTAACTATGGATACACTTCAGCTGATAGGTAGCCTACTTGGCGGCCTGGGGATTTTCCTGGTCGCCATCGGCATGATGACAGATGGCTTGAAACTCGCCGCCGGCGCGTCGCTGCGCAAAGTACTGGCGACCTGGACCAAAACCCCGCAACGCGGTATTGCCTCGGGCTTTTGCATGACCGCACTAGTGCAATCGTCCAGCGCAGTAACCGTTGCCTCGCTGGGCTTTGTTAATGCAGGCCTGATTACCATGCATCAGGCACTGGGTATCGTCTATGGTGCCAATGTCGGCACAACCGTCACTGGCTGGCTGGTTGCCGCAGTTGGGTTTAAATTCAATATTCAGGCCATTGCCCTGCCGTTGATTGGCATAGGCGCACTGATGAAACTGCTGCGCCCGCAGTCCCGGCTGGCATCTGCGGGCCTGGCGATGGTTGGCTTTGGCTTGTTTTTCATCGGCATCGATATTCTTAAAGGCGCGTTTGAACATGTCGTCGCCACTTTTGATCTGAGCCAGTTTACCGCCGAAGGGTTGACAGGCATGCTGACATTTTTACTGGTTGGCATTGTAATGACCACTCTGACGCAGTCATCCAGCGCGTCTATCGCGCTGACCATTACGGCAGCAGCCAGTGGCATGATTGGCCTTTATGCAGCCGGTGCTATGGTAATAGGAGCCAATATTGGCACTACCTCGACCTCAATTCTCGCTGCCATTGGCGCCACCTCCAACGCCAAACGCGTAGCCGCGGCGCAAGTTGTGTTTAATGCGCTCACCGCTCTGGTGGCCTTTGCCTTGTTACCTGTGCTGTTTTATCTGATCACCGTGATCACCGGCTTTTTTAATCTGACCGCCGATCCGGCGCTGTCACTGGCGCTGTTCCATACCCTGTTTAACGTGCTGGGCGTGATGCTGATCTTCCCGCTCAATAACCGATTGGCAGGCTTTTTAATGAAGCGCTTTTGCAGCGCCGAAGAGACCGCCGCCCGGCCGCGATTTTTGGATAAAACCATTGCCCAGACACCGGCACTGGCCACCAATGCACTGCTGCTCGAAACCAAATTAGTGGCCGATAAAATACTGGCACAGTACGAAAAGTCTCGCCAACCTCTCGACGCTTTGGCCATTGAACAAGCGATCCAGACCATTCAGAAGCTCTGTCAGCACATTAGCAACTTTATTGTTACCGTGGAGCAGTCGGCGCTGTCGGAAGAAACCACTGGCCTGCTGGCAAAGCTCATGCGCGTTGAGCACTACCTGATCACCTGCAGTCACTGTGTTGAAAAGCTAGCCCACTTGCAGCCGCAAAAACAACTGGCCGAACACCCTGAACTGCACGCCCAGCTTCAGGAATATCAGTCGCAGCTGGGGCATTTTATGAAAACCAGCCTGACAGCCGAGTCGATGAGCGAAAGCACCTTAACCGCCGCACTTGAACAACTACAGCAGCTGCATGATGACGTTAAAGACGATTTGATCCTTGCTGGTACTAATGCAACCTTGCCTATCGACAATATGGTGGTCAACATCAATGGCCTGTCCGATATGTGGCAGCTGACACAGCAATGGCAAAAAGCCATGTTATTGTTATATTTGATAGAGCACCAGCTTTCCCCTGGCTTAAGCAGCAATAGCACCACATAATTCACCGTTAGATAGTGCTCATATCGCAAAAATAAGGCTATCAAGAAGCCGGCACAACATTAAAGTGATGTGGGCATCTGAGTTCAGGATAGGTGTGTATCTGTGCAGTTTTGAGCCGAGATATCGCCTCGTTCGTTTGCGAATAATGGCACACTAACAGTCATTATTCGCCCGTTGAGAACTGCTCAATGTAATGAGAACACAACCCCCAACACGTGCAAGATAAACAAACTAGTCCCCTTGCATATGCTTCAGTAAAAATAATCCAGAGCGCAACAAGCCTGTCACATTGTACCTATATTGTTTCATTGATCATTTAATCACCACCAAGGAAGAGACAGTGTCAATGATTTTTGAATTAAGGCCTAATAAGCTCTTGTTACTCTTAAGCATAGTCGTGGTCTTCGTTACCTTGCTAATACTGATTGGTAAACCAGAGAAAACGGCAAGCATCGCGCCTACACAGACTGCCCCGCAAGTATTACCGGTACCAACCACAAAGACAGCCAGTACAAGAGACTCAGACAGCAATATGTATGCGTTACCGTCTACGTTACCGTCTGCCGAGGCTAAAATAAGTGAACAAAAACCCGAACCAATGCTCTGGCAATCACCTGAAGACCAACTGATACACTCTTTAGCATCGCTACAAGAAAAGATTGCTGCCAGCACGGCGCCTTTACAGCACGCAATATTGGGCCCTAATCAGGCATATTCAGAACTACGCATTGATATGCTGATGGCACTTGAGCAAGACCCGTCTTTGATAATTCATATTGTGGATGCTTTTGTGCAGGCACCTGACAGCTTACTTGGCAGAGAGCTGAGCGCCGTTCTTTCAAAAACGGGTGATCCACTGGCACAACACGCAGCCATAGATCTGGCAACAGAGCTATCCAATAGTGAGGACGACAGAGCCGCTGGATTATTCTTGCTAGCAAATATGGACAGTATTACTGGGCAAACTCGTGACCGCTTGCTGGAGCATATAGATTCAGAGCAAGAATCCAGTTCAGATATGAAACAGTTTACAATTATGGCTCTGAAACCCGCTCCGGGCACTCGGGAAGATTATGAACGCGTACAACAAACTCTCTCACGCGTCGTTGTTTCCACAGATCAAAACGTAAGACGCCATGGTGCTTATCAGATAGCACAATGGGCCACTTCCGACACAGATCTTACGCCTGTAAGACACATGGCCATGCATGAAGAAGATGTTAATGCGCGTGCAAGAGCGATTATGTCCATTGCTGAAAGTACCTTCAAATCAGAAGACAATCGCGCAGTTTTGTGGCACACAATCAACAACCAAAATGAACATACCGCTGTTAAAAAACATGCGCTAAAAGCACTTTCAACCTACTCGCTTAGTCACCAAGAGCTGGCGCATCTTCGCGTAAAAATGAATGAGCTAGCTTCTGAAGAAAATTAGTAAGCGATTTAGTAAAGCTACAACGAATTTGAAATTAGACCTTCAAATACCCTGATATTGATATCGAAATACTCATTTTACATTAAGGAAAAATAATGAAGTTTAATAAAATCTCCACCCTCGCGGGTGCACTCATCCTTATGGCGTCTTTCTCTCAGGCAGCTCAGGCTGACACCATCTATGGCACCAGTGGCAATGATGTTTTGGTCGGCACTTCTGCTTGGGACACCATCTTTGGCAACAGTGGCAACGATGACATTTACGGTAAAGACGGCTGGGATAACTTGTATGGTGGTAATGGCAATGACAGACTCCATGGACAAGAGGGGTCTGATAACTTATTTGGTGGTAGCGGTGACGACTATTTATACGGTGGTGGTTATCCTTATGACAACCTGAATGATAGCCTTTACGGTGGCTCAGGTTACGATATTTGCTATAACAACAGCGACAACCCCTATTATAACTCATGCGAAAAACGCCGCTGAGCCAGATTACTCTGATGCTATAACACGACGCTTATATCAGCTTGCCTGAGACAGCGTTGTACAGCAAAAAAACACCACCATCACAATAATGACGGTGGTGTTTTCATTCTGTACAGGCAAAACACTTTCTCTGAGGGCCACCGCTTTTTACGACGGGTGAATAAACCCACTGAACCACCGCCTTTTTCTGGCTGCTTAACTGCCACTTTGATGATGCTTGAAAGGAATTGGTCACTGTAACCGCAAACTCAAGCACTTGAACAACTACAGCAGCTGCATGACGACGTTAAGGACGATCTGCTCCTTGCCGGTACCAGTGCGACCCTGCCAATCGACAATATGGTGGTCAACATCAATAGGCTGTCCGATCTGTGGCAGCTGGCTCGGCAAAGAAGGCATTAACTACTTTCGCGAAACCGACCTGAAAAGCGTCATTGAAAAGCACATTGAAGCGGAAGAAGCCGAGGTAGACAGACTCGAAGGCATAGGCGCGGTTAACTTTCTGACCATAGATGATACCCTGGTGTCGCAAGAGGGCGAGCTTATCGACCCGCGCTCTGTCATTACGCTGCCAAGCAAGGTCGACTTTCCCATTCTCCCCGAAGTCCAGCGCAGTAGCGATGACCCATTTTTACAACAGGTAAATGCCAGCGGGCATAAATGGGTGATCCTGGCCAACGAAGCCCGCCAGCATTTACTGGTGATGGACGCCGATGGACTGCTGCGCGCCGCGCTGTTTAATACAGAGCAACCCTTCGAGCCCTATGAATTTTGCTTCAGACCCCTGATCATCCACAGCAATGACATGAACCTGGGCGATGTGCTTAAACACCTAAAGTCTGCCGAATCCCTGGACCCGGACCACGACGGCGACATTGAAGTCGACGTGGTGCTGGTCTGGACCGAACAACCTCGCATCATCACCGGCGCAGATATCCTCGGCCGGCTGTTAAAAGGCACCGCAGATGTGACGACACAAGCTTAAGTTGAGTGCAGCCACATCAAGCCTTTGTAAATGAAAGTGCGAACGCTACGACGCCTGATTAGGGATAATCTTGATCTCCACGCGGCGGTTTTGTGCTTTGCCCTGCTCGGTGTTGTTACTGGCCACAGGCTGAGATTCCCCCATCCCCTGCGCGTCTATACGTGCCGGGTTTATCTGGTAGGACAGCAAAGACTGCTTTACGCTATTTGCCCGTTGCTCTGAGAGGGTCTGGTTAAACCCGGCTGAACCGGCAGAGTCGGTGTGGCCAATGATGGTCAAAAAGGTTTTGTCGTATTTTTGCATCACACGGGCAATACCCTGCAATGTTTTGTTAAAACCAGGGCTGATGGTCGACTGGCCGGTGGCAAAGGTGATGTTGGCAGGCAAAACCAGGCGCATTTGATCGCCCTCGCGCACCACTTCTACGCCGGTGCCCGCAAGCTCCTCGTTAAAAGCCGCTTCCTGTTGATCCATATAATTGCCAATGGCCGCACCAGCAATGGCGCCCACCGCCGCACCAATGGCAATGCGTTTATCTTTGTGATTGCCCGTGGCTTTACCCAGCACAGCACCCGTTGCTGCACCTATCGCCGCGCCTTTACCTGTGTTGTTCATTTCACATCCTGATAAAGCAGCCAGTGCAGCGGCGCCCAGTAGTATCTTATTGATTGTCATATTCATTCCTGAGTTAAATTCAATTATCTTGATTATTGCAATAAAAAATTAACTCGAACTGAAGAGATGACTAAGCTACGTACAGCACGCATAAGCGCAGCTATTGACGTCTATCGCTTGCACGACAGCGCGCGGCAGTTCTGTTAGGATGCCTTCTTTGCCTGTTAGACCTTTGGAAAAGCCGTTGAAATTGTCTTTTATATCTCGCTTACTGGCGTTACCTGCATTACTGTTAACGCTGACAACGCAGGGGGCACCTGTCTATGTACAAGCCGGGCCCGGAAGCTTTAATCATGCCGCGCTTGACTTACTCGCAGCCCGTAACCACATGGATTATCAGCGCTTTTACTCGGGCACCCCGGCGCATACCTATACCAGTGCGGCGCAGGCACAGACCTGGGCTTTTAGTGCGCTGGCCAACTCCACGATAGAAGGGCAACTGGTCCCGGCCATTGTGGATGCAATGCGCAGCTATCAGGTCACGGAGCTCAGCGCGGCCGTTCATATGCCCATCGAGATGTGTGTATTTGGCTTGAATAAAACCGGTAAAATCACTCATGCTGCCTCGCATCCGGCAGCTCTAAAACAGATCGCCCGCTGGCTCAGTGCGCATCAGCTCCAAGCCAAGCCAGTACCAAAAGGCACCAACGAAGCCGCCCGCTTACTCGCAGCTGACCAGTTTGACCAAAACACAGTGGCAGTGGGCAGTTGTGCACTCAAAGCCGTGTACCCTGAGCTAACGTTACGCGAAACTGGCATTCAGGATAACGCAGATAATCATACTCTGTTCGGCCTGATGAAAATGGAAAAACGACCTCAGCCAATCAGCGAGGACGAAGCGCGCAGTGCACTGGCGCACGTTGTGGACCAGGCAAATGTGCTGATAAACACACGCACAGATTCAGCTAAAGCGCTGTTCTCACATATTAACCAACGCCTTGCCCAGATGCAGCCCGTTGCACTGTTTAAAGCACAAAAACACAGGCCCATCGAAGATTTATCCCGTGAAGCCGTAGTGCTGTCAAAGGCGCTGGAGCAAGCCCAGCAGCAATGCCTCGATACTGGCAGTGTTAAGGCATTTTTCCAGGCGCAAATGGATGCTGCCAAGGCAATTCAATACAGATACCGGGCACAATGGCTCTCTGAAGGCGTACCTAATCAGGAAGCCGACCTGACGCAACTAAGAAACACATTAAATCAGCTCGGCGCGGCTATACTGCAGACCCTGACCACTCACCTGGCACAACATGGTAACCTCACCACGGAGCTAAAGCCTGTTTTTCTTGCTGCGCTAAATACAGATAACCTAACTGTACAAGACAAACAAAGGCTCTACCAGGCACTACAGAGCGTACGCAGGGTTGAAAACTGCCAGGCAACCGATTAAAGATTCGCCTAAACCTATCCGTCAGCCCTTAGCGCAAGCACAACATAAAGGGCTGATTTAAAAGCCAAACAATATCTATCTCACAGTAATTCGATTAACTTATAATGCCGTGCAAGCGCCTTCAAAATTTGCAGCGCTGAATCTTTATCATGGGCAGCAATGACCGCCTGGTTTTCTGCCATTTCGGCTCTCACCATAAACACGTCATGCGCACTTGGACTGCGATAATAGGTTTGCGTCACCAATGCACCTGCAGAGTTAAATTGCACTTTTAGTGCGCCCTCATCAGTCACTTCCCATTGAGTATCCATACTCTCGACTTTGTCTATGTACTTAAGTTTACCTGTACCGTCTGTATTAAACGTATGCTCGATTACAGTCAGCTCTGCACGCTGGTTTGAGTCATTGGCACTGTCCTCAATCACTGTATATAAAGCCTCAGTAATGAGCGTCTTTTCGCTGAATTTCGCTGCCATATTTACCGATACGTCATAGTGTCTGCTGAAGAAGATCAATTCGCCCGTGGAGTTATCTGTCGCCAAAAGCAGTCCCTCTAAAGTCTCAAAAACACTTATTTCCTTGCCGTCCATGACAATCACACCGCCATCAACCTGATAAGGAATAGACTCGTCACCCACTGACGCCACGCCATCTTGCATCACCCATTGTTTAACGCCATCACGCGCGAAATCCCCGGCACTGATTAACCCCATGTACCAGCGCCCTTCGCCCTGCTCCAGGTCATCCTTCAGGGTCCAAACATCTGGTACAGGGTAAGATGTTTCTGTCACCCAGTGCGCAACCCACTTGAGGCCATCTTCGCTCTTCTCCAGTACCAGACTGTCTATATCGTCGAGTGCCATTTCCAGAGCGTATTGCACCAACCCAACTGTGTCGGCAACCAACTTCTCTGGAAAACTCACATCGTCTTTAACTGAGAAGAAATTCTCAGGAAGCAGTTTAACAATTGAACGGGCAACCAAATGAATACGCCTTGATTTAGCGATCGTTGCCGGGTCGTCTGCCGATTTGGCTAATACAAAGTCACTTTTGATCAAAGCAGCATCGAGATTCAGTTCAGACGCTAGCGTATCCATATCGACATTTTTAAGCGTAGCCAGCGTCGAAAATGGTGAAACAATATCTGTGTCCGAGTGTGCAAGTAGCGTGTATGCCTGACCTGCGAGAAGATCAAAATCGGTGTCATACGTCTGCTCTCCAACCACTTTAATAATTACATTGGCATCTGTTGATACCTCAGCCTGACCTTGTTCGTTGGTTGTTAACACCTGTGATGTACCGTCGCTGTGTGTGACAGTTACTTCTTCACCCGAATCACATACCAGGTTGTCGTTCTGATCATCACATACAATCGCATTGACCAGGTAGCCATCAATAGCGGTGATCGTGCGTGTTTCGGGGGTCTTTACAACCGCTTTCTGGTCCTCAGTCGCCAGCTTTGAGTTATCTTCTTTTCTCTCGTTGTGACTGCCACAGCCAATCAAGGCCAATGAAATCACATAGGCCAAAAATGACTTGCATGAAGTGAATTTAAAAAACATTGGATTTCCCTATTAAACAAAAAGTAAACGTAAATACATAGCCCTGAGCTTTGACGCACCAACTTTACGGCTACAAATCATTGAGGATTAATCGGGATAAATCAATGGAACAAATGTGAATATACAAATTGAAACAAGCAGGAACAGGATGAAACACAATGCGAATAATATTAAACATAGATGAGAGTAATATCTCCCATTAAAAAACACGCCGTATCTCTAATATTAGATATCTTCAATAAAAAAACCGCCATCACATTCATGATAGCGGTTTCTATACCTTTTACGGCTATACTTTATTGCTAAAGTTTACTTCTTCATACGACGAGTAAACAAAGCCAAAGACATCAACAACAAAGCAAATGAGCCAAACGAGCCACTGTCTTTTTCTGGCTGCTTAACTGTCACTTTAATGTTCTCGGTTGATGATGCGCCAAAGGCATCCGTCACAGTCACTGCAAACTCCAGGACTTCGTTTTGGTCAACAGCAGGCGCTGCAACGCTCAACTGCGCATTGCTGGAGGAAACATTCACGCTGGTACCTGATACCTGCTCCCAGTTAAACGTCAACTCGTCTCCTTCCAGGTCAACAGAGGCAGATGCGCTCAGCTCGATATTCTGACCCGACGCAACCAAAGTAGAACTCGCAGTCAACACAACCTGAGGCGCATTGTTTTTAGCAATCGCAACAGTCACCAGTTGTCCTGCCTTAGCGCCAAACTCATCCTGTGCAACCACTTCATAAACCAGCGTTTTACCAACCTGTGCTTCATCCGCTTTGAGTTTTACAACCGCGGTTCCACCAACAGGAGCCGTGCTATCACCTGAGCGATTTATCCAGGTATAGGACAGCGTGTCGCCCTCAGGATCCGCCGTGCCGCTGGCATCTAATGTAAACTCCAGCCCGCCTCGCACTTCAATATTCGCTTCGGCAACCTTAATCACAGGCTGCTTGTTCTCGTCGATAGTTACAGTAACACGTTGTTTAGACGCTGCTCCGAATTCGTCAGTCGCTGTTACTTCATAGGTCTGAGTAGTTGTCTCACTTACCACAGGTGCAACAGGTGTAAATGCCTCTGCCGTGCTCAATACAATCTCTGGCGCGCTCATTTCAGCCCAGGCCACAGCATAGTTGTCTCCATCCGGATCCGCTGTACCAGTTGCATCCAGGGCAATGCCCATACCACTTCTGACACTCAGGTTAGTTTGTGCCAGTTTGATAGCAGGGCTCAGATTATCACGCATTTTCACGTCAAATGCTTTCAATACGATGTTGTCGTCACCTTCACTGACTGAGCTATCTTTTATGTATTCGAACACCACTGTGTTTGAACCTTTATTCAGGTCAAACGACGTCTTCTCATATTTATCGGCTAAACCACTCTTTCTGAGCACTTGCTCGCCGTTAATGTAGACATTGAAAAAGTCATAGCTCTGCTCAGATGACAGCAGGTACTCGAAGTCAAACCCCAGTGCTAACCCATGGTCAATTTCAGCCAACAGAATAGATTTTTGTGACGCATCCTGAAGGTTAGGATTTTCCTCTCTGTCAGATATGTCACCACTGATCAAAAGTGGCGTTCGGGTGTTGTCTTCAGCGACATCTTCACTGACAAACCAAGGTGCATCGCCGCCAGTATACCACTGTACAACTGGCTCGGAAGACATATGCGCATCAATCACCCTACTGGCGGGGATCTTCTCATAACTGTATGTATAACCACGCGAATGAACCGCCTGATTTGCCAGCTCTGCACTTACTGTGAACTCACCTGCTGAGGAGCTGTCCGATGTAGCCACTGACACTTCACAGTGTTGACCTGGCTCCAGAACCGTTGCCGTACAGTTTTCAGACGCGACGGCAGCGCCGGCAGAATCCTCAGATAACTGAATTCCAGCAACTTCAACCGAGCTGGCAGACTTGTTGTATAAGCTCACAGACACGGTTGCATTGGGTTTATCAGCAATGGTGAACTGCCCAGGTTCAAACCCGGCATATTGTTGGTTTCTATTCGCCCAGGTATTTAAAAATGCAACATCAGCATATACACCTGGTCTGTTTGGGCTTGCACAGCCAAATCCCCAGCTGACCACGCCAACCTGGATCCAGCGATTATTGCGATTGACAATCAGCGGGCCACCACTATCGCCCTGACAGGAATCTTTGCCGCCCTCATCGAATCCGGCGCACAGCATACTATCGGAAATTCTGCCATCGTAGTGCTTGGCATCATTACACACTTCATTTGGAATATAGGCCACATCCACTTCATGCAGCTTATCCGGTGATGGACCACCTGCATGTAGTGCTCCCCAGCCCATTACTCTGAAGTTTTCACCAGCCACATAACTGCGCTTCAGTTCATCGTCAGCCAACTCAATGGGCGTGATACCCTCGACCGGATTTGCCAGGGTCAATATCGCGATATCATTATTGTAGTCGTACTCATCCTTGTAACCTTCATGCATGACGATGTCCGTCACTTCATAGGCCTGCCCCTGACTTTCGTCAGTCAGGTCATGGCCACCAAATTTAACCGCAAAATCACTGGCACTCCAGCCCTCAACGCAGTGCGCTGCCGTCAGCACCTTGTTTGGAGCAATGAGCGACGAGCCACAATAGTGAACAAATTTCTCACCATTAAAAACTTGCAAACTACCCATAAACGGATAAGCAAAGGGTGTTGTTTCACCCCCACCTACGATTCTGACATTGTCCATCGCAGCGCGAGTTTGCAGCGGTAGTTTTTCCTTCGCTTGCGCAACGCCCGTTAAAGAGGTGGTTGCCAAAGTAAGTAAAAGTGCTTTTTTTATTGTTGTTTCCATGCAATTGTCCTGATTTAAAAAGACTTATTCATTTAAAACTAAGATTTAGACAAACTATCACAAAAAGTTCCTAAATATAAAACAAAATATACACCAAACGGCAATATTTATAAAAATAAAACAATTAATGGCTAGATAATGCACAAGCTGTGCGAATGCGTACGATGATAAAGAAGGGTTATCATTTAAGATGGCGCATTTGGTGCTGCGGGACAGGATAAAAGAGAAGCTATCTGAGCAGAGGTTTCTACCCAGATAGTCTATTGGTTTTGCAGATCCGTTAGCGGGGCGGTAACGGAACTGTGTTCACTTATTTAGAGTGTATCGTCCAGCCACTTGAAGAACTCTCGCTGCCAGACAATGCCATTTTGTGGCGAAAGCACCCAGTGATTCTCTTCAGGGAAATACAGGAAGCGGCTTTTCAGGCCACGCAATTTTGCTGCCTGGAATGCCTGGATCCCCTGCTCCAACGGTACCCGATAGTCTTTACCACCGTGGATAACAAACATAGGCGCATCCCATTTATCAACATAGCTGATTGGGTTAAAGGCCGAATAAGTTTTGTCGGTTGCGGCGTTTTTCTCCCAGTACGCCCCGCCAAACTCGTGATCCACAAAGAAGATTTCTTCTGTGCTGCCATACATGCTGCGCAAGTCGAAGATGCCGCAGTGGGCGATAAAAGACTTGAAGCGACCATCATGATTGCCCGCTAAATAAAAGGCTGAATAGCCGCCAAAGCTTGCACCAACAGCAGCAATACGCGACTTGTCAACGTACGGAGCTTTAGCAACCTCATCAATGGCATCCAGGTAATCCTGCATCACCTTGCCGCCCCAGTCCTGGGTAATATCTTCATTCCACTTAACGCCATGTCCCGGCATACCACGGCGGTTTGGTGCCACCACAATATAACCCTGTGATGCCATGACCTGGAAATTCCAGCGGAACGAATAAAACTGCGACAACGCCGACTGTGGCCCACCTTGCAAATACAACAAAGTTGGGTACTTCTTAGTTTCGTCAAAGTTTGGCGGGTAGATCACCCAGCTCAGCATATCCTGACCATCTTTGGTCTTTACCATCTGCTTTTTAACAGTTGGCAGGTCCAGATTTGCGTAGAGCGCATCGTTGACCTTGGTCAGCGCGCTCAGCTTTTGGCTTTTCAGATCAAAGCGGTAGATTTCATTCGCTTTGTTCATGCTATTACGCGTTACTACCAGATGTTTATCCAGTGCAGCCACAATACCATTCACATCAAACTGACCTTTGGTAAGCTGTTTAATGAGCGGTCTGGCTTTTGGATTGGTGGTTACTGAAACCTGGAATAACTGGATAGTCCCATCGATTGGCGCCACAAAGTAAATGTGCTTACCATCATGGCTCCACTTAAAACTGTTTACTGTGCCATCCCAGTGCGCTGTCAGGTTGACGTTATAATCGTTCGCTCTGATTATGATGTCATTCTTATCAGCTTCATAACCAGGTGTGGTCATTTGTAACCAGGCAAGGTGTCCTTTTGGCGAGAAAGCCGGATACTTATCGTAACCCGGATTGCTTTGGGTCAGATTGACGGTCTCTTTTGTTGCCAGGTTGTAGCGATAGATATCCGTATTGGTGCTAGATACATACTCAGCACCGGTCAGCTTTTTGCTCACATAATAGATGTTTTCGCCCTTTGGTCCCCAGATATAATCACTGCCACCGCCAAACGGCGAGGTAGGACTATCAAAGGGCTGCCCCTGCATGATGTCGACTTTTTCTTCTGTTTTCAGATCCTGATAAAATACATGCTTGTAGCTGCCATCTTTCCAGGTATCCCAGTGGCGGTAGTTCAGGTCATCAAATACATAGGCTTTTGCCTGAGTCAGCGTCTTGTGTCTGTCCGTTGCCAGAACCGCTTCTACTGCAACTTTCTCATGGAATAGCTTTTTGCTGCCGTCCACAGAGATTTTATCGTTTGCCAGCAGCCCCTGGTATGCATCCAGCAACTGCGGTGTGCCACCTTTAAGCGGCACCTGGTATACTTTACTGGCAAAATTGTTCTGCTCAACACTCGGCGTGGTCACTTTGTAGATGACATGGGTTTTGTCTTTATTCAGCCCCAGCGCGCTTACGCGCTTTACTTGCCAGAGCTTTTCCGGGGTCATCACCTCTTTAGCGGCAACGCCGGTTGTTACTGCCAGCCCCAGGCCAGCATATGCAAGAATTCGCAACATCGCGAAATACCTCCGAAAATTGAATCCCGGCTAGACTACCTAAATCAGCAGAAACTTAAAAGAGATAGCGATGAGTGGTTATGGCAACCAGTAGTAACGGTCGTTCAGTTTAAGCTACAAGCAATTTTTGACCTAGAATCTGTGCATACCCGCCGACATGCAAGCCGGTTATGCCCAACTCGTCAGACTCAACCAATGCCGTAATACGTGAGGTACGTCCCATCGCTTTGCCTTGCTCAAAGGTAAAATGATTGGACTGGTACGGGTAAACGTATTGAGTCAGATAGCATGCCCACAAAAATCGACTTCAGCGGTTGGTGTAAAAAAGGACACGGCAAAATCAGCGTCGCTGGCCGAGGATACAAAGGCAGTTTCAGAAAAGCCAACCTCCCGGGCAATAGCCTGCTTTTGCTCATCTGTCAGCCCATCGGCGTTCAGCACCACACCGGCAGGGTTTCCCCCCTTGCCTCGTTCAGTAAAGGCATTCACCAAATGTACGTTGATTTGATGCAATCGAGTTCTCCCCAGTTGAAGGTGCAGGTATCGCCACACTTGTGTTGCAGCCCCGGTTACTTAATCATTAAACTTTCCTCTGGTCACCC
Organism: Pseudoalteromonas rubra; assembly: GCF_000967655.1. GTDB lineage: Bacteria > Pseudomonadota > Gammaproteobacteria > Enterobacterales > Alteromonadaceae > Pseudoalteromonas > Pseudoalteromonas rubra_A. The sequence goes on from NZ_JXYA01000047.1 coordinate 118,149, forward strand.
ACCAGCAAAGCAAAGAACCAGCAGTCACCATGCACACCCCTTGTAAGAAACTCTGCGTCAGTACCAGCCCCAGGATCAGCGAAGACAAAGCAGTTGATAGCACAGGCGTAAAATAAGACAAGGTCGCCAGCAGCACCATGTTGCCACCAATAATGGCATAATTCCATAACGCGTATCCACTGCCCAGCGCGACCCCGGATATAAGGAGTAGACCCGCAGACTCAAGGGTCAACACGATAGCGGTTTCATCGCTGGCGGCAAATTTTACCCACAAGCTCATTGCCGTTAGCAAAAAGAACAAAGTAATCGCATTTTGTCCATTGGCAATGCGTTTGGTTAAAACGCAATACACAGCCCAAAGAAATGCGCCGCTCAATGCCATTGCATAGGTTGTTGGATTTGATGCGATATTTGCCAGCAACTGCTCAGGTGTTATGCCTTCATCGCCCGCGATACTCCAGGCAACACCTAAAAAGGCCAACAAGATCCCAGGATATACCCAGATACTGCTCTTTTTGCCGCTGATGACCACCGCCATTAGCACTGTCAGCGCAGGCCATAAATAATTGATTACCAACATCTCCAGCGCCTGCTGGCGGCTGTTTGCCATTGCCAGTGCGAGCGCCAGGCAAATCTCATAAGCAACAAACAGGCTGCCCCCAATCAAGATGTAACGTGGCGAATAATCGCGTATCCTGGGTATCCCCATAACCAGAACCAAAAACACAGATGCCACCGTGTAGATAGAAGCGGCGCCGCCTACCGGGCCCAGCATTTCAGTCACTGCACGAACCAGGCCCATAACGGCGCTCCACAAAAAAATCGCAGCCACGCCGGCCAGGGTATATTGATATGACTTATCCATAATTTTGATTTTTAAAGCTCCAAAGCTGAAGTTACAGTGCACTTATCTAACGGCCCGGAAGACACCCGTCTAACTATCAGGGCGAAAGATACATTGCCACACTTGCAAATATCAAACTTTTTAATGCCTTATTGTTCATCGCTTACGTCAAGCATCTGATAAAACTGCCCACTTACCGCGAATCTATTTCAAAAGGTGTTACAACATATCATAAATAGGCTTTGTACTGAGCGACGGTTTGTATTCCCAGTGCTGGTGTATAAGCGGTCAACCACTAAAATGAATAGAGTACTAAAACAATGAAAAAACTTTCTATTTTAACGTCTTGTATTGCACTGGCGTTGTCTGGTTCTGCACTGGCTGCTGAGTCTTCGCACACCAACAATACACTTACCTATCAGGATGTATTTAACATTGAATACGCCGCAAACCCGGTGGTCGTGCCAAACGGCAAGCAAGTTGTCTATGAGCGCCGCAGTATGGATATCATGACAGACAGCATGAAAAGAAACCTGTGGACCGTATCACTGGATGGCAAAACACACCTGCCGCTGTTGTCAGACACACACAACCATTTCAGCCCGGTGTTTTCACCGGACGGCACAAAAATGGCCTACCTCTCCAGCAAAGAAGGCCAGGTTCAAATCTATGTCCGCGATTTAGCATCGGGCCTGACCGCGCGGGTAACAGATGTTGCGATGACTCCCAGTAGCCTGAGCTTCTCGCCGGATGGCAGCCAGCTGGCTTTCTCCATGTTTACGCCGGGTAAGGCAAAGCCCCTATTCAGCCTCGACTTTAAACCCAAAGACGCAAAATGGGCCGACAATGCTCAGTACATAGATCAAGCCCTGTTCCAGCGTGATGGTGCTGGCATGAAACGCCCGGGCAATATGCACGTTTATGTTGTGCCCGCCATTGGTGGCTCGCCGCGACAAATTACCTCAGGCAAACATGACTACGCAGGTTCACTAGCCTGGTCAGGCGATGGCAAGCAGCTCATTGTCGCCGCCAATACACATGATGATGCCCAGTTTGATGTGTTCAACAGCGATTTACTGGCTATCGATGTACGCACTGCCAAAGTCACCGAACTTACCTCAATGTCTGGCCCTGAGTATAGCCCTAAGCTTAGCCCCAACGGAAAAAAGCTGGCATTCCTTGGCTTTGAAGACAATGGTAAATCAAACCAAATCACAGAACTTTATGTGATGAACCCGGATGGCTCTGATATTAAACGACTGACACCTAAGCTGGATCGCAGCGTTGGCGACATAAAATGGACCGACAACAGTAAGGGCTTATATTTCAGTTATGACAACGAAGGGAAGAAACACGTCGCCTACGTTTCTTTATCTGGCAAGATAAAAACCCACACCGATGCGCTGGGTGGCATGAGCTTAGGCCGTCCTTATACCTCGGGTCATTTTGATGTAACCGACAATGGTCAGATTGTTTACACTCAGTCTACTGGCGTACGTCCTGCCGACTTGGCCGTGGTCAGTAAGCGTGGAAAAGTCTCTCAACTGACCGACTTGAACAGTGATGTGTTCGACCATAAAACACTGAACCAGCCTGAGCTGATGGAAGTAAAAAGCAGTGTTGACGGCAGACGCCTGCAAGCCTGGATTGTGACCCCGCCTAACTTTGACCCAAATAAAAAGTATCCGCTGATCCTGGAGATCCACGGTGGTCCCCATACCGCGTATGGCCCGGAATTTTCGACCGAAGTCCAGCTGTTCGCAGCCGCCGGTTACGTCGTGGTTTACGGTAACCCAAGAGGTTCAACGTCCATGGGCGCTGACTTTGCCAACGAGATTGATAAAAACTACCCGTCAGAGGATTACAACGACCTGATGGACATGGTTGACGGTGTGATTGCCAAAGGCTACGTAGATCAGGACAACTTGTTTGTCACCGGCGGCTCTGGCGGCGGCACGTTAACCGCCTGGATCATCGGTAAAACAGACCGCTTTAAGGCTTCGGTGGTTGCAAAACCCGTTATCAACTGGACCAGCATGATTGGTGCTTCCGACATCTATACCTTTATGACGCGTTACTGGTTTAGCGACCTGCCGTGGAACGACTACCAGCAATACTGGAACCGCTCGCCGCTGTCTCTGGTTGGCAATGTGAAAACGCCCACTATGGTACTCACCGGTGAACTCGACGTGCGCACCCCAATGAGTGAAAGTGAGCAATACTATGGCGCACTGCAACTACAAGGTGTGGACAGTGCCTTTGTACGCATTCAGGGCGCCTACCATGGCATTGCCGCCAAACCCTCCAACCTGGCACGTAAAGTGGGTAATATCCTGGCCTGGTTTGACAAGTACCGAGCCGACAACAAAGCTGACTAAGCCTTTGCAGCCACCCGCATGGCGGGTGGCTTTTTATCACGTGCATTGGCAACAGCCACCATGAAGTAGCGCAATATTAAAAGAATTTACTCGTTTTTTTTCTGTGCTAAAATCGCCCGCTTGTACATTCTTGGGTAAAATACGGAAACAAACATGGACTTCCCTTTGGCTGAACTGAGCTACTTCGGGCTCTTTCTTGTGGTGCTATTTGTCGCAAAATGGCTCTATAACGCGACCACTTCGTACAACACCTTCACGGAAATTGAACAGAACAAAAACCTGGCTTTGGCAACATCAATCAGTGGTTTCTTAATTGCGGTTACTATGATGTACGTGGCAGTTCTTCAGGGGCCGAGTAAAGGTCTGTTAACCGACCTTATCAATGTAAGTCTTTACTCACTGGTGGGGCTGGGCTTATTGGTGATAACCCGAGTGATTAACGATAAGTTGCTGTTACCTAAGTTTTGCAACACCACACAACTTATCACTCATCAGAATCTGCCGGTTGGAATCGCGCAATTTGCCAGTTACATCAGCGCCGGATTAATTATCGCAGGGGCTTTGAAAGGAGAAGGGAGTTTTGCCTCAGCGATTGTATTTTATTTGCTCGCTCAGCTGGTCCTGCTGGTCGCAAGCCGACTGTATGATGCACTGACACAGTTTGACCTGCACCAGGAGCTGCAAAACAACAATATGGCGGCGGCCGTCAGTTTTGCGGCAACCAAAATTGCCACAGGTATTATCTTATTTCACGCACTGCGCGGCGCTTTCGAGAGCTGGTCAGACAGCATTACACTATTTTTTATCGACGCAGCCATTGCGCTGGTGCTGCTGCCCGTGGTGCGCTTACTGACTGATTTAGTACTGATGCCAGGGGTGAGAGTCAACAAGGCCATCGCCCAGGGCAATACCGCTGTTTCATTAATTGAAGCAAGCGTGGCCGTATCGGTTGCCGTGGCAATTTTCTACACACTTTAAAAAGGACATTTTATGAGTGTGATAAAAACCTTTTTCCTGGCCCTGGTGATTTTTATTTTATGCTTCATTAGTCGGACGATGCTAGAAGAACCTGTCGCTCAGGTGCCTTTTGCCAAGAGCGCAGAGTATACCAATCAGGATAAGGCCTATCAGTTCGATGTGCCTGAAGATGGCCAGATGATGCGCTTTGAAATCAGGGGCATGATGAAAATGAACACCTGGAAAGCCATGGATATGGAAGTCTATCAAGCCGATGGCACTTACCTGTTTAGCTATCAGGATGAGCTGTGGTCTGAATCGGGCAGAGACTCGGAGGGCCACTGGACCGAAAGAAAAACCGCTGCTTCATTTGAGATCCGCTTTGCGAACAAAGGCACCCACCATCTGTACCTGACAGACGCTAGCAGCTATAGCCAAAAATTGAACAACACCCGATACACCTTTCGTGTGGTCCCCATTCGGGGAGATGCAGATACCTTGTTTCCTCTACAATTTATTGCAGGGATCATCGCTGTTGGCTGCCTGGCACTATTAGCCAATCGCTATGAAAATGATGAGCCCTTGTCAGGCAAAACAACCTATAACAAAAAGCCCTATGGTCATAACCCGTTTGGCGATCAAGCACGCCCCTCACGTGCCCCGCTGTACGCCTGGTGTTTCTCCCTCGGGCTATTTGCCTTGCTGTTCAGCTGGGCGTATAAAAATGACGACGACATTAATTACGTCAGTTATGCCTATGGTAAGTCGCAAATGACGGTTGATCGCAGCATTCGTCAGCAAAGTTTGTCTGGTGCCAATCATCGCGGTGGCAGTGGCCGGGGTGGTAAATAAGTGCTCAGAGAAAGCCATATCCTGCTGTTTAGCATCTTTATTGCCGGATTATGCTCGATTGTTTATGAGCTGCTGATAGCAACCACGGGCGCTTATTTTCTGGGCGACAGTGTGATGCAGTTTTCCATCACCATTGGCGTCTATATGGCGTTTATGGGCGTGGGCTCGTACCTGTCTAAGTGGGTCACTGACAACACACTGCTAACGCAGTTTATTGTGTACGAGCTGATGCTGGCGCTGATTGGTGGCAGCTCAGTGCCTTTACTGTATTTTTGTTATGCTCAGGGCTGGCATTTTCAGAGTATGTCGGTTGCGCTCACCGCTCTGATTGGGATTTTTGTGGGCCTTGAAATTCCGCTGCTGTCACGGCTGATGGAAAAGCACTATACCTTAAAGGTGAACCTGGCCAATGTGTTGTCTATTGATTATCTGGGTGCGTTAATCGCCACCCTGGTTTTTCCGCTGGCACTACTGCCCTGGCTTGGCGTATTTAAAACCTCACTGCTGTTTGGGCTTATCAACTTGTCCATCGCCTTAACCTTATTGTGGTATTTTTACGCTCAGTTTCCTCTCAGACAGGCACGCCTGTTAAGGTGGCTCCTGGTACTTGTGTTACTCACGCTCGCAGGGTTGATGTTCTTCAGCAAAGCGCTGAATCATCACTGGAACGAAACCGTGTTTGAAGACCGTATTGTGCACAGTGAACAGTCACGGTACCAACAGCTGATCATGACCAAACACAAAGAGGATGTGCGTTTGTATTTAAATGGTGGCTTGCAGTTTTCTGCCATTGATGAATACCGCTACCATGAATCACTGATCCATTTGCCAATCCAGCGTCAAACAGCGACTCGCAACGTCCTGATCCTGGGTGGTGGCGACGGCCTGGCCGCCAGGGAACTGCTCAAATACCCCGATATTGAATATATTACTTTGGTTGACCTGGACCCGGCCGTGGCAGAGCTTGCCCGCAGCAATTTTCACCTCAAACAGCTCAATCACAACGCGCTGCACAACCCCAAAGTGAAGGTGCTCAATCAGGATGCGTTTGTCTATCTGACAGACACGCCCAATAGATACGACTTAATCGTGGTGGATTTACCCGACCCTAAAACCATTAGCCTGGCCAGGTTGTACAGTAAGCAGTTTTATACTCTGGTAAAACATCGCCTGAATACACAAGGCATTATGGTGACTCAGGCAACCAGCCCTTACTTTGCAAAACAGGCGTTTTGGTCAATCCATAATACGGCGGCGTCGGTGGGCTTTCACTCAGTCACCCCGTATCATGTGGATGTGCCCTCATTTGGCAACTGGGGGTTTGTCATGGCCTGTAAAGCAGCGTGTCAATTACAGCACCATGCCCTGCCCGACACGCGTTTTTACAGTCCAGATATTGAACCTTTATTAATGACGTTTCCGGCTGATATGCATAATACCCACAGTAAAGTCAGCAGCCTGGATCAGCCCCATGTGCTCTACTATTATCTCGATGGCTGGAAATACTGGAATTAGTTAGAGAGGCGACTAATCTGGTACTGAGTTTACAAACTCCAGTAGCCTTTTAATCGACTCACTACCATCTATCACACCATCTGCGATGTCTTCACAGCTCCGGATAATTTCGTTTCTGGAGCCAAAAGGGATCGCTTCAAGGCACTCTATTTCTTCTCCGGCAACACGTAACGCATCATGCACGTCTGAGCATTCCGCGCGTTCAATTGCACTAATAATAAAGTGCTTTCTCTGCTGATTTGTCATGCAAACATAGCTCCCGCAATATATTTTATTTGTCGACAAAAGTTTTAGTCAAAATTCGCCAGACAGTTTAACGCCTGTACAGCATCAGGTAACCGACATAGTGCATTTTTGGTTTATAGATATCCACCCCGGCAATTTTATCATCCTCGGTGCACACAGTAAGTCTCTGATTTAAATGGTTCTTATAATATAAGGACAAGCTGGAGACGTACATGGCTAGTAGCGTTAAAACCAAACAGACTAGCTCGCATCACAAACCAGGCTGTTTGAGAACAGAAAAAGCCCTGCCGTCCCTGGCCGGGCTTGTCATTGCTCGTTAGAAACGCACTTCAATACCGGCGGCGACTTCACCGATACGGTTGGCGCTTAGGCGGTAGTGGCTGTAGCTGAGCGTCAGCGCCGTGCTGTCGCTCAGCTGGTAGCCTACTGCGCCACCAAAGTACGCGCTGGTGCCTTTTTGTTCGTACTGAACAAAATGACGACCGTTCAGGGTACTGTCAATCTGATAGTCCCAGTTGTAGGCGCCCAGAAACAGCTCGCCATGCACTTTATCAAAGCGTGCCACTTCCAGACCCGTTTGCAGTGCAAAGCCTTCAGGCAGAACCGGGGCGACACGCGCCATGCTTTCGTGCCAGCTGTCTGGTGTCAGCGTACTGCCGCTCAGCGTCACCCGCCCCTGGCCCAGGTCGATATAGCGCAGACCTGCATACCACTTAGGCATCAGCTGATAGAAAGCACCGGCTGACCATGACTGGCTGCTGTCGTCGACGTTCGAGACCTGAGTCCCCGCAGGCAAGGCGCTGAAGTGGCTGTTGGCTTCAGCCTGACCTAACGTTGCCTGAACACGCAACGCATCTGCCAGTGCAGGTGCACTGACCAGGCAGCTGGCCGTCACAACTGCGTAAGCAGGGAGCGCCGACTTGCGACGACGCAGTACCAGCGCCGATACCATGACCAATAACAGACCACCCAGGCTACCGGATGACTTGTTTTCTACCGTGGCAACCTGATGGGTTGTTACGTTGATTTTCGCAATCCCGGTGCTGGTCGCACCTTTTGCGTCTTTGACCTGGTAAGTCACAGTGTCTTCTCCATTAAAGCCCAGTTTTGGCTCATAGCTTAGAGTTCCGTCAAGGTTAACGACTGCCTTGCCATGCGTCGCCGTTGCGTTGATAAGCGTTAAGGCGTCGCCATCCGGATCCATGTCGTTGGCCAGAACATCCAGGATAACGCTGGCCTGATCATTGGTGCTGGCAGTATCAAGCTGAGTGACTGGCGCGGCATTGACCACCAGCTCAACCGTCACTGTGGCGCTGGACGTACCACCCTGGCCATCGGCAATGCTGTAAGTGATGGTTGCCGTACCAACATAATCCACCGGCGGTGTATAACGCAGCTGATTATCAAGGATTTCAACCTCACCAAAGTCGGCGCTTGCGCCTGTGATGGTCAGCGTATCTCCGTCAGCATCGCTGTCGTTTTCCAGTACATTAATAAAGACTGGCAGACCCGCACCCACAGCCAGGGTATCGGCCTGTGCTACGGGTTGTGTGTTGTCGCTCATCAGAACGGCAATACCGCCCGGATCGACGACGCTGCGGTTTGCAATGCCGTCGTCGTCGTTCGGACCGCCATCCACAATTTGCAGTTGCACACACCAGTCGCCTTCGTTCAAACCATCGCGCCACTCGTTGCTACCCGGAGGTGGACAGTAACCCGGCTCACCGGTCGCCGACAGAATGGCATTGCCATCGGTGGTGACAAAGTTCACCCATTCACCGTCACGGAACTTACGATAAATCGCGTTAACCGGGATAGGTTTACGCTGCGGGATCACGATGCCGTAAACGTCGCCCGCCTTAGGCAGTCCGGTTGCGATAAAGTCGAACACCCCACCAATGTTGGTGGCTTCGCTATCCGCAGGCAGCTCAGTTTCAAGCAATTGTGCACCGCCCGTGGTGTTTTGCGCCACGGTTGCCCCTTTACGCAGACATACGCCTGGCTCACCTTCTACCAGATACTGGTTCGCATCCTTCACCTGGCCTGGGATCACGTTACAGTCGCTGCTGGCATCCAGGTAATCCGGAATACCATCGTTATCGGAATCCGCAAAACCTTCCTGATCATCCGGGATAAGGTCGCCATCGCTGTCCACGCCGCTTAGCTGTGGCAAGCTGTCAACAACTTCCAGATAGATATCCTGAGTGGAAGACAAGGCAGGTGTGCCATCATCCGTTGCTGTTACGCTGAGTTTGTAGATACCCGCAGCCAGTACGCTTGGGTCAAATTCAAAGCGACCTGCCTCAAAGCTCAGATCCGTCATTTGTGCGTCTGCCGCTTCCCAGCTCAGCGTGATGCTGTCTTGTGGGTTGGCATCGGTTGCCACCGCGCTCACCACGACAGGTTCACCATTTTGCAGTACCAGTGTACGCGACTCGCCGCTTTGGGTGGTATCAACCTCCAGCGCTGGCGCAACGTTGTCTTCCACTATGGTTACTGTGGAGCTGGACTTGGCACCGCGGTTTAGCGTCTCTGCCAGGGTGATCACTATGCTTTCATTACCTTCGACTGTGCCGTCGGCAAAGACGTTAAAGGTAATGCTGGCCTCAGTGCCTGATTCAATCACCACTTCGCCGTCCAGCAAGTCATGATCGTTACCATCGGCTGAGCCACTGACCGTGTAAGGTACAGTGATCGGATAACTTGGTGCCGGACCATTTAGGAAGACCTTCACCGTGTGGCTTTGCTCTTCCGCAATCTGGCTGTCTTTGCTCAAAGACACCAACGGGTTCACGGCAACGGTCTGCTTTTTCACTGTCGACTGGTTATTACCATCGGTCGCTTTCCAGTACACCTGATGCAGGCCCGGTGCAAAAATTGTCACTCCATCCACCAGGGAGACCGCGAGCGGGTTGCCATTGCTGTCAAAGGCAGAAGCCGTACCTAAATCTACTTTAGTAAACAGACCGGTTGCATCCACACTCATATTATCCGGTACGCTCAGCGTTGGCGCGTCGGCCGCAGCGGATGCTGTGATCTCTACCGTGGCAGTCGCCTGCGCACGCGCACCGGCACTGTCCACTAGCATGTAAGTGATCACAGCGGTGTCTTGCGCACTTGCCTGCGGTTGATAAATCAGTTGACCATCGCTGATGGCAACGCTACCGATGGAAGCGCTTGCACCGACCAGGGTCAGGGTATCACTCGCATCCACATCGCTGTCGTTCGCCAGTACATCCAGGCTGTAGCTGCTTGCCACTTCGCCGAAGCTAAAGGCGTCGTTTTGTGCCACCGGCGTATCGTTTACGGCATTCACCGTAATGCTGACTTGCGCCTCATCCGAGTTCATTTCGCCGTCATTAACCACATAGCTAAAGCTATCTGAGCCATTGAAGTTGGCACCCGGAATATAGCTGAACAAGGTACCCTGCACGCTTAGCGTACCGCTGGCAGGCTGCTGGGTTACCGTGATGCTCAGGCTGTCCTGATCTGCATCCGAAACTGGCGCACTGAAGCTGGTCGAGGCATCTTCATCGACAAACACCTGCATCGTCTGCGCAACAGGCTTGGCATTGACATAGCCAACTTCGATAGCAAATGCAGCCAGTGAGGCCGATAATTCGCCATCCGCAACGCTAATTACTATGTTTGCGTAGTTGCCCACATCATCGCGACCCGGAGTACCAGACAAAGTACCACTTTGCGTATCGAAGCTCGCCCAGACAGGCAGGTTCTCAATACTGAAAGTGAGTGAGTCACCATCTAAGTCACTGGTATCTGGCGTAAAGCGATAAGCCGTATCCTGATCCACACTGGTTGCCGGTGTACCTGTGATTACTGGTGCATCATTCACGGCGACCACATTCAGCGTGACTTGCACCGGCTCAGATTCTGCCTGACCATCAAAGGCCACAAATTGCAGACTGTCTTCACCGTTGAAGTCAGTGTCTGGCGTATACAACCAGCTGTTTTCACTTTGCTGTGTCAGCGTGCCTGAGTTAACACCTTGTACAATTTGATAGCTCAGCGCGTCTGCATCGATATCGCTGGCCGTTAATGTGATCAACACAGTGCCATCTTCGTCCACGCTCAGCACCTGGGCGTCTGCCACTGGGGCATCGTTCACAGGCGTGACCGTCATAGTAACAAGCGCTTCGTTCGATACAGCACCTGCCGCGTCTTTCACCGTGTAGGTGAACGTATCCAGGCCATTAAAGTTGGCGTTTGGCACATAGACAATCGCACCGCTTTCGGTCACTGTCACTTGACCACTTTGTGGCTGAGCGACCACAGTCACGCTGCCTGGGTCTAACTGGTCGTTAGCATCCACATCGTAGTCATCACCCAGGACGTTGACTTCATACGAGCCTTCTTCTTCGAGCTGGGCGGTGTTATCGACTGCCACCGGCGCATCATTCACTGGCGTGATGTCAACGTTAACGGTCGCAGGCTCAGAGCTCAGCCCTTCGCTGTCCATTAGGGTATAAGTAAAGCTGAAGCTGCCGTTCACATCCGCCTTTGGTGTGATCTCAAGCTGACCATCTGCCAGCACTGTCACGTCGGCAAGCGTATAGGCACCTGCGCCATTGCCCTTGTCTTCGAGCATCACGTTGGCACCATTGAAGCCTTGATCTTCCACATCGGTGTCATTGTCCAGGATATTCAGTGTGCCGGCTTCGTCTTCGTTGAGCGTAACGCTGTCGCCATCCGCCACCGGACGGTCGTTAACCGCGCCAATGTTGACGATCACTTCAACCGGCTCAGACACCAGACCTTCGCTGTCCGCAATGGTGTAGCTGAATGCATCACTGCCCGTGGCATTGGCGTTTGGCGTGTACACCAGCTTGCCTGACTCCTGGTTCACAGTAACAACGCCTTTGCTCGGCAATGCGCTCAGTACAACCTCACCTTGTGGGTGGGTGTCTTCGATATCGCTCGATAAGCTGCGTACATCCAGCTCGTCGCTCGGCATGTCTTCCTCTACCGTTAACGTCGCGCCTTTGGCAACAGGCTGATCGTTCACCGCCACAATACTGATGGTCAGTGTGGCAACTTTAGAGGTGTTACCTGCTGCATCTTTCACCGTGTAGGTCAACGTGTCCTGACCCGTGGCGTTCTCGTTTGGCGTATAGGTCAGCTTACCATTGGTGATGGTGTAGCTACCCAGCTGAGGCTCAGTCACTACCGCTGCAGAGGCTGCCACCATATCGTTTTCTGCGTCAAAGTCGTTCTCCAGCAGATCTATGGTGTTCGGCGTGTCTTCTGTCACAACCAGGGTGTCATCCAGTGTCACTGGTGCATCTGCCTGCGGGTTAATGGTCAGCGCAACGGTACGCGTCTGAGACAATTCACCTGCAGCATCTTCTACCTGATAGGTGAAGCTGTCGCTGTGATTTTCGCTGCCATCATGGGTATAAGTGAAGCTGCCGTCTGCGTTTAGTAGCAAAGTACCAAACTGCGGTTCACCCACCACCACGGCGCTCAGGCTATCTTCGCTGTCTAAGTCATCATCCGTTGCAGTACTTAGCAGACCCTGCTCCAGTGCAATCACCAGCTGCTCGGCTTCGCTCAGTGTAAAACTGAAGTCCTGTGCCACAGGCGAATCATTGGTGTTAACCACTTCAATGTTGAATGCGCTCAGTGCATGCTCTGCTTTACCATCATTGACGGTGATAACAATTTGCTCGTAGTTGCCAACGTGCTCATCGCCTGGCGTACCGCTCAGCTTGCCGGTTTGCTCATCAAAGCTTGCCCAGTCTGGTTTGTTGCTGATCACAAACGTATGGGTGTCATCGCTGTCCGGATCTGTCAGCTCAGGCTCAAACACATACTCGGCATCTTCGTTCACTGCGGTTTGTGGTGTGCCCGACAGCACAGGGGCCACATTGTACTTCTTGGTCACCGAGGCCGTTACAGGCTCACCCGCATTGTTCGCATCATCGTATACCACAACGGTCAGGATCAAACGTCCTTCTGCCAATGCAGAGACATCAATCCCAGTAACACTTTGCGTGGCGGCGGTGATGCTGACAGGCGACTGACTGCCCACTGAAGTGGTGCCATCACTGACCTGATAAGTCAGCATGCCTTTGCCTTCAAGCCCATTTAGGGTGAAGCTCATGGCAGTTTCGTTATCACGGTTGATCAAGGTCTGGTCGATACTGACCGACTGGCCACTTGGGGCTGTCGTATCCAGGCTCAGCACCAGCGGCTGCGCTTCCGTATTGGCATTGCCTGCAAGGTCATTGAAGACACCCGCTGCAATGCTGATGGTCACTTCACCTTGTGCATTCTCATCTGGCGTAAAGGTCGCCTGATAAGTGGTCGCATTCAATGCTTTTAACTCGCTCAGGCTGCCGCTGCTCGCACTGATATCCTCCAGTGTAAAGTCTTCACTTGGCTCGCTCAGTGCGATGGTGATCAGCGCCTGCTCACCGACTTTCAGTGCCGGGTCGTTAGATGTCAGGCTCACCACTTGTGGTGCGGCGGTATCGAGCATTGTCGTTGCTGAGGCCACTTCCGAGACATTCCCCGCAGGATCGGTCAAGGTCACTGTGACATTCAGCTGACCGTCGTTCAGATTGCTCAGGTCGATACCACTGATAGTCTGGCTCGACTCAGTGACGTCGCCTTGTGCCGACACCGGCAGGCCGCCTTGCGTGCTGCTGATCACATAGTGATAACGGCTACCCACTTCGGCATCGCCCAGCGTGATGCTGGCCGCATTGGCATTGGTGCCATGGTAATAAGGTGCGCCAAACGCCACACTATGATTGCCCGGTGCCTGGGTATCTATGCTCAGGGTCAGGGTGTCGGATGCCAGATTCGGGTTGCCCGCCGCATCGCTAAACTTGCCACCGGCAATCGCAATGGTACCGGCAACTTGCGAATTCTCGCTCGGCGTAAACACGGTACGATAACTGGTGTCGCTGATCTGCTCCAGCTCAGACACAGTGCCGCCCGCCACGTTCAGTAATGCCTTATTAAAGTCGCTAACGGCTTCACTCAGACCAATGGTGATCACGCTGGTCTCGCCCGCTTTAAGGGCGGTCTGTGACGCACTCAAAGTGGTAATGGTCGGTGCAGTTGCATCCAGCTTGGCTTGTTTAACCAACGCCTGGGCCGCATTGCCCGCGCTGTCGGTAAGTACCACAGACAAACTCAGCGTGCCGTCTTTCAGCTGGCTTAGGTTCGCAATATTAACTTGCTGGTTCGCCGCTGTGATGGTCTCGGTGCCGGTCAGTTCACCGCCACCTGTGCTGGTCAGCGTGTAAGCATATGTCGCGCCCACTTCGGCGCCGTTAAAGCTAAAGCTCGCCGCATCGCGATTGGCTAAATTGTAGGTTTGCTGATCCAGCGTTACATCGTGACCACGCGGCGCTGCGGTATCCAGCGTGGCCGTGTCGGTTGCCGCCACACCCGCATTGCCAGCCTTATCGGTCAGCGTCACTGACAGGCTAAGCGGTCCGTCGTTAAGGTTTTCGATATCCGTAATAACCACTTGCTGCTGCGCGCTGTCAAGGCTGCCTGTACCAGTTACGCTGTGGCCGTCGCTGCTCAGTGTATAAGCATAAGTTGCACCGGCTTCGCCGCCGCTCAAATCAAAGCGAATGGTGCTCGCAGCGCTATTATAAACGTCTTTATCCAGCGTCACCGCATAACCGGTTGGTGCCTGGGTATCGATGTTAAGCTCAACCGATTTCGCATCCGTGTTGGCGTTACCCGCCTCATCGTTAAAGGTATTGGCCTTCACCGTCACGCTGCCTGTCGCCTCAGTGCCAGCGGTTGGTGTAAAGGTCACCTGGTAATCAGTGCCGTTATCATTGATAGAGGCAAAGGCAGACAGCTCGCCGCCCAATACCGCCAGCGATGCCAAGCCGAAGTCACGGCTTGCTTCACTCAGGGTAATAGTAATCACACTGGTTTCGTCGGCTTTTAACGCAGTGCTTGATGCTGTAATGGCTGTTACAAGTGGCGCAGTGGTGTCCAGTTTAGCGCTGTCCACAACAGCAGATGCCACGTTACCCGCAGTATCGGTGACAACTACAGTCAGGCTCAGCGTGCCATCTTTCAGTCCAGTGAGATCTGAAACAGACACAGATGCATTCACATCATTAATGGTGCCGGAGCCTTGTACTGAACCACCACCACTGCTCGTCAGAGTATAAGTGTAAGTGGCACCTTGCTCTACGCCATTAAAGCTAAAGCCCAGCGCTGATTGCGTGGCACTGTTATACACCGATTGGCTGAGTGCAACACTGTGGCCGCTCAGTGCAGTGGTATCCAGTATCGCCGTGTCGGTTGCTGCCACACCGGCATTGCCAGCCTTATCGGTCAGCGTTACCGACAGGCTCAGCGGTCCGTCGTTAAGGTTTTCGATATCCGTAATAACCACTTGCTGCTGCGCGTTGTCAAGGGTGCCTGTACCAGTTACGCTGTGGCCGTCGCTGCTCAGCGTATACGCATAGGTTGCACCTGCTTCGCCGCCGCTCAAATCAAAGCGAATGGTGTTCGCAGAGCTGTTATACACGTCTTTATCCAGCGTCACCGCATAACCGGTCGGAGCCTGGGTATCGATGTTAAGCTCAACCGATTTCGCATCCGTATTGATGTTACCCGCTGTGTCGTTGAAGGCGTTGGCCTTAACCGTCACGCTGCCCGTCGCCTCAGTGCCTGCTGTTGGCGTGAAGGTAACCTGGTACTGGTTAGTGCTGCCGTTAAGGGCTGCAAAGCCAGACAGCTCTCCACCCGATACCGCCAACGACGCCATGCTGAAGTCGCTGCTTGCCTCACTCAGGGTGATGGTGATAACACCTGACTCACCAGCGCTGAGCTGCTGGTCTGATACCGTCATCGCACTGACTGAAGGCGTTGTGCGGTCCAGTGTTGCCGTTTTAATCACAGGCTCTGCTTTATTGCCAAAACGGTCACTCAATACCAGTGACAGAGTGAGCGCACCGTCTTTCAACTTACTAAGATCTGCGCTTGGCACAGCCACTGTCATATTTGAACTGATGACCTGGCCACTTCCCTCAATCGCACCGCCATTACTGCTGCTCAGTACGTAGGTATAAGTATCGCTGAAAGCACTACCACCATTGAGTACAAAGCTCATTGTTTCAGTGTTTTGAACGTTATACACAGTGTGATTAAGCGCAACCGTATGCCCTGAAGGCGCCTGAGTATCAAAGTACGTACTATCAGTTTGTACCCGAGAGCTTTTGTTGCCCGCTTTATCAGTTAGCGCACCAGCCTCAATCGTCACTCTTGAGGATCCCTGAACATTTTCGTTTGGACGCAGTTCAAAGGTAAAGAGTGAGTCGTTCAGCATCTTCACATTGTGCACACTGCCGTTAGTAACATGAATAAAAGAAAGATCAGGTGACTCGATAGGTTCGCTCACGTTAACTGTAACGGTCTTGGATAGCGGGCTGCTTTGAAAACCATCTGTGATATCAATTGACTGAGCCCAGGGTACAACACGATCGGCTTCAAACCGCCAGGTTTTCGTCTCAGTACTGACATTGCCAACTTCGTTGCTTAACGTCACATTGACTCTGATAAGGCCATCAACAAGGGAGCTCACATCAAGCCCAGAGATGACTGCACTGCCTGCAACTGAACTGCCAAACGTGCCGCGTCCTTTTATGGTATTACCCTGACTATCCGTCAGCGTGTAGTGATAACTGTTATTTGCTTTGACGTCAGCCCCTTCCAGAGTAAAGCTCAGGGCTTGCAGTTGGTTCGCATTAAATGTTTCAAGCCTGTTGGAACCTTGTTCTTTGATGTCAAAATAACTCGGGTATGTTGTATTGACAGCCTGCTGCTCAAACAGCACTTCGCTCAGCTCATTGCCCGCTTCATCTGTAACTGTGTCTTTATTAACCACTAGCTTGACTGACTTCGAACTGTACTCATCAGGTGTAAAGACCACGCTATACTCTGTCTCAGAGATTTGAGTGAAAGCCGACAAGTTATCAGCCAGGCTGACAGGCAAGATATCATCCAGCGTAAAGCCCATAACTGGCTCGCTGAAGGTAAAGGTCAGCGTTGCCGTTTCGCCTGCTTTCACCAGCTCTGTTGATGAGCTCATTGTAATGGTCGGCTTTTGGTTATCGATGATGATGGTGCGTTCAATCGACTCAGAGGCGTTGCCCAGCGCATCCACTACCTTCAAGGTTAGCGTATATTCACCCTCACTTAAGTTACTAAGCGCAGACAAGTCAACGCGCTGGCTGCTGCTCGTCACTGTGCCCTCACCTTGCACTGACCCGCCATCGCCGCTCACGCTCCAAATATACTGAGTATTTAGCTCGGCGTTATTGAGAGTCACAGAAGCAGACTGCACATTGGCACTATTGAATGCGGCGTTATCCAAGCTGATCTCAAATGCATCTGGCAGCTGAGTATCAATGGTGAACTGCTGCTCGACAGATGACATTCCACTGATATTACCCATCGTATCGCTGAAGCTGCCGGTTTTAACGCGCACAGAACCTTGGGTATTTGAGTTTGCTGTCGGCACAAACTTGACCCGGTACTGGGTTGCGCTAAGCGCTTCAAATTGCACCAAAGTACCACCCGTTACTTGCAAGTCATCAACCGTGAAATCGTTGCTTGCCTCACTCAATGTGATGTTAATCAGCGCAGTTTCACCTACTGACAATCTGTCATCGGTGGCACTAAAACCCGCTACGCTTGGTGCAGTTCTGTCTAGGATTGTCGTTGCGGTAACTTCCGGATAAGCATTACCCGCTTTGTCTTTGACAAAAACAGATACGGTGAGTTGCCCGTCTTGCAGATTTTGTGAGTCATTGAAGCCGACGAGTTTATCGCCTGCGTTTCTGTTGTCTCCACTCCCAGTTACCACACCACCATTACTGCTGCTTACACTGTAAGTGAACGTTGAACCCTCTTCCAAGTTTCTGATAAAAAACTTGGGCGAACTTACGTTTTCAACCAGATATTTATCGTACTCAAATTCTACAAAAAGATCAGAGTTTATTTGAGTATCAACGGTAAAGTAAGCCCGAGTTGATTGCCCCGGATTTCCAGCAATGTCCTGATAACTATTGTTTGGCAGATTGATATACTCGAAACCCGTTTGGTCATCAAAGGGTGTAAAGGTCATAGTATAACTGGTGTCTGTTTGCTTCTGCAGATTGCTGAGCTCACCTTTGTTTTCCTGCACCTCGAACGTGTCTAATGTCAAATCGACAACAGGCTCATCGAACACAACTTGTAGTACAACTGACTGCCCTATGCCCACCAAGCTATCCTGAGCGATTATGGTCGCACGCGGATTGGTTAAGTCCAGTGCCGCCGTTTTCACCACAGAGTCTGACGTATTGCCATAGGCATCAACACCTACCACTGTGAGCTTAAATTCAGTCTCTCCCGCGAGTTCACTAGAATAAATACCCAGAGATGACGCGGCCCATTGACCAGTTTGCGGATTGATTGAGATTGCTTGTTCAAACCGTTTGGTGTTTGTTTCAACAACCACTTTCACCCGATCCTGATAACTCACATCACCTGAAACAGTTCCTTTGATCTCATACCTGAACAGATCCGCACTGCTGATAGTTCCGTCTTCACCCCTCCAGCTCTCAATGACAGGGACCGCTATCGGCGTTGTATCCACCAGCAGTGAATCAGACGTCAGGCTAATTTCATTGCCAGCGGCATCAGTGCCTTTAATGGAGATTGAGTAACGGCCATCTGCTAAAGCCTCAGACAGGTTATGAGTCCACGACCCATCCTGTGCGACATTCACAACAGCCTTATATTCATAATCACCCTGCGTTACGGTAATAGTAATGTACTCAAGCCCTGGCGCGGTGCCTTCATAGGTTGGCTGACTCTTCACCGCTGCGTTACCACCACTGCTGTCCTGTGACAGCTTAGCCGTGAAATCAGCTGGCCTTGTCGGCGTTGTATCGTCAATAACCACAGTCAGAGGCGCCGAAACAGGGCTTACTCTTTGACCGCTCGTCGCAATCGCGGTGACTTTATGACTGCCTGCATTGAGCGTAACCTGGCGCTGCCAGCTTCCATCTGGCTGGGCAGTAACTGTGCCTAGCTCACCGCTAACGTCACTGTACAAAGTGACCGTGCTGCCAGCCGCTGCGGTGCCGGTAAACTCAAGGTCGGTGAGTTTAGTGATGTTGTCTTCTGAGTTAATACCCGTATCTGAACTTGCCAACAGATCTGGCGTTGACGGTGCAGGTAAAGGCAAATTATTGATAACGTTAAAGTCAACAATTTGCTCTGTACTCCAGAAGCCATCATTGGCCACAACACACAGTGAGTAACTGCCCTCGGCAAGCTCACTGGTTGCTTTCAGGAAAGTACCTTCAACCGTAATACCTTCGTAGGCCTCAGTGGTACACTGGCCATCTACCACTTTAAACAGTGAGATAGTCAGTGTATCCGGGTTCATCCCCTGAGCCTCGATGGTGGTAAAGGTATTACCATACAAAGTGGCCGACAGGTTAACATCCGTGACAGTCAGAGTAGTTGATGGCAGGGTGTCGGCAATTCTGAGTACGAATGGCTCGGAAGGCTGTACGCCATCTTCCAGGCCGTCCAGCAGCTGCAATGTGATGGCATGCAGGTTGGAATTATCCCACTGAATAAATTGTACTTTACCGTCATTCACATCTTGCTGAGTGAAGGTATCGCCCACGGAAAGCGCGTTAGACGTGTCCTGTACAAAGGTGGTGTCATTGCTGTCGTTCAGGTACAAAGTGCCGTTTTGCGAGTCAGGCAGTGTGACTACCTTGTACAAAATACCCTCGGCGGTATCGTTCAAGTCAGTCGCATTCAGGTGCGCCTCAGTGATGGCCACACCCTGCTGAGCGCTTTGCGCGTTATATTGAACCGGTTTATTGGTGGCAAGCGCTGGTGCCTTATTTACTGGTCTGATATCAAAACCAAAATACCCACTGTAAGCTTCACCATCAGGCATGCCTTTTACAGTCCAAGCATAAGCCTGCTGACCGGTAAATTCGGCATTAGCAGTATAAGTAAGTAGTGCTGCTACTTTACTGACAGCTAAGGGGCTACCAGAAATTTGTACCAAGTAGTCATCAACATTATATTGAACATCAACATCACTGATGTCAGTACCTTCAGGCAAACCGAAAGTACCCGAGTCCGTGATTGATGTCATTGGCTGAATATAAAGCTGCACTTCGCTGCTGTCAGGATCATCAATATTAATCCCATCAAATGGCAGGGCTTTATTGGCTACTGGAGTAATGAGGTTATGAATAAGCTTAAACTGCGTACCCATCACAGTTAACAGATCCTGTTCAGGGTTGTCACCGCGAACACGGATTGAGAGACGCCCATCCGCGGAAATGTTTAACTGAGGCTTTGAGGTGACTTTAAACGGTACCGCATAGTCACCAAGTAGCAGCCATTTTTTCTCATTATCAGTCAGGTATTTTACAACGACTTTCGATGTGCCATTTTCCAGTTCCTGTGCTTCAACCGCCAGAGCACCTGCCTTAGATAAGATCACGTTGCTTCTGTCACGTACCAGTTCAATCGGCTCGCTAACGAAGTCACTGGCACCATGAATAACATTATAGTGATAGCGTACTGTGCGCTTTGCACCATCTTCCAGGCTTGCTGAAATATGCTGTACTAATGAGTGCGCGGCAAAAATAGTACCATCGGCTCCGATATTTAACCCCAATTGCACGTTTGGATTGGCATCGGTGACGGAGCCTTCAGAAACCAATCCGCCCAGGCTATCCAGGGTACTATGAACTCTTGTTGCCATTGCAACTTGGCCGGTCCGATAGGCATAGCGTGTTTCATCGCTGTGTATCGCGTAATAAAGTACTTCTGTTGTGTGGTCAAATGCTAAGTCCAGGCCACTAACATTCGTAATACCCGCGCTAAGCAATGGGTCACTGAACCTGTAGAATTCCTGCCAGCTCGCTGCTTGCCCCTCTTGCGAAGAGAACTTATAAACAGTGTGCTTGTCGAACAAGTCTGAATGAACCATGACATAGGGATTACCCTGCTGATCGAGCGTAAAGCCAAACGTACTGGTGGCAATTGGGTAGCCCTGGTCGAGGTTGGCGGCATCACTCTCCACTACGTACTGCTTCACCTCAGTCGTTGCCGGTGAATAGCGCAGCATGTTGAGCACCTTTTCTGAATGCGCATCGGCACTCACAAAAGCAACATACCCGATACCATTGCTATCAAACTTTAATTGCGCTTTTTTAAGCTCACCACGCCCCTTATCAGAATCCTGACTGAACAACGCTTGCCACTGGCCATCTTTATAAATGCTCCAAACAAAGAGGTTTGTTTGCCTGTCATAAAAAACAGCATGTGCCAGCCCTGTTGGGTCCGTCTTTACAAGCAATTCATCCGCCGCTCGCATTTCAGCGGTCAAAGGCACGTCAAAGGTAGGGCTAAAAGTAACAGTTGGGCTATCATCAACCGGGTTAACCGTTAGATCAACGGTGGCAGTGCCTTCAGCAAGAAAGTCATTGCTGTGCTCAGAGCCTTCCGGCAAGGCCATGTTTAACGTCAGTGCCAAATCTAACGGAGATTCACTGCCATCATGGACAAAGTAGTAGCGGCCGCTGGTCATTTCAGCGAATGATGCAGGTACAGTTAAACGCTCATCACTGAACTTTTCGTTTTCAGTCAGCTGATTATCGCCATTAAAATCAAAATACAGCGCGCCCGAGCTGACAGAAGCCGGGGCGACTGAGAACCTGAGTGTTTCGACAATCGCCTTGTCCGCGTCGCTCATCTGGAAGTGAGCTGCGGTAAGCTTCACTTTGCCGCCTTCATCTACACTCAGCGGGGCAAGGGTAAAGAGATCTGACAGCGCTCTGACAGGTGTAATATTCAGACTCAGTGAACCATTGCTTGTGGTACCATCAGGCAGACCCTGAACGGTATAGTTATAGCTCGGGGTGCCCTGATAACCCGCATCCGGGGTAAAGGTCAGTTGAGCAAGCAGACGGTTTACGGCCTCAATCGGGCCGCTTAGCACAAACCCTTTGCCATCTTCGGTCGGTTGCGCACTAACGCCATCCAGCACGGCATCATCTGGCAGACTAAAGGTGCCCGGTGTGTCTGTATCATCGGTATTGATGGTGAAAGATACCTGCTCCGAGTCCGGGTCGACCAGCGTTTTACCTGCAAATAACTTAGCCGGATTTAACGCGTCAATGGGCGTGGTACTCCAGTCTGTTTGACTCTGCTTTTTGATTTTCGTCGCAAGTCTGTTTTCACCGCCTGGTTCGTCTAAGGTGACAATGAGCTCATCATTGCCCACTACGCTGAGTTCAGGTTCAGTGGTTACTGAAAACGGGACTTCAAACTCATGGTACACCTGCCATTGTTTATCGACCAGGCTGTGAATCACAAGCTTTGAACCACCACTAGGCAATGTCTGCGCTTCAACGGCAAACGCGGTATTTGATCCAACAACCACGCTACTTGTATGTCGATTTAACTTAAGAGAGGGAGACGTAAACTTCTCTGAGCCATCCGCACTCAGATATCGATAAGTGTAGGATTTTTGATTGTATAAATAGTCACCAGCAGAGCTGCTGGTTGATTCCGTTTCTAAAACAGAATGAACACCACCTGAGTTACCATCACTTCCCGGGTGCAACGCAAGCCAGTTGTTATAGCTCAATTTCATTCTAGGAATTGAGTCATTCACCACGTTCCCGGCAAGGTCAGGTATCCTCACCTCCTCTACAGGTGTTGGTGTCAGAGTCAGTTTGCCAACATTCACGCCTTCTGCTGGCGGCTCCGGGTTGCTCGCCACATAGTAAAAAGTGTCATTTTCCTCATCAACAGTCAGGGATAAAGCCTTAACTGCAACGGGTTTTCTCTTGCTCGGATAGATATACTGATCCAGGTACGTTAGTAGCTCGTCATTAAATTGATGGAGCAATTCCCATGTTTTGCCGTCGGATGCTGGTTTGTATAGCTGAAATGTTCTTGATGCTTCGCTACTTTGCAGCATCACGTAAGGCGTGCCGCTTTTGCCACGAGCAAAGGCAAATACCGCACCTTCTACCAGATACCCGGCCCCATTATGCTCCGTTGACATATAGCTGACTCTGAATTCCTGGTTATCTCCAGTGTTCGGATTGTGCGAGACAATCTTAACGCCGCTATCATATTGAGAAATCATCGTAAGATAGGCCACATGTGCCGTACCATCTGCATCAAACAGGAATTGTGCCGGTGCATTGGCCGCATCACTCACCCATCCACTGTAAACTTCACTCCAGACTCCATCTGTCAACTTTAATAAGTAAAACTTGGCACCCATTATGTTGTAATACGCGGCATATACTGTGCCATCAGGACCTTGCTTAACAACCAGTTTGTCGCCATTTTGCATTGCCGGTGTCAGCGGCACCTGAGTGGTTTCCACTGCAAAACCGTCGGCGTTAACAGATATTAACTCGGGGGCATCATCAACCGGGGTGACCGAGACCGGAATGGTTGCTGTGCCTGTCATGCCATATTCATGCTCGTAAGACACTAACTTGGGCAGTGTCAAATCTAGGGTGATCGCCAAGTCAAGCGGTGACTCTGAGCCATCATGCACAAAGTAGTAATTGGCACTATCAAACTCAGCAAGCGACTTAACTACCGGTTGTGCATCAGCACCCAGCTTTTCGTTTTCAGTGAGTATGTTGTCGTCATTCAGATCGCGATAGAGCACACCAGATTGCGCCGCATTTGTACCAATGGAAAACGTTAAATCGTTCATCACATCTGGTGCATCTGTTGCTTGCTGGAAAAGCGCTGAGGTAATGGCGACTTTGTTGCCCTCAACCACAGGGGCAGTCGCAATATTCAATAAACCAGAGAGCGATTTTGGCTCAAAGGCGTTGATTGTGACAGATGCAGAAATAACATTCGTATTCGCATCATTCAGGGTAATTGAGATTTTACGAGGGCCCTTGGTAGGCACGCTGGCTTTATTTTCATATCTAATTGATTTGATGAAGTCCATCGCCTGGGAGGGCGATACAGAGCTATACTCTTCCAATCTATGACTGCGGGTGCTGTTAGTGAAGTTACCAGGAATGTATAGACCTTCCTGATCACCATCCAATGCTCCGCTGAGCCTTACCTCAATGGTTGCATTTGCGTTACTGACTGAGACATTAGGTGCAATCTGAACACCGTCATCCCCCAGTGCATAAGCGATATTACGATCACCGGGCTGGATCGATATAGATACGGGTGTAGCGCACATTGGATTACTTTGGTCAAACGCACAGTCAACAAAGCCATGTGCCTCCATACTCGCTACGCCTGCATTCAGCGCCACCCCGCCCAATAGCGCGGCCTGGATATGCCGGGCTAATTTACTTTTTTTACTTATGTTTTTATCACTAAGAGACATCAAACTACCTATTAACACTTAATTTTAAAATATGTTGCCCGGCCAAATCCCTTTTTGGCCTGAAAGCTGCGTGGCTACGGGTAAACACCACACAGCCTGAATATGGAACGTTACATTGCGCAAGCACTGCGCGAGCGCACTTGAATTGCCAGCCCCTTTGGGCTCAATTCGCAAGCAAAACGGTACGTAAAAGATCGTGAGTCAGTTCACAGGAACCCACGAAAACAAAGAAGGGGTAGCCAAAATGGCTGATAGCTCTGAATAATAAGGACTGAACAATACAGTCTGAGCACGACAGACATGCAAACCTATTTCTGAGCCTGGTAATAATACTTTAAACGCTCACCTGCACCATACGCAGGTAACATAAAGCCATCCGATTGGATGACCTACTTTTTACCTAACCCTACAACCTGAAAAACTGCGGTTTTTTCGCCTGACAGAAGACAGACTGAATGCTTCCGGTGTCTTACATCTTACTTTGTAACTAAATTTAATTATTTAGATTATATACACAAAAAACAGCTATTAGAACATTTTTTGTCTTATTTATCATATATTAAGAGTTTAATATTTAAACCTAAAATCAACATATATACACATTAAAGAAACAAAGAAAGGCTATTTTGTTTGCGCTTGAATTCTCATTCAAAGCTGTAAATGGTACAGACAAATCCCAACGCAAAACCATTACACGTTATTACACGCAAATAAAAACTGAGCCATCATCAGATAAAACCAGCACTTTACGACGAGACTGCTGAAATAGTGACCATGATTGATTTTTACGAATGCAGGCATCTATAAATTCTATTAACAATTTTGCAAACCTGTAACTATACTCGCTGAGAATTAAGCAAATGTACTGGCGGCTGGGTAGGATTTGGCTGGTCGGCAGGCATTTCACAAAAATAAGGTAACCACTATGACCACAAAAGTATTCAGAAAATCAGCCTTAGCCGCCCTGGTAAGTATAGCGGTAACAGGCCTCAGCGCCTGCGCCAGCAACAACGACCTGCAACAAGGCAGCCAGTCACATGGCGAGATCAGCAAGCCTAAAGGCGCTGTCGGGTCTGGCAATGTGCCTATGGGCGTGGCCAAATCCAATCAGTTCTGGTGGCCGGATCAGCTAGATTTATCTCCTTTGCGCGACCACGACGGCCGCTCCAATCCACTGGGCGAAGACTTCGACTATGCTATGGCATTCAACAAGCTGGATATGGCGGCGCTAAAGCGTGATATGAACGAGTTACTCACTACATCACAAGACTGGTGGCCAGCCGACTGGGGTAACTACGGACCGTTGTTTATTCGCCTGGCCTGGCACAGCTCAGGTACCTATCGTACGTTAGATGGCCGTGGTGGTGGTGATGGCGGTCAGATGCGCTTTGATCCGCTCAACAGCTGGCCAGACAATGGCAACCTGGACAAAGCCAAGCGCCTGTTGTGGCCGCTTAAGCAAAAGTACGGTGCGCAAATTTCCTGGGGCGATTTGATGATCCTGGCCGGTACCGTTGGCCTTGAAAACATGGGCTTTAAAACTTATGGCTTCGCCGGTGGGCGCACCGACGATTGGGAACCAGACTTAGTCTATTGGGGCCCTGAGGTTGAAATGCTGGCCAGTGATCGCGAAGAAAAAGACGGTAAATTACAACGCCCGCTGGGTGCTACACACATGGGCTTAATCTACGTCAATCCGGAAGGCCCTAAAGGTAAGCCCGATCCGGTAGGCTCGGCCAAAAACATCCGCGTGGCGTTTGGTCGTATGGCCATGAATGACGAGGAAACCGTGGCGCTTATCGCCGGTGGTCACACCTTTGGTAAAATGCACGGCGCGCATAAGGCCAGTAAATGTGTGGGTAAAGAACCCGGTGGAGCCGCCATTGAAGAGCAAGGCCTTGGCTGGAAAAACAAATGTGGTAAAGGCCACTCTGAAGATACCGTCACCAGTGGCCTGGAAGGCGCGTGGACTCAGGCACCTACCCGCTGGACTACGCTTTACCTGCAAAACCTGCTGAACTTTGAATGGCAGCAAACACGCAGCCCGGGCGGTGCCATTCAGTGGATCCCAACCGATGAGGCACTGCACACCTCGGTACCCGATGCACATGTCAAAGGGAAGTTTAATTCACCAGTGATGACGACCGCAGATCTGGCACTCAAGTACGACCCGGAGTATCGCAAAATTGCCGAGCGCTTTTTGGCCAACCCTGAAGAATACCGTCTGGCCTTTGCCAAAGCCTGGTACAAGCTTACGCACCGCGATATGGGTCCGCGTGCCCGCTACCTGGGCAATACCGCCCCTGATGAAGCGTTGATCTGGCAAGATCCGGTTCCGGCTGTAGATCATGCATTGATAAACGAAGCCGATGCCAAAGCCATTAAGCTGGATATTCTGCAAACCGGGATCAGCGTACCGGCGCTTATTCGCACTGCCTGGGCGTCTGCTGCCAGCTTCCGTGCCTCGGATATGCGCGGTGGTGCCAACGGTGCCCGCATTATGCTGGCACCACAAAAAGACTGGCCAGTTAACAACCCGGATGAGCTATCGTCAGTTTTAAATCAGTTGCAAGCTGTACAGGCGCGCTTTAACCGCGCAGCCGGTGGCACTAAGCAAGTCTCTATGGCCGATGTGATTGTGCTGGCAGGTGCAGCCGCAGTTGAACAGGCAGCCAAAAACGCCGGTATTACGGTGTCTGTGCCCTTTACCCCAGGGCGCACCGACGCAACTCAGGCACAAACCGATGTGGAATCATTCGCGCTGCTTGAGCCAAAAGCGGATGCGTTCAGAAACTACTTTGACGTGAATGCCAGCTACCGCTCACCAACCGAAATGTTGGTTGATAAAGCCGATCAGCTCAATTTAACTGTGCCAGAAATGACGGTGCTGCTGGGTGGTTTACGTGTACTGGGTGTCAATGCCATGGACTCTCAGCACGGCGTATTTACCGATAAAGTGGGCACGCTCAGCAACGACTTTTTCGTCAATCTGCTGAGCATGTCTCATCAGTGGCAAAAAACCAGCCAGGCAGGTTTGTACGAGAGCATAGACCGCAGCACGGGCAAAAAGCGCTTCACGGCCACCAGTGTGGATTTGATCTTTGGCTCAAACTCAGAGCTGCGCGCCGTGGCCGAAGTCTATGCCTATGACAACGCCCAGCAAAAATTTGCAGAGGACTTTGTTAAGGCCTGGCACAAAGTGATGCAGCTGGACCGTTTTGATTTGCGTCATCAGTTGTAATCCTACCCAAAATGTCAGCGCCTGCAACAGCAGGCGCTGACGCTTTTTCTAGAAAACTCAGTCAATAGGGCAAGTTACACGCCCTACAGCGACAACCTGATCATGCTGGCGGACTTCGAATTTTACACCCGCTTTCATCGCCATGGATTTGCTTAGCCTGACGGTCACGTTAAGCTCATCGCCCGGCACCATCATTTCAATGTCCCGAGGCCAGCTTGCTGTGCCTGCCACGTCCAGATAATGCAGTCTAAAGTCACCTTCAAATCCATTGTGCAGAGGCGTTTTACGTCCGCCCTCATCGCCGGTCAAACAATAAAGCAGCGCTTCGAAACGTGTATATGGCTTAATTGACCCGTTTTTACCGAGTACCATACCTTCTTCGATATCTTCTCTATCGATCCCTTTTAAGCCTACAGCAGCCAATTCAGTGGCTTGTGCGCTGTCTTTAAGCCTTCGCTCGACCTCAATACTGGAACACCGTGTGTGCTGAGTATCCCGAATACCCACAAGTTCCAGCTCGTCGTTTTTATAAAGCGTGCCACTTGTTATTCTGCTACGCGCAAGTGTATCGCGCCAACTTACCATAAAGATATCTTCAACAGGCATCA
The DNA here is from genome assembly GCF_000967655.1 of Pseudoalteromonas rubra. Classification (GTDB taxonomy): domain Bacteria; phylum Pseudomonadota; class Gammaproteobacteria; order Enterobacterales; family Alteromonadaceae; genus Pseudoalteromonas; species Pseudoalteromonas rubra_A. Next base: position 146,209 of record NZ_JXYA01000047.1, read on the forward strand.
CAAAGGGCTGATCCTTCAGAGGCACAGGCGGAACAACATAGTCTTCCATTGCCTGGACTAACGCTTTGATGCTTTTTTCCCATTTGGGGTCTCCTTCAAGCGCTTTTTTAGCCGAGCCCACGATCACCGGGCTCAAAGCTCTGTCATACCCCGCCTCCTCTAGCTGCTCTGTGATGAGAGACGCCATCTCACTGATAAACGCTTCGTCGTGTATCTTGTCGGCTTTATTAATATAAACAATGACATTACCAATACCCATCGAGCGCAGCAGCCTGAGATATTCATCCGTTTCGCGATTAAAGCCGACATCAATGCTAACCACAAGGATGGCGGTGCCCATCCTCAAATGACCTGTGATCAGCCCTTTAACATAGTCCATATAATCGGGGCAGTCTGAATGAAAGTAAACGTATGATTTTGAGACATAATCGACCATTGAGCTACGGTAAGTTACACCTGCATTTGTGGTGTACTCAGGCGCATCGTCGATTGAGGCAAAGCTCTGCGGTGCTGATAAGTGTTCTTTTGCTAACACATGCGTTATCGCGGCGGTTAAGGTCGTCTTACCATGCCCTTTAGCGCCGATTGTACCAACATAGATGTATGTTCTATCGTTTTCATGATTATCTGTCATTGTCGATTCCTTTACAGCTTTTAGCCTAGTTCGCTTTCATTATGAAGGGCGTTTTACTTTATTATCAATGACACAGTATTACACCAACCGAATAGCCAAGTTGTCTCTGGCTGGTTTGCAGGACTTAAAAAGGTAAATGATGAAGACAGCGCTGCCCAGATAGGCGATGAGCCCAGCCTGTTTTTGGGGTAAGAAAGCGCCACCAACGCAAGGCATTCGGCGATTTCTTCGCGGGTATAATTTACTGCCGGGGAATTTACGCTTTTAACTCCCCGACATCAAAGAGGTGCTATTACAATTTAAACTGCTCGACACTGGACTTGAGGCTGTGGGCCAGCTCACTGATATCATGACAGGCATGGGAGATTTGATTGGCTCCCTCGGTCATCTCAACACCGGCTACATTAATGTTCTCAATATTGCGGTTGAGCTCCTCAGAAACCACAGACTGCTCATTACAAGCCGCCGCTATCTGCGTGCTCATTGCTGCAATGCTGTCGATCTCCTGTTCAATCTGGCTGATGGTTTGGCTAACCGTCTCGGTTTGCTCCACGCACACATCAATCCCGGTCTGACAGGTGCGTGTGGCTTCCCCCGTCTCTTTGGACTTTTGTTGCAAGTCACTGACAATTTCAACGATTTGTGTGGTTGATTCCTGAGTACGGCGTGCCAGTGAGCGTACTTCGTCGGCAACGACTGCAAAACCACGGCCCTGCGCACCGGCACGGGCGGCTTCAATGGCAGCATTCAGCGCCAGCAGATTCGTTTGCTCAGCAATTTCACGGATCACGTCGACTACCACGTTGATATTCTGCGCGTTCTTTTCAAGGTTAACCGCCAGCTCGCCCGCATGCGTTACGGTTTCTGCCACCGCGGAAATATGCGACATGCTGCTTGTCAGTGCCGTACTGCCCTCGCGCGATTTCATGTGGGCCTGGTTAGCAGACTCCGCCCCCATTTCGGTGCTTTGCGCCACCTCAGATACGGCGGCCTGCATCTGGGTCATGGCAGAGGCCACAGACTGCAATTCGTTTTGCTGGTTTTCCATGCCTTGGGCGTTTTGTGCCGAAATCATATTCACTTCTTCAACCGCGGAAGAGAGCAAGATAGCGCTGTCATTAATTTTCACAACAAGGCCATTTAACTGCTGACGCATTTTTTCCAGTGACACCAGCAAAGAGCCCAGTTCGTTGCTGCCTGCCGAGTCAATATCAATGCGGGTACTTAAATCGCCATTTGCAATGCTGCCGGCCAGGTTCATGGCTTCTTCCAAAGGACGTCTAATGGCCCCGCTGAGCACAACACAGATCAGCGCAATCATCACAGCGCACACCAAAGTACAAATGATAATGGCCGTGATCACGGTTTTGACAGCACCGATGGCTGATGACTCAGCATGTCCCACATTGTCACTGTTGATTTTCTCCAGCTCACTTAGCTCGTCCATGGCCTTGGCGAAGACGGGATAGCTGTTCAACACCGTCTCATTAGCGCGGTTCACTTCACCACTGCGCACCAGCGCGTTAAAGTCCGACGTAGCCGCCGCATATTTTCGCCAGGCAGACTCAAACGCCTCGAACTGGCGGCGCTCCTTTACGCTTACATTAAGCTGGCTGTACAGCGCAATTTTACGATTTACCCCGGCGCGTAAGTCTCTCAGAATGCTCAGCCACTCGCTCATTTCGGGGTGGTCCGGGTTCATGGTGGCACCAAACTCATCTTTACGAATGGTAGTGAGCTCTATCTTTAAGTCCTTAACGATTTCTACCGAAGGAATACTGGTTTGTACAATTGAATCAAGATCATCGCTGATCCCTCTCAGTCCGTTATAGGTCAGCAGACTCACTGCAAAGAAAACAAAAAATACCGAAAAAAAGCTCAAACTTATTTGTTTGGTAATGGATAAATCTTTTATTGCCATGCTCTTTGTAAAGCTCCCTAATTTAACAATAATTCAGACGAATAAAAAACCGCCAGAGATACTAAAACCAAATATCTCTGGCGGCTGTTTTTAACCTGAAAAAAGAGTGCAAAATACCAGCGATTTTATGTGTAAAAATGGCATAACCATGCAGCATGTTTGTACACAATAAAGCCGGAGCCTAACGCCTGAATACGGATTAGCCCGGGTATGTTTTTTACACAACGACTCATTAAGTAATCGAAATATTATAATTAAAGACCGCCGCTGATTGAACACCATAATTATTAATGGCTTGGCTTTATGTTATTGATTAGATGATGAAACATCACTAAATATAGAGAAAGAAAAAACCAAAAGATCATCTTTTACACACTTAGATCACAAAGGTTGGACATAGTTACAATTAGCCCTTTTAAGAGGTAAATAGCTTAGCTCTTGCGTCTGCTGAGTTCGTTTTTTACCGACATACAATTCGACGGTTGCACGGTCTTATGAAGAAGATAACACTCTGAAATAATATGCAGACATACGCCGGCAATGATCTTATTATTTTACCAGTGCGTATTGCGTTAAAAACAACCGGATAAGCTAATGAGCGAACTCACCATATTTTATGACGGCAGCTGCCCTTTGTGCGTTAAGGAAATGACTGCACTGACCAAACGAGATAAAGCACAACGCATTAAAACGGTCGATATTTTAAGCGACGAATTTGCCCGCTACCCTGGCATTGACCCGGAAAAGGCAAACACAGTTTTGCACGCGCTGGATGCCAAAGGTAATCTGTTGCTGGGTCTGGATGTTACGCATCTGGCGTGGCGATTAGTGGGAATGGGTTGGCTGTACGCGCCACTCAGATGGCCTGTCATTAAGCCCATCGCTGATAAGTTTTATTTACTGTTTGCCAAAAACCGCTATCGCATTTCTTACTGGCTGACTGGCAAGTCTCGTTGCGATAGCGGCGTGTGCCGAAAGTAATCCGGAGCCTGGGCGTGAGCAGTCAGTTAGTTCGGGCGTCATACTGTTTATTATTGCCTAAGGCTGACTGTGCTTGAGTCTGATGTGTTTTACAGGTCCTGTACTTTAACATCTACACTGTATTTCCACATGTCAGTACCCTCCTCTCCCATCTCTATACTGCCACTGCCGCCCTCATCGCTGATAGAGAATTCGGGCATATCCATATGAGAGGATCCCTGTTCATAGATGCAAGACATTTTTCCATGTAACACAAGCACCTGTTCACTCTGCCTGGACAGCAAACCGGTGTATTTACAGTCACCTGAGCGCACAGTGTTAACCTGATCGAGAGACTGGAGCACAAATGACGGAAACTGCCTGTCTGACACCGCGTCTTTTACGCTTACAGTCACGATGTAGTTGGTTGATGACATCGCCAGGCCTGGCACCCCCATAAACAACAAAGCCAATACAGAATTTCTCATTCCGATTTATTTACCTCTTTCTTAGCCATGGAGAGAAAACGCGCGTTCAACGCCATGCCTTACTTCAAAAAAACATATCTCTGGCACGCACAATCAAGCACGTTACCTCAATGTCACTGCGCATCGCATTATACCAGAGCGGTTGAGTCAGTACCTGAAACCACACAGCGCTTTTTGTAAAGGTTCGTTATAATTTGTTATGCAAATAACCAGTTAGGAGTTTGCCCGGCAAGTCACTGTGAATTAGCTAAGACCACTGCCAGCCTTTTTTGTTCTGTGTCTGTGAACATAGACGCCCTCAGCGCAGCCAGTGCCGATTGCTGCGCTCCCCCGCTCTGGCCAGCCTGTATCTCTGCACGTCGCTGCTTAAATTGAGCGACTCGCTCTCGCCATTGCTGCTGCTCTTTACGGGTTTGCATCAGGCGTGCAGCCGCTTCATCGCCATACTCGGCGCTGAGTTGATTGTAATCCATAGTCTGCCAGCCTTGTTTTAGTGTGATCAGGGTTTGGGTCGCCACTATGGTTTCTCGCTCTTCTTGTGGGAGCTGACTGATGTGTGCATCAATAAGTTCGCGCCGTGCCTGTTCGCTGAGCGATTGATCAGACAGAATTTGCCAGCGCTCCAGTGTCTGCGCATTCCAGCGGTTCTCATCCGCAAACCAGGCAGCGATCACCTCATCTGAAAAGTGCTGACCCTGAAGCGTTTGCAGTGCCTCAAAACGCTCGTGAACCGTAAGCGTGTTTTCTACTTCTGTCAGCGCCTGTTTATAGTTCATGTAGTCATGGGCCAACGCTTGCAGGCACAGTGGTAAACGGTGCGTATAGTGAGCCCAGTTTTGCTCCAGCTGCTCGCTTTGCAAAGCTAAGATCCAGTCATCAAGCTGATGCTTATGGGCTTTGACGATTGCGCCGCAATGCGCAGCCTGTGCTGGCATCGCGACATGAGATTGTTGGGCAATCGTGTTTGGCGCCTCTGTCACCGGGCGCTCACTGGATGCTACGGCGTGAGCCGTGCCTGTACTGGCTGGCTGTCCAGCCAAATACCAAAGCCAGGCACACAACCCGATACAGCTGAGTGAAAGCAGACGCCAGTGCCTCATAGATTCAGACCTTTCAGACGACGAATATGCTGACGGTAAATTGTGAGCGGATCGGTCTCGAACAAATGGTGAACCCCGATAGTTTGGTTAACTTGGTCCAGGTGATTCATCTTGAAGTCGTTACCAATCACATACCCCAGGTTACTGGAGCAAGCCGATACCAGGCCATCATTGGCTTCGTCAAACACACCTGAGAACAACAAGAGTGCATTATCTGTTGGGTCTAACAGGTTGGTCCACGCCCGGCTGCCGCTCCACGAGAAGTAGTAAACGCCGTTGTCGGCCAACATATCACCTTGAGCGCAATACTGTTGTGGTACACCTTCAGGGTATTTTTGATTAAACGCCAGAGTGCCTTCTGTGGTCAGTGCACTCAGCGCTTCAAGTGCATCTTTAGGTGCTGTGGGCTTGCCCGATAACAGGTCAATCAACCCGGCTAAACCGTTGGCCAGTGACGCCAAAAACTGCTCTGAGAACGACCCCTGATCGACACCACCACGCACCACATCAGCAAAACGGCTACCCCAGTTAACGCCCCCAATGCTGGTCACTGAGGCGACCCATTGAGGTTTAACAGACGCCACATAACGAATGGTTTGCGCGCCCTGACTATGACCAATCAGATTCACTTTGTCTTTGCCAGTGAGGGCTCGGATCAGTGCAACCTGCTCAAGCAGCTGCTCGCCACGCAGCTCAGAGTTATGTGCAGAAGATACCTCAGCCACATAGACGTTGCCGCCCTCCTGACGGATAACCGAGGGCACGCGATAGAAATAATCCACGCCCAGCAGATTGTCGAAGCCAAACAGGCCATGAACCAGCACAACAGGATATTCCAGTTCATCACTACTGTGCGCCAGTTGTGCAAAGAGTGACATAATACTGAGTAAAACAGTGAGTGTTATTTTTTTCATTTATTTGCTCCAAAAATTACAATTTAGCAACAAAAGGCTAGCTCAAGGTGGTAAGAGGTCAAGCCTCTTAGAGCAAAAAATGAACAAAAACTTGCTTTTAGAAGTAAAGGAAAAAACATATGCAGTGCGATGGAGTGTCAAGCAATACGCTTATAAACCTGATTTTTTTGAATATTTTTACTTACCAAGCTTCTGACAGAGAAGCATGATTTTTGCCTATTCAATTAATGCGAAAGTTAGGGTAATTACGTAAAAACTGGATAATTCTGGTTTGCATCGGTTATTGATTTTGCTGCATATCCGGTTTGAAATCGCTCTGCCCACAAAAAGCCGATTTTGAATCGGTGTTGCCTAAAAAAATGTGTCGCATTTCCAGTTAATTGAGGGCACACCAACGGCTGTAATGCCAATGTAATGTCGGGTTTGGTTGATTTGTCGTTTACTTGAACTAGCTTTTGATTAGACAAATGCATCGCCCGGATTTTCCGGGCGTGATAATGCCGTTCGTTATCACGCCTCGAAATTTCAAACCTTGTCTCTTCTCTATGTACCGTCGAAGTCTGCTTGCAATACATGGTTAAAAGCATTCGGGAATAGGTAGTTCGTGTGGGTCGCACGTAAGTTCCTTAAAGCAATAAGCACTCATGCGTAAGCAGCTTAACCCATAAAGGAACTAGCATGATTAAACTCGAAAACCCGTCGCCGCGTCTGGTGGCTAAAAAGCTAACACCGCCATGCAAAGTGCAACCCGGTCACTGGACCATAGAGGAACTGCGCGCACATTTGCAATGGGCTGTGGATGTTGAAATGTATACCATCCCGTTTTATATGGCAGCCATGTATTCCATCAAGGATCAGTCCACCGAAGCGGGCAGGCTTGTAAAGTCCGTGGTAAACCAGGAGATGCTTCACCTGCAATCTGCTGCAAATATCGCTAATGCGTTTGGCACAAAGGTTGAGATCACAGCGCCTCCGTATGGCGGGGAAATCCCACATCTGGATTTTGACCTGGATGATCCTAACCCTAAAGATATTTATCAGCCCTACTCAACAGAGATTGGCCCCTTTGACATAGAACGACTGAATACCATGTGTATCATCGAGTACCCGGTCTGGCCTGGCGATAAGGGATATAATAATACCCGACCTAAAGATCAGTATGGTTCAATTGGTGAGCTATACAACGCAATCAAGCAAGGGTGTGAGGAGTGCACTGATTACCTGACTGGCAATGTTAATCAGGTAAATCACTTTGCCGGATTTTACCCGGATACCCAGCTAACTGTGACAAAAGACAAAAATGACGGCCTGCCTCAGGTTGTTAACCTGATTGATTTAATCACAGATCAGGGTGAAGGCTATCAAAAAGATGCGCAGTATATCCCGCCGGAATATCAAAATAATGCCGATGATATTCAGCCAACATGGGATCACTATGAGAAATTCACCTATTTACTGAGACAACCATTGCCCGACACCTATCCTGTCACCTCATCGGACAGTGAGCGACAAGAAAGCCTGCAACAAATTCAGTTACAGCACTTTAGCGACTTTCTGGAGATCATGAACACCACTTTCCAAACAGGTAAAACGCCGGACGACTTTGCAGTCGTGATGTACAAAAATGGCGCTGCAATCTCGGCGTGCTGGCAAAATGGCGTGTTGCCTTTGTTTTCAATGCCAAATGACGAATAAGGAAAGTTATCATGTCTAAAACACTATTTAAAATTCACCCTGCTATTGGCATTGCACGCGTTGGTAACAGTGAAGAATATTACCTTGCGCCGGAGAGCATTGCGGCGCTACCTCAGCCCGGCAAACCGCAAAAAACCACCGGCGGCCTGCCGCTGGACCCCGCAACAGACAAAGTAATCACCAGCTCTCAGTTGCGAGATAAGCATGGCGCATTTAAACGTCAGGCGGCGCGTTTTCGTGTTTTCGCTTACACCGGAGTTGAGCAGCCGAGTTACCCGGAGCAAGGTGAATGTCAGGAGCTGACTGTCGGTGCCTGCTTTGAGGGCAAAACTGTCATCAACATCAAGTGGTGTGTACATCTGGCGAATAAGAAATCGGCCTGGTTTGTAAACGACGACGACCATGGCGTGGTTGCCTACGAAAATGGTAATGTTCCGGTTTTACGTAACCTGTCCGAAGGCCTGGACCCGTACAACGAAACCCGTTTGTCTCGTTTAGTGATCGATGCCGGCCCGCGGGTGGTAGACCGTGAAAATACTCAAGCTGAGTTTGATAATAGTGAAGTGGCGGCTTACCTCAAAGATGGCAACAAAGTTGAAGTGGCAGATTACCCTAAATCCTTTCCTTATATGCATTTCGACTATCTGGATATCCCAAAGAAAAATGAACAAGTGCACAGTGCACAGTTTAAAATCGAGGATGTTGTTGAGCGCAGTGATATGCACAAACCTCGCACTGCTTGCGGTATCACCAGCCTGGGAGAGCTGCATACTGACGACAAAGGACGCCTGATCGTGGCGGGCGGCTACGGTAAAGCCGTAGGCTGGAGACTCGACAGCAAAGACAAGCCAGTGCCAATTGAAGGGCCAGTCAACAATGACCAGTGGTTTGATGATACGTCGGATGGTCCGGTTACCGCAGTGGTTGAATTTGACGACGGCAGTATTGAAGAAGTATTTGGCGGCTGGGCGGTTGTAACTGACCCCAGTTATGCACCACAGACGCTGAATGTGGTGTCTTTGTTCGATGAAGCCTACGATACCTTTGTCAGAAAGCTGAACCTACAGCCTGAATTATACCACGATGGTAAGTTTAACCCGGACTACAAACCAGCATTTGACGACCACATAAGGCCCATATTTAAAGCCACCGGGCAGCAGCTGTGGAATGCCTACTTACCCGAAATTGCCATACAAGCGCACAAATCGGTAGATGCTATCACCGCCGAAGATGACCCTGACAGCACCATCCTGGCTGGTTTAGCCTATATTCGTCAGCCAAACCCGGGAACTGAGGCCACTTGGCGCTCGCAGTCGATTGACGAAGGTGCCCCGCTCATGCCACTGGCGTTGGGTGATTCAAGCGCAGCGGGTGGCAAGCCCTTTTTGACCCCCACCATTACGCAGTATCAGTTCCTGCATAGCTGGTCGAATCATAATTATGTGCATGGCAGCACACAAAAACTCAGTGAGGGTGAGTACCTGGATCGGGCTACCCTGCAAAACTGCCTGGGAGGACGCTTTAGTCCGGGCATTGATATGACCTGGATCATTCGGGAACCTGCGATGTATCAGGATTGGCTGACCGGTGCCGGACCTTTCCGGATCAAGCATAAACCGCTTAACTACACTAATGTGCATACCGATAAGCCATTTTTGGGGCTGGGCTGGATCCCTCAGCACGAAGACGTTGAGCATTTAGGTTTAGAGCCTGGCGACGCCACCAAGTTTATGGCCCTGCCCTGGCATGCGGATTACAATTCCTGCGCCATCCACCAGACTTCTCCCAATGAGCTCAACTCTGAAACCCTCTACTGGTCGTGGCCAGCGCAGCGTCCGGTCACGGTGTATGTGGCAGAAGACTATGATATCAGTAGCGATGAACTGCCGGCGCCGCGATACTCAGTCCGGGGCCCCGGCACATATCCACAGGAAAACAGCCCTCAGGATAAGCATGACTTGGCAAATGCCGGGCGCTTCTGGGAGTACAGGGAAATGCTGACCAAATGGGATGATATCGGCGTGGTAGTACAAGGCACGGTCATTGATGATGGCAAACCGTATCCTGACGAAGTATACCTTGAGGTCGAAAGCAGATTGTCGAACTATGAACCTGAGTTAGCCGATCCGACTCCCTGGCCGATGATCGGTGGCAACGGCACGGCAACGAAGAAGAAATAAGGAAACAATATGAGCGCGATTGATAACAACAGGGAATTTGACGTAGTCATAGTGGGTGGTGGCCCGGCAGGGGCAGCGACCGGGATCGCGCTACAGAATATCGGCGTCGGCAAGGTGTTTGTTGCCGAAGCTGGTACCTACAGTAAGCCTAAAATTGGTGAGAGTATTCCGCCCGATACCCGTAAACTGTTTCAGCGCCTGAACATTGCTGACGCCTTTGAACTGCAAGGGCATGAGCCATGCCTGGGCAGTTTCTCCTGCTGGGGCAGCGAGCAATTGGGCTTTAATGACAATTTATTCAACCCTTTAGGCGCAGGGTGGCACCTCGACAGACGCCGTTTTGATAAATTTATGGCAGATCAATTTACACAAGGTGGTGGCCTTCTTGCCGGTGAGACACGCTTTGCGTCTGTATCGGTTGCTCACAACGCCACCTACCCATTTCAGCTGTCTTTTGATAACCAGCCCCCAGTGCGATGTCGCTTTGTGGTGGATGCCACAGGTCAGCCTGCCATTGTCGCGCGCAAGTTCGGGGCACAAATCAAGATGCAGGATGCGATGTTAAGCATTGCCGCTTACTTTGATTGCAAAGATACCGACCTAAATGCGCTAAAGCTTACCTTGCTCGAAGCCATCAACCTCGGGTGGTGGTACTGCGCATCGATCCCCAACAACCAACTGGTGGTAAGCCTGACAACCGACGCAACTATTGCCAAAGAATATGCTCTGAAAGACCCCAAAAATTGGTTCGCGCTGTTAAATCAAACCGCCCATCTTGCAGGTCGCGTAAACACACTCGCGCCCCCTGCTCACTTACACTACTGGAAAACGCCTTCCAGTTTGTTAAACCCACCAGCGGGCAATGGGTGGCTGGCAGTTGGCGACGCGGCCTCGTGCTACGACCCAATCAGCTCTCAGGGCGTTTACAAAGCGCTGGCAACGGGGCTCAAAGCAGCGCAAGCCATCGCAGACTGGCTGGACAACAAGCCAAACACGCTCGGGGAGTACCGACAATACATAGGCAACGAGTTTATTAATTACCTCACTCAGCGGGAGTATTTTTATCAGCAAGAGCAGCGCTGGCAGGACGCCTTATTCTGGCAGCAACGACAAGCAAGCTGACAATAGCGTTTCCATTGGCAAAGAACAAAAAACGCCCGTAAAGTCGGGCGCTTTTATCCTAAACGTTAACTGAGTGGGCATTGCCTTACTCACCGCCTTTTAGCCAGTCAGACTTTTCGTAGGTGTACTCTATATTAAAGCTGCTGTCCGGGTAGAGGATAAAAGTCAATCCCCAGATCTGCTCATTGGCTGTTTCTAGCAAATTATCGCGAAGAAAGAAGACAGCTCGCCGTAAATCAGCCCCAGCTTGCAATGGCAAGCTTTTTCCAATCGGTTGAGAGCTCACCCCATTGAAATATTTCCAAACTTCCCTTGAAGTTGCGCCATCACCTATTTCCATCTTCAACTCAAGCCTGTCAAACTGTTCATTTGGCTCAAAGTGTGCGAATAACACGTTCGCTATTGTGTTATATGCTTGTTCCGTATTCATAGTTCATACTCACCACTTACTTACTGTTTAAACCTATAAATTTTCTCTATACCATCCACGATGGCGCTCACTTCTATAGTACATTTTCAAAGATAGGACATTTTCAAAGACACCCAAGTGTAAATTCACAACACAATGTTGGCTATGTAATTCCTGTTAGGTGGCTGTACATATAACTCACTTTGATATTTTTATTTTTCATACTGTTATGTGAGAGGCATGATTTTTGTCTTTGCAATTGATGCACGAGTTAAGGGATTTACGTAAAAATTGGACAATACTGATTTGGAGTAGTTATTGATTTTTCTGCGTTTTTGGTTTGAAACAGCCCGCCCAGAGCGCGGGAATCTTGAGTGGGTGCCATTTTAGTGTGTAGGGGCGCTTCAGGAATTGCATTACTAATAACTGGGGGGATTTACCGTGATTTAGTTCAGTTTTATCACATCGCAATCTGGTAGTGTTCAATTTTCTGTGTCATTTCGATAAGTTAAGATACAAAAAGAGAAATGACCCATGACTACACAAAAATTTGATTTAGATTCTGTATTGAAAGCGCTCCAG